>DRHW01000016.1 GCA_011053005.1 Methylophaga sp.
CACGAATGGATGGTGTATTTGATATTCAACGTGATCACATTTCACTGATTAATTCAGCTGCCAATTTACTGACCGATGATGGTATTTTATTGTTTTCGACAAACCGTCGTGATTTCAAAATGGATATCAATGCGCTATCTAATTTGACAATTAAAGATATTAGCCGTGCGACTTTACCGCAAGATTTTGAACGTAATACTAAAATCCATTATTGCTGGTCGATAACAAAAGCTTGATTATCAGACGGCGTGTCATTTTGATGTCATAAACTGATGATATTGTGCTCCTTAAGTGTTTAATTTTCTTAAGGAGCAGTACGATGCTAAATGAATATAATACGCTTGATAATTGGCGAGTTGCTGGCGAGGATTTCAGTGAACACTCTTCAACGTCAATGTTATTGCAGACCTACCAACAATGGTTAGAAGAACATTTTAACTATTATCACTCTGCTAACGACGAAACTCGCTTAATGTCGCCTTAATATCCTGCCAAAGTTGTTTATAAGCTAAGCTAACGGCCGAGGAGTTGTCAAAAGCAGGTAAAGGTGCACGATGATCTCCCATTCGTTCAACAACTGCGGCGTAGGGAATAAAGGTTGCTAAGCCATTTTTTAAGATAGCAGGCGGGTGTGCCAACATAATGCGATGTAAACTACGACGACGATCAACCATCGTGAAAAAAGCGTGAAGTCGTTTAGGTTTTAGTTTATTTTCTTTGAAAAAATCACGAGTTTGTTCAAAGGTACGAAGCGATAAATGAGTCGGAATGATCGGCACAAATAATGAATCTGCCGTATCAAATATTTGTTCAGTTAATTCAGAGAAGCTCGGTGGGCAATCAAGAATAATTAATGCGTACTTCTCACTAAACGTCGCAATAATTTTACCAATAAGATTATGCCTGCCTTGATCGTTTTGTAAGCTTAATTGCTGATCAAGGTGACGATATGAAAAATCTGCTGGAATAATATCTAAATGGGTAAAGTCTGTTGCTTTAACAAACTCGCCAATCGGCGTTTTGCCTGACAAAAATCGTTTGGGGTCCGATTTTGTTTTGGCTTTGCTTTTTAATAACCAACTCGATGCGCCTTGCGGATCGAGATCCCAAAGTAGCGTGGGGATACCTTCATTTGCTGCGTGCCAAGCAATATTGACTGCTGACGTTGTTTTGCCCACACCACCTTTTAGATTAAAAAAAGCAATGGTTTCCATTAATAGCTGGTTGCCATTTGCTCTAATAACGTTGTTTGTGCACAGATAACTTCAGCACCTTCTTCGTGTTCTACACGTTTATAACGACCGTCAGAAGATAAAATCCACGCTTGGGTATTATCAGCTAAATAAATATTAAGATCTTCTATCACTCTGTCACGTAAACGTTTAGATTCAATAGGAAAGCAAGTTTCTACGCGGCGTAATAAATTACGTTTCATCAAGTCTGCACTGCCTGCCCAAACCGCTGGTTCATCATTATTCGCAAAATAGAAAACGCGAGTATGTTCTAGGAAGCGACCAATAATACTGCGAACATGAATATTTTCAGAAAGTCCGGGAATTCCTGGTTTTAGGCAACATACACCACGAACAATCAGATCAATTTTAACGCCAGCGATTGATGCACGATAAAAAGCCTGAATGATTTCTGGCTCAACCAATGAATTGACTTTGGCAATAATATGAGCGGGTTTTCCGGCTTCTATATTATCAATTTCATTATTGATACGGTTTAACAGACCTTCATGTAAGGTAAAAGGCGCGTGTAATAATTTGTTCATTTTTGGTACTTTACCGAGGCTTGTCAGCTGAACAAATAAATGACCGATATCTTCACCAATTTGTTTGTCTGAGGTTAATAAACCGTAATCGGTATAAATACGTGACGTACTGCGATGGTAGTTACCGGTTCCTAAATGCACATAATGACGTAATTTATTATTTTCACGTCGTAATATAAGCAACATTTTGGCATGTGTTTTATAACCTACGATGCCATAAACTACATGCGCTGCTGCTTGTTGTAAACGTGATGCTAAAGCCACGTTTTCAGCTTCATCAAAACGTGCACGTAGTTCGATAACCACTGTCACTTCTTTACCCGCTTGGGCTGCGGCAACTAACGCATCAACAATAGGTGATTTTGCACCGGTACGATATAGCGTCTGTTTAATCACTAATACGTTCGGGTCAGCCGCTGCTTGTTTGATAATATCAATGACCGGTGTAAATGATTGGTAAGGGTGGTGCAATAAAATATCTTGTTTTCGAATTGCTGCAAAGATATCACCGCCAGCAGGTAAAGCTGAAGGTCGACCTTGAGTAAAGGGTTTAAATTTCAAATCAGGTCTATCAACCAACGCGCACACTGCCTGCAAGCGACTCAAATTAACCGGACCATTAACAAGATAGACATTATCTTCATGCATGCCACACTCAACACGAAGGAAATCAACCATGTCTTTTGGACAGTTGTGAGCAATTTCTAAACGAACTTCATCACCATAATTACGATGGGTAAGCTCATCAGAAATAGCGCGTAATAAATCGCTCGTTTCTTCGGTATCAATAGCAAGATCACTGTTACGTGTCACACGAAATTGATAAAGCCCTTTGATTTTCATGCCATAAAATAAATCTTCTGCAAAAGCATGAATGATCGATGACAGAAACACAAAGCGATGTTGTCCATCAGGTTTGAGTTCCTGTGGTAACTCGATGACGCGAGGCAAAGCGCGTGGTGCTTGTAGAATGGCATAACCACGATTACGGCCAAAAGCATCACGGCCAATTAACGAAATAATGAAGTTTAAACTTTTGTTTAATAAACGAGGAAATGGATGCGCTGAATCTAAGCCCATAGGGCTTAAAACCGGAGCGACTTCTTCAGCAAAATAAGTCGATAACCATTTAGTTTGTTCATCAGTCCATTCTGCTCGCGGCAATACTCTGATCGATTCTTCTTCTAATGCGGGTAGCAAGACTTCATTTAAAACTTGGTACTGTTCATCAACTAATTCATGTGCTCTGGCACTAATCAGTTTAAGTACTTCTTGCGTATTAACTTGATCTGCTTCGATGTAAGTATCACCGATTTCAAATTGCTGAATTAAGCCTGCAACACGTACTTCAAAGAACTCATCTAAATTAGTACTAGAAATACACAGATAATTTAATCGTTCAAGTAATGGTACGTTGACATCTAATGCTTGTTGCAACACACGCCAGTTGAATTCAAGTAAGCTAATTTCTCGGTTGAGATAATACTCGGGGTTGTTAATTTCGATAGTATCGATATCTTCCAAATTGCCCATATCTTCTTGAGTATCTAAATTATTTTCTTCACCCATTTCATTACTGCTCATATCTTTTATAGTATCCATGTTATCTACGATGTCTGCGCTTGCTAAATTATAAGTACCTTGTGTTACAGGTAAATGACAATCGTCATCATTTTGTCATATTTAGTTTTTTGATTATTGCTAAGCGTATTAGCTGTTTTATCAAGGTTTAGATGTCACTATATCAATAACGCTGATTAGCCATGCCAATACTAACACTGTTGAAGCGATACTCACGATATTGCTGCTTGGCTTACTGTTTGTTGTTGTAAAAGCGTGGTTGAATTCACTGCAAAACAAGCAGGCTATTAACAGCCATTTTGTTTGTTTGAGTTTCTCTGCGATACATTCATTACTATCAATATGATAATACTTAGTCGTTATGCGTTCAGCAATACTATAATAAGCCTTGATATTTGATTTATTAGGAAATTCACTTTGTTAAGTTACCGCCATTCATACCACGCTGGAAATTATGCTGATGTTATTAAACATATCGTTCTTATAGAAATCCTTGAGCATTTAACTAAAAAAGAAAATGCGTTTGATTATATTGACACTCACGCTGGCGCCGGACTTTATAACTTACACAGTGAGCATGCTGCTAAATTACAAGAATACACGCAAGGGATCGGGAAACTGCGTCGACAAGATTGGCCTGAATTGGCGAGTTACTTTGACGTCATTGCCAGCTACAACAGTGATGATAACTTAAGTTTTTATCCCGGTTCACCGTTGATTGCATCAAATTTTTTACGTCGCCAAGATCGCAGTTGGTTATATGAATTACACCCCAGAGACGCCGAACTATTATTAGAGAATAGCGGTAAACAGAAGGGCGTGCGTGTTATGTATGAAGATGGCTTTAAAGGGATGGAGGCATTACTTCCTCCGGTTTCCCGTCGTGGCTTAGTGTTGATTGATCCGTCTTATGAGATTAAAACAGATTATGGCCAAGTCTTTGATGCGATTGATAGTGCTTATAAGAAGTTTCCAACAGGTACTTATGCACTTTGGTATCCGGTTGTTGATCGTAAAAATATTGATGTTTTGGAGCGGAGACTTATTAAAAGTGGCATCAAAAAAATACAACAATTTGAGTTAGGTATTGCTGCTGATCAATTTGGTAGTGGAATGTCAGCCAGTGGCATGATTGTGATTAATTCACCGTGGACGCTAAAAGATAAAATGGCCAAAGTATTACCAAAATTAGTGACTGCTTTAGGTGGTGAAGGTGGATTTTATAAATGTGCTGATTTAGTGGGCGAATAACTTAAATATCGGAATAGCTGAGTTTTAAATTTATGCACAATGTTATAGAGACTAAAACCTAGTATCAGATCCAGTTCCAGATAAACAATGCCGATATGACAACAAGATTTTCTGTGTTGTTATATCGGCAATTTGTTTATAACAATGTTAATTAATAAGCTTTACCAAGGTTGAGCCTTAATCTTGTCACTGTTCTTATCCTTAGAGAAATAAATCTCAATTTTACGGAATAATACGTAAAACACTGGGGTGAATATTAAGCCAAAAAACGTTACGCCCAACATTCCAGAAAATACCGCCGTACCTATCGCTTGACGCATTTCAGAGCCTGCACCATCACTTATCATCAGTGGTAATACACCCATTATGAAGGCAAAAGAAGTCATTAAGATTGGACGTAGTCTCAAGCGTGATGCTTCAACAGCCGCCTCAAATGTTGTACGACCTTGATGCTCAAGAATATGGGCAAATTCAACAATAAGTATTGCATTTTTAGAGGCTAAACCTGCCAGCAAAAATAAACTTATTTGGGTGAAAATATTATTATCACCTCCGGCAATATGTACTCCAACCATAGCCGATAAAATACTCATCGGTACAATTAAAATAACTGCCATCGGTAATGCAAGACTTTCATATTGAGCAGCAAGCACTAAGAAAACAAGAAACAGACAAAGTGGAAATACAAAGATTGCTGTATTGCCCGCCAAAATTTGCTGATAAGTGAGTTCTGTCCATTCAAATTCCATTCCAGCAGGCAGTGTTTCATCAAGAATTTTAGTGATTGCAGCTTGCGCTTCACCAGATGAATATCCTGGAGCAGCATCACCGTTAATATCTGCTGAACGATACGAGTTGTAATGCATCGCCACTTCAGGCCCGAAGGATTCTTCTACATTTATGATCGATGCCAAAGGCACCATTTTGCCTTCACTATTGCGTGCTTGTAAGCGGCCAATATCTTGAGGGGTGGAACGGAACTCCTTATCTGCTTGTGCAATAACTTGATAGGTACGACCAAATTGATTGAAATCATTGACGTATAACGAGCCTAAATAAATTTGTAGAGTACGAAATACTTCATCAACAGGGATGCCAAGTTGAACTGCTTTTGTACGATCTAAATTGGCAAACAACTGTGGCACATTGACGTTATAGTTCGAATAAACCCCCACTAAAGCCGGATCTTGATTAGCTTTCGCTTTAACTTCATTCACCACATCATCTAATACTTTGTAACCCTGATCGTTACGATCTTCAATTTGCAATTTGAAGCCACCGGTTGTGCCAAGTCCTTGTACTGGTGGTGGTGGGAATATTGCAATGAACGCTTCTTGGATCGCACCGTATTTTTGCTGTAAACGACCTGCTATGGCATCGGCACTAAGATTGGGATCTGTCCGGTTTTTAAAGTCATCTAAGGTAACAAAAACGATACCCGCACTAGCTGAATTGACAAAGCCATTAACCGATAAACCTGGAAATTGAACAGCACTGACAACACCAGGTTCAGCCAACGCAGCATCTGCCATTTCTCGAATAACTTCTTCAGAACGCTCAAGTGTAGAACCGGTTGGAAGTTGGGCAAAGCTGATTAAATATTGCTTATCTTGTGCTGGAATATAACCCGGTGGCACTAAAGTAAAGCTATAAGCTGTAAGGCCGATAAGAATCGAAAATAGTGTCATCATGATAAGTTTTCGCGAGGCAAAAACGCGTACACCTTTCACATAGCCTTTTTGACTTTTATCGAATACTTTATTGAAAAGATTAAACAGCCACCCGAACAAAAAGTCCATGATTTTAGCGAGTCTATCTTTTGGTGCATCATGAGAGCGTAGTAATAATGCACATAATGCAGGACTCAATGTCAGCGAGTTCAACATTGAGATAAACGTTGCTATAACAATCGTTAAGGCAAACTGTTTATAAAACATGCCGGTTAAACCAGAAATGAACGCGATCGGTATGAATACACTGGCCAATACCAAAGATGTCGCGATGATCGGGCCTGTTACTTCTCGCATAGCTTGTATGGTGGCATTTCGTGGTGTTTTACCTTCACGAATATTCCGTTCGACGTTTTCAACCACAACAATGGCATCATCGACGACAATCCCAACGGCTAATATTAAACCAAATAGTGATAAAACATTTATTGAGAAGCCAAGGAAATACATGAAGGCGAAAGTACCGACGATAGATACCGGAACCGACAATAACGGAATAATTGATGCGCGCCATGTTTGTAAGAACAAAATAACCACAAATACAACTAAGGCAATCGCCTCGAATAATGTCACGATAACCGAATCAATTGAACTACGAACAAACACTGTAGGATCGTAAACGATACTGTAATCAATACCTTGAGGAAAATTCTCTTTCAACTGTTCCATGGTGGAACGTACATTTTTAGAAATATCTAATGCATTAGCACCGGGTGCAGCAAAAATTGGGATCGCAACGGCAGATTTATTGTCGAGTAAAGAACGTAATCCATAACTTTGGGCGTCTAATTCAACGCGTGCAATATCGCCTAATTTTGTGACTACGCCATTGGCATCGCGATTAACCAGTATGTTTTCGAACTCTTCAACACTTTGCAGACGGCCTTGCACATTGATCGGCAGTTGTAATTCAACTTTATCTTTATATGGTGGTCCACCGATAACACCAGCAGCTACTTGAATATTTTGCCCACGAATAGCTTCCACAACTTGATCGGGTGTCATATTACGTTCAGCAATTTTATCGGGATTGAGCCAAATACGCATCGCATAATCGCCAGAGCCAAACAATTCAACTTGGCCGATCCCTGATACTTTGGCTAATTGATCACGAACATTAAGGGTTGCATAGTTACGCAAATAAAGCATGTCATAACGATCATTGGGTGAAAGTAAATGGACCACCATCGTTAAGTCAGGTGAGCTTTTAATCACCGTTACACCCAATTGCCGAGTGATATCCGGTAGCCTTGGTAATGCTTGTGAAACTCGGTTTTGCACTAATTGTTGTGCCAAATCGACGTCAGTACCAATGGCAAAGGTAACCGTAATCGTTAAACGACCATCGGTTGATGCTAGCGAGTTCATATAAAGCATGTTCTCTACACCATTAATTTGTTCTTCTAATGGTGTAGCAACCGTTTCTGAAATAACAGAAGGGCTCGCGCCTGGAAACGACGCATCGATAATAACGGAAGGTGGTGCGACTTCTGGATATTCAGAAATCGGCAACTGAAACATCGCAACGGCGCCAAATACAAAGATCAATAAGGAGATCACACCGGCCAAAATCGGCCTGTCAACAAAATGACTTGAAAAACTCATGGTACATTTACCCTCAGAACATCATGTCCTGGATGTTTAGAATAACAATTGAAAGGAAGCTGAATAAGCGCTTTCAAATAGATAAGTTTGATCTCATCTTCAACTAGGATTTATCGGTTTCTTCTTCAGCTGTAGTTAATACTTTAGGGTTGACAAGCATGCCTGGCTGAATTCGCATCAGACCACGTACAATGACTTTGTCTCCTTGGTTTAACCCTGAGAGTACAATTCGGTTGCCATCGATACTGTCACCGAGAACAACTTCTCTATATTCAGTTTTATTATCATCGTTGACCACGAAAACAAATTTTCTATTTTGATCGGTTCCGATAGCACGTTCGCTAATGAGAACTGTTTTTTGTTCGGTGGCACTGCCTAGTTTTAAGTGAGCATACATACCTGATAACAATTTTTCTTTTGGATTATCAAAGATCGCTCTGGCACGAATCGTACCTGTGGTCGGATCAATTTTGTTATCAAAAGAATGTATTATTCCTTGATATACCTCGCTACCACCTTCTAAGCTAAGTATCACTGGATTTTGAACGGTGGCCGATGCATTTTTTCGAAAACGTAGATAGGTTTGTTCATCCACTTCAAAATCAGCATAAACACGATCATTTGCCACAATAGAAGTCAGTAATGGAGCATTACCGCCTGCTGACACTAAGTTACCTACTGTTAATTCAGCGCGACTAACCGTGCCTGAAATAGGGGCTTTAATATAGGCGTAACTTAAATCTATTTCAGCAGACGACAACTCGGCTTCAGCCAGCTTGACGTTAGAATAAGCAACCAGTTTATTATTTGTTTTGTCATCAAGAAGTTGCTGTGACAGCATTTTTTTGCTTACTAATTCATCTGTTCTTTTATATTCTTTAATCGAGAAGTCATAGCTATCTTTTGCAGAAATAAAATTTGCTTTTTTCTGGTCGACTATCGCTTTAAGTGGACGTGGATCAATAATATATAAAACATCACCTTTATTAACATGCTGTCCATCGGTAAATTTTACTTCTGTGATTAAACCACTTGCTTGTGGTCGAACTTCAACATAATCAACGGCTGAAAGTCGTCCTGAAAATTCTTTCCATAGTCGAGTCTCTTGATCGTCAACAACGGATACTTTTACTGGCATTGCTTGAGGTTGGCTAGCAGCGGGAGCGGATTCATCTTTTGCAAAAGCAGAATTCATAACAGTTGTAGTGCCTACCATGGCGGTGATGATTGCGGCACTTAATATTGTCATTGTTTTAAGTTTATTGGCCATTTTGTTGCTCCTGAAGCATAGTGCTGATTCCTGAAATAGGTGTTTTTAAACCAAGGGTTTGAAATAAACTGATCTTTAAATCATTTTTTAAGTTACTAAGATTATTTTGAATACGTGCCATCATCACTTGACCCAAAATGGACGTACTAATTTGACAAGCAATATTTGAAATATTGGTGTTGGGTGGCAATAAGCCGGAGTCGATCATTTCTTGTAAGGTCTCTTTGAGCATATCGCTTTGACGATGTAAGATTTCATCAGCCTTTTTTTGGATGAGTTGTTCATTACCTGCCATTTCAGAGCCTAAAGAGGCACATGGGCAACCACAGACGCGTCCATATTTTGCATAAGCCTGTTGCTGCTTTTCATAAACAAAGTCTGCTAAAGCTTCAAAACGCTGTATAGGAGGAAGGTTCGGAGACAACACGTTCATTATCTCTAGTTCATAACTCACAAAGGATTCTTCCATGGTTGCGACGGCTAGCTCTGCCTTAGAAGAAAAGTAGTAATAAAAACTACCTTTTTTTATATCTGCAGCTTTACAAATGTCATCCACACTGACGTTTCCATAACTACTTTGCCATATTAAATCAGCTGCAGTGAGGAGAAGCTTAGATTTTGTATCGGTAGGGGAACGGCCCATTTTAACCTTACATCAAACGAAAAATTACTGTATTTTATACAATTTGACTGACCAGTCAAATACTATTTTGATCTTTTAAGACAATACGTTATTTTTATCAAATGCAATGACTAAAGTTATAGATAAATGACGAAGTGAACGGCGCAGGCAACGTAGGTAGAATATTGCTCTAAACCACCAACGGATAAATTAAAATATTTATTGATGTCATTGTCATATTATTAGGAATATGACATTTTAGATTCGCTTTGTGTATGCAAAACACTCTATGATTGAGTTTTTTTGTCAACAGAATTAATGGTAAATTTTAGGCTTTGATATTTAAATGACAACAAATAAACACGAAATTACACATCACAAAAAAAGCTCAAGATCGTTCTTATTCAAAATAATCTTAGTTTTTGCATCCGTTTGTTTTAATCAGTTAGCCCAAGCGTCGCCAATCGTTATTCATGTCAACGATATGAATGGCCAACCATTAAGTCAGGCTGTGGTAGAGGTTATACGCCAAATTAATAACTCAAGGCCATCTCCTGTAAGTGCTAATCCCGCAATTATGGATCAGGTCAATAAACGTTTTTTACCTGATTTAATTTTAATCCATCAAGGACAGTCTGTCGTGTTCCCAAATAGCGATAATATTCGGCATCATGTCTATTCATTTTCTAAAGCAAAAACGTTTGAAATAAAGCTCTATGCAGGCAAGCCTGAAAAAGCGATTGAGTTTGATACAAACGGCGTGGTTATTGTCGGTTGTAACATTCATGACTCGATGGTCGGTAGTATTTATGTTGCCCAAGATAGTGCAATGATCACTGATGATAAAGGCGACGTAACATTAGATTTTGATCCTAAGGTTGATAAAATTAGTGTTTGGCATCCATTACAAGAAAGCAATCCTGAAGAACGAAAAATCATTGATTTAAAGGATTATCCTTCAGTAGATAAACATCAATACAGTATTTCTATCGATGTAGGTGACCCTGCGCCTAGAGATACGTTTGGGGATAGTTTCTAGGTGATAAAAAAAAACAGTCTTCGTCAAAGCATCATTTTTTTATGTACAGGCTTGGTACTCGTGACGTCTGTTGTTATACAGGGAGTGTCGTGGTGGTCATCGAGTCAATTCAATAAAAAACAGCTCACCGAGAGTATCGACAACGCTCAAAATGTTTTTGAACAATATACAAAAGAAAAAGAAAAAATACTGACTACCGCAGCAAGGGTATTAACTGCTGATTTTGGCTTTAAACAGGCTGTTACAACCAATGATAAAGAAACGATTGCCAGCGTTTTATTGAATCATGGTCAGCGTATTGATGCTGATTTGATGTTGTTAACTGATTTGAAAGGCCAATTAATATCCTCAAGTATTTCAAAACTTGATCTCAATGCAGCTCAAAGTGCTTCGTTAGGGATATTGTTATTAGAACCCGGCACTACGCATTTTATGATACTGCAAAACACGCTTTATCAATTACTCGCTTTGCCTGTCAAAGCACCTAGAACCGTCGCTTATGCCATTGTCGGTTTTGAAATTGATTACGATATTGCAGATGAACTGAAAAGACTCACAGGACTTGATGTTAGCTTTTTTAATAGTGCGGGCGAGGTCATCACGACTTCGATGGAACTAACGAATGAAACACTCACGCCAGATTATCTAACATCAAAAATGTTACCTTGGTTACTGGGCAGTAGATCAGCTTTTGACAGTCGTCAATTTGAACTTGAAACGACAAAAAAACATCCAGTTAAACTATTTTTAACCGCTGAATTGTCAACGATTTATCAAGAACATGATCGTTTATTGTCATCAACCATCGTTATAGCTTGTTTAATAATGCTTATCGCTATTTTACTGAGTCGTATATTTGCTAAAAATTTAACCAAGCCTTTATTGCAATTAGTTGAACAATCAAAAGCTTTTTCTAAGGGCCAATATGCTCATGTTGTTCCCAATCAAAACATTAGCCAAGAGGTGGCGGTATTATTCGAAGCCTTTACTGAAATGGGGAATGCCTTAGATGCACGTGAGCAAAAAATTATTTATCAATCACAACACGATACGCTGACAGGTTTATATAACCGCCACACATTTAGACAAATTATCAACAAAACCTTAATTAATGAGCAACGACATGTCTTAATTACGATTGATATACGTGGTTTTAGCAATCTCAATGATATTTTAGGTGTGCAGGTTGGGGACCGTTGCTTACAAATGCTTGCTCAACGATTAATCGGTATTAATGGTAACGATGTACAACATGCTCGATTGGATGGAGATGTTTTTTTATCGCTGATTCCACTGACAGAAGATGTTCATATTGATCGATATGTACAAGAGTTTATCAGTGATCTAGCTAAGCCCTTGGATGTTGATTCTCTAACGCTTAATTTAAAGTTTTGGGCGGGTATTGCGATTTATCCACAAGATGGCAGTGATGCTGCCGCTGTTTTTCGTCGGGCGATGATTGCGCTTGATTATGCTGCTAAAGATAACACTCCGGTTCGTTATTATCATTCGGGGGAAGAAGAAGCTCGGCAAGAACATCTAACAATCATAGAAGCCTTAAGACTCGCTTTGACAAAAGCCGATGGACAGCTTTACATGAATTATCAGCCTAAACTTAACTTGAAAACGGGAGAAATAGATAAAGTTGAGGCATTAATTCGCTGGAAGCATCCCGAATTGGGCTTTGTTTCTCCAGAAGTTTTTATTAGTTATGCTGAGCAAACAGGGATAATTTTTGACTTAACGAGTTGGGTTATTGATACGGTTCTTGAACAATTAAGTAATTGGCAGAAAAATGGATTATTTATTGATGCTGCAATTAATATTTCCGCGCAAGATATTAGTCATCCTGATTTCCAGATGAACTTAAATAATGCCGCGGTGAAACATAACATATCACCTGAATATATTACGCTAGAGGTGACTGAACGTGATCTTATGCAAGATGAAGTACAAGCGGTTGCATTGCTTCTGGAATTAAAAGAAAAGGGCTATACCATTTCGGTCGATGATTATGGAATTGGTCAATCTTCATTAGCAAAATTAAAACAATTACCAGTAGATGAGCTTAAAATAGATAAAAGCTTCATTATGCAACTTGCTAGTTCAGAAAGCGATCAAATTATAGTGAGTTCAACGATTACATTGGGCCATCGTTTAGGCTTATCTGTTGTTGCCGAAGGTCTTGAAAATAATGGAAGCTTAGATATACTGAGAACGATGGGATGCGATCATATTCAAGGATATTTTTTAAGTAAACCGCTATCAGCAAATAGTTTTGTAGAATGGCTTGGGAGTTATTATAAAAATAATATCTAGATTAGCAACATTAGTATTTATATTTGTAGCAACGCCATTATTTGCTGCTGATGGAAAATTATTAGCAACGCCAGGCGTGTCGCAGATCGAAGGCTCAGGTGGCGGCGGTTTAGTGCCATGGGCTCAATTAGCAGGCTATGCTTCGCAAGATGAAATTGCTGCCAATGCTTTTTGTAGCCAAGCTCAACTCAGCGATTTTAGGTTGAGGTCATGCGGTGCTCAACTAAACCTTTACGATCGTATTGAACTATCTGCTGCACAACAGAATTTTAGAGTTAATGCTTTGGATACAAGTATTGACCAAAATATTATCGGCATTAAGGCACGACTTTATGGTGATCTCGTTTACAGTAAATGGCCTATGGTGAGTTTAGGCATGCAATATAAACATCTAAACGATACTGCCATTGCACAGTCACTGGGTGCAAAAGACACAACGGGTGTTGATTGGTATGTAGCTGCGAGTAAACTTCATTTGGGCGCGGTTGCCGGTTATAACTTATTCTGGAATGTGACTGCACGTCACACTCAAGCCAATGAAATTGGCTTATTAGGTTTCGGTGGCCCAAATCAACAAACACGACTTCAATGGGAAGCATCAACAGCACTTTTTTTGAGTAGAGAACTTGCTGTGGGAATTGAGTATCGACAAAAACCAGATAACTTGGGTATTAAAGAGGATAACTGGTCAGATATCTTTGTGGCCTGGATGCCGAATAAGTCGCTGAGTATAACCGCTGCATGGCTTGATTTGGGATCAATTGCAGGTAATGAAAATCAAAAAGGTCCTTATTTTGCGTTGATGGGATATTTTTAGTGTTTCAATTAATGCATAAATTTTTAGTAACTATCTGTGTCTTGGCATTGCTATTCGGATGTGCAACACATACCAATCAAGAAACTCTGTATGAGAAATTGGGTGGTGAAGCAGGCGTTAATGGTATCGTTACTGCATTTATTAAACAAATTGGTGAAGACAAACAAGTCTTCCATTATTTCAAAGATGCAAGTATTAGCCGATTCCGTAATCAATTAACACAACATCTATGTGCCATCACTGATGGACCGTGCGCTTATACGGGCGACAGTATGATTGATATTCATACTGGAATGCATATCACTGAAAAAGATTTTAATCATGTAGTCAATTTATTGATCAATGCGATGAATGAACAAAAAATTTCTCATCGAATACAGAATAAATTGATCAATAGATTAGCACCACTGAGAGCTAATATAATTTACATTTAATTGAATAAAAATACCTATCAAGTTTAGGTTGGGAAGAAATAAGAGAATGAAGATTAGTATATTAGGAAGTGGTTGGTTAGGTTTACCGTTAGCCAATGATTTGATAACCCACGGTCACACAATTAATTTGTCAACGCGTTCAGTTGATAAGATAGCGACATTCGCCAATGGCTTATTTTTACCCTATCTTATTGATATAGATAAGCTACTTGATAATATTAATGTTTTTTTGTCTGCCGATCTATTGATTATCAATATCACATCGAAAAACAGTGACAGTTTTGCTCAACTAATTAAATATATAGAACAATCGACGATCAAAAATGTATTGTTTGTCAGTTCATCGTCTGTTTATCAGTCTGTGAGAGGGGTGGTTGAAGAGGACAATGGATTGGAGTCGACTCACAGTACTTTATACCAAATAGAGCAAATGTTTACATCGAATACTCACTTTGAAACAACTATTCTACGACTGAGTGGTTTAATTGGGTATTCACGTCATCCTGGGAATTTTTTTAAGAATGGCAAAGTTGTGCAGCAGCCAGATGCGCCAGTTAACCTTATTCACCGTGATGATTGTATCGGCATTATTAATGCGATTATTAAACAAAAAGCATGGGGTGAAATCTTTAATGGTTGCGCTTCAACTCATCCAACAAAGCGTAAATTTTATAGTCATGCCAGATACTTACTAAATCTATCTGAACCAGAGTATGATCGTGAGTCGGATAGGAATACTCATAAAATTGTGAGTAACAAAAAAAGTATTGAACAGTTAAATTATCAATATCAATACCCAGATGTAATGACGATTACATACGATTAATTTTATGTAAGCATTGCATCAGAATATGCTCTTGTTTCGATTATGAACACTCAAGGGAAAGTGATATGCTTATATTAAAGCGAGCGTATGCTTCAGTATATGATTTAATTAATAATTGTAGGTTATTGTTTTTAAATTATTTATTGAGTGAAATTGATTATGTTCTTTACAATAAACATAAACATGGATTAAGGTTGAATATTTATCGCAATTAGTAAGCATGTGGTAATAAATTAGTATGTGATAAATTGCTGGTAGTAAGTTAAGACATCATAAATTTAATTATTTATGCATATTAAATACGAGGTAAAGAATGACGATACAAGAGCCCTTATCGATTACTGATATAGTTGATGGACTAAAACATAAGCCGGGCGCGTTGTTGCCGATATTGCATGCAATTCAAGAACAATTTGGTTTTATTCCTGAGTCAGCAGTTGGCATTATTGCCAAATCGCTTAAACAAACCAAAGCTGAAATTGACGGTGTGATTAGCTTTTATCATCATTTTAGAACATCGCAGCCAGGTAATCATACTATTGAATTGTGCCGAGCCGAAGCTTGTCAATCATTGGGCAGCAGATCACTAGAAGCTCATGCAAAAACAAAACTTGGTATTGATTTTCACCATACAACGAGTGATCGTAAATTTTCTTTAGATGCTGTTTATTGCTTAGGAAATTGTGCAAATGGTCCTTCAGTTCGAATTAATGATGATATTCATGGTCGAACTACTGTAGATAAGTTTGATCGTCTACTTGAAGAATATTCAGCTAAATCAGTGAGCGCTTAAAAATGACCACACGTATCTTTATTCCTTGTGACACAACTGCACTTTCTATGGGTGCTGATAAGTTAGTTTCTATTTTTGTGGCTGAAGCTGAAAAGCATAATTCGACGATAGAAATCGTTAGAAACGGTAGCCGTGGTATGTTTTGGCTAGAACCCTTGGTTGAAATTGAAACATCTAATGGACGTATGGCTTATGGTCCAGTTGAAGCACAAGATGTTGCTTCATTATTTGAGTCAGGACTGTTAACGGGCAGCCAGCAGCATCCTCTTGCCCTCGGTTTAACTGAAGAAATCCCTTTTTTCAAAAAACAACAACGTCTTACCTTTGCACGTTCTGGAATAACCGATCCCCTATCTATTGCTGATTACACATCGCTTGATGGCTTTAAAGGTTTAAAAAATGCTTTAAAGTCTAGCGGTCAGCAAATTGTAGATGAAGTAAAAGATTCGGGTCTGCGTGGTCGAGGTGGCGCGGCATTCCCAACAGGAATCAAATGGCAAACAGTATTAGATGTAGCTGCGGAACAAAAATACATTGTTTGTAATGCTGATGAGGGTGACTCCGGAACTTTTGCTGATCGTTTAGTGATGGAATGTGATCCATATATGTTGATCGAAGGGATGACGATTGCTGGACTAGCTGTCGGAGCGACCGAAGGTTACATTTATCTGCGTTCTGAATATCCCGTTGCTCATCGGATTATGAATGAAGCAATATCTCGTGCAGAGCAAGCAGGTTATTTAGGTGAAAATATCCTAGGTAGCGGCCGTACGTTTAATTTAGAAGTAAGGCTGGGTGCTGGCGCTTATATTTGTGGTGAAGAAACATCATTATTAGAAAGTTTAGAAGGTAAACGCGGTTTAGTTCGTGCTAAGCCACCATTACCGGCGATTGTAGGTTTATTTAAACAACCTACTGTTGTTAATAACGTGTTGTCATTCGCAGCTATTCCTTTCATTCTTGATAAAGGTGGCAAGGCGTATGCAGATTATGGAATGGGACGTTCACGCGGCACATTACCTCTTCAGCTAGCAGGTAATGTAAAACAAGGCGGTTTAATTGAAATGGCGTTTGGTGTTTCGCTTCGCGAGATAATGGAAGAGTTTGGCCAAGGGACATACTCTGGACGCAAATTGCGCGCAGTTCAAGTGGGTGGACCACTAGGCGCTTATCTCCCTGAAAGCCAGTGGGATACTTTAGTTGATTACGAAGAGTTTGCTGCTGTAGGTGCTGTGTTAGGCCATGGTGGAATCGTTATGTTTGATGAAACCGTTGATATGGGAGAACAAGCACGATTTTCAATGGAGTTTTGTGCGGTTGAATCTTGCGGTAAATGCACGCCATGTCGAATCGGTTCTGTCCGTGGTGTTGAAGTTATCGATAAGATCCGAGCGGGTGATGATGCTGAAAAAAATCTTGAATTACTTGGCGATCTTTGTGAAACAATGCTTGATGGCTCTCTATGTGCAATGGGCGGTATGACACCATACCCCGTTGGCAGTGTTATGAAATATTTTCCTGAAGATCTACGCGCTAAGTCAATTAGCAAAGAGGTACAGCTATGAACATACAATATTTTAATCCTAATAAAGATTATGGAACGCCAGTCAGTCTTTCTACAACACTGGTGACGTTGGAAATTGATGGTGTTGAAATTACTGCGCCAGAGGGCACTTCTGTATTTCGTGCTGCAGCAATGGTCGATATCAATATTCCCAAATTATGTGCATCTGACAATTTAGAAGCCTTCGGCTCTTGTCGATTATGTGCTGTAGAAATAGAAGGGCGACGTGGTACACCTGCTTCTTGTACGACCCCAGTAGCAGAAGGCATGAAAGTTACGACACAAAATGGCAAGCTTGCTAAATTACGCCGCAATATCATGGAATTATATATTTCAGATCATCCTTTAGACTGTCTGACTTGCCCGGCAAATGGTGATTGTGAATTACAGGATATGGCAGGTGCTGTCGGTTTAAGGGATGTTCGTTACGGCTTTGATGGTGCAAACCATTTAGTGAGTGAAAAAGATAATTCGAACCCTTATTTTAGTTTTGATTCTACTAAATGTATTGTTTGCTCACGATGCGTACGTGCCTGTGAAGAAGTGCAAGGTACTTTTGCCTTAACTATTGAAGGTCGTGGTTTTGATTCAAAGGTTTCTGTTGGTAAAGATACCTCGTTTATGGATTCTGACTGTGTATCCTGTGGTGCTTGTGTACAAGCTTGTCCAACCTCTACGTTGATGGAAAAAAGCGTTATTGAAATGGGGCAACCTGAACACAGTATTGTCACGACATGTGCTTATTGTGGTGTGGGTTGTTCATTCAAAGCAGAAATGAAAGGTGACCAAGTTATTCGCATGGTTCCTTATAAAGGTGGCTCTGCTAATCATGGTCATTCTTGTGTTAAAGGTCGTTTTGCTTTTGGTTATGCAACACACAAAGACAGAATTAAACATCCTATGATTCGTGATGCGATCACCGATCCATGGCGCGAAGTAAGTTGGGAAGAAGCGATTGCCTTTTCAGCAAAACGCTTAAGAGAAGTTCAAACACAATATGGTCGTGAAAGTATCGGTGGTATCACTTCTTCTCGTTGTACCAACGAAGAAACTTATTTAGTACAAAAATTAGTACGTGCTGCTTTTGGTAATAATAATACTGATACCTGTGCGCGTGTTTGTCACTCACCAACGGGCTATGGTCTTAAAGCTACATTAGGTGAATCAGCTGGTACACAAGAATTTGATTCGGTAATGAAATCCGATAATATTTTAATTATTGGTGCTAATCCAACTGATGCTCATCCCGTTTTTGCCTCATTGATGAGAAAACGTTTACGTCAAGGTGCAGAGTTAATTGTTGCTGATCCAAGACATATTGATATATTAAATACGCCACATTTAAAAAATTCGCTGCATTTACCATTAAAACCAGGTACTAACGTTGCATTAATAAATGCGTTAGCACATGTTATCGTCAAAGAAGGTCTTGAAGATAAAGCCTTTATCGAAAAACGTTGTGATACAAAAGAATATAATACTTGGCGTGAATTTATTCTTGAACCACGCCATTCAGCAGAACATGCAGAAACAATCACAGGCGTGCCTGCAGCCGATATAGAAAAAGCCGCTCGTGCTTATGCTAATGCAAATAATGCAGCCATTTACTATGGTTTAGGTGTGACAGAACATAGCCAAGGTTCAACAATGGTTATTGGTATAGCAAACTTAGCAATGGTAACGGGTAACATAGGTAAAGAAGGTGGTGGTGTTAATCCACTACGTGGACAAAACAACGTTCAAGGGGCATGTGATATGGGCTCTTTCCCTCATGAACTACCAGGTTACCAGCATGTTTCAGATGCGAATACTCGTGCAAAATTTGAAAAAATGTGGGGAGTAGAGCTTGATGATGAACCGGGTCTACGTATTCCTAATATGTTTGATTCGGCGATAGCGGGAAACTTCAAAGCATTGTATATTCAAGGTGAAGATATTGCACAATCTGACCCTGACGTACAACATGTTGAAGCGGCGCTTAAATCATTGGATTGTTTAATTGTTCAGGATATATTCTTGAACGAAACGGCGAAATTTGCCCATGTATTATTACCTGGGTCTACTTTCTTAGAGAAAAACGGCACATTTACTAATGCTGAGCGTCGGATCAATCGCGTTCGCAAAGTTATGCCGCCAGTGGCAGGTAAAGAAGACTGGGAAATCACGATGGAGCTTGCAAATGCATTAGGTCATCCTATGCACTACAATCATCCATCAGAAATAATGGATGAGATTGCGCTTCTTACTCCTACATTTTCTGGCTTAAGCTATGACTTGTTAGATGAACGTGGCAGTATTCAATGGCCTTGTAATGAAGAAAATCCTCACGGTATGCCAACGATGCACGTTGATGATTTCCCAATTGGTTTAGGTCGATTCGTGCTTAGTGAATACATTGAAACGCAAGAGCGAACTTCGCGTCGTTTTCCTCTTGTTCTGACAACAGGACGGATCTTATCGCAATATAATGTAGGTGCTCAAACTCGTCGTACTAAAAACCAAGAATGGCATGCCGAGGATGTATTAGAGCTTCATCCTTCTGATGCAGAATTACGTGGTATTAAAGATAATGATTGGGTCGGAATTACAAGTCGTACAGGCCAAATAGTATTAAGAGCTATTGTTAGCGATCGAATGATTCCTGGTGTGGTATACACGACCTTCCATCATCCTAGCACCGGTGCCAATGTCGTTACGACTGATAGTTCGGATTGGGCAACAAACTGTCCTGAATATAAGGTGACGGCTGTACAAGTCGAACCGGTGACGCAACCTTCTGAATGGCAAAATGGTTTCCATATATTTGATGAGTTACAACTTGGCTTATTGAAAGAAAAAAAAGAAGAAAAGGTTGATGTAGGTTTTCAATGATCGATGTCGGATTGGCAAATACTGCGAGTCAAAAATCGAATGTAGATGTTAGACAAGCGGGTTGTGATGGCACTCAATTTAAAGTTGATGATATTGCTTTAGAAGTGCCGGTCGCTTTGGTTTATAACTGTGTATCTCATGCAGTGATGATGACCAGCCCAACTGATTTAGAAGACTTTGCATTAGGGTTTAGTCTTAGTGAAGGCATTGTAAAGAATGCCGATGAAATTACTGATATCACGTGTATCAAAGAAGATGAAATGGGGTTTTCTGTACAGTTGCAAATTAGCGAGGCTAGATTGGCGGACTTGCAAACTCGTCGTCGTAATATGACGGGACGTACAGGTTGTGGATTATGTGGCACGGAATCATTGAAAGATGCTATCAGACCTATTTCATCGGTTAAAGCGATTGACGTTAAGGACACTATTATACAAAAAGCATTGACACTTTTGCCTAGTTACCAGTTATTACAACAAGCAACTGGGGCAACTCACGCAGCTGCATGGTGTGATATCGATGGCAACATAGTGTTAGTTCGTGAAGATGTTGGTCGTCATAACGCATTGGATAAGCTAATTGGCGCCATAGTTAAAAAAGAACTTACTAGTGATCAAGGCTTTGCTTTAGTCACAAGTAGAGCAAGTTACGAAATGGTTCAAAAGTGTTGCAGTATTGGCATCGGCTGTCTTGTTGCTGTTTCTGCTCCCACGTTATTAGCTATTGAGCAAGCACGACAAGCTGGGCTGATGTTAGTAGGTTTTGCACGTAATGGACGCCATATAATTTATAACAACCCTTCTACAGCAGTTAAAGCTGAAGATGCTTTGATAGAATGTTTAGGATAAGACGAAATGAGCAAAAATCAACTTGATACATTAATTTCAATGGTCAATCAAATTTCTATGAATAATCAGCATTACACGGCTGAGGAAGCAGCTGGGCGTATAGCGAAACACTTGAAAGCATTTTGGGCAAGAAGTATGAAACAAATGATTATCACATATAGCATTGAAAATGGTTCGGAACTGAGCTCTCTTTCAAAACTATCTATTGCGTTATTGAGCAAGGATTATCCAGAAATGACACGTACATAAATTTTTTTCTGTATCTATATTTATTAAGTTCATCAAATTTAATATTAGTTAATTTACACTCATAAAGCCCGTTTCTTCTGATGTCTGACTGCATCAGAGGAGTGGAGTGGCAAAATCTATTTTGTCTTATTTTTTAAAAGGTAAATACTTAAATTGCCTACGAAGATATTGGCAATGCGCTTTTATCTATTACTTTACGCAATACAAAACTAGAACGCACACCCGTCACACCAGTGATATGCGTCACTCGATTTAATAATAATTCCTGATACGCATCCATATCTTTAACGATGACTTTAAGCTGATAATCTGCATCTTGTCCTGTTATCAATAAACACTCTAAAACCTCAGGTATTTCACTAATATCCGCTTCAAAACGAGTGAATCGCTCTTGTGTGTGTTGATCCATAGAAATATGTATTAACGCCATTAATGATAAACCTAATTTTTTGGCATCTATAAAGGCTCGATAAGCAGTAATAACGCCAGCTTCTTCAAGTGCACGAACCCGCCGAAGACAAGGAGAGGCTGATAGCCGAATACGGTCAGCTAAATCTTGATTACTGATACGACCTTCATTTTGCAAGATGTTCAAAATCTGCACATCGTAATTGTCTAATTCCATAAAATCACTCCATCTCATATTATTGAATAATTATGCCATTAATATAGTAAATGTAGCAATTATATTGCTGTATTTGTGTTTTTTAGATAGTAAAACGCAAGCACCTGCTAACATGATTTGCGTACAATTTGTCACATAACATTCACACAAAAGTACTAGGAGTAATACCGTTATGTTGCAGGATCCATCTACTAAATATCAGCCATTTCCAGTGATAAAATTAAACGATCGCCAATGGCCTACAAAAACCATAACTTCACCACCCATTTGGATGAGTACCGATCTACGTGATGGCAACCAGTCGCTTTTTGAACCGATGAATGCACAACGTAAAATGCAAATGTTCACGATGTTATGCGAAATTGGCTTTAAAGAAATCGAAGTGGCATTTCCTGCTGCATCGAAAACTGATTTTGATTTTGTACGCTCGCTAATTGAAGATGACCACATTCCAGAGGATGTGACTATTGAAGTCTTAACGCAGGCGCGTGAACATTTAATTATTCGTACGATGGAATCACTTAAAGGTGCTAAAAAAGCCATAGTGCACATTTATAATGCGACTTCAAAACCGTTTCGTGACGTTGTTTTTGGCATGAGTAAAGATGAAGTGATTAATATGGCGGTGTCTTCGGTACAGCTAGTCAAATCATTAGCAGCTAAACAACCTGAAACACAATGGACACTTGAATATAGTCCAGAAACCTTTACGGCAACTGAATTAGATTTTGCTTTAGAAATCTGTAATGCAGTAACAGAAGCCTGGGGTGCGACGTCAGATAATAAAGTCATCCTTAATTTACCTGCAACAGTAGAAGTGGCAACACCTAATGTTTATGCAGATCAAATTGAATGGATGCATCGTCATCTTGATCGTCGAGATAGCGTTATTTTGAGCTTACATCCGCATAATGATCGTGGTACAGCCGTTGCTGCAGCTGAGTTAGCATTAATGGCAGGTGCTGATCGCGTAGAAGGCTGTATGTTTGGTCATGGTGAACGGACAGGTAATGTAGATATTGTTACACTTGCTTTAAATTTATATACACAAGGTGTATCGCCTGGCTTGGATTTTTCGGATATTGATGCGATTGGTCGAACGGTTGAAGAATGTACACAATTGCCTATTCATCCTCGGCATCCTTATGTCGGCGATTTAGTGTTCACTGCGTTTTCAGGCTCGCATCAAGATGCGATTAAAAAAGGCTTAGCAGTGCAAAAGGACGATGCTATTTGGGCTGTGCCATATTTGCCGATCGATCCTAAAGATGTTGGGCGAAGTTATGATTCCGTGATTCGCGTAAATAGCCAATCAGGCAAAGGGGGTATTGCTTATTTAATGGAGTCAGAATATGGCGTTGTGATGCCGCGTCGTTTACAAGTTGAATTTGCTGGTATTGTCCAACAACATACGGACAGTAATGATGGTGAAATAATTGCTGCTGATATTTGGCAGCTTTTTTCGACCACCTATTTAGATAATGTTGTAGGCACTACGATAAGCTATAAGTCACATCGTCTTTATGATGAAGACGGTAAGCAGGGCATTGATTTGAATGTTGATATTAATGGCGAATCACATAGCTTAAAAGGTCAGGGTAACGGGCCTATTGATGCCAGCGTTCAAGCTTTTAAAACAATTGGTTTTAGCGTTAATGTTCGAAATTATGAAGAACGCTCAATGAACTCAACGGTAATGGGATCGGATGCCAATGCGTGTGCATTTATCCAAATTACTGATCCCAATGATCAGGCGATTAAAGAAGTATATGGTGTGGGTATCGATCCAAGTATTATCACCGCATCCATTAAAGCATTGATTAGTGCAGTCAATCGCATGAATTAAGTCTAATTAGAATTAGAGCAACGAAAATAGAATGCTTATTTTCGTTGCTCTTTTATTTTGTCAGGTAATTACACTTGCTTAGCATAAAGGGTTTTATATAAGCCTTCTTGGTCGATTAATGAATCATGATCACCATCCATAATGATTTCACCGCCATCAAATACAACGATCCTATCAGCTTGTTTAACCGCGCTTAGGCGATGTGCAATGATAATTGTTGTACGATTTTCTAAATAGCTTTCAAGTGCGGTATGTAATTGATATTCAGTATCGCTATCTAATGAAGATGTTGCTTCATCGAGTACTACGACACTAGGATTAATCAATACCATTCGAGCTATTGCTAAACGTTGTCGTTGACCACCTGATAACTTTACCCCATCACGGCCAATAATCGTATCAAGTTGTTTTGGCATCGCTTCAATAACACTTTCTAACTGAGCTATATTAATTGCATGCCAGACCGCCTCATCGTCATAGTTACGTCCCATGGTAATGTTTTGCCGAATACTATCATTGAATAAAGCTGGGCTTTGTAACACCGTGGCAACATGTTCACGTACAGTGGCTAAGCCAATTTCGCTGACGGGGATCTCATTAAAAAATACCATGCCTTTGTCGGCAGGATACAAACCTAATAATACATTGACCAAGGTCGATTTTCCGGCACCACTGGCACCAACTAAGGCTATTTTTTCACCGGCTTTGATATTGAGTGAAACACCATTAAGCACCTTAGTATTATCTCCATAGCGAAAATGAATATCCTCAATACGAATACTAGAAGGTTTGCCGGCTTCAAATGGATTAATGTTACTTGGATAATGCTGTTCTTGTTTCATTGAAAACAAGCTATTAAGACGCGTTACTGCAGCACTAGCTGAATAAAACGAATATTGAATATTAAGAATTTCTTGCACTGGCCCCATCATGAACCAAAGATAGCCAAATACAGCAAACATTTGACCTATAGTGAGATCAGAATAGACTACCATCAACATGGCAACCGCTCTAAAAATATCAAAGCCAAATAAGAAGATTACAAATGACAAACGGTTGGCGGCATCACTTTTCCATGTGAATTCAGATGCATGATTTCTAAGGAGACGCGCCTTACTAATCACACGGCTTAAATAATAATTTTCACGATTAGCGGTACGTACTTGTTGAACAGCATCTAAGGTTTCAGTCAGGCTTTGCTGGAATATTTCAAAAGCAGAATTTTCGTTTTTTTTCAGCTCTTTAACACGCTTACCTACAACAGTAGTGAAGTAAATAACCAGTGGATTTAAGAATAATATAAGTAATGCTAATTGCCAATGCAGAAATAATAAAATAATGGCGGTGCCAACAATACTTAAAGTTGCCACAATAGAACGACTAATTGTATTACCAATAAAATTATCAATAACTTCGATATCAGTTACAAAATGAGAGGCAATTCCTGCACTGCCACGGGTTTCATATTCACTAATTGCAATTGTGCCTAAACGACGAATCAAACGACGGCGAATGCGGAAGGTAATACGTTTGGCAATTAATGTGAAATAACGAGATTGAACGACATTTAATAACACCGACGCAATGCGTAAAACTAAGGTTACCAATAATATGGCCAATACATATAAAACGGGACCATGCCATATTTCAGGTGTCAGTTTTTCAATAAAATGAATCGTTGCATCCGGCTTGTCGAGTAATACTTCATCAACAATGAGTGGTAATAGCAGGGGAACTGGCACAGCACAAATGGTTGCTAATAATGCGATTAAATTAGCTTTAAATAAATGCTTTTTATAAGCAAAAGCTTGTTTGATTAGGCCTTTTAACTCGTAACTATTTTCTTGTGGCATTGGTACTCGAATTTTTGTCAAAGGATGGATGCTGGTTTTGTGAGTGAATTATACCTTGTTAAATCTTTATCTTAGTATTACATGCTAATAATCAGAAGAATTTTAAAGAAGGTTATTTTTTATAGAACGTTAGCACAAAAAAAGTTATTAATGATGGATATTTTTGATGCTACTAACAGTCAAAAATCTGATTATTATCTACTGAAAAAGAGCATTTTTTAAGTTGTGCAATCCCGTCATTACTATAAAATAGTGGGTTAGTTGTTTATTTCAAAAAGTCTATCTGCTTCAAAACTTTTAAATTTTAAATAGGAACAATAATGAAACGAATAATGTTATTTATTATGACCAATATTGCCATTATGGTGGTATTAAGCATTACGTTAAGAATACTCGGGGTTGATAGTATCTTGGCTGAAAATGGTTCGGATCTTAATATTCAGTCATTAGTTATACTTTCTGGAGTGATCGGTTTTGGTGGCTCATTTATTTCCTTATTGATGTCAAAATGGATGGCGAAACAAATGACGGGAGCGGTTGTCATTAAAAATCCATCAACAAATATGGAGAAATGGTTAATCAGTACCGTTGAAAAACAAGCAAAAATTGTTGGTATTAAAATGCCTGAAGTTGCGATTTTCCCAGCACATGAGATGAATGCTTTTGCAACGGGCGCGACTAAAAACTCAGCGCTTATGGCGGTATCACAAGGCTTATTAGATAACATGGCACAAGGCGAAATTGAAGCGGTTGTCGGTCATGAAATGAGTCATATTGCTAATGGTGATATGGTCACCTTGGCATTGATTCAAGGTGTCGTAAATACGTTTGTTGTGTTCTTATCACGCATTGTCGGTCACGTTGTTGACCGTGCAATCTTAAAAAATGAGAGCGGTCATGGCATCGGTTATTTTGTGACGGTACTCGTATCGCAAGTCATTTTATCGGTATTAGCATCGATTATCGTCATGTACTTCTCACGAAAACGTGAGTTTATTGCCGATACGGGTGGTGCTGATTTAGCTGGACATCAAAATATGATCAATGCGCTTAAGCGTCTTGGTCAGGTAAAAGAAACAGTAGCATTACCAGAACAAATGGCGGCTTTTGGCATTAGTGATAAAGGTGGTGTTATGTCTTTATTTTCATCACATCCGCCAATTGAGGCAAGAATCGAAGCTTTAGAAAAGCGAGCTGTAAGACGTTCATAAATTAACGTTTCAGACACAAGATAAAGAAAAAAGCCATCTCAAATGAGATGGCTTTTTTTGTGGGCTAAGTTAAATGACAATGACGTTGAACGTCTTGAACTAAACAGTCTTTGTTTTACGACGTAATCCCATAAAACCTACTAATGCGGGTGTGAATAAAAAAGCAGCCGCTGGAATAGGTACAGCACTGATGTTCGAAGAAAGCACGATTAACTTAGACATGTCACCGCCTAAAGCAAACTCATCTTGAAGCTGTTCTGCTACTAAATAAATGGTGCCATTGGCATCAATAGTAACGCCTTCGATACCGTTATTAGCCAATATCATTGATAAATCAAGGCTACTTAATAAATGACCAGAACGATCTACGGTCACTAATTTGCGTGATCCTAGGCTCAATATTAATAAATCATCACTGTCTAAAATACCTAATGTTTGTACATCTGAAAGTGTTGATAAGCCCAATGCTGTAGGATCAAACGCTTCTAACATTGTTGATGTGCCACCTCCGTTCGGCGATTGACCTTGTTTAGGTAAGTCTGAAGGTAAACCACCTGTCGCCGCTGAAAACGATAATGTTCCAGAATATACCGCTTCTGGAGAGTCTTGTTTGATAGTGACAAAACTACCATTACGTTGATCATAACTGATACCTTCGATGCCACTATTTTTAACTTCTGTATTGCTCATCGATACGAAGTTATCTGCTAATGTCGCGGTTCCTTTATCTTGATAATCAAACTGGTAAGCATCTTGTAAACGTTCTTCACTGACGACTAACTTACCGTTGCCAATATAGGTTAATCCTTCCGTGTCATGTTTCGTACTACCTGTCCCATCCCAATTAAAATTCATGTAGCCTAAGGTTTGACCCGTTAGTGATGTTTCAACTACCCCCGTACCTTCATCACCTACAATAAAGAGTGAATTACGGTCTGCAGCATAAGTTACTGCAGAAGCTTCTAAGCCAGAAATACCGCCGTTAGTACCATTTAAGATATCTAAATCATAGATGGCGCTGACAGAGTAGGTGTTTAAATTAGGCGTGCCAGCAGCATGCACGCTATTCATGGTCAATAATACTGTCGAAACAGCAAATAATAGTTTGTGATAGGTCATTATCATCATCCTTTTGAGACGTTTAAAATCAGCAGATTTAAAGGCTGATTTGAATGTTTAGAATAGTGCATAGAAGTAAGTTAATTTTTTATCAGAATTAGTTATAGCTAATGGTATTGCAGTGATCTCCTTAAAACGTATTAATCAAGTGCAATCTAGAAGCATCATATAGTAGAGATGTGACAAATTAGTGTCAGAAGCTAAGCAATCAAAGAGCTCAAGTCAATATAAATAGGAATGATTAATGACTGGATGCTAAATATGAATAATGACGGAAAAATATACGATTAAGCAGTAAGTAGACTTGATTAGGTCAGTGGATTTTAAATGTGATGTGGCTTATGAATTAACGTGGTATATGGTTAGGATGTAAGAACATGTGATATGAATAAATAGCTAATAAGGAAAGGAGGGAATTGCTTATTTAATAGCATTTGAATATAGCATTTGAATATAGCGTTTGAATATAGCGTTTTAATGTCGCATCGTTTATTAAGTCAAATAAATCGAATGACGTGAGCTTTAAAATAAAGCAAGGTAAATATAATGATGTGGTCTCCTTGCTATAAATATTTTGGTGTTGTCTGATCAGGTTGTTGCTTATCTGCTTTCCAAATGAAACAAAAAACTTACTTTAAGGTAGATGGATTACTAATGTGCGTATACTATCTTTAGAATTATAAATTTAGGCTACATCTATTGCCTATAAGTCTCATTGCTGACATTCCATCAGATACTAAAGGGGAATATTATGACTCTCAAAAAGCGATTTAGCATACTCTTATGCCTAGTCATTCTTGCAATGGTCATAACAAATATTGTTAGTCAAGTGAATATTAAAACCCTCTTACAACTTGAGGAACAACATCAAACACTAGAAAAAATCAAATCAGCTATGCTGATGTTAAGGCGAAATGAAAAAGACTTTATCCTCAGGCAGGATCCAAAGTATCTAGCAGAATTTGATAAGAATAATCAGGTTTTAGGCAAACTTCTTGATGACTTTACAATACGTTTAGAACAAGTTGATATGTCTTCAGAAAGTGTCCGTTCGCTCAAAGAAGCTTTATCTACCTATGAAAGCAACTTCCACAGCTATGCTTTAACTTCACAACAAATCGGTCTAAGCCCCGAGCTTGGGCTATATGGCAATTTGAGAAAATCAGTTCATGAAGTAGAGACTCTGGTCTCAGATCAAGATGATCGTTTATTGGCGGATATGCTGATGTTGAGAAGAAACGAAAAAGACTTCATGTTACGTAAAGATATAAAGTATTTAGATAAGTTCAATACCAATCTAACTAAATTTGAAACCGATTTATCATCTAGTTATATATCAGCAGATCTTAAACAGTCTATTTCACAAACGCTTTCTGTTTACCAAAAAGAATTTTTATTATTTGTAGCAGGCCAGCAAAAGCTAGGTTTATCTCCAGATCAAAACATTCAAGGGGCAATGAGAGCCAGTGTTCATAAGAGCGAAGTTTTAATAGAAGAATTGTATTCGGTCATCTCAACAGCTATACAAGATAAGACGAATGATGTCAGGATTTTTTCAGCATTAATTGGTTTAGCATTGACGTTACTTATTGGATTTGTCGTTTATTTATTATCAAAGGCGATATTAGGGCCCGTTCAATCGTTTTCTAAAATCATGAATGATTCAGCAAATAACCGAAATTTAACCATTAGAAGTAATATTCAAGATAACTCTGAAATTGGCCAGATGGGTATTGTTTTTAACAATATGATGGAAGCATTTCAAACGATGTTTAATCAGGTGGCCACGAGCAGTACCAAAGTTCAATCTGCATCTGAAATACTGAAAACGGTCATTGATGCAACTTTGAGTGCGGTGAGTAAACAACATTCAGAAAGTGAGATGGTTGCGACAGCAATGACAGAAATGGCTTCATCAGTGAGTGAGGTGGCTAGAAGTGCAGCACTGGCCGCCGAAGCTTCGAACAAGGCTGATGCCGAAGCCGATGCAGGTAATAAAGTCGTATTTGCATCCGTCGAGGGAATTGAGTTGCTGGCACGAGAAGTAGAAAATGCAGTTAATACGGTCAATGAACTAAAACAAGAAAGTGAAAATATTGCAACCGTATTGACTGTTATTACGGGCATAGCCGAACAAACCAATTTACTAGCGCTCAATGCAGCCATTGAAGCCGCTAGAGCAGGGGAGAAAGGTCGTGGTTTTGCTGTAGTTGCCGATGAGGTGAGAACACTAGCTCAACGCAGCCAAGAAGCGACAGGAGAAATTAAAACCATTATTGAGCGATTGCAATTATCAGCATCAAGTGCTGTAAATGTAATGGCTGAAGGTAAAATAAAAGCTAAAGAATCTGTTGTCTTAGCACAACAAGCTGGCTCATCACTGAAAAATATTGTCATTTCAATCGCAACTATCAGAGATATGAATACTCAAATTGCAAGTGCTGCAGAGCAACAAGCTGCTGTAGCGGAAAGTATCAATAAGAGTATTGTGCAGATTTCACAAATTGCTGAAGAGAATACAGAAAATACCGAGAAAACAAGCCTTACGAGCGGCGAACTTGCTGAACTTGCTAATCAACTACAAGTAAAAGTGAAAGAATTTACTTATTAAGGAGATTGCCAGTTAATGTAAAAGAACCAAATTATAAAGCGCCCATTGTCATGGTTTACAGACATTATTGGAGTTCAGTTCACAAGAAAATGGACCTATCGCTTTGTAATTGTTTAAAATGACAAAAGATTCACTGCTGATGTAATTGATAGATTAGTGCAGGAATTTCACTGGGGTGTAGCACGGTATGGTGTGGGTTAATACCAAGTTCTGCATCCAGTGGTTGCTGATGCTGGATCCAAACTGAAGTAATTCCACTATTAAGTGCGCCAGCAATATCTGTCGCAAGACTATCACCAATATGAACGGCTTCATGAGCTTGGCAATTAGCTAGTTTTAGCGCTTTGTTGAATATAGACGTTGCGGGTTTTTGTTCTGGCTCTTGACCACCAATAATGATGTGGTCAACATGTTTAGCAAGCTTTACGCGTTCAACTTTAGGAACTTGTGAAAACTCTGGACCATTAGTGATAACGACTAAGCTAAACAACTTACGAGCTTCAGCAAGAAACGCTACGATGCCAGGATAAAAATCAAATGCTTTAAGACGATCACTATCAAACTTATTTTGAAAGGCTTGAGCTGTTTCGTGGCTAACATTATTGATGCCTCGTTCAGCGAGCAAGTCACTAATCAATTGTAGTCGAAATGCTTCTTCGCTTTGTTGCTCTATAATCGGCATATATCGTGCACGTTGAACATCCGTCCAGTCACGATAAATCCCTGTAACATACGCATCGGCAAAAGCTAAACCATTAAAATCTTGACCATGCTTTTTTTCAAGATCATTTGCCATGGCAAGTTTTGCCTGAAAATTTGCGCCTTCGGTATCGCATAGCGTTTCATCTAAATCTAGCAAAAGTGCTTTAAGCATCAGGTAATTCCATAACAGCATTTAAAAGAGTAATTAGTCGCAAACACGTTAGTAAAAAGGATATCTGGACTCGAACAATATTTAACATCCATTGCCCTAAACTTTAATCGATGAGGTTTAAATGAAACTTAAACACCAAAAACGATTAAAGATTATAGCTGGGCGAATGTAATTTTTATTGTTAATAGTAGACTTATTTCAACAGGGATTTAAACGAATTTGATATTATTTTCATGCGGTTAAAGGCGCATTTAACAAAATTACCGCCATTGTGTTTGAAGCGCTTTTTAAGTGTTTTCTTTACTTCCCATGTACCTTTGTAACCTAATGGAAAAACAACCAAATCACCCGCTTTAAATGTTGTCGGGGCACTGCCATCAGCAGGTGTCATGATGCATTCACCTTCTACAATCAGCGCTGTTTCGGTTGTAACAAATTCCCATGGAAATACTGATACTTCTTTTTGCCATGTTGGCCAGTGAGCAACCCCCATTTTTTTTAAAAGTGCAGCACTTGGGTTGCTATCAACTGTGATTTTTTTCATGTTATTCCTAATTATTTGATTTATGCCCAGAATCAGAATGATTTGAGATCCATCATAGTATGATGTTTGGCTTATTTTTCCTAACTTTTATGAGTAATCAACGCTAGTTTTGTAAGAAGTTTGCATGGTTTAAAATGGTTTATACAGTCATAATCATCTTAATTTTATTTCGCTTATATAGAGCAGTTTGATTAGGATGCTTTTTCTTAAAAATAAAAAGCCACCTCGGTTGAGATGGCTTTCGTTTTAAAACCTATAAATCAGTGAATTGAATACAGGTCAAATCAACAGCTTGATCAGTAGAGGTTTATATCGTTTTTTTAAGACGACGTAATCCTACGAAACCTAATAATGCTGGGGCAAACATCAATGCTGCAGCTGGAATAGGTACAGCGCTTGGAGGAACGATATCTTCTTGAATTCCAGCATATAAAACGTCAGCTTGGCTGTAATTATAAAAACCAAACGAACCGTTATTAAATGTACCTGTGATACTGAGCTCTTTATTTCCGTTTACAAATACTTCTACAAGCGAGGCGGTGAAAATCAAATCGAAATCATACGTTGTATTGTCTAGCCAACCTGTAGATCCCAAAGTCGCTGCACGTTGAAGTTCTGTTACATTATTTGATGGATTATGTGACCAAGCACCAGAATCATCGCTTAGAGCGCCAGTGACTTGAGAGATTGCTAAGCCCTTAGGTGCAAAACCATAAAAACTTTGATCTATTTGCTTCCAGTCGATTAATAAATAATTTGCTGAGCTATTATTTAAATCGCCATCGTTATAACCCAGTACAAATCCGATAAAATCATCATCGGCGGTTGTTTGAACTGTAATCTGGCCTGACAAGGCGTTACCTTGACTATTTTGATTATTATGAAAGACTGTTGGGTTACCATTTACTGTCTGCTTAACAGCGTTATTAGCTGATTGTAGGTTCCACGTGCCTGTGCCGTTGACCGACCAAGGAGAAAGATCGACGGGTCCAGCGAAGACGGTGCTACTTAGTAAGCTTAAAGAGAGGATAAGTGCGCTAGATTGAAGGAATGTGTTTATTTTTATTTGCATGAGGCTCACCTGTTTTAAATGCAACCCAGCCATCTTTATTGATTACAAGCTAAAGACCTGAAGCTTTCCGTTCCTTAGTTCACACCAAGGTTGGCAGTTAAGTATATGATGCAAATAGAATTATAGAACCTAGAAAATATTTTGTATACATTTAAAATTTGAATAAGTTCCCGTTGTATTATTTATAATCATTCCAACAAACTCAGTCACTAAACAGCCTTTTTAGGTGGTTTATATAATAAGTTTAAAAAGAAATAAGTCTGTTTCGATTGATTAAAAATCACGTAATAAATGCATAGGCGGCACTTTTAATACCGTTCTGCTAGCAAATAGACCAATGGCACTAATAATACAAACACCGATTAATGGACCTAATATCCATAATAATGGATGCCATACCGCTTGTGCCTTAAATACAAACACTTGCAAACCATAGAGACTGGCCTCTGCACCAGCCGCTGCAATAAACCCTGAAAACAACCCGAGTGCGCCAAATTCTACAAACAAAGCTTGTCGTACAAGTGCTTTTCTTGCTCCTAACACCCGTAAAAGCGCACCTTCTTCTAAGCGTTCCTCTAAGGTTGAACGTACGCTTGCAAGTAAAACCAATGCGCCCGCACTCAAGATACACAGCAATACAAGTTGAATAGCCTGAGATAATTGGCCGATAATCGTTTGTATTTGTTTTAACAGATCGCCGACATTAAGAATCGAAACCGTCGGAAACTCAGACATCGCTTTATAAAAGGCCTGAGCACTGTCAGCACTAATAAATACGCTACTCACAAAATTAGCAGGCGAATCTTGTAATGCTGATTTTGGCAAAATGAGATAAAAATTAGGCTGCATTGAACCCCAATCAACTGTACGAATTGACGTAATAGGTAACGTCACCGTATTACCACCAATATTAATCGTTAATATATCGCCCATGTTCAAATTCGCTTCTTTTGCGACATTTTGCTCGATGGATAAACCATTAGCTGCAAAATCACCCGAAACGAGATCATTGCCTTTACCTAAGCTAGCTGACCAAGTGAGATTCAGTTCTCGTTCATATATTTCTGGTTCACCTTTATCTTCAGGGTAAAGCGTTTGTACAGATGTGCCATTAACCGAGACGACTCGACCTCTCACCATTGGAAACCAGTCAGATCTCAAAATCTTTAATTGATCCGTCGCGGTGTTGATTTGATCTATTTGATCGGCTTGAACGTTAAATAAATAATGATTAGGTGCATCATCTGGCAATTGTTTTTGCCAATCAGATAATAGACTCGTTTTTACGCCTACTAAAATTAATCCGAGCATTATGATCAGCGTAAACACCAATAATTGAAAAAGATTGGGCACAAGTCTTCGATAAAGCGAAGCTAAACCAATTTGCCAACCGCTTGTAGCGCCTGATGTTAAAGAACGACCTAACTTAAAGACGAGGTAGCCGATGATGGTGACCAAAATGCCGATGCCTAATATCGCTAGCATCATAATGCTTGGCAATAAAAATCCCTTTGTATACAAACACATTAGTCCATACATACCGATGAAACCAATGCTATAAATGAATAAAGTATTCTGCTCTAGCTTTAAGCTAGGTTGTAATACTGACATTGGCGATATTTTGATAAGACGTTGCATCAAAGGCAAGCAAAAAGCCACCATAGAAATCAAACCCGTAGCAACGCCTAACCATAAACGACTGATCGATGGTTCGGGTAAGGAGGCCGACATTAAGCCTGCTAATAGCGATGAAATAATGCCCTGCACGCCCCAGCCGACAGCTAAACCAATTGCTGAGCCTATTATAAATAGAACGATGAATTGAATAAAAAACAACTTAATCAAAGACTTTGGTGTGGCACCTAAAGTCTTTAATATTGCTACTTGCATTAAGTGGCGTTTAACAAACCTGGCAGAGGCGAGCGCCATTGCAATGCCAGATAAGATAACGGCTAGCGTGCCAGATAATAATAAAAAGGATTCTGCTTTTCCTATAGTATCGCCAATACGTTCACCTTTTTGGGTTGGTGTTCGCCAGCGTTGCCCATCATTTAATTGGGGTGTTACCCACGCTTCATAATCATCTAGATCATCACGTTTGCCAGCTAATAAAAGCGAATAACGGACTCGGCTACCCGGAATAATGACTTGAGTCGATGCGAGATCGGCCATATTCATTACTGCACGTGGCGCGATAGCAAAAGCTGAACTGCTTGAACCCGGATCACGAACCAAATATTTGGCAATGGTTAATGTCGTTTCACCGACTTCAACTTTATCGCCAATATTGACATGTAATAGACTGGCAAGCCTAGATGACAACCAAACCTCGCCTTTTTTGGGTGGTTGAGAAAAAGGTTGTCCGATACCAAATAAAGTATCGTCTACTAAATAACTGCCTTTGAGTGGATAACTGTCCGTTACCGCGCTCAATTGGCTTAATTGCAAATTATCACCGGCAAATATCATCGTGCTAAATGAGGTGTTTTCAGCCTGTTGTAGTGATAAAGCAGTGGCTTTGTCATGCCATGTTTGCGGAATCTCATCATCAGAACGTATCAAGCGATCAGCCGCTAATAGGCTGGCTGATTCTTGCTCGAAAGAAAGTTGTAATCTATCGATAAATAAACCGATTGAAGTCACCGTGCCTACCGAGATAATCAGCGCGATAATCAGCGTTAAAATATCGCCACTACGCAAATCTCTTAACAATAATCTTAGTGCAAAATTCATTATATTTTTTCCACTAATTGACCAGCAGACATCACTAACTGACGATCACATTTCTGAGCCAATTCATTATCATGCGTGACCATCACTAATGTTGTGCCTTGAGATTTATTCAGTTCGAAAAGTTGTTCAATAATCACCTTGCCATTTCCCTCATCCAGATTACCTGTTGGTTCATCGGCAAATAGAATTTTAGGATTAGAAGCAAAGGCACGAGCAATAGCGACACGTTGTTGTTCGCCACCAGAAAGCTGGTTGGGATAATGTGTTAAGCGATGCGCTAAGCCGACTTTTTCTAATAAGGCTTCTGCTTTTTTACGTGCATCTTTGTCGCCTTTTAACTCAGCGGGCAACATGACATTTTCAACTGCTTGCAGGCTAGGTAAAAGATGAAACGATTGAAAAATAAATCCAACATATTGCCCACGCATTAAGGCGCGCTGTTCTTCATCTAAGCTTGAAAATGCTTGGTCATAAAGCGTTATATCGCCAGAAGTATTGACATCCAATCCTGCTAATAAACCAAGTAAGGTCGACTTACCTGAGCCAGAAGCACCGACAATTGCAACTGATTCACCTTCCTTGATGTCTATGTTAATTCCGTTCAGTATGGTTAAGTCACCTGTATTTGCAGTAACAGTATGAGTTAAATTACTTACTTTAATTGCAGTTTTTACAGCCATGTTTTTTTCACTCGATATTTAAGGAAATTATGTTTTTTATAAGACGATTATTACTTGTTTTGACCATTAGCTTGTTGTTGACTAAGGTGACCTTAGCATCAACATTGCTCGTTATGGGAGATAGTCTCAGTGCAGCCTACAACTTAAGACAAGAAGCGGGGTGGGTTAGTTTACTAGAAAATAAGCTTTCGACAGCTAATCCCGATATAAAAATAGTCAATGCCAGCGTTAGCGGTGAAACTACGCAAGGCGGTTTATCACGTTTCACTCAGTTATTAGCAGAACATAAACCAGATTGGATTATTTTAGAGCTTGGTGCCAATGACGCACTGCGCGGTTATCCACTAAAGAAAACGACGAGCAATCTTGAAACAATGATTGAACAGGCCCAGAAAGCCAAGGCAAAAGTACTGTTAATTGGCAATAGAATTCCACAAAATTATGGTAAACGATATACAGACATGTTTTTTACGTTGTACGAAAATATTGCAAACAAATATAACGTAGCCTATTTACCTTTTATGCTTGAAAACGTTGCACTCGATAAAGCCTTAATGCAAGATGATGGACTGCATCCAAATAAAGAGGGTCAGCCGCTGATACTACAAAATATTTGGCCTTATTTACAACCACTTTTAGATGATAAATAAGCTGTTGCAAGTTTAAATAAATTTAAGTTTGGTCAATCAATCAGAGAGCTTTAATGATGGCGTTTGAAACAAACAAATTAGCATGGATTACCGGAGGCGGCTCAGGTATCGGAAAAGCCTTAGCAACAGCTTTGGCTGATTTAGGTTGGCATGTCATTATCTCAGGCAGAACGGCACCGAAGCTGCAAGCGCTATCAGATAACTATCCATTAATTGATTATCTAACACTTGATGTGACAGACAAGGATGCCAATATTGGCGTGTTTGACTCTATTTTAACGCAATGGGGTTGCCCGTCATTAGTCGTGCTTAATGCTGGCGCTTACACGCCAATGCCGGCAGACCATTTAGATTTAGACTTAATTTACAAATTAAATTCGGTTAATTATCTGGGGGTAATGAATGGCCTAGCGAGTGTTTTACCTGCAATGAAAGCGCAACGCAAAGGACAAATCTTATTGATGTCGAGTGTGGCAGGTTATCGAGGTTTGCCCGATGCCGCACCTTATGGTGCAACAAAAGCTGCATTAATCAATTTTGCTGAAGCATTACATATGCCGCTTAAAAAAGAAGGCGTATTACTACGAGTGGTGAATCCAGGTTTCGTTACTACCGAATTAACCGCACAGAACGATTTTAAAATGCCGGCACAAATATCGGCTGAACAAGCAGCTGAAAAAATTATTGATGGTTTAGATAATGATAGTTTTGAAATTACGTTTCCAAAACGATTTACTTATATTTTGAAGTTATTGCGTTGCCTACCTTATAGCTGGTACTTTTATCTCATTACAAAATTAACAGGAAAGTAGATTGCTATGGCTAATCATCAACGTGCTTTAAATGATTATGTATCTTTATATGAAACGATGAACCTAGGCGATCTAGGTCATTTAGAACGTTTTTTTGCATCTAATGCACGTTTCAAAGATCCTTTTAATGATGTGCAAGGTTTAGATAAGATCCAGCGTGTTTTTGAGAATATGTTTAGTGATTTGGATTATCCAACATTCTCTGTTGATGAAGCCTATTTAAATGATGATATTGCTTATCTTAAATGGCGGTTTAACGCGCAATTGAAAGGTAAGCAAATATTGATCGTCGGCTTAAGTCGGGTTGTTTTTAATGATCAAGGCTTGGTCTCAGAGCATATTGATTACTGGGATGCCAGCGAACAGTTTTATATGAAATTACCCATTATTGGGGCGGTACTTAGATTTGTTCAACGTAAAGTAAGTGCTAGCTAGACCAGTTAAGTAACGCATCGCGAACATCATCTGATAATGGATTTTCACCCAACCAAAGTCCCACATAATATTCAGCAAAATCTAAACTAGGATTTTGATACTGTAATTTATCATTAAAATAGAGTGATAAACCCGAGTCTGGTCTGATATCAAGTCTAAACCTATCGCCTTCTTTAACATCTTTATAAAACTTATGTAGTGCAGCAACAGAATCTTGATATTTTTTGTTGGTGGTTTTGGAATGTTGACGTTCTAATGCCACATTTGCCGCTTCCGTTAATTGCGCTTTGGTAACACCGACTTTGTAGCGTATTTCAAGTGTTATCGGTGTGTCTTTATTCAGCACATCACTAGATTTAGCTTCAGGGTTAGCATAAAGTCCTGCATCATAAACGGATACAAAGACCATCCATTTTGCTGTCGCAGCCGCCTTTAATTCAAGCGAGTCTCTTGTCGACTGGAAATCTGGATGAGAAATTGGCGCCGCTTGAGCCAATGACATAAATAAACTAGAAATTATAAGCAGTAATAAACGCATTATTATTTCTCCCTTTTTTGAAACATGATGGTGACTTCACCAAGATAGATACCAAACTTGGTCATTTTTGCTTTATTAATCATGACGCCATCTGTTTGTAAAAACATCCAGTCATTAAATTGAACTTTGATCGTGCTGTCTTTGTAAGGCAAGTCCATCGTGTAAGTCCAATTTAGTGCATTGCCATAGGTTTTACCTGTTGCAAAGCCGACTACATCAGCAGCACGACCTTGGTAATTATGTTCATCAATTTTATTTATCGTCCATACTCGACTGTCTCGCGTACCATCGTTGTAAAGAAAATCTTCTGTTAGCACTAAGTTGTCGCCATCCATCTCTCCATTGATATCGACACTAAATTGTTTTTCAATTTGGCCATTACGGCCTTGAAAAAATCCCCAAGCTTTAGTGTGACCAATAAAATAATCTTCTATAACCAAACGTGGAGAGGTATTTCGATAGTTTTCAACATTCATACTGCTGCACCCAGATAAAAGAACTAGTATTAATAGGAAGTAATTTTTCATTAGACGATCCTCATTCGAGTTGTTGACGAAGCACTTGGTGTTGAGCGCGATTTAGTGGAAAGCTCCACATTGACCATGCAGCCATCAGTTTAAATGGAATAGGTAGCAAGCCATAGAGGAGTGAAAGGGCTAAAGTATTATTGTTAGCTGAGCTTCCTGTGGTATCAAAACCCAAAAAGCTTAACGAAGGAAAGGCGATACCAACCGCTAATGCTAGTGATAATTTAGTGGTCATGCCCCAAATACCGAAAAAAAGTCCACTACGTTGACCACCACCTTTTAAATTATCAATATCGATAACGTCAGCTTGAATTGATGCAGGCAAAGCCATATCAATTCCCAAACTAAGGCCCGATAGAATGCAAATAATCAAAAATGCTGTCACATCGCCTTCGCCTAGAAAAGGCGCCCAGATAAAAATGGTCACTGACCAGAGCATCGATACGCTCCAAATTCGGTGTTTACTAAAACGTTTCGATAACGCTAAACCAATGGGTAAACCTATCAAGCCACTTACAAAATAAGCAGATAACAACATGCCGAATTGTTCGGGTGCGACTAGAACATAACTGACGAATAATAAAAATAAGGTCGCGGGTAATCCATTCGCAATACCATTCATTAAGTAGGCAAATAACAAACGTTTAAATAAGTGGTTGTTATTTAATAATGATAGTCCCGCTCGAAAGCGAATAGGACGAGCACGAGAGGTAGTGGGTTTTTCCTTAACATTAAACAAGCAAATGATAAGTGTGATGGGCAACATCAATACTAAAAATTGGGCAAGTAAACTTAATGCTTCTCCAGGTTTGTCACTGCTTAATCCCATGGCTAGTGGTAAGCCTGCTGCGATTAATGTTCCGATTAGCGTGCAGGTTTCTCTGCTTGCTGTAATGACACTACGCTGATCATAATCGGTTGATAATTCTGCACCCCACGCAGTGTAAGGTAAGGTGATTAAACTCCAAGCTAAATAGACTAAAATACTCCACGATAGTAACCACCATATACCAGCATCTTGCGGCGGAATAAATAGCGCCCAAACTGCCAATAATAACAAAGGTGATGCAATAGCTATCAGCCATTTTCGCCTTGAGTGTACGGGCAACCAATCAGATAACATACCAATTAATGGGTCTGAAATAACATCAGTAATGCGTGATATCAATAAGATACTGCCAACCAGTGTTAGCCCTAAGCCAAGTTGATCGGCATAAAACGTAGGTAAATAAATATAAAGCGGTAAGCCTAAGGCTGCCAAAGGCAATGCTGGCAAGCCATAAAACCAATACTGAATTTTTTTAGTTAACATTTACAGCGGTTTCGACATGAGGTATTGATAAACACCTGTGTGTTCCGTGCGAAACCCTGCTTCACAATAAGATAAATAATAACGCCACATATTGATAAAACGCTGGTCGTAACCTAAGGCTTCAACATGATGAACTACCTCATTAAAACGCTGATGCCAAATCTGTAATGTACGTTCGTAATCGTGACCATAATCGGTTGCTTTATTAATGATTAAGCCTGCGCTGTCGGCATGCTCAGCAAATACTTCGGGAGAGGGGAGCATGCCACCAGGAAAAATATAAAGCTGTATGAAATCAACGTTTTGGCGGTAATAGTCAAAGTTTTTATGATCAATGGTTATGACCTGTAATGCAACTTTGCCACCTGGTTTAAGCCTGGCATATAACATTTTGAAGTAACCCGGCCAATAGCGTTCACCTACCGCCTCGAACATTTCAATACTGACGATATGATCAAATTGATCGCTGAGGCTACGATAGTCTTGTAGCTTTAGTTCAACCAAATGACTTAAACCCGCATCGGAAATGCGTTTTTGTGCCCATGTTAATTGTTCCTGAGATAAGGTGATACCTGTTATGCGAAAGCCTCTTTCAGCAGCATATTCAGCAAAACCGCCCCAACCACAGCCAACTTCGAGAATATGTTGTCCGGGTTTGGCATCTAATGAATCAAGCAGGTGTTGATATTTGCGAAGCTGCGCTTGCTCAAGGGGCTCATCTTTATTTAAAAAAACAGCGCTTGAGTAAGTCATAGTTGGATCTAACCACAGCTTATAAAAATCATTACCCAAGTCATAATGAGCTGAAATATTACGCTTACTGCCTTGTTCACTATTGTGTCGAAAAGCGTGACGTAACCTGTTGAACCATTTTATTAAAAAATTAGATTGTAATGAGTGAAATAAACTTTCTAAGTTCAGTGCGCCCCAATAAAGTAGTGTTGATAAATCACTGGTTTCCCAATCACCATTCATATAGGATTCAGCAAATCCAAGCTCGCCATGACGGCTAAAACGTTTAATCATTTGCAGAGGATTATGAACTTCAATCTGCGCATCGGGACCCGATGTCTTTGCTTGCAAAACGTAAACTTCTTCACCTAATTTAATGTGTAACGTACCCACTTTACAGTTAGAAAGTAGTTTATATAACAACCTAACAGCGATCGGCGCATTTGAATTGGGTAACACCATTACTTCGGAGTTTTGATTAGCCATTCGCTTTTTACCTCAGATTGATTTTTTTTATCATAAGAATGAAACTTGCCACCACGAAGCCAAATTTTTAACGCATGCCAATGAATCATCAGCATAATTTTGAATGACATCAGAGGCATCATAAAAAATGCTCTGAGTAATCTACGGTTAGTCATTGGCTCGGTAACGGCTGTTTGTGATGCAACTAAATGCAATGCCTTGTCTTGATATTCATTGATCAAAATACCAAGCGATGATGCTGATTTGGTAAATTTAAAATGATATTCCTGATTCATATTGATAAAGGGCGAAACATGAAAACGCTTGTCAGATATACCCTGAACAGGCCACGTTAAGGCATGGCCATTTTGATGATGAATATAGTGATACAGTCCGCCAAACGTATTCCTAACTTCACTAATAATCGCAATCGTATCACCTGCTGTATCTTCACAATACCAAACAGAAATAGGGTTGAAACTGTAACCAAGTACGCGAGGAAAGCACAATAATTGAACACGACCAATATCGTTTAAACCGCTTTCTGCCAAAGTTTTTGCAAGCCATGAACGCCATGAAGCTTGATCACAAGCACCATGATCTTTAGTCTTTACACTCAGCAAGTTAAAACGATTGAAACTAAACCATGTCAGGGCTTTAGCATCTTGTTCAACGCTATCAATATCAAGCAATAAACCAAAAACGTTATAGTTAAAACGATAACGCATTGGCATCATTCGTTGATGCATCACCTTCCCGAAGTAGAGTTGACTGCTCATGCATTTTCCCATGGGATATCGATGCCAAAAGCTTTGGCAACCGATACGGCAGCTGTCAATGCATCTTCATGAAAACCATAACCAAAATAGCTGCCGGCATACCATGTATGTTGTCGACCTTGAAGACTGGCTAAATGCTGTTGAGCCAACATTGCCTGATTATCAAAAACGGGATGCATATAGTGAATGCGTTTGATGACTTTAGCTGGATCGGGAGCGGTTATCGGATTCAAACTAACAAAATAATTGGAACTAGTATCCAGATGCTGCAAGGCATTCATCCAATAGCTTACCGATACCGCAGGTGTCAGATCGTCACTGTTATTAGCGAGATAATTCCAACATGACCAGACTGGTTTAAGTTTAGGCATTAATCGTTCATCGGTATGTAGATAAGTATCATTTGCTTGATAACGAAATGCTGATAAATAACGCTGTTCATCGTGTGAAGCGTCAGCTAACAAGGCTAAAGCTTCGTCAGCATGTGTCGCAATAACGACTTCATCAAACGTCAGTTGTTGGCCATCTTCAAGTGTTAAAGTGACCGAATCCGTTGTTCTATCAACTTTTACTACGCCATTATTAATGATTTTTTCACCAGAATAATCATTTAATAGTTTAGCGACATAAGCTTGACTACCACCCATTACAGTTCGCCATTGAGGGCGATCTTTTACATTCAGTAAGCCATGATTATCAAAAAACTGGGCAAAACTTCGAGCTGGAAATGAAGCCATTTGACTGGGAGGACATGACCAAATAGCCGCTGCCATCGGTAATAAATAATCGTTTTGCATCGCTTTGCCGATGTTATTTAATGCTAGAAATTCACCTAATGTGAGTTCAGGATCGGCGGTATCATCTTCAATCAGTGCTTTGGCTTGTCGATTAAATTTTAGAATGTCATAAACTAATTTTAAGAAGCGGGGTGATAAGATGTTTTTTCGTTGGGCAAATAATGTATTGAGATCATTGCCTGCGTATTCCAAACCTGAATCTGCAATTGAAGCTGCAAACGTCATATTTGTAGTACGTGATTGCACATCAAGCACCTTAAATAACCCCACTAAATTAGGATAATTAGGCTCGTTATAAACAATAAATCCTGTATCAACTGGCAGGAGTTTAGTTTTACCTTGTTCAGGTACCGACACGGTATTGGTATGTCCGCCAATATAACTATTTTTATCAATTAGCGTGACTTGATAACGTTTTGCTAAAAGCCAAGCACTCGCCATACCAGCAATACCGGAGCCGATGACGGCAATTTTTTTATTCAAACGATTTACCCCAAAAGAAACGTGATGGTGAAAATTAGCTGTTAGACAATTCATTAAAATTTAGGCCCATAGCGCTTCAAAATTAATGTGGTTCACAAGTTTGACGAATCAATTGATCAATTGTTACAAAAAAATTATATCGGGGCATATAAAGGAAATTATGCAAACTGAGTCTAAACTAAAAGATTTATCTATTCTATAAGTTCAAATGAAAATAGTTTTTCGACATTAATGCTAGCTAAGTACTTATTTAGTGTAAGTTGCTTATTTTTGAGGGAATAAATTATCTGTTAGCTAAACAATATTCTTACGGGTGACATATATTTCGAATTTGCAGATAGTTTCATAAAAATTTAGCGTAAATTTAGCGATCAAAAAGTTAAAAAATGATTACCATTACAACTCATTTAATATCGGTATCAACGTATGAAAGTTATGGATAACGTGACCAAAAATAAACTGTATTTATATGTTTTTGCAATATTAACCGTCACATTTTTTGCTGTTGTGGCTTATTTATTGTCACTCATTATCTTACCTAAAAGCGGTGTATTACTTTTACTGTTATTAGCTGTCGTGATCGTTTCGATTTCATCTAACAAAATGGTGACGACACTAGCAGGCATTTTGTGTGTACTGATATTTAATTATTTTTTTACTACTCCCCTTTATTCATTTCATATGATTAATGGTGAAGATATCATTAACAGTATTTTTTTCATTCTTGTGGCTGTATCGACCAGTGAGTTTTCAATTCGTTACCGCAATAAAAGTGCGGAACTGAAGCAAGCCGAAATGCGTTCAAATATTTTGCTTTCTGTTTCCCATGATCTCAGAACACCTTTAGCTGGAATCATTGGCTCTTTGAGTACATATAAAGAATATAAACCCCAAATCAGTTTACATGACCAACAACTACTCATTAATAGTGCTTTAGCAGAAAGTCATCGCTTGCATGATTATGTTGAAAATTTGTTGCAGTTAACCCGATTAGAAAATGAAGATAATCATTTGGTGTTTCAGCATCAATCAATCTGGCCTGTCATTTTAAGAGTAGAAGCAAGATTTGCTGATAAAAGACTGATTGTTAGTAAAGGCAACACCTTAAAAACAGTTTCTATTCAAGAATCATTAATCGAACAAGCTATTTATAATATTGTAGATAACGCATTGAAATATTCACCCAAACAAAACAAGGTATTTCTAGACGTTTCTTGCGACGATCTGCGGGTTTATGTGCGTGTTAAAGACTCTGGTGCGGGCATCCCTAAAGAAAAGCACTCACACATATTCGATCTTTTTTATTCGAGTCGCATTGGCGATTCAGGGCAGGGCGGCTCTGGAATTGGATTAACCGTTGTTAAAGGTATTGTTGATGTTCATCAAGGCAAAGTAAGCGTTATAGATAGTGAGCAAGGTTGCATCATTGAGCTTGTATTACCGTGTGATGATTTTAATGAAAAAAACTAAAATCTTGCTTATTGATGATGAAGAACAAATTCATCAATTTATCTCTATTTCTTTAAAGGCTGAAGGATTTGATTATCTTGGTTGTAGGAATGCAAGTACAGGTTTTGAATCTTTCCAAAACAATAAGCCTGACCTCATTATATTAGACTTGGGTTTACCTGATAATGACGGCAGCTTGGTTTTAGCTCGAATAAGGAAAATCGGTAATATACCAATTCTCGTTTTAACGGCTAGAGATCAGTCGGCAGAAAAAGTAAAATTACTGAATGCAGGCGCTAATGATTATTTAAGTAAACCTTTTGAGATTAAGGAGTTAATTGCTAGAGTTAAAGTGTTGTTAAGAGATATTAAATATGAAACTACACCGGCAGAATTACACTTTAATAACTTAATTATTAAAACATTTGAGCCTTTAATATTTATCAATGATGTTGCCATTAGCCTAACCAAAAAAGAACATCAACTATTGCTGTTATTAGCGATGAGTCCCGGTCAATTAATACCTCAAACAAAAATTCTCGTAGATATATGGGGCCCATCTCATTGTGATGACACGCATTATTTACGTGTTTTAATCACGCATTTAAGAAAAAAACTAAAAGATGATGCGGATGATCCAGTTTATATAAAAACGGAGCCGGGCATCGGTTACCGCTTTATTTTTTAATCTAAATACGTTTTGTTATTTCTTTTTGGAGACCTTTAATGGCACATTTTACCGTAATCGGCTTGGGTGGTTTTGGCATTGCAGCGTGTTTAGAGTTAATACATTTGGGTCATACCGTCACGGGTATTGAAAGCGATGTAAAAGTGGCTGATAAATATGCCGATCAATTAACCCAAATTATTATATGTGACTGTACCGATGAGAATACGCTCAGAGAAGCCGGTATTATCAATAGTGATACTGTTTTAGTGGCAATAGGTACCGACATGCAATCAAGCATTCTGTGCACTTTATGTTTAAAAAATATTGGTGTTAAAGAAATATGGGTCAAAGCCAGTTCTAAATCACATCACACTATTATTTCCAAACTCGGCGTTTCTCGTATTATTCACCCAGAAGAAGAGATGGGAATACGCGTTGCCCAAGCGCTTAATTACCCAATGGTTAATGATTATCTGTCATTAGGCGATGGGCTTTATGTGGTTGAAATAGATATTAAAGAAAATTTGCATGGCTTTCCTATCGGCAAATTATTAGATAAAGCAAAAGAAACAATTGATCCTTTGCTAGTTAAAAGAGAAGGCCGAACGATCACTCAAATTGATATGACATTTCCATTAAATACATACGATAAACTTCTATTATGCGGCAAGCGTTCTGCTTTAAAACATATTGCTCCGTATTTGGTTTAACTGATTATGATCAAGTGGCACCCATCAACAACCAGCATCATAAGAAATACAAAACCACATCGAAAAATTAATGCTGCTCCGCCGGTTATTCTTGCTGGCAGTTTTATGTGTTTAATTATTATTGGTACCTTTCTTTTGATGTTACCAAATTCAACTACGCATTCAATTACTTGGTGGCAGAGTTTATTTACTGCAACATCGGCTGTAACGGTGACGGGATTAGTTGTCGTTGATACTGGCACATCGTTCACATTATTTGGACAAACTGTTATTGCAATACTCATCCAGTGTGGTGGCATTGGATTAATGACATTTGCCGTTGTGACGTTGATTGCATTAGGTGGAAAAATAGGTTTTTTACAACAAGTCGTAGCAAAAGAAGCCTTTAATCAAACCGATGCATCGATGATTTTAAGTGTTGCTAAGTCGGTGTTACTTTTTTCTTTGATAATCGAAATTATAGGTTTTGTCATCCTATCGATTTATTGGCACGATAAACTTGGCTGGGCAGAAAGTTTTTATCATGGTTTTTTTTACACGATTAGCGCTTTTAATAACGCAGGCTTTGCTTTGTCATCTCAAAGCCTGTCTGATTATGTGAGCGATCCTGTGATAAACCTGACAATAACGGGGCTTTTTATTTCAGGGGGATTAGGTTTTACTGTTTGGCGAGAAGTCATAAAATCAAAATCTTGGCATAAATTAAGTCCATATAGTAAGGCGATGATCTCGGCGACCATCATCATTAATTTACTGGCTTTTATCGCTATTTATAGTATTGAATATAATAACCCGAATACCCTGCAACCGCTTTCACAAACAGGCAAGGTATTAGCTTCGTGGTTTCAAGCCGTCACAACAAGAACAGCCGGTTTTAATACCTTGCCAATAGAGCAGATGGAAGATGCAAGTACGGTGTTAATGTTGTTTCTTATGTTTGTCGGAGGAGGCTCTTTAAGTACTGCAAGTGGTATTAAAGTGATGACATTTGTTGTGTTGATGTTAGCTGCATATAGCTATTTAAGAAGAGATAAAGCGATTACCTTATACAACCGTGAAATAACACGAGAAACCGTAAAGAAGGCACTTGCATTGACCGTCATTTATGTTGCAACAACGTGGCTTGCCGTATTCTGTTTACTGCTCAGTGAAAAAGCACCTTTTATTGACGTTGTTTTTGAGGCCATTTCAGCATTCGGTACAGTAGGGCTTTCGAGAGGCTTAACGTCATCTCTTTCTGGAACGGGCGAAATTATTATCATCATTCTTATGTTTATGGGGCGATTAGGTCCTTTGACCTTAGCTTATTTCTTAGCAAGCCCAAGAACCAAACGGCTAAGATATCCAGAAACACAAATAACCATCGGTTGATTTGGTTTATTTATTTTCCAGATGTCATGGATGACAACACGCCATCGCGTCTCACTAAACCATGGTAAAGCGCAGCGCCAATATGCATGAATAATATAAGAAAAAATAACGATGCAACATAACCATGGATCTCTCTAAAAAGAGAATACATTTTGATATCAGCATGAATCAGTTGGGGCAGAGTTATCAAATTGAATAAACTGACTTCTCTACCATCAGCACTTTGCATTAACCAGCCTGAAATCGGCATCGCCAGCATCAGTGCATACAAACTGAAATGGGTGACATGAGCTGCAAATTTTTGCCATTTAGGTAGGTCATTAGGTAAAGGTGGGCTTTTAGAGATCAGTTTGTTGAACAGTCTCACAATCACTAATATCAGTGCGACGATACCAAAAGATTTATGAAGCTTAACTGCTTCCATTTGCCAAGTGTCCAAACTTTGTATCATCGATGAACCTAGACATAACATGGATATGATAATGAATGCCATAGCCCAGTGAAGTAACCGAGTGCTCAGAGAATGTCCGATACTTGTCATCATTGTTCGTTCCCTACTTGTGATCTAACAATTTCTTGAGTGCCTAGTAATACTTCTTTGGCACGTCGACGGAAAGACTCGGCGTAAGCAGCACCTCTAGCACGTAATATTGGATCGGCAGTTGCTCTGATGCCATCAGGTAACACTAAGGGATCAAAGTTTTTGTCGGCACATTTTCCGTTTTGTTGAGCTTCCCAGCTTATTATATTCAGCGTGCCAGCAGTGACCTTTTCTCGTTCATCTGGCCATGGTATCGTTGGGTTATTTTCATCGTCTTGGGCATTAGCTAATGTAAATACCAAATCAAATTTGATGGTGTTATTTTTTAATATCTTGCTGAGTTGAATTTGCAATGCATCAGCTGAATCAACATCAAGTTTTGGCAAACTTTCTTTAGTGGCTTGAGGAACGGCAACCCAGCGAACAGCCTGTTTATGGCCAGATTTGTCGATAAGATAAAAGGCATTAATGCTGTGATATTGTTCAGTAGCAAAGCTATTAGTTGGAACATAATTCGCTTTCCAATCATTAAATGCCTTACTTTCCGGGTGCTCTTTAAAAAAGGCTTTAATTTTTTCGGGATCTGGTTTTTTCGTTATTGGGTCGGGCGATAAAGCCTGTATTTGTTCGAAAAAATCATATGGATTTGTAACCGCCATTACCGGCGGCGTATTCATCGCAACTCGCCATTCTTGATTGGTATCATTATTTAATACAAAGGCTAAGCTTCGAACAGGTGCTTTGAGATCGGGTGCCGTTGGATTACTGCCCGCTATAGAAAATCGACCTATAAAGGGTGAGATTCGCTTTTCAAATAATGTAGCTGATGAGTATGAAGCAAGATTGCCATTGGACTCAAAGTCACCAAAGATACAGATTCCTTTTGCATGTGCTCTACGAAAGCCAGCATGTGTATTATCACCTTGTTGTAAGTTAACAAATTGTTGTGCAGTTAGTTTTTGTGGAGAAAACTTGCCTGCTAGAAACAATATCGTAATTACAACAACCGTCATAATAATAGTCAGTAATAATATTCTTGCTAGCTTAGAATTCTGAAATTTTTTCATTATTGTCTCCTGACTGATGATGTTTATATCTAGTCAGTTATAGAATGTGAATAAAGCAAAGTATTGCCAGTCTATTCGACTAGTGATGACAAATTACTGAAGTGTTGTTGCATTATATCTAGCTTAGACTTAGTGTGTTCAATTCAAACTAATTAAATTATTCAACTATTAATTTTGGCGATATTTAATTATGATAGTTTGGTAATTTTTGGGTTTTATCTATCTTGTATTTTTAATATGAAACTAATTGTAGTTTGAGCTATCTAAACTATCAATAATGTCATTATCGTCTTCAATATTTCGTAACAAAAAAAGGAAGAACAATGAATATAGTTAAAAAATCACTCGCGGTTGCCACACTTGCCACATTATTTACCAGCAGTATTGTTTTTGCCAAAGATGTAACCGTTCAGGCAGAAAGTACTAAATTTGTGCCTCTGGTCGTTAACATTGAACCGGGTGATACGGTTGATTGGACTAATATGGAGATACACAATGTTAACTTTATGTTTCAACCTGATGGCGCAGAAGATTTTAAGTCTGAAATAGGTCAAAATATCTCAAGGGTATTTACTAAAGAGGGTATTTATATCTATCAATGTGATCCACATATTGGTTTAGGTATGGGCGGCGCTGTTATTGTTGGTGAGCCTTCTAACCTTGATGCTCTTAAAGCAGCTAAACTTCAAGGCGGATTAGGCATGGTTGCTAAACGCGCGATTAAATCTGTTGAAAAGAAAAAATAATTATTTGAACACTCACTGCTAGAAAATCATATTAAGCGCTGTCATGAACAACATGACAGCGCTTAATTTTTTAGTGTTTACAGTCTTAACCCTTTATTGAATCGCAAATAAAGTCTCAATGATGAAAAATCTAATGACATTCGACATGTTTGAGCAAGATGGCGTCAACGCCGGTCAAGCTGAATGTTATGAACAAGATGTTCATGTACTTCGTGGATTCGCTTTGCCTTATGTGCAAGACCTTATGCAAGGTATAAATAAGCAAGTAAAAACGACCTCTCCTTTAAGAAAAATGACAACACCAGGCGGTTATAGCATGTCGGTCGCAACCACAAGTTGTGGTCAAAGAGGCTGGATTACATCAGATACCGGATATCAATATGCTGATCGCGATCCCATTACAAATCTGCCTTGGCCCGAGATGCCGAAAGCATTTATGTCACTTGCCCAATCGGCAGCCAATAAAGCTGGTTTTCTTAACTTCGTACCCGATAGCTGTTTGATTAATGTATATCAAGCTGGTTCTAAAATGTCTTTGCATCAGGACAAAGATGAAGCGGATTTTTCAGCGCCCATCGTTTCTGTTTCATTAGGTATTTCGGCAACTTTTTTATTGGGTGGATTTGAGCGACAAGATAAATCATCACATATCGCCTTACATCATGGTGATGTAATGGTATGGGGCCGAGCTGATAGATTGCGTTTTCATGGTATTTTACCTGTCAAAGCAGCCTTACATTCCATTACGCAAGATTGCAGAATTAATCTCACATTTCGTAAAACTCAATAACGAAGATTAACTTCAAATTTGAAATTGATGTCGGCCTGTCAGGCCTGATTTCAGTAACACTGCCTCAATCAACGAATAAATCTGTAACCCCCCTCATTTTTTGCGCAAGCCAGTTTTCACTGCATTGTTAAATTGGGCTTTTATAGCTATTTTGTATGTTTTATTTGTCAATATTACCCATACGATTTAGCTGTTTATTCATAATTGTATGTTTGATTTGCATACAAAATAGTTCAGGAATAGCATCTACCTCAATATTGTATGTTTATTAGAGGCCGTTTATCGATGTGGAACCCTAGAATTCAGCACGATTCAAAACTAAAATACCTAGGTATTGTGGACGCGATAGAAAGTGATATTAAAAACCGTCTAGTTCGTCCCGGCGATAAGTTACCAGCACAGCGTGCCATTGCAGAACTATTACAGATTGATTTAACCACTGTTACGCGGGCATTGAATGAAGCGACTAAACGAGGATTAGTTGAAACATTACGTGGCAGTGGTAGTTTTATTGCTCAAACGGCATTTTCACTTTACAACATCAGTAGTTTAATTGAAGGTAAAAATATTGATCTGAGCATGAATAACCCGCCGCATCCGAGCCTTATCAATTTACAGGATGAAATCGTAAAAGGGCTGACTGAAATCCAAAAAAAGGGTCATTCATTTGATCATTTGAATTATCAAGAAACGGCGGGTAACCCAGCTGATAGGGAAGCTGGTGCTATGTGGTTAACACAGCGCATACCTGATATCACCAGCGATAAAGTGTTAATTTCTAGCGGTGCACACAGTGCATTATTTTCAATATTGAGTTATTTAAAACAAACACATCACGTTATTGCTGCACCTGCATTAACCTATCCCGGTTTACGGGCTATAGCTGATCATCTAGGTTTTGGTATTGTCAGTATTACCATGGATGAGCAGGGCATCATTCCAGAGTCTTTTGAACAATGTTGTCAGAATCAACAACTAGATATTTTATATCTGATACCTAATATTGATAATCCTACCACTGCCACAATACCCATTACACGTCGTCAGCAACTCGTTGAAATAGCTGAAAAATATGATGTCATTATTATTGAAGACGATCCTTATTCGCCTTTTCAAGACGATTTATTAACATCGTTATATAGTCTTGCCTCGCAACGAACCTGGCACATTGCGACCTTATCAAAATGTGTATCGCCAGCACTGCGAGTTGCTTATATCGTCGCACCTGATTTAGAGCAAGCTTTATCGCTAACTGAAAAGATGCGAATCAGCAATCTAATGGCACCACCTCTAATGACTCTGCTTGCATCGCATTGGATATTTAACGGTATGTTGCAACAAATTACCCATGCAATTAAATCTGAAAACAGACTGAGACATGACATTGCAACCGCTATTTTTAATAAGACACTTTTAACATCAAGTGCCGTTGGGCCACATATTTGGTTGGCATTACCTGCTAATTGGCGCGCCTTAGAATTTGCAGAACATGCTCATCGTTCTGGGATCTCGATTGTGCCTTCTTCAGCATTTGTAACTGGCTCCAATAATACTCAGGCGGTACGGATTTCGTTAGGCGGCACTATAGACCGTCAATCGCTAACGGATGCTTTTAATGTTTTAGCAAGATTAATTCAACGCAAGACAATACGTAGTAAAGCGATTGTTTAAAAACATCTCACCTGAAATGATTAGTAAAAATAGGATTGAATAAATCGTGAAATACAAAACCTTAGATATACCGATTAAAGTTGAAATCTACGATGAGCTTTCCGAGTGGGAAGTAAATTTAGGATCAGAAAATAAGATCACGGCCAGACGAATGTCAGGGCGATTTAGAAATTTAAAGTGGTTCGGCATGTCAGTTTGGTTATTTTACTTTTTAGTACCGTATCTACGATGGGATGGTTCGCAAGCTATTTTGTTTGATTTACCGAAACAAGAGTTTAATTTCTTCAATATTAGTCTTTATCCACAAGATATTTGGATGTTGTCATTAACCTTGCTTTTTTTAGCTATATTGTTGGCGGCGGTAACCAGTGTTGCTGGTAGAGTGTTTTGTGGCTACTTTTGTTTTCAAACAGTATGGACCGATATCTTCACGCTTATCGAAGGGAAGTTAGAAGGTAATACACCTCAAAAAGCACATGAATTTAAGATGTCAGCTTGGTCTGTTCCTAAAGTCAGCAAAAAACTGACTAAACATATAATTTGGATCGCGATTTCATGTTTAACAGGTATTACATTTTCAGCGTGGTTTATGGATGCTTATGAGTTATGGCATCAAGTTATCCATTTATCAGCACCTAAACCTGTATGGATCGCACTGATTATTTTTGGCTTATTCACCTATTGGTTTGCTGGTTTTATGCGTGAGCAAGTCTGTTTTTGGTTATGTCCATACGCACGATTACAAGGTGTAATGTACGATCAAGATACCGTATTACCCGCCTACGATGCAGAGCGTGGTGAACCTAGAGGCAAGTTAAATAAAAACCGTCAGCCTACTGATACGCAAGGTAGTTGTATTGATTGCAAAGTATGTGTTGCTGTTTGCCCTACGGGTATTGATATTCGAAAAGGGCAACAAGAGGGCTGCATAACCTGTGGTTTGTGTATTGATGCCTGCGATAGCATTATGGACAAAATAGAGCAACCGCGTGGCCTGATTAGATATGCGTCCTATAAAGAATTACTGCAGGGCGTAAATACAACACCGTGGTATTTACGGGTTAGATTTATGTTGTACGCTGTAATTATGCTGGCATCTTTAGGGGGGATTACTTATGGGTTTACTCATCTTTCATCGACAGAGTTTAGTGTATTGCATGAACGTCAACCACTTTATGTTTTATTAAGTGATGGTGCTATTCAAAATAGATACACATTAAAATTATTGAATAAAACCAAACAGGCTATGCAGGTACGTTATGAAGTGACAGGTTTATCATTTGCTGAAATGCCTGACTTACCGACAGCATTGACGATTGAACCAGGAAAGATGGCATCTACTACGGCTTTTGTAAAAATAGCTGAAAAACATCTTACAGCCGGTTTGCAAGATATTACTTTTGTTGCCCACATTAGTAATGATAATGAACCATCACAGGTTGAGTACAATAGTGTGTTTATTGCACCTTAGTTCGATACCATTAAGCCTTATGAAATAGGGCGCTAAACTAAAGATATAAAAAAGGCATCACGTTAGTCTCAACGTGATGCCTTTTTTGTGGCTAATAACTATCTAATGACGACTCGTTATTGAACTTCATCTTTGTTGCTTTGAGCTTTATTTTGATCAACTACCTGCCATCCACCACCAAGCGCTTTATAGATAGCGATAAGATTTAAACCTGATGTTATTTCACTGCTTGCTAATGAATCTTCTGTTTCTAATAATGTGCGTTCAGCATCTAATACATCTAAGAAATTATCATAACCGCGATCGAAACGTTCTTTCGCCATTTTGGCCGATTCTTGAGCTGAAGCCGCTGCTTTTTGAAGTTCTAAACGACGATCTTCTTCATAAGAAAAATCGCTAATCGCTGTTTGCGTTTCTTGCAGTGCACCCAATACCGTTTTTTCATATCGAGCAAGCGCTGCTTGTGAACGTGCATCTGCCTGATCAATTTGAGCATACAATCTATCGCGATCAAATACTTGCCAGCTAATTGATGGACCAATTGCACCAGCAAGAGCAGAGGTACCAAAAGTACTCAGATTGGTAGAAATGAAACCTAATGAACCAATAATATTAACTGACGGAAATAAGTCAGCGACTGACAAATTATACTGAGACACAGTAGCAGCAAGCTGACGTTCAGCATAACGAATGTCAGGACGTCGTTTTAATAAGTCTTCTGTATTACCTACAGCAACCGTCACTGGCAAACTTGGCAATGGTTTTGACTCTGCTAATTGTGCACGTAAAGCATTTGGCACTTGACCTGTTAATACTGATAACGCATTAATTGCCGTCGTCACTTGTGCTTTAAGCGGCGGTATTGTTGCACGGGTGGTGCGAAGCTGAGTTTCTGCACGCGATATATCCAATGCGCTAGAACTTCCAGCATCAAACATATTTTGAGTTAGTTTGAAGGTTTCGCCCTGGTTTTTAGCATTACGTTCAGCAATATCTAAACGATATTGGGCGCCTCTTAATTCAAAATAAGTACGTGCAACTTCTGCTGATACGGTGACATAAATTTGTTGTAAATCAGCCTCTACCGATTGTTCTAATGCTTGTTGAGCATCGATACGTGCTGATACACGACCGAATACATCAAGCTCCCATGACGCATCAAAACCTGCTTGATAATTATCAAATGTACGTTCAACAGGTTGGTTGGGCGAACGTTCTCTTGATGATAAATTACGGCTATAACCACCATTTGCATCGACTGTTGGATAACGATCTGAATCTAATGCTCTAGAAATAGATCGTGCTTCAAGTAGATTGGCATAGGCAATTCGGACATCCAGATTGGTTTTTAATGATTGGTCAACTAATGCAACTAACTGTTTATCATCAAATTCATTCCACCATGCAGCAATCGGTTTTTGTTGTGACGCAAATTTATACATCTCATCATTTGTTAATGACGTTGCCTTTACGGGTTCAGGTGTTTTCGGTTGAATATAGTCCCGAAAAGAGGCACATCCCGTCATTGATAAACTGATTAATGAAACTGCTATAACGGTTTTCATGTTTATTTTTCCTCAACAGATACAGCTGTTGTTGCTGGTTTTTTTAGAAGTGATAGTTTTCTACAAAGTACATAAAATACCGGTGTAAAGATAAGGCCAAAGAACGTTACCCCAAGCATACCAGAGAATACTGCAACACCGAGTGCTCGTCGCATTTCAGCGCCGGGACCTTCTGCTAATACCATCGGTAAAACACCTAAAATAAAGGCAAATGAGGTCATCAAAATAGGGCGTAATCGAAGCATTGCTGCTTGAACTGCTGCATCCCAAACTGATAAGCCTGATTTTTCTAAATCATTGGCAAACTCAACAATCAAAATGGCATTTTTAGAGGCCAAACCTACCAGCACCACTAAGCCAATTTGCGTCAGGATATTATTATCCATACCGGCTATGTAGACCCCCGTGATCGCTGACAGCAAACACATGGGGACGATAAGTACGATAGACAATGGTAAAGTCCAACTTTCGTACTGCGCTGCTAATAATAAGAATACAAATACCACGGCTAATAAGAATGCAATAACCGCTGTATCACCCGTTGAGCGTTGTTGATAAGCAATTTCTGTCCATTCATAACCAATGCCATCAGGCAATACTTTTTCTGCAAGTTTTTCCATTGCAAGTAAGGTTTCACCCGAGCTATAACCTGCCGCAGTTGAACCTGTTAAACCAGCAGCAGGGTAGAGGTTGTAATGCGGCACGCGTGATGGACCAGCCGTATCACGTACTGTTGCAAATGAACCAATTGGCACCATGTCGCCATTATTGCTTCGCACTTTGATACGAAGTGCATCATCAATGGTAAGACGATCTTCAGCTTCAGCTTGAGCCGTTACCCTAAAGGTTCTTCCCAAATAGTTAAAGTCATTAACAAATGCTGAACCAATAAATACTTCCATGGCTTCAAATACATTGCCGACAGGCACATCAAGTCGTTCTGCTTTATCACGATCAATATCTAAATAAATTTGTGGATTATTTGTATTGAAGAATGAAAACACAGAGGTTGCCGATGGAATATCAGGATTATTCGCAGCAGCAGCCATATCATTGGTGGCTTGCTCAAGCACATTTAAGCCACGGCCACCTTTATCTTGTATCATCATTTTAAAACCACCAGCACTACCAATACCACGTACCGGAGGCGGCTCAAATATAACAATAGAAGCATTTTTGATTTTAGCAACTTCTGCACGCATTTCCTGCAAAATGTCTTTGTACTTAATGCCGTTTTCAATGCGACTGTCAAAAGAATCTAAAGGTGTAAAGATGGCGGCAGAATTAGATTGTACGGCACGTGTTGCACCTGAAAATCCGGTAAAGCCTACCGTCGTTTTTACCCCTTTTATTTTTAATATGTTGTGCGTTACTTCTTGCACGACTTTATCTGTTTCTGACAATGCAGCGCCTTCAGGAAGCGAGATAGAGACAATAAAGTAACCTTGATCCTGTGCAGGAATAAAGCCCATAGGTACACGATCAAATTGAAAAGCAGTCAAGGTCATCAAACCTGCATATACGATTAGCATAATGCTCAGCATTCTAATGATCTTACCTACAAACCAGCCATATCGAGTTGATAAACCATCTAGTCCTTTATTAAAAATGGAGAAGAATGCTCTAAGCGGTGATTTGTACCATTTAATAGGACGAGCATCCGCTTCATGGTCATGCTCTTTCATTAAAATAGCGGCCAAAGCGGGCGATAATGTCAGGGAGACAAACACTGAAATAATGGTCGCTACCGCTATAGTCAAACCGAATGCTTGGTAGAATTTTCCTGAAAGACCTTCGAGGAATAATGTTGGTAAAAATACCGCCACCAATACTAGTCCCATGGCAATAAGTGCTGAGCCGACTTCATCCATCGTTTTTCGAGCGGCTTCTTTAGGTGTCATCCCTTTACGAAGATTTCGTTCCATATTTTCAACAATAACAATGGCATCATCGACCACGATACCTATCGCGAGCACCAGACCAAATAGGGTCAAGTTGTTTAATGAAAAGCCCATTGCAGACATGACCGCAAATGTACCAATCAATGAAACAGGAATTGCGATAATTGGAATGATTGCAGCGCGCCATGTTTGTAAAAACACTAATATTACGATAACAACTAAAAATACCGCTTCATAAACCGTATGTTTAACCGCGGTTACTGATTGTTCGATAAATTCTGTTGGGTTATAACCAATTTCGTATTTAAGACCAGGTGGAAAGTCTTTAGCAATATCTTGCATTTCAGCAATAATCGCTTTTGATGTTGATAAAGCATTTGAACCTGGACGTTGGTAAACAGGTACAGCGACAGCAGGATACTCTCCTAGATAACCGCGAGTAACATAATCTTGTGCATCAAGTTCGATACGTGCGATATCTCTAAGGTGGACAATACCGCCATTTTCACCTCTTTTAACAATGACATTACCAAACTCTTCGGGCGATTTCAGTCGGCCTTGTGTTTGAATAGTGTATTCAAAGTAATTTTGTTTAGGCTGAGGTGAGCTGTTCAATGTACCACTAGCAACCTGAATATTTTGACCACGTAATGCGGTTAATACATCACCAGCAGCAATATCATAAGATTGTAATAAATCAGGTTTTAACCATACTCTCATCGCATATTCTGAAGCACCAAAAATACGGGCCTCACCCACACCTTCAATACGACGAATACGATCACGTACATTCAATACCGCATAGTTACCAATATGTGTTTGATCATAGGTACCGTCTGGCGAGAACATATTAACAACGAGCATTAAATCAGGAGAGTTTTTCTTGGTGGTGACACCTAATCTGCGAACATCTTCAGGTAACCTAGGCTCTGCAATTGCTACCCGGTTTTGAACCAGTACTTGCGCAGTATCTAAATCAGTACCTAATTTGAATGTAATCGTCAGCGTGGTACTACCGTCAGAGGTTGCTTGAGAGAACATATAAAGCATTCCCTCAACACCATTGATTTCTTGTTCTAATGGCGTAGACACAGTATTGGCAACCGTTTCAGCTGTTGCACCAGGATATGTGGCCGTGACTTGGATAGTCGGTGGAGCAACTTGTGGATATTGCTCAACCGCTAGGCCTAAATAGGCGAGCGAGCCGATAATAACTAAGATTATCGACAGTACCGTTGCAAATATTGGCCTATCAATAAAGAATTTAGCGAAATTCATTTATAACGTCCTTATTGTTGGTCAGTAGAAGGCTGATTGGTTTCTACTTGGTCAGATTTAACCAAAGTATCAATGTCCTTCCATACGATTGACGTGCTATTCGGCGTTACTTCTTGATCAGCACTGCGTATCCTTTGGATACCATTAATAACGACGCGTTCATCACCTGTTAGACCTTTCGATACAACGATTAAACCATTATCAAGAATTGTGCCTAGAGATACATAAGCACGTTTAACTTTATTATCTTTATCAACGATATAGACAAACTTCTTATTCTGATCAGTATTGATTGAGCCTTCTGGCAATAAAATAGCTTGGTAATCAGAACGACCTATTAATCGTGCATTACCAAATAAACCCGGATAGATAAGTCCATCGTTATTTTCTACGATAGCGCGTGCTTGGATAGTACCTGTACCGCCATCAACGATATTATCAACAAAATCCATTTTACCGGCATGATAATACTTATCTTCATCGAGCAATTTAATGTAAATAGCATTCGGCGCTGTATCACTGCTAGGGCGTTCACCTGAACGAGCAAGACGTAGATATTTTAATAATTGGCCTTGTGAACCTTCAAACCTAAAATGGATTGGATTGATACTCACGATGCGAGTCAGCATAGTGCTGTTTTCTTCGATCATATTACCCACGTCGACAAAGCTATCACTTATTTTGCCGTCAATCGGTGCCTTAACTTGGGTGAACCCTTTTTGTAACTCAGCTTCATCCAATGCTGATTTTGAAATATTTAGCTCTTGGCTACGTCGTTCCAACTCTTCTACAGATACTGCACGCATATCACGTAATTTATTGGCCCGTTCATACTCACTCTTAGCCAGTGAATATTCAGCTTTGGCACGTTGTAATGCATATTCAAACGGGCGAGGATCGATTACAAAAAGGACATCGCCTTTTTTAACCAGTTGACCATCTTTAAATTTTTTCTCAACTAAATAACCAGTAACCCGAGCACGCATATCCACAGTATTAATTGCTTCAAATCGGCCTGTAAACTCATCCCAATCAGTTAATTGGTGTTTGAGTGGCAGTGAAACATCAACTTCAGCAGGAGCCGGTGCTTGAACTGCAGCAGCCTCTGGAGGGGTATTTTCACCACACGCAACAAGTGATAATGACAAAGCTGAAATGATTGCCAAGGATACTATTTTCATAATTAAATTCTCTTAAATACTGTGTTTATACTGCAACGGTGTTTTATGCCGAAAGTGTCGCCATATCGATTACGAACCTATAACGGACATCTGATTTTTCCATACGTTCAAATGCTTCATTAATTTCATCCATACGAATCGTTTCGCACTCCGGTAAGATATTCATTCTTCCACAAAAATCGAGCATCTCTTGTGTTTCTTTGATGCCACCAATGAGTGAGCCAGCAAGCCGACGACGACCTAAAATCATCGGCATGGTGTTCACTTCATCTACAGGACCAACCTGACCAACAAACACTAAAGTGCCATCTAGCACGAGCAATGGTGTGTAAGGATTTAGATCATGTTTGACGGGGATAGTATCTATGATGAGATCAAAACTAGAGGCTGCTTGTGTCATTGTGTCTTTATCGGTAGATAACAAAAATTTATCAGCACCTAATGTTTTTGCATCTTCTTCTTTATTTTTAGAACGGCTGATGACGGTAACGTGAGCACCGAGACCAGCAGCCAATTTGATCGCCATATGACCCAAGCCACCCATACCGATAATCGCAACACGACTACCGGGACCAACATTCCATGTTCTTAAAGGAGAATAAGTCGTAATTCCTGCACAAAGTAGCGGTGCTACACGTGATAAATCCAGACCTTCTGGAATACTTAAGACAAATTCTTCTCGTGCCACTAAATGTTTAGAATAACCACCGTGAGTGATGTTGCCATCAATTCGATCGGGTGAGCCATAAGTGAGTGTGTGACCTTGACTGCAATATTGTTCCAAATCATTATGACATTCATTACATTCTTGGCAACTATCCACCATGCAACCAACTGCAACGTGATCACCGACTTTAAATCGGGTGACGTTATCACTGACATTAATGACGCGTCCGACTATTTCATGACCAGGAACAATTGGGTAACTAGACCAATTCCAGTCATTACGTGCCATATGAAGATCAGAATGACACACACCACAATAGAGAATTTCCATTGCAACATCACTCTCACGAAGTGTGCGATGTTCAAATTTGAAAGGGGCAAGACGAGCGTCAGGAGACTGTGCAGCATAACCAATTGTTTTCATGTGTCATCTCTAGAGAGTTAATGTGTATAAAGTGCTAGATATTCGAGTTTACGGATTATTTACGTTTTTTTGCTGACAGTGAAGGACTCAGTAGCGTTTATCATATAACTGAGTCATTAAAATCATCATAATTGTTCATTTAAATAGGCAGTTTAAATGCAACTTTCTGCTCATTTTAGCTTAGCACTGGGTCGGTTAAGGTAAGGTTAAGAATATCAATTTATTAAGATATGTCATATTGTCAATGACAGAATTTTAGTGTGCAATTAATATAATGATGACTAGTCCCATTCAATACAAAATTATTTTGTATTAATTTAACAGTTAAAATATAAATTGATTAGGTGGCTAACCATGAATGAACTTATGAATAGAATTCATTAATAAGTATTCTTAATCTAAAACTTAACTCATCTTTACCTCATTAAATAAAAATTTTATACTAAACTCATGAAATTTCTTCATTAGTATAAGTAGGGTTTATATGCTTCGTGACAATCTTAATGATCTCGTCGGTTTTATAGCTGTTGCAAGAGAAGGCAGCTTTACCAAAGCGGCAGCAAAACTAGGCATTTCTCAATCGGCTTTGAGTCATGCAATTAGTGGGTTGGAGAAGAAATTAGGAATTCGTTTACTTGCTCGAAGTACGCGAAGCGTGTCAACAACAGAAGCGGGTGAACGCTTATTGGCCAAAATCGGTCCAAAACTCGATGAAATTGGTGAAGAACTATCAGTTATCGGCGAGTTAAGTGGCAGCCCTTCAGGCACAATCAGAATAAATGCCAGTGAACATCCTGCAAAAATGATCATATGGCCTAAGCTTATTGGCATACTTAAAGACTATCCGGATCTGAACGTTGAAGTGACAATTGATCATAAATTGATTGATATCGTGGCTGAAAGATATGATCTAGGTGTTCGGCTAGGTGGGTCGTTACCGAAAGATATGATTGCGATTCGAATTTCGCCTGATACTCAAATGGCTGTTGTTGGTACTAAACAATATTTCGATAAGGCTTCAATACCACTCACTCCAGATGATTTAAAAGCACATAACTGTATTAATTACAGATTACCGACATCAGGTGGTATTTATTCATGGGAGTTTGAAAAAGATCAGATTGATTTTAGTGTTCGGTTGCGAGGCCAAATTACATTTAATAGTAGTTATTTAGCCATTGAGGCAGCGCTTGCAGGTTTAGGCGTTGCTTATCTTCCGCATGACATGGCGCAACAATATATTGATCAAGGTCTGCTTATTAGAGTCTTAGAAGATTGGTGTCCACCTTTTTCTGGATACCATATTTATTACCCAAACCGTCATCAGCCATCATCTGCTTTCACGACCATTGTTGAAGCACTTCGCTATAGAGAATAAAGTCTGAGCACTGAGCTAGAATTTCGGAGTATGAATAAGGGATAACAGACAACGAGATTGACAAAGAAATTTAAATATGTGGTACTTGAGCTGGACGTTTCTTTATAAGGAGATATGTCATGAGTTGGCGAGTAGTACTCGATGAGCAAACGTATACCAATGATGAAATTGAGTCGAGATTAAAAACGGAACTCCCTCATTGGTATCTTGAAAATGGTTGGATACGACGTAAATATAAAACTAGCGGATGGAAAAGCACGTTAATGCTCGTGACAACCGTAGGCCATTTAGCTGAGGCAGCATTTCATCACCCCGACATGGTCGTGTCTTATGCTTTTGTTATCGTTAAATTAACGAACCATGCAGCAAAAGGAATTACGAATAAGGATTTTGAATTAGCGAAAAAAATAGAAGACGTCATCATGTGGCAACCAGGTAAAGAAGATGGGGCACTGGAAGGAACACCAAAAGAATCTCAGTTTAAATATATTAAATATGACTAAAATTGACCTGTGGCATTTTCATTATCATGTGGATATATATGTGCGAATCAATGTCAAATAGAACAATTATCATTAATCGTGCTTACTGAGCGCATGGTTGATCTATATTCAAGCCTTATGTAATCATCTGGCTTTGAAAATTATCTCGAATATCAATGAACAAAAAATTTATTATTTTAGGAGCATGACATGCTGGTAACGTTTACAACAAAATCTTACGCTGACATCACTATGTTTGGTGATATTGCCGTGACTTTATTAAAAATGATGGGCCATAGCGGAACAGTTCCAAGTGCTATTCTCGCTGACGATGTGCCAGAAGCGCTATCACGCTTGAAAAGTGCACTTGATGCTCAAGCAGAGCAGACGCCATCGCAACAAGGCAAAGATGATGAACCACCAGTCAGTGTGCATAATCGGGCTGTACCTTTAGTAGAATTACTCACAGCAGCGGCAAATGAAAAGTCCGATGTGATGTGGAAATAACAGACTGTAAAGATATGTAATTATGATGAGTTGAGTGATCAACTCATCAACAGCATGGCTGCGTTGCAATAAAAAACGAGCTCTATTCGCAATTAGCACTTTAAAAAGCGATTACTCATAAGCTAAATACGCTTAATACACCACCCAAATTTGTCCAATTAGATAGGGCACGATAAGCGCCGACCGCGCCATCGCCATCGCCATCATTTGTAAAGCTTGGAATGGCCATACCAATACCTGCCCAGCCACCGACACCCGATAAGATAGAAATGTATTGTTTGTCTGCATGCCAGTATGTATTAACATTACCGATAATGCCGGATGCGGTTTTAAATCGCCATAATTCACGACCAGTTTTAGCATCGACGGCTTTTATATAACCTTCCAAAGTACCGTAAAAAACAATATCAGAAGCGGTTGCTAATGCACCTGACCAGACGGAAAAACGCTCAGGATTCGACCAGACAATTTGACCAATTCGAGCATCCCAAGCAATGAATTTTCCTAAGTGTGTGCCATTGGGGGCTGGATACATATTTAAAGATGCACCAACATAAGCCTGTCCCGACACATAACCTACTTCAAAGGGTTCAGAATCCATGCATAAACGATTCATGGGCACATAATATAATCCTGTTCGAGGAGAATAAGCGGCAGGTTGTTGATTTTTTGAGCCCAAGGCAGCAGGACAGATCCCCGTTGTAACCTCATCTTCACCATTATTATCGGGTGAATATTCGAGCACTCGTTCTGGATAACCGGTCTTCATATTAATACTGCTTGCCCAGTTCACCGAAGGATCAAATTTTTTCGCTAGTAGTAACTCCCCTGAGACTCTGTCCATGGTGTATGCAAAACCGTTACGATCAAAATGTACGGCTGTTTTACGCATTTTGTCGTGTATTTTTTGGTCAGCCAAAATAATCTCATTGACACCGTCATAGTCCCACTCATCATGAGGCGTCATTTGATATATCCATTTGGCGACACCTGAATCTAAATCCCGACCAAATAACGACATTGACCATTTATTATCACCAGGGCGTTGAACAGGGTTCCAAGTCGAAGGATTGGCACTGCCATAGTAAAATAGGTTCAGATCAGGATCATAGGAAAACCAGCCCCAAGTTGCACCGCCTCCGATCTTCCATTGTTCACCTTGCCAGCTTTTTAACGATGAATCTTTTCCGATAGGTTTAAGCATTGATGTTGTTTTAGCGGGATCAACTAGCATTTCATTATCAGGTCCAGTGCTGTAAGCTCGCCACCGTTTTTCTCCATTTAAACCATAGGCTTGTACGTAACCTCTAATACCAAATTCACTACCAGAAATACCTACTAATACTTTATCTTTCATTACAAAAGCAGCACCGGTACTGGTTGCACCACGTTTTGCATCATCGCGCTTATCTGACCAAAGTAATTTGCCAGTGTTAATATCTAAAGCGACCAAGGTGGTATCTGCTTGGTTTAAAAATATTTTGCCATCGGCATAAGCCAAGCCACGGTTCACATTATCGCAACACATAACAGGCACCACTTCTTCAGCACTTTGCATGGGCTTATATTGCCATTTGATTGCGCCATCGTTATTCAAATCAAGTGCAAATACAATGTTCGGAAAAGGTGTTTGCACATACATCACGTCATCAATGACGAGAGCATTACCTTCATGACCTCGTAATACACCGGTTGAAAATGACCAAGCCATACTTAGGTTTGTGATATTGTCATGATTGATTTGTTTCAGTTCGCTGTATCGTTGATTATTATAGTTACCCGCTGGCATAACCCAGTTTTCCGGATTTTTTTGCATATCAACAAGCTCATCTGTCGCAGCTAGAGTAGGCAAGCTATTTACTAATAGCATCAATGACAACATTTTTAGCTTTTTGGAATACTTCATCTACCTTCCGTATATTTTATAAAGTTGCTATATAAAGTTGAATTTTATATCTTTTTTATTTAAATAAGCAGGGTTGATAATTGTCTTATCAAATAATAAGGCATAAATCTATGCACGAGATTTTAGAACATTAAGCCGCGAACATCCATGATACCAACAGATTACTCACTTTATTGACAATGTTCTGGTACGATCATTTCGTGAAAAAATTAAAACAATTACTTATTCGTTACTTACTGTTGCTTATGCTGGCTTTTGTGCTAGTAAGCCTCCTGATAGTTGTACCATTTCGATGGCTTAACCCACCTATTACGATGGTCATGATGGAGCGCTGGTTATATTCCGATAACGATCACTTTAAATTAAAGCAAACATGGTTGAGTTGGGATGCTATTCCAAAACATGCAGCACTTGCGGTTGTGACTTCGGAAGATCAATTATTCCCTTTACATAAAGGATTTGATGTTGATTCCATAATGAAATCATTACGTGCATCAGATGAAGGCGGTCAATTACGTGGTGCAAGTACAATAAGCCAACAAGTTGCACGCAATGTTTATTTATGGACGGGTCGTAGTTGGCTACGTAAAGGTTTGGAGGCATGGTTTACCTTGTTGATTGAATTTACGTGGGGCAAACAACGGATTTTAGAAGTCTATCTAAACATCGCCGAATGGGGAGAGGGTGTCTTTGGCCTAGAAGCTGCGAGTCAATATCATTTCGGGCAATCAGCCAAGCGTTTAAGCCCAATGCAAGAAGCATTGTTAGCCTCTTGTTTACCGAGCCCAATACGGTTTGATCCAGCAAAACCATCAGCACATATTCGTGCAAGAGCTGAATGGAATCTCAAACAACAAAAACGTTTAGGTGGTGAGCGGTGGTTAAAACAAATGGATTAATGGTTTAGCTGAATTTGATAGAACCCGGCTAGTTGGGATGTATTTTAATTTCTAACACAATAATACGTGAAAATGGATGCTAAAAAAGCCGTAATGAATTTAATCATTACGGCTTTTTTTACTTAAGCTAATACGTTTTTGGTATTACGACGAAAACCCATAAAGGCTAATAAGGCTGGTGCAAGTAAAAATATTGCAGCAGGAAGAGGGACTGCCGATATAGCTGATACATTTAAAGACATTCCGCCAGTATTATCTTTGTAATTGGTATCGCGGATGAAAAATTTAACCGTTGCATCGGATAATAAAGTGAAAGTCGTGCTAATTGCATTGAGTAACGCTAATTCCGGAGTAGCATATCTACTAAGGTTACTAATAAAATTAACACCTGTCTCCGGTGTTTCAAAGGAGTAGCTATTAATCCAGCCTTTTGAACAGTTTTCTCCTGCACCATTACAGCCTGACGTTGCGCTCCAAGCATTCCATGATGTGAAAATGCCAGCAAATGGATTAACACTATAGGTGCCCGCCGTCAGAAATAATTCAACGGGATTGAGATTTGTATTGGTTTTTGCAGTGAGGTCAACAACTGCTGCATTGACTGTTATGGGGGCAATCAAAAACAGTCCTAACAAAATGATTTTCTTCATTGTCTAATCCTCAGGTTATATGTAACCCAGCTATCTTTATTTAATAAACTTAAAGACCTGAAGCTTTCCGTAACTTGGTTCACACCAAGGTTGGCTTTTGTATATTCGTTATTAATGTCCAGCACTCATTAAAATAGCATTAGATGTGCCAAAAAAATAAATAGCATTAGCAATGCTTCTAAAGCGCCTATTTACCTGGCTTAAGCGGTATTGAATATAATTGTTTATTTATAAATCTATACATTTTCATGCACTTAGCTAGTGCGGAATCGTTTTTTTTGCTCTATTGCAGTGCTTATTAATTTGAATTTTTAACAGGTTTAAGTCTGTAATCAGGCTAAGGATTGACCACTTTATAGGCTAAACTGACTAATTTTACTGAGGTTGAATTAGAATTGAGTTCAACTAGTTAAGCGATAGAATAGTGGTACTGAACTATTTGATTTTGTTATTATCAGCTACTTAGTTTGACGTTCTGTTAAATTAAACATAGTCAAGGGTATGAAAGGTGAAGCGCTTTCTTTGTCTTTGGAATATTCTAAACAGAGAAACCATCTTTATGACCATCTTTTTTATCTGTATTGCTATATTGATCCTTGGCTATAAATTTTATAGTCCTTTTGTTGAAAAACAAGCAGGTATTGACGCGACAACAATCACTCCGCAAGCTCGTTTCAATGACGGTGTCGATTATGTAGAAATTCATCCGGTTCGCGCTTTTCTCATACAGTTTTTGAATATTGCCGGTGTCGGCCCTATATTTGGCCCTATCTTGGGCGCGTTATATGGTCCTATAGCATTAGTGTGGATTGTACTTGGCAATGTTTTTGGCGGCGCTGTTCACGATTATTTTTCTGGCGTGATGAGTATTAAAGAAGATGGTAAAAGTCTGCCAGAAATTGCAGGGCATTATTACAACACAGTATTTAAAGGCTTCATGCTGATCTTTACCGCGATGTTGCTGTTTTTCGTTGGTGTCGTTTTTATCATGAGCCCAGCTGGATTATTAAGTAATTTAGACGCATTCAAAGGCACATTTATGGCTAACAATACCTTTTGGGTGTTAGTTATTTTAGCTTATTATTTTTTAGCTACTTTGTTGCCGATCGATAAAATTATTACTAAGTTTTATCCTATCTTTGGTTTGTTAATGATCGTGATGACGACCATGATCGCCGTTGCATTATTAATAGAAGCTCCACATTTACCAGTAACAGGCGATTTTCTGGCTTACTTCAGTGCAGACCATCATGCTCATGATTTATTAACGCCGAACCCTGATGGATTACCAACTTGGCCTTTATTATTTGTGACGATTACCTGTGGTGCAATAAGCGGTTTTCACTCGACACAAGCACCTATTATCGCGCGAACTTTAACCAATGAAAAATACGTCCGTCCCGTATATTACGGCGCAATGGTATGCGAAGGTATCGTGGCCTGCGTTTGGGCGTTAGCTGGTATTGCTGCATTTCCTGAAGGTTATGCAGGATTAAAGGAGTTACTTGATCTCGGTGGTCCTGGATTGGTGGTCAACCATGTTGCAAACAGTTATTTAGGCGTATTAGGCGGCATTATGGCGATTATCGCGGTGGCAGTTTTTCCTATTACTTCGGGCGATACGGCATTTCGTTCATTACGCCTCACCATCGTTGATGCGTTCAATATTCCACAAAGTGTACGCAATCGTTTATTACTGGCATTACCTATTTTAACGATTGCATACTTTATGACTAAGCTGGATTTTTCACTGATTTGGCGTTATTTCGCCTTCTCAAACATGCTGTTATCGACCAGTGTTTTATGGCTAGCTACTAAATATTTATTCGATCGTGGTAGTTTTCATTGGATTGTCAGTATTCCTGCTGTTATTACTACAGGTGTCACCATCTCTTATATTATGACGGCATCGATCGGCTTTAATTTGTCTTCAGATTTTGGACGACCTATTGGTGCGGCGGTCATATTTATTGGTTTGGTTTTACTCATTATTGTCAATAACAAGCATAAGATTTCTGCAGTCTAATCTTTTGTTAATTAGTCCGTTAGCATCTAAATATACTGGTTTACAGTAAATGAAATGTTCGAAAAATAAATACTTCAAACTTAAGCGGATATGAACGTTATTTTGATTGACTGTTTTATTGGCTTAGCTCACAATCTGCGAACTTAATTGCGAGCCGTTCATGAAATTTTATCTAACACAGCAGTTTGAACAACGTCATGCCACTATCTGGCAGCTGTTTGTATTGTTGTTATTATTTAATAGTCTTGCCTTTACTGGTTGGGTAGACTCTCGCCATTTAAAAACGTCGAGCAATTCAAATGTTGTTGCTGATTTTAATCACACTACTTTCGCTAATCTTCGTGATAACTATCGCTCATTATTCAATGTTAAAAATCTTAGTGTTCCAAAGAGCAGTGATGGTGATTCACAACATCACTGGCTAGTTAGTTCTAATGATTTAAGCTTTCCTTTTTCAGCATTAATAAACGCTGAAAACTTCCATTATTTGACGTTATATATTATTGATAATATCAAATATCAACTACACCTTACTCGCGCTCCACCACTGAAATAATCCCTACCTAATAAGCTTTTATTTGTTTAACAACGAAGTTATCTTCGAGGATTATTTATGCGTTCATTTTATTCGCGGGCTGTTCTATTCAGCTTGATTATTATCTTCGGGCTGCTGTGTGCATTGCCCAATGTATTACCACATTCAGCTAGCAAGGATCTGCCTAACTGGTTTACTGGAAATACTTTTTCTTTAGGTCTGGACTTAAGTGGCGGATCTCATTTGCTGATGCAGGTCGATACCGATGACTTAAATCTCAACGATCACCAGAAATTAGCCGACCAAATCACCGATGGTTTACGTGAGGAACGACTTTTTATTCAGCCAATTTCGGTTACTAAAAATAAGCTTGTTATCACGCCAAAAGATACCAAACGATTAGCTGATATCAAGAAATTTATTAGCGCTTTTATTGAGGATCCAAAAGGCGGTAGAGCGTTATTTTCAATAGATGTTGAAGCCAACCAACTCACTATCACACCAACTAAAATACATAGTGAAAAACTAACGCAAGATGCGGTTGAGCATAGTTTAAAAGTAGTGCGTCAGCGTCTAAATGAAAGTGGTTTGGTTGATCCCACGATAACTAAACAAGGTGATGACGGCATTCTTATTCAATTGCCTGGAGTAGATGCTCCGAGCTATATACGATCTCTACTGGGTACCACAGCAAAAATGACATTTCATTGGGCAGTCAATGATCAATCTTCAGGTGTTATCCGTGCTCAAGGTGTTACGGAAGGTGAAAATTATTCTTTAGAAGAACGTGTTGCGCTTGAAGGGGAACATATAAAAGACGCGAATTTAGTCTTTAGTCACGAAAATGGACAGCCTGTTGTTAGTTTTGTACTCGATAAAGAAGGTGCTAGACGATTTGGCGAAATGACTAAAAAGAATATAGGTCGTCAATTAGCAATTGTACTGGATGATAAAGTCATCACAGCTCCTGTCATTCGAAGTGTTATAGATGGCGGTCGTGGAGAAATTAGCGGTTCATTTACAGTTTCAGAAGCTAATGAACTCGCGTTATTACTACGAGCAGGAGCGTTGCCCGCACCTTTAAATGTAATAGAAGAACGGACTGTTGGCCCAGATTTAGGCAGTGATTCAATTTCAATGGGTATTACTACAGGCGTCATTGGTGCAATCTTAGTCTTACTCTTTATGTTAACGATTTACGGTAGCTGGGGATTAATTGCCAGTTTAAGTTTAGTGGTTAACATTGGTTTGATTTTTGGCGTATTGAGTCTCTTAGGTGCAACGCTTACATTGCCAGGTATTGCTGGAATAATTCTAAGTATTGGTATGGCTGTTGATGCCAATATTTTGATCAATGAACGTATTCGGGAAGAAACTCGACATGGTAAGAGTGCTTTTGCTGCGCTTGATGCAGGATTCAACCGAGCATATAGCACTATTTTGGATTCCAATATCACATCATTGATTGCTATTAGTTTGTTATTTATGTTTGGTAGCGGGCCAGTTCGTGGTTTTGCTGTGGCAATGGCGATTGGTTTATTAACGTCGATGTTTACGTCTATTTCATTTACACGATTGTTGATGGAATGGCGTGTTAAACATATGCCAAAACAATCTTTGCTTAATATTTCAGGTATTAAAGCTTTAGATCGAATTAGTAATAGCAAAATTGACTTTATGCGTGGTCGTTTTATCGGAATTGCTGTATCGGCTATATTGTCATTAGCCTCGATTGGATTATTTTTTCAACCGGGTTTGAACTACGGCATCGATTTTAGTGGAGGAAGTATTGTCGAAGTTAAGGCACCGAATACTAACGTCGAACAGGTTCGGAAAACCTTACAGTATAAAGGGCTTGGACAAGCCTCTATTCAAGAATTTGGTGAAAAAGACACTTATCTTATTCGTCTACCGATAGAAAATGCAGCCCAAGTTGCTAACGGTCAATCCACTCAAAACATTAAACAAGCTGTTCAATCCTTATCACCCGATGCAAGTTTTCCACGCGTTGAAATGGTGGGACCAAAGGTCAGTGGTGATTTTCATGATGCGACTATCTTAGTGATTGTTTTTGCTGGATTTGGTATGTTGGCCTATTTATGGGTGCGTTTTGAATATCATTTTGCCTTAGCTGCCACATTAACTATTGCGTTAGATTTGACCAAGACCATAGGCTTTTTTGTGCTGACAGGCGTCGAATTTAATCTGACGGCTGTGGCTGCTCTGTTAGCTTTAATCGGATATTCAGTTAATGACAAAGTGGTGGTATTTGACCGCATTCGTGAAAACTTACGATTAACGCCCGATAAACCTATGTTGCAATTGCTTAATGAAAGTATTACTTCAACATTAACCAGAACCGTATTCACCTCAACAACGACGTTTTTAGCATTGATTCCAATGGCTGTTGCAGGCGGCAGTGCGGTGGTTAGTTTTGCCTTGCCGATGTTATTTGGCATTGTGATCGGTACCAGCTCATCAATATTTATTGCGGCACCAATAGTATTTTGGATGGGACAGCATCGCCAGCGTAGAGGTCTTTCACAATTAAGGCCGACAGCGGAAGAGATGAAAAAGAAGCTAGACGCTATTCTGTAGCATATTTGATAATCATCATAACTAGTTAATAAATAGGGCCTAATGCTGACTTTTTCTACATTAGGCCCTTACCAATGGATAAATAATATGACGTGGATAATGTTAGTTGCAGGATTAACTTTACTGATTGTGGGTGCAGAGCTATTGGTTAAGGGTGCTGCTCGATTAGCAACTAGTTTTGGTATTCCGGCATTGGTTATAGGTTTAACAGTTGTCGCTTTTGGTACGAGTGCACCTGAATTGGCCGTCAGTATAAAAGCCGCTTTTTCTGGGCAAGCAGAATTAGCAATAGCAAACGTGGTTGGCAGTAATATTTTTAATATTTTGTTTATCCTTGGGGTGGCAGCTTTAATAATGCCATTAGTCGTATCTAAGCAACTTATTCGACAAGATGTACCCATCATGATCGGTATTAGCATCCTTGCATTAGTTATGATTCAAGATGGTGTTATCGTCAAATTGGAAGCGTCTATTTTGTGTATAGGCGTCATTTTGTACACGTTTTTTTTATTTTACCAGGGTAAAAAAATCGGCGCAGAGAGCAGTAATACGACAGTTGAGATAGCAGCACCTGTCTGGTTAAATATAATTTTTATTGTCACAGGCTTAGCGTTACTTATTCTTGGTTCACGATGGTTAGTGGAGAGTGCGGTTAATATTGCGTCATCATTTGGGGTGAGTGAAGTGGTCATTGGTTTGACGATTGTTGCGGTGGGTACTTCGTTACCTGAAGTGGTGACATCTATCGTTGCTACGCTTAAAGGTGAGCGAGATATTGCCATTGGCAATGTAGTTGGCAGTAATATATTTAATATCTTGGCGGTATTAGGTATATCAGGATTGTTTTCACCGACGCCTTTGCTGGCAAGTGAGCAACTGATACACATCGATATTCCCGTAATGGTTGCTGTAGCTCTAATATGTTTACCGTTGTTTTTTATGGGTAGTACATTAAATAGATTTGAAGGTTTTTTATTCTTAGTTATTTATATCGGTTACGTATGGTATACCGTGGCGATGGCACTATCACTACATTATTTACCACAATTGCAAATGGGGCTACTTTATGGGCTAGGGCCTTTAATTGGATTTTACGTGGGGTTATGTTTGTTTAAAGACCTGTTAAAGCGTCGATATTTATAGCTTAATATATGGTTTTTCTATGTTATTAAAAGAGTGAAATGGCATGTATGATTACCTTTTGCTTTTAGCAATCATGTTGTTTGATAGGTAAAATATGTTGGTTATGGGCTGTGATTTTATAGCCCATTATTCAATGAGATCTTTATTAAGTAATCTTGTGCATTGCTTCAGTTAAAATAACATCCATCGCAATATCATGACTTTGTGGATAAATCGTTGCTAAGCGGGACAGCTCAAAGCCAAGCCCTATTATTATCGGTGACGTTTCAATTTCTGCAATCGTCCTATCATAATAACCGCCACCATAACCAAGCCTATAATCTGATTCATCAAAGCCAACTAAGGGAATTAATATTACCTCTGGAGTAAGAATAGTGCGTGATTGTGGTACCGGTATTTTCCATACGCCTGGGATCATCGGCGTTTCAGGTGTCCATTGTCTAAATTCTAATGGTGAATTTTCTTTAATAACAGCGGGCAACACTGCTTGCCAGCCCTGTTGTAATAGTTCTGAAATAAGTTCTCTACAATCAATTTCACCTTTAAAAGGCCAATAAAAAGCAATAGTGCTTGGTTTCATATCTTTGAGGAAATGATGCAGTTTATCGATTATTTCTTGTTGCCAAATCTTACGCTGATAACCACCAACAGCAATACGACTTTCTATTAATTGCTTACGTTGTTGGTGGCGCCAAGCTTCCATTTCCAACACGGTGTAGTTATCGGGCAATGTCATTTTAAATACCAGTAATATTTAATAATCTATGATGTGGATGTATGAATAATATTAGGATAACTTATTTTTATGAACATTTAAAATCCACCATTTCTTGGCGATGAAGAAATGATGGATTTTGTTTTTTACTAAAACGCTTAATAATAAATTTAAGCTTGGTTATGACTGACTAAGCATCAAAGTGTTGATAATTTAACGGATTTTTGGCTTGATGATTGAGTAAGCGTTTTTCAGCAGCGGTATCATCATTTAATGGAATTAGGCTTTGCTGTTCAAAATAAACTTTATTCTCACTTCTTAATACCCAATTAATAATCAGAAATAAGCCAAAAATAACGACCAAGCTAACGACACTATTTAGCCAGCGTTCATCGGGTTGCAAAGCGATTAAAGTCAAAATAGTGTTTAAGATCATATTGATTATTCCGTAACGGCGATGGTTGATTGATGTGATGTCGCTATAGCACGTCGAATAGTCATCGTGACATTAACTAGCATGACACAAGCACCACAGAAGAAAATGAAGCCGCCTGCAGCACGAATAGCGTAATAGGGATGCATTTGAGCAACAGATTCAACAAAGGTATACGTTAAATTACCGTAATCATCATAAGCGCGCCACATCAAACCTTGCATGATGCCTGAGACCCACATTGCAGTGATATAGACCGCAGTACCTGTCGTAGCCATCCAAAAATGAGCATTCACCATTTTTACAGAGAACATCTTGGTATCCCATAATTTTTCGACCATGTGATAAATAGCACCAATCGATATCATGGCTACCCAACCTAAAGCACCCGCATGTACATGACCAATCGTCCAATCAGTGTAATGTGATAGAGCATTGACTGTTTTAGATGCCATAACAGGGCCCTCGAATGTTGACATTGCATAGAACGCTATTGCCACGATCAAGAATCGTAAAATATAATCGGTACGCAATTTATCCCAAGCACCGCTCAGCGTAAATAGTCCGTTAATGGCCCCACCCCATGAAGGAATGATCATCGCTAATGAAATAGCAGCACCTAAGGAGCCTGTCCAATCTGGTAAAGCGGTGTATTGAAGATGATGCGCTCCCAACCAGACATAACCAAAGGTTAATGCCCAAAAATGAATAACAGATAACCGGTAGGAATAAACGGGGCGATTTGCTTGTTTAGGCACGAAGTAATACATAATCCCTAAGAAGCCCGCAGTAAGATAAAAACCAATGGCATTATGGCCCCACCACCATTGGATCATTGCATCTTGAACGCCCGCATAAATTGAGTAGGACTTCATAATCTCAACAGGCAGCACGAGACTATTAATGACATGTAAATAGGTAAACATGATCATCATTGCCAGAAAAAACCAGTTGGCAACGTAGATATGCGAAACTTTTCGAGTACTTATCGTCATCATAAAATTGAAACTATATGCTAGCCATACAACGGCTAGCACAATATCTAGCGGCCACTCTAATTCAGCGTATTCTTTGCCTTGAGTAAATCCTAAGGGCAGAGTGATCATTCCGCCTATTACATAAAGATTCCATCCCCAAAATGTAAACCATGCAAGCTTATCGCTCCATAATTTGACGCCACAGGTTCGTTGGACAATGTAATAAGCCGTCGCCATCAACACTGAGCCACCAAATCCATAAATAACGGTATTGGTATGAACGGGTCTCAATCGACCAAAACTAATATATGGACTATCAAAATTTAAAAATGGCCAGGCAAGCTCTGATGCGATGTAAACACCAACAGCAGTACCAATAACAAGGTAAATACATGCCATTACCGAAAACCACTTAGTGATCTCGGTATTGTATTTAATCGTCGTTTCCATAAGGATTTATCCCTCTATTACTTAAGTGTTTTTTCTTTATTCGCAAGAGATAAACGTGTTACCTAGACGGCTTGATTACGCTCACGTGTTAAAGATAAAAACGTGTTTAATAAGAATTAACTGGCAATTTATGACTCAAAACAACGTATTATGAGAGATCCCTTATGAGGTGTATAATGAATATTAATTGAATTTAATAGCAAAATAATTGATATGAATATTAATTTAGCCAGTACATTTCTAGAAATTGTAAGAGCAGGTAGTTTTATTGCTGCAGCAGAAAAATTGTATGTCACACAAACGACAGTCACGGCGCGCATTCATACATTAGAAAAACAGGTCGGTTGCAAATTATTTGTTAGAAATCGATCAGGTGCTAGCTTAACCCCTGATGGCCAAAAGTTTATTGAACACGCAACTAAAATGGTACAGCTTTGGGAAGCTGCCAAGCGAGACCTGCCTTTACCTGATGGTACTGAACAGGTTCTTAATATTGGTGCGGAAATTAGCTTATGGAGCCCATTAATGTTGCAGTGGCTCTCCGAACTCAATCAGTCTGGAAGTCAATTAGCCATTAGAACGGAGATTGGTGAACGACATACTTTGATCAAGAAACTAGAGCATGGTGTATTAGATGCTATTGTGATTCATCAACCTGAATACTGGCCTGGTGTTCAAGTTGAGCAGTTATTAGAAGAAAAACTGATTATGGTCAGTGCTCGCCAATCAGCAGAGCCTTATATTTACATCGATTGGGGAGAGCATTTTCAAAAACAACATGATGCTGCATTACCTGACCTTGCCAGAGCAAAGATGACTTTCAATTTAGGTCCACTCGCATTGCAGTACCTACTAGGAAATGGCGGCAGTGGTTATTTCAGAACACGCGTTGTCGAGCAGCATATTAAATCAGGTTTATTGGATCATAATACTGATTATCCCGAGTTCACATTTCCAGTTTATGTGATGTATAGAAAGCAAGATAAAAAGCGCTATGAAAAAGAAATTAAATCATTATTTGATGCTTGCCAAATAGAGTATGTATGGTCGTAAAACGACGTCATTATGTTTATTATTGAACTCTATTTAACTTAAAACAATATAAAGAAATTAGTTTTAAGTGAATGAATAGGTGGCAGTTTATCCCACCACCTATCTCGATCATTATCGATTAAATATCGTCATGAGGTCCAAATGTTTCGTAGTGAATACGATCTGAATCCACACCTAATTCACGCAGCTGTAACTTAATAAAGCGCATAAAGTCAGTTGGTCCACAAATATAAAAGTGACCATCATTGAAAGGAAGTTCAGCATAAATAGTGTTGAGGTCCATTAAGCCAGTTAAGCTTCTTTCATCGGTTACTTTTTCTTCGCTGTACCAATAAAAATTATTCACATCAGCATAAGTTGAGGACAATGTTTCAACACGTTGTTGAAATGAATGTTGCTGGCTATTTCTACAGGCATGTAAAAACAAAATAGGTTGTTCAATCCCTTTATCAACCATCGTTTCTAACATCGCCATCATTGGTGTAATACCAACTCCAGCAGAAATTAATACGGTCGGTTTATCGGTATGTTCAAGATAAAATGCTCCGGCAGGTGGCATCAATTCAACCGTATCACCAACATTTAAATGGTCATGCAGATGATTAGAAACCATGCCTAATTCTGGAAATAGTTCTTTTTTGACGCTGATACGGTAGCTATTAGGATTATATTTATCTGATATAGAATATTGTCTTATTTCAATATTCTGGGCATTTTTAGGTTTCACGCTGACGGCAATATATTGACCGGGTGCATAGTCTCGTACTTGACCACCATCAACAGGCACAAAAGTAAAATTAGTGACTAACTCAGATTCGACTACTTTTTCTTTCACTTTGAATACTCGTGGACCGCTCCATCCGCCGACTTGGTCGGCAGACGCTTGATACAGATCTCGTTCACGGCCGATTAATATATTGGCAAGTAATCCATAAGCCTCAATCCATGCATCAGCAACTTCATTTGTAAAATCGTTGGGCGCCATTTCACGCAGTGTTTCAATCAGATGATGTCCAATGATTTGATATTGATCTGGCTGGATATTCAAGCTGGTGTGTTTTTGAGCTACTCGCTCAACTAAACTGCTCAATACACCTAAATTATCAATATTTGTAGCATAAGCAGCAACGGCGCTGAATAAAGCAAATTGCTGACGACCAGTAGCTTGATTCGTTAAGTTGAAAATATCTTTCATTTCAGGATTATGTGAAAACAATCGTTTGTAAAAATGATCGGTAACTTCAACACCTGCATTTTCGAGAAGAGGAATGGTACTTTTTACTATATCTATCGTTTTTGTAGATAACATGGATAACTCCTAGTTTATTTGTCGTTAGATGGTTGGTTGTAACTCACTAATTAACCTAAACGTCCATCTAGACGTGGTTTGTAGAGAATTGGAAAATAAAAATAAATAAATATCATGAAGCTCGTAATCCATAGTCCACCACTTATCATGATAAAAAATAATGGATCTGAACTCTGTGGAGCCAGCATTCTTATGATTCCTGCTAGAAAAATGAAAGCAAAGCTAATCGACATGGTTTTATTAGGTTTCAAGGGTCTGCCGGTGTGGCCTAATGACACGCGAGACATCATCGATAAAATCATGTCTGCTATCGCAGTAATGGCCACAATATGCAAAATATCTACAAAGGCTATGGTATTTGTTAAGTCGCTTATTCCAAGAAGTATTAGTCCGATCGCCATGCCTAAATAAGCAAGATGTAATGACCATAGAAGACTCATTGTCCAGATCAATTTATGATGCCAACTATAAAGGAGTACGAGGTGGAACAATCCCGCAAGCAGTAGTAACCAGCCAGCCTTAAAGGGTATTTCTGTTAGCCCGCTTACAATAAAACTGGCCGTAGCTAAAATAGTAGTCAACAGTACTAGTAGGTTAAAGTAGGGCGGTAGCCAACCACTTTTGTTATTACAGGCCGTATTAGTGAAAAACGGAATAACGCGTCCACCTACAATGCTAATTAATATCGTAAACAGTAAAACCATACTCTGACTGAGATGATTAGCCAGTTGATAGTGTTGATTATGAGTGGCAAACAGAATCAAAATATTGATGGTCATCATAGACAGCAACAATGCAATCAAAGGTGCGTTACGTTTATTACCTGACAAAATGATTTGCCGTGAAAAACTAATAATGCTACCTAACCACCATAAACTTTGAGCAATTATCAATATCGACCATGCCAATGAAGAGTCGTTAATAAAGGGGGCGAGTCTGGCGATTAACCATGTTAAACACAATATTGCTAGCGGTCTGCCTGATAACCCAGCAATACCTGTCCAGTTTTGACCTGCTGTCATTAAAAATCCCGTGGCAACGACTGCACCAAAGCCAAATAACATTTCATGGGCATGCCAAATCGTCATTGGCATTATGTGCTGCGGTTGCCATTGCGTTGTAAGCATAAATAACCACAACACAACACTGATAACAGCCCAACAAGCACCAAGTAAAAAACTAGGGCGAAATGCTAAAGCCATAACAGGCTGATGAGCTAATGAGAACATTCGTTTCTTCATGGTCTTTATCCACTATTGTTTCCATGAGTAGAGCAGAACATATGCCAATATAAATATAGTATATTTATCAGTGCCTTAGGGTTTTATATGTATTTTTATATGTCATTATGACACATATAAAAATATGTCAATTTGTCATAAATGTGTTAATTTGACCTATAAATAATCTAACTATGGTGACTGACTTTATGAGCCTTTTCGATTCCAATTTATTGATAGAAGTCGCGCTGGATTTAGCTAATAGTATTAATAATGATGATCGGTTTGATCGCTTATTGGATTCTATTCGAAAAGCGATCGAATGCGATGCAGTCGTATTGCTTGGTTTACATGCTAATGTACTGACGCCCTTAGCAACACAGGGCGTTTCAACCGAAGTACAGGGCAGACGATTTATCGTAGATGAACATCCACGGCTTAAATTAATTTGTGAATCAACTATGCCTATGACGTTTCCTGAACCTTGTGATTTACCCGATCCTTATGATGGTTTATTACTTGCCGTGGCAGGTGATTTGCCTGTTCATTCTTGTATGGGCCTGCCACTTTATTCCGACTATAAATTGATTGGTGTGGTCACTATCGATAGTTTGGAAGCTCAAGCCTTTAAGAATATCAGCAGAAAAACCCTTGAACTGATTGCCGCCTTATCATCAGCCACTTTAAAAACAGCATTAGAATTCAAAAAGTTAGAGATAAGTGCTCAGCATGCACATGAGCTTGTACAAGAGTTGACAGAGGAAGCCTTGTTAAAAGATGGTGGTGAGTTAATAGGTCAAAGCAACGCAATGCTGGCACTAAAAAACGAAATCCAACTGGTTGCAAGCTCAGACTATACCGTTTTAATTATGGGCGAAACCGGTGTCGGCAAAGAGTTAGTCGCTCGAAAAGTGCATCAAATGTCACGTCTTAAAGATAAATATTTAGTGCATATCAATTGTGCATCTTTAACTGAAACCTTAGCTGAAGCAGAACTATTTGGTCATACCAAAGGCGCATTTACCGGCGCCGAAAAATCAAGGGCAGGTAAGTTTCAGTTGGCAAATGGCGGTAGTATCTTTCTTGATGAAGTTGGCGAACTGCCATTATCGATCCAAAGTAAATTATTACGTGTATTACAAAGTGGCGAAATTCAGCCGGTTGGCCAAGATCATGTTGAACACGTTAATGTCAGAATCATCGCTGCTACTAACCGAGATTTAGAAGAAGAGGTGAGAATGGGACGATTTAGAGCCGATTTATATCACCGCCTTTCCGTTTATCCTTTAAAAGTACCAAGATTAAATCAGCGTGGTAATGATATTTTATTACTCACGGGCTGTTTTTTAGAAAAGACTAGCAGGAAATTAGGTATAAGACAGCTTAAACTCTCTAAAGAAGCCGAGACGGCTTTAGTTGATTATCCATGGCCAGGTAATGTTCGTGAACTGGAACATGTGATTAGTAGAGCATCACTTAAAGCAAAATCAAAGGGTGATAAAAATGGCATTATTTCACTTGATAAACACGATTTAGAATTGGCGGATAACACTGCTAACGATGCACTTTCTGACGAAAATTCTGCACAGGTAATCATCAAAGATAAGATACAAATCGTTGATTTGAATGAATCAACACAGGCATTTCAACGTCAATGTATCGTGCATGCTGTTGAGCAAGCAAAAGGTAATTGGAGCGAAGCCGCGCGTAATGTGAATATCGATCGAGCTAACTTAATCCGTTTGGCAAAGCGATTGGGTATTTCAGTTAAAAAAACCGTACATACTTAATTTATTTTCTATATTAATCATAACCTTAAATGCTATCGCTATTAAGTTATGTTTGAGTTATTGATAAAGGTATGCGATAGTTCGCGCCATGAAATCACCTTTTCTCATTTTATTTCTTATCCTAAACTTGCTGGCCATTAACTTGGCATCAGCCAGCTTTAGTTATACTGAGAAAGAAGCTGAATCACATAGTCTTTCTGCTCAACATGATCATTCCATGGAAAATCATAACGACCATGACGAGTCTAAATGTACTCATTTTTGTCATATTTCTTCGCATATGGTTGGGCTGGTTAGCCAAATAATAACGCCTGCATTTAATCGCGATTCAGTTTCATACTTGGCGTTCAAAAAACAGTTCGACTCATTTATTCAGACACCGCCATCCGAACCACCTAAAGCCTGAGCTACTACAAAAACACGTTGTTGTGACTTATTCACACTGCGTACTTGTTTTTAAATTTTTCAGGAAATATCCATGAATGTTTTAACTTCTCGGCAGCTTGCTGTACGAGCATCTTTATTGGCGGTCACGTTAATAATAAATAGTATTTCATCAATCACATTAGCTGATACATCTGATACGTCGCACCACACTAAAAGTAACGGCGTGCAAAACCAGCAAGACTCTGCTGATGATGAACATCAAGCAGGTGTCATCCGCTTAACCGCTGAACAAATAACAATGGCTGGTATTATTGTTCAACCTTTGCAATTATAGTCTATTCAATCCTCTATTAACGCTCCCGGTGAAGTTGCATTTAATAGTTATAAAACAGCCGTTATTAGTCCTAGAATCACCGCCCAGTTGATTAAACAACACGTGGTATTAGGTCAGTCTGTTAAAAAAGGCGACGTGATTGTGACTTTATCTAGCGTAGCAATGGCCGAGGCCCAAGCAAAAGTATTAATCACTTATCTAGATTGGACACGTATTCAAAGTTTGGGTAAAAAAATCATCTCCGAACAGCGCTATTTAGAAGCCCAAATTGATTGGGAGTTAGCTAAGGCTAAAGCAATAGCCTATGGCATGACCTTAAGCCAGATAAATAAGTTGGTGAAAAGTAATCAGTTTTCTCAAGCCAATGGTCTGTTCGATTTAGTTGCACTGATTGATGGCACAATCTTAAAAGAAGATCATCTAGTCGGTCAGCAAATTGAACCCGGTCAAACGGTTAATGTGATCACTGATGAATCAAATATGTGGACCATTGCTAATGTGCCACCAGATGTAGCTCGTCAAATCAATGTAGGTAATAAAGCCAGTGTACTGTGGGACGGCAAAAGCTATCCGGCAGTGGTATCGCAAATTTATCATAACCTTGATGAATTGACGCGTACCTCACGGATTCGTCTCGATGTGGCAAATACTGAAGATACTTTGCATCCCGGTTTATTTGTCGATACTCAAATTGATACCTCTAATCAAACTAAAGCTTTACTCGTTCCCGAATCTGCTGTGCTAAGAAGCTCCGATGGCGACTGGCAAGTATTTGTCGAACAAGATCAAGTGGGTGAATTTAAAGGTGTTGAAATCGACGTTGTCGATATTCGTAATGGACAGGCCATTATTACAGGCTTAGATGTGGGTACTGCGGTCGTTGTTGAAGGTGCTTTTTTCGTGCAATCAGAGTTGGCGAAAAGCGGCTTTGAAATTCACAACCATTAAAGAGAGTTTGCCATGTTGAATAAACTGATAGAAATATCAGTCCGCAGTCGCTTATTAGTTGTGTTGGCTTTAATTGGCACACTATTCGGTGCAGGATTGATATTACCCAAACTTAATCTTGATGCATTTCCTGACGTGTCAAATGTTCAAGTTTCAATTAACACTGTTGCTGAAGGTCTAGCGTCGGAAGAAGTAGAGCAACTCATTACTTTTCCCATTGAAGCGGTGATGTATAGCTTGCCTGATGTTGAAGAGGTACGTTCAATATCTAAAACCGGCTTATCAATGGTCACCGTTGTTTTCAAAGAAGGTACCGATATATATTTTGCTAGGCAGTTGGTATTTGAACGTTTGCAAGCGGCAAAAGAAGAAGTACCCAATGGCATTGGCACACCAGAAATGGGGCCTAACACCTCTGGTTTAAGCATGGTGTACCAATATATTCTGCGTGCCGAAGATCCAGAAAAATACGACATTATGACTTTGCGTAGTCTTAATGATTGGGTGGTTAAATTATTGTTAATGCCCGTAGATGGCGTGACTGAAATTTTGTCTTTTGGTGGCGAAGTACGTCAATATCAAGTTCAGGTTGATCCTAAAAAACTCTTGGCTTATGACATCAACATTAGCGATATATCGGCAGCCATTGAAGCGGGCAATCATAATGCCGGTGGTTGGTATATGCAGCGAGGTCAAGAACAGCTTGTCATTCGTGGTGTAGGTTGGTTACGTTCAAATGAAGATGGCTTGCGTGATATTGGCAATATTCCCTTAAAACAAGATGATGGCATTGTTGTGCATGTTAATGATGTTGCAAAAGTGGAATATGGCGGTGAAATTCGTCAAGGTGCAGTGAGTTTGTCTCGTCGTGATGCACAAGGAAATACTGAATCGTTAGGTGAAGTGATGACCGGCGTGGTGTTGAAACGCATGGGCGCCAATACTAAATTAACGATTGATGGCATTAAATCGCGGTTGCCTTTAATACAGCAAGCGCTGCCTGACGGTGTATTTATTGATCCGGTATATGATCAATCGAATTTAGTTGAACAAGCCGTCGCAACCGTCAGCAAAGCATTGTTAGAAGCTTTTATACTTATCATCGTTATCTTGCTGATTTTCTTGATGAATATACGTGCGACTTTGTTGGTGTTATTATCCGTTCCTCTTTCCATTGGTCTTGCTTTAATGGTGATGGCCTATTGGGGAATATCAGCTAATTTGATGTCTTTAGGTGGTTTAGCGATTGCCATTGGCATGATGGTTGATGGCTCGGTGGTGATGATGGAGCATATTTTTAGCCGTCTAACGCAGCCCGAACAACACGCTAACAATAAACAAATAGCACAGAAGGATCTTGTTCAAAATCCTTCTGCGATGCCTTTACGAATTATGGATGCAGCTAAAGAAGTCGGGCGGCCCGTATTTTTTGCAGTGATGATCATTACTATTGTATTTGCACCGTTATTTGCTTTGGAAGGTGTGGAAGGTAAATTATTCCAACCGATGGCGATATCCATTGTTTTAGCAATGTTGGCATCGTTATTTGTTGCTTTAATGGTTGTGCCTGCGATGGCGACCTATTTATTTCGTAAAGAGGTCAAAGAAAAACACAATTTCATCTTTTCGCCTATAGAAAAAGGCTATCGTCGATTGCTTAGCTTTTCATTAGTACATAAATTTTCGTTAGTGATTGCGGCTGTAGGATTACTTTTAGGTTCTTTATATTTAATACCATTATTGGGAACCGAGTTTGTGCCAGAACTAGAAGAGGGCACGATTAATGTTCGCGTGACGCTCGCACCATCATCTAGTTTGGATGCTTCTTTGCAAGTAGCGGATAAAATGGAAGCTATTTTAATGACCTTTCCTGAGGTTAACTATGCAACGAGTCGTATTGGGCGAGCTGAAATTGGCGGTGATCCAGAACCGGTTTCTAATATCGAAATTTATGTTGGAATGAAGCCTGTTCATCAATGGACCAGTGCACAAAATCGCACGCAATTACAGGCACTAATGCAAGAAAAAATGTCGGTGATGCCAGGTTTGTTGTTTTCATTTTCACAACCTATTGCCACTCGCGTTGATGAATTATTATCGGGTACCAAGGCGCAGTTAGCGATTAAATTATTTGGACCTGATCTCAACACATTGGCAGAAAAGGGCAGTGAAATAGAAACACTAGTCAAATCAATTGATGGCAGCGTCGGCATTGCATTAGAACCTATCGAAGGCGAAGCACAATTAGTGATTCGTCCTGATCGTGACAAATTATCTCGTCATGGTATTCCTATGGCGCAGGTGATGAGTTTAGTTGGTGAAGCGATTGGTGGCCAAAATGCAGGTCAAGTGATTAATGGTAATGAGCGCTACGATATTTATGTTCGTCTTGCTCAGCAATATCGTAATGATATTCAAGCCATTAAAGCGTTAACTTTACAGTCTGCTACAGGCGCTTGGGTAAGGTTAGGGGATGTTGCAAAGGTAGCAATTGAATCTGGACCACCACAAATAAGACGAGATGATGTACAACGTCGCGTGGTGATTCAAGCTAATGTCACGGGCCGAGATATGGGCAGTTATGTTGCTGAAATTAATCAACGAATCGAAAGTGATATTGATTTACCAGCGGGTTATTCAGTAGTTTATGGCGGTCAGTTTGAAAATCAACAACGAGCTCAAGCACGATTAATGATCGTAGTACCCCTGTCTTTAGGCTTAATCTTTTTATTACTTTATTTTGCCTTTAATTCAATCGGTCAAGCTTTATTGATTATGTTGAATGTGCCACTGGCGTTAATTGGTGGCATCGCTGCATTATATGTATCAAATCAATATTTATCGGTGCCTAGCTCAATTGGCTTTATCGCCTTATTTGGCGTGGCGGTATTGAATGGGGTGGTGATGGTTAATGCTATCAATCAACGCTTAGAAGGCGGACTTGATATGAAGCTAGCGGTGTTTGAAGGCGCTTTATCACGGTTACGTCCAGTATTAATGACGGCGTCGATTGCCGCTTTAGGACTTATTCCGATGTTATTAGCAACGGGGATTGGTTCTGAAATTCAACGACCATTAGCGACGGTTGTTGTAGGTGGTTTGGTTAGTGCTACTTTGTTGACCTTATTTATCGTGCCTGTTTTGTATGCGACTTTTTCAAAACGAAAGTACGTTAATTAATATGAGTAAATATCCCCGTTTCGTATCCTACGAAATGGGGAAATATTAAACTGATCACAATTAGTTAGAAATCCTGAAAATATATCTCAGAAGTTTATATTACAACTTTTAATTATTCTGTTCATTCAGCTGGTTTGGGTTCTTCGACGGTCACTTTTTGACCCGCACCCAATGCTATTTGTAATGTTGCCCACGCTTTCGCCATATCATTAATTGCAGAAGCTGAAGATATTCGGGCTGATGCGGTTGAGCGATCAGTATCTAAAAGTTCTAATAGTGTAATGGCACCAGCACGATAATTCTCTTGGGCAAGGGTAAAAGCTTGGGTATAAAACTCAGCTGCTTCATTAAATGCAATAGATCGCTGACGTTGTTGAGCAAGATTAGATTGAGCAACCTGCACATCTTCAACCGCAGATAGAATGGCTGAACGCCAATTGATTTCTGATTGTTTAGCTAAGGATTCTGCCTCATCACGGTTAGCGGATAATAAACCACGATTTAAAATTGGCAATACAATGCTTGGGCCAAACGACCATGAACTGGTGCCAGCTGTTTCTGACAAAGTGCCAGAAAGTGCGATTGATGGATAAAGTTGTGCTTCGGCAACACCTACATTAGCGACAGCCGCTGCGAGCATGGCTTCTGCACTTCGAATATCCGGACGGTTATGCAATAAATCAGCAGGAATACCGACATCAATCGGTGCTGGTGTACCAAGTTGAGTCACATTATTTTGCATCTGATCAAAAATCGGCTGAGCAGGTTCATCAAGTAAGGTACTAATTGCAAAAACATTGGCATTATAGAGTGCGACATATTCTGGCAACACAGCTTGAGCCGTCGATAATAATGCTTTAGTTAAGGCTAAGTCATAACTGGTTGTTGCACCAAAATCGAATTGTTTTTGAGTGATCTTAACGGTTTCTTCTCGGGCTTTAATATTTTCATTAGTGAACTCAATCGCTCGTTGATAAAAACGTGCATCGGAATACGTCGTAATAATTTGTGCAAGCCAAGCAAGACGAACGGTTTCAACATCTGCTTGTGCTGAAGCAAGTGAGGCCGCAGCACTTTCTTGCCCACGTTGAATTCCGCCAAATAAATCGATAACAAAACTAGCATCTAAGCCGACCGTTAAACCCGATGTTGTCGATATTTCACTATTGCCACGCTTATTTACAGTTGCCGATGCACTACCATCTAATGCTGAATTAAGACCTGTTTTACGCACATTAGCTTGCGCTTGGTCGATCCTTTCCATTGCCGCTTGCAGATCTAAATTTTGATTTAAACCACGTGAAATAAGACCTATTAACAAAGGATCCTGATACGTTCGCCACCATTGCTGTTGCTGATTTTCTACGCCAATTGTATTGGCATTGCCACCGACATATTGCGTTTCGAGTGATACGTCAGGCGTACTGTAATCAGGGCCAACTGCACAACCTGCAAGTAATAAACAGACACATAAACTTATTTGTTTCCGTTTCATGGTGAAACTTCCTTAGTTTGAACTTCATTTGTCTCTTTGTTTCGTAAGCCAAACAATTGTAAAACACCTATATAAAGCACTGGCACCATTAAAATACCAAATAATGTCGAAAAGATTATCCCGCCGAGCATACCGGTTCCGATAGAGTGTTGAGCGTTGGCACCAGCACCATTGGCTAATACTAATGGCAAAATACCAAAGCCAAAGGCAAAGGTTGTCATCAGAATAGGGCGTAAGCGTTGTTGGGCTGCCTTAAGAATGGCATCGACAGCACTCATACCTCCGATGCGTAAGGTTTCAGCAAATTCAATGATTAAAATGGCATTTCGTGCCGCGAGTCCTATTGTGGTTAATAACCCCACTTTGAAGTAAATATCGTTTGATTGATCAAAAAACCATGTTGCTAACAACGCACCTAAAATACTCACGGGCACCGATAACAGCACGGCAATAGGCACCGTCCAGCTTTCATACAATGCAGCAAGACACAAAAATACGATGATCAGTGACAATGAATATAACAAGGGTTCTTGGTCACCAGATAAACGTTCTTGATACGATAAACCAGTCCAAGCCGTACCATAATTTCCGTCCATTTCTGAGACCATTTCATCCATTGCATCCATCGCGGCGCCTGAACTAATACCTACATTGGCGGCACCTGAAAGCTCTATCGCTCGCGTTCCACCATATCGCGCTAACGTAGGCGATATCTGTTCCCATTTACGGGTGACAAATGCCGCTAAAGGTACCATTTCTTGACCCTCATTAACCGCATACCATTCATCAATATCTTCGGGTTGCATACGCCATTTTGCATCACCTTGCACAATAACTCGGCGTAAATCACCGCTTAAGGTGAAGTCATTAACATAACGGCTGGCAAAAATTGTCGATAACATCGAGTTCACACTAGAAAGACTGATGCCAAATGATTTTGCTTTTTGCTGATCAATATCCAGTCTTAATGAGGCGACCGTTTCATTATCATTACCACGCAGGTTTACAACACGTTGATCTTTAGTCGCCACATCCACTAACTCATCGGCCGCTTCATAAAGTGCATCGGTGCCATTACCTGATTGATCAACGAGATACATTGTAAAATCAGATGAACTACCCAAGCCTTGTATTGCCGGTGGTTGGATAAAGAAAATTTGACCTAAACGTGTGTTGAAAAAATGCTTATTGGCTCTATTAGCTAAATCTTCAACCGACAAACCTTCACGCTGTTCGTAATCTTTTAGCCTAGAGAACAACATAGCTGTATTTTGCCCAGCACCACCAAAACTAAAACCAATAGCGGCAAATACTGAACTCACTGATGCTTTTTCATCGTTTAATAAAAATTGTTCAATTTTTTCGACAGCATCGAGCGTTTGTGCGGTTGTTGAACCATCAGGAAGCTTGACCATTGTCATCATCATTCCCTGATCTTCTGTTGGCAGGAATGAAGAAGGAACATGGCTATATGTCCACCAAACAGCAACGCCAATCAATCCAACAACAATAAACATACGAAAAGGGCGGCGTACAAATCTGGTTGTTGTATTCGTATATTTTTGGTTCACATTACCTAATAAATTGTTAAACCAACGAAGCGGTGCAATTCTCGTTTCAGCATGAGCAGGTTTGAGTAATTGAACACACATTGTCGGCGTTAATACTAAGGCAACAAATAACGACAACACCATGGCGCTAATAATCGTGATAGAAAATTGTTGGAAGATGATGTCGGTAGAGCCACCCAAAAAAGCCATCGGTAAAAATACGACAGATAAAACAACCACGATACCAATTAGTGCACTAGATATTTCTTTCATACTTTTTTCTGTCGCTTCGAGCGGGCTCAGTCCTTCTTCTTCCATCACCCGTTCGACGTTTTCTACTACTACAATCGCATCGTCCACCAATAAACCAATCGCTAATACTAAGGCAAACATTGATAGCGTATTAATCGACATATCAAATGCATAAAGCACGGCAAATGTCCCTAACAATACGACTGGCACAGCAATGGTAGGAATAATCGTCGCACGCCAGCTTTGTAAGAAGATAAAGATAATAATAAATACGAGTGCTACCGCTTCTCCTAGCGTGTGATAAACCTGATTAATCGATTTCTCAACAAACGGCGATGTATCATAAGGATAAGTGACTGTTACGCCTTTTGGCAGCGTACTTGCTAAATCATTTATCGTTTTTTTGACACGTTTTGCCGTTTCAACGGCATTCGCACCATTGGCTAAATTAACCCCAAAACCTGCGGCTGCTTTACCGTTATAGCGACTAGATAATTGAGCATCTTGTTCGGCCAGTTCAATTCTGGCCACATCAGCCAAATAAACGGTTGAACCATCGGTATTGGTTTTTAATAAAATACGTTCAAAGTCTTCAATAGAAGAAAGCTGCGATTGGGCACTTAATGGAAAGGTGACCTGTTGACCTTCAACGACGGGCTGATTTCCTAAAGAACCTACAGTTACATTGGTATTTTGTTCTGCAACAGCACTGGTTACATCATCAGCAGATAATTGATATTGGAAAAGGCTAGAAGGGTTAAGCCAAATACGCATGGCGTAACGTGTGCCAAAACTGTTAATCGAACCTACGCCTTCTAAACGTTGGATAGGATCTTCTAATGTTGTGCCTAGAATGTCACCCAATTGAACAGAACTATATTGATCATCTTCAGAAATTAAAGCGCCCACCATCAAAATAGACGAAGTTGAACGGGTAACTCTGACACCTTGATTCGTTACTGCTGTCGGCAACTTTGATTGGACAAGTTGAAGTTTATTTTGAACTTGAACTTGTGCCATATCAGGGTTAACGCTGTCATCGAATACCAAGGAAAGACTTGATGAGCCTTCCGAAGAGCTTGATGTCATGTAGGTCAAACCATCCAGCCCAGTCATACCATCTTCAATGATAGTAGTCACCGAGTTTTCAATCGTTTGAGCTGAAGCGCCGGTGTAAGTCGCTGAAATACGAACGGTTGTCGGGGCGATGTTTGGATACTGAGAAATGGGTAAATCGTATAAACTAAATAAACCAGCGAGCATCACTATGATAGCCAATACCCATGCGAATACGGGACGATGAATAAAGAAGGAAGCCATTATTTATTGTCCTTTTTTTGATTGGCTAGCTGTATCTTTTACTAAGCCGTTATCATCGATAGTGGCGTCAATCGGTTTAACTTTAGTGCCTGAAGTGACGGTTTTAAGTCCATCAACAATTATCTTTTGACCTTCGGTAATTCCCTCAATCACTATCCAATTATTTTTCCAAGTACCTGAATCTTTGAATGATATTTGTTCGGCGCTGCCATCATCTCCTACAATAAAGGCCGATAGTTGACCGGTATATTGTCTTTTAGCGGCACGTTGTGGGACCAAAAATGCTTGAATATCGCCAATTTCAACATCACCACGTAAAAACATGCCGGGTAAGATTTTTCTATCTGGATTATCAAATCTGAATCGCATCGGCACGGTGCCGGTTGTTGTTGAAACAATGCTGCCAGGCACTAAAAGCGTACCGGTTGTTTCATAAATCTCAGCATTTTCAAGCGTTAAGGTCGCTTTTATTTTTTCGTTTACAGTGAGTGTGCCCGCTTTAATTTGACTACGAACGGATAAAATATTTGCGCTTGGCACCAACATATCGACATCAATAGGATCAAGTCGAGTTACAACGGTGAGTGCATCACTTTGACCGCTGACGACAAGATCCCCCACTGAAACAGCCGCTACATCTGTCACACCATTAATAGGACTTTTAATCGTTGTCCATGACAGCTGTGTTTTTGAATAATTGAGAGCAGCTTTAGATGCACCAAGCGTAGCGTGAGCATTATCTAATGTTGCTTTTGCTTGTTCTACATCGGCCACCGTAAAACCTGAGCCTTTAAGATTGAACGCACGTTTGTAAGTCGCATTGGCGACGTTTAGATTGGCTTTTGCAGTAGATACACTCGCTTCATCAGCGGCAACTTGAGCTAAATAGATAGCATCATCAAGTTGGAATAATGGATCGCCTTCAGCGACGACTTTGCCTTCTTTATATAGGATAGTTTGAATAACACCATTAACACGAGGACGAATATTAACTTGCTGATAAGCAACCGCACGACCAGGAATTGTAGAAATGCGGGGGACTGTCTGTTTAGCCATTGAAACTACACCAACTTCCATCGGCGGCATTTGCGGTTTAGCAGTTGCTGGATCGCCTTCAGCGGCATAAAGCAGGTTGGGCACCAATACAGTAACAATCAATCCTAAAAGCGACATCACTATAGCAATGTGTTTATGCTCTACTCTTATATTAGTTAAATAGGTTGGTCTCGTTAACGTCGGTGTTGTCGCTAAGCTGATTAAATTAAACATGAAGATTAGTTCTCAAGCGTATTAAAAAAGGGGGCCAACTGAATTTATTTAAATAACAGTATTACGAAGTACCTAAGGGCTGAACATTGAATAGCATACCCGTCGAATAATACAGGGTAATGAACGCAGGATATATTACATAGCTGCATTTAAATTCTGATACAGCAGCCCTAAAATAATAATGGAAATGTTATTTTAATAATAAATTAATGAGGGTTAAGTATCGGTTAAAAAGAACCGTTATATTTAATCACACTCGGATTATTATTTTAATAAATTACATCACAGAAATACTGTTGCTTAGTTCTTTTTTGAGCGCTGCAATGTCAATAAAATAGTTCATATAATTCAGCGTTAAGCTCACGATCTTTGCGTAAACAATGCTTCAACGTTATCAATATTAAACGTGAATCAATTAAGTATTGTTTGAGCTATGGCATAATCTATCACTTTTTAAATTCAGCTCGCTTGGGAAATGTTCATCGATGATAGGTAAAATTTCAGCAACGCTTTGTTTATGGTTAGGTATAGAGAGCAATAAAACGAGTCACAATGAAAAAATCATATCAGCGATTGGTGCAACAATAGGTATCAGCTTAACTGTCGCTATTAGCTCAATCACTTTACACACGACATTGTTAAGTCCTGCCAGTGTGTTGATTATCGCGTCACTTGGGGCATCGGCTGTCTTATTATTTGCAGTACCACATGGTGCCTTATCTCAACCTTGGCCTGTAGTGGGCGGCCATCTCGTTTCAGCGTTTATCGGGGTGACGTGTCATAAATATCTACCGGAAACAGCGATTTCAGCGGGTTTGGCAGTAGGACTCGCAGTAGGTGCGATGTATTATTTACGGTGTATTCATCCTCCTGGTGGTGCTACAGCATTGACTGCTGTTATAGGTGGCCCTGATATTTTTAATCTTGGTTATGACTATTTGCTTTCGCCTTTGCTTATTAATGTCTTAGTGTTGGTTGCGGTGGCTGTTTTGTTTAATTCGCTTTTTGCATGGCGTCGATATCCCGCACATTTAAATGCCAAACATTTTCAATCTTTGCCTCATCCCGTACATGCAGATGATGATATTAGCTTAACAACCGAAGACTTTAATGCTGCGATACAAGGTATTGATTCATTTGTAGATATTACCGAAGAAGGGCTGACAGAATTACTGGAGCTGGCAAAGCAACATGCTGAAACTCAAATAGAACATCCTAGTATCGTGAAAACAGGGCACTATTATAGTAATGGCAAAATCGGTCATTTATGGAGTATTAGACAGATCATTGATGGCGATGACCAACATAGAACAAGTAATGATTTAATTATTTATAAAACAGTGGCTGGATATGAGTCTTATAGTACTGGATCATGCGAACGAGAAGCCTTTCGTTTATGGGCAAGGTTTGAAGTGATTGAAGAAAATGATCTGTGGATTAAAGCAAAAAATATAACATCATAATTTAAGGTCAAACACGATGAAACTACTTTTAGTCGGTGCAACAGGATTGGTCGGCAGCCATGTATTAAAACTTGCCTTGAATGATCAACGTATCAGCCGTGTCGTGGTGTTGAGTCGCAGTGCAATCACTAAGATTGAAACAGATCCCAAACTCGATATTATTCAAGTTGATTTTGATGATTTACCTTCATCAGCAGAGTGGTGGCAGGTTGATTCAGTAATCTGCACGTTAGGCACGACGATGCGTAAAGCAAAAACAAAAACACAATTCAGACGTGTCGATTACGATTATCCACTTGCTGTTGCCACGATTGCTAAGCAGCAGGGCGCATCATCGTTTGTTTTAAACTCGTCAATGGGGGCGAATCCTTCATCCCGACTTTTTTACAACCAAGTTAAAGGTGACATTGAAGCGGCAATAACGAAGATCAATTATCAATCACTGACTATCCTAAGACCGGGTTTGATTGAAGGTCAGAGAAATGAAAAACGGCTTGGTGAGCAGATAATGATTAATTTTCTAAAAGTTTTCAGTGGTCTCTTGCCAAAATCAATGCAACCCAATCTTGCTCAAAATATTGCCCAACAGATGATTGAAGCGGCTATCGAACAAAAAAAGGGCATAACATTTATTCGTTCTAAGCAGTTAATCTAAAACGAATAAACATAAGACTTTAATCTGCCCGTTAGTACCTTTGATTAACAAACATTAGCCTTGATTGAATCAAAGCTAATGTTCATTTAAATAATCACCTTAACAGTCTAAGGCGTTGTTTCAACGGGTGTAATAGGCGCAGGTGTTTGTGGCATAGCCGATATGTCTGGTGCAATACCCATAGCTTTGAATATGTTGACCGTAGCTTGCAATTCTGCTGTTTTAGCTTGGTACAACGTATCATTAGCACTAAACAAACTACGCTGTGATGTTAGCAAATTAATAAAATCTGTATCACCACTGTCATAACGCAATTTGGCCAATTCATATAATTGCTCGTTATTTTTCAGCTCTTGTTGGCGAACGGACAAGAGTTGTTGCTGATAAGCATATTCACTTAAGGTTTCTAGCGTTTCTTGCATCGCTTGTAGTACGACTTGGCGATAGTTGAATTGTGCAATGCTGAGATCTGATTGTGCAGCATCAATTTGATTACTAATTCTACCGGCATCAAATATCGGCATTGCCAATGAACCTAACAAAGAACTACTCCATTCGGTCCCACTTAAAATATCTTGTAAACCCAAGCCAGCACTGAGATTAAGGGTAGGCCAGCGTTTTGCTTTTTCTTGGTATAGCGCTGCTTCATTAACGCGTAACATGGCATCAGCAAGCTGAATATCTGGCCGTGTTTCGAGTAATTGTGCAGGCTGAACTAGGCTGACGACGGGTAATTTTAAGCTATCAAAATCGCCGGTTAACTCGCCAACACGTAAGCTTTCACGACCAAGAATAACGGCTAAAGTATGTTCACTACTCACTAACGCACGTTGCATACTGAGCAATTGTGCTTGCGCTGTCAGCCATGTACTACGTTGTTGATTCAACTCAACGCCGGATGCACTACCTGCTTCAAAACGCCATCGAATAACATCAAGCAACTCTTTACTTGCTTTCAGATTTTTTTCAGCAATACGCACGCGGTCATGTAAGGCCAAATAATCAAAGTAGCTTTGTGCTAACGAGGCTTGTAATTGCAATCTTAGGCTTTGATATTCCTGCTGTTGAGCAACAACGCTAAATTCAGCGGCATATTCAGCAGCATCTCGGCTGCCCCATAAATCAACCTCATAAGCGGCATTAAACCCAAGATTATTACTCTTTGTTGTTTGACCATTTTGCATATCATTATTAGCACGATCACTGAGTTGCAAATCTAATGACGGCAAGTTGGCAGCACGTTGTTGACCTAGTAGGGCGCGTGATTTAGTAACGCGTTCTCTTGCCGAGGCTAAATCAAAACTATTTTGGGATAACTCATCCATCAGATGATTTAAGTCTTGTGATCCATAAAGCATCCACCAATTTGTTTGTGGCTGGGCTGCAAATGGTAAATTAGCCGTATCAACAAGTTCTGGTGTTTGTACTGTTGGTGTAGTTAAAAAAGGTTGATAAGCGCAAGCGCTCAAACTGATGATGGCAAACAAGCTTAGCCAGCGTTGGGGCGTATGCTGCATTTATTCCTCCGAAAGAGCTGTAATAGGGTTAAGTGATGCGGCTTTACGTGCCGGTGCATAACCAAAGATCCAGCCCACTAATAATGAAGTAGAAAAAGCCAACACAGGGGGAGTCAAAGAAAAAGCCACGGCAACATTCAATGCTTTTAAACCTAATAAAACAATCAAACCTAACGCCACGCCCATCGCGCCACCAATAATACAGACGAGTAGTGCTTCAATAGCAAATTGACGCAAAATATCGCTAGGCTTAGCACCCGTAGCTATACGAAGACCAATTTCACGACGTCGTTCAGATACGTTAACTAACATAATATTCATCACACCAATGCCGCCCACCAACAAGGATATAGCGGCAACGGCGCCTAATAAAACGGTTAGAGTATCTTGGGTTTCTGTGACTGCTTCAACTAGCGATGCTGTATTACGTACTCGAAAATCTTCGACGCCATGCCGTTCTTTTAATAACTGCGTTATTTGAGCTTCAACTTGTCCAAGTAATGAGGTGTCGGTGACCTTAACGGTGATAATTGACAAATATTCACTGCCAAAGAATTTTAATTGGGCTGTACTCATCGGCACATAGACTTCATCATCCATATCACGTCCGCCGGCACTGGCTCCTTTGGGTTTAAGCACACCAATAATTTGATAAGGCGTGCTGTTCATCAATACTTGTTTACCAATAGGATTATCGCCATCCGGAAATAATGCTTCAGCAACCGTTGATCCCATGACCATCACTGAAGCAAAACTTTGAATATCTGCTTCATCAATAAATACGCCTTGTGATAAATGCCAGTCACGCATCGGGAAGTAGGGCGGTGTCACGCCACGGATCCGTCCGCTATAATCATAAGCACCTTGTCTAAAAGTAGATCGTGATTCTCGTTCAGGTGCGATCAAATCAACACCATGTACAGCGGCGATGGCTTCAGCATCTGCCATACTTAAGGTCGCAATATCGCCACTAGAACGAATATTTCGACCACCAGGACTGACTTGTAATAAATTGGTTCCCATCGCACTAATGCGATCCAGTACTTGTTGTTTGCCACCATCACCAATCGCCATCATGCTTACTACAGCAGCGACACCAATGATAATACCGAGTAGTGTCAATAAGGTACGAAATAGGTTGGCACGTAAGGAGGTAACCGCTAGGTAAAGTGAGGTGAAAATACCAATACGATCGAATGTTTCGAGCTTAAAAGAATGTTGAGACAGTGTAGTTTCTGACTGATTATTATCATTTTTGTTGCTATGGCCCGAATCTGAAATGATTTCGCCATCTTTCATATGCACAATACGATCAGCATGGCGAGCGACTTCTGGATCATGTGTAATCAACACAACTGTCGTGCCATTATCGCGGTTTAATTGTTTCAATAAGGCTAATACTTGCTGACCACTAACAGAATCAAGTGCACCTGTTGGCTCATCTGCCAAAATAACATCGGCGCCGTTAATTAAGGCACGAGCGATAGAAACACGTTGCTGTTGTCCGCCAGATAGTTCGGAAGGCTTATGATGCTCACGACCTTCTAAACCAAGCTGATGTAACAATTCTTGAGATCGGGTTTGTCTTTGTGCTTTTGGCATATGACTATAAACAGAAGGCATCGCTACATTTTCTGCTGCTGTCTGATTATTTAATAATTGATAGCGCTGGAATACAAAGCCAAAGGTCTTCAAACGCAAACTTGATAATTCATCGGTACTCAACTTGCTCACATCATGTCCGGCCACTTTATACGTGCCAGATGTCGGCGTATCAAGACAGCCTAGAATATTCATTAAGGTCGATTTACCCGATCCAGACTGCCCCATAATCGCAATCAGTTCGCCCCGTTGAACAGACAAAGACACATTATTCATTGCCCGTACTTCATTCGAGCCGCTGTGAAAGGCTCGACAGACGGCATCAAGTGCTAATAAAGGTTGCTCACTTTGATCTTCAGTGTTCTGGAAATGCTGTGATGGATTGCTAGCTTTAGAATCCACGGCGTTGAGATCCAAGTAATGAATTCGCTTTATTACCATTACGCGTTTGATCACCAATCACGACCGAATCATTTTCAGCCAAACCAGACAGTATTTGCACATGAGTACGATTGCGTACACCGGTTTCAACGTTCACTCTTTCAAGTTTAGTGCCGTTTTTCTTAACGACTTTATTGTCTTTACCATTAGAACGCACCGCACCTAAAGGTATAATTAATGCGTCTTCAGCGCTATCGCGTATAAAAAAGACTTGCGTGGTCATTGCATCCATTAATTGATTATCAGCATTATCAATATCGATAAGCGCTTGATACAGCACGACATCGTTAACAATAGAGGGGGTTGGTAATACCTGACGAACAGTTGAATACCAGCGTCTTTCACCACCACCAAAGGTTTTGAAATAAACGACCATCCCTTTATTTAAACGATTAACATCGGCTTCAGATACTTCGGCCCGAAGTGTCAGCACACTTAAATCAGCAATTTTTAATAATAAGGGCGCGTTTTGATTTGCATTTAAGGTTTGACCTTCACGTACTGAAATACTGACTACTGTGCCACCAATCGGGGCATAGATTTTGGCATAACCTAATGTCGCCATATCGCCATCAAGCGATGCACTATCTGCTTTAATTTGAGATTGCATAGCGCGAATCTTGGCACGCAATATTTTCTCGTTTGCCACACTTTCAGCCAATGTGTCATCACTCACCGCATTTTTATCGCGTAAGTTTTTATTACGTTTAGCACGTAGTGCAGCCAGCTCAAGTTCTGCTTCTAATTGTTGTAATTCAGCGCGATTGCCTTCTAAACTTGCTTCAGAATTTTGCACTTTAGTTTCAAATACCGTGGCATCAATTTCCATCAGTAATTGACCCGCTTCAACTAGTTGACCTTCTTCAACATAGATCTTTTCCAGCTGCCCAGATACTTGTGCGCCTACTTCAACGTATTTCTTAGGCTCTAACGTACCGGTTGCTGCAATATAGTTTTCAATATCACCACGCTTGACTTGTTCAGTCAGAAAAACAGGCTTATCCGGTTCATCCTTGTAAAAATAATAGCCCGCATAAGCCGCAGCAGCAACCAAGATAAAGATAAATATCTTTTTTAAAAACAACATGAAATGAACAACCTTATATTTTTTTCATCGACTTCATTCTAAAGCGAATTATGATCGTTAAAGAAGTCAATATTGTGCGTATATTCAGACTGCGATGATTGTTAGCAGCCACAATGAGTCTTAAGCATTGCATACTATATCGTATTAACAATGATTCGCCGTAGCTTTAAAAACAAAGTGTATTGCTCCCCATTTATTCATGGGCACAATCGAAAGGATAGTGTTAATGACGACAGGTTAAGACTCGGTTAATGGTTGAGAATTCGCCCAACGATCAACTTGATTTCGTTTACGCTTTTTGATGATGAAACTGACCAAGCCAGAAAAGACCATCACCGTGCCAAGCAGGCTTAAAAGTAGCTGCAACACAACATAATAGGCAGGTAAGTCATGGCCAGTATGAAGTGCTTTAAGTATTGAAAAGACTTTTGCGCCTAACGATAAATCAGCATGCAGGCTGGTATTGACTAATACAGAACCTTGTTTATCTATACTCACACGACTACCAGCAAGGCCTAACCAATCACCAGGAGCATGAAACTGAAATGTTAATATTTGCTCAGATAGCTTTTCAACTGTGTTTCTTTTGCTATCGGTCACAGATTTAAAATTAGTTTGCGAACGTGTTGTTTTATTATTTGGAGCCTCTCGATTTTCAGCAGCTTTTCTAGGGGGACGAGGGTAACGGATCTGCTGCAAAACAGCACCCGCTGGCATTTGTGCATAAGCCATTTCTAACCATGCTTGCCAATGACTATCCAATGATACGGTTTGTTTTGCTTCTGATTTAGCGCTTTCTACACCTAATAACTGTTCGGTAAATGTTCGGTAAGTAATTGATGCACCTGTAATTGCAAACAATAAAATAGCCAATAATACGACAACGCCGCCGGTCATATGATTGTAATAAAAATGTTTACGTTTACGTCCGCGAGGCACGAGATCCTTGGCCTTAAAACTTTTGCGTACCGGCCACCATAACCACAAGCCGAGTAAGCTGATCAGCGTTGCAATCAGCCCCACCCATGCCGCGTAATGTTTACCTTCAACACCCCATAAACCTTCACGGCCTAATAAATAATTGCGGTGTAATTGTAAGTTTGTTTTGAAAAAACTATTTTCTCTATCTTTTGCATGCTGTTCATCTTCAATATCGTTGAGAGCATAGGTCCAGCTTTCACCTCGCGCCTCTACACGATAATAAGGTGTATCAAAACTAGGCATAACAATCGAACGAATACCTTTTTTACCTTCAGTGATCACTGCTAAGACGTCGGCATTTTCAGCTAAGGTAGTAGGGCGATATTGATAGTCGCTATTTTCAATACTGATGTCCACACGTTTAAGCAACTCTTCAACCGAAGAAATAGCACCTGTAACAAAGGTAATGACAAATAATATGCCCAAAGGAAACCCCAGCCAACGATGCAGGGTACTAAGAAATTTTTTCATGTGATTGTTCTCTGTTCACGCTAGTGATGCTAACTAATATGCATTGGTAACCATGTAACTGCCATGGGAATAGGGAAATTATCCTTTAAATACTTGTAAGTGTAAACACAAATAAGAATGCTTTGCATTTAGATTGGTTTATTGCTATATTCTCTTCCGATTTTAAGATAACTGGGCAGCGTATAACCGTCTGAGGCCAATGCTTAAATACCATATTTAATAAAATAGAATTAGGAACTTTAAATGAATAACAATAAACGCTCAGTACGGTCTGATTTTAGTCGTAGTGCATTGGCCTTAGCGCTTTCTGCCGCATTGCCCGTGGCGATTGCTCACGCAGAAGAAGCCGTTAACTTACCTAAGGTTCAAGTTTCAGGGGAAGCGCTAGATGGTTATAAGGTAGAGGAATCAACCTCAATCAAATATGTTAAACCACTATTAGATACGGCTAAGACGATTACGGTTATTCCGCAAGCGTTAATGAAAGATCGTAATGTTGATAGCTTGAGTGATGCGCTACGCAACGTTCCAGGTATATCAATGGCGGCAGGTGAAGGTGGTACACCATCGGGTGATCAAATGTCGATCCGTGGTTTTGATTCTCGTAATAACATTATGATCGATAATATTCGTGATATCGCAGGTTACTCACGCGATACCTATAATGTTGAATCAATTGAAGTTGCAAAAGGTCCGGGTTCAGCAGTTTATGGTCGTGGTTCTGCAGGTGGCAGCATCAACTTACAAACTAAAACTGCCAAGTTAGATGATTTTAACGATATCAATTTCCGTCTGGGTAGTGAAGATGATTATCGAACTGTTTTCGATACCAACCATATTTTAGGTGACACTACTGCAATACGACTTAACCTTCTTACTACAGATGGTGATGTTGCTGGACGTGACAAAGTCGAAAATTCAAATGACGCCATCGCATTATCGTTTGCGACAGGTATTGATACGGCTACACGTTTCACGCTTAATGCAGACTATCAAAAACAAGATAATCAGCCAGATTATGGTATCCCTTGGGTAGCGAATGGTGGAAATCTTGCTCCATCATTGCTTCCATATGAAGGTGGTACACCTAATGTTAATTTCAGTAACTATTATGGCAATGTACATCGTGACTTTGAAGATATCGATTCAAAATCACTCACAGCTATGCTTGAACAAGACATCAGTGATTCAACAACCTTACGTGTAACGGGTCGTATTGGTGCTGCGGATCGTGAATCAGTAACGACGGCACCGCGTCTGGTGAATGGCACCACGAATATGCGTTTAAACGATGTAAAAACACGCGATACAAAAGATTCACTTAAATTGTTGCAATTTGATTTAATTGGTAAATACCAAACAGGTAGCATCACGCATGATGTAGTGACAGGTATCGAAATTGCCGAAGAAAAATTTGAACGTTGGAATTATGATGCAGTAGTGACAGATAATCTTCTTACACAAACTACAAATTTATATAACCCAAATTCTAATCTTGCCTTCACCGGACAGTATGCTCGCACAGATAAAAGTCAAGAAGCGACGGGGGATACAAAGGCAATATACGCATTTGATACATTGACCTTGAATGAACAATGGCAGGTTTCATTAGGCCTTCGTTACGATGTCTTTGACACTGAGTATTATTACAATCTTGACGGTAGTGATGCTACGTTACCAACATCGGCAAAAGCAGATAAAAAAGATGAGAACTTGAGCTGGAATACAGGTGTTGTCTATAAACCAGTTGAAAACGGTAGTATTTATGCAGCGGTAGGCACTTCATTTACACCCGCAGCAGAAGATTTAACTGCATCGACAAGGGGTAATCAAGCTAGTCTTGATCCAGAGAAAACAATCAGTTACGAAGTCGGCACTAAATGGGAATTGTTTGATAGTCGCTTATTTACCAGTGCTGCCTTGTTCCGTACTGAAAAAACAAATGCCTTATCTAACGATCCGTTTTCAACCGATGCTAATGACAGGATCTTAGATGGTGAAGAACGTGTACAAGGGATCGAGTTAAGTGCCGCTGGTAAAATAACGGATCAGTTCACATTGACGGCTGCTTATACTTATCAAGATAGTGAAGTTATTAAAGCCACTGGTACTAATAGAGGAAACCTTGAAGGTAACGAACTAGCTCGTACACCTAAAAACTCTGCAAGTGTTTGGGGTCGTTATGATTTCACCAATAAATTAGCTGCTGGTTTAGGCGCACAATATGTTGGCGAACGTTACAACAGCTCTGATATTACGGGCCGTGAAAAAGCAGAAAGCTTCACAATTTGGGATGCGATGGTATCGTACAGAATCGACGAGCAGTGGGCATTACAGCTTAATGGCGGTAACTTGTTTAATAAGAAATACATTAATCAAGTTGGTGGTGGGCATGCGATACCTGGTGAAGGTCGCTATGTATCACTGAATACAAGCTTCTCTTTCTAAAGCGTATATCTGATTGATACAAGGACGTATCACAACAGTATAATTGTAAGCCGAGCTCATGCTCGGTTTACTTTTTTATAACGACTCTGATTTTACATTTTTACATTTACAGCGAGAAAATAACCGTGTTAGTTAAAATTCATCAGGTACTGACCAAAGAACAAGTACAACAAGCAAAAAATATTCTGCTTGATGCCGATTGGGCTGATGGTAATGTTACTGCGGGATATCAATCTGCTAAAGCAAAAAATAATCTCCAGTTGTTAGAAGGCACAGAGGTCGCCAATCAGTTAGGCGATATGATTTTGGCTGCATTAGCTAAAAGTAATCAATTCATGTCCGCTGCGTTGCCTTTAAAAATCTTCCCACCCTTATTTAATTGTTACCAAGGTGGCGGCAGCTTTGGCGTACATGTAGATAATGCCATTCGGCAAGTGCCCGGCACCCCAGTCAAAGTACGCACTGATCTATCAATGACCTTGTTTTTATCCGAACCAGAAGAATATGAAGGTGGCGAACTGATTATTGAAGATACCTATGGCTCTCAAACCGTTAAATTAGCTGCTGGCGATATGATTTTGTATCCATCGACTAGCTTACATAGAGTTACTCCGGTAACAAAAGGACGCAGACTGGCTTCGTTTTTCTGGCTACAAAGTTTAGTCAGTAGTGATGAAAAGCGAGCGATATTATTCGACATGGATACCGCGATTCAATCATTACGCAGTCAAATAGATGATAGCCCCGAGATAGTACAACTGACAGGCGTTTATCATAATCTGCTCAGACAGTGGGCTCAAACTTAAATAGGCTCCATCGCCTCGCTTTTATTTATCACTTTAAGATCACTGCGTAAAAGCCGATGACAAAGACTTGTGCCCGCAGCCATTGCCTAATGTTGTATCATCTTGCGATCCTATAAACACCGTACCACCGTCGTGTCGATATGCATGATATTGAATACAACTTTGTGCGATTTTATGAGTTCATGTCACAGATCGTAGATTACGATAATAAGGAACTGGAAAAACTCAGTTTATTTGCTCGAAATCTTCGCCCTATGTTACGTGAAACCGTTACGGATGAAGATGATGTTTCACTTGATAATATCGTTCTAAGTCATTATCGTTTATCAAAAATTCGTCAGCAAGATCTTAAATTAGCAGAAGCATCATCTGACTATAAATTAGAACCTGGTGATGAGTTATGTACCGCTAAACCTAAAGATAAAAAAGAAGAATTATTGTCACAAATCATCATTCGATTAAATGAATTGTTTATTACTGATGAATTAACCGATAAAGATTTGGTCAATTATGCCTATACGATCAGAGATAAAATTAGTGAAAATCACTTAGTGATGAAACAGATTGCTAACAACACTCCCGAGCAAGCCATGTTGGGTGATTTTCCTAAGGCACTGATTGAAGCCATCATGGATAGTAGTGATGCACATCAAAACCAAATGATGCAGTTATTATCTGATCCTGCTCGAGTAGATAATTTTAAGCGTATTGTCTTTGATTTATTATTGGCAAAATGACCATTTTCGAAATTGTTCATACAATCTTCAAACTGGCCGATTTCAAAGAGTGGTTTGAAGATCGTAAATATGCCAAACGTGCAGACACACGATCGATAGCTAAACGTGTTATGCGAATATTTGATGCACATGATATTCCTGTGTCACGAATTGCCGAAGTGTTTCCTGAATTTAACTTTCAATTGAGCGATTTTGATAATCTTGATTCGATTAGAAAAGTGATAATGATTCGGTTTTTAGATCGACTCTCTGAACTCTTTTTTATTAATCGATCTTGGTTAGATACGGGAGAGGGAAGTCTTCAACAATTCTATGAAATAGCCTATGACTTTGGATCTATATATGACTTACTATCCGATTATAAAAAAACTGAAGGGAAAGTAGTTACTGCATATTTTATTGCCGAGCAAGGTATAAAATTTACACCCGTGACAGATTATGAAACTGATCACAATGTAATGATTGTCCTTGAGTATGCTTATCAAAAGTCCGAACAAAATGACTTTAGTTATAATCGATATTTGCCTGTGTATTTCGGCTATTGGCATTACTATAATACTAGAATGATGTTGAAATCGATTTCATTATTATTGTTTCAAAATGAAAATCTATTTACTTAAAAAGGGATGCTTATTAAGCCTTTTTCAGAAAAAATCTTACATAAATATTCTGCTGCTGTAGTGATCAAAAATAACCGAATATTAGGTCTATGGTTTCCAGATGATTTTATTTTTTGTAATGGACAAAGTGCACAAGAAAAAGATCGAGTTGATGCTCAACGCATGCATGATTATTTAAAGCAGATTGGTTTTTATCAAAAAGTGAAACGATTACGGTCATCAGACTATTTGAATTAATTTAGTAAAATTTCCTCTTCAAAATTTAAATTCTGAATACTTTTGTGGGATAAACCTAACAATAATTAAATTTTGAAGCACTTTTAGTCAAGACTAACGCTTAAGCCTTATATGATATAAGCCATTGTTTAATATGAATATATTTTAAAGTAAATACTAATAAAGCATTAGAACCGTTAATATTTACACCGACAATATTGTTATCAAATAATTATTATTTTTAAAATAAAAATGCAGCTTTTTATAATAATATCAGTAGCTTATATGGTTATATTACATGGTTGCTACGTTCATTTATAATTGAATATTTTGAAAATAACAATAAATGCTGATGTTTTTTTGCTTAAAAATAATATCATTTACAGTCATTAGTGTTCTTTATGTTCAAATTTTACGCGGATAATCTTCGTTATATTATTTTAATAAAGTATTTTGACCATAATTTTTTTATGTAAAGACTCATTACAAATACATATTTGTGCTATTGAATTAAATAAATATTAAAGATGTATATCTGTATTATTTTAATATGAATAATAAAAATGAAACATAAGCACATATTTTTATATTTGGCAGTATGAGCTTTTATTTATTAATAATTGATTATCCAGAAGGGCAGATTACAAAGTTAGCGATCACTTCATTGATCTAATGATCACGATACTAGAGAAAATTAACCTATAAATTAAAATCAATTCGTTGATGAGTTTATAACTACAAGAAATCTCGCCACCCAACATACTTTATAAATATTTAAGTATAGTTAAATAAAAATGTACTTACTTGGGCAGGCTAGCGAACTATTTTTTTCATACTGATAACCGCTTCATATTCATCCTTATGATTTAGCTGTTTTAAAGCATCAATAAATCGAGCATCATCATCAATGTTATGCCAAATAGTTTCGATTATTTCAAACTCACTCAGATCTTTAGTTTGTTTTGATACTGCTCGTATAAAGTCCATCAGTGTTAGCTTTTCTGTTAGTTGCCCACTGCATATAAGCTGGGTAGGCACGTTTAACATTTCGCTTAATTGGGCCACTTGGCTGGCTTTAGGTTCGGTAATACCATTTTCCCATTTACTGTATGTTTGAACCGTCACATCCAATAACAATGCTGCATCTTCTTGTTTAAGATTACGTCTAATACGAGCATCTCTAATCACATCATTCAGCGCCATTACATACTCCAGCTTAACTAATTATTTAACTAGGATACTACTTTTATTATTTATTACTAAGTAATTTATTTTATATTGTTTTACATACATAAAAATGTATCCTGATTGTAAAGACTAAGAATTGTATGTATTCCTGATTGTCTCTGCAGGTATTATTGAGTAGTATCATGATTTCTTTATATTATTTTCTCTATTTGTATCGCCATACAAATAGAGAAGGTTTTGTTCTTTTGAAAGATACTCCATCGGCTATCTAATTTGCTTGTAATTATAGGAATGTAGATGAAAGGAAAGTCTAAACAATACGCTGCGTTATTGGCAGCTTTAATAGCATTCCTCCTTATGCTGGTTGTATTGTTCAAATATACGATTTTTCAAGAGGTTACAAAAGAGCAGTCCGTCATGACTAACAAGCTCTTATTTATGTTTTCCGATATGTACACCAATACTAATGATGTGCTCTCAAACCTTGAACAGCTAAACGCCACAAGTTGTAGTCCTGAACTACTGTTAGCAATGAGAAAACATGTATTCGCTTCTCATTACATCAAAGATATTGCATTTATTAAGGATAATATTGTCGAATGTAGTACTAGTTTAGGGGTTGCGAATATTAAAGACTCTTTAGATGCCAATCCAACTTTTATGACGGATAATGATATCAATGTTTGGATAAGGCATCCTTTACGACTCAAAGTGCTAGATAATCAAGAGAATGAATGGACGATTGCGAGACGTGATAAGTTCAGTCTTATTCTAAAGCCCCAAATTTCAAGGTTAAGTGCAGATCTGGTTTATCCATGGGAAACGATTAATTTATCCACTGAATTAGGAAAAACTAAGCATATCGACGGCAAGCATGAGCTTTGGAAAAAGGTACAGTCGGCGAGCATTATTGATAAATTTATTAACCATTCTTCCCAAACATGTTCAAATGAACAAACAAAATATTGCGTTGTTACGCAGGCTCCTTTCTTACAAACCATTAATGCTTATTTAGCACAATATCTGTTGATACTCTTTACTAGTTTAGGTTTTGGATTTGCATGTTACAGAGCAATACTCCACCTGGCAACGAGGTATTGTTCAGTTGCTGAACGTATAGCACGCGGACTTAAACACAAACAGTTTTACTGGTTATATCAGCCGATTGTTGATTTAAAAACAGGGGGCATTGTTGGCTGTGAAGCTTTGGCAAGGTTTAAAGATTCACAAGGCAGTATCTCTCCAGATCATTTTATTCCAACAATACGAAATAAAAACATGCGTTGGCAATTTACAGAAATGATGATTGAATACATTTTAAATGATCTTGAAAGTGCAACAACACTGCCTGACGAATTGAAGGTAAGCGTAAATATCTTTCCTTATGATATTCATCACGGTAATACATACGCCTTAACTAAAAATATAAGACTGACTCAAAGTCGATTTAATATTACTTTTGAGGTTACTGAAGATGAATATCTGGAATATGAAACAGCACAACATTCGCTTAATGAACTAGTGGATGCAGGTTTCAGTATTTCAATTGATGATATGGGAACAGGTTATTCAAACTTAAAACTGCTTAATCAATTTAAGGCGAGTTATGTGAAGATCGATCGTTCCTTTGTGAAAGGCATTGAGAGGGATGGTATTAAGTCATCAATCATTCCCCATATTGTCGAAATTGCCAACAAATTTAAAATGGGCGTTATTGCTGAAGGTGTTGAACTAGAAGAGCAAGCTGAAATCCTAAAAAACATGGGAATTGCTTATGGTCAAGGTTGGTATTTTGGTAAGCCTATGACGATTACAGAATTAAATAGCTTGATAAATAAAGCTGAATAAATGATTAAGTCGCAAGGCTTTCTGGAGTATCAATATCTCGCAAAATCCCATCATCAGTACTTTTAATAAAAGTAGTTTTTTCAGGTGAAGAAAGAATAATCTCTCTAGCACCTTTATCACCCGTTAATGCGAGTAATTGTGATTTAAAACGTAAGGCAAAACCAACAGGGTGGCCACGTTTTCCATTATAGATAGGCAGTGTAATATCTGCACCTGAGTTCAGTATTACTAATGATTCTGCAATCACCGAGCTTTGAAGAAAGGGCATGTCAGCTAGCCCGATTAACCAACCATCAGCATCAAGATTAGCTTCAATGCCGGCAACGAGTGATGCACTCATTCCCGTTATTGCATTGTCAGCCATAATTAATGTTAGTCGTGGCGAAAACTCACTATTTTCTAGTAAATCAATTAAGTCATGATTACCTGGGCGAACCACAATATTGATGTGTTCGAATACTTCTAGCCATGGTTTTAAACTATGTATGATCATAGGTTGTTCTACATAACCATAATCTAGATTATGTAATAGTTTATCGCTACCAAACCGCTGGGATTGTCCGGCGGCTAATATAATTGGAATAATCATTCTTTCTGTGATTTTAACCGTTACTGACCACCCGCATCGTTGCAGGATTGGATTGTTGTTTGTTATAAATATGCTTGAGATCGATTAATTCAGCGAGTATAGAAACCGCTATTTCAGCCGGTGTTTTACTACCAATATTAAGCCCAACTGGGCCGTGTAATCTTGCAATCTGACTTGCTGTTAAGTCAAATAATGCCAATCTTTCGCGACGTTTAGCATTAGTTCGTAAAGAACCTAATGCACCAATATAAAAAGCATCTGATTTTAAGGCTTCCAATAATGCCATATCATCTAACTTTGGATCATGCGTTAAGGTGATAATGCTAGTGTTTTGATCTGGCTGAAGTTTAACAACCGCATCATCCGGCATCATCGCCAGTAATTCACCATCTTCCGCTCGCCAAGTCAGTTGCATCTCTTCACGTGGTTCAGCAATATAAACTTGATAATCCAAAGCGGATGCCATTTTAGCAAGATAACTCGATGTTTCTCCAGCACCGATTAACAACAAGCGAGCACGAGGACCATAAACAAAGCTAATCTCATCTGAATATTCTTCAACAATTTTGTCTGCATTGTTTGCTGGTTCAACGATACTTTGTCGATTATTAAGTTGTAATCGACGTTTAACTTGCTTGCGTTGTTCAATGGCTTCTAAAATTTTGAGTGGCCAATCTGGTTGGGTGACTTTTTCAACGGATAATCGCAAACTGCCGCCACAAGGTAGACGAAAGCGATCACGATCATTCAGCGATTCACCATAAGTTAAAAAGACAATTTCGTCGTTTGGTAATAAGCCTTCTAGCGCTTTGCTTCTAAGATCATCTTCAATACAGCCACCGGAAACTGAACCTATTAAAGCACCATCGTCACGAATTGCACACATCGCACCTGGCTGACGAGGGCTAGAACCATAGGTTTTTAGCACCGTCGTCAGCCAGACCGAATATCCTTCAGCCAGCCATTGGTGTACTTGTTTGAGTACGGTAATGTCTGTGCTTAGCATTTTATGATTCCAATTGATAACGAACAGGTAATGAACGAATACGTTTACCTGTTGCAGCAAAAATAGCATTACAAATTGCCGGTGCAATTGGCGGCATACCAGGTTCACCAACACCGCCTAACGGGGCATCATAATCAGTCGAAGGCATAATGTGGACGTTAATCTCCATTGGGCCATTATTCATTCTTGCAACTTCATAACCATCAAAGTTGTTTTGATCAGTAACACCATTGGTAAAACTAATTTCGCTAAACAAGGCTAGGCTAACGCCCATTATGCAAGCACCTTCAATCTGAGAACGGATGCGGTCAGGATTAACTTGTGGTCCACAATCAACCGCAATATCAATTCTTGGAATAGTAACTTCGCCATCATTAACAATTGCGACTTCAACAACGGTGGCTACATAAGTAACAAAACTATAATGGGTAGCGAGACCTTGACCGGTATTTTCGGCCATTTTCTTGCCCCAATTCGCTTTCTCGGTAACATGTTCAACAACGGCACGCATTCTTGCTGTATCCAATGGGTAGTCTATAGAAGATTCGCCATAGTTCCATTCATCACGCAATGTTTTTGGATCAATTTTTCTATCTTTGCCAATCAATTCAAGCAACAGTTCTTTGTGATCTCTACCGACATGATTCGCCATTTCTGAGATAAAAGATTGAACAGCAAAAGCATGTGGAATATTTGATACTGAACGATACCAACCAATACGCGTATGAGCCGTTGCAGCTGGATTTTCAAGCTGAATATTCGGCACATCAAAGGGGACATTTACAACACCCATAGCTGCTTCCATTGGCATTTGATTTACTGCCGAGGTATCAAATGTAGAACCAATTGATGGCGCGACAGTACGGTGCAACCATGCAGCAGCATGTTTCTTATCATCAAATGCGGCTTCAAGATGCTCGACCGATACCGTGTGAAAATAAGAATGTTGAATATCATCTTCACGGGTCCATGTCAGCTTAACGGGTGTGCCGCCTAATGCTTTCGATACCAATGCCGCTTCAACCATAAAGTCAGGTTTAGATTTACGACCAAAACCGCCACCTAATAAGGTCACATTTACTTTGACTTGTTCAGGTTTAAAATCAAGCCACTTCGCCACAGTATCTACCGCGGCTTGTGGATTTTGAATGGGCGCCCACAATTCACAAGAGCCGTTGGTATGATATTGCGCTGTTGCAACCGGTGGCTCCATCGGTGCTTGTGCAAGATGGGGAATGTAATATTCCGCCTGTATTTTATTTTCAGTTTTGGTTTCTGATAATGTTTTATAAACATCACCCTGACTTCTTAAAACTTTACCATCTTTGCTATTAGCTGATTTTTCCATTTGCTTTTTAAAGGCATCAGTCGTATAGCTAGCATTAGGGCCTGATTTCCACGTTATTTTAAGTTTTTCGCGTCCTTGAATCGCAGCCCAAGTATTGGTTGCAACCACCACTACACCACCTAAAGGATTAAAAAATGCAGGAGGAGGTGTGCTTTCAAGTTTTAACGTTTTAAGTACGCCTGGGACTTTTAATGTTTCACTATCATCAAAGGATAATAAGGTATCGCCATAAGCAGGTGGATGGGCGACAACGGCGTACACCATGCCATCACGTTGAACATCCATGCCATAAACGGCTTGACCCTTAACAATATGTTCGCCATCAATTAACTTATTGTCTTGCTTGCCAATGTAACGGAATGCATCGGCTGATTTAAGTTGAAGATCAGAACGTTCAGGCACTGCTAATTGTGCGGCTGCTTTTGCCACTTCACCATAAGATAGTTTGCGTCCTGTTGCTTCATGATGCACTTCATGAAATACCGCTTTAACTTGTGATACAGGTACATTCCAGATAGCGGCGGCGGCGGATTCAAGCATCATACGTGCTGCTGCACCGACGTTTCGCATAGGCATGAAGAAATGTCGTGTACTACGCGAGCCATCGGTATTTTGGTTACCGTATTTTTTTTCGTCACCATCAGCTTGGATAACTTTCACTCGGGTCCAATCTGCTTCCATCTCATCAGCGACAACCATAGGTAAACTAGTGCGAACGCCTTGGCCCATTTCTGCACGATGAGCAACGATAGTAACCGTGCCATCTTCAGCAATTGATACAAACGCTAAAGGATTATCTACCCATCCATTTGGCATAGCGTCACGACCATACTTAGGTTCTTCATCTGCTGCCCATAATACATTGGGCACACCTACTGCCAGCACAAGCCCTGTTAATGCAAAATTACGGATAAAATCTCGACGACTGATATTGCTTATTTGTTCCGTTAAATTAGACTTAGTCATGTGACATCTCCAAGTTGTTTGCAGCGGTTTTTATCGCTTCACGAATACGGGTATAAGTACCACAGCGACAAATATTGCCACTCATAAAGTTATCGATATCTTCATCGCTAGGTTTGGGGTTATCACGAAGTAATGCGGTTGCTGAAACAATTTGTCCTGATTGGCAATAACCACATTGTGGTACGGCGATATCTAGCCATGCTTTTTGAACAGCTTGACCGACGTTTATTTCAGAGACGGCTTCAATGGTTGTAATAGCTTTGTTTTCTGCAGCGCTAATCGGCGTACTACAAGAACGAATTGGCGTGCCATCTAACATAACGGTACAAGCGCCACACAGACCTTTACCACAGCCAAACTTAGTGCCTTTCATGTCTAATACATCACGAAGTGCCCATAAGATTGGCATATCAGCGGGCAGGTCGACCTCATGGTCTTGTTTATTTATCGAAAGTTTCATGGTTTCAATTCCTAGTAGTTTGCTTAATATTGTGTTGAATCATTTTACCGCTAGCTTGTTGATTCAAGCGGGTAGAGGTGTGACCGAGCATCTTTGCTGGGTGATATACCAAATAGACGACTGTATTCACGGCTAAATTGAGAAACGCTCGAATAGCCAACATACATGCACGCTGTACTAACATCCATCATTTTGGTCAGCATGATTTGTTTGGCTTCGTGCAATCGTAATTCTTTTTGAAATTGTATCGGTGTCATCGAGGTTACGGCTTTAAAGTGATTGTGAAAGGCTGACACACTCATGTTACAAAGTAATGCAAGATCATCCACTTTGATCGATTCTTTAAAATTTTCTCTAATTGACTTAATGGCTTTTGAAACACGCTGTAAGTTCGAGTCTTTAGATGAAATCTGAGCGACAAGTGGGCCAATATCACTGCGAAGTAATCGGATGAAGATCTCGTCAGTTATTAATGGTTGCAGAAATTCAGCATCATCAGGCTGTGATAAGAGTTCGAGTAAACGTGATCCAGCTTCAACAATTTTAGGATCTGCTTTGCCGATAAATAATGCTTTTGGATACTGTACTTTCGGTAAACCATTAGGAAAAGCTCTTAACGTTAACTCCGCCATTTTTTGTGGATCGATATCAATAATTAAGCATAAATAAGGTTCATCTTTAGAGGCTTTAATAATATTGGCTGAAACGGGCACTTCTGTGGAGTAAACAGCCATTCTCGAATTATCGTATTCAAATACCTCATTACCAATAACGACGCGCTTTGCACCCTGAGCAATGATGCACATACCAGGATTAGTAAGGTCACGAGTGGGATCAATATTAGAGACTGACGCACGATATAAACGCACACCTTTTAATGGCAGATCATGATAACCATCATGTGGTATATGGCGATTAATTAATGCTGAAAGTCGTGCTCTGGAGAGTTCGCTTTCATCATAGTCAGCAGGCTGGGGGATTGAGATAATATTTTTCAACATGAACCTCTATTAATAAGCTGATAAATGATGGCTTACGACAAGGCTATATTATAAAGCGAATTAACTCACCGACCTTGCCTAAAAAAACATGATTCATGCCTAATTCTATTTACGAAGGTTTAATCCAGGTAGAAAGAAAAACTATTCAAAGCCAGACATATTGATATTAACTGCCAGATAACGGCATGATCGATTGATTTTAAAGAATAAAATAACGATTGGTAGAACTCATTTAACCTGGTTAGATAACTATCTATTAGTCTAATTCTCTTTTTGAATTTATAAATAAGCTATTTATAATTTGAAATTTTAGACAAAGCGAATGGTTTAATGTGGGCTTAGGTCTTCATTATGTAGATAGTGGAGATAATTTAACGGCTTGGTTTGATATCTATAATGGATAAGTCGGCCGTTATTTCATGTTTGCCATGTTCTTTTTTGGCTCTCAAGTAAGCAAGATTATCTGGTTTAGAATGGGTAGAGGTATTGACTACTGATTTTACCTCAATACCATTTTGTTGAAGTTGATGTATCTTTAATGGATTGTTCGTTATCAGTGTCACCTCATTGATTTCTAATGCTTTTAGCATTAATGCTGCTTCACTAAAATCACGATGATCTTCTTTGAAACCCAGTTTAAGATTCGCTTCGTAAGTATTTAGTCCGGCATCTTGAAAAGCATAAGCATCTAGCTTGTTATACAGTCCAATTCCACGTCCCTCTTGTCTCATATAAAGCAGTACACCGCCAGTCTCATCTAATAGCTTAATAGCTTCATCTAATTGTTCGCCACAATCACATCGTGAAGAATGAAAGATATCACCCGTTAAACATTCGGAATGAACTCTGACTAAACTGGGGCCACTGTTTTTATTATCTCTAGTAAATTGCATGGCAATATGTTCTTTGCCTGACTCAAAGCCATGAAAAGAGATGATTTGAGCGGGGACTTGATTCACTCCAACCTTCAGAGCGACCTGCTGTCTAATTGTTATCATTTTTTTGTTTATCTAGATTTGATGTGGAAATAAAGATTGATCATTTGAGTTTCTAATCAAAATACTTTAGCTATTGGTAGATATTGTCGGTAAATGATACAAGGAAATCATCAGCATCCCTAGCTTTTAGATCTTATTTTAGACCTAGGCCTTAGGATAATTTCTAATAATTTAAAGAATAATGCTGATATGCCTAGTGAACGTTAAATTAGTTTAATTTGCTGCGATCCCTAGTAGCACGCAAAAGATAGATTTGTTTACATGCTAATATCTATAGTACATAAACAACATCTTAATATCAGTGACGCTGAGAATTTTTTAAATTCTCGGTCACATTTTGCGTATTTATTTGTCATAAACCTACATCATTGATTAAGGCGAAAATAACCATGACCAAAACTTATCAAAAAAACGACACAGCGATTGCCAAACTAGATGAATTGCAATTTCAAGTGACGCAACAATGTGGCACTGAGCGTCCTTTTGACAATGCCTATTGGGACAACAAAGCAGCCGGCTTATATGTCGATGTGGTATCTGGCGAGCCGTTGTTTACCTCATTAGATAAATATGATTCTATGTCAGGTTGGCCTAGTTTTACCCGACCTTTAGAAGCCAGTAATATTCAAGAGCATTCTGATGAAACATTGGGTATGGCACGAACTGAAGTCCGTTCTAAACATGCTGATTCTCATTTAGGTCATGTATTTCCCGATGGTCCAATTGATCAAGGTGGGCTGCGTTATTGCATTAACTCAGCTAGTTTAAGGTTTATTGCCAAATCTGATCTTGAAACTGAAGGCTACGCTGAATATTTACCATTGTTTGACGAGAGTAAAAAATCAAACACAAACAATGCACAGGTAGCAATATTAGCGGGTGGCTGTTTTTGGGGAATGGAGGAATTATTTCGCAAACAACCTGGTGTTATCGATACTCGAGTTGGTTACACAGGCGGACATATACCTGATGTTACTTATAAAGATGTCAAAACAGGTACAACAGGTCATGCAGAAGGGATTGAAGTCACATTTGATCCAGAAAAAACCAGTTATCGGGCTATTCTAGAATTCTTTTTTATGGCGCATGATTCAACCACTAAAAATCGTCAAGGCAATGATGTAGGAGATAGCTATCGCTCAGCGATATTTGTATTGAATAGTGAGCAAGCCGCAGTTGCCACAGACCTAATTAAAGAGCTCGATGCTAGCGGTATTTTACCTGGCCCCGTCGTGACTGAAGTGGTGAAAGCGGGTGAATTTTATGAAGCTGAACCTGAACATCAAGACTATTTACAGCATTACCCTACGGGTTATACCTGTCATTGGGTTCGTCAAGATTGGGCTTTGAAAAAATAAGCTTTAAACAGCCAAAAACAAAATAGCCTCTAAGATAAATCTTAGAGGCTATTTTTTGATACTGTTACTTTGTTAAGTTTGTTATGACAAACTCAAAAAAACGATTTAGCAATCAGTGTCTTGAGCGTTAACACCTTCTTTTGCTTTTTCACAAGCATCTTCAACTGCATTGCCCATATCTGTTGTTGCATTATCAATTGATTCACCGGCTTTTTCTGCTGGGCCATCGTTATTATCACAAGCTGATACAGCAAAACCCATCACAGAGACGATGCTTAAGATTTTTAGTAATGTAGTTAGTTTTTTCATGTTTTTCCCTTAATTAAATTATTGGAACGTTCATATTATCGGTAAATACCGAATGCAATTCTTTTACACTTTTCGAGCTTGCATTAGTCTGACCATGACAACACTGATCGCTAAAACAAGTCGAAGATGCTTACACCACCCAATGTTTCAGAGGAAAGTAAGCCCTGTAGCCAAATAATGGTCAACACAATGACGAGAGTTTCTAACCCTTAAAAGCGTCGATTAACCACTATTCAAATGTTACAACATGTGTGTGTAACATTTATTGATGTCTCAGAACAAACCTTCCATTGTTAGGACTATTTTATAATCGACCTTCACATGTGGATACAAGATATTATCCTGATTTATTGATAATGTATATGGCAATTATTGGGAAGTGAAATAAATATTTCTATCACTATTCCTGTGATTAGCCACAAATAAAAAAATAACATAAACTTAATTTATTTAGCAAGTTAAAGCATATTTATCATCTAGTTTTTACGAAAATAGTCAGAATATAACGGTTGACATTAATGCACTTAAATACCACGATACAATGCACATAAAAGCTTATTTTAATTGATGAATAATTGGCTTCTACAATTAAATCAAAGCGATGGAATCACACTAATAATCTAATGCTCCAAGTAGCATTAACATAAGAATATGAGGCTAAATGGAAAAGGAAAAAAATACCAAAGGTCAGCTTAAAGGCGATATTTTTCTGCTAACAGATAGTCAGCGCTCATTTGCTTCTTCACAAATTGAGTTATTAAAAGCGATAAATCAGTGTGGTTCAATTTCAAAAGCAGCAAAACATATTGGCATCAGTTACAAAACGGCATGGGATAGGATCGATGCGATGAATAATATGTCTAGCCAAACATTGGTCAATCGTTCAGCCGGAGGAGCACAAGGCGGTGGCACCGCTTTAACTGAGTTGGGACAACGCATTATTGAAGGTTTTGAAGCCTTACAAAATGAACATCAAGCGTTTCTCGACCAACTCGGTGATAAGTTGCACTCCCTTAATGATATTGCCAATTTTGTAAAAAGCGAAAATATGAAAACCAGTGCTAAAAATCAATTTCGTGGCACTATCAACAGTATAACGATGGGCGCCGTTAATACTGAAATAGCGTTAGATATTGGTACCGATCGACATTTGATTGCCATTATTACGCATGATAGTGTGCAGAATTTAGGGCTAAAAGATCGATCAGAAGTCATTGCATTAATTAATGCCTCATCAATAATCGTGAGCACTGATATTAATATTGCAACCAGTGCCCGTAATAAGTTCATCGGCAAGGTTTCATGTATTGTGCTTGGCGCTGTAAATGCTGATATCACGCTTGATATTGGTGGTGGAAAATCAATGAGTGCAATGATTACCAATACTAGTGTTACGGAATTAGGATTGAAAGAGGGTGATTCAGCGTGTGTGATTTTTAAAGCGCCGAGCGTTACGCTCCTGAAAGAGGCATAAGCGTTTTAACGGACAATAGCGACAGATTTAATTTGTGCCCAGAGTCGTGAGCCTTGTTTAAGCTGTAAATGGTCAATTGATCGGCGAGTAAGATGAGCAAGTAGATAGTCATTACCAGCGCGTAATTGCACTAAGGCCTCCGCATTATTATCATCAGATTCAATTTCAGCCACTTTCACCAATAATCGATTGAGAATGCTCGAATCTTCATGATACGTGAGCGTCAGGCTTACATCTCTAGCGAGTATTCTTACCCGAACATACTCGCCCATTTCATCATTAACATCATGCACCCATAAATCACCACCGGCACATGCAACTCGGGCAAGATGCCATTGTTTATCACGCTCGACCACTTTGCCTTGCCAAACAACGCTTGCATCGTTGCCCATCGGTAGTGGCAAATCGATCCGTGAAAAAACCTCGCTAGTACTTCCTTGAGCCATGACTTTACCGTGTTGAAGTAACACGACTTGATCGGCTAATCGTGCGACTTCGTCCATAGAATGGCTGACATATAAAATAGGAATATCAAAAGACGATTGAAGTTTTTCTAGATAAGGCAGAATTTCTTGTTTTCTAGCAAAATCAAGCGACGCTAAGGGTTCATCCATCAATAATAATCGAGGCTGAATTAGCAACGCTCTAGCAATGGCAATACGTTGTCTTTCGCCGCCTGATAATTGATTCGGATAACGTTGTAATATTGATTCGATACCCATTAATGTGATGACTTGGTCATACAACGCTTTTGAGCTGGCAACGTCAGATCGTTTTATTGCATAAGCTAAATTACCTTGCCCCGTTAAATGGGCAAATAAGCTAGATTCTTGAAAGACATATCCCAAAGGCCGTTTATGAGTAGGTAAAAATACCTTCTCGCTTTGCCACACGTCACCATTAACCGTTAAATGGCCTGATTCAGCTTGCTCTAGTCCCGCGATGCAGCGTAGGAGAGTGGTTTTACCAGAACCTGATTGACCAAAGATCGCGGTAATTCCTTTGCTAGCAATATTCACCTCAACATCAAGCGTAAACATCGATGAGTTAGTTGGATTAAAAGAATTAGCCGGACCAGAGTTAGAACGTTGTAAAAGAAACCGAGCGTGAATGTCTTCGCCTTGTTTCTGCTTCAAAAGAGGGACTTCGTTTATTTTGTCCATCTTTACGCTCAACTCCACAATGATGTTTTTCGCTGTGAGCCGTATAAAGCTAACAGCACTGCAAATGAAAAGATAACCATAATGCCTGCTAATGTGTGCGCTTGTGCATATTCTAATGCTTCAACATGATCGTAGATTTGCACAGAAACGACACGTGTTTGATCTGGTATATTGCCGCCAATCATCAAAACGACACCAAATTCGCCCATTGTATGAGCAAAACCAAGAATTGTAGCAGTGATAAAGCCAGGTCTAGCTAAAGGCAATACCACGGTAAAAAAGCGATCCCAAGGTCCTGCTCGAAGCGTAGCCGCTACTTCCATCGGTCGTTCGCCTATTGCTTGCATTGCATTTTGAAGAGGCTGAACGACAAATGGTAATGAATAAAAAACTGAGCCGACAACTAAGCCCGAAAAAGTGAAGGGCAAAGTGCCTAAACCTAGTTGTTGAGTAAATTCACCAATAAATCCGTTTGGTCCCATCGCAATCAACAAATAAAAACCGAGCACGGTAGGCGGTAGTACTAAGGGTAATGCTACGATTGCACCGACCGGAGCTTTTAACCAAGATCGAGTACGCGCTAACCACCAAGCGATTGGCGTGCCGATGACTAATAACAATGCTGTTACAGTCGTGGCTAATTTAAGGGTAAGCCATATTGCGGCTAAGTCTGCTTCAGTTAACATAATGTCGATCTATTCTGTTTTATAACCATAATCATAAATAATGTGTTGAGCGGTATCACTATGAAGATATTTAAGCAGGGCTTTGGCACCGTCATTATTCTGAGCTGTTTTTAATAATACGGCATCTTGGCGAATAGGGCTGTATAACTCGCTAGGTATGATCCAACTAGAGCCTTTTGTTACTATTCCATTATCCATAATTTGTGACAAGGCTACAAAACCTAAATCAGCATTATCCGTTGCAACAAACTGATAGGTTTGAGATATATTTTCACCCATTACCCATTTTGGCTGAGTCGAGTTTTTTAGATTAAGCGCCGTTAATACTTCTTCGGCCGCCACACCGTAAGGCGCTAATTTCGGATTAGCTAATGCTAGTTTATTGAAATTACCCTTTTTCAGATTTGTATAGTTTTTATCGACAAAATCAGCTTTTGTTGACCATAATGCCAAAGTGCCCGTTGCATAAGTAAAACGACTATTAGGCACAATAAATCCGGCCTTTTCTAATGCAATAGGTTTAGCTTGATCAGCGGATAAAAATACTTCGAAAGGTGCGCCATTTTGAATTTGAGCAAAGAATTTACCTGATGAACCAAAAGATAAAATAACGGTATGTTCAGAGTCTTTCTCAAATTGTGCAGCAATATCTTTCATTGCTGCGGTAAAGTTTGAAGCCACGGCAACATGTACTACATCAGCAAGAACAGTGCTGCTTATTGAAAATCCTAAAGTAAGCATCATCACACCTTTTAATAATTTCATGCTTTAGTCCTTATTGAAATTTAAATGCTCTGCATGTTTAATCGACAATGACTAAGACTCAATGCAATCGTTATATAGTCTCTTATATAGCGATTGCGTTCAAGCCTATATTTTAAATCTAAGTAATATTAAGGGCACTAACAGAATGACCCTTTTACATCCATCGGCTATCAACACATCGCCAGCTAATTATTAAACAATTGACTTTTATACCGATCGATATATAATTGACGGCTTGTGAATAATACGTCACGACAATTTAATGCTGCTATGGCTCTATCATAAAAAATCAGCAATTTTGGCAAGGCGGTTACTAAGGTGATTGATTGCAAATGATAATTACCGTGTCACTTTAAAAGTACTGATCCAGACTTCAAAAGGTTATAGCACCATGACAAGTATTATTAATCGTACGCTTATATATACGCAAAGATTTGCGATCAATTTAGTGACTTATTCTGAAGGACATTTTGTACCAAGACACTTTGATATGGTGAGCGGAGGGCGGCTTTATAAGCTTAACTTCGTATTAGTCAGGGCTAAACAAGGTGGAATTTTCGAAACAGAAGAGGTTATCTTTTCTCTTTTCAATCGAATCATTCTCTTTCGTCCAGACCTTTATCAGCATCATGTCACAAAAATAATCAGTGGAAAACGCGTACTGTTAAGTTTTGCGCTAAGGTTGAATTAAAAATTAAAACGTTTATTTTGGTATTAATTTAAATAATTACAATAGATAAGGGGAACGTAATGAAAAAAAACAAGCTGGCTTTAAAAAGCCTCGTAGCACTAAGTGTTATCACAGCATGTTCACCAGTGCTGGCTGATCGTGCTTCGGCTGAAAAAAATCTGCATAAATTACATGTGCCTGAAGGGTTTAAAGTAGAAGTTTATGCCGAAGTACCTAATGCAAGACAAATGGCATTAGGACAATCTACAGGTACGGTGTTTGTAGGCACACGTGGTTCAAATGTGTATGCCGTTGTCGATAAAGATAAAGATCGTCATGCAGATGAAGTGGTCACCATTCTTGATGATTTGAAGGTAGGTAATGGTGTTGCAATGCATCAAGGGAATCTATTTGTTGCCGAGCAGCATAGAATCACTATGTACTCAGCACCCGGTTTTGATCTCAATCTACCCTTTAAACAAATGCGGGAAGTGATTTATGAAGACTTGCCCGATAAAGCGCATCATGGCTGGCGTTATATTAGTTTTGGTCCAGATAATAAGCTTTATGTAACCGTTGGTGCACCGTGTAACATTTGCGAGCTTTCAGGCTATGAAGGTTCAATTATGAGAATGAACCCAGACGGTAGCGATGCAGAAGTATATGCAAAAGGTGTTAGAAACTCCGTAGGTATGGACTTTCAACCAGAAACGGGCGCACTTTACTTTACTGACAACAATACAGATATGATGGGTGATGATAATCCAGCAGGCGAATTGAACTACGCGCCCAATAAAGGTCATCATTTTGGTTTCCCATTTTATGCCGGTGGTCATGCTCAACACCCTGACTGGAAAGATAAAACAGCACCCGCTAACGTTGATTTTCCTGTTGTCGAGTTTCAGGCTCACACTGCTAACTTAGGGTTTAAATTCTATACAGGATCAATGTTCCCAGAAAATTACAAGGGCGATGCTATTGTCGCTCAGCATGGTTCATGGAACAGAACATCGCCTGTTGGCTATCAATTAATGAGAGTCACATTTGATGAGCAACATCATGCCACAGGCAAGGAAGTATTTATTGATGGTTGGTTAGATAATGGTGAAGCATGGGGACGTCCAACCGATGTATTGCAATTATCAGATGGCTCATTATTAGTTTCTGATGATTACAACGGTGTAATATACCGCGTCAGCTACAGCACTGATGAAAACACGCCAACACAAACATCACATTCATCTAAAACACTATCATCTTTTGCATTACCTGAATCTGCTGTATCGATGTTAGATGGTCGGGTTTTTATTACTGAAATCGGTGAATTCGGTAAAGATGGTGATGGACAAGTTTCTATCATTAACACCGATGGTTCACGTGAAGTGTTAGCAACGGGTTTAAATGATCCCAAAGGAATGGATTTTTGGAATGGTCAACTTTACATTGCTGATGTTAATAAAGTCGTAAAAATCGATATGACGGGCAAGTTGTCTATGGTAGCGGATACTAAAGACTTTCCAACAAAACCTGTCTTTTTAAATGATATTGAGATTGATGGACAAGGTAATATCTATGTATCAGATAGTGGTGATGACAAGGGTGATAATGCGGGCATTTACAAAATAAATGCTGCTAATGAAGTTACGGAAGTATTAGGTAGCCATACATCAATTAGCCGACCAAATGGATTGTTACTTGATGGACTTAATCATCTATTAGTTGTTGATTTTGATAAAGGTGGTTTATACCGAGTTAATACCCAAACGGCTGAACTAACAGCATTAAATCAAGGTTTTGGCGCAGCTGATGGTATTGTCAGAGATACCTTTGGATTTTTATATGTTAGTGATTGGAAAAACGGCAAAGTATGGCAGTTAACTGAGCCTAAATCGACACCACAGTTGATTGCACAAGGCATGAAGTCATCTGCAGATATGACGATATCATCTGATGGTAAATGGTTAATCGTGCCAGATATGATGGCGGGTGAACTAAACTATATCAACATTCATTAACATTGAATTAAGTAAATTACTACCCGCTAAGGATAGCTAAAGCCTCAATATTAACGTATTGAGGCTTTTTTTTTATTTACATTTATAACAATGACTTCCCTAGTACATAACAAACACTATATTAATTATGGGAATACTCAATTACACTTAGGAAAAAATTACATCTTCGTTTTTTCTGTTTTTTCACAAAATTCACAAATTCATAAGTCATGTTTTGGAGTGTTAAATGTCAATATTTTCAGGTTTAATGGCAAACCTTACTAAAGATCATATCGTTGCCAAACAAGGATTTAATCGCTGGTTGATTGCACCAGCGGCCGTAGCGATTCATCTATGTATCGGTTCTGTTTATGCTTGGAGTATCTTTAACCCACCTTTGATAAAACAACTTGGAGTTGTAACGAGTGCGGCTGATGACTGGAGTTTTTCTTCTGTTGTGTGGATCTTTTCAACAGCTATTGTGTTCCTTGGCCTTGCTGCCGCTTTTGCAGGCAAGTGGTTAGAAGAAGTCGGCCCTAGAGCAACTGGATTTTTGGCGGCTTGTCTATGGGGCGGCGGATTTCTAATAGGTAGTATTGGTATTTCAACTCATCAACTTTGGCTTATTTATTTAGGTTATGGTGCCATTGGCGGTTGTGGTCTCGGTTTAGCGTATGTAACACCCGTAAGTACATTGATTCGTTGGTTTCCTGATCGTCGAGGAATGGCAACAGGCATTGCAATAATGGGGTTTGGTGGAGGAGCGATGATCGGTGCACCTTTGAAAACCTATTTACTCAGCCTTTATTATCAAGCACCAGAATATTTAGGAAAAGTCACAGATCTTAACTTGATCACCGAAGGAGGGCGACGCTTCGTTGAAGTGGCTGGTAATAACGTTGAAGTGGTCGTAGCTTCAATCTCGGATATGGCAAAAGTACCTGTTCCAGGACCCGAAGGTGTTTATGTAGTAGGTACTGGTGACACCGGTGTCGCTAGCGTTTTTATTACTCTAGGTATTGTCTACTTTGTCATTATGGTCATCGCTGCTTTTTCTTTTAGGGTCCCTGCTAAAAATTGGAAGCCAGATGGTTGGGTACCGCCTGCAGCAGATGAACCAAGCAAAAAGTTAGTCACCGACAATCATGTGCATATTGATCAGGCATTAAAAACGTCGCAATTTTATCGTTTATGGCTGGTGCTTTGTCTCAATGTCACCGCAGGTATTGCCATGATTGGCGTAGCCAAAACGATGATTACCGATATCTTTGGCCCGAGTTTACCAAATATTGTCGATGCCAGTTTTGCAGCAACCTATGTACTCATGATCAGCGTATTTAATATGAGCGGGCGTTTTATATGGGCCTCATTATCCGATTATCTTGGTCGCAAAAACACCTTCCATATCTTTTTCGTTATTGGCATATTGTTATACCTTTCAATTCCTTATATCGCGACTCAAGCCAGCATTAACCCCGCTGTAACATGGCTCGTTATGTTCTATGGTGCAACAATGGTGGTTTTCACAATGTATGGCGGTGGTTTTGCAACCATTCCTGCTTATTTAGCAGATATTTTTGGCACAATGCATGTCGGCGGTATTCATGGTCGATTACTCACTGCATGGAGTACAGCGGGTATATTGGGACCTTTTGTTATTACCCATCTTCGAGAAAACTCAGTTGAAAATGCCATTAACTCATTGGTTCAAAAAATAGATCCAGCAACCTTTCAAGCTAAATTTGGGGCAACAACAGCGCATCTTAATGAATTAGTTCAAGCAAAAACGATCTCGATATCTCAACTTATGGAAATTGCTCCAGCAGGCACCGTCGACCCGACTCCAACACTATATAACTCAACGATGTATGTGATGGCGGCGTTATTATTGGTTGCATTTATTGCAAATCTGACAATACGTAAAGTGGATAGCAAACATCATGTTCAAAATTCGCATCCTGAATTAGAAATAGATGGCATTAAATAAGAAAGCCTTTTCTTATTTAAAATAATCAACACAAAGAGGTTATTGTTGTCGTTAAATCTAATACAAAAATTAGATTGATTCGGAAACTAAAACCTCTTTGTGATTGATTTTAAAAATAACAAGCTGTTACTGTCTATGGCTATTCACGATAATAAATTATCGATTTTCGATGCAAAATCATATTAATCTTTGGAGGAGAATAAAATGCAGGTAGAAACCCTAAAAGACCTTTTGAATTGGACCGTCGACTTTCATCATCAACTATCAGGATCATTAGCCGATAGTGCAGGTGAGAATGATAATGAACGTGCCAAATTATTACTTAATTATCTAGCAGAACATGAACAGAATGTATGCAAAATCATTAAAGAATTCCTAACAAACGCCAATAGTAATGCTCTAAATACATGGTGTTATGAATATTTAAATAAACATTCGATTATCAAACATACACATGCCGATGCACCTTTTGCCGATTTTGACACCGCAAAAATCAATGAAGCAGTCACACATCTACATCAACAAGTTATCACCCTTTATGAAGATTTATTGGCTCAAATTCCCGCGAATTCAGCACATGAGCTATTAGAAGAAGTCTTTTCATTAGAACAACATGAAGCGATGCGAATATCACAAAGTGCCAACCGCCTGGAAGATATGTAATCGATTAATCTAATTCGGTGGTGTTGGCACTATAAAACGAGTGCTTTCAAATTTATTCAATAATCGATGCATTAAATAAACAGCAATTAATGTCACCGCCACTGAAACTGAAACCGACGTAAACCGGTACAAAGTGTTATAGACCAAGTCATGTTGAGGCGATAAATATTGGCCGAATAAAATGCCCATTGTCGTCATCGCACCAAAACCAGCACCCGAACCGCCACCTTCAAGCATGTGGTGACGTGCAAATAACATGATGCTGATCCATAAGGCGATGCTGACAAACCATAAAATACCGGAATGATCTAACAAAACCAATTGCCACGCCAGACCAACATTACAACCAATCAAAGTACCGATTGCTCGATTAAATGCCGCACGCCCAGCACCATATAAATTCAGTGGAAATAAAATCAATACTGACGAAACTTGTGCTGACAAGGAATCTTGTAGGTCAAGCACCTGAAAAACAACGAAGGATAGGGTGGCGATTGTTGAAGCCAAAATCACTTCATGATGACTGTTACTCTTGGGTTTGATGACGACTGGACGCATTGCTCGTGGTTGAACATCAGGAAATATGATGTGCATCAACATAGCAACTAATACCGTTAAAAGGCTCGCCGCAATATTTGACATCACCAGATCATTGACTGAAGCAGTACTATAGCTGGCGAAGTGTAATTGCATGGACAAACCGACCACGCCCAAGGCACCAAATAAATAATGAGCACCTTGTGACATACAGCGAAACATAAATGCCAAAATTATAAAGACGGCAATCGTCATTGGTACCGGTTGATTGCCAAACATACCTTGAACGATAAGAACAAAAACCGTTACCAAGGTCATATTAGCTAAAAACTGGCGAATGATATGACTGTTTAATACGGGAACTAAGCCAAGCAACAACATCGGATAAACCGTAAAAAATGTGCCGTAATTCCAGCCCATTAATTTACTAATGGTAAAACCTAAGGTCGCACCAAAAGCAACGCGTAGGCACTGACGAACTTCATTAGCCGTCAAAGGCCTATGAGCAGGGTTGATTACACTACCACGACGGAAAATAGGTAATTTAAGAAGCGTTTTTTTCATAGTATTAGATTAATAAACGTAGTGAATAATACTGATAACATAGATTTGTACTCGACCTAACCAGCTGGCAATGCCATCAACAGGATGTAACTGCACCGTCGCTCTTGCACCTGAAGGCAATGATTGCAATAACTGTGGAGCTTCAAGTAAGGCAATATGTGTTCGTATATATTGAGCATCACGCACCCAACGATCTGAATTAACCGGATCTGCCAATGAGCCATCGGCATTAATTTGACCATCTTTTACACCTGCATCAATCGCTGTCAGTTTGCCACTAAATACCTTGCCAGGATAAGCATCGAACACAATTGATGCTTCATTGCCAATATGTACTTTGCTTAATGATTTCTCTCTGAAATCAGCAACGATGTCGCCGTTATCGACAACGATAGCTGCGACAGGCGATCCTGCTTGTGCGTACTTTCCTGGTTGCAGCTGTAAATTAGCAATTTGACCTGAGACTTCTGAGCGAACATTGGTATACCTCAGTTGCAATTGTGCATTTTGTAGATCATTTATTGCCTGGCGTAATAATAAATTATCGTCATTATTCTGGCCTCGTTGAGCCTCAAGCTTGGCAACATCAGCTTTTGCCGCTTCGACTTTAGCTTTGGCAGCACGATAGCTAATGGACTTTTGATCGTACAACTGACGTGACACACTATTTGATTTAAGCAACATTTTAGCGCGATCGACTTCTAACTTTAATTCTTCAACATTAGCCTTTGATACTAATACCATCGCCTGTGCAGCATTAATTGACGCATCTAATTCAAGGTTAGTTTGAGCCGCACTTTCTAGTGCTAATTTGGCTTTATCAACGGCTATTTCATAAGTCCGTTTATCCAAACTAAATAATAACTGTCCTTTTGTAACCCTTTGATCATTTTGCACATAGATGTTTTCAATTTGGCCACTAACCATTGCAGACACATTAACAACCGGGTGTAAAACGCGTGATTGTGTGCTTAAAGGCATCCATAAATCAGCAAGTAAGAAATAGGTGAAGGAGAGGGCAAACAGGGTGAGCGCAACGCGAACCCAGCGTTTGAATATTTGATCCGGTGTCATCTCTATTTTCCTCCTTCGTATGGCTTATTAAGTTTCTTGCAGGCGTTATACTCAATTTTTTTAAGCACATTAAAAAGCGTGGACAACTCCTCATCACTAATACCGTTGGTTAGCTCATCCCGTACTAAATTAAACGAACCAGTTAAAGTCTGAATGCTTACTTTTCCTGCCGGTGTAAACCATAAACAATGGCAGCGACCATCGCTTGGGTGAGCACGTCGTTCAACTAAATTTAACTCAACAAGTTGATTAACAGTACGATTCAATGATGACATTTCGATACCCAATTCAGTAGCCAAACTATTTTGCGAAGCACCTTCACCTAAGACTTTTAGCGTTATCATCACTGACCATCGTGCCTCAGTCATTCCCATTGGGTTAACAGTTTGAGAGATAGCACCGCGCCATAAACGAGATGATCGACTTAACAACCAACCGATGGTCGGTGCATTTAAATTTTTATCATCATGCAATGAATTAGACATATTAAACTCCACAATATTAGCTGTTTGAAAAGCCATTTACTTAGTATGCTAACTATTATACTCATAGGAGTTTAATTAGCAAGCTAAGTAATAGCGTTGTATTTTGGCGAATACAGAAAAAAGCTTTTTCAATAAGAATATAAATGAAACATCTTTAAAGAGTGAATTTGCAGCTAACTTAATTTGAATGAGCCATGATTCACAGAAATAAAATTTTAACGATGCTTAACAAATGCAAAAGCTCTCTGATATGAACATTTCATAATTTAAAATCTATTAGTTCATCCTGGTAAATTACCCACAAGATTTAAAATCTCACTGCTTTGAAATCTGATAAAGATCGCTAAACCTACAAGTAAAGACACATTAACTATTTAACAAAACTTAAATTATCCAAATGCTAAAAAGTAACGTTTTTCCCAATTTGGGCGGTGCTTTCTGAATAATAACAGGTTCGCATAATGTATATTATGTTAAATAGTATATTTTAATGTAAATACTCACACTCGGTTTACTATCGGTTTACTATCGGTTCTATCTGGAGTTTCGTTCGACTACGTTTTATTCACCTTGAATGGTGACAATCACACGGCGTTGATATCTATGTGTACGGTGTTCCCACAAATAGATGCCTTGCCAAATACCTAAACTGCATTGGCCGGCACTTACTGGTATGGTTAAATCAGGATTTGTAAGCACAGTTCTAATATGTGCACTCATGTCATCAGGACCTTCATCTTGATGCAAAAACATGGGATCACCATCCGGCACAATATGTTGCATATACGTTTCTAGATCACGTCGAACATCAGGATCTGCATTTTCACATAACATAATTGATGCACTGGTATGTTGGACAAAAACATGACAAGTTCCGATTTTGATTTTTGATTGAGCTACCAGATTTTGAATTTCAGCCGTAATATTGGTCGTACTACGTCCAGATGTTGAAATTAGGAGCTCTTGTTGAAAGACCATTATTTGATTCCTCGTTCAAAAACGGTTTTAGCTTTTCCTGATGTAATAACTTGGCGAACATGATCAGCCGCTTGTTTTGGCGATGTTATCAAACCGCAGTGCCACAATGTCATGGCTGCGCCATACACTAAGCTATCAAATGCTGGGCCTGCTTTTCCGGATAATGCATCCATGCCTAATTCAACGGTGTGTTTGGCAGTAACTGTTTGATCCAATTCAGGTAAAACGCCTCGTGTTGTTTGCTCGATGCCATATTCTGTAGGATTCATAACAATGGTTTCAACCAGATCTTCCCACGTTCGGAAACAGTTAGCAGATTCTCGCAAAGTAGGTAACACCCCTCCTTCTAAGCCTCTGATAACTAAGGCAGAATGGAAACCAACTTGCTGTGCTAACCAGGCTAATACATTTGGATATGCTTTATGAACAAAGCCGATTTGTAAATGAGTACGACCTTTCGCTTTAATCGGCATGATTAACTTTTCTAATGCTGCCAAACTTGGCCGTTTGATCATTTTTGTACGTAAATCTTCTAAGGCATATAACGCTGGTGTGGCATGTTGTTGATCGACATACGACCAAGCAATATCAGGATTACTTACTCGGTCAGTTGCAGCTTGCACTGAAAGATCGACATTCATGCCCGCTTCTGCCAATACTTGAGAATGTGTAACCCCAAATTTTGGACCCATTTCTTTTACGCCTTGCGATACCGCAGGTAATCCTGATGCTGCTAAAACAGCAGGTAAAAAAGCAGTAATAGGACAGTGGCGGTTATAGCCATTAAAAGGTTCAGATAAAATAAGTAAATTATCAACATCAGCCTGACATTGTGCCGTTGAAGATTGTAATGCTTGTAAAATACCTAAGTTTTCATCATTTGTTTCTGTTTTCATTCGTAAAGCGATGAAAAATATCGCTGCTCGAACTGGATCTGCTTCGCCAGATAAAATTTCTAACATTGCAGCATTGGCTTCTTCACACGATAAATCTTTGCTTAAATGTTGGCCTGTAGCGACTTTTTTAATGGCTTCAGCCAAAGCAGTATTATTAGTGGGAGCAGTCATATCATTTTCCTAATTTAACCAGTTGATTAAGGTTGTTTCATCAACCACAGTAATATTTAAGCTTTCGGCTTTGTTTAATTTTGATCCGGCATCGCGACCTGCAACGACATAATCCGTGTTTTTGGACACACTTCCAGCAACCTTTGCCCCTAAGGCCAGCAATTTTTCTTTTGCTTCACTGCGCGATAATTGTTCCAAAGTGCCAGTTAATACGATGGTTTTGCCGCTTAATTCAGAATCTGAAATGCGTTTTTGTTCTGCTGGCCAATTAATGCCTGCATCTAATAAGCGTTTGATAACTTCACGATTGTGAGTTTGCTGAAAGAATGTCACCACATGATGCGCGACGATTGGTCCAACATCTTCGATTTCTATTAATGCGGGTTCATCGGCCATTTCTAATGCTTCTAAAGTCAAAAAATGACTGGCAAGTGATCGGGCAGTTGCTTCACCGACTTCACGAATACCGAGCGAATATAAAAATCGAGCAAATTTTGTTTGTTTAGCAGTTTCTAATGATGCAATAAGATTAGTCGCTGATTTTTCACCCATTCTGTCTAGTGACGATAGTTGTTCTATCGTTAACTTAAAAAGATCAGCGGCATCATTAATCAAGCCTTCATCAACTAAAATTTCAACTAATTTATCACCCAAACCATCAACATCCATCGCTTTACGTGATGCAAAATGCTTAATGGCTTCTTTACGTTGTGCGGGACAAAAAAGCCCACCACTACAACGTGCGACCGCTTCACCTTCAAGCCGTTCAACATCTGATTGGCAAATTGGACATTGTGTCGGAATAGTAAATTTAACCGTATTGTCGGGTCGTTTTGCTAATACTACTTGGACCACTTCAGGTATTACATCACCTGCTCGTCGAACAATAACGGTGTCCCCTACCCTGACATCTTTACGATCAATTTCGTCTTGATTATGCAACGTGGCATTACTAACCGTAACGCCACCAACGAATACAGGTTGCAACCGTGCGACAGGAGTTAATGCGCCAGTACGACCAACTTGAATTTCAATATCATCGACAATGGTCATTTCTTGTTGAGCAGGAAATTTATACGCAATTGCCCAACGTGGTGCACGCGAAACAAAACCTAATCGTTGCTGTAATGTAATATCGTCAATCTTTAACACCACACCATCGATGTCGTAAGACAAACTATCACGTTGTTCGCCAAGCTTATTAATATAAGCTAAGCAGCCGTCAACTCCTTCAACTTGCAGAAGTTCTGTTGAAATCTGACAGCCCCATTGGGCAAGCTGTTGCATCGTTTCATAGTGAGTTTTAGGTAAATCCATTCCTTGAATTTCACCAACGCCATAACAATACATCGCTAAGGGACGACGCGCGGTAATTTTAGAATCGAGTTGGCGTAATGAGCCAGCTGCTGCATTACGCGGGTTTACAAAAGGCTTTTTATTATCGGCGATTTGTTGCTTATTAAGTGTCTCGAATCCCGCTTTTGGCATAACAATTTCACCACGTATTTCAACGACTTCTGGCACATTATCGCCGCTTAATTTCAACGGTACGGATTGAATAGTTCGCACATTTTCAGTGACATCTTCGCCAATGGTGCCATCGCCACGTGTTGCCGCTTGCACCAATATGCCATGTTCATAGCGAATACTGATTGCTAAACCATCAAGCTTAGGTTCAGCGGCATAGGTTTGAATATTTGTCGTATTCAGCCAGTCACGGACTCGTTGATCAAAAGCGTGTAACTCTTCGCCATCAAATACATTATCTAAAGACAACATCGGTAAGGAATGCGTTATTTGGCTGAACTTATCGAGGGCTTTACCGCCGACTCGTTGCGTTGGTGAATCGACGGTTAATAATTCAGGATAATCAGCTTCAAGTTTTTGTAATTGTATAAATAATCGATCATATTCACTATCAGTAACTTCAGGATTATCAGTAACATAGTATAGATTGTTATATTTGTTTAGTAAGTGTCGCAAGTCAGTCGCTTGCTGATTTATCTCAGTTGGAATAGTCATTATTTTCGTTATGAATGGCAAAATTTAGGTGGAATATTCGACTACGCATCGCTTCTAATCTTGACTCACTAATCGGCTCACGAGCATCATCCGATAATGTGCCGCCTAATTTTTCAGTGATAGATTGCGCCGTTTCCAATAAGTCATCAAACATGGCTAAACCATTGACTGGACCTGGCAAGCGGGCAAAGATTAATAAGCCTGGCGTGGATAAACTTGTAAACTTATCGGGTAATAAAGTGCCGGGATCAAGAATATTAGCGACACTAAATATGCTTTGCTTGCGTGCTCCAGCGGTAAAACGATGATAAACCTGTAAGTCACCGAAATGAAGATTAGAGCTTTCTAAAGCGGCTTTTATTGCTCGTCCTGCAAATTTTTCGTTATCAGCTGCCATAATCGTCAGCGCAATGACTAAATCATCGCTATCTCTACGTGGTGGTTTTGGTTCATTTTCTACCACTTCCGCTGTCTGGGTGTGTTCGACATCGACTACCGGCCCATCGGTGTTAATAGCAGGTGAATGAGCTTGATAATGCGTTAATTCCTCAACTGAATCTATATCATCATCAACGACGAAATCTACGGTTGAACGTTGTGTTTTTGCAGCTGAATGTGTCGGTTTTGATTCAATATTTTCAGCATCTCTTGATCTTGTAGGCTTGTGCTCAGATGCTATTTTTTCAGCAGCTGAAGATAGGCTAACGGCGGGTTCACTATCAATATCACCAATAGATTGTTGATCAAGTTCGTGTTCATAATAATCACTAAAATCATTATCCAAATTGATATCTGGTTCGAGATGATCGAGATCTAAATCCCACTCGCGTTTTTTACTCGCATGACGGGCATATAAAGTGACACCGATAAACGCAGCCAAGAGCAATAATATTAAAATGACGATTTCAGACACTTATTGTGGAACCTCTGTTTCAACTAAGGGATAATGATTGTTTTTAATTATGATTGAGCATTTTCATGACTACACAACCAAGCAAACAATTGGAAACCTTCGACAACGCTGTGCCGGAGCGTGATTATACCATTCACATTGAAACACCTGAATTTACTTGTCTATGTCCTAAAACCGGACAACCAGATTTTGCGACTATTAAAATCGACTACGTACCTGATTTAAAGTGTGTGGAATTAAAGGCTTATAAACTTTACTTATGGTCGTTTCGTAACGAAGGTGCCTTCCACGAAAAAGTGACAAATCAAATTTTAGATGACTTGGTTGCGATTTGTGATCCTCGTTTTATGCGTATTACTGGCGTATTTAATGTACGTGGCGGTGTTTACACAACGGTTATTGCAGAACACCGTAAAGCGGGCTGGGTTGCACCAACACCTGTTCAGCTACCGTAATTTACATGTAGCGTTATGAATAATAACGCCTATATCGGCATTGATCTCGGCACCTCTGGGTGTCGAGCAATCGCCATCGATGATGCCTCAAATATTATTGCTCGCAGTCAGTTAGCCTTTAACGATTCCGATACTTCCCCTTATTCTACTGAGCAAGATCCGCTCTATCATTGGCAATGTGTTTATCAAGTTGTATCACAGCTTATTGCCAAAATCTCACAACAACAGTATAAAATTCAATCCATTGCAGTTGATGCAACATCTGGTTCGATACTCGTCACCGACCAACTGGGTAATCCGCAAACACCTATTTTAATGTACAACGATGCCCGCGCTGTTGAGCAAGCTAAGACAATTGCTGACATTGCACCTGCTCAATCAGGTGCACATGGTGCAAGCAGTGGTTTAGCTAAATTACTTTATTTACTACAACATAACCCGTTATTGCAGTCACCCGATATCCATTTATTACACCAAGCAGATTGGATTAATTTTAATCTTGGTGCGTCATTAGGTATTAGTGATGAAAATAATGCATTAAAAACAGGCTATGACCCAATTAATCGTTGTTGGCCAGATTGGCTTAATTTACTAATCAACCCTGTTGTTTTACCTACGGTTGTTCCACCCAGTACAGTTATTGGTGTTTTATCAGACACACTCTGCACCGCATTCAACTTGTCATCAGCACCGAAAATTGTAGCCGGCACTACCGATAGTATTGCCGCGATGATGGCGACGGGTGCTAATAATATAGGTGATGCAGTGACCTCTCTAGGTTCGACCTTAGTGGTTAAATTGATAACAGATAGACCTATTTTTTTACCTGAACAGGGAATTTATAGTCATCGCTTTATGGATAAGTGGTTAGTAGGTGGCGCATCCAATACCGGCGGTGCAGTGTTAAAAAAATATTTTAATGATCAACAATTACAAAGTCTTAGCCAAGAAATCTCATTAGATGATAATGTGCCAGATTATTATCCTTTATTAACTGAAGGCGAACGTTTTCCGATTAATGATCCCTGTTATCCACCTAGACTATCGCCCCGGCCCATTAGCGATATCACATTTTTACATGGATTATTAAAAGGCATGGCAAGCATTGAGCAACTGGCTTATCAAAAACTACAGCAAGCAGGCGAATCGCCCATTAAATCAATCAGAACCGTTGGCGGCGGTTCGGTGAATCAAGTTTGGCAAGCGCTTCGTCAGCAACATATACTCGTCCCTTTTATTGCCGCGAAACAGACAGAAGCGGCGTTTGGTGTGGCTTGTTTAGCTAAAAAAGCAATATCCACCTCACCACCTCTGACCAATCATTAACTTAAGAGTTGTTTATGCAAGATTTATTTAAAGGCGCGCGTTTTTTAGTATTAGGTTTTCGTCTCATTAATCAAAAGGGAATACGCCGGTTTGCGTATATTCCTATGGCAATTAATACCTTATTATTCAGCTTTGCTATTTGGTTAGGCGTCACGAAGTTTGATCAATGGATCAATAACATGATGCCAAACTGGATCCCTGAATGGCTCTTAGGCTGGTTAATGTGGATAATTTGGCCGCTATTTGCCATTTTATTAAGTCTGTTTGTATTCTTCAGTTTTTCTATTATTGCTAATTTCTTGGCGGCACCCTTTAACGGTATTTTGGCTGAAGCAGTAGAAACCAAATTATCAGGCCACCCCCCCTCTGCCATGCCTTGGCAAAAAATGATCAAAGATACGCCGTCATTATTATGGAATGAAATCCGAAAACTGGCTTATGTCTTAATGTGGATGGTGCCTTTATTCATTTTGTCGTGGATCCCTGTCGTCAATATCATCGCCCCAATTTTGTGGGTATTGTTTTCAAGTTGGATGTTGGCGTTGGATTATCACGATTACCCGATGGGCAACCATGACCTTAAGTTTCCACAACAACGCGCAATTTTAAAACAAAACCGTTCTCTGGCGATTGGTTTTGGTTTAGCAACGTTAGGTGCGACATTGATTCCATTTATCAATTTCTTAGTTATTCCAGCCGCTGTTGCCGGAGCAACAGCATTATATCTGGAACGTTTAAAATAACATCAAATCACTAAGCCTCTATAAGGTTATTTAAAGTTGCACTTGGCCGCATCGCGTGTGATGCTAATTCAACATCACTAAAATAATAGCCATTGAGATCAATGGCTATTCCTTGTACAGCATTTAACTCAGCGATAATTTTTGCTTCATTTTCAGTTAAGGTTTTAGCTAAGTCTGCAAAGTGATGTTTTAATTCAGTATTGTCATTTTGCTCGGCTAACGCTTGCGCCCAATACAGCATCAAATAAAAATGACTGCCTCGCACGTCTAGTTCACCGGCTTTACGTAATGGCGATTTATTATTATCTAAAAACAATCCTGTCGCTTTATCCAAAGTATCGGCAAGTACATGCGCTTTAATATTACCGGTGGTATTGCTCATGTGCTCTAAGGATGCGGCTAAGGCTAAAAACTCACCCAGTGAATCCCAGCGTAAGTGATTTTCTTTTTCAAATTGTTGAACGTGTTTAGGGGCTGAACCACCGGCACCGGTTTCGAACAAACCGCCACCATTCATTAACGGCACAATAGATAACATTTTCGCACTCGTGCCTAGTTCAAGAATTGGAAACAAATCAGTCAGATAATCACGTAATACGTTCCCCGTAACTGAAATAGTGTCTTCACCTTGTTTCATGCGTTGCAATGAAAACTCAATCGCCTGTTCTGGCGTTAAAATCTTAATATCTAGCCCGTCGGTGTCGTGCTGAGGTAAATATTGTTCGACTTTAGCAATGATCTGAGCATCATGTGCTCTGTTTGGATCTAGCCAAAACACCGCTGGTGTATTGCTTAACCGAGCACGATTCACTGCTAATTTAACCCAATCTTGGATCGGTAAGTCTTTAGTCTGACACATCCGCCAGATGTCACCTTGTTCAACCTTATGCTCTAATAATACAGCTCGTTTTTCATCAACAACACGTACTGTGCCAGCTGTTGAGATCTCAAATGTTTTATCGTGCGAACCATATTCTTCAGCTTTTTGTGCCATGAGACCGACATTCGGCACACTGCCCATTTTAGTTGGGTCAAAGGCGCCGTGTTTTTTACAAAAATCGATGGTTTTTTGATAAATACCTGCATAGCTACGATCGGGAATAATGGCTTTGGCATCTTGTAATTGACCATTGTTGTCCCACATCTGTCCCGATGAACGAATCATTGCAGGCATTGATGCATCAACAATGACATCAGACGGTACGTGTAAATTAGTAATACCTTTATCTGAGTCAACCATTGCTAGATCAGGACGCGTGGCATACACCGCTTGAATGTCTGCTTCAATTTCAGCTTGTTTGTCAGCGGGTAAATTTTGAATTTTAGCGTAAACATCGCCCAAACCATTGGTGATTTCAACACCGATTTGTTCAAATAATACCGCGTGTTTTTCAAATACATCTTTATAAAATACCGATACCACGTGACCAAAGATAATCGGATCAGATACTTTCATCATCGTCGCTTTCAAATGCAATGAAAATAATACGCCTTGTTGTTTTGCATCAGATATTTCAGCTTCAATAAATGCACGTAATGCCTTTTTGCTCATCACAGACGCATCAATAATTTCACCCGTCAATATTGGAAACGCCTTTTTCAATACCGTCACTTGGCCAGCTCCATCTTCTAGCTCAATTGTCACCTTGGTGGCTTGTGAAAGTGTTGTTGAACGTTCACTGCCATAAAAATCATGATCTGCCATGCTCGCCACATGAGATTTTGAATTTCTAGTCCATGCGCCCATCGAATGAGGATGTTTACGCACATAATTCTTAACGGCCAACGGCGCTCTACGATCAGAATTACCTTCACGTAATACAGGATTTACCGCGCTGCCTTTTACTTTGTCGTAAGTTGTTTTTATTAATTGCTGTGCTTCATTTTCAGGCGCATCAGGATATTCGGGTAAATTAAAGCCTTTATCTTGCAACTCTTTGATCGCTTGCTTTAATTGTGGAATAGATGCACTGATATTAGGCAGCTTAATAATATTGGCTTCAGGTTTTAAGGTTAATTCGCCAAGCTCAGCTAAGGCATCTGTCACTTGCTGTTCAGGTGTTAAGTAACTAGGAAAATGAGCAAGAATTCTACTCGCTAATGAGATATCACTCATTTCTACGTCAATATCTGCCGCCGCTGTAAACAGTTTGATGATGGGCAATAAAGAATAGGTTGCTAATGCAGGCGCTTCATCTGTTTTGGTGTAAATAATCTTAGCGTGAGTCATAGTTATTCCTTGAAATACGGCTTAAATAATGTGTTTGATACGTTCGATAGCCAGCATCAGTCGCTCTTCATTAGCTGTATAGGCAAATCGAATATGAGATTCAGCTAAATAATGGCCAAAATCATTACCCGGTGTTACCGCGACACCGGCTTGCTGTAACCAATGTTTTGATAATGCCATACTATTCGGGCATTGTTCGGTCAGCAATTGTCGACAATCTGCATAAATATAAAAAGCGCCTTGTGGCGGTGCATCTATCTTCAAGCCAATGGAACGTAATGCGGGCAATAAACTATTTCGCCGTTGTTCAAAAGTATGTCGACGCTGCTCTAATATAGCGAGTGTTTGGCTGTTAAATGCGGCTAATGCAGCATATTGCGACATCGTTGGCGCGGCTAAAAATAAGTTCTGTGCTAAACGGTCCATCACTTGTTCATAAGCTTCAGGTACCACCAACCAACCTAAACGCCATCCCGTCATACCAAAATATTTGGAAAAACTGTTAATCACAAAGGCATTTTGGTTTATCGCTAAAACAGTCGGTGCATCATAACCATCATATGTAAGGCCATGATAAATCTCATCAACTACTAAATGGCCATTTTTTAAAGCGACAGCGTCCGATAATGACTTTAATTGTTGTTGATTAAGTACGGTGCCCGTTGGATTAGACGGCGAAGCAACGAGTGCCAAAGCCGTATTGTCATCCCAATATTGCTCGATATGCTCAGCCGTGAGTTGATAATTAGTACTCGCATCAACATTGACTGTTTTTGTTTTGCCTTCAACAAAACGAGCAAAATTACGGTTACAGGGATAACCTGGATCGGCCAATAAAACATTGCGACCTTGTTCTAATAACGCACCCATGACCAATAACAAAGCCCCCGATGCACCAGGTGTAACAATAATACGATTTGCTGAAACCTTCACTTGATAACGCGTTTCATACCAAGCAGCAATTGCTTCTCGTAGTTCAGGTAAACCTAGTGCTGGCGTGTAATGGGTTTTACCGGCTTTTAATGCTTTTATTCCGGCTTCTATGATGGGCTGAGGCGTGTCAAAATCAGGCTCCCCTACTTCCATATGAATAATGTCTTTACCCTGCGTTTCGAGCCGTTTAGCTTGTGCCAGAATATCCATTACATGAAAAGGTGTAATGGCTTGGGCGCGTCCTGCGATTCGGGATGGATCAATCATGTTTGTATTATTCTTTTAAAAATGTGCTGGAGATTAATGTTAAGTGACAAGTTAAGTCAGACATTCTCTATTTAATACTTGTATTGCCTGACTCTTGATAAATGACTCGACATAAGGATAACCGCCAAAAAATAAAGTTCAAATAAACTGTTTTTATATAGCTTATAAGCGGCTATTTTTCCTATAAATAGTCATTCTAAACGCTGATTAAAACCTTGTTAATCAATGCGCGATTCTGAGCTATATTCTCATCACCAAACATCGCCGCAAATAAAGCCCTATCAACATCTAAGATAACGATTTTTAATGCTTCATCGCCCATTTATCGACACAAAATTAATCAGTAATGATATCAAACTTTTGCACATCTAGGTTTCATCTGGTATAGATGCGCCCTTAATTTTTAAAGTTTTGAGGTTTTTTACATGGAATCATTGCCGACAAATGCACAGGTTACTCCCTACCAAGAAAAGGCAGGAGAAGAGTATATGAATGCAGCTCAAGTCACTCATTTCCGGACTATATTAAACGGTTGGAAAAGAGAGTTAATGGAAGAAGTTGATAATACCGTTACTCATATGAAAGATGATGCAGCGAACTTTCCTGATCCTAATGATCGTGCCACTCAAGAAGAAGAGTTTACGTTAGAACTTCGTACACGTGATCGTGAACGCAAACTAATTAAAAAGATTAATCAATCATTAGAAGACATGGATAAAGGAGACTACGGTTTTTGCGAATCGTGTGGCACAGATATCGGTCTTCGCCGCCTTGAAGCGCGTCCAACAGCTAACTTATGTATTGACTGCAAAACACTTGCTGAAATTAGAGAGAAAAACCGCGTTTAATATCAAGCGATGAACCTCAACTAAAAAAAAGCCCCGAATAAATCGGGGCTTTTTTTTGTTCAGAATAAACTAATATTAATTATAGTTTGTCTGCATTTTTTGCTAAGTAATCAGCAACGCCAGCAGCATCAGGTTTCATACCTTCATCGCCTTTGTTCCAACCAGCTGGGCAAACTTCGCCATGTTCTTCAGTAAATTGTAATGCATCAACTAAACGTAACATTTCATCTACTTCACGACCTAATGGTAAATCGTTGACGACTTGATGACGAACAATACCGTCTTTATCAATCAAGAATGAACCACGTAATGCAACACCTGCAGGGTGTTTAACACCATATGCTTCAACGATGGTGTGTTGAATATCGGCAACTAACGGGAAATCAATTTTACCGATACCGCCATTTTTAACTTCAGTGTTACGCCATGCTAAGTGAGTGAATTGTGAATCAATAGACACACCAATTACTTGTACGCCACGTTTTTCAAATTCAGCAACACGGTGGTGATGAGCAATAATTTCAGATGGGCATACAAAAGTGAAATCTAATGGGTAAAAGAATAAAACAATATATTTACCTTTGTAATCTGACAATGAAAAGTTTTCATTGATGCTGTTGTCAGGCATTACTGCTGCTGCAGTAAAGTCTGGGGCTGGGCTAGTAACTAATACGCTCATATAATGGCTCCTAAAAGTCTATTATTGGATGGGGGGAAGTCATCTGACGATGACTCAATGAATTACCTAGTAAAACACTCGGCTATGCTATCAATATCATATAGTAATGTCTATCCGTTTTAGCGCTCATGAGTGTATAACAAATCAACGCTGCTCTCGGTTCCAGACTCTGCTTTTAAGCTCCAAATCTTACTTAATGTGTAACGCATAATAACGGTGCTGACTGGCTCAAAAATACCAATGCCATAACCCAGGTATAATTTTGGTGACAGATATTTACCCACTTGTAGTGCCGTATCATCGCCACCAGAACCAGCAATAGATACGTTATCAAGCCCAAAAGTACTGGCAATTCTTTCACCGATTTGATTACCGCCATCAATGCCTAATCCTGTTGCCGCTGAAGCAAGTAAGGCGGCATCTGTTGCAGATGCTTCACCAAGAGGTCGCCCTAAAACGATGTAAGAAAGAACATTATCTTGGCTCATTGCAGGCTCTGAAAATAGTGTGATCTGTGGATTATTAGCTGCACCTTGTACATGAAGACCCGCTACAAAATTTTCACCTGTACGAATGGCTTTAACATCAAGCTGAGGGTTATCAATCGCACCACCTGAAAATAATATTTGACCATTATCAACCGTTAATTTTTGGCCATAAGCATTGTATTTACCATCTTTAATAACTATCGCTCCGGTGCCTAATATAATTTTACTGGTATCGCCTGTCACCAAGAGTTTTCCAGTTAATCGGCTATTAAAACCAGCCGCTGATATTTTCACTTTGTCACCTAACGCAACATTAATATCCAGCAATGTCGGGAAAGGTTTCTCTTCATCCGGTGTTTCGTTAGTAATGATAATGACATCTTTACTCGGTGTAACAGGACTATTGAATTGTAAAGGTGCTAACTCAGCCTCAGGAATGGTGACAGAGCCTTTTACTTGTGATGACTCAGGATTCACTAAAATCGTTAAATCAGTAGTAGCAACGACATACGCTTCCGGTAAGTTGACCACTTCAGCATTATTTGCTTTAAGGTTCGCATCCATTTGCCAAGTGTCATTTTTAACAATAAATTGACCGCCGCCGATCAAGTTACCTTTGCCTGATATAGCTTGATAATCAAATTCAATACCTTTATCGAGACTGCCTTTTGCATTGACCTTCATATCGGTCAACATTAATCCAGCGCTTGGCAATTCGACAGATACTTTGTCTAATGCAATTTTACCGACAAGCGCTGGATTTTTAACCGTACCGCTTAATGATATATTGACATTTAATTGTCCTTTTAGATTGTCATATTCAGAATTAAAATCATCAAATATCGACAAATCATCGACATTGGTTATAATCATACCGCTCAAAGCTGCATTATCAGGATCGTTGATAACCGTCTCTAAAATAGGTAACTCAGCGTTAGCGACTAAGGGCGACATACCTTTTAAGTCAGGTGCAACTAATAAATTCACCGTCGTTTTTTCATCGTTCAATAAATAATCGAGTTTCACTGTTTTAAAGTTGATGATTCTCTTGTCTTTTTGACCCACCGCATCAACAGCTATGCTTGCATTAACCAAGCTTATTTCGCCTTGCCCTTCAGTTGGATATTGGTTGCTACTTGATAACTCAAGCTGTCCTTGAAGTTGCCCTTCAACAGGCTCAAGTGCTGCTGAAAACGCATGAAATAGTTTCATTGAAACATTATTAAAGTGAGTCGCAGCTTGCCAGCCACCGGCTGATGAATAATTGCCTTGAAAACAAATATTGCCTTGATCTGACTGCAAACACTGTTCGTCAATCTGACCTTTATCAGCGGCAAGATCTATAGGACCTTGTTTGGTTAACTGCCATTGCCCTGCTTTAGTTTGTTCAAATTCCAGCTTAGTCAGCTGACCCTGCCAGTTTTTATTGACCAACTGCCCTGCAATATTACCTGATGCTTTAAGTTGGTCGCCTGTAACATCAAATGAAAGCTGATGCTGAGCCTGATTGCCTTCAATATTAAGTTGGGCATTTAGAGCTGGCAATGTGTTGGCTTTGATACCTGTCAGTACTATTTTGCCATCAACTTTACTATTCGCATTTAAACTAAAATCAGTATTTGCATTGGCAATAGTAAGCGTATCGCCATAAGCAATTTTTTGGCCTGATAATGTGGCCTCAATAATAGGGGCAGCAAGCTTACCAGTAATGGTCGCATTCGCTTTAAGTTGTCCGCCAAGATCGGGATAAAAATCTGCCAAATCAGGCGAATTTAATTGTAAATTAAACGCTAAATCCTTTTTTAACTGCCCATCCACTGAGATAGTTGATTTTCCAGAAACCAGTTCTAAATTAGGAATATCGAGTTCGCTTTTAATATAAGAAAGCGCCCCTTGGAGTGTGAGCGGACGTTCTCTTAAACTACCTTTTACATCTAAATCTACTATTCGAATATCGGCCATTTGATCATGCACATTATCAACCGACATTGTCCAGCCACCTGATAAATCTCCCTGCCAATCGGGTGCGAATAATGCAGGATTTACATTATGTAAGTTAACTTTACCGTTCACTTTAATGCTATCAAGCCAGAATGCCTCACCGTTAAAATCAAGCTCACCAGATCCCGTTTTTGCATTAAAATTCAGTTGCTTAAAACCTTTATCCGATCCTGTTCCTTTAATTAAAATAGTGGCAGGTTTATCATCAAGCGCTAAAGCGATATCTGACGTTAACATGAACGTTTCTGTGGTACCTGCTATGTTAATATCCCCTTTTTTACTCCGGATCATTAACGGACTTAAAGCTTCTGGCACAATAATATCTTGCCAATTCGTTGTAATTTCAAAACGAGGCACCGACTGCCAATTAAACCAGCCAGCCAGTTTCATATTACCACCCATGCCAGTAATTAATAGTTGCTCTAAATCAATTTGATTGGCTGTGCCATGAGCATCAGCCTGCACGATAAATGCTTGCTGATCTGCTACCAAGCCCCCTTTCAACGCAAATACATAATTTTCAAGATCACCATTAACACTGAAATTACCTTGCTTACTCGCCACAGTTTTTTTAGCTTCAAGCAAAGGCCATGCGAGTTGCTGCCATTGTCCTGTTAACGCTAAAGTTGGTGTTGTTGATACGTTATTAATATCGCCTTTAATAGAAAGCTTTGCACCCTCTTTTGTGCTGACATTAGTATCAGTAAACCAATTATCAAAATCATCGGTTGAAGTTTGACTATGTAAGTTGAATGTCGGTAAACCTGCTTGCTCAAATTGGCTATCAACTAAGATATCCGCGCTGGTTAAATCGCCATTGGCATTAACGATTAAGTCATTTACCACGCCCGTTTGGCCTTCAACAAAATCAGCTAAAGCAAGTTGTGGTAGATGAATATCCGCTGTCCATGTAAGTTTGCCTAAGAGGTCTGACGCCGTTACATTTTGAGTTGATTGCATAGGTTTAAGTAACTGTTGTTCGATCTTTAATTCAGTTAAATCACCTTGAATAGTACCTTGTGCATTAATTGTTTTTAATTTTGGATCAAGCACTGTCCACTGATAAGTTAAATCTGTTTTATAGTTGTCACTGAGTGTTATTTGACCATTGAGTTCAAGGCTCACATTATCAGCATAGTTGATCGATAAAGCTTGAATTTTAAGTGCATCACTCCACGCTGATATTTCAGTTTTAAAACCACTGATGACTGTTGTTTTGTTTTGATCTTTATCCACTAGAGCAAGACTATTAAGGCTCAAGTTTTTAAGTGAAATGCCAATTGGAATATTGATATTGGGTAATTCAATGGGCGATGTTTCCGTTGCCTTTTCACCATTTTGTGTCAAAACAACATCACCAATAAGCAGCTTATCAATGACTAGTTGCCCAGAAAATAAACGCATGGTCTGCCAACTAATAACGAGATTACTTATCGACACACTACTGTTTTCATCGATTTGATAATTTATGTGTTCAAACTCAGCGCCATCGTAAAATCGACCAGCCGTTTTTTGTATCGTTAAAGCAGGTACAAATTTTTGTGCTTGAGATATAGCGAAGGATAAGCCTGATTCGGTTAGCCCTAACCAAGCAATAAAAGCCGCTAACAACATTAAAATGCTGAGAACAATTATTAAAATACGGCGGATCATAAATCAGGTCCAATAACAACATGTATACCAATAGGATTATCGTCTTGTGATAAGCCTGTCGCGACATCAAGACGAATGAGCCCAACGGGCGAACGCCAACGAGCACCAACACCAACACTGTATTCCAAGGGATCATCCCAAGTATTCATTGCATTACCAAAATCAGTAAATACTGCAGCACCCCAATTACCTACAATCATTTGCTCATATTCCAAGCTACCGACCGCTAAATATCGTCCGCCTTCTACTTTGCCATCATCACCTAATGGGCCTAAAGATTCGAAATCAAATCCACGAATACTGTTATCACCACCGGCAAAGAAACGTAATGAACTAGGTAGTTTAGTAAAATCTGTTACCTCTGTAGCACCCAGTGTGCCTCGCGTGATAAAACGTCCATTTTCGGTCACTGATTTAATATATTTTCCTCTTACTACCACTTGGCCAAATGAGGTATCTGACAATATTGATTCACTGGCACCCGATAACGATACCGATAGCTTGCCGCCATGTTTAGTATAAATGGTGTCGTCAGCCCAGATTCTTGACCACGAAACACCTGGAATTAATAACAGCGAAGTGTCTGAATCTTGTGATACATCGTAGTTTTCATTTAATAATTTAAGCGTGCCCGTTTCATTCCAGCCCCAACGCATCGTTTTATAGTAGCTACCGATTGCAAATGAAGTGCTGTCACTGGTGTCCGTACTTTCTTGTTTATATTCAGTATTAAAACCGACTGCTGAAATCGTTTCACTCCAAAAAGGCATCGTGTAATCCAAGCCCACACTATTTTTTATTTGTGAAAATAACGCATCTGCAGATAAACGGTGTCCTCGCTTATTCACATACCTATTTTCCCAACCTAAGCTAACTCGTGGCCCACTATCTGTCCCATAACCGACACCGGCAGTGTAACGATGCTTGTGGCTTGGCTCAAAAGAAATATCTAGTGGTACCTCGCCATCTTTGCGTTGATCAATTAAGGTTCTCACAGCAACCGAATCGAAATAACCACTGTTGGTTAAATTGTTGCGGAGCTTTAATACATCTGAAGCCAAGTAAGGTTCGCCAGCCTTAATAGGAGTGATTCTTGTTAATAGATCATTGGTGATTATTGTCTCTGGGAACTGCACTTGAGAAAAGTGATATCGAATACCAGAATTGTAATTTAAATAGATAGTTGCCGTGTTATTCACACCATCCACTTCAACTTTATGTTCGGTTAATTCAGCATCAAAATAACCACGTTCCGCACCAATTCTAACTAAGGTTTTTTTTGATGATTCATAGACCTGATGATTTAAGCCGTCGCCCTTTTTAATAGGAAAGTATTTAACGAATTTTTTGAACGCCTCATCATCAGCGGCTTCGCCTTCTAATATTACCTCTACTTTAGCTAGTTTTACCCGCGGACCTAATTTCAGTTTATAAACTGCTTGCCAGTTATTCTCTTTAATCAGTTTTAAGTCACTGGTCACTTCTACATTGTAATAACCATATACTTGCAGCATTGTTTTGAGTTCAGAATCTGCACTTTCGTAAAGCTTTTGTATTTGACGAGCAGACAAGCGATCACTGTCTTTTTGTCGTTCAATACTCAATCCACTGATTAAAGTGTCTGTTCTGCCTTCAGGCGCACCTGATAATTCCACCTCAATGTTTATATCGTTAGCGTGTACTAGCGTAGTCACTAATAACAATAGCGCCATAACATAAAACTTAAGTGAGTTAGCATGCAGTGTTAACAATTAATATCCTTTATGACTGGCTATAGCTGCTTTAAGACAGATGATTTTAAGCTTATTTTCATCTTGTGATTATAGCGATAAGCTAATAATTATTCGTAGGTGATTTCATTTTTGATCGAGAGGAAACTGAACAAATGAACAACGTAGCGATTGATGTTTCGTTCATAACAAGCTGATTTATGACAATAATATAATGCTATAAGTGCCCATCAAATTTTTTAATCTCAAAACATCTAAGCTGAATATTTTAAATATCTAATCATTCAGCATAATTAAAGTATGCGAATTATAATAAAAACATCGTCCCTAAACTTAGGAACACGACAAAACCGACAACATCAGTAACCGTGGTCAAAATCACAGAACCTGATAAAGCGGGATCGATATCAAATTTATCCAACACAATCGGCACTAATACGCCAGCAAATGCCGCAGAGATGATATTCAGCACAATAGCGGCGGCAATCACTAAACCAATATTCATACTATCAAACCAAATGGATGTTATTACGCCAATGACTATTGCCCACAAAACACCATTTAAAGCACCCACACTTACTTCTTTAATTAATAGCGGCGACATATTACCTTTAGAAATCTGTCCGAGCGCGATTCCTCTGATAATTAAGGTTAATGTTTGACTACCCGCGATGCCGCCCATCGATGCAACAATCGGCATTAATACTGCTAAAGCCACGACTTGTTGTAGTGTCGCTTCAAATAAGCCTATCGCCCACGATGCTAGAAAAGCGGTTAAAAGATTAATGCCTAACCAGGTTGCACGACGTTTTGAGCTACGAAATACAGGAGCGAATAAATCTTCATCTTCATTCAAACCGGCTGTTGCCATTAATTGACTTTCATAATCTTCGCGGGTGATTTCTATTGCTTGTCGTAAGGTAATTCTACCCGATAATTTATTATTATCATCAATAACAGGCAAGGCAGTGAAACCTGAATGTTCGAGTTTATCAGTGGCATCAGTGAGATAAATATCAGCAGAAATAGTAATAGGGTCTTCTATACTTAATTCCATCAAAGGCTGTTCTGGCAAAGCAGCATAAAGCTTTTGAATGATGACCGTGCCCGCATAATCGCCATTACGCTGAATAAGATAAAGACTATCGGTATATTCCGGTAGAGATTTTTTTATCAAACGCATTGCATCTCTAACCCGGGCTGTTTTGGGCAAAATAATCAGTTCGTGATCAACATAACGACCAATTTGATCATCATCGTATTGTGCCGAGCGTTGATAGTGCTGAAGCTGCATTGCATCCATGCTTTGCAAAGCCTTATCAACAACCGTATCAGGTAATGATTCCGCTAGTTCAATTAAGTCTTCCGCATGTAAATTGCTTAATAATGCTTGTAATTCTTCATCATCAAACGTCGCAAAAATAGTTTGGCGTGGCTCAGATCGCATCGCCACTAACACATCAACCCGATCATCTTCAGGTACTTGTAACCAACGTTCGAGTCGTTCAGATAAAGGCAATGACTCTAATAAGAATGCCAATTCACTACTTTCTAGCTCGATTACTGCTTCTTCAAACACAGCCATTTGTGCGTCATCGCTTGCATCATTAAGACGCTCAACCAAAGGGCTGATTTCTTCCGTCATTTCTGTCTCCGGTATGAAGTTTTAAGGCACTGCAATTATTGGGTTAAAGATGTTAGCAGCCTGAACAGCCGCTGATGCCACTTTAATTTATGTAATTCTAACAGTAGTGCGTTAAAGCTGCGAAACCTAAGTGGGCGCTTTCATTTAAAGATTCATTGATTAAAACTAATAATAGAATTGAAATTGACGAGAGATTTGTTTTATCCGATTCAGGATAAACTCAAATTACGTCAATCTTGTTCATAAATGAATGATTGAGTTTAAGTTGGAATGGGCTAAATAAGCGGTTATTTTAATTTAAGGACAATTATAAAACTTACTTAGTGACCATAGTGATTGAGACGATAAGCCGTTGGCGAACAACCATAGAACTGAGTAAAGCGTCGACTAAAATGGCTTAAATCATTAAAGCCCACATCGTAACATGCTTCTGTTACCGTTTTACCCGCGCCAATCGCTATTGCAGAAGCTTTTATGCGTAATTGTTGCTGAAACTCACCTGGCGAACAACCCAATTGTTTTTTAAATTCTATATAAAACTTGCTTCTGCTCATACAAGCATGACGACTTAACTGATCAATATTAAGTGGTATTGCAAGATTTTTTTCTAGAAAATGAATTGCCGCAATAATACCGCTAGTATCCGGTGCTTGCTGACTATAACTGAGCAATATTTCTCTGCCCTGCTGCCTGAGCAATCGAATAACCAGTTCAGATACACCTAAATCAACCATCATTTCTTTGTCAGGATGATTTTGTGTAAATAAAGACACTAGCTTTTCTAATAATTGCTGCGTATCTGTCGTGTGGTGTGTATGAATAATATGCGGTTGATATTGCCAATCATGTTCTACTGATTCCAATGTGGTCAGATCGCGCATTCTTTCAGAAATCGTTTCAATTCGTTCTTTTGTAAACTCAATGGTTAGACAGGTAGTAGGTTGCTCTTCATTCGCTTCAGGAAAATCAATTTCGACGAACGCATTCGGCGGGATAACAAATGATTCATGTGGCAAAAAGATTTCGCCCTGCTCATTACCTGACTGAGTATTATTCCCGTACATGATTTTTTTACCCTTAACCATGCCGCAATACAAGAGTTGCTGTGAACCTAAGCCGACACGTGATGCCGAACGATAAGTATCATAAATACTGAGCTCTGATGCTGACCCTGTAAAGCTTAGTTTATTTTCAACCAATGATTGACGTTGATCGCCACTTCTTTTTGCTAAAGTTTGCGAAACTGATGTATTGTTTTGAGAAGCATCTTTATTCATATTCTGCATTTTGTGACCGATGTGGATTGTAAGTCAAGTGATAGAGATTTTCAGTCAAGACAATTCAACGCTGCCGATTTATTCTAACGAACAAAAAAAATATTTAACTATAAATAATAACTACAGAGAGAGAAACTAATGATCTATGCAAATCCAAATACTCAAGGCTCTTTAACGTCATATGAATCACGCTATGGTAACTATATTAATGGCGGCTGGGTAGCACCGGTTAAGGGTCAATACTTCACTAATGTCAGTCCAGTCACAGGTGAAGGCTTTTGTGAAATTCCTCGCTCGACGGAAGAAGATATCAACTTAGCGCTTGATGCAGCGCATGCCGCCAAAGATGCCTGGGCTAAAACATCCGTCTCAGCGCGTTCTAATATATTGTTAAAAATAGCTGATCGCTTAGAACAAAATCTAGAAATGATGGCCGTAGCTGAAACATGGGATAACGGTAAAGCCGTAAGAGAAACACTCAATGCCGATGTGCCTTTAGCCATCGACCACTTCCGTTATTATGCTGGTTGTATTCGCGCCCAAGAAGGCACAATGGGTGAGATAGATGACACTACTGTTTCTTATCAATTCCACGAACCCTTAGGTGTGGTTGGACAAATTATTCCTTGGAACTTCCCATTATTAATGGCTGTGTGGAAAATAGCACCCGCTTTAGTCACCGGTAACTGTATTGTTTTAAAACCCGCGGAACAAACACCATATTCAATTCTTAAACTTGTCGAATTAATTGGTGATTTATTACCACCTGGTGTACTAAATGTGGTGAATGGTTATGGTAAAGAAGCGGGTCAGGCACTAGCAACCAGCAAGCGTATCCAAAAAATTGCTTTTACCGGTTCAACGCCTGTTGGCGCGCATATATTAAAATGTGCCGCTGAAAATATTATCCCTTCAACGGTAGAATTAGGTGGTAAATCACCCAATATTTTCTTTGAAGATATCATGCAACAAGAAGATGATTACATCAGCAAATGTGCCGAAGGTGCCGTTCTTGCGTTCTTTAACCAAGGCGAAGTTTGTACTTGCCCTTCTCGTGCATTAATTCAAGAAAGCATTTACGATGAATTCATTGCCATCGTGATTGAACGTGCTCAAAAAATCATTCGTGGCAACCCGCTTGATACCAATACTCAAGTAGGCGCTCAAGCATCACAAGAGCAATACGAAAAAATCTTAAGCTATATGGAAATTGGTCAACAAGAAGGGGCTGAATTATTAATCGGCGGTAAGATCGCACAAGTCGGTGCTGAATTTGATAAAGGTTATTACATTGAACCCACCATTTTCAAAGGCACTAATAATATGCGTATTTTCCAAGAAGAAATTTTTGGGCCTGTCGTATCAGTCACCACATTCAAAGATGAAGCCGAAGCACTCGCAATAGCTAATGATACTGAATTTGGTTTGGGCGCTGGATTATGGACGCGTGATATGAACCGTGCTTATCGCATGGGACGTGGTATTCAAGCGGGTCGTGTCTGGACAAACTGTTACCACCTTTATCCTGCTCATGCTGCTTTTGGTGGCTATAAAAAATCAGGTATAGGCCGTGAAACACATAAAATGATGCTCGATCATTATCAACAAACCAAGAACCTTTTAGTGAGTTACAGCACAAGTCCACTTGGTTTCTTTTAAAGAAAATTAAAAAACACCATGCCTCCATAAGGCTGCTTATGGAGGCATTTTTGTGTTTCATTTCTGATAAATACAGCGCTATACTCTAGCTTGAAATTCCTTATAGAAATCCTATTTCACGATGCATTGTCACGGGGAATAGTACTATGAAAATAGTATTTTCTTATACGATACTAAGGTAACAACTATGTCTGAACACAACATCGAATCAACATTGCATGAAGATCGTCACTTTCCACCACATGCAGATTTTATAAAAAAAACATCAATAACCACTGAAAAATTAACCGCTTTATATAAAAGTGCTGAAATTGATAATCAAGCTTTTTGGGCGGATCAGGCAAGAACTGAATTAGATTGGCAAACACCATTCAAAACCACACTAGATTCATCTAATGCACCTTTTTACCGTTGGTTTCCTGATGGTAAATTGAATGCTTCATATAATTGCCTTGATCGTCAACTAGCCCAAAATGCCGACAAAACCGCCATTATTTTTGAAGGTGATGCAGGTGATGTGCAACATATTAGTTATCGTGAACTCCACACACGAGTATGTACCTTTGCTAATGCCTTAAAAGCACAAGGTATTAGCAAAGGTGATCGGGTCATTATCTATATGCCGATGATTGCCGAAGCTGTTATTGCAATGCAAGCTTGTGCCCGTATAGGCGCTATTCACTCAGTTGTATTTGGTGGTTTTTCTGCTTCATCATTAAAAGATCGCATTGAAGATACAACAGCAAAACTAGTTATCACAGCCGATGGTGGACATCGCGGCGGTAAAATCATTCAACTCAAATCAACAACTGATACAGCTCTAGAAAGTGGCTGTGACAGTGTTGAAAAGGTCATCGTATTTAAACGTACTGGCCACGATATCGCCATGCAAGCTGGTCGTGATATTTGGTGGTCGGATGCAGAACAAGACCAAAATGCTGAATGTGAACCTGTTTGGGTCGAGGCAACACATCCGCTGTTTATTCTTTATACATCCGGTTCTACGGGTAAACCAAAAGGTATTCAGCATTCAACAGGTGGTTATTTATTAAATGCCATCACTTCAATGCGCTGGGTATTTGATATTCAACCGTCAGATGTTTTTTGGTGTACGGCCGATGTTGGCTGGATAACAGGACATTCTTACGTTGCTTACGGACCATTAGCGACAGGCGCAACAATCGTTATTTTTGAAGGTGTGCCAACATATCCAGATGCTGGACGTTTCTGGGATATGTGTCAGCGTCATCAAGTCAGTATTTTTTACACAGCGCCGACGGCTATTCGTGCCTTAATGAAAGCGGGTGCTGACATTCCTAATAGTTATGATTTATCTACATTACGCTTACTGGGAACAGTAGGCGAACCGATTAATCCAGAAGCATGGATGTGGTATCACACGGTTATTGGTAAAGAAAAATGTCCAGTTGTTGATACTTGGTGGCAAACTGAAACAGGCGCTCACATGATTGCCCCCGTACCCAGTGTCACCGTGACTAAACCTGGTTCATGTACACGTGCCCTACCTGGAATTGATGCCGCCTTAGTGAATCAAGAAGGCATTGAAATAACTGAAGCAAATCAGGGTGGCTACTTAGTTATTCGTCAGCCTTGGCCATCAATGGTTCAAACTGTTTGGGGAGATGATCAACGTTATAAAGATTCGTATTGGCCCTATTTTGATGGTAAATATTACTTAGCTGGCGACAGCGCACGTCGTGATGAAGAAGGATATTTTTGGATCATGGGACGAATTGACGATGTATTAAATGTCTCAGGGCATCGTTTGGGCACAATGGAAATTGAGTCAGCACTGGTTGCACATCCACGTGTTGCAGAATCTGCTGTGGTTGGTAAACCTCATGATATTAAAGGTGAAGCAGTCGTTGCTTTTGTTGTGTTAAATGGAGATCGACCTGATGGTGGAATTGATGAAGCATTAACGGAAGAGCTTCGTACATGGGTCGGTGAACAAATTGGTGCAATTGCTAAACCAGATGAAATTCGTTATTCCGATAATTTACCCAAGACACGATCAGGTAAAATTATGCGTCGTTTATTAAGAAACATTGCTAAAGGTGAAGAGATTACACAAGATACATCAACCTTAGAAAATGAATCGATATTGCCTCAATTAGAAGGCAAAGCTTAAATAACAATGGCGACAGTCAATGTTAACTCACACATTGACAGACACGCATAGGAGATTGATAAATAATATAAATTTATCTTTTTTTCATATGAAATATAGACTTTTTTTAAGAAGATAAATAATCAATTGAGATAGATGGTTTTTAATTTAGGAATACTTAATGGCACAACAGCCTGAAGCTGAAGATAATAGCCAAAGACTTGATAAATGGTTATGGGCCGCGCGTTTTTATAAAACGCGCGGCCTTGCCGTCGAAGCAATTAATGGCGGCAAAGTGCATCTCAATAAACATCGAACAAAACCTAGCCGCAATGTAAAACAAGACGATGTATTGACGATATCTAAACCACCATACGAACATGTGATTACGGTATTAGATGTCGCTAAACAACGTCGCCCAGCTTCAGAAGCCCAACTGCTTTATATTGAAAGTGATGACAGCTTAGCAAAAAGAGAAAAATTGAAATTAGAGCTAAAAGATCAGCCGCTCGGTTTTAGACATGATAAAGGTCGTCCAAATAAACGCGACCGTCGACATATTATTAAATTTACCCGTAAAGAGTAAGTGTTTAATTAATGCGCTCATTAATTATTTAAAACGTAAGAACAAATTTTCATGATTAATGTTTTTTTTGATAAATACACACTAAGCATCAATATTGCTCGTTCAGTCGTTGCTCATCAATCTAGTTGAAAATTAATTATTGTGAACCAGTTCACAATTAAAGATAACTACTGTATAAATGCAGATGATTTTTTAATTTTAATGCAAGGATTACCATGAAAAAAGTATTACTAGCGACAGCCCTCCTTGCCACAAGCTTTGGAGCAAGCGCTGCGACAATAAGTTCATTGAACGACAATTTTGACAGCATCTCAAACTCAACGTTAAACATACCATCATCGGGTCTTGCTAATTGGGATGTTTTAAATGGCACAGTAGACGCTATTTCTACACCAAACTCATTTGGTCTTTCATGCAACGGTGGCTGTATTGATCTTGATGGCTCAAGTCGCAATGCTGGCGATCTAGTGAGTAAATCTGGTTTCTCTGCCGGTCTCTATTCATTGTCTTTTGATTTATCAGGCAACCAACGTAGTGGCACAGATAGCCTAACTGTTAGCTTTGGTGATTATTTACAAACATTTACTTTAGCTTCTAACGCAGCATGGACTAATATCCTGATTTCACTAGTTAATGTAAATGAAGGCGATAAGCTTACATTTAGTCATGCTGGTGGCGATAATATTGGCATCTTGTTAGACAATGTATCAGTATCTTCGTCAGTCTCTGCAGTACCTCTTCCAGCTGCTGCATTCTTATTTGCTCCAGCATTATTCGGTTTTATGGGTTTCCGTCGTAAAGCTAAAAAAGCATAACAATAATAAATAGTAGAGTAGTATTTAAAGCCGTGATAGCTTCGCTATCACGGCTTTTTTATGTTTTTTAGTAATAGAATATCCTTGAACAGCCCCCTAACGTTGGCTTGTTCTAACTGAACCTATTGCACAAGTTCAGTGACGACAGGTTGCAACTATAAGCAGTAAACAAGCTCGTAGCTAATTACAGGCCAAAATATTATATAGCCTGGCCAGTATTATTTAATCGTATGAGTTTAAAGTATCACTAATGCATAAAAAAATGACACAAGTGCTGATACAATAAGCCATGAACCCGCCATGTATGCATATCTATTACGTCCTAAAACCATCGCATAGCATGCTTTCATCAGATTATTACTCGCCGTAGCAATAATAATCGCTGTTACTATTTGTTCACTAGTCACCTGAAAATCACCTGCCATCAGTGACAAAATAAACGGATCGATATCCGTTAAACCTACGATAAATGACATTACCGTTAAACCACTATGACCATAGTGCATTAGTACTATCTTGGTTATCGCCGCAAATAAAACAAATAGTAATGCAAAAATGATCGCAGTACGGAATTCCAAAGGATGACGAATAATCATCTTTTTTATTTCTAATACGCCATTTTTATGAGATTGAGAAATGTATATTGTAATCAGTACCGAACTAATTACCAGCAGAGCAAATGGATATATTAATTTTTCTGCTTCAGCACTATGGCCTAAGAACATCGTTAACAATAATAAACGTAAATACATCATCGCTGTAGCGAGAATAATTGCATTAGCATAACGGTGATTAGGCTCAGATGTTCGAGAGCGTCTAGCTAATACGATTGTCGTCGCAGTGCTCGAATATAAGCCTCCTAATAATCCAGAAAACAACACTCCTTTTTCTTTAAAAACATATGACTGAGCCAGATAGCTAAGGTAGGATAAACTAGATACAACTAATAATGACAGCCAAATTTGATAATAAGTCACAGTGATATATGGAGCATAGACTTGTTGATCCGGCAACAAAGGTAACACCACGCCCGTCATGATTAAATACTTAGAAAAGGTAACCATTTCTGCATTATTAAATCTATCTGAAAAATTTCTGATCTCTAGTTTTTCGCTAAGAATTAATAATAAAGTCACCACAAATAAAATACTGAACCATGCAGGAAAGACGTCCAATATCGGAGCGAGTAAAAAGGTCGCTATCGCCAACATTGGACTAATTAACGAATACAACCTCTCGTCACTCCGGCTATGATAATAAACGGCAAGAAAAACGATTAAAGCAATAAAGCCAGCTCCGTAAAATAAGCGCTGTGAGTCTAACGCATATAAAACATAACCCAACATGCCAATTAACGTAAACGTACGCGTTGTACCAAAACCTAAATCTTGATTACTCGCACGCCGATAACTGTGCAGCTCTAATCCAATGGTGAAGCTCAATGCCACGACTAATAAAAAATGGCTCAATAATGGAGGCAATGATATTACTGAAAATAAATCGCTAATTGCAGGCATAAGTTACCCTAGTACAAAGATGGATACTCTTATTCTAGCGCGTAACTTATAGCTATAGTTAACAAGTAATTTTTGGTACAGAGACTATCGTAATTCACAACTCTCAAGCATAAGATGAATCATTGATCAGTGTGCGTCGTGCGACGGGATAATTTTCATGACAATGAGTTGTATAAAGATTTTTCGCCACGATTAAAAAGCAAATTATTAGAAATTAGAAAAAGGATCTATCCGACAAGAAACGATGAAAAGCCTGAGATAGTTAATTTTATAGGAAGGCTTTACTATCCGATAAAGCATCATTCTCATACAGGAGGTGTTTCAGCTGATAAATTTGAGGAGGCGTGTTTTACGGAATTACTGATTGTCTAGTGACAAGATGACAGTTCCACATGCTAAACAACATCATTATCATTTTTTATATTTAGGCCTTATGTTAAACCGACTTTGGTTTAGGTAAAGCAACAAACCACCCAAGTAATGATAAGGCTGCAAACCACATAATAAATGGACCATATAGCTCTAGACATAGCAATACAACGCTTGGCAATAAACACACTGACCAGGCTATAAAATCGAATTTAGGTTTAGTCCAAAGTGGTAACTTAAAAACTCTTCGCCGCTTAGTATCGGTATTTCTCAAATATACTAAAGCTGCCAAACTGACTAATAATGCAAGTAATGTAGCGATTTCAGTGGTCATAGGCACTCCTTTCTGGATTCAAATCTTTTGATTTGGTCTCATCTTTAATAAAGTGAGCATTTGATTTACGACTGACTACCAATAAAATAATACCGCTGATTATTAATGATATATCCAAAGCCACTATACCTACATCACCAATATAAATTTCATGGCTAAAGCCTCGAATAACAGGTAATAAAATAAGTCCTACACCTAAAACACGTTGTAATACCTGCTTACTTTTTTCTGCTGTCCTTAACGACAAACCAATAATAAAACTAATAACGATACCAATTAAAAAACCATCAACCGTCCAGCTTTCAACAAGTTCAGTGGAATGAGAATAAGTCAAAATGAATCCAATGGCTGCACCGACCATAGCGATAGGTAAACCATAACCTACAATAGGAATTAACTTTGCTAGTTCCTGCCAACGTTCTTCTTTTTCTCTGCGTTGCACCCAAAGTTGTAGACCAGTAATTGTTACATAGCACGTAGCCAAACCAAGTGATAACCAAATAATTCGAGAAAATAGTCCCGCAAACCAACCAAAGTGTAAAACACCCATCATGCCAATTAATGCACTACCAGCTGAAGGTTGAGTCCCGACGGCTGATTTCTCACCGATATACTTCCCTGTCGTACCGCTAAACTTATGCGTTGTGTAAAGAATATGATCATCACTTGGTTGATGGATAGTTGAAACCAAAGCATCTGCCCTTCCCCAGTGTTCAATAAAAACAAAAATGGGGTCACTACCAGCGATATTCGCCTGTTTTGATTGTGCAATAATATCTTCAATACCTATAAATTTTTCTGGCGTTGAATCAACCACAGCTGGCTCGCCATAAATTGCAGTTATTGCTTTTTCCTGGTCACCACCAAAAGCGGTCATTGCTATTACAGGGAGGCCTAACGTGGTTGCAAAACTAAAAAAAGCCCCCGTGAATGCAAGAACAATAGAAAAGACTAATCCCCAAGAACCGGCCAAATTGTGACGATCTCTCGTGTTGAGTAAACGTGTATTTAGCCTAGGCGAAATGAAAATATCTTTAATTAAATGACGATGAATAATAAAGCCCGATACCGCTGAAACTAATAGTACCAAGCCTAAAATACCTGTCAAATACAAGCCGATAGGATCTGGAGCATGCAACTGAATATGTAGTTTGACTAAAAATTCTTCCAAAAAACCGCTGGTAACATGAGGAAGTTCGTCATTATACCCTTCCAACTGACTAATAATGGCAAGCGAATTAGGGTCTAAAACAAATCGAGTGCCTTTCTCTTTTATCTTGCCAGCCTCATCCTTAACATGGGTATGAAAAAAGGCGATCAACTCTCCAGATGAGTTTTGCCAAATTCCTACTTCATCTTTATATTCTTCTGGTATGGTGCTTGATAATTCAACAAGACGATGATCTATTTTACCCTGTAAACCATCTCCTAGCTTATGGCCACTCACTGACCATGCGCCAATTTCATGTGAAAACACCACTATCGCACCAGAAAATACTACGATATATAAAGCCAAACCAAACAATACACCCGCCCAACCATGAATGTCGGTCAAACGTCGTCCCGAGATATTAGATAGATTAATCATGACAACCACCCTTTCATTGATGCGATTACTGGAATAGCATTCACCGATAAAACGAGCATTAACACGATCCAAGCACGTTTAATATTTACCTCTAATACCGAATAAAAAAAACTAATCGCCCAAATTAAAGGGAATAAAATCAAGGGAAAAACTAAGTTGTTAACCCCTGCAATACCGGGTGGAAACCAAAGTGACATGGCAGCCATAATAAAAATTGATACCGCTAATGTAACTGGGCCAGCCAACCAAAATCGATGTTTTTTGAAAACGCTAGATTTTGTAGATAGTGGTGTATATTGTGACGTCAAAATGTACCTACACAAGTTTAATAAGTTTAAGGGAATTTAACTCGTGATAATAACACTAAATAGAAATCATTAGTATTTAGATTTAATTAACTACTCTCTTTGACCAAACAATAAATGTTAATTTTATTTTAATGAGTCATCGTATAGTCATTGATACTATTCATGCTCACTATCATTTTGTATAGGAAAAGTAAGAATACGTACACTGCGAGTGGCAAGTCGGACTTCGTGTAAAAAGAAGGCAAGTCCAATGATAAGCGATAATGTTGAGGCCATAAAAAAAGCACCTATCAGCCATTTCAAGCTGAAATTCATTAATGCTTCTATGAACATAACAGATACCACTGAGCATACTAATAAGCATGACCATACACACATGGATATTGCCATACTTGCTGAATGACGACGAAGCTCAAGACAGTCAAACTCATATTTATCTTGGTCAGATAATCCTCTAGCTGTGGAAAAATTTTCAGTGAGATCACGACCTCGATCAATAATGCGGGCGAGTCTGTTGGCCATCACACTCAAAATACCCGCCATTCCCGTTAACAGGAATGCGGGCGTTAGTGCTAATTGAACAGCGTGATTGACATCACCTAAATTAGAGAGAAATGTAAACATGTATATTCATCCGTCAGATCGTTTATATGTTAAAGAGTAAGTGTCTAGCGAAATATGAGAACTCTAAACAGCCTAAAACCATCAACAAACATTATCATTATTATTCAGAAGATATCAATAAATTGATAACGAACTAAAAAATCGATATTTAATGACCATTCATGTCATTACAATTTAATAAATGATGTCTCTAGGTGACGTAATACCAAGCTAAATTATCCTTAGAATTTCCAGTTTAATCTTAGATAAACAGAACGATCTGTTGATTCCGTTGCTTTAGTAAATGAATCTAAATCGCCACTAGCAAGCACTATTTTATCTGTCTGCGTTTGTGATGGCGCTAAAAGGTTAAGCAAGGATAAGCTTAAGGAAACATCCTTGCTCAGATCTGTTTTCGCTGACATATCTAATCTATTCAATGACGTTAAAGTCGTTTTTGTTGATGAATTATCATTGTTCTTAACTGTTTGGTCATAACCGCTTACCCAGTTTGTACTGACACTAAAGGTTGAACGCCAAGAAGATACAAACCAATCCAAACCGAGATTGGCAACAGCATCGTTTTGCTCTAAGAATCGTCTCGATTCACCTGAAGCTGTATCGACTTCAGAATCTATATATGTCGCATTAGCCCATAAGGTCACATTGGGTAACTCAAGTATATCTAAAGGAAGTCGGCCCTCAAGTTCGACACCAAACACTTGTCCATCGCCTATATTTTTGGGTCTAGAAACATAGCGAGTACCTTCAAGCTCCCTAATATTTTCAATTTTATCGGAAAATTTACGTGCAAATACATTAACCGAGGCCAGTCCACTACCATTATAAAAATAGTGATCAATCCCCGTATCCAATCCCCAAATAGATTCTGGACTTAAGGTTGGATTGCCTGCACTATCTGGATCAAATAATGTACCACTTTCATCAGATATCGTTGGTGATAGCTCATTGAGGCCAGGTCGACGTAATGTTCTAGCAACACCTATCCGCAAATCAGTCTGCTCTCCCAATTTATTAACAATATTTAAAGATGGCAGTGCGAAGAGATTTGATTGTGTCTGACTAAGACCATCAACGCCAGTGGTTTTAGTCGATGAATCTTCCAATCGTAATCCACTAGTTAACATTATTTGATCATTGACTTGCCAAATATTTTGTACAAAGCCATTCAATCGGTTTTCTTTTATATCAACAATACTGGTATCAACCGCGACACCATTTGTAACATCGCCTTCTTCACGTTTAGATTGACTAAAATCGCCTCCCCAACTTAGCTCATTATTACCGATGCTATGATTAAATAGAATTGCCGGGCTTATACGTGTAAATTCTTTTTTTTGTGTTTTGAGCTTTTGTGAGTCAAACTCATTGACAGGCTTAAACTTGGTTTCATCACGTTTTGTATTTTCACTGCCCTTTTGTGTATCAAGACTCACGGTAAAATCACTCATTGATGATAACTCATGTTGCCATGACGTGAGTAAACCGACATTCTCGCGAACTCGCTTTCGTTTCTTTATATTAATTTCAGTAGTGGAAAGTTGATCTTTACTTAACTTACTAATAGGGTTGTAACGGATTTCCTCGGTATATAAGTAACTTGGTTCGAAACGAATCATGTTTCTCTCACCTACGTCTAACTCAAAGGCGGGTACTAAATTTAATTGATTGTATTTTCGTTCATTAGGTTTTGTTGATCCACCATCAGGCGTTCCATCACCTTTAAACTCGTAAACGTTTTCATTTTCATTACGACGCTGAACCTGTACACCACCCAATAATGCATAGCGAAAAGCACCAATCTCACCTGCATTTAGAATGGAAACATCACCGACACCTGCGGTGTCCTCTAAATATCCGCCACCAACACCCATTTCAGTTCGTGGTGTAAAATCTGTGTTTTTCCAAACAATGTTTAAGCTTCCAGCAGCACCTTGTCCATCTTGACTTGCTAGCGGTGCATGAATGATATCCACCCGTTCAACGAGTGAGCTTGGAATTCTATCAACCTGAACTGAGCGACTTGAACTACCATCAATTAACGATCTATTATTAACTAAAACCTGTGTGTATTTACTACTTAATGCCCTTAGTTGTACTTCGCGAGCACGGTTGGCATCGCCAAATGTCACGCCAGGTAAACGACGTAATGTATCACCTAGAGGTTGATCACCAAATTGATTAAGTTGTCCTGCTTCTATTGAAGTGATTGCATTAGGTGCATTTCGTTTACGTGAAATTGAATTTTCAGCTGAATGGCCTATTTGATCATCTTCAATCATAATTGCATCGAGATTGATGACACCAAGATCATCGCTTTTGTACCTTACTATCAGAGTATTAGCTTCAGTTAACCGCCATGACAAACCGCTGTCTTTAAATAATATATCTAAACCTTGTTGAATAGTATATTGACCATGCAGGCCTTGGCTTTTTTCATTTTTAATTAATGTTGATTCTGCAGATAACGCTATTCCCGATTCATCGGCAAACTGAGATAAAACCGCTTTAAGCGAGCTTGCAGGAATGTCGTAAATATCCTGTTCCTTTGCTTCAACATTGGCAACAGCCATATTTAAAGTAATGGCTGTCATTATTAACAAACTAGTTTTTATTGCCCCTCTGTGAACATTTTGATCTAATTGATTATTAATATTTTGCATGAACATTTCCTAAGTTTTAATTCATTAGAGCGAACTCCTTAGCTTAGGAAATTTACGGCTCAACAAGATTAAATAGATAATTAATCAATCTTATCCGTGTGTACTTTAAAAATAAGATTGATTCGGCTTTGAATAACTTCCGCGTAGTTTGCCACTACACGACATCAAATGCAAATGATTATCATTACTGTTAATGTGAAAATGAGACTTTTATTAAATTAATTTTAAAGTTTGAAAAACATAGGGCGAGAATATGGTATGTGATGATACCGTAGATAAATTTACACAACGAATATAGAGCATGACGATAATGCACTGGTTTCAGTACTTTATCGCCATGATTTGACTATCGTTATTTCTTCCAAACTAAATCATAAAGATCGGTTCGGCGATCTTTCAGATTATTAACCGAACCTTCACTACGGGTAAACGTCAATTTATCAAGATCTAAGTCTGAAAACATGATCATTTCTGTATTTGGCGTCGTTTCAGCCATCACCGCATCATGAGGATATGAGAAGTCAGACGGTGAAAATACCGCTGCTTGTGAGTATTGAATATCAAGGTTTTCAACCTGCGGTAAATTGCCACAACTTCCACAAATAACCACATAACATTCATTTTCAATGGCGCGAGCTTGAGCACAATGACGCACACGTAAGTAACCATTTTTAGTGTCTGTCCAAAATGGCACAAACAAAATATCCATATCTTGCAACGCTAAAATACGAGCTAATTCAGGAAACTCAACGTCATAACAGATTAATATCCCCACCCTTCCGGCATCAGTATCGAATACACGTAATTCATTACCGCCCTCGATGATCCAATCACGTCGTTCGTGTGGCGTGATATGAATTTTCTTTTGCATTTCAACAGTGCCGTCACGTCGACAAAGATACGTAACGTTATATAGAACATCATCCTCAAAAATAGGCATCGAGCCAGTAATGACATTAATGTTATAACTCAAAGCCATCTTCGACATTTCAACTTTAAAGCGTTCCGTATAACTTGCAAGAAAGCGAATGGCTGCATGTTGATTACGTTGATCAGGACTTAAGCCCATTAAGGGCGCATTAAAAAACTCAGGAAATAAGGCAAAATCGCTTTGATAATCGGATAATGCATCAATGAAGTATTCAACTTGTTGTAACAATTCTTCTACCGATTCAACCTCACGCATTTGCCATTGAATAGCGCCAATTCGCACATCACGTTTACGAGTTTCAATAACGCTACTTTGTGGCTCATAAAAGATATTACGCCACTCAAGTAAAGTCGCAAAACCTTGTGATTTTTCATCTTCAGGTAGATATTTTTTTAATACTCGGGTGACTTGAAAGTCATTTGATAATTGAAACGTTAAAATCGGATCATAAATACGTTTATTTTTAACGGCTTCAAAGTATTCCGCTGGCGACATTTCATCAGCATGTTTGTAGTAGTTAGGTATTCGTCCTCCGGCTAAAATCGCACGCAGGTTGCGTTGCCGACAAAATTCTTTTCGTGCTTCATAAAGGCGACGGCCTAATCTAAAACCCCGATAATCAGGGTGGATCAGCACATCTAAACCATATAAGGCATCACCCTTTTTATTATTGATGATCGTTTCTGCTTTACTAATCAAATCATCATAAGTATGGGGATTGCTAAACCGCTGATAATCGACTTGCACAGATAAGGCGACGCCAACGATTCTGTCATGATCAATAAGACAAATCTGACCTTCTGGTATATCTGTCATTAATTTCAAAATAGTGTGTTCTGGCCATGCACCACCGATGTCATCATAAACACGATCCATCAATTCTTTTAATTGAGGATAATCACTCGGTTCTAAATTACGAATTTTTAAGTGTAAATCTTCAGGCATTATGATTCCTTGTGACATGACTATTACTTCGTTGAGTTATTTATTAATTAAACCAATACGACCTTTAACATGGTTACATCAGGCATGTTAAAAGTCTTATTAATTTTATTTTGGAAAGCTAACCGGTATTACGCAGACCCGTTGAAAGCGCACTAATCGTCCGTAATAAAGGATCACGCCAGCGATCACGTTCAGTATCGCTAAGGTGCTCATTGCGGTAGCGTTTTAATAATACTATTTGTATATGATTAAGGGGATCCAAATAAGGATTTCGACGACTTAACGATAAGGCCAGCACAGGATTATCTTCAATCAACGTCGAAGTGTTCATCACCGTAAAAATCCAAGCCAAAGTACGTTTGTATTCCGTTAAAATCGTTTCATATACATGTTGAGCCGATACTGGGTCTAAACACAACGCGGCATATTCTCGCGCGATCCCCATATCTGCTTTCGATAAGGCCATTTCAGTATTACTCAGTAATGCTTTGAAAAAAGGCCAGCGCTGATACATTTGTTGTAAATCAGCTAAGCGCTCCGGCCTATCGGCACACCAAGATTCTAATGCACTTCCGATACCATACCAACCAGGCAAAGTCTGCCTAGATTGTGCCCAAGCAAATACCCAACCTATTGCTCGAACCGAATTTTTAGACCGATCGCCTTTTTTACGATGTGAAGGACGCGAACCTATATTCATCATGCCAATTTCAGAGACTGGACACGCTTCATAAAAATAATCTAAAAAGCCTGGCGACTGTTCAGTGAGTTCTCGGTAATGCTTTTCGCCCTCTGCGACTAGATGTTCCATAACTAAATGGCAATCAATAGCATTTTCTTCTTTTACTTTTTGTGCTTGGCTGATAAAAGCTCGGCTTGCTTTCATTAAACCAGAGACCCCCATACCTAACTCATAGGCAGCAGTTTCAATATTGCCGTATTTGTGTGACAACACTTCGCCTTGCTCGGTAAACTTAATTTGGCCGTGAACCGTACCTGATGGCTGTGACAGAATCGCTTCGTGCGTTGGGCCACCACCTCGACCAACCGTACCGCCTCGACCATGAAACATACGACATTTAATGTTACGTTCTGTTGTCAGGTTAGAAACAATGCGTTGTGCTTTATACAAATTCCAGCCTGAGGCTAAAATACCGCCATCTTTACAGGAGTCAGAGTAACCTAACATCACTTCTTGTAAGTTACCGGAAGCACTTAATAAACCTCGATAAATACTGCTTTCTAACAAGGTATTCATCACATGTTCAATACGAGACAAGTCACCAATAGTTTCGAATAACGGCGCTACCTTAATGTGGCAAAACCATTGATTATGCTCATCATAACCACATAAACCGGCAAAACGAGCAAGTAACATCACTTCTAATATATGACTGGCTTCATGTGTCATTGAAATAACGTAACTGCCAAATACTTTATCGCTAATCTCAGTACGCAAGCGGTTCATCAACATAAATACAGCGAACGTTTCTGCCGTGTTTTTGGTTAAATCTTCCGTGCCACGTATATCAGGCAAGGTTTGTTCGGTCAATAATTGACTGAGCAATGAAAAACGTTGAGATTCATCGCGTAAGGTGTAATTGCGTGCAATTCCAAGTTGTTCAAGTAATTCACCTACCGTTTCAGTATGGCGTGTTGATTCTTGACGTAAATCCAGTTGAAATAAGTAAAAACCAAACGTGCCCACTAAACGAATCAGATCCAATAACTCGCCATTGGCAATATCAAAATCACCCGTCGCCAATAAAGAATCCTGAATCAATCTTAAATCAGCCATCAGCTCATCTTCTGACTTATAAAACACACCATAAGGTGCTGGACTAGCATCAGGTGTGAAATATTGCTGGCTAACACGTAAATTGTCTTCTAAACGATAACGCATCATATAAAGCTTACGGCGATAAGGTTCAGTGATAAAGCGTTGAGGCTTTACACCAAACGCTGCCATATACGTTTTTTCATCGCTGGCAATATTATCTGCTAGCGCATTGCTAATTTTACTTAACGGCGTGGAATGGGTGAGTATATGGCTCAGCTTAGTAATCGTTTCCAAATAACGTCGTAATACGGTACGTTTTTGTAGTCTCACTGCCATTTCAGTAGTATCGGCAGTAACAAATGGATTACCATCTCTATCGCCACCAATCCACGATCCAAACGTTAGGAAATTAGGCACATTAATCGTTTGCCCTTGTTCTAACTCATCGCCATATAATCGATTAATCGACAATTCCATGTTGCGGTAGGTTTTAGGTACAGCATCAAAGAGACTGATATTAAAGTAAAATAAACCATTTTTCACTTCATCACGTACAGTGGGTTTTATTGCTCTTACTTCATCGGTTGCCCATAAGATTTCGATTTGGGTTTTGATCTTCGCTCTAAGCTGTTTTTTATCGTAAGGCGTGAGTGGCAAATTAACCAGCTTTTCATCCAACACAAATATACGACGCAAACCTTCCATCACCGCCCGACGTTTCGACTCAGTTGGATGAGCTGTAAATACCGGCGTATAGTTCAGCTCATTTAGCAATTCTTGCAATTGCGGTAAAGACACGCCTTGATTTTTAAACTGCTCTATCGTATCGTTGAATGAACCGCGCCATAGCTTGTCATCATTACGCAATTGAATCATTCGATTATGGTGCTGATGTGCTTCTTCTGCGGTATTAACAAGACTAAAATACAAGTTAAAAGCACGAATGACTTCGGTTAGCTGCGCTTCATCTACCAGCGCAATATGGTTCATTAATTTAGCTCGTAGTTCAGGATCATCCTGTTTACGCAAACTAATAAAGCCTTTGCGTAATAATTCTACAGTTTCATAAACTTCAATTGGACAATGGCTTTTAATGACTTCACCCAATAACACACCGAATAGTCTGACGTGACGGCGTAAATCGGCATCCGTAAGTAAAATTAGATCGGGTACAGTATCATCTTGGGGCATATATATCCTTGAACGTTGAGAATGAAAAAAATACTTTGTTATAAAGTGTATTTTAATATTTTTAGTGAATGGATCTAGAACAATTAACTTGTGAGATTAATCCACAAAAACATTATGAGCGACGTCTTAATAAGATCTAATTTATCAGTAAATAACCTTTCGTATAGGTAATAAATTTAAACATCATCAAAGCATCCTGAAATTGGTAACAACTATGACGTTTAATTAAATAGATTAAGATGCGTTCACAACAAGTATTGGCCGCACAGTATAACATCCACGGCGACTTCAATATTAGCTATATCTAATATTGAAGTCATAAATCTAATTCGTTTTACGCATTTTCCATAAGCCAATCATAAATAATAATAAGGCAAACCAAATAATACAAAATGTCACCATTCTTTGTGGCGGGTAAGCTTCATTAAGCACAAATACGGCGATTAAAAACTGTATTGTTGGGTTGATATACATAATAAAACCAACAATTGACAAATCAGCACGGCGGGCAGCCATCGCAAATAAAACTAATGGTAAGGCAGTTACAAAACCTGAACTAATCAGCAATAGTGTGATCTTAGGCGTGCTACCAAAAGCAACAGCATTATGCAGGCCAAAAACTTGCCAACCAATCCAAGTTAATCCCAGTGGCAATAGCCAAAACATTTCTACTGTTAAACCGCTAATGCCGTCTATATTGCAATATTTTCTAACCACGCCATAAAAGGCAAAAGCCATCGAAAGCACAAGGCTGATCCAAGGTATGGCGCCAAGACTAATAAACTCCCAAACAATAGCGACAGTGGCAAAAAGTCCAGCCCATGCTTGTAGCGGGTGAAGTTGTTCTTTAAAGAATAGTCTGGCTAACATCAAGCTGACAACCGGCGTCATAAAATAGCCTAAACTAGATTCTAATACACGGTGATTTGTCACTGCCCAAATATAGGTCATCCAGTTGATACCAATGAGCAATGCAGATAATCCCATCCACGCGAGAAGCTTTTTATCTTGTAACGCAGCTAATAATTTTCCCCAACGTCTCAATACTAAACCAAGTAAAAGCATTGCCACTAATGACCAAATAATACGATGCGTTACCACTTCTACAGGTGAAATATCACTCAGATAGCTGAAAAAAAGAGGAAAAAGTCCCCAAAGACTATAAGCCGCAATGGCCAGTATGATTCCCTGCATTCTTCCTCACTATTTATAATTAAGCTTTCTGTAGTGCATATTGGCAGGCTGATCGTTGATACATTCTATATGTATATTCTTTTAAATTATCTGGCACGCTAAATTTAGCATTTTCAGCCCAATGTAATGTATGTGAAATTAAAATATCGGCCATTGTGAAATGATTGTTTATTGCAAACTCTTTGTCGTTTAAATAGTACTGTAAAGCCTTAATTGATTTAGCAAACTCATATTCTATCGTTAGCTTTATTTCTGACAGTCTTAATTCTTTAGGCAATAAAAAACGATGTTTGGAATGAGTCCATAAAGCTTGTTCTAACTCGGCTAGCACAAAAAAACACATTTCGTCATATTGTGCTTTCAAATAAATATCATCTACAGGCATAAGATTTTTATTTGGTGCTCGTGCGGCGATGTAATTTAATATTGCTGCACTTTCTGTAATAGTAAATTGCTCATCGACTAATGTGGGTATTTTCCCTTGCGGATTAATGCGCTTATATTCGTCAGTCCTACTACCATTTATTTGATCGCTACCTAGTTTGATTTTTATATAATTGTAAGGAAGTTCAGCTTCTTCTAAAGCCCATAATGCACGGAAGGATCTGGTCAGTTTAGCGCCATAAAGTGTTATCATTTAGCTTTCCTTTTACGCTTGGTTCTAAACCAAAAACTATTATCTATGACCGATATACTTGATGAAATAATTTGTGATTGTAGTGGCACGACTAAAGCCAAAATCAATCAGTTAATTGATGACGGTAAAGACAGTTTTGAGAAAATCGCTTCTGCAACAGGTGCAGGCACTGGCTGTGGTTCGTGTGACGTATTAATTATGGATATACTTGCTGAAAAAAGTATTGAGGCACCAATAAAAAATTAATTTTTCTGGTGCCTCATCGATAATTAAGTTGTAGCTTATTTTTCTTGGTGACGTTCAGCACGACGCTCACGCAATTTAATCAGGGTTAGCACTGGTCCAGATAATGCGTACAAAGCAAAACCGCCGAATAAGATAAGCGGTGGATCAATGGCTACTAAAGCGAAGATCAACACTAATACCAACATCACAACAAAAGGTACCTTGCCATGTAAATCAAGCTCTTTGAAGCTTGAATATCGCACTGTACTGACCATTAATAAACCAATTACAAAAGTAAGCGGCAGAGCAATAAACGTCATTAATGCAGGATTAAGATCATTACTCGCTCCTGCCCATACCCAACCTGCTAAACATGCAGCAGCAGCAGGACTCGGTAAACCTTGAAAATAACGTTTATCGGCTATACCGAGCTGAGTATTAAACCTAGCTAAACGTAAAGCACCACAAGCGGCATAAATAAAGGCGACCATCCATCCAAACTTGCCCATATCCAACAATGCCCATTGAAAAATGACTAAGGCCGGTGCTAAACAAAATGAAACCATATCGGCCAAACTGTCATATTCGGCACCAAAATCACTCTGCGTATTAGTCATTCGAGCAATACGACCATCAAGCCCGTCCATTATCATTGCAATGAATATAGCGATAGCTGCGGACTCAAAATCACCACGAATAGCAGCAACAATGGCATAGAAGCCAGCAAACAACCCTGCTGTTGTGAATAAATTAGGTAATAAATAAATACCGCGATTTTGTTGTTTTTCTTTTTCTACCATAATTAAATTTCCATAGCCGTTAGTAAATATTCATACATAATGATAGCAGACAACGTCAATGCTGAGATTATCTCATCAGTTATTTTGTAACATTTTGGCTTTTCAATAGTCTTACAGTTATAAGCCTAAAGAACGCTTACCGTATTTAATTATTAAAGGTCAATAATATGAGACACATACCTATCATCGCACTTTCTACTTGTCTGTTATCCTCTATTGCATCGGCAAACTCGCCTATTCAACCAACCACTAATTCTTTGTCTCAAGCGGTATTAGAAATAAACGCGATGCATGCACCAGCTCAAACAAATATGACACCAGCTAAACCTTATACCAATGAAAGCGAAAAAAACAATTCACTTTCACGCGCAGCACTCGCGATGCAAGAAGCACACATGAAAACGCATAAGCCTAATGATCAAGTGGTTCAGTCAGCAACGACATCAACCACTACTCAGCAAAGTTCATTTTACGGTGCAGTATTAGATAAACAATTTAATCGTTATAAATAACACATAAAATCTTATGTTGATTAAACAAAACGGGGGGCTGACATTTACACATCAGCCCCCCGTTTTACTTCAAATTATTGATAATTAGTTTTTATCTTTATCAACAATTTTTTGGATCCAAGGCATCAATTCACGTAATTTAGCACCTGTTTTTTCAATTGGGTGTTCTGCGTTAATGTGGCGCATTGATGTCATTTCTGGGTAGCCAGATTGACCTTCAAGGATAAATTGTTTTGCATATTTACCTTCTTGAATGTTTTTCAATGCTTCACGCATCGCCCAACGACTTTCTTCGTTGATAATTTTCGGGCCAGTTACATATTCGCCGTATTCCGCATTGTTAGAAATTGAGTAGTTCATGTTAGCGATACCGCCTTCATACATAAGATCTACAATCAATTTTAATTCATGTAAACATTCGAAGTATGCCATTTCAGGCGCATAACCTGCTTCTGTTAATGTTTCGAAACCTGCTTTAACTAATTCAACTGCACCACCACATAAAACAGCTTGTTCGCCGAATAAGTCAGTTTCAGTTTCATCACGGAATGTTGTTTCGATGATACCTGTACGACCACCACCTACACCAGAAGCGTAAGATAAAGCGATTGCTTTAGCATTACCTGATGCATCTTGTTCAACGGCGATCAAATCAGGAATACCACCACCACGAACAAATTCACTACGTACTGTGTGACCAGGTGCTTTAGGTGCAATCATGATAACGTCTAGATCAGCACGTGGTAATACTTGTTTGTAGATAATCGCAAAACCATGAGCAAACGCTAAAACCGCACCTTTTTTCAAGTTAGGTTCGATTTCTTCTTTATATAGTTGTGATTGAAATTCATCAGGCGTCAAGATCATAACCAAATCAGCATTTGCTACAGCTGTTGCTGTATCAGTTACTTTTAAGCCGTGTGCTTCTGCTTTAGCAATAGAAGATGAACCTGCACGAAGTGCAACCGTTACATCAACACCAGAATCTTTTAAGTTGCAAGCGTGTGCGTGACCTTGTGAACCATAACCCACAATCGTAACTTTCATCCCTTTGATGATTGATAAGTCACAATCTTTATCGTAATACATGTTCAAACTCATTATTTGATTCCTTAAAATACTTTTAAAATTTAATTAAGAGGTTGCAGTTTATACCTGCAAACTTTTCTCGCCGCGTGCGATGCCCGACACGCCAGACCGTACTGTTTCAATAATCTTATGTTCAGCCAAAGCTTCAATAAAAGAATCTATTTTTTGACCTGACCCTGTCAGTTCAATCGTAAATGTCGTTGGCGTAACATCAATGATATTGCCTCGGAAAATATCAGATAAACGTTTCACATCTTCTCGTTGTGCCATCGTTGCTGCTTTAACTTTTATCAGCATCATTTCACGTTCGATATGCGGACCTTCAGACAAATCTAATAACTTAACAACATCAATTAACTTATTGAGTTGCTTAGTAATTTGCTCAACTATCCTGTCCGTTCCTTCCGTCACAATGGTCATGCGTGACAAGGTTGGATCTTCAGTCGGTGCAACCGTTAATGACTCGATATTGTAAGCACGCGCCGAAAATAAACCTGCTACGCGTGATAAAGCCCCTGCTTCGTTTTCAATTAGAATTGAAATAATATGACGCATTATGACAACTCCCTATGTGGATCTTGTGGCAACTCGCCGCCGTGTGGCGATAAATGCATTTCGTTATGTGCCATACCCGCTCTAATCATTGGATAAACGTTTTCTGTTTGATCGGTCACGATATCAAAAAAGACTAAACGATCTTTCATTGCAAAACCTCGTTCAAGTTCTGCTTTCAAATCCTTAGGATCTTCAATTCGAATCCCGACATGGCCATAGCTTTCTGCCAACTTCACAAAATCAGGCAATGATTCCATATATGAAGACGAATAGCGGTTTTCATAGAAGAATTCCTGCCATTGGCGGACCATACCTAAATAACGGTTATTCAAAGCAATAATTTTAATCGGCAAGCCATATTGCAAACAGGTTGATAGCTCCTGAATACACATTTGAATACTGCCTTCCCCCGTCACACAAGCAACGGTTGCTTCTGGATAAGCGAGTTGTACGCCCATCGCGGCAGGTAAACCAAAGCCCATCGTGCCGAGGCCGCCAGAGTTTATCCAACGATTCGGTTTTTCAAAGCCGTAATATTGAGCGGCCCACATTTGATGCTGGCCTACGTCAGACGTTATATAGGCATCACCACCTGTTATTTCATGGACTAGTTCAATTGCATGCTGAGGTTTTATTTGATCGCTACTACGATCAAAATTCATGCAGTTAGTTGCACGCCAGCTATTAATTGTTTTCCACCATTCAGCTAATGCTTTTTTCTTCGGCTCTTTTTTACCGGTTTGCAACAAATGATTCATCTCTTGCAATACGCCAGCAACGTCACCGACGATCGGAATATCTACGGTAATTGTTTTTGAGATCGAAGAAGGATCAATATCAATATGAATGATCTGTGCCTCAGGACAAAATTCAGCAATTTTTCCAGTAACACGATCGTCAAATCGAGCACCAATAGCGATCAATACATCACAACCATGCATTGCCATATTGGCTTCATAAGTACCGTGCATACCTAACATGCCAAGATTTTGCTTATCACTTGCAGGATAAGCACCTAAACCCATTAATGTTTGAGTAATCGGATAACCAAGATGGCGCACAAAAGTACCTAGTTCTTCTGAAGCATTACCTAAAACAACACCACCACCAGAATAAATCATTGGTTTTTTGGCATTTAATAATAAATCAACGGCACGTTTAATTTGGCCTGAATGACCTTTAACCGTTGGTTGATATGAACGCATCGTGACTTTATCAGGATAATGATATGGAATTTTAATCGCAGGATCAGTCATATCTTTAGGCACGTCAATAACAACTGGACCCGGACGACCAGTGGTTGCCACATAAAATGCTTTTTTAATCGTTTCAGCTAATTTAGTAACGTCCTTAACCAAAAAATTATGTTTAACACATGGACGAGTAATACCCACCGCATCAACTTCTTGAAACGCATCACTACCAATTACTGCAGACGGAACTTGGCCCGTAATAACAACCATTGGAATAGAATCCATATATGCTGTAGCAATACCGGTTACCGCATTCGTTGCGCCTGGGCCAGATGTGACTAAAACAACACCAGGTTTACCTGTCGCGCGCGCATAACCATCAGCCGCATGAGTTGCAGCTTGTTCGTGGCGTACTAGAATATGTTTTACGTCATCTTGTCGATAAAGTGCATCATATATATGAAGCACTGAACCACCGGGATAACCAAACAAAAATTCAACACCTTCGTCTTTTAAACTACGAACCAGAATTTCGGCACCGCTTAATTCCACGTGTTCCCCTTTGAGTCGCCGTAACGATAAATATGAACAAAAAATATAAAACGTGTAAATGTACTTGGAATGCCACTTTCGGTCAAGAAGAACCGAGGAAAAAGCCATTTACAAAGCATGGCTTTATAAGTATAAATATCCGCTAATTATATAGCTATGGCATAATTGGCGTCTATGACTAAATCACACACTACACAGTTAACTCTCACCCAGCCAGACGATTGGCATCTTCATTTGCGCGATAATGCGGCATTGAAACGCACCGTGCCTGATACAGCACGTTATTTTAATCGTGCTGTCATCATGCCTAATTTACGGCCCCCCGTTACCACAACTGTATTAGCCATTGAATATCGTGATCGTATTTTAGATGCCTGTCCTACTGACAATAATTTCATGCCGTTAATGACGTTGTATCTAACTGACAATACTTCTGAAGAAGAAGTTCAGCGTGCTTATGACAGTGGTATTGTTCATGGTTTTAAACTTTATCCTGCTGGTGCTACAACTAATTCAGATGCGGGTGTAACCGATTTGAATCTCTGTGCAGCAGCGCTGACGGCTATGCAACGCTTGCAAATACCTCTACTCGTTCACGGTGAAGTAACCAGTCCTGAAATCGATATTTTTGATCGTGAAAAAGTGTTTATTGATCAGATTTTAAAACCTCTACATCAACAATATCCAACATTAAAAATCATTCTAGAACACATCACAACCGCTGATGCCGTAGAGTTTGTATTAGCAACGGATGAGCATATTGCGGCAACCATCACACCACATCATTTGTTATTAAATCGAAATGATCTGTTAGTGGGTGGTATACATCCGCATAATTATTGTCTGCCTGTATTAAAACGTAATACCCATCAACAAGCGCTAATTAAAGCGGCAACCAGTGCTAATCCTAAATTTTTCCTTGGTACCGATAGCGCGCCCCATGCCCAAAATTTAAAAGAAAGTGCCTGTGGATGTGCAGGTATTTACAGTAGTCATGCTGCAATTGAGTTGTATGCTGAAGCGTTTGAAGCGGCTAATGCACTCGATAAATTAGAAGGCTTTGCTAGTCATTTTGGTGCCGATTTTTACGGTTTACCAAGAAATACCGGCAAAATTACACTGATAAAAGAATCATGGCGTGTACCCAATTTTTTAAGCTTTGCAGATGAAACATTAATCCCGATGCGTGCAGGCGAACATATACGCTGGAAAGTTAAAGGCTAATCTCTTTAGTCATCAACATTAATCACCGATTAAGATTAATTTTCCCGTTTTAGGATCACGAAACACCTGACCCACTGCTTCAAAGCCATCAGCTCCACCTTGGCGACCAAGTGGTGATTCAGGTATTTCTTTTCCTGTTTCAACAATTTCTTTTTCTGAATAAGCTGATTGATTAGAAGATTGTTGAAAATGGTCTTGCAATTGATCACTCATCGCAATCAACGCCGCTATTAATCCACATGCAAATACTAACATCAGATCAAGAAAATTAGCCATTGGCCCTAATGGCTCTTCGCTTTCAGCGCTGAATCTATTCTTTTGCCATGATCTTGCCATCTTAGTTCCCTACACCTAATTCTAATTTCTGTTCCATTGTTGTTAATGCCGTGTCATACCAACGACGCCGAATGCGACCTAAAACGAAACCTGTAATCCCGACTAACAAACCTAAAACCGTGGTATCAAAAGCAACACTCATTGCCGTTGTTAAGATATCTAACTCACCAGAACCTAAAGCTGAGAGACCTGGGCCTAAAGGTATTAATGTGCCCATTAATCCTAACATCGGGGCAATTCTAGCTAAAAAATCACTACGTTCAATACGACGTGTAGCCATCTTTTCTAAACCTGCAATATCGCCACTTTTAATCCATAACGGCAAGGCCCTAAAGCGTTCAGATAATGCTATACCGACATCTAACAATGCAACCGCCGATAAGAATAATAATAGATAAATCACTGGTTCCAATAAATAGCCAACAAAACCATGCATGATCCCAATCGAAGCTGAACTTAACATAAATTAATTATTTCCTTGTTGTCGGTGTTTTTTCGGCATAAAGAAACCACGTAAACCACCCATAACGAGCAACAAAATAGCTGAAAACAATAAGATTAAATCTAGGTTAGAATCGTCATTTTTAGTCTCTTGCTTAGTTTTATCTTGTTCAGATTGATCTTGCTGTTGTTGAGTTTCAGGCTTTTCTTGTTGATCTTCTAGATTAACTTCAACAATAGTTGAAGGTAAAGTCACTGCTTCTGACGTATTTTTTGTCGACTCCACTAATGCCATTAATTTCTGATATGACGCTTGTTCAACATACGGCGCTAACCAAGGGTAAATAGGATTATCAGGATTAGTATGGCCACTGCCAGGTAAACCATGTTCAAGTACCAATGCAGTAAAGGCATCGGCGAGTTGCTTAATGTCTTTATCATCAGCATCCCAAAAATCTTTTTCTGCCGCAACTAACATCACTGCCAACATATTAGTTTTGACATGAACATTCTGACCTTGTTGTAAAAAGTCATCTAAACCTAGTTCTAATTTATCATCAATATAAACGGCTTTGACTTCATCCCATACCCAGCTTTTTACCACACCAGGATTCGTTACTTGCCAGCCCCAAAGATATTCTAAAAACTCGCTGCCCATCGTTCTGGCACCGGCATAGCCTTCATTCATTAAAGGTTTAAGCCATTGCGGATTAAGATAACGGCCACGTAATTCTGATAATAAAGCGGTCTCTAATGGATCAATCTTCATATTATTACTGTCGGCATACGATAAGATAAAATTATTGGGTACCACGCCATTTTGCACTGTTTCAACCGCCAAACTTAACCCGCCCATGTAATCAAACGAATCATTATTATCCAGCAGGCCATATAAATTACTGGCACGACCTAGATACGTATTATCAACCGTTGCTAATCGTTGTTTGAATAGGTTTTGATTCGGTTCGCCTTGTATATCATTGCCATAGGCATGACCCATTCGATTAATATAAGTCTCGGCTATTTGGCTTCTATCTTGCCAAGCACCAGAACGTTCAACTAAACGATTCACACCCGCACCATAGGTGCCCGGCGTGGTGCCAAAAATACGATAACTTGCTTCACGACCTGCTTGCTCATCACCCATGCCGGCATTCAATGCCGCACTAGCATCTTTAACCCAACGTGCTGCAACACGATTGACCTCTAATGATTCATTGCCAGGATCAGTCATGCCATCTAATGGTGTTAGGGCACTATTCAAAGCATGTGTTAAAGCGGGGTAATCTTTGCGAATTAAATCAGATGATCCATCTAATGCTAATAATACGGCGCGTTCCAACCATATTAATTGGGCACCATATAAGTCACGAAATAAGCCTGATGTTGTAAATAAAGTATCGTGCCTGACACGAAGAACAGGATTACCGTCAACATCTTTATCAGGTGTTTTACTGACATCAAAGCGTTCTAAACCTTTGAATATTCCACGACTATTCCATGTCGGTTTGACGCCTAACATATCAAAACCAAAGCCAATCATCGCGCCTTCATCACGTACAACATCTGATGCCCACAATACGATTGCATCTGATCCTTTTAGATCTTCATTGCTTGGTTTCGATGATAAAGGGTTAGGTTCTGATTTTTTACTAGTATCTAAATTCGTTTGAATACGTGCTTTAGTAGCTAGTTCAACACCCACGTTATAACCCAAACGTGATGGAATTAAACTGCCATCCATTGCATAAAAATTTCGACCTGTTGGCAAAACTTCTGGTGTACGAATAGGATCATTCCCTTTACCCACATTGACATACTGACCATTAAGCGCACCCAATAAAGCATCCATTTCTGCTTTCGGTGATTTTGCTAATAAATCATACCAACTTTTATCTAATGTTTGATTTTGACTCATTGATGTCACCATCGTTTCGATAGCATCCGTCGACCAATCACGACCAAATACATGTAAACCTAATGGCATAAAGTCTTCTTGTAATTTAGTTAAATAATGACCTACCTCATGCACTAATAACTCGTCATCAACTTGATCAAACTCGGTGATACCTCGTACGGCCAATTCGCTTGCCATACTAGTTTGTAGTTCATCTCGAAGATTAAGCTCATCGACCAGTTTTTTAATTTCATCAATCGCACGATGACGTATCGCTTTGGCATCAACAGGCGCTGATTCAAAACTTTCAACCACTTGGCGTAGCGATAATAAATCATCATAAAGCGCCGTACTTTCAAGCGGCGGTGTTAAGTGATCAATCATTACCGCTAAACCACGGCGTTTAGCTTGAATGCCTTCGCCAACACCATCCACAATATAAGGGTAAATACTCGGTAAATCGCCTAATATTAAAGATGGATAATCTTCATCACTCATCCCTACTCGATGACGTGGTAAAAATTCATAAGTTGAATGACGGCCTAAATGAATGAGCGCATCGGCTTTAAAGTCTTTTTGTAACCATTGATAAAAAGCCACATATTGATGTGGCGGTGGGAATGATAAATTGGCATGTAATAACTCTTCGTTTATTTCCCAACCACGCGGCGGTTGTGGACCGATAAATACATTTCCAAATTGAATCCCAGGTAAAACCAAGTTGTCATCATGCACCATCACATAACCTGGCGCTGGCCCCCAACCACGAATACCTTCTACGCCTTGATTTGCAATAGCATCAACCAACACTTTCGCTTTGTCCCAATCTACTTGCCTCGGATCGGCATACATCGCTTCTAATTGTTCAAGTAAATTCAAAGCACGATTACGGGCAGGATGATCAACGCCATCTAGAGCATGATGCAAGTCTTTAATCACCCTTTCCATTAAATGTTGGCCAATGGTTTTATCTTCTAAATTAACGGCACGTTGCAACATAATATGTAGATAACCCAGCGGCCCGTTGACCATTTCTTGTTGAACACCTTCAGGAAAATCAGCAAACCATTTTAAATATTCAGCCTTACTGACTAACTGAACCTTCGATGACATTTCTTTTAAGGCTAGACCATCTTCAGGTAAATTAACGCCCTTTTCTTGCAGCATATCGAGTAATTTTTCAGATGAACTCGGTAGCTCGCCAGTTTGATAACCCGCCGCTTTTAATGCATTCAACATATCGAATAATGATTCGGGCACATTCAAATTATCAGCGCCGATATTGTGTCTACCCGGAGGATGGTTGTAATAAATAATGGCGACTTTTTTATCTTTATTTTGTTTTTGCTGTAATGCCAACCAACGATTAGCACGCTGTGCCATTAACTTAACTTGTTTTTCAATCGGTAACGTCAGTGATATTTCAGCACCCGTTAATTCATCTATGGTTGATTTACTCATTGCAGCCACAACTACCGGCTGGCTAATGCCTTGTAACTCAGGCATCGCAACAAGGTAATGCACTGAATTCCAGCCTAAACCTTCTTCCGATAATAACCATTCATCTTCCGTATTATCAGCAAGTCGAATGCCTTTCAGCACAGGCACACTTAATTCAGATAAATATTGATTAACCTGTTCTCGTCCTTCACCCGCACCGACAACAAAGTTTTGTAAAGATATGATTAAACTGATTTTTTTCTTATTTTCAGCCAGCAGTTTTACTGCATCGACGCTTGCTTCACCCCAACCAGCTAACACCGTCATACAACCTATATCCGCTGATTCAATTCCCACGCACAACGAATCTAATAATGCTTTTTCAGCATGACGATCACCGGTTTCGTAATCTAATAAGACGACCCATGATTTTTTCTGTGAAAAATCAAACTGTGACAATGGCTCGACATGATCTAAATAATAAGCACGTAGTGGGGTGACTAACTTAGGTACACGAGTTGATTGAGTATCAGTTAATAGATGACTGAGTTGTTCGAATAAACCACGCATATTACTACTGTCGCGACCAAGCCAAAATAAACGGGTTAACAACCAGTCATTGTGTTGAGGAAACTTGGCGATGTGTTGATTAAGCCAAATTTCAGGTGTTAATAGTGGATCAGGATTTGCCATCAAACCATCAATATCAGCATTCGCCAATAATGATTTGCCATGTAATGTAGAGGCGGCGACTAAACGTCGGTCACTATGTACAGCAATAAAATTATCTTTCTGATGTTGCGATAAAGCATTATTTAATAACTCTGCACTACTTCCAAACACACCGCCTGTAAAAACGATATCAGCTGATTTTAACAAGCTATTTTGTTGCTCTAGGGGTAATGATGACCACTGCGTCGTAGTGCGAATAGTGATCTGGTCAGATGGCTTATCTTTTAAATAATCATGAGCGCCTGACACCACTTCTGACACATTGCGTTGAGACACAATCGCCAATATGGTGTCAGCGTAAACAGGAGTGGCAAACACCGATAAAAGAAGTATTGAGAAAATAGTTTTGATCACGTCGTATCCAGTAAATAATGAGCATACTGAACGACCATGGGATAGCGAAACGACACGACAATTGCTTTATGAAACGCAAGATTATGCATCATTTAAAAGCGGAAATCCGCCCCGACTGCACCCCCCGGCCATCAGAAATAATGTCAAAATGGCAGGTCTACTGGCTCACGTTTCATAGTTTGTCACCACCTTCCCAAAGCTTACGATCAAGCTTCAGTGGTGTTATCAGTAAAAACTGAGGTGACGCACTCCACGTATACAGTTGCGGGGACAGCTTCGCTTGCAAAATTAGTTTGCACAAATTCCCTATTATCTCAATCAAGAGACCATTAAAACGAGCTAAAGTATACGTCAAACAAGGTGTTTCGTAGTAGAAATTAATCAGTAAGAGCTAATGTAAATTGAAAAGTTAAATTTAAACCATAAAAAAATCCCCATTGTTTGAGGAACAATGGGGATTTTTTGTAGCAAACTAAGACGTTAAGGGCGTCTAAAGTTTGACACCAATTCGTCTAGCGACCTCTTCATAGGCTTCAATCACGCCACCAAGACCTTGGCGGAAACGATCTTTATCTAATTTTTCGCGTGTTTCAGCATCCCATAAACGACAACCATCAGGACTGAATTCATCACCCAGAATAACTTCGCCTTTAAACAAACCAAATTCAAGTTTGTAATCGACTAAAATCAACCCTGCATCAGCAAATAATGACTTCAATTCAGCATTAACTTTAAACGTTAACGCTTTCATTTTACTTACAGAATCAGCAGAAGCCCAACCAAATGTTTCAATGTGAAATTCATTAACCATAGGATCGTGTAAAGCATCATTTTTTAGGAAAAATTCGAAGATTGGTGGATTTAATTCCATGCCATCTTCGACGCCTAAACGACGAACTAAACTACCAGAAGCAACATTTCTAACCACACATTCAACCGGAATCATTTTCATGTTTTTAACTAATGATTCAGTGTCATTTAATAATTTTTCAAAATGCGTTGGAATACCGGCATTGGCTAGATATTCCATAATGAAGGCATTAAATTTATTATTCACTTCACCTTTACGGCTTAGCTGTTCAATACGTTCACCATCAAAAGCAGATGTATCATCACGAAAACTTAAAATGACAAAATCTTCATTATCCGTTGAAAAGACGCTTTTTGCTTTGCCTGCGTATAATAATTCTTGTTTTTTTTCCATAATTAAATCTCTAACTATTAGTCGTTTCGCGCCAGTCAAAACCCAACTCTTGATCGGCAATACCAATCCAGCTTTCATCACAGTTTAACGCCTGTGAAAATAATGGGGTCACAATATTTGGCGAATTATTTTTTTCACTTAAATGCATAGCAACTATATGTTGCAGACGCGATGTATCAATTTTTTCTAAAATTTTAGCGGATTGAACATTATTTAGGTGCCCTAATCGGCCAGAAACGCGATATTTTAAATGATCAGGATATTCACCATTATCTAACATCGTCATATCGTGATTTGCTTCTAATAATAAAGCATCACACCCCGACAGAGCTTGCTCAATAATCGGTGTTGTCATCCCGACATCCGTTAATAAACCCACGCGATGTTGACCATTTGTAAACACAAATTGACTGGGTTCACGCGCATCATGTGGCACCGGAAATGGTTCAACATTTATATCATTAATCTGAAAATGTTCATGACAACTAAATTCAGTGACTAAATGCACTAAATCTGCAGCCATACATCCTGCTGTACCTGCGGTAGCATAAACAGGAATATTATATTTTCTAGCTAGAACACGCACGCCATTAATATGATCTGCATGTTCATGAGTAATTACAATGCCGGTCAACTGGTCGGCGGTCATCGCCAAACGTTGCAAACGTTTTTCTGTTTCTTTAGCAGAGAAACCACAATCAACTAGCAATGTGGTTTCTCTATAGGAAATCAGTGTTCCATTACCTTTACTTCCGCTACCTAGCGAAGCAAAACGCATTATTGTGAAAGTTGTTCCTGCATTAACGTTAATAAACGTACTGCGGTTTCTGATGATGTGCGTTTTTCTTTTGCATCTAAAACGACAACTTTCGTTTTATCGGCATCAGAAATAAGTTTGATGTAATAAAACTCTTTTGGTGATTTTTCAACATCATCTTTCCAGAACGCTAAGCCACTGAAAAAGCCTGACTCTTCTTGTTCTTTATTCATTGGATCTAAATAACGTACAAAATAGGTACCGCGAGAACGGTCACGATCTTCAACAGCAAAACCTTTACTATCTAAAACACGTCCTACACGATTCCACACATCAGAAAAGTCTTGGTTAACCAATAACGCTTTTTGATCACCATTTTCATCCACTAGCTGTGCACTCACCGCAGATGCTACTTTAGGTTGGCTTTGTTGTACTGCTTGTGCTTTAACTTGTTGTTGTTGATAGATAACACCTAAGAAATCAGCTAATTGGCGTAACATCGCTTCATCTTTTTGCGCATTATTTTCGCCTGTGACTTCACCCACATAAATAGATGATGTTTTTGATGTGTCGCCACGTTCCATTCTGATGCGATAAGCATAACCATCAGACATTTGGTCAGTATCCATCAAACCAATGCGTATATCTTTACGAACAACGGAAACATTTTTTTGTGCCCAGAAATCTAAAATTTGCGCCCAAATCGCTTCACGATCACCCGGTACAATTAAATGACGCTTACTACCTTCGCCAGATAAAGCGGGTTTGGTCTCAGCTGCAATATTGTATTTAGAAGCCAATGGATTATTGGCTGCTTCTTCAAACTCAGAATACGTTGCAGTATTATTTTGATTTCCTACGATATCATCGTTAATACGTATAGTGCTCAAATCAGGCGGTACATCAAGCGGTGGCATGGTATCAGCTTTGCGATATTTTTTAGAGTTGTCAGGTATAACCTCATCTAAGGATGAAAAAGCGCCACAACCACTGACGGTTGTAGCCAGAAGTACAGCCAAAGAAATATATTTCAAACGGTTATCTTTCATGTAGTTAAGTTCACTTAAAAAATTAGTTTAACAAACTGGCAGCCATGAGTGCTTCACGCACTGACTGATGATATTTTTCTGACAATACAGTCATAGGCAAACGAATGCCTTTTGGAATCAAGCCCATTTCTGTTAAAGCCCATTTAACAGGAATAGGGTTTGATTCTATAAATAATACTTTATTTAATAGATCCAACTGATTATTAATATCTCGTGCAGCGTGTTCATCGCCCGCTAGTGCAGCATCACACATAGCTTGTACTAATGCAGGTGCCACATTTGCAGTAACAGAAATAACACCTTGACCGCCGGCCAATATAAAATCGACTATATTGGCATCTTCACCCGTGTAAAGTTCCATGGTATCACCACATAATGCTTTTATTTGTGGGACGCGGGATAAATCTCCCGTCGCTTCTTTAATACCAATGATATTTTTGATGTTTGCGAGACGAGCCACTGTTTCAGGCAATAGATCACACGCTGTTCGACCTGGAACATTGTAAAGAATTTGCGGCACATCGACGGCTTCAGCAATCGCTTTATAGTGCAAATACAAGCCTTCTTGAGTCGGTCTATTATAATAAGGAGTCACCAATAATACGGCGTCAACCCCTAAGTCTTTTGCATACTGCGTGAGTTCGATTGCTTCGCGGGTGGAGTTTGCACCTGTACCGGCAATAACCGAAATACGGCCATTAACTTGCGTAACAACTTGTTTAATAACGGCACAATGTTCTTTAACTGTTAGCGTAGCAGATTCGCCAGTCGTACCGACGGCAACGATCGCCTTGGTACCGTTAGCAATGTGGAACTCAATCAAATTGTTCAGACAGTCACTATCCAACGAACCATCTTCTCGCATGGGTGTGACCAGTGCTACCATACTGCCGCTAAACATGTTCGTAAGACTCCAAAAATAAACCGCCATGTTACTTTGCCCGCTACAAGATGACAAGAAGCGAATATCACTAAGATATACCGTTGATAAACATCGACGCACTTGTATAAGGGTTATTTAAACTTTAGATAGCAGCCTAAATAGGAAATATTCAATGAACAGCGTACAACTCGACCAAACAGTGCCCGATTTTGAACTACCAAGTACAGGTGAAACTCACTTTCGATTGTCAGAACATAAGGGTAAAAACATCATTATCTATTTTTACCCTAAAGACAATACACCGGGTTGCACATTAGAAGGTCAACAGTTTCGCGACCATATCGATGAATTTACATCATTAAACACCATCATTTTAGGTGTGTCCCGCGATAGTGTACGCGTTCATGAAAACTTCAAAACGAAACATCAATTTCCTTTTGAATTATTGTCCGACGCTGAAGAAATGGCATGCAATCTTTTCAATGTTTTACACTTAAAAAAGAATTATGGTCGTGAATATATGGGCATAGTGCGCAGCACATTTTTAATCAATACCGAGGGTGTATTGATTCATGAATGGCGCAATGTAAAAGTCAAAGAACATATTTCAGATGTCATCACTACTCTAAAGTCTTTGTAACAGCTATCAGTAAGTTGGGCTTTAGATTTCTAAAGCCCAATAGCACCAACCGAGTGCGTTCACACCACTGTAAACCTTCTTTTTGCACCATACCTAGCTTACAGATCATTAGTAAATACTTCATAAAAACCAGCTAAAGCAATGTTATTTAATATAAATAACAAAATGGCTCCACACTTGCATAATTCTTTTCGTTTAAATGTCCTGTTTAATTTAACAATAGAGAATTCATCAGATGAGTACACTTAAAAGTAGTTCAATGAACCTCAGCCTAAAGGAAAAAAAATGGCTGCCTTGGTTTGGCCAAACAGGAAAGTTGGCTATGTACAAATCATGTTTCTTAAACCGCCATATATATAGTTCAGTTGAAAAAACCTTTGAAGGGATTGCCGCAACTCGGGTAAAAATTCTTAATCAATGGGTTGATAGCCAATGGGAACAATTAGAATTTATGGCGGGGCACATTTCAACTAGCTTTCCGGCTGTCGATCTTGCTTGGTTAAATGAACGTTTAGATTCGGCAGTCGATTTTTCTGAGCTATTTGTTATCAATATGCATGGCGAAGTTATTAGCTCGACATATAGCGCCCATATTGGCGTTAATAATTTAGCGACGAATGCGGTAGCACAAGGTGTTAATAAACCTTTTTTACATGGTCCTTATATTGATCCTATGACCTTGAAAATTGGTCGTTCTAGCTCTAAATTTCATGATGAAGTCACGCTGATGTTTTATCAGCCGATTGAGCGCAACGGTATTTTTTATGGCGCTATTTGTGGCCGCGTACCTAATGATGTTTTGGGTGATTTAATTCAACGTGAAGCGGGACATATTTACCCAGAATCAGGTGACAACTATATCTTTATGGTTGATTCAAATTTTGACAACCGTATTCAACAAGGCACCGCCCTCTCTCGCTCACGCTTTGAAGATAATACATTTTCACATGGCGAAAACTTAAAAAGTGGCATTCATACACCTTGGGGTGTCGTTAAAGTTAATCATCATACTGAACTAGAATTACGCTTTACCGATCCGGCAACAGGACAACTTCATCCCGGGGTACGTGAAACAATTCGTAATGGACAAAACGTCTTCATCACCTATCCTGGCTATTCAGATTATCGACATATTCCCGTTATCGGCAAAGGCGTCACCTTCCAACTTAAAGGTTCGCCTGATCGTTGGGGCATGATGTGTGAAGGTGATTTAGAAGAAGTTTATCGTCGACGCTCGATTAATCTCGGACTAATGAAAAGATTTATGCTGGCAAGTACAGCTATTCTTGCCGTCAATACCGGCCTGCATTATTTAACACCATTGCCACCATTAGTTATTAATGCCCTATCACTGCTAATGATTATCTTCACCACCTTGATATTTCCTAAGTTCAGCACTAACCGCCTAGCCACGCGTTTAGATGAAATGACTGAAGTTATTCGAACGATTGCTGAGGGTGAAGGCAATTTGAGACAACGGATAGCACAAGAACAAATTGTCGCTGATGAAACGGGTGATATGGCACGTTGGATCAATAGTTTTATTGATAGTTTGGATGGCATCGTGGGTCAAGTTATCGCCACCAGTAGTAATGTTAAACACACCAATCAAGCGATGCTCGATACCAATAAAGAAGCCTATCAAGTATCAGGGGAAGTATCGGATGCGATAAAAGAAATGCTGACTTTATTAGAAGAACAACTAGTCGAAATTAGTCAAGCAACGACGACCGCTGAAGCCTTGAAAGATGCGATGGATAGCGTGGTTCGTGAAGCGCGCGAACAATTTGAATCAGTACGTTCTGGTACCCAAGATATTCGTAATATCGTCGAAACATCAGCTAAAACAGTGCAATCATTGAATAGTCGTACCGTTGAAGTGGGTAATATCATCGGTGTTATTACAGAGATTACTAATCAAACCAACTTATTAGCATTAAATGCAGCTATTGAAGCGGCTCGTGCAGGTGAACATGGTCGTGGTTTTTCTGTCGTTGCCGATGAAGTTCGTGGGCTTGCCTCTCGTACTTCTGGCTCAGCCAGTGAAATTCAAAAAATGATTGAAGGTATTCAACAAGAAACACAATCAGCCGTCACGTTTATGGAAACAGGTGTTCAAAATGTTGATCGCAGTTTGAAAATGACCGAAGAGGCCTCTTCAGAAAATACGCATTTGCATAATCTTGTTGAACAAATGTTCTCTACCATCAAACAACTTGATGAAAATAGTCAGCGTCATGGTGATACGGCTCGGCGTGTAGGTATATCAGCACAACAAATGAATGGTTCAATAGGCACACTTCAAGACCGTTCAATATCCGTCAAGAATACCGCTCAAAGATTAAGCAAACTAGTCGGTGTTTTTCAAGTGACTGCACATTAATTAAAGTTTACAAAACCTTATTTATTTTTTTTCAAACGCATATATTCATAATTAAAAAGCCAGTTTGTTTAGACATCTATTTTGGACTAACAAATTGGCTTTTTAACATCGGTAATATACGGAATAAAATTCATATTTTGCTAAAAATAGCGCATCGTTTGACTCATCGAAAAAATAATTTATACCGGCATTATTTTATGACATTTTTGACAAAGGCCCACCCCAGCTAGGTCGCATAGCAGTCTGAAAAAGTTATCCACACCTTACTCACAAAACGATACATTTTCACCACTTGTTTAAATCATAAAAACACACTATCTTGTGGTTTACATTTTATTAAACCACTACAGCTTGTGGTTTATGATTTTCAAAATTTTTTCTACACCTAGCGCAGGAATTACTAATTATGGCAGCCGAATTAGCATCAAACTCATCCTCTTCAAGTCAATATCAAGTCATTCGCCGTAATGGCCAAGTTACTGACTTTGATAGCAGTAAAATTGCAATTGCGATTACTAAAGCGTTTCTTGCCGTAGAAGGAGACTCAGCTAAAGACAGTCGTCGCATTCATGATGTTGCAGCTAATATCACTAAACAAATTGAACAAAATCTAACACGTCGTTTAGATAATGGTGGCACCGTTCATATTGAAGATATTCAAGACCAAGTAGAGTTAGCATTGATGCGTGCTGACCAGCACAAAGTTGCTCGCGCTTACGTACTTTACCGTGATCATCAAGCTCAAAAACGTGCAGAAGAAGAAAAACAACACCCAACACCTGTGTCTGCAAACGTTATTAATGTCACCGCGTTAGATGGCAGTAAAGCACCGCTTGATATTAACCGCCTACAAAACTTAATTATTGAAGCCTGCGAAGGGTTAAAAGAAGTCGATAGCGCCGCTATTTTACGTGATACTCAACGTAATATTTTTGATGGTGTTAAAGAAGCTGACGTTGAAAAATCACTCGTCATGTCAGCCCGTACTTTTATTGAAAAAGATCCTGACTACAGCACTGTAGCCGCCCGTTTATTGATGGATAGCATTCGTCGTGAAGCATTGACCTTTGTATATAAACAACCTCGTCAAGCTTCGCAGCATGACATGATGGATGTCTATCCCGATTATTTTAAACGCTATATTCACCTTGCGATTGACCACGAACTAGTCGCACCAGAATTAGCTGAATATGACCTAGAACGTATGGGTAAAGCATTGAAACCAGAAAACGATTTCAGCTTTACTTACCTAGGTTTACAAACGTTGTATGACCGTTACTTCATTCATAAAAATAATGTACGTTTTGAACTTCCACAAGCCTTTTACATGCGTGTTTCAATGGGTTTAGCAATTAACGAAGAAGATCGCGAAGGTCGTGCTATCGAGTTCTATAACTTATTGTCTTCATTCGACTTTATGAGCAGTACGCCTACTTTGTTTAACGCAGGTACTTTACGCCCACAATTATCATCATGTTACTTAACAACTGTACCTGATGATCTTGGCGGTATTTACAGTGCGATGCGTGATAATGCTTTGTTATCAAAATTTGCTGGTGGTTTAGGTAATGACTGGACACGCGTTCGCGGTTTAGGCGCTCATATCAAAGGTACTAATGGTAACTCACAAGGTGTTGTGCCTTTCTTAAAAGTAGCCAATGACACTGCTGTTGCCGTTAACCAAGGTGGTAAACGTAAAGGTGCCGTTTGTGCGTATTTAGAAACATGGCACATCGATGTTGAAGAGTTTTTAGATTTACGTAAAAACACCGGTGATGATCGCCGCCGTACTCACGATATGAATACAGCAAACTGGATCCCAGATTTGTTCATGAAACGTGTCGCTGAAAATGGTAACTGGACATTGTTCTCACCAGAAGAAGCACCGGATCTACATGACTTAGTCGGCTTGAAATTTGAAGCGGCGTATGAAGCGTATGAAGCGAAAGCGGCTCGTGGTGAAATGCGTAACACCAAAACACTGCCAGCGAATGACTTATGGCGCAAAATGTTAGGCATGTTGTTTGAAACAGGTCATCCTTGGATTACGTTTAAAGATCCATGTAACTTGCGTAGCCCACAACAACACGTTGGCGTCGTTCATAGTTCAAATTTATGTACAGAAATCACATTAAATACATCAGATGATGAAATCGCGGTATGTAACTTAGGTTCAGTCAACTTGCCACAACATGTCGGTGAAAATGGTTTAGATTTAGAAAAACTAAAACGCACTATCACCACAGCAATGCGCATGTTAGATAACGTGATTGAATACAACTATTACAGCGTGCCACAAGCGCGTCATTCAAACCTATTACACCGCCCTGTTGGTTTAGGCATTATGGGTTTCCAAGATGCACTTTATAAATTACGCCTTCCATATAGCTCAGATAGCGCGGTTGCGTTTGCTGATACATCAATGGAAGCAGTGAGTTATTACACCATCGAAG
>DRHW01000017.1 GCA_011053005.1 Methylophaga sp.
ATGATCACTGACAAATACTTAGTCAGCAGTGATGCATTTAGGTTGTACTTGAGTGACGTACTATGTTTAGAGGTCGCAGGCTGGATAAAAGAACAAGAACAAATAAAAGTACCTGCTACCGCTTAAATAGCCGTCATATGCTTATTATTCATTGATGCAAGGGTAATATGTACTCATTGGACAACTATAATAGGCGTTTGTCTTTATGTAACGGAGTTAATTATCTCGGTTAGTTGGAAAGAAAAATGAAACCAACAGTAGCTGTCTCATTTTGCTGGTGATGGTTATGCACAAAATACATATTAAATATTTCTGCTGATTTTTTATCATTTATATTTTTAAGTGCACCAAATAGTTGAAAAGCGGCAACCTGAGTATCTTTAGTAGCCTCGACCTGCTCATTAATGGCCAAGGTAGTTGCAGCATCAAATAAATTATTAATAGAAAACCCCATGAGATCTGTTGGCGTTTTCTGTAAATATTCTGCCAGTCGATTATTTATCTTAAGAATAGTATTGTCTTGGCTAAAAGAAACGATACCGAACAGTGATTGAACGAAAATCGCATCCCATTGACTGAGACTTTGTTGAAGTGATTTCTCTGTTTTCTTGAAATCAGTTATGTCTTGATTAACCTCGATAGCCCCAATAATTCGGTTATCGTTATCAAATAGGGGTGTTGCGTGCATCAGTATCGTACGTTTTTCACCATCGAATGCTTCAATGTTAACAACTTCAGGCGAACTAGTTTCACCATGACTCACAGCACGTGCTAAGGTCCAACCTTCGGCGCCGACTTCTTCGCCTGTATTTTCCCACCGACCCTTGTATTGACCATAATCTTTCAATTGAACATATTTAGCGCCACCCCAAATACGCTCTACTTCTGGGTTTGCAAGGCATATTTTGCTTGTTTCATCTGCTGCCCATAAACCTACGGGGACTGTCTCGATGATTTTACGCATCATGTATTCACTACGTTCTAAAGCATTTTCAATCTTTTTACGATTGGTGATCTCTGCTGATACAGCAATAATTTTTACTGGACGGTGTAATAGATCAAATATTAACTTTCCTCTAGATTCAAACCAACGTGTTTCATTACCATCTTGTTTGTATACAAAATCCCATTGATAAGGTTCATGTTTAGAGAAAAGATCTACTAGTTCTTCTATCGATAATTCACTAAAAGGAAGAAAGGTTAAGCGAAATTGATCGGGTGTTTGATTAAATACGGTTTGTGCATTGTCTGAATAGTCTAATTTGTCTGTTAAAACATTCCATTCCCAATGAACAACGCCAGCTATTTCTAACGCCGTCTTCATTCGTATTTCACTATCCATAATCTGGCTGAGATATTCACGTCTGGTATCGCTGACAGCATTATTGTCAGACATCGACTCTTGCAAGCTTGAAATAGCTTCATTGCCATAGCGTAGCCATACCCAATTCACATCTAAATAATCAGCGAGTGTTCTTAGATTGTCATATTCAATTTCGCCACCTCGTGTCCATCGATTTACAGATGGCACTGATGTTCCTGCAGCAGTTGCCACTTGAGATTGTGTTAGACCTTTTTGTTTTAATAAGTCTTTTAACCGATCACCGAAACCATTTTTGAGCATAAATTTGACCTTTTAAGTGCGCAAAGCACGACTTTAATACAAGACTCACTATTTAATATTGTTAGTCATATTAGCACAGAAGCTAGGTATTCCATTGAGATGAGATTTCAAACATACTTAACAGGTAATAAATTACTTGACGGTTAATTTTCGTGAGGATATAACTGTTGTTGAATTCTAATGAACTAATGTTTCCCTTGAGTAAACATTCATAAAGATCATAAGTCTTCTATAGAGCAAGATTAATTATTTATATTTGGAGTATTTATTATGAAAAAAACGCATTTTATTGGTGGCTTACTTATAGCTGCAACAATAATTTTTGCTACGACAGTTTTTGCCCATGGTGTTGAAGTACCTGTTGGAAGTAAAAATTTAAAAATCTTTAAACATGCACAAGAAATGCCAATTGCATCTATGAATGAACCTGGTGTTAATGCATATTTCCAAGATATTGTTGGTTCAGGTGACCCTAAAGCACCAATTTCATGTGGCCTATTCAAAATAGAAAAAGGTAACCCGCTTGTTTATACCTACGATTATGACGATACAAAAATTATTCTAGATGGCCATATTTATTTTTCTGATGGTACACAGAAAGTTAAAGGTGAAAAAGGTGATGTGATGTATTTCCCTAAAGGTTCAACAATCACTTTTTCTACCGATGATTCAGGACTTGCTTACGCCTGTGGTCAACGTAAATTGTTCTGATACTGAGAGTTAACTTAGTGAAATAGACGCCAGGATAGGTATTGGCGTCTATTCATAAGAAGGAGAGATAGAGAAAATGAAAATAAAATCATTAGCTCATTTAATTACATTAAGTATTCCATTAGCTTTTTCTGCATCTATTCAAGCAGATCAAAACTTAACTGATCTTACACAAGGCGATCCATTTTTTTATACTAGTGATCAATACATCAAAGCAGATAGTCCGCAAAGAGAGTTACTCGGAATAGGTCGACCAAATAAAACGCATTCGCAAATTCCACATTTGCCCGTTTATTTCGGATATATGAATACGAATTCAACTTATCGGTTTGTAAATATAGTTGAACAAGTATTTACAATGATTGGTGAAGGCAAGCATGGTCTATGGCGTGTGCAAGAAAATGGGACTGTTCGTGAGTATTTAAAAGCAGGAGCAAAAGGCTTAGCTCCAGGTGCTGATTTAACAGCTAAAGCATCACAAAATATTATTGCAGAAAATTATAGTTCTTTTTTGCCGAATGAAAGTTGGTCAGGTTATAAATATCCTGATCAGAAGCTTAATGAAGCAGGAAAACTTAATTTTATTGACTTACCGATCACTCATCAGAAATACAAAGGTAAATACACCAAACATCAACCTGTTGATTTGCCTAGTTGGTATTGCACAATGTCTGGTAATGATTACCCTTACGCACAGCAATCGATCAATTTCGCATTTGCCCAAAAAGCGAGTAACCAAGTTGGTCCGTTAGGTCAACGGGCAGGATTAGACATTAAAGAAAATTACCGTAATGTCCTTCGTATAAATCCAATGGAAGATGCACGTACTTGGGTTAATGTTGCCAACAAACAGGGTGACAAGATCAATGTGAAATGGGAAGCCGTAGATACCCAACAAACAAATGCTGAATATTATCTTGTAGAACGACCATTCTTTAATAAACCTTATTTATTTGTTATGGCTGTTTATGACAATAAGGATAATAACGATCAGCATTATATTCGTCCTTATGGTGCATATTACGATGCAATTAAGAATCAAGGTTATGATCTAAAAACTACGGTAACGACGCAACCCCGCTTTCACTTAGAAAAGGGCGGCGAAGCTAAAGCAGTCGGTTTGCCAGTTTATGGCGTACATCATCCTAATCGAGCGATATATGGCGGCGGCGGCGCTTGTCCATTAAAAGGTGGAGATTGGGGAAGATATCCAGATACTAGTGGTGGATCTGGTTGGCCAACTCAGTATGAAGAAGTAACGCCACTATGCGACTCAGTTTTGCTTGATATTAAATTTACCACCAACTTAGATGGTCGTGATTGGAATGATCCCAATAAATACCTAGCAAATGCTGGTGTTGGCACGAAAGAAGTGACCTATAAGGTACAACCAGGCACCTATGGTGAATTTACTGATCCGTACAATACGGAACGTGGTGTTAAAAATGAACAAAGCGAATATGTACCGAAAGAATTAACGATAAGTTTTCCTACGGTCAATGAACCGGTTTCGTATGAAACACCACCCAATCTAGATTTAACAGGAATGATGATTCCTTCAGAATCAACTTCATGCCGTCCTATTATCGAAGCATCACTTAAGAAGGGAATCACAAAATGAATTTAAAAATAACACTATTAAAATCTTTGCCCGTTGCCTTAGCAATGACTATGGTTAACCCAGTTTTGGCTGATGTCGAAGTAGAAACCGGTCCAGCAGAAACTGGCCCAGCTAAAGCTGCAAAAGAATCTATGCAATTTACTGAATACTTAGATCGAGACGAGGTCTTAGGTGGTAAATTCAGCACTTGGGTAGAGTTTGCTTCTGATTACGTGTTTCGTGGTGAATCAGAAACCAATGATGGCAAAATACCATCTCTTAAAGCCGCTATAACTTGGACACATTCTAGCGGTATTTATTTAGGTTATTATGCTGCTAATAACCTGTTCCCTGGTGATGATTCTGAGGGTAACAATCCTAAGATCAACGCTATTTATGGCCCATATGTAGGTTATGCTACAAAAGATATTGCCGGCACGGGCATTAATTACAACGGGATGCTTTTCCAGTACATTTATCCTGGGGATAGTGATTCCAACTACTTGGAAATGTTTAACTACGCTGATAAACAATTTGGTGCAGTCAATATTAAACTAGAATATTCACCGACTATCACTGATTGGTTTGGCGTCGAAGGTGTTCAATCACATAATTTTGCCATTCACCCAAGTATTGCGTTGCCTTATGATTTTGTCTTGTCGGGTAGCATTGGTCGTCAAATGTTTGAAAGTCAATATGATGCTGATTGGACACATTGGAATGTAGGTGTTAGTCGTAATGTATTTGGTTTTAATGTCGATGTGCGTTACCACGACACAAATATCAAAGTTGGTAAAAATGATTTCTACGGTTTTGAATCTAACAATCAAATCGTTGATAGTCGTGTAGTATTTGGCGTTTCTAAATCTTTTTAAAATTGTGTGCCCTCAGTCATTTTTAACGTGGCGACTGAGGTTTTTTTCAACGTAAAATCCTCTTTTCTCCCTTAAGTTGCTCGATTTTGAGCCTTAAGGCGAGTTTTTTAACGTAACATTAAGTTCGCTTTTTTGCGATAACGCATACAACTGGCACTATTGAGCACAATAAATAAAAGTTGTTTTTTCTGTAATCGTGGTCGTGTTAATAAATTACTGTCATCTTGCTCAATCAACATCTGGAGTGTTGAAATTCCCCCCAAGCTCATTGCACGAATTTCCCAGCCTAAACGACCTTTTACTGACGTACCTAGTAAATAACCGACTTTCATTAAATCTTTAGCGCGTTGATATAACGACTTAAGTAATGGGGCAATATGTTGCGTATCTGCTTGTAATAAATCCGCTTCTTGTATGTTTTCGCTCACCATCTCATCTTGAGGAATATAAATACGGTCTTGCTCAGTATAATCTTGAATAATGTCTTGGTAAAAATTGATCAATTGCAATGCAGTGCATATTGCATCAGATTGTTCGAGTTGTTGTTGGTTTGGTTCACCGTTTAAGTGGAGCAACAATCGACCCACAGGATTGGCAGAGCGTGTACAGTAATCTAACACTTCTTCAAAATTATAATAGCGGTTTTGAACGACATCTTGTTTGAATGCTGATAATAGATCGTTAAATAATGCGATCGGTAAATCGTGCTTATCGATAACATCCGCTAAAGCAATAAATATTGGATCTTTACCAGAGTAACTTTGGTTTTTAATGTCAGTTAATGCTTTGCTGTAGATCTCTAATTCTTCAAGTCTAGTTTCTTGTGGTGCATCGCCTTCATCGGCAATATCATCTGCAGTACGGGCAAACGCATAAATAACACTGATCGGAAGTCGTAATTTGGAAGGAAGTAATTTGGACGCTACAGGAAAGTTTTCATAATGATTTTGTGCCATGTTTTGACAAAATTGATAGGCTTTTTGTAACTTAGTTTGTTTCATCTTCTTCGCTTTCTTTTAACTTGCGGGTTGGCGTGTTAATGCTTGAAACGGGCGATATTTCTTCTTTAGTGCGAATGCCCATATCGAGAAATCGTTTTCCACTAGGTAAAACTTGGCGTTCTAGAGAGCCAACGGTTTTATTAAAATGATCGACGCTGCTATTCAGGCTGGCACCTAATTTACTAAGATGACCGGTAAATACACTCAAGCGTTTATATAAGGTTTCACCCAATTCACGAATTTCAATGGCATTTTCAGCTAAAGATTGTTGTTTCCAACCATAAGATACGGCTCTGAGAAGGGCGATAAAATTAGTCGGACTAGCCAAAATAATATTGTTTTTAATCGTATCTTCTAACAATGAAGGATCTATTTCTAATGCTGCCGATAAGAAGTGTTCGCCCGGAATAAACAAAATAACAAATTCTGGTGATTGTGAATATTCAACCCAATAATTTTTGGCGGCTAACTCTTTTGCCCGTTGGCGAATGATCTGAGCATGGCGCTTAAGTTCTTTTTTACGCACATCATCATCAGTCGTCTGAATGGCAGATAAATAAGCATCTAACGGTGTTTTGGCATCAACAATAATTTCACGATTTTCAGGCAATCGAACAATCATGTCAGGGCGAATACTGCCCGATTCTGTGACGGTATGAGTTTGTTCAAAAAAGTCACAATGAGCGACCATGCCACTTAATTCAGCAAGACGACGCAATGTCATTTCGCCCCATTGTCCACGCACCTCTGGTCGACGCAAGGCTTGTACTAAGTTTTGAGTTTCTGACTGTAAAGCTTGTTGGCCTAATGCCATTTGTGAAATGGTGCTGCTTAAATTACCGTAAGATTCTTTACGTTCTTTTTCAATATCGTGGATTTGTTTGGCTGTCTGTAACAAGGCATCGTTGATCGGTTTAACCAATTGCTCGATTGCTTGCTCTTTACTGTGTAACTCGGCTTTGGCTTCGCTTTGGTAACGTTTAAGATTTTCTTCTGCTAACTTAAGAAAGTGTTCATTATTTCTGGTTAAGGCTTCATTGGAAAGTTGGTGAAACGTATTGGCTAGCTGATCGTGTGTTTGATCTAAAATGGCATCGAATTGATCATGTGCTTGTTTTTCTAGGCTAAGTCTCATCGTCAATTCAGCATTTTCAGTAGCAAGCTGTTTTATTTTACGAGCACGAAATTGGTAGGCAATAAAGGCTCCTGCAAAGGCGCTGCTTATCAATAATATGGCGAGGCCATTGTCCTGTTGGGAAAACTGTTGAATAAAATTCAAATTTACAGCCATTGCAAAATGTCGCGGGGATGATTAATGCTGGTATCTGCCTGCCAATTATCAGGATTATCGTCGCTTGTTATATAACCATAAAGCGCGGCGATGGTTTGCATATTGGCATTTTTACCGGCTTCAATATCACGTGCCGCATCGCCAATATAAAGGCATTGTTCAGGCTGTTGTTGAATGATTTGACAAGCATGAAACATAGGAGCGGGGTGAGGCTTGCTGAACGGCGTGGTATCAGCACTTACAATACAACCTGCTCGATGTGTTAAATTTAATTGTGCTAATAAAGGCTCAGTTAAAAAGGCGGGTTTATTCGTCACCACTCCCCAGGGGATTTTTGCTTTTTCTAACGCAGATAATACTTCTTCCATACCGTCGAATAATGCACTTTCACGGGTAATATTATCTTGATACAGTTTGATGAAGCGTTGTTGCAGAGAAAAGTAATTTTTATGATCTGGCGAAATACCAAACCCTAAAAATAATAAGCCTGGGCTACCGTTACTGGCGACAGGGCGAATCTCATTATAATCAAGCGGATCTAGACCTTCTTGTGCCAATAATGTATTGAGTGCAAAAGCTAGATCGGGCGCGGTATCAACTAAAGTGCCATCAAGATCAAACAAAATAGCAGAAAAAGGTTTGAGCAAAACTGATGCTTGATTGGCTGCCACTATCAATCGTTCAATCTCCGACAATGCAGTAAATAATTCACTTTAACGTCATCACCCAAAGCATAATTTTTTGTCAGCGGGTTATAACTTAAACCACGAATATCAGTGACTTCTAAGCCTGCTTGTCGACACCAACTTGCCATTTCTGACGGGCGAATAAACCGTTTATAGTCATGGGTGCCTTTTGGCAGCATTTTTAATAGATATTCCGCGCCGACTACGGCAAATAAATACGCTTTTGGGTGACGATTTAATGTTGAAAAAAACACATCGCCACCGGGTTTAACTAATTGCGCGCAGGCGCGAATGACTGAAACCGGATCAGGCACATGTTCTAACATTTCCATGCACGTCACCACATCAAATTCATCAGCTGATTGTTGTGCTTTTTGTTCAGCAGTAATTTGTTGATAATGAATATTTAAGCCTGCATCAAGCGCATGTAATCGTGCAACATTAAGCGGCATTTCGCCCATATCAATCCCTGTTACATTGGCTTTATTTTTAGCCAACGCTTCAGATAAAATCCCGCCGCCGCAGCCCACATCAATAACGTGTTTATTTTCAAGAGAGCATTTCGTTTTTATAAAATCTAAACGTAAAGGATTAATTTCATGCAAAGGTTTAGATTCGCCTTCGGTATCCCACCAACCGCTGGCTAACGCTTCGAATTTCGCCACTTCATTTGGATCAACATTGCTATGCGTCGTTGTCATTTTTTTGATTGCCTAATTTTGTTTGCCCAGTCGTGCGTATTTTGGATTATTTTTGCTTTATTTAAGGTGGTCAGTTGACGATCTTTTAATAATTGCACACCATCAACCCACACATCACTTACTTTATCACGCCCTGTGGCGTAAACAAGTTGCGACACAACATCATAACAAGGTTGTGATTCTAAACTGCTTAAATCAACGGCAATGATGTCCGCGGCTTTGCCGACTTCAAGAGAACCGGTAATAGCATCAATGCCTAACGCTTTTGCCGCATTAATCGTCGCCATTTCTAAGGCTGTATAAGCGGGAATTGCGCTTGCATCTTGTGCCACGGCTTTAGCAAGTAATGCGGCTTGACGCATTTCGGCAAACATGTCCAAATCATTATTCGAAGCCGCGCCATCAGTGCCAATCGTCACGTTAATGCCTTGCTCGGATAACTTAGCAATTGGGCAAAAACCACTCGCTAACTTGAGATTTGATTCTGGACAATGAGCAATATGAACGCCAGATTCTGCACACCAACTTATTTCCTGTTCATTTAACTGTGTCATATGAACGGCGATTAAGCGTGGCGATAATAAGCCTAATTTTTTTAATCTTTCTAAGGGCCGCATGCCATATTGTTCAATACTTTGTGCAACTTCATCGGCTGTTTCGTGAATATGCATATGAATCGGTAAATCTAATTCTTCTGCATTCATCATGATTGATTCTAAGGTGCGATCAGATACGGTGTAAGGCGCATGCGGTGCGTAAGCAGTTGAAATACGTTGATGATGACGATAGCGATCGTGTAATTGCTGACCTTTATAAAGATATTCTTCAACCGTATTCGCCCAAGCAGAAGGGAACTCAATCACCAACATGCCTAATGTTGCGCGAATGCCGCTTTGGTCAACAACCCGTGCAGTCGCTTCAGGGAAAAAATACATATCATTAAAACAAGTCGTGCCACCGCGAATCATTTCGGCAATAGCAAGTTCAGAGCCAGCTTCAACAAACGCATCACTTACCCAGCGTTTTTCGGCAGGCCAAATATGATCATTTAACCATGTCATCAACGGTAAATCATCTGCCAAACCACGTAATAAAGACATCGCAGAATGGGCATGATTATTAATCAATCCCGGCATAACGCAATGACCATTCATCTCGTGAATCGAGGTGGCGGTGTATTTCTGCTTTGCCTGTTCTTGTGGAATTAGCGCTACAATACGGCCATCATTAATCACCACCGCATGATGTTCTAACACTTGCTGCGAACGATTGACCGGCACAAGCCAACGAGCATTTATAATAAGATCGACATTTTTCATAGCCCAGATTATACCGTCATAGACAGGAGATGACATTGGATAAAAACAAGACATCGATTCAGCCGATTATTTGGCGTAATGATGCACTCTTTTTACTAGATCAGCGACGATTACCTGCCGAGCAAGTTTGGTTGCAATATGTGGATTCTAATGAGGTGGCTCTAGCCATTAAAGATATGGTGGTGCGAGGCGCACCAGCAATTGGAATTACTGCTGCTTTTGGTGTTGTGTTAGCCGCGCGACAAGCTTGGAAGTTAGCAGCAGAAAATTGGCAACAATCGATGAATGCACCATTAGCAACATTGGTCGCATCACGTCCCACCGCGGTTAATTTGCATTGGGCAATTCAGCGAATGACGGCGTTATATCAAAGCTTGCCGAATAATGAATCTGCCGAACAGGCTTTATTAAAAGAAGCACAAAAAATTCATGCAGAAGATATTGCCGCCAATCATTTGATGGGCCAACTCGGCGCCGATCTTATTTCGCCAAATAGTATTGTTTTAACGCATTGTAATGCGGGCGCATTAGCCACTGGCGGTTTTGGTACGGCATTGGGCGTGATTCGTCAGGCTCATGCTGATGGGAAAATTGCACAGGTTTATGCTGATGAAACGCGACCTTGGTTGCAAGGTTCAAGACTCACCGCGTGGGAGTTGCAACAAGATAATATCCCCGTTACCCTGCAAGCAGATGGCGCAGCTGCGGCATTAATGGCAACAGGCAAACTAGATTGGGTTATTGTTGGTGCAGATCGAATTACCGCTAACGGTGATGTTGCCAATAAAATTGGCACGTATATGCTGGCAATATTAGCCAAATATCATGGCGTGAAAATGATGGTAGTGGCACCGACATCGACGATTGATTGGCAATTGCTTTCGGGCGATGACATTCCCATCGAACAACGACCCGAATACGAAGTGACAACTATTCATGGTCAACAGATTGCACCTGACGGTGTGCCGGCATTGAATCCGGCATTTGATGTTACACCAGCCAGTTTGATTGATGCCATAGTAACCGAAGTGGGCGTAATTCTCTCGCCATCGATAGAAAAAATGTTAACAATTAGGAGTAAATAATGACTAAAACAGCACTGGTAACAGGCAGCAATCGCGGCATTGGATTGGAGTTAGTAACGCAGTTAAAACAACATGGTTTTGATGTGATTGCAACATGCCGCAAAACTACACCAGAACTCGATGCGCTAGGCGTAGACGTTATTGAAAATGTTGAAGTAAGCGACCTTAAAAGTCTGAGTAATTTGGCAACTCAATTAAAAGGTAGACACATTGATTGGCTGATTAATAACGCAGGTATTGCCAATGGCATTGCGATGGATGAGCTTGATGACGATGCTATCGAAAGCTGCAAACGTATGTTTGAAGTAAATAGTTTAGGACCATTATTAACCACGCAAGCCTTAGTTAATAATCTAGGAAAGGGCAGTAAGGTTGCCATTATTACTAGCCGAATGGGTTCAGTTGCTGATAATGATTCCGGTGGTAGTTATGGTTATCGTATGTCGAAATCTGCGGTGAATGCGGTGGGTAAATCATTATCTATTGATTTAAAACCGCGCGGTGTTGCGGTGGCGATTTTACATCCAGGTTATGTGCGTACTGATATGACATCACATAATGGTTTAATCGATACTGATGAATCTGCATCAGGTTTATTGGCGCGAATGGATGAATTAAATCTCGATAATACCGGTTCATTTTGGCATACCAATGGTGATTTATTACCTTGGTAAATTACCCAAATTTAACGCCATCACAGCAACAAAACTTGCCTGCACTGATTAAGCCGGCAAGTCTGATGGTGGCCAAATTTGAAGATAGCTCGCATCAGCTTTGGCATTGTGAAACGGTCGATGGGCCGATGGTGCTTAAACTATGCAATCATCAAACGGTTGAAACCTCAACGTTTTGGCGAGGCATGAATCAGCTCTTTGCTATCAATTTCCCGGCATCATTAGCCTACATTGATAAAACGCATGATTTTGTCAGTGAACACGGCGAACTTCAGATCCCTGAGTTTATTGCTTCCGAAGCATCAGTTTTTGTTTTAGCGCGATATGTTGATGGCGAAGATGTCGATGTTGAACATGTTTCTGATGATATGGTCATTCAACTCGCTAATCATTTAGCCAAGCTCCATCAGAGTAAACGCTCACACTGGGGCGCATTTCATAATGCTGAATTTCTAAGCGAGCAATGGCCAATAAAGCTGCAACAGCCTATAAAGACATTGGCAAAAAATTATTCAAGTTCCATTGCTGAACCTATTCTCCAACAAGCGTTACAACAAGCGGCACAATTAAAACTCGATACTTTTTCGCCGATTATGCTCGATTTGCGTTGGGATCAAATGTTACATCAACAAGGTAAGTTATCAGCCATTGTTGATATGGATGCCTTTGTAATTGGCCCGAGAGAATTAGAGTTAGTGTTGTTGGAGTATCAGCTGAGCCAACATCAAGCAGATATTTTTAAGCAAAGCTATCAAGCAAAAACGGATTGGCCTGATTTAACTCAACAACGATATTGTTATCGCGTGTTGTTATTTCTGATGAATAGTTTGGGTGAAACAAACATTGAAAAATGGATGAACGCTGAGATTAGATGGCGGTAAAAAAAACATGACATTACGGTATCTTTAATGGGTTTTTATCGGCGAAAATAACAATTAAGGTATTCATCATTCAGATTAGTCATTATTCCCAAAAGTAAGTCCGGCAGATTTTAGTTAGAATAACGACTTAATCTTTCCCGAGACGGACACAACATGCTTTTAAATATTACTGATCCCGCCATTATGTTTTCAGGTATTTCGCTATTATTTTTGGCCTATACCAATCGATATTTAGCCTTGTCTAGCGTCATTCGAACACTCAATAATGAGCTTAAAAAAGATGATGGCAAGAACCGAATCGATCAGATCCGAAATCTGCATTTTCGAATAATCTTGATTAAATATATGCAGGTCTTCGGCGTGTTGTCTTTTATGTTTTGTGTTATTGCGATGCTGACGTTGTTTTGGGAAAAACAGCTCATCGGCGAAGTGCTTTTTATTGTGAGCTTAGTGGCGATGGTGCTCTCGCTGATTCTATCCCTAATAGAAATTCTCATGTCGGGACAATCATTAAAGATAGAATTAGACAGAACAAACGTACGCGATATGTGGGATAAATAATCGAGGCCAATCCAAGTCAGTGAGATTAGTTTAAGTCAGCCGCGTATTGTTTTAATAACGCCAACGGCACTATTTCTAAGGCTTTGATATGCGTTTTTTTCAGGAACACACGCGGCGCCATTTTATTTTGTTCGGCTTCTAACCAGCGAGCAGCACATAAACACCACATATCGCCTGGTCGTAATCCCGGAAAATTAAAGTCCGATATTGGTGTCGATAAATCATTACCGCGAAATCGCGAGTATTCTAAAAACTCTTTCGATGCCTCGATACAAACAGTATGCGAACCGACATCATCTTTGCTGGTATTGCAGCAATTATCCCGAAAAAATCCCGTAACAGGATTGCCATGACTTTCTTCTAATTTTTCACCAAATACGTTTAGTGATTCATCCATTTCCATGATTTTTTGCCTTTGATTTTATGAACTACATTTATTTTTAAGGGAACCAATATTCTTGTTTTAAGTGATCTGTATGTTTTGTTGTATAGCAACTTTTTCAACTTTAATTGCTACATCTTTCAGGTGATTATTAAAAGTTTCCGAATCTTGAGAAAAATGAGCTCTTCTATGGCAATTAGGACATAAGGCAACGACATTTTGGGGATGATCTGGACCACCATCTGCGAGCCTATGCACATGGTGACACTCAAGATAAGGTCCTTTATTAGTCTTGAATGGTGCATTTGAACCGCAGCCTTCACAAATACCATTAGAGCGACAAATCACATATAGCTTTAATGCTTGAGAACGGTAGCAGGCTGATTCTCGTTTTTCTTTAGGACTAGAACTCTTGGGACTTGAAGTTAGTGCTGCTTCACGAAGCTCCTTGATAGATTTCTTTTTTAGTCCTTTCAGATCATTTGAGTTATAAATTGGTTTAGGTTCAGAAATATGATCTTTAATTTCTATTGAATCAATATCTAAGTGAAAGACAAAAACTGTTCGATCATTGCCTTCTCTATCAGGGCGAGTTTCTTCATGATAGCCTAAACACTCAGCCGAACCTATGTAACGGACAAATGCTGTTCTGATATATTCAAAGACATAGATCCTTTTTCTATTTTGAGCATGTTCTAATATGGCTTTGTTACCTGATGCCATATTCATATTGCCGATTTGGCCTTCGCCGGTATACCAGAAAATGCCATCATCCCGATATTCATCATTATATCCAAGTTGCTCACCTGTATCAGAGGTGAATAGGAATATAACAGCATGATTCTTAGGTGTAGATATTCCACCTTGTTCCTGGCCGCCATATTGGCCATGAATATCTTTCTTTCGTTTGTATTCTTTACCTATTTGAAACATTGGATTTCCTTATGCCGACTAACTCAATATTCAGAACAATTTATCACCTTTTAATTCTATAGTTAAAGACAGTGACAGGTTTTATCTCATCATTTAACGTCATGAAAATTAACAATCGGATAGAGTTTAGAAAGTTGGAAATAAGGTGGAGTATTCAAGACCAATTAATCACTCAGCAAACGACTTCTCATTCTCACGATGAATCATCATGATCGAAGAACGTGGTTTGCTGTTGCCGCCTGCTGGAAAGTGGGAAGGGGCTTTATCTTCACCGGGATGTTGGATGCCGACAAATAAGGTTTTGTTGTCTTCACTGAAACATAATCCCGTAATTTCACAACCAATCGGGCCAGTCATAAAACGGCGAATTTCACCCGTATTTGGATCGCTGCATAACATTTGGTTATTACCCATACCGGCAAATTTACCTTTATTGCTATCTTTACCATCGGTTAATATCCACAGGCGACCAGCGGCATCAAAGCCTATTCCATCGGGACTATTGAACATATTATCTGGCGTAACATTAGACGTGCCCGCACGAGCATCGTGATAAACACTTGGGTTTCCAGCTAACAAATACAAATCCCATTCAAACTCATTATTAGTGTGGTCGCCTAATAATGGATGCCAACGGACAATTTGACCGTAGCTATTATCTTGTCGTGGATTAGGACCATTCACAGGTTGATCTGCGGAACCGCGATCACTGTTATTAGTTAAGGTGCAATAAACAGTAGATTGATCGGGATGAACGGCAATCCATTCAGGGCGATCCATCTTGGTCGCGCCAACAATGCTGGCGGCTTTTCGAGCATAAATTAGTACTTCAGCTTGATCGGCAAAACCTGCTTCTGTGGTCAGGCCATTTTTGCCATGCGTTAATTCTAACCATTCGCCACGACCACGTAATGCATCAAATTCGCCATTAAATCTTGCGACATAAAGCGTGCCTTCTTCCAGTAAATCACGATTTTGTTGTGGCTTGTTTTCGTCAAATTTATTTTTAGAAACAAAGCGATAGATATGTTCGCCTTTTTGGTCATCGCCCATGTAAACAACGACATGACCATCTTTATTAACGGTAATCGCTGCATTTTCATGTTTAAAACGACCTAATGCTGAACGTTTTTGTGGAATGGAATCAGGGTTCATCGGGTCGATTTCGACTATCCAACCAAAGCGATTGGGTTCATTAGGATTTTTGACGATATCAAATCGGGGATCATGTTGTTCCCATTGGTAATATGATTTATCACCTTTAATGTCATAACGTTTTTGTTCGGCACTTTGCTGATGTGGCGCGATGCTGCCAAAATTGAAATTGACGTTTTCTTCACAGGTTAAATAGGTTCCCCACGGCGTTTTGCCATTTGAGCAATTATTAAACGTACCTAAAATTTGAGTGCCTGTTGGATCGGCTTGTGTTTTTAATAATCGATGACCCGCCGCTGGACCAGTCATGTGCATCAGTGTATTGGCAGTAATCCGTCGATTGAGTTTGCCGTTTTGGTCTAAAGCCCATGCTGAATCTTTACGAATAATTTCAAAGATTGAAATGCCATGAGCTGCCTGACTTTTAGCTACATCATCGGCAGTCAATGAACTGCCATCATGATCAAATAAATATTTTTGGTTGGTGTATTCGTTGTTGACCACCATCAAAGCACGATCGGCGCTGAGTGGAAAACACGACATGCCGTCATTATTATCGCCAAATTGGAGTGCTTGTGATGCGGCATTACCTTTACCTGAAGGATCAAATGGTGGTGCATTGGGAAAGAGCGGATCGCCCCAAGAAATAAGCACTTCCGCTCGATAATTTTTCGGCACGATCACTGTATCACTTGTGCTGGCGGGTATTGATTGAAAATCGAACAGTGTTGATGGCGCGGCAGAAAATGCTTGTTTAATCGGCATGCCCGCTAAAAAAGTGCCTGCGCCAACGAGACCGGCCGATTGTAAGAAGGTACGTCGACTTAGAACATTAGCAATCAAAGATTCAAGTTCAGGTGATTTTGTAAGGTGATCTTTCATAAGGTCTCGTATTAAAAGTGAGATAAAAACATGCCGTTTTAACGGTCACTAAGCTGATTGACAGGTATAAATCGTCAATCAGCTACAGTTTAAAGACCTTATGTGACATTTAATGAAGCGTGTTTTTGCTCCTTAAACCGAATTAAGATTTGTAAGGCATTGCGCCTAAATAATCTTTTTTACCAACTTCTACGCCGTTGTGACGCAAGATGGCATAAGCGGTTGTTATGTGAAAATAAAGATTTGGAATGGCATGTTGAATGGCAAACTCTTCACCATTTACATATTTTCCTTCCCAGCGAGCTTGAGACACTTTTTGTGTCGCAGAATTGGCAAAATCTTCAGCTTTAAAGCCAGCTAAATAGCTTAATACTGATTGGATACGAGCTCGTAGTTCGGCCAGTGTTGTTTCGGTATCGTCATGTTTAGGTGCAGAATCGACCGTGCCAGTTAAACGCGCTACGCCTAATTTTGCGGTGTCGCAGGCAATTTGTACTTGACGGATTAAGTTAAATTGATCAGCAGCTAAACGTGAATTGAGCAACACTTCGACATCAAACTTTTTAGATTCGGCAAACTGCTCACCTTTTTCAAGAATGGCGCTTAAATTGTTGAGCATTTTGCTAAATTGTACGACGGTTAATTCATAAAACATGACATGCACCTATTAGTTAAGGATTGTGGGTTTGAATAGATTGACATGGGGGTGAAGCTGACGATTTTCAATTGATGCGGTTGATATTTTATTGAAGCGATGAATACAATTTGGCTTATGTCAGATAGTGATTTTTTAACTTAATATAATGATTCGCTGAATACATAAAATGGACGATTTCATCTTCGGTTAACGGACGAATCCGTTTAGCCGGGCGACCTAAATATAAATAACCACTTTCTAATACTTTGCCTTCAGGTACTAAACTACCGGCGGCGAGCATGACGTGTTTTTGCACCACAACATTGTCCATCACAATGCTGCCCATCCCAATTAAACATTCATCTTCTATCGTGCAACCATGTAATAACACTTGATGACCAATGGTGACGTTATTGCCGATAATCAGTGGGGAACCTTCAGGCTGCCAGCTCGATTTGTGGCTGACATGAAGCATACTGAGATCTTGAATATTAGTGCCTTGGCCAATGCGAATAAAATTCACATCACCGCGAATCACTGTGCCGGGCCAAATAGAACTGTTTTTGCCAATTTCAACCTCACCAATTACGCTGGCGGCAGAGTGAATATAAACCGATTCTGCAATCTGTGGATGTTGGTTTTGAAATGGCTGTATGTTTTGCATCATTACTCCTTGCTACAACGCCTTTGCGTTAGCTACTTTGTAGTCGATAAAGTTTTTGCCAGTTGATGAAGCCGACAGTTGCAAGGATAGTGTAAACAGAAAATAAGATGACCGTAGCGTAAAAACCAGATTGAGCATACAACGCGATAGCAGCGCCATCAATGACCACCCAATACAGCCAGTTTTGTAACACTTTTTTCGCCATTAACCAGGTATTCATAACAGAGAAAATCGTTATGCCAGCATCAAGATATGGATGCTGTGATGTCTGGGTTGTGGCTAGGTAATAGGCGGTGATTGCACTGAGCAATGTACCTATGCCTAGAAAGGTCAGTTGTTTCGTCCACGACCAACTGGTGATGGCTAGCTTATCTTCAGTGGCACCATGTTTTCGCCATAAGGTATAACCATATATCGCCATACCCATGTAGTAGAAATGGAGGAAGGATTGCATGGGAAGCTGGCCTTCCCAAAATAAGATGGTGTAAATAAGTGTGCTGGTAAAGGCGATTGGCCAACACCATTGTGATTCTCTCGAAGCAAAGATAATGTAAGCCATGCCAAGTAGGGCGGCGAAAATTTCCCAGCCCGACATGACGGCAAAGGCATCAACAATGAACGTTAGCCAATCAGACATATCTATTTATCAACCACATCAGCGCGGTCTGTGCCGACCATTTTTAAGACAAAGGCACTGTGTGGCATGACCTTGAATACTTGTTCAATTTCCGCATCCATCATATCCATGACATCACGATATTCACCAAATACTTGAGTGCTTAAGCTATTACGTTTCACGATAAGTTTTGGGTTAGTTTCTAGTTTATCGATGAAGGCTAAGATCGGTTCAACAAAACCTTCGGTCAGAGGATAAAGACTAATATCGATTGAAATACGCATAAGTTTTCCTTATTTTGAAAGAAAAAAGGGCTCGTGAAGAACCCTTTAAAAAGTGATCTGACTTAGTAATCCCAAGTTAGGTTTACACCGACTACGCGAGGTTGGGCAGTTTGTGTGTAAGTATTGGTATTTGAACCATCATATAATGGTGGAGTGTTGTCGAATTCAAACCCCCGAGTGTAATAGTCTTTATCAAACAAATTACGAGCCCATAAAGAGACTTTCCAGTCGCCTTGTTTGTAATCTAAATTTGAGTTGACGATGGCATAAGAGCTTGATTTTGAAGCATGGCTATTGGAGTAATAAAATTCATCCTTACCTTCAATATTGGCCCTAAATGTCCAGTTTGACGTTAAGTATATTTCACTGCCCAAGCTAAATTGATAAGCCGGTGCATGCGCTTGGCGTCGACCATTAGCATTGTAAGCATCGGGATCGGGATTATCGTATTCTTCAAAAGTCGCGTTCAGTAAACCTAAAGAAGCAAAAATACGTAATTTGTCAGATGCCGACCAATCAGCTTCTGCTTCGATACCATAATTGGTGCCTTTAGCTGCATTGGTTAAATAGTCTTTAAACTTGCCGGCAACCGCAACGGAGGTTTTTACTTGTGCATCACGTCGTAGTGAATAGAAAGCATTAATGCTTGTCATTAAGTCGCCATCAAGCCAAAGTGACTTCAGACCTGTCTCTAAATTCCACATATATTCATTATCAAATTTTAGTTGTGTTGGGAGTAGCTTTGTACTGTTATTTATACCTCCTGATTTGTAGCCACGTGATAACGAGGTATAGATAAGTTGGTTTTCTTCTAATTGATAATTTAAGCCTAATTTCCCACCAAATAAGACTTCATCTATCTCTTTATCGATTGCATTTGAGTCGGAATAATCAGCTGTGAAATATTCGACGCGCAAGCCCGAAATGAGCGTTAATTTATCAGTTAGGTGGCTATCAAGTTGACCGAAGATAGAGATGTTTTCAGTTTTATAATCATTATCCAAATTGCTATAAGTATAGTTCCTATCTAATTTTTCATCTTGGGCTAAGTGATAAAACCCAACTGCCCATTCAGTGCTGTTATTGAATATCCAACCATCTTCATTCGATAAGGCTTTGATCTCTACAGAGCGATTAATTCTGCTTCGATTATATTCGTCAAATGCATCATAAATTGGATTATTAACCCAATCATCGTCATAACTATAAACACTGTCGGAGTTTAAGTAGGTTAAAGCCGTTTGGAGCTGGACTGAACTACTTGCACGCCAATCTGTTTTTAGTGCGATAGCATCTGTTTTTTGGCTATCTTCACCGGGTTGATCTGCTTGACTACGACGTGAGTTATCAAATGCAAAGGCATCGTAACCATTATCAATATTAAGGTGTATTAAATTCAAATCGACGGTTAAGCGATCGCTAGCCAACCATTTTAAATGGCCTTTTGCTGTGACTTCATCTTGATCTTGAGTGTCATCACGATTCAAAAAGTCATTTTTTATATAACCATCAGATTGATGGCTGTTGATTGAAAACCGACCTAGTAATTTGTCTTCAACTAAAGCGCCGCCGACTGCGACACCAAAATCTTGCGTTCCATATTGAGCAATGCCTGTTTCAACATGAATATCAAGATCATTCGTAGGTTGCTTGCTTTGCATATTGATAACGCCAGCAAGTGCATTGGTGCCGAAAAGCGTACCTTGAGGACCACGTAAAACTTCAACTTGTTCAACATCGAATAAGGTTGCGGCACCACCAATACGGCTAAAATCGATACCATCAATCATCAAACCAACAGAAGGATTAAGCGGTGCTTTAAATTCGCTACGTTCGCCGATGCCACGAATTTGGAAATATTGGCCACGTGAGGCACCACTTGAAACATTGACGTTAGGCGCGAGGTTTAAGACATCTTCAAGATGCTGAGCACCACGAGATTCGATAGTATCGCTATTAATGGTGGTTAAACTGATGGGAGTTTCTTGGGCTGTATTGGGACGAAAATCAGCATTGATCACCATGGCTGGAAGTTCGACTTCAGCAGTGTCAGCAAGGGTATAGCTGGGAAGTAATGCTGCGATGGCGGCGGGTAAAAACTTAAACTTCATTGTTGGCCTTTTTAAGATATAAAAAGGACAGGGGATAATTCATTGAATACACGTCATGACAAAGTGCGAATGCAGTATCTCGGCCTGTCCCTACGCCAGTATTAACTGGATCAGGTTCATAGGGTTCATTCTTTTAATAAGAAAATCTCAGGCACAATGGCCGCCCCTAGGCTTACATTTCAGAATGGCTTAGTTAGCCATCAAATGTGTGTCGAATTATACGCCAAGCTACTGTTTTTAGCCATGATTTGTTTGTGTTTTTAACCGCGTCGTTAGTAATGGATTGATTTTGAAGATGACTTGTTTTGACTACATCGATTCTAAAATGCTGAACAAAAAACGTTGAATAACGCTTTTTTAGAATGGGGTTATTTCAGGCTCGTTCTACAGACGGGGCAAATTCGTTGTTTGCTATTTAGCCGAGTGGTGGCGACTTTATTGCCGTGATTGTCATAACATCTTGGGCAGAAAAAGCCTTTTTCACCAGAAAAAATATAACAGCCTGACTTTAGTTCTGGCTTAGCAATAATGGACGAGGTTTGTTTCAAAGCACCGTTTTGATTTTTACTGAGCTGGGTTAGTTGCTGTTGTAAAAAAGATGTATTGGTTTTTATTTGTTCTAAATGCAAGCCAAGTGCGTGAATATTTGCCGTTATTTCTAACTCATTATTACGACTAATCGCATCTGCAAGTATGATTAATAACGCTTGTGAGTCATTAATCGGCTCAAAAATATCCACGTAACTATCCTGATTTATTAGTGTTAAATAATGGCTTTTTCGACCAGTTTTTGGGTCAGATGCGGTGCCAGATGTTCGATAAAAGCATAGCTGAAACCACGTAAATAGCTACCGCGACGGATCCCCATATAAGTGGTGCTTGGTTTAAATAGATGGCTTACATCTAATGATTGTAGCGGGGCATCTTTTGCTGCATCAAATGCCATACTGGCGATGATGCCAATCCCCAATTCTAATTCGACATAGGTTTTTATAACATCGGCATCGGTTGCAGTGAACACCACGTTAGGTGTTAAACCTTGCTCGATAAAAGCTTGATCTTGTTGTGCTCGACCCGTTACGCCCATTGCGTAAGTCAAAAGTGGATAGTCAGCAATGGCTTTTAGTGTGAGTTTTTTCTCTGATAATAAAGGGTGTCCAGGCGGTACAACCAGCGAACGGTTCCACTCATAACACGGCAAAATAACCAGCGCATCAAATTGGGTTAAACCTTCTGTTGCAATCGCAATATCAACGCGTCCGGTCGCCGCCATTTCAGCAATTTCAGTCGGTGTGCCTTGCACCATATTTAAATGCACTTTGGGATAATGTTGCGAGAATGCTTTAATCGCTTTGGGCAAAGCATAGCGAGCTTGAGTGTGAGTTGTACCTATAGATAACGTGCCAAGTTGATCATTTTTACTATCGGCGGCGAGCTGGCGGATATTTTCAACATCAAGTAATACACGATCAGCCATTTTAATAACTAATTGACCAAATGGCGTTAAGCCAGTTAACCGTTTGCCATGGCGCTCAAAAATTTGCAGACCTAATTCATCTTCAAGCAGCTGCACTTGGTTGCTGACGCCGGGTTGTGAAGTGTGCATAGCATTTGAAGCCGCGGAGATGCTTAGACCACGACGGGCAATTTCACGCACATACTTTAATTGTTGAAGCTTCATGGCTATATTCTTTTTAGTTATAACAATAGTTAATAATATTCATTCGATAGCATATGGTGTGATGGTAAACTTGTCACCTTTTTATATGTCGCAGGCACTAACATAAGATGGAATGGGGATATACATTAGCTGGATTGGCTGTAGGCATAATGATCGGTATGACAGGCGTCGGCGGTGGTTCATTGATGACGCCGATTCTTATTTTTGGTTTTGCAGTGCAACCTGCTGTTGCGGTCGGTACAGATTTATTATTTGCAGCGATAACGAAGGCTGGCGGCGTGTGGTCTTATTGGCGACATGGGGTTGTACATTGGCAAGTCGTTAAGCGCTTAGCAATGGGCAGCGTCACGACAACATTAATAACCTTATGGTTTTTAAGTAACGCCGGCGTTGGCAAAGGCGAACATAGTGGTTTAATTACGACCGTGTTAGGTCTTGCTCTTATTTTAACGTCCAGCGCTTTATTATTAAAAGGTTGGTTGGGCCGCGTTATGAGAGCACAAGCGGGTCATCCTGTGGTCAATGCTCTATATAGCATGCGCCAAGATGAAAAACATAAAGCAATCGCAACGGTATTAACCGGTGGTTTTTTGGGCGTGATGGTGACGTTGTCATCGGTTGGTGCAGGTGCATTAGGCGCGGTGATTTTGTTGTTTTTATATCCAAAAATGAAAGGGGTAGAAATTGTTGCCACTGACATTGCTCATGCGGTTCCGTTGACTGCGATTGCAGGTTTAGGTCATTCGGCAGTAGGAACGGTAGACTGGTCATTATTATCATTTTTAGTGATGGGATCATTACCGGGTATTTATATTGGTAGTCACATCGGGGTTAAAATACCTGATCAAGTAATGAGACGTTTGTTAGCAGTAATATTATTAGGAGTCGGAATTAAATGTCTAATGTAATTGAAAGCGTCGATTTGACTCTATATGGCTGCCCAATGCATTACATTAAAGCGCGAGAAATACTCAGTAAAATGGCGCAAGATCAAGCCATCATCTTTAAGATTAATAATGGTGATGCAGTGGAAGATGTAATGAAAAGTTTGCGTCAAGATGGACAAGATTGTGAGATAGAGTCGACACAATCATTGACCACAACGGTTAAGGTAATAAAAAGAATATGAGTAATATTAGTGAAAAATTAGCGGCTAAGATTGAAGACGTCAAACAAGTATTAGCAGAAATTGCAGCGGATTATGAGCCAGCGACACTCGCATCCAGTTATGGTGCAGAAGACATGGTGTTAATGGATCTTATTTGTAAATTTGCACCAGAGATTGAGGTTTTCACGCTCGATACTGGGCGCTTGCCAAAAGAAACTTATGAAGTAATGCAACTGGCTAAGGCGCGTTACAATCGTGAGGTCAAAGTATATTTTCCTGATGCGTCAGATATTGAAAGCTTTGTAACGCAACAAGGTCCGAATGCGTTTTATGACAGTGTTGAATTACGAAAACAGTGTTGTGGCATTCGAAAAGTTAAGCCTTTACAACGTGCTCTGGCTGGAAAAAAAGCATGGTTAACAGGTATGCGTCGTTCACAAGCGGTAACACGCAGTGAATTACCTGTATCAGAACGCGACGAAGATCATGGTCTGCAAAAATTCAGTCCATTAACGGCATGGTCAAATGGTGATGTATGGGCTTATCTTCGTGCTTTTGATGTGCCTTATAACAAATTACATGACCAAGGCTATGCCAGTATTGGTTGTGAACCTTGTACCCGCGCGATTACAGCAGGAGAAGATATTCGCGCTGGCCGTTGGTGGTGGGAAAATCCGGAATCTAAAGAATGTGGTTTACACGTTAAAGCGAAATAATTAGAGAATTTTATGACTAAAAAACAGTTAACACATCTACAACAGCTAGAAGCTGAAAGCATCCATATTATGCGAGAAGTAGCCGCGGAGTTTGATAATCCGGTGATGCTTTATTCTGTGGGTAAAGACTCAGCGGTGATGCTGCATTTAGCGATGAAAGCCTTTGCGCCAGGCAAACCGCCTTTTCCTTTACTTCATGTTGATACCACATGGAAGTTTAAGGAAATGATTCAGTTTCGGGACAATTTGGTGAAAGAGCTGGGCATAGATTTGATTGTCCATAGCAACCAGCAAGGTATTGATGATGGCATCAACCCATTTGATCATGCTCGTTATACCGATATCATGAAAACGGATGGCTTGAAACAAGCCTTAGATAAACATGGTTTTGATGCGGCATTTGGTGGCGCGCGTCGTGATGAAGAAAAGTCACGTGCTAAAGAACGCGTTTATTCATTTCGTGATAAAAATCATCGCTGGGATCCTAAACAACAACGTCCTGAATTATGGAATACCTACAACAGCAAGGTGAATAAAGGCGAAAGCATTCGTGTTTTCCCATTATCAAACTGGACTGAGCTTGATATTTGGCAATATATCCATTTGGAAGGCATTCCTATCGTGCCGTTATATTACGCAGCAGAACGTCCTGTGGTTGAACGTAATGGTATGAAGATCATGGTCGATGATGATCGCATGCGATTAAAAGAAGGCGAAGTGCCTAAAATGGAAAAAGTGCGTTTTAGAACGTTAGGTTGTTACCCATTAACGGGCGCAGTGTCATCTAACGCCTCAACCTTGCCTGAAATTATTCAAGAAATGTTATTAACCACGACGTCAGAACGACAAGGTCGCGCTATTGATCATGATGAATCAGGATCGATGGAGAAGAAAAAACAAGAGGGTTACTTCTAATGAGCAGTACGGATAATAATTACCAATCGGACAGCCTAATCGCAACCGATATCGATGCTTATTTAAAGCAACATGAAAATAAAGAAATGTTACGTTTTCTAACCTGTGGCAACGTGGATGATGGCAAAAGTACCTTAATTGGTCGTTTGTTATACGATTCAAAAATGATCTACGAAGATCAGTTAGAAGCCGTAACGAAAGATAGCGTGAAGTCAGGCACAACAGGCGAAGCTGTCGATTTAGCGTTGCTGGTGGATGGTTTGCAAGCAGAACGTGAACAAGGTATTACTATTGACGTTGCGTATCGTTATTTCTCAACGACTAAACGTAAATTTATCATTGCTGACACACCGGGCCATGAACAATACACTCGTAATATGGCAACAGGCGCATCGAATTGCCAGCTTGCAGTAATCTTGATTGATGCTAGATACGGCGTGCAAACACAAACGCGTCGCCATAGTTATATCGCTAATTTATTAGGCATTAAACATATCGTTGTTGCCATCAATAAAATGGATATTAAAGACTATAGCGAACAGGTTTATAACGATATTCGTAAAGAATACAGTGAGTTTGCCCGTGAACTAGAAATGGAAGATGTGCATTACGTGCCACTGTCAGCATTGGTGGGCGATAACGTTGTGAACAAAAGCGAAAATATGCCTTGGTATGACGGCGAAACCTTAATGCAATTGTTAGAAAATGTTGAAATTGCTGGCGATGCTAATGTGCAAGATGTTCGTTTTCCTGTGCAATATGTGAATCGTCCTAATCTTGATTTCAGAGGTTATTGCGGAACTTTAGCTTCTGGTATTTTGAAACCGGGTGATGAAGTGACTATTTTGCCATCAGGTGTTGAAACAACGGTTAAAGCATTAGTGACTTACGATGGTAACTTAGAGCAAGCTATTCCCGGTCAAGCCATTACGGTTACGCTTAATGATGAAGTGGATGTAAGCCGTGGTGATATGATTGTGCAACGTGATCATCAGCCACATGTAACAAGTCAGTTTAAAGCCACCGTGGTTTGGATGACTGAAAAACCATTAGTCAGTGGCAAACAATATAACTTCAAAGTCGGCGTAAGTGATAGCGCTGGCGTATTGACGAGGATTGATAGTCAAATTGACGTAAACACCTTGGCTGAAAATACGGCCAGTGAATTACGTCTTAATGAAATTGGTGTCTGTGAATTTTCATTAAATAAACCTGTGGTATTTGATGCTTATAAACGTAATCGAAGCACGGGGTCATTTATTATTATTGATCGTTTAACCAACGTCACGATTGGTGCGGGTATGATTACTGAAGCGGTTAATGTTTCATCATCGCATGCTTTATCGGCTGATCAGTTCTCGGCATTTGAGCTTGAATTTAATGCCTTGGTTAGAAAGCATTTCCCACATTGGGATGCCAAAGATTTAAGTGACTTAATTTAACTTCAATCTTTAATCTTAAAAATAAAAAAGCCGGATTGATATCCGGCTTTTTTATATCAACAAGGAAAATATATGGATTTGGAACAAGACCTTATTTATATACAAAAGCATATCCCAATCACCGCTCATCTGGGCGTGAAAATCCTGTCTTTTGATGGCCAACAAGTCATTATCTCTGCGCCATTAGCATCAAACAAAAACCTGCATGGTACGGCTTTTGGCGGCAGTCAGGCGGCGATTGGTATTTTGACTGGATGGGCGTTGATTTTTCTTAAGCTTAAACAGCTTGGCATTAACAATGATTTAGTTATTCAAAAAAGCAGTTATGATTTTACAAAGCCTGTAACGTCTGATTTCACGGCAACATGCCAATTACCAAGCATCGCTGAATTCGACTTATTCCTTAAGACGTTAAAAGAAAAAAGCAAAGCACGGTTAACGTTAACGGCGGAAATTGAAACAGAAGAGGGCTTGTGTGGTGTGCATGAAGGTTTGTACGTGGTGTTTTTAAAATCTTAGTCGATCAGTGCTTGTCGCCAAACAGCTAATTTATCATCAAATGAACGACTGGCATGAGCAGGACTGGTTGAAGGAAGAAGCAAGCGAGCAATGGTTTTTTGTGACGCTGTTAATGTTGGTAATACCAGCCGTTTAAACACCTGTTCAGCTTTTGCGCCATTAAACACAATCTTAGTTATGGCAGGATGATGTTGTAAAAATAAATTAAAATCGTTGGCGACCATGCTGGCGGTATTTATCGCTTGATCTAAACTACCTTGACGTTGGCAAGCTTGTAAGACATCCCAAATGGCGACCTGATTATCGACTAATAATTGGCAGCGTTTGCCGTAATCTAGTGTTCGATCTATCCCAAATACTGCCGACATAATCGGCCAAAAGGCATTACGTGGGTGTGCGTAATATTGCTGTTGTTCTAATGATTTTACACCCGGCATCGAACCAAGGATTAGAATCTTCGCTCGATGATCAGCGATAGGTGGAAAACTTCGGTTTAATGGCAGAAAATTGGTCATTTATTGGTAGGTTTTACCTTGATGTTTAATCCAGCCATTTGGATGACGATGAGTAGGATCATTATGAGTCCAGTGGATGACGCCACCTTTGTTATTCCATTCATATTCGCCATAAATAATGACTTCATCGCCCGTTTTTAACGTATCAATTCTAGGGGCGAGATCAATATTATGAGCGACTAATATCGTCTTACCATCACTTAATTTAATGATGAACTTTTGATGACGACTGCCGCTTAAATCATCAGTCAATAATTTAATAACCTTACCGGTTATTTCTAATTGAACATTGCTTTGCTGCTGGTCGGTAAGCTGTTCAATATTGTTTATTGACGTTAAAGCTATCGAATTGGTAGCGTGCTGTTCTGGAGAATATTTACTGGCAGCATAACCAACAATAATAAAGGCGATGATAAGCCAAATACGATGTTTTTGACGCGATCTTTTAGACATAAATTAATGATGCCTCGAATTAAGAAAATAGATAATTAAGCTTACCTTGGCAACTCAATATCTACAAAGTTATTACAAACTTTTTTAAAAGGAGTGATCGATATTTTTATATTGAAAATATCTTAGTTCACGAGTGAACACGTTGCTATTAGTAAATTTCCGCTAACAGTTCACTTTAAAGTTGAATGAATAGATTGTCGCAGAGCCGTATTCTAAATTTAAGTTGAAGCATATTGGTCAATCGGTTTAAGCAGCGGGATCGTTCGATTTACCTTAGTTTTAGATCGGTTATTCGTTAATAATTAAATATTAAAATAGTAGTTTATGTTTCTGTTATTGGCATGGGGAGCTATAATAGCCTACTAATTTATATAGTTTAGAGAGCTTAGATGTATCAGTACGATAACTACGATCAGGCGATGATTGATCAGCGCGTAGCGCAGTACCGCGACCAAACACGTCGTTTTTTAGCCGGCGAATTGACTGAAGATCAGTTCCGTCCATTACGTTTAGCAAATGGATTGTATGTTCAAATTCATGCGCCGATGTACCGCGTTGCGGTTCCTTATGGGCTAATGTCATCAAAGCAAGTGCGTAAAATTGCCGATGTGTCACGCCGTTTTGACAAAGGTTATGTGCACTTTACGACACGTACAAATTTTCAAATGAACTGGCCTAAACTGGAAGATGTACCTGATATTATGGCTGAATTGGCCACGGTACAAATGCATTCTATTCAAACCAGTGGTAACGATATTCGTAATACAACGACAGATGAATTGGCAGGCGTCTGTGCTGATGAAATTGAAGATCCACGTCCTTGGTGTGAGTTAATCCGTCAATGGTCGACCTTTCATCCTGAGTTTGCCTATCTTCCACGTAAATTCAAGATTGCTGTTATTGGTACTAAAGCAGATCGCGCTGCGACACGATTACACGATATTGGATTGCATCTGGTCAAAAATCACGAAGGTGAAATTGGCTTCGAAGTACTTGTGGGCGGTGGCTTAGGTCGTACACCAATATTGGGTGAAGTGATTCGTCCATTCCTCGAGAAGAAAGATTTATTATCGTACCTTGAAGCTATTTTACGTGTGTATAACCGTTTAGGCCGACGTGATAATAAATACAAAGCACGTATTAAAATTACGGTTCGGGAGCATGGTTTAAGTCATATTCGTGAATTAGTCGATGCAGAATGGGTGCATATTCGCAAGCAATTAGAGTTAGATGAAAAAGAAATAGAGCGTGTTAAGAAGCATTTCACTGTGCCTGACTATGATACTAGTGCTATGGATGATGCCAGTTTTGCTCAAATGCAAGCCAAAGATGCTGACTTTGCTCGTTGGGTCAAACAAAACGTGCGTGACCATAAAATTCCGGGCTATAAAATTGCTTATATCTCACTTAAAGCACCGTTAATTCCACCTGGCGATGTAACATCTGATCAGTTAGATATTATTGCCGATTTAGCCGATGAATTTAGCATGGGTGAAATTCGTGCTAGCCACAATCAAAATTTATTATTGGGCGATGTTAAGCAAGGTGATTTGCATGCCTTGTGGTTACGTCTGAAAGCTGACAATTTAGCTGCGGCTAATATGAATACAATGGCGGATATGATTTGTTGCCCAGGCTTAGATTTCTGTGGTTTGGCAAATGCGACATCTATTCCGTTAGCCAAAGAAATCAACGAACGTTTCGATAATTTAGATTATTTGTACGACTTGGGTGATATCAAAATTAAGATATCTGGTTGCATGAACGGTTGTGCTCATCAAAGTGTGGGTCATATTGGTATTCTTGGTGTCGATAAAAAAGGCGAAGAGTGGTATCAATTTACGCTTGGCGGTAGTTCAGAAGCAGATGCTTCATTGGGCGAGCGTTTAGGACGTGCAATTCCTAAAGACGAAGTAGTTGATACGGTTGCTACGTTATTAGAAGTATTTAAAGAACTTCGCCATGAAGATGAATTATTCCTAGCCACGGTTCGTCGTGTTGGGGTCGACCCGTTTAAGGAGCGCGTTTATGCAGATAATTAAAGACCGAGCAATTGTTGAAGACAATTGGCTGCATTTAGATGATGAAGCGGCGTTGGTCGCTGGTGATATCACTGTTTCAATCACGCGTTGGCAGGAACAACATGAAACGTTAGCAAAGCATCAAGGTGGTTTAGGTATACGTTTAACGGGGGAAGATCCTTTAGAAGAAATTGTGCCAGATTTGGCGGAATTTTCTTTAATTGTGCTTATTTTCCCTGCTTTTACTGATGGTCGTTGTTATTCATTTGCACGTTTATTACGCGACCGTTATAAATTCACTGGTGAAATACGCGCCCAAGGCGATGTGTTATACGATCAGCTGCATTACATGTCATTATCAGGCATTAATAGTTTTGAACTAGCTGAACCAGAGAAAATTGAGCAGGCTCTTGCTGCATTTGATTACTTTAGTGAAAGTTACCAAACAACAGCATTAACACCAGAACCGCTATATCGACGTCGTTAAAATAAATGGCTGTTTATGCTATTGGCGATCTGCAAGGCTGTTTTGATGAATTACTAAAACTACTAGATCACATTAATTTCGATCCAGTAGTTGATCAAATTTGGCTAGCGGGTGATTTGGTTAATCGAGGTCCTAAATCAGCTGATGTTATTCGCTTTGCAATGGATCTTGGTAATGAAACCGTTAAAGTTGTTCTTGGAAATCATGATCTCCATTTATTAGCGAATGCCGCAGGTATTACCGAACATCAACATCGTATGGATACGATGGATTCTGTCTTATGCGCTGATGATCGAGAACAGCTAGTGACATGGCTTCGTCATCAATCTTTGTTTCACCATGATAGTCAGTTAAATTTCAGTATGTTACATGCTGGCTTACCGCCAGAATGGTCTGTAGCTGATGCCTGTGAACGGGCAAGAGAAATTGAGACTGTCTTGCAAGGCGATAATTGGCGTGATTTTTTTAGCCATATGTATGGCAATAAACCTAAAGTATGGTCAAACAAATTAGAAGGTTGGGATAGATTGCGATTTATCACGAATTGTTTCACGCGTCTGCGTTACTGTTACGATGATGGTCGATTAGCACTTAAGTTTAAAGGTGCCCCAAAAGATAGACCGGCAGATCAAAAACCTTGGTTTGACATGCCTAATCGAGCCTCTAAAAATGATCGTATTGTATTTGGTCATTGGTCTACATTAGGAACTGGCCAATATGGGAATGTTTTCTCGCTGGATAGTGGGGCAGTGTGGGGAGAGAAGTTGACGGCTGTTCGCATCGATATCGAACCTTATCAATGGTTTAGCATTGATGCCGATCCGGCAGGTTTACCGCATGCAAAAAATAAAACAACTATTTATCCTTAGCTTTAGTCATCGCGTTCTGTTAGGTTTAATTTATTAAACAAAGTACAATATCTTTTTTACGTAAATCGGGTCTTTAATAATCATGACAAATATCACAACATTTTCAGGTGATTTCTCAGCCAAAGGGCTAAAAGTAGGCATCGTAGCAGGTCGTTTTAATGATTTTATCGTTGATAATTTGATTTCGGGTGCGATTGATTGTTTAGTCCGTCACGGGGCGAGTGAAAGTGATATTCATCTAGCTCGCGTACCTGGCGCAGTTGAAATTCCATTAGCAGTACAACGTATGGGCCGCACTGGAAATTATGATGCGATTATTGCACTTGGCGCGGTGATTCGCGGTGGTACACCTCACTTTGAATATGTGGCGGGCGAATGTTCTAAAGGCCTTGGTCAATTAACATTACAACTTGATATCCCTGTTGCATTTGGCGTATTGACTGTAGATAGCATCGAGCAAGCCATTGAACGTGCAGGCACGAAAGCAGGTAACAAAGGGGCAGAAGCGGCAATGGGCACCATTGAAATGGTTAATGTGCTTCGTCAAATTGGGACTGGGAAATAATATGGCAGGTGGAATACCTCGATCTCATGCTCGCCGTGCCGCAGTGCAGGCCTTGTATCAAGCTTTAGTGAATGGACAAGAACCAACCACAAAAGATGCTTTAGACTTTGTCAGTGCAGAGAACTCTGACAAAATGGATCAGAAATATTTCATCATATTAGTGGAAGGTGTGTCGAAAGAACTTACTACATTAGATAGTGAATTAGCCTATGCAGTCGACCGGAATCTTTCAGAAATTGATCCTGTTGAAAGTTCAGTATTAAGATTGGCGGTGTACGAGTTTATCCACCGTCCTGAAGTACCTTACCGTGTTGTATTAAATGAAGCCGTTGAGTTAGCTAAGGCATTTGGTGGTGAAAAAGGCCATCGCTATGTCAATGGTGTTTTAGATAAGATGGGTTCTAAATTACGCGTGGTTGAATATCAAGCAGCCAAAGCACGTCGCAACACTAAACCATAAATTTTATAGTTATAATCCGGCTGCAGTCACAATATGATCTGTAGTCGGATTTTTCTGTCAATTTAAAGAGGTTAATTAAGTGTCCGCACTCTCCGAATTTTCTTTAATCCAACAGTATTTTCAGCAACTAACCGCGTCACGAGACGATGTTTTGTTAGGTATCGGTGATGATTGCGCCTTATTACAGTGCCCCCCTGACCATGTGATTGCAGTGTCTATTGATACTCTTGTTGAAAATATTCATTTTTTTGCCGATGTTGATCCCGAGCATCTAGGTTATAAATGTCTAGCTGTAGGCCTGAGTGATTTAGCGGCAATGGGTGCCCAAGCTGCATGGTTTACCTTAGCTTTAACGCTCCCTGAATTAAATGAAGACTGGCTCAAACGCTTTTCTCAAGGTTTAGCTAAACTAGCAAAAAAATATAGTGTTCAATTGGTGGGGGGCGATACAACACGTGGCCCGCTCACCATTAGTATTCAAGTACATGGTTTTGTCGAACCTACGAAGGCATTACGACGAAATACAGCCAAAGTAGGCGATATGCTCTACGTTACTGGCACGCTGGGTGATGCAGGCGCAGCCCTACAATTGCAATTACAAGAATGGGATGATGAGGCATTGAATACAGACGATAAGCTTTATCTTCGTCAGCGTTTAGAACAACCCACACCAAGACTTGAAATTGGACAGAATTTAGCTGGACTTGCATCGTCAGCCATTGATATCTCAGATGGTTTATTAGCTGATTTAGGGCATATTCTGGATAAAAGTCGAGTAGGGGCTAGATTGGACTTAACAAAACTGCCATTATCATCAACTATGTCAAAGGTCGATAGAACAATGGCAGAGCGTTTTGCTTTACAATCTGGTGATGATTACGAATTATGTTTTACGGTACCAGCAGAATATTCATTACATATTGAACAACGTTTGGAAGGACTCTGCACTCATATTGGTACTATTACCGATGATGATGGCATATATTTTATTGATGATGATAATGCACTGATTGCATTAAAAGGCACTGGTTATGATCACTTCCCGGTCTAAAATTACATTTCGAGAATTAACCAAACGGCCAGCATGTTTTCTTGGGTTGGGTTTTGGTTCTGGCTTAGCGCCAAAAGCACCCGGTACATTTGGTACATTGGCCGCCGTACCTATTTATTGGCTGATGCAAGATTTACCAATAACGATATATCTAGCAATTGTTATCATCGCTTTTATAGCGGGTATCTGGATTTGCCAAAAATCAGCAGATTGGCTAAGACAAAATGATCCTTCAGCAGTTGTGTGGGATGAAATTGTCGGTTATTTGATTACCATGATCGCTGCACCGGCTGGCTGGCAATGGATGTTACTTGGATTTGTGCTATTTCGTTTCTTCGATATATTAAAACCATGGCCTATTAATCTAGCTGATAAAGCCATTCATGGTGGTTTAGGAATTATGGTTGATGACGTAATTGCCGGTATTTTTGCATTAGTGTGTGTGCAATGGTTATATCGTGTGTTGCCGACAATTAGTTTTTAGTAAACAACGCTAAGTTGTGATATTAATTACCAACAACTAGCAGTGTCCCCACCTTTAACACCCGTTTGGGTAAGGGTTAATGTGCCACAACTATCATCAGCCTGTGCTCCTTTAGGCACCGCAGTTAAGGTATAAGTCGTTGCTGTTAAATCTGGAATTGGACTTGTAAAGGTATAGTCGTCGCTAGTTACACCTGTTGCCGCGATAGTTGTACCAACATAGGTATTATTTTCAGTAAATTTTCGCTCCATAAAACTAGCAACCTCCATTAAATCTGCTTGGGCTGTTGTTCGTTTAGTCTTACGAACACTATCTTGATAAGATGGATAAGCAATCGCTGCAAGAATTGCAACGATTGCTACTGTTATCATTAATTCAATTAACGTAAAACCATTTTTTTTCATTTATAAAAACCTTTAAGTTAGCGTAATTGGCGCCATGATTGACGGCCAGTAGGATCACCGCTAGATTCTTTAATATTATCTAAATTACCACTCGAACCGCTCACATACTTCATTTCGGTTCCATCTTCAGTGGTAACAATTCCTGGTGTTTTGATAATGCCAATGTCATGTTTTCTAATGCCACTTACTTCAACATTGTCATTAGAGTCGATAACGCCATCTTTATTAGTATCATAAGATTGTATCAAATCCGCAGTATCAAATTTACCATCTCCATTAATATCAAATGGCGATGTCGAAAGTCTTCGACCATTAACAGCATCGAGCTCCATCAACCAGCTTGTTCCACCCCATCCACAAGGATCGCTTTCAGGAATTAAAGTAGCAAAAATAACGCGTCCTCCTCGTAATATCGGGGATGACACTACTCGTTCGCCTTCGGCGTTGTTGACTGGTGATATAAGATCCATATACCAACCTTTCTGCGTCGAATAGTCAATGGCTGTATCCGATGTGACGCGGAGATCTATTGCTAATGAAGCAATGGTTGTTTCAAATAGAATCTTCTGTTCCTGTAAGCTCGTTTTAGAAGTTATGACTGCATTTTGATCTCGGATTGCATAAAAACTATTTACTTGTGGTGAAGCATTAACAACTTGGTCATTTACTTCAAAGTATTTACCTGTACCAAAATAGACCATAAGTCCACCATCAGGATGCTTACCAACCTGAGGTTTAGCACTAATTGCTTGAGTTACATTATTAGCGTCTTTAGCAATAAATAGGGGAGCAGGTTTACTATCAGCGCCTATGAATGCAACTTTCCAACCTGAGGCAGTTGTTGAGCCCATATCAAATTTCCAAAGATTACCAAGCAAATCTCCAGCAAAAATAGAGTCAACGGTTCCATCATTATTTTCATCTACAGCAATAGGCGTGGATAAACCGTTAGGACTTCCTGAGCCGCCTTTGCCCGTATCTATCATTGTAATGATGTCACCCGTTTCAATATCAATAACAAATAACACGGCACGTTGATTAGTGCTTTCATAACCATTAGCAACAATTGCAGCCCATTTACCGTTATTCATTCTAACGATAGAACCTTGGGATATTGTATAACCAATGTTGTTCGTAATTTGATTAAATGTAGCTGGATTCGCAATGGGATCCACATTAGGAATATTAGTTGTCGAAAACTCCCACATTACATTGCTATTAGTGAAAGCATTTGGCGCCCCAGTTGTCGAGGCATTAGTAGGCTTAGTAATGTCTAATGCGAAAAATCCTTTACCACCACCACCTAGAGTACCTAGTAATATAGAATACCAAGACTTGCCAGAACCCAAATTAATATAAGCATCTCCTGCCTTTGGGGCTCCATCTACGAAGTATTCATGTGGTATGCAACTTGTTCCTGTACAACCATAAAGCGGTGAAGCCAGTAGATTTAACTTAGGTATTAAACTTTCAGGAATATAAGCAAATTTTTCAATACCTGTATTGGCATCAATTGCATGGAGCATTCCATCATTAGCACCGAAATATAACATTGCTGTTTTAGTTTTTTTGCTGGTTAAATATGCGGGATAGCTTGTTCCTTCTGTACCGTTTAAAACGCTATAACCTAAGTTATCTGATTGACCTACAAACCAAGGATCAGAATTGACAACGTCACCTAATATTGATGTACGAGGGCGAAATAAACCGTCAGGAATTTCATTACTATGATCTCCTCTAATATAATTAGTCCGAAGAAGCCCTTTCGTATCAACAGTGCCTGTAGCATCTTTACTTAATGCGGCTTTTTGCTTTGTATTAAGGTTTGCATATTCGAATTCGATGCCTTTACTACTACCAGTAGCCAATGGATTATATGAAAAGATATTGCGGCTATTCTCTGCAGGGATGAGATCTGCTGCATCCCATACCTGATTTCCAATTTCGCCAGTAGTATCATCTAAATCATAGGCTAATAATTGGCCACTCCACTCACGGCTATTGAAGCGAGCTTGATATATTTTGGTATTGGTATCAAGCCTCGTGGAGTTAGTTGCAACAGCCGCAGATGAACTCGTTCTTGCAATAATTTCTGCAAATGCTTTGTTCAGTTGCGTTTCTAACTTACCTGCATTGGTCACCAAGAAATAACCATCGGGACTGCCGTCATTATCCGTATCCCATTCGTCTGTTTCTAAAGTGCCATTCTCATTTGTATCTGTCATTGACCATTTTGCAGCATACCAGAGAGGATCATGTTTTATAAAGCTAGCAGATGCTGACGTACCAACAGTAAAAGTTCGTTTGCTATATAGGGGTAATGGAATGTTGTCATTCCAAATGCCGCTTGGCGTAGTATCCAGAAAGTAATCTTCATCGCCGTCTGAAGCATTATCAGGTACATCCCTCACATCTAAGTATGTACCATCCTGAGTGGTACCTGAAATTACATAACCAATATGTTGGTCTATGCCGCCAGCCGCATAAGTAGAGTTTAGTTCTACCTCTAACTGATTACTGCCATTTACTGTAAAAATATACTCAACGATAGCATCCATATCATGATCAGCGGCTTGTTCCACATCTTCATAATTGATGCGAAACAAACCATAAGGGCGACCGCCATTAACACTGGCATCCATATTCCCTGCATTAGTATTAACTATCTTCTCTATATAAAAATCGACAATTTGGTTGGTTGGTTGAAAATCGCCTTTTTTATTTGAAATACTATTGCCACCAACGGATTTGGCAAAAGGGACAAGCGTTACGGTTTTACCTGCAATAGGGATTGTAATGCGCGGTAATGGCGAGGCAAGTGCTACGGATAAGGTATCTACATTCTGCTCACCTTTTACGGTATTTAAGTCATTTTTTTTGCCATACAAAGCTACGCTGCCGGAGTAATAACTTCCTAGTTTGGTTGGCTCTTCGGGTGCAAGTCCTCGAATATTAGAAAAACTATTGACTGTTTTTGCTGAAGGCGTGCCGTCACTATTTGTGCCAGATTGGCCAATAAATATATTGGTTGCTTCAGATTCGCCAGCCCAGATATTATCCGCTAAGGCTGAGACATTCATTCCAGTTAAGTCCCCGGTGAAACTACTAAAATAACTGCCAGGGACTTGGTCACTATCATAAGATGAGTTTATGTCACTGATAACTAGCTGTAATGGTTTAGCGCAATGTGCATAACCGCCATCGGTTGTCCTATAGGGATCCACCCATTTTGGAAGCGGAAGACCGAGTGTTTTATCCGTTCCATCCTTGACACCATCGTTAAACGCTGAAGTTGGGGAGGCTTTGCCTGCAAAATAACGTAATCCTTCGTACATCATTTCTGCAATAGGATTTCCCCATTCTTGTGCTTCACCATTCTTGATTGATCGAGTTGTAATAAAGCCCGACTTATATAGGTGATTAGAGTAGCTGAAACTTTCTACGCGAAGCTTATTCAATGTATCGACAATACCGCTCATTGAAGTGAAAATTCCTGTTTCGAGATTAACTTCATCTGTAAATGAGGCGATATTTTTCCTAATAACGCCACCGGCTGTATTATTAGTATAAGAACCTGTCAGCAAACCAAATGCCATCAAATCATCTTCGCCATAGCGCTGTAAAATCCCTGTTGGTTTGTAAGTCGTCGTCGTGTCATCGCTATATGCCTTACAATTAGACTCTAATAAATCAGTGACGCATGCTTTAACGTTGACGCTGTAATCTGTAATTTTAGATGTAGGAATCGTTTTCACCCAGCGTAAAACAAAACCGTCACCCCCCGTTCTTTCTTCGTGACGAAATTTAATAGTATGAGTGCCTGCTGCCAGAGATATTGAGCCTGTTGTATGAGTATCACAGTTACAAAAGCCATGTCCTCCGTAGTATCCAGCAACATAAAGATCATCAATAATGACATCAACTGCATCATCACCATCGACAGTGAATTCATAATTTCCTGAGGATGGAATATTAAGCTCAGCAGTCACAACCGTCATATAATTGTCATCAGCGCCATATGGATTATCATTTCCTTCGATCGTTGTCATTGAGCCGCTGCCATCTAATTTTGCTGGAATAGCATAATTAATTTCCCAAGTATTAAAGTCATTACGGTTATTAGGATGATTACTTCCAGTTCCTGATATATTGTAAATTTTACGTACGACGTTACTTAATACTGTGCTTGGTACTGTTACGCCTGATGTTCCACCTGCTTTAGCACAATTAGGTCCGGAACCACCATCCAAGCACTTAGTACCTGCAACAGGACGTTCAATAGATACCCATTCCCAAATACGGTACGTACTGTCGTTAAGAACACGCATAAGAGGCTGACCTGAGTAGCTCAAAGATGTATTAGCAAATAAGTGGCGAGTGCCAATAGTGGGTTGGCTAAGAGGTGTGTATTTACTTATATCGTAACCATTTACTACTGTACTGGTATATTCTTTACCCCAGCTGTGTGCGTCTTGTGGAATAAAAGCGCGTTTAAGTACTGTTTGTGATGTGGTGTCTACCGAACGAAAACCACCATAAAGTACTTTACGTAAAGCATCCATGCGGCTGGTTGTAACATAGTTAAGAAAGTCACCGCTCCAATTTCCTGAACATTGTTTATTACTCGTTTTAGATACCGGTGAAAAAAGATCAGAGCTGTAGGTGTAGCATTTGTATGAATCAAAATAGCCAAAATAATCGATTTCAGGATCGTAACCAATATCTAGTTGACCATCGTCGTTTAAATCAGAGGCATCATTGTATGCTTCATAGTAAAGTTTATGGTCGCGTCCCATTGTTAACATCACTATGGGCGGGACACCGTTGGTTAGAAACAGAGGATACTGAGCTATTGATGTAACTGCGCCAGCATTGCTAATAGATAGAAACAGTATTAATATGGGCAAATAAATTTTTCTCATTATCATTCCTCTATGTCGGACATAGTGTTTTATCGTTTATATGTCGTTTGTAACATGACAAATGAACTTTCGGTTCCGCCGAACGCTTTTGACGTTATTCTGTAATATCGGCTTTCAGCTGCAACGCCTGCTTCGAGACTACCGCCTGGCTCGTTAACAGGAAGTAGTTCTTCTATAATATAACGCGGGGCAGTAGTAACACCGGATAGGGTGCATATGTATTCTCGGGAGTTTATACTC
>DRHW01000018.1 GCA_011053005.1 Methylophaga sp.
ACTGCATATTGAGGGATTTAAAGGTATCGAGGATAACTTGTGAAACGATTAGCCTCGCATTCTTTTTATCATCGGCAGGCACCACATACCAAGGTGCACGTTTGCTACTAGTTGCACTTAGACACAGCTCATATGCGCCCATATATTTGTCCCAAAATTGACGTTCTTCAATATCAGCTTCACTGAATTTCCAGTTTTTCTCTGGATCATCTATGCGGTCAACAAAACGTTTTCGCTGTTCATCTTTAGATAAGTGAAGAAAGAATTTGATGACTCGCGTGCCATTACGAAATAAATGATTTTCCATATCGACAATTGACTCATAACGTCCATTCCAGATTGTCTCATCGTCAACTAAGCGATCCGGCAAGCCTTGACGATGTAATATCTCAGGGTGAACACGAACGATTAATACTTCTTCATAATAAGAACGGTTAAAAATACCTATTCGACCACGTTGAGGTAAACATTGGTTGGTACGCCATAAAAAATCATGATCTAACTCTGTCGCACTCGGATGTTTGAAACTAAATACCTGACAACCTTGCGGATTAATTCCAGACATAACATGTCGGATCACGCCATCTTTACCCGCAGCATCCATCGCTTGAAAAACCAGTAGTACTGAATAAGTATTAGCAGCGTATTGAAGTTGTTGTAATTCGTTTAGTGTTTTTATCTGTTTTTTGAGAAGTTTGTGATAGTTCTTCTTAGAGCTGTAAACCCGGCCCACTTGCGTCGGCCACTTATTAAGTTTGACTTTATCACCTTGTAGAACTTGAAAGTCTTTGATATTGATTTTCATCTCATCATCCTAAAATGAATGTTGGCAATACCTAAGCATAACCTTAATTCGATTTTAAAGGGGTTTCAAGGCAAAAACTTACCATGGATCATCGATACTGCCTGCGCGGAATTGACTGTCAATCGTGACCAATCAAGCTTCATTTCGAGGTGAACTAATGTGGCAGGATAGATGCGATCATCGCTTTGTAATTCAGCCATCAATGCCGTAGGTAGCAAATATTCCACTAAATCTTCTAATGCAGGATTATGGCCGACCAATAACAATGTTCTATGTTGCATAGGGCAGCTGGCAATCACCTTCAATAAAGCATCAAGATTGGCTTGATAAATTTGATCTACTACTCGAATTTTTTGTGATTCTATCTCTAACTTGCTAATGACAATCTCTGCCGTCATCAAAGTTCGTTTTGCCGGAGAAATTAATACTACATCTAGATTTACACCATGCTCTTCCAAATAGTTAGCGATTTTTTCGGCCTGAAGAATTCCGGTATCCGTTAATTCGCGGTCAAAATCCCGCCCCCATTGACCATCAGCAGCTTTGCCGTGTCTAAGTACAAATAGTTGATACTGATTATCATTAGTTTTATTCATCACGACATCTCGTTATCAGCAGGAACATTCTCATAAAATATTAAACACACCTAACATAATGACAAACTTACTACGCGTGAGGGTGAGGGTGAGTGTTGATCCCCATCAAACCTTTAAGTTCTAAAACGCTGTGCAATATTAAACACTTATTTAAAATTTACCATTATCAAGCCAAACAACTAAACCTAGCGCCTACGTTGCTTTGCTTTGCCCGATGTCGATTTATTACCTACCGCTTTAGCTCGAACATGTTGAGTACGAAATGAGACACTTTTCTGAGCGCCTGCTTTACGTTTTCCTTCGCCCTGTTCACCCGTTCCTGCAGGTTGCCACGACGGAATGAGATGCTTTTTACCATTACCAATCAAGTCAGCACGGCCCATTTTTTGTAGCGCTTCGCGTAGCATCGGCCAGTTTTCAGCATCGTGATAACGTAAAAAAGCTTTATGTAAACGACGAATTTTAATGCCTTTTGGTACAGTAATATCGCCACCTTCGCGTCGAACTTTATGCAAGGTATTCTTACCAGAATGATACATGGCTGTCGCAGCAGCCATTGGCGAAGGCAAATAAGCTTGAACTTGATCTGCTTTAAAGCCATTATTTTTAAGCCACAAAGCTAAATTCAACATATCGTTATCGGTTGTGCCAGGATGCGCCGCAATAAAGTAAGGAATTAAATATTGTTCCTTACCTGCTGCTTTTGAGTATTTATCAAACATGGCTTTGAACTTATCATAGGTGCCAATGCCTGGTTTCATCATCTGCTCAAGCGGCCCTTCTTCAGTGTGTTCAGGCGCAATTTTTAAATAACCACCCACATGATGCGTCACTAACTCTTTGACATATTCAGGTGACAATACAGCAAGGTCATAGCGCAAACCTGATGCAATTAAGATCTTCTTAATTCCCGGTAATGCACGAGCGCGACGATAAAGTTTAATTAACGGTGTGTGATCGGTATTTAGGTTTTTACAGATCCCCGGAAACACGCAAGACAAACGACGGCAACTGGCTTCAATCTCTTCACTCTTACAAGCCAGACGATACATATTTGCTGTCGGACCGCCTAAATCGGAGATCACCCCCGTAAAACCAGGCGTTGTATCGCGAATGGCTTCTACTTCTTTAATGATCGAATCTTCAGAACGACTTTGAATAATACGTCCTTCATGTTCGGTAATAGAACAGAAAGTACAGCCACCAAAACAACCCCGCATAATATTGACTGAGAAACGAATCATTTCGTATGCAGGAATATTTCTATCGCCATATGATTTATGAGCAACGCGGCTATATGGCAAATCAAATACACCATCCATTTCTTCCGTTTTTAAAGGAATCGGTGGCGGATTTAACCAAACATCGCGTTCGCCATGTTGTTGCACTAAGGCTAAAGCATTTCCAGGATTGGTCTCTAAATGCAAAATTCGTGAGGTATGAGCATACAAAATGGCATCATTTCGTACTTCATTATAAGCCGGTAAACGAATCACACTCATTGAAGAATCTTTGGGCATTATTTTATGAAAACGAATGACATTCGTCGTCGTATTTTCTTCTTTTGTGCTTTCTGGTTTAACGTTTTCAGGTTTTGCTTTTTCATCGGCACAACTTGCTTCCGTTTGCATAGCATAAGGATCAATAGGTGGATTAATCTTACCCGGCGTATCAACACTAGTTGAATCCTTTTCCCACCAACCATCACGTTGACCGTGTTTGGTGATAAATGCTGTACCACGAATATCAGTCAGCTCACCAACAGGTTCATTTGCAGCTAAACGATGGGCAATTTCTACCACTTGGCGCTCGCCGTTACCATAAACCAAGATATCGGCTTTAGCATCCATAATGACGCTACGACGTACTTTTTCTGACCAATAATCAAAGTGAGCGATACGGCGCAAACTGGCTTCAATACCACCAATAATAATAGGTACACCTTTATAGGCTTCTCGGCAACGTTGACTATAGGCAACAACACAACGATCAGGGCGTTTACCACCTTCACCATCAGCCGTATAAGCATCATTGCTACGCATGCGACGATCAGACGTATAACGATTCACCATCGAATCCATATTGCCGCCAGTGACACCAAAAAATAAATTAGGCTTTCCTAATTGTTTGAAATCGTCAGCGCTTAACCAATCTGGTTGAGAAATGATACCAACTCGAAAGCCTTGATTTTCTAATAATCGGCCAATTAATGCCATACCAAAACTAGGATGATCTATATAGGCATCGCCAGTAACAAGGATAATGTCGCAGGAATCCCAGCCAAGTTCATCCATTTCTTCACGAGACATAGGTAATTGTGGCGCAACACCAAGGCGGTGAGCCCAAAATTTACGATGAGAAAAAAGATCTGGAGCAGCGTGCATACAAAGGCACCTTTTAGCTAGGTTAGACGAAATTTAACCTGCTATTCTAGCAAACTCTTATTTATAACCACTAAAATCAATTACTAATCAATCGCCAATAGTGACTTTTGTACCTGGTTGAACATAGAAATTTAGTTTATCTATTTCCTTGTTGCGCATGGCAATACAGCCCTTTGTCCAATCTATATACTGATGAATTTCTAATTTTTCTTCTGTTTCGATACCGATACCATGAAGTCCAACTGTGCCACCCAGCGCTGTATTTTGCGGCGGCATCCGTCCTTCAATATGGGCAATCAAAATCGCACGATATTCTTTACGAGTAATTAACTCACTTTTCAATGCACGTTTTGCATCTTCCATATTCGGATAATTTAACAACATGAACGTGTGAAAGTTTTCGCTGTCACGAACTTTACTAATCCTATACGTCCCTTTAGGTGTCGTACGGTCACCTTCTTTCAATTTGGCTTTTCTACCGCCACTGCCAAAAGCAACTTTTATCCGTTCTATCGTTACATCACCCTTTTTAATGCTCAAAATATGTGTCGAACGTGAAATCACTATTTCAATTGGATCACTAGATTTCGCTGACACTGATAATGACGTAATCAACAACAATGTGATCGAAAAAAATGTAATTATAAACTTACTGTTGAGCATTATGAAAAAATCCGGCTAATAATCGAACGGTGTTGCCGTGTCAGAGCTTGTAATGATTTAACGAGATTAATATTCAACTGTAATTCCTGTAATTCTACGGCGGACTGACGTTTTTTTAATGCTGCATTATTGATGGGCTGCATGGTTGCTAAACCAATAACATTCCCTTTATTTTTGACTGGCAATATCATCGTTCGACCTTCAAAACTATGATTAATTCGTGCCATAGTTTGGTTAAACAAGGCATGTTCACTGCCCCATAAATTAATACTCATTACACCATAGGTAGATAATATGCCGGCGCAAGCATCAAAAAAAGCTTGTATGCCAACGCTAGCCGACATGCCAACATGATCATAAGCATCCACTAATAATAAGTCGTAATGATTTTCAGCTTGATAATATCGTTCTTGGACAAACAAATAACCATCACCGTGGTGAATGGTTAACCTTGGATCATCACTTGGTACACCAAAATAACGCTGGGCTACATCGATAACATCTTGACGATATTCAACAACATCAATCTGGCAATTTGGAAAATGATGAAGTAAAAACTTTACTAATGACCCTCCCCCTAAACCTACCACCAAGATTTTCTCAGGGTTAGAATTTAGAATCAAACAAGCCATCATCGCTTCGGTATAACTCAACTCTAAAGTATGCGGAGTTCGCAGTGACATAGTACTTTGACGAGGGAAAGTTCCAAAATGTAACGAACGTGTATCGCCTAGGTCAACCACTTCAATAACACCATCATCTGACTGAGCTTGATGTACTACTAAACCATCATAATAAAGCCGCATTATTCACTTTTTTCCTGTTTAACAAAGATGGTATACAGCCAACCGCGTACGGTTGATGCTAGTGTTGATTCAAGTCCATAAAAAACATGGTTCGCGCCATTAATTTCACGTGAAGTATACTGGATATTGCCGATGCGTTTCATCACTGCTTTTCTCTGATTAACGGCTGTTGATACACCTTCTATATCTAGTTCACCATAAATATCTAATATAGGTTGATTAAGTGCTTTAAAATCATCATCTTTTGGTAAAGCAGGCGTACCCACTAAAATCAGTGCTGCAATAGGCGTGCTGGCCGTAGTAAATTCATTCATGGCGGCAATGCCTCCACTGCCATGACCTAAAAATACAATCCGCTGAATGTCTTTGGTTTTTAAAAATGCGATTGCAGCCTCGATACGTTGCTTATTCGAAACGGGTGGTAATGTAGCAGGCTCCTCTTTTTCTACATCATTTGTTTTAACGTCATCAGCTTTTGCATCATCCGGATTTGCATCTGGACTAGTGTCTGTTGGGGTCGGGGCCGTATTGGAATCATCCGTTGTTGATGCAGCATCGATAGGTGGCTCTATTTTGGTATCGGGAGCTAACAGAATATTCGGTGTAAAAGAATAATCCAATGCTAGCGTTAAGGTAGACCAGCCATATTGCAACATCTCTTTGCGTAAAGGCGTGACAACGCCCCAACTTTCCAGAGCTTCGCCTTGATCATGGAAAAAAATGATTGCGCCACGTGGCTCACCGAACGTTTCTTCAAGAAAAGCAGCATCAACTTGCTGACCTGCAACTGTAAGAGGTGCATAACCGTCTATTGATTGTTCTTGACGCAGCATAATGCCGTCATTTTTTTGTGCAGTCTGCGGTGCATCAGTCGATGTACTGTCGTCTATGGTTTTATCAGGGTCATCATCTGCAGCGATCGCCGATAATGGTAAAAAAACCATCATGAGCAAACTTAGTAATGTGGTTTGAAATACCTGCACATTCACACTCCTAAAGCTCAATAGTTCATAAAGAAACAAGCAGTATACATTTACAAATGCTGATAAAAGCCACTACATACGGTAAAATATTAGGTTTTAACCCGTAAGCACACCATTAACATAAACTAACAGGTAATATTATGGCTACTTTTAAAATTGCTCCATCAATTCTTTCTGCTGACTTTGCTCGTTTAGGCGAAGAAGTTGATAACGTATTAGCATCAGGCGCTGATGTCGTTCATTTTGATGTAATGGATAATCATTACGTTCCTAACCTAACAATTGGGCCTCTAGTTTGTGACGCATTACGCAAACATGGCGTAACGCATGAAATTGACGTTCATTTAATGGTTAAACCCGTTGATCGCATCATTCCTGATTTTGCTAAAGCAGGCGCGACATTCATTACCTTCCATCCTGAAGCCTCAGAACATATTGATCGTACTTTGCAATTAATTAAAGCTGAAGGTTGTAAAGCGGGTTTGGTATTTAACCCCGCAACACCTTTATCTTTAGCAGCACATGTTTTAGATAAAGTTGATCGTATTTTATTGATGTCAGTTAACCCTGGTTTTGGTGGTCAATCTTTCATTCCGCACACTTTAGATAAATTGCGTGAAGCACGTAAAATGATCGATGACAGTGGTTATGACATCGATCTAGAAATCGATGGTGGCGTCAATGTTAAAAATATTCGCGAAATCGCTGAAGCTGGCGCACGTACATTTGTTGCTGGTTCTGCAATATTTGGTGCTGCTGACAAAAACGATCCACATCATTATGAAACGGTTGTTGCTGCATTGCGTGCAGAATTGGCATTAGCAAAAATCTAAATGGCTTTAGCTAAACCAGAAATGGTGCTAATTGATCTGGACGGCACGCTAGTTGATAGCGTGCCTGACCTCGCGTGGTGTATCGATGAAACAATGAAAGCACTCGACATGCCTGTTCGAGGTGAAGACAAAGTCCGTTTATGGGTTGGCAATGGCGTACCACGTCTCATTGAACGCGCATTAATTGATCAATTAGATGGCGAAGCTGATCCAGCGCTTCTTGCAAAAGCTAAGCCTATTTTTATGGCATTTTATGCTAATAACTCGACTATACGTAGTAAGCTGTATCCCGCGGTAAAACAAGGATTAGCATGGCTTAAAAGTCAGAATATTAAATTGGGTTGCGTGACCAATAAAGATGAACAATTCACTTTGCCCCTCTTAAAACAGCTTGGTCTATTTGAATTTTTTGATATTGTAATCAGCGGCGATACGTTGCCATTGAAAAAACCCGATCCAGCACCCTTATTACATGGTGCAAAATTTTTTGGTATCAACCCTGAAAGAGCGATGATGATTGGCGATTCAATCAGCGATGTTCAAGCATCTCGCGCGGCAGGATTTTCGATTATTTGCCTAAGTTATGGCTATAATCACGGCGTTGATATTCGTACTGCTAATCCCGATGCAGTGATAGATACCTTTGCAGAAATTGCAAGCTTATTTTAGGTTTAAAACAAGCAATGAAACTGGCAGAATTTAAACAATTAGCCGAACAAGGCTACAACCGAATCCCTCTGGTACGTGAAGTATTAGCAGACTTAGATACGCCGTTAAGCACCTATCTAAAATTGGCTGATGCACCTTATTCCTATTTACTGGAATCCGTACACGGTGGTGAAAAATGGGGACGTTACTCCATTATTGGTTTGCCGAGTGAAACGGTTGTGCGAATTACAGGCCAAGACATTGAAGTCAAACATCATGGCGAAGTGATTGAGCAAACAACTTCAACCGATCCTCTGTCATGGGTAGAGACATTTAAACAACGTTATAATGTGCCAGATCTAGCTGATTTACCGCGTTTTAATGGTGGCCTAGTCGGTTATTTTGGTTATGACACGGTGCGATATATTGAACCTCGTTTAGGTGATAGTCCTAATCCCGATCCCTTAGGCTGTCCTGATATTTTATTGATGGTGTCAAACGATTTAATTGTCTTTGATAATTTAAGTGGTCGACTGTTTATTATAGTTCATGCCGATCCGAGCGATGAAAATGCCTATCAGCAGGCACAACATAACCTAGACACCTTAACATTACACTTACGTAACTCAACACCAAAATACAGTTCATCTCATGCCGGGAAATCGGTCAATGAAAATGATTTTATCTCAGGTTTTACCCATGATGGTTTTATTGATGCGATAGAAAAAGCGAAACAATACATTACCGACGGCGACATTATGCAAGTTGTATTGTCACAACGCTTATCGATTCCTTTCTCAGCGCAACCGATGGATTTATATCGTGCTTTACGTACGTTAAACCCATCACCTTATATGTATTATCTGAATTTAGAAGATTTTCACATTGTCGGTTCATCACCAGAAATTTTGGTTCGAGTGGAAGATAACGAAGTGACCGTTCGACCGATTGCGGGTACTCGTCCACGTGGAAAAACACCTGAAGAAGACAAAGCGCTAGAGCTAGATTTATTATCCGATCCAAAAGAACTCGCCGAGCATCTTATGCTGATCGATTTAGGACGAAATGATGCGGGGCGTGTTAGCCAAACTGGTACGGTTAAGCTAACTGACAAAATGATCGTTGAGCACTATTCACATGTTATGCACATTGTTTCGAATGTGACAGGTCAAGTTTTACCTGGTATGACATGTATTGATGCGCTTCGTGCTACTTTTCCTGCCGGCACAGTAAGTGGCGCTGCAAAAGTACGTGCAATGGAAATTATTGATGAACTAGAACCTGTGAAACGTGGTGTATATGCCGGTGCGGTGGGGTATCTATCATGGTCAGGTAATATGGATACCGCTATCGCCATACGTACTGCAGTAATTAAAGACGATACCTTACATATACAAGCGGGTGCAGGCATTGTTTATGATTCTGTTCCAGAAATGGAGTGGCAAGAAACGATGAACAAAGCTCGAGCTATATTTCGAGCAGTTGCCATGGCAGAAGCTGGGCTAGAAACACCCGAACATCGCTAAATACTGGGTAATAAAATGTTTAATTGAGAGCGCTTATGATAGTTTTAAGCGCTTTTTTATTGACTAAAGAAAGACATTAAATCCAAATCCATCGCCATCAAAATGGCATCTTCGCGCCCTTCTTTAGCCGGATAATAGCCTTTACGAACTGACATTTCATTAAAGCCAGATTGTAAATAAAGTTGCTGAGCTCGCTCATTACTGCGACGAACTTCAAGCAAAATAATCACCGCTGAAATACTATTGGCATAATCAATGACATGTTGAATAATCGCTTTGCCGAGACCGCGGCCTTGCGCTGCAGGTTTGACACAGATATTCAGTAAATGTGCTTCATCAAGCACCCGTTGAACAATCGCAAAGCCAACTATCTCTTCAGTTTTTTTATAAAATACCCATGCTTGATAACCCGTCTTCAGGCTATCTTGAAAACTTTTTATATCCCAAGGGAATTGGTTGGCACTCTGCTCAATGCCTAATACCGTCACAATATCTTGCGCTTGCATAATACGAACATTCATTATTCAGAATATTCAGGTGAGTAAGCCGTTTTAACGAGCTGTAAATCTTGCCATGCTAATGCTTTATTAGCAGGTGATTCCAACAAAGAGTTTAAAGACAAGCTGATAATAATTTTAACGGCAGAATTTGCTGAAGAATAAATCTGGCCGCGGTCTATTGCTTGTGTACTTAATACTTCTGGTATCAATTGTTCACCAAATGCGACAATAACTTTATGTTGGCTTATTTCAGCATGTAATTGGCTAAGCTGATTAGGCGACACAATCGCAGAATTATTAGATGCTAAACCAATCGAAAATAACATTGCATCTAATAATCGCTGTGTTTCAGCACTAATATCTTGTTCCACGACCACCACTAAACAATCAACATTAGGCAGTGACTGGAAATCTTCAACTTCAGAAATCTCGCTATTAAAAACTTCTGATGGCTTTAAAATTTCTTGCGAACGAAACTCCCAGACAGGGATCCCCATCTCTGTGAGTGAGGAAACCTGTCCGGGAGCTAGCATTATTTAACGTATGACATCATTAAACTTGTGGATGTGCACGATCAACTGGCACCAAGATTTTATTAAGCGCATTGATATATGCTTTGGCTGATGCAATCACAATATCTGTATCGGCGCCTTGCCCGCTGACAATTCGACCGCCTTTTTCAAGACGCACATTAACTTCACCTTGCGAATCAGTACCACTGGTAATGTTATTAACCGAATACAACTGCAATTCTGTATGACTTTGTACGATGGCTTCAATCGCACAATATGCCGCATCAACTGGACCACTACCCGCCATTTCAACCTGACTTTCTTTGTCGTCAACGGATAAAGTGATAGAGGCAATCGGTGTTTCACCCGTTTCACTGCAAACTTTTAACGAGATTAAACGCACACGTTCATTATCCGGTGTCACCGCATCACTGACTAAGGCTTGCAAATCTTCATCAAAGATTTCGTGTTTTTTATCGGCCAACTCTTTAAAACGTCTAAATGCTGCATTTAAATCTGTTTCAGATTCAAATTCGATGTCTAATTCTTCTAAACGTGTACGAAATGCATTACGTCCAGAATGTTTACCTAACACCATGCGATTGGTGTTCCAGCCTACATCTTCGGCGCGCATAATTTCATACGTTTCGCGATTTTTTAATACACCGTCTTGATGTATTCCAGACTCATGAGCAAAAGCATTTGTACCGACAATCGCTTTATTAGGTTGCACCGTGAAACCTGTAATGCCTGAAACTAAACGGGATGCCGCTAAAATTTGTGTCGTATCGATCGTCGTATCGCAACTAAACATATCCTGACGAGTACGTACTGCCATCACCACTTCTTCAAGTGCGGCATTACCTGCCCGTTCACCCAAGCCATTAATCGTACACTCAACCTGACGCGCACCATTTAGTACCGCTGATAATGAATTAGCGACGGCTAACCCTAAGTCATTGTGACAATGCACGGAGAATATAGCTTTATCAGCATTAGGAATACGTGACCGTAAGTCGTAAATTAACTGGCCAAACTGATGAGGCAAGTTGTAACCCACCGTATCGGGAATATTTAAAGTTGTCGCACCCGCATCAATCACTGCTTCTAAAATACGGCATAAAAAATCAGGATCACTTCGGCCTGCATCTTCAGGTGAAAACTCAACATCATCGGTGTATCGACGCGCCCGCAATACCGCTTTTACTGCATTTTCTATCACTTGTTCCGGTTCCATACGAAGTTTCATCTTCATATGAATAGGAGACGTTGCAATAAAGGTATGAATTCGCGATGCGTTAGCCCCTTTCAAAGCTTCACCCGCGCGATCAATATCCGCATCTAAAGCGCGTGCTAGACCACAAATTCGGCTTTCAGTAACGGCATTAGCCACCGCTTGCACGGCTTCAAAATCACCAACACTCGCAATGGGAAAGCCAGCTTCGATGATATCAACACGCATGCGTTCTAATGATTTAGCAATACGTACTTTTTCATCTTTAGTCATTGATGCACCTGGGCTTTGCTCGCCATCTCTCAAGGTGGTATCAAAAATTATTAATTTATCAGTCATTTTTCTTGCTCCATTTACGCAGACTCTAAAATTTTTATATTTTAGGTAGGCAATTTATATCAGTTAGATTTTTTATCAGTATTAAAACTGACTTTAAGGTTGCTAAATAGTTGCCCTAAGGCAGTCGTAGCAGGAGTAATGAATAAAGACCAGATACAAAAAAAGACTTTGGCGTTGTTATTAGCTGTATTGTCGGCAAAAATTTTAAATTTTGTAGTTGAATATTCATGGGGGTAATTTTAGGCTGAAATGATGCGAATGCCAAGTATAACTAGCTAAACTAACTATAAAGAACTAAAAAGGTGATATGTTAATGATAATTTAATGCCTGTTCAGGACATCTTATTACGAACATACAATTCAAAATCATCGGTTGGTAGAGGCGGACTAAAATAATAGCCTTGTATTTCATCGCAACCTTGTAAGCGTAAAAACTCCAATTGGCTAGCAGTTTCAACACCTTCTGCAATTGTTCGCATACCCAAACTCTCCGCCATATTGATAATCGTCGTCACAATCGCTTTATCATCGCCATCGGTACTAATGTCTCGCACAAAAGATTGATCAATTTTCAATTTGTATATTTTGAATTTTTTCAAATAATTCAAACTCGAATAACCGATACCAAAATCATCAATTGACATCCTAACACCACGACTATGTATATTATTCATGACTGAAATAGCCCTTTTTGGCTCATCCATCGCCACAGATTCTGTTAGTTCTAATTCTAAATATTCAGGCAAAAGATCGGCTTCATCTAAAATCTGTGAGACCAGTTTGGGTAAATTGGGATGCCTAAATTGCACAGAAGAAATATTAACCGCTACGGCCATTGGTGGTAAGCCATCATCCAACCACTTTTTTAATTGCTTGGTTGCTGTACGTAAAACCCACTCACCGATCGGTAATATCAATCCACTGGATTCAGCGATAGGAATAAATTCAGCTGGCGAAACCATGCCCATTTCTGAATTATTCCAACGTAGTAAGGCTTCGGCACCGATGATACGTCCATCTCTCATGGAGACTTGAGGCTGATAATGTAAGCTCAATTCGTCTCGTATTAGCGCATGACGAAGTGCATTGGTTAACTGTAAAATTCGGGTTGAGTGCGCCTGCATTTCTTTGGTGAAAAAACAGTAGTTATTCCGACCTGAATTTTTGACGCGATACATAGCCGTATCAGCATTTTTAGATAATGTTTCAACATCTTGGCCATCTTGCGGATACAGTGCAATACCGATAGAAATACTGTTGACTATTTCATTACCATCTAACTCGTAAGGTTTAGCAACTAAATTGAGTAATTTTTCAACCACAACCCTCGCGCCATTATCATCCGTTTCAGGTAATAATAAAATGAATTCATCGCCCCCTAAGCGAGATAAAGTATCTTCTTCTCGCAGTACGGTTTTAAAACGACGTGTTAATTCCACTAATAATTTATCGCCAGCATTGTGGCCTAGCGTGTCATTAATAGTTTTAAAGTGATCGAGATCGAAAAACATCACCGCTAATGTTTGATTAGCGCGTTGCGCCAGATTTATTGAGTAATTAAAACGGTCATTCATACGAATACGATTAGGTAACCCCGTTAATTGATCAAAATACGCTAGATGCTGAATACGTGCTTCAGCTTCTAATTGTTCAGTAATATTTTCTTTTACGGATAAATAATGCGTGGCATTTCCATTAGTGTCTAATAAAGGCGTAATAAATGCTCTAACGGTGTATTCGCTGCCATCCTTACGGCGATTAGTTAATTCACCCCGCCATGATTGACCATTTGCAATTAATGCCCACATATCATCATAAATAGTGGCCAATGTTTTACCAGATTGTAAAACACGAGGGTTTAAGCCCTTTACCTCTGCTAATGAATAACTAGACATCTCTGAAAATGCTTGATTGACATATTCAATATTAGCTTCAAGATCTGTTATTAAAATAGCGTTTGTACTTTGCTCAACCACCGTTGCAAGCTTATGCTGCTGATCTTCGACTAATTTATGCTCAGCCTTATTAGCAAAATCATCTAAGGCGTAACTAATGTCCATCGCCATTTCTATCAACAAATTCTGGGCAGCATCATCAAAAGCATCAGTTATATTTGAATAAAGCATGAAAATACCCACCGGCTTACCTTTACGATAGATAGGTAAAGATGCTGATGATTGCCAATCATAGAACACGGCAGGTTCATGCCACAATTCAGTTATGCTATCTTGCTGAAAATTTTGACACCATACGGGGTGACTTTCTTGTATTGCCTTAGCCACAGGTCCTACACTACTTGGCTCATTAAGGTCTAACGATATGTTGAAATTATCAAGATATTCAACACCGTCACCAAAAGCATCAACAGGGACTAACACCTGTCCTGAATCATCTAATAAACCAATCCAAGCCATTTTCATACCACCGAAAATGACTGCATCGCGGCAAATAAGGGGGTATAACTCACCCTCGTTTTCACATCGTACAATAGCTTGATTGCATTGACTCAAAGCAGCATAGAAGTTAGATAATCGCTCTATTTTTGATTGCGTCATTTTGCGTTCCGTAATGTTATGCAAAATGATAATGAATGATGGTAAACCACCATCATCTGTCAACTTACGTGATACAGATAACTCAAACCAGCCCATAGTACCGGCCAACATTAGCGGTAAGATATGACCATAAGAATGACCTTCATCTTGTGCTTCTTCTATAGCGGTCATACATATCGTTGCAGGCTCATGTGGCCAAATATCTTTTATCACGCTACCTATAATCGGTTTTTTAGGCACCTTAATTAAATCTGGATTGGGTGAATGAACACTCAAACAACGGCCATTTAGATCTAATTCAACTAATAGATCAGGTACTGCATCTAACGTCGCCTTTAATTGATTTTTAGAGACAAATAACTCTGCAGTACGTTGTTTAATTTTTCGACGTAACAGTAAACTAATGCCGAGTAAAAAGCTGAGAACAATCAGCGCAATCAATAAGCCATACATTAGCTGCATATTGATTGGCTCACGAAGACTTTGGCCCATCCACTTGTTATCGAGTGCTTTTAATTCAACAGGCGTTATTTTAGCAAAGCCACGCTCAACTAAAGCTAATGTTGCTGTATCACCTTTATTTACTGCCCGATGAAACCTACCTTCACTTATATCGAATGACTTACGAAATAAGTCGCTGGCCTGAGCTTTGTAGATTAAATAATTAGCTGGTTCCACGTCCATACAAAACACATGCACTTGCTTAGCAATAGCTGCTTGTATTAATAACTCGTAACTAGAATAAGGTTTTAGATCGGTAATTCCGGACAAATTCAATCGTTCAACGCAAGCATCGCCTGCTTTCACGCCAACCTGAAAGCCTATTAACTTTGACATATCGGTAATGCCTATATGCTCTGCATTTGCGTAAATTGCCACAGGTAGCACCGCATAAGGAGCTGAAAAATCGTAACTTAATTCACGTTGCGGTGTGCGAAACATGGTATCAATGACATCCGCACCGCCATTTTTCATTGTTTGTTGAGCTAAATCCCAACTTTGAGGTATGAGTTCAACCTTTACACCTGTTTTTATTTCCCACAATTTCCAAAGATCGACCAAATAACCGGAAACCGAATTATCAGCACCCCGCATAATATAAGGAGGATAATTATCATCAATCGCCACTCGAATAACAGTGGATGATGTTTGTGCTAAAGCTTTTGCTGAAAAGCTAAAAGTGATTGATAGCAAAAACAACAGTGTCAACACACGACCTAAAAGCAAACGCAATTGAATAAAAAATTTTGCCATAATCCCTTTGCTTAATAAAATTACACGTCTAAGTTAATATTGCTGTAACTTTTGTAATCATAACACCATTCATAAAGTTAATAATACTACAGGTTTTTTTAGTCAATTCTTAACAAATATGATGTACCCTGTAGTCACACTTAACTTTAATTTTAGAAGGTAATATATGTCTTTATCACCAAAAGCACTGGCCAATATTAATGCCTACTGGCGAGCTTGCAATTATCTTGCTGCTGGCATGATCTATCTTCAAGATAATCCCTTACTAAAACAGCCATTGAAAGCTGAACACATTAAAAATCGCCTACTCGGTCATTGGGGATCAAGTCCTGGCTTAAGTTTTACTTATATCCATATGAATCGTTTGATCAATGAATATGACTTAAATGCCATTTTTCTAGCAGGACCGGGGCATGGCGCTCCAGGAGTATTAGCTCCCGTTTATCTTGAAGGAGCCTATTCAGAAATCTATCCGAATAAAAGCCAAGATATGCTCGGCATGCAACAATTTTTCAAAGAGTTTTCATTTCCCGGTGGCATTGGAAGCCATTGCACTCCTGAAACACCAGGTTCAATTCATGAAGGTGGCGAACTGGGCTATAGTATTTCACATGCTTTTGGTGCTGCATTTGATAATCCTGATTTAGTTGTAACCGTAGTGGTAGGTGATGGTGAAGCAGAAACAGGGCCATTAGCGACCTCTTGGCATTCCAATAAATTTTTAAATCCTATCCGAGATGGTGCTGTATTACCTGTACTGCACTTGAATGGCTATAAAATAAATAACCCTACATTGTTATCTCGCATCTCTCATGAAGAAATAGATAACTTATTTAAAGGCTACGGGTGGAAGCCCTATTTTGTAGAAGGCTCAGATCCATTAGAAATGCATCAAAAGATGGCAGACATAATGGAAAAATGTGTCCTTGAAATTCGTCAAATCCAACAAAATGCTAGAACTAAGAATGATCCGACCAGACCTCGTTGGCCTATGATTGTCTTACGAAGCCCTAAAGGCTGGACTGGCCCACAAACTGTTGATGGCCATAAAGTTGAAGGATTTTGGCGTGCTCACCAAGTACCTCTCGGCGGTGTAAAAGATAACCCGCAACATTTGCAGCAACTGGAAGACTGGTTGCGTAGTTATAAGCCTGAAGAGTTATTTGATGATCAAGGTAGTTTAATTCCTGAACTAAAAGCGTTAGCACCAAAAGGTGTTCGACGAATGGGAGCCAATCCCCATGCTAACGGTGGTCTGTTGCGTGAGTCATTACGTATGCCTGACTTTAGAACTTATGCCATTGAAGTACCTCATCCTGGCCATCAAGAAGTCGAAAATACACGGCCTTTAGGTGAAATGCTTCGCGATATTATGAGCTTAAACTCACATAATTTCCGTGTATTTGGCCCAGACGAAAATACTTCAAATAAACTTGACGCTATCTATCAAGCCAGCAAAAAATTATGGTTAGCAGACTATCTACCAGAAGATGCTGACGGCGGTGAATTATCCACTGATGGACGGGTAATGGAAATGTTATCGGAGCATACCTTAGAAGGTTGGCTGGAAGGTTATTTATTAACCGGACGTCACGGCTTTTTTTCAACTTACGAAGCCTTTGTGCATGTCATTGACTCAATGTTTAATCAACATGCCAAATGGCTAGATATTAGTGAAGATATTCCTTGGCGAGCACCTATTTCTTCGCTTAATTTATTAATTACTTCAACGGTTTGGCGTCAAGATCATAATGGTTTCACCCACCAAGATCCTGGTTTTCTCGATGTCGTCGTCAACAAAAGCCCCACGGTGTGTCGTATTTATTTACCGCCCGATATTAACTGCCTGTTATCGGTGGCAGATCATTGTTTACGTAGTACTAACGATATTAATGTCATCGTCGCCGATAAACAAAAGCATTTCCAATTTTTAGATATGGATGCCGCTATCAAGCATTGCACAAAAGGTATTGGTATTTGGGATTGGGCAAGTAGTGATCAAGGTGTTGAACCTGATGTTGTCATGGTCGGCTGTGGTGATGTGCCAACTCAAGAATCACTTGCTGCTATTTGTTTATTACATGAGCAATTTTCGGATCTAAAAATACGCTTTATCAATGTTGTTGATTTATACACGCTCTGTCCAGAAACCGAACATCCTCATGGCTTATCTGATTATGATTTTGATAGTTTATTTAGCAAAGATAAGCCCATTATTTTCAATTTCCATGGTTATCCATGGTTGATTCATCGTCTTGCTTATCGCCGCACTAATCACAAAAATTTACATGTGCGTGGTTACAAAGAGAAAGGCAGTATAAATACACCTTTAGAATTGGCTATCCGTAATCAAATCGACCGTTTTAGTCTGGCCATTGACGTTATCAATCGTGTACCACGTTTGCAGGTAATAGGTGCCCATGCCAAAGATGAATTGCGTGATATGCAAATTGAATGTAGTCAATATGCATACAAACACGGTATAGATAAACCCGAGGTATCAAATTGGACTTGGCCAATAACTGAATAGTGACAAACATGGACACATCCATCAATAACAAAACACTGCAAGATGACATCATATTAGTCATCAATTGTGGTAGTTCGACTGTCAAATATAAATTGTTGGAGCTAGCTACAAATCAGATATTACTTAAGGGCGTATTTGAAGGAATCGACCACAAGCATGTTAAACATAACTATACTTGGCTTGATGCTGAAAAAAAGCAGCATGAAGAAACTAACGCTATCTCTAATGCATCATATACGCACTGCTTTCATAACATTGCAGACATAATTCAAACCATAAAATGTAAAAAACCGACAGCCGTTGGGCACCGTGTCGTACATGGTGGAGAAGATTTTATAAAACCAACGCTAATTAACCCGACTGTTATCGCAAAAATAGAACAGTTATCGGTATTAGCCCCCTTACATAATGCCATAAATTTACAAGGTATTCGTCTCTCTATAACGTTGTTTCCAAATGTGCCTCATATCGCTGTTTTTGATACTGCATTTCACCAAACCATGCCCGACTATGTGTATAGATACCCTATTGCGGAGTCTTGGTACACTGAGCATGATATTCGTAAATATGGTTTCCACGGTACATCACATCAATACGTTGCCCAACAAGCAGCCAACTATCTACAAAAACCTCTGAAAACACTCAATTTAATTACATTACATCTTGGTAACGGTGATAGTGTTACCGCGATTAAGCATGGACAATGCATTGATACCTCAATGGGCTTTACGCCCTTGGCGGGCTTGATGATGGGAACACGTTGCGGTGATATCGATCCTGCTATCCCCTTGTATATGCAACAAACGACCAATATGGCTCCAGAACAAGTAAGCGACGAACTCAATCATCAGTCTGGCTTATTGGCTGTGGCAGGCAGTTTAGATATGCGAGAAGTTTTAAAGCAAAGCAATAAGGGTAACCATGTGAGCGAGTTAGCCCTTAACATGTATTGTTATCGAATTAAAAAATATATTGGAAGCTATATAGCCTTGCTCGGTCGTGTCGATGCCATCATCTTTACCGCAGGTGTGGGAGAAAACTCAGCTGAAATCAGATCACGTTGCTGCGAGCAGCTTGATCATTTGGGCATCAACATCGATGCAAGTTTAAACGAACAAACAAGCCATGATATTTCGGAGATCAACACTAGGTCCAGCCCCATTAAGCTTTTTGTCATAAAAACAAATGAAGAACGACAAATTGCCAATGAAGTGAGTGCATATATCAAAGATAACATGACTGAAGAACGCTAATTAGATCAGCTTACAAGCTCAATTTTTAAGTAGTAAACCCAGCAATTAGATCAAATAATTCAGTATCAATATTTTCTTGGCGAAGCTGATGATAAGTATGTGTAAGCTCATCCAACATTTCACCAATATTTTTATCTGCACGTTGCATCGTCGCCAAGCGGCTAGCATTTTCACTGGCAAGCGATTCAGCGCAGGCACGAAATAACGAGACAAATAAATATTCACGGATCAAAGCTTGCAAAGTCAATTGTTCATCGCCTAATGTTTCTGGCAATTTATTCGTTTGCCAAGGTGTTGAACGCAGTTTCTGTTGCCAAATTTCATCAAATGGTAGTAGACGACGGCTTAGCGACTGATAGCCACCTAATTGACCCGTTTCTCCATTATGGAATACATATAATTGATGAATATCGCCTTCAAAGCAGGCCGATTCACTGGCAAGTAATAGTTGCTCGACTAACGCTGTAATGGCGTGAATTGAGTTCGGCACGTTGAAGGTTCCCGCTAACGGTAGGCCCGCCTCTTCTAGTTGATTCGCCACACGCTCGCCAACCGCCCAAATGTGGATGTTACCCAACTCATCTTTTAAGCTTTTTTGTACAAATTCTGCCAATAGATCATTAAACTGTCCGACTAAACCTTGATCAGATCCAAAGACAATGACGCCAGTAACATGCTTATGTTGCTGTTGACGAGCAGCCATTGAAATTCGCAGTGCAGGCTGCTGTAAACAGGCAATTAAACCTAATTCTACGGTTTGATCATATGCTGCTAATGCGGTGACCGCTTTTTCATATTGGCCAATATTACTGGCAGATAATGCTTTCATCGTTCTCACAACCGTTTGCAGATCGGCAGCGCCATCAATTCTATGATGCAGAGTTTCAGCACTATCACTCATGACAGCGGTTTAAAACCAACTTTAGTATAGAGTGCTTGTTCTGCCTCACGCATGTCATCTAACGGTACGTCATCAAACTTTCCAGCCACCAATGCTTGTAACAAGCTAATTTGAGCCGATGCCGGTACGGGTTCATGTTCAGGCTGTTTTAAGCACGCTCGAATACGCTGGCCATGGGCGAGTGTTTTTCGAGTATCGTCATCCAATCGCGTACCAAAACGAGCAAAGTTTTCTAATTCTTCAAACTGGGCATAAGCCAGTTTTAAACTACCCGCAACCTTACTATAATCAGCTAACTGAGCTTTGCTACCGACTCGAGATACTGACTGACCGACATCCACAGCTGGTAACACCCCTAACTCAAATAACTTCGGCGAAAGATAAATCTGGCCATCCGTAATGGAGATTAAGTTCGTTGGGATATAGGCCGCCATATTTTGTGCTTCTGTTTCAATAATAGGCAACGCCGTTAATGAACCGCCGCCTAAGCTTTCTGCTAAATGTGTCGCTCGTTCTAATAAGCGGGAATGAATATAGAAGATATCACCGGGGAAAGCTTCACGGCCCGGTGGACGACGTAGTAGTAATGATAGTTCGCGATAAGCGCGAGCATGATTCGTCAAATCATCATAAACAATAAGTACCTCTCTGCCCTGTTCCATAAAATATTCAGCAATACTGGTCGCGGCATAAGGTGCAATATAACTTAATCCTGGTGGATTATTGCCCTCAGTGACCACCACGCATGTATATTCCATTGCCCCATGGCGTTGAAGTTGATCAACGACTTTGGCCACTGCTGAAGCACGCTGACCAATGGCACAATAGACACACAATAGATTTTGATCATGTTGATTTAAGATAGTATCGACTGCGATGGTGGTTTTACCGGTTTGCCGATCACCCAAAATCAATTCACGTTGGCCCCGTCCGATAGGCACTAAGGCATCAATAACTTTTATACCGGTTTGCAAAGGCGCGTTGACTGCGGCGCGATCCATGATCGCTGGTGCTTGACGTTCTATTGGCCATCGCTTGTCATACGTTAAGGGGCCTTTATTATCAAGCGCTTGTCCGAGAGGATTTATAACCCGCCCAATCAGCGCATTACCTACAGGAATATCCATGACTCTTCCCGTACGTTCTACGACATCACCCGCCTGAAGATGCCAATAGTCGCCGAGTAATACCACACCAACTTCTTCAGAATCTAAATCAAAAACCATACCGAAAAGTCCACCAGGAAAAGTCACTAACTCTTCGTAACCAACACCAGGCAATCCTACGACTTTAGCAACGCCAGCACTGACACTACGAACCCGTCCAACCTCACTCGCCTTCATCTGCGGTTTAAAGCTTCGATTTGCATCACTAACATCCTGAAATGCCTGCTTTAATGCCGCATTTAAACTTGACTCAGGCATCCTCGGCTCCCTTTTCCTCAGCTGGTTTTTTATCGAGTAAACTACTAATGCTAGCCTCAAGTGATGATAAATAATCAGCCGTATTCCATGCTATTTTGTGACCAGAACCGATGAGTTGAATACCACTAATTAATTCAGGTTCAATTTCAAATTGAACAGCATTATCTGTCGATAAGGTCGTTTGTACTACTTCGGTGAGTGACGTCCGTTCTGCCTCGGCGAGCTCAAATGCACTACGAATGATAATCGCACTTACTGCGTCCTTAGACTGAGCAGATAATTGCATTTTTTCGACGTCATCTAAAGATTTTAATCGCTTAATAAACATCGTCACCATTTGTTCTTCAAGCTTGCAGTCAGCTAATTCAGTTAACGATTTTCGACTTATGTCTAGCACCTCTTGTCGTACACGTTTAGCAATACCTTCGCTTAAGTTAAGCTGTTCTTTACGTAAGGATTCTTGCCACTGAGTGCGTAAGTTGTCTACTTCACTTCGTGCATCAACGACTAATTGTTGGTGTAATGCCTGTGCTTCTTTATTGGCTTTATCTAACAATGCTTCATGTTTCTGCTCAAAGTTTTTATTCTTTCCCTCAAACTCTAACCGATGTTCCATTGCTGTCGATTGTGTTTTTTTTGCTAAATCTATCTGATCAGTAATACGTTTTTCACGCGCATCAATTACATTTAAAATAGGTTGATACAGA
>DRHW01000019.1 GCA_011053005.1 Methylophaga sp.
ACACCTCGTGTTTGTAATAAGGCTACATTTTGTTGGGTTGCTGGGTTTTCCCACATCTTATTATTCATAGCTGGCGCAATAACAAGTGGGGACTCACTCGCTAAACATAGCGCAGCCAGTATGTCATCAGCACGTCCATGCGCTAACCGAGCAATCGTATCGGCGCTTGCTGGTGCAATCAAAATCCAATCTGCCCAACGTGCTAATTTAATATGCCCCATAGCTGATTCTTGATCGGCATCTAATAATTCTAGCGCAACAGGATGACCGCTCAATGTTTGCAAGGTAAGTGGCGTAATAAATTCGCATGCACCTTTAGTCATTACCACACGTAATTCGGCGCCTGCATCAATTAAACGGCGAACTAAGTCTGCTGATTTATAAGCGGCAATGCTACCAGTGACACCTAAAACTATTTTTGTACCATGCAGCACATTGTTATTCATCATAGCTTACCCAGTGCTAAGTCACGTAAAGTCAGGTCCGCCAACACGCTATTTTGGGCCGCCGCTAATTGCTGTAAAAGCTGGTCAACCGATGGTTCAACAAGGCTTTTAATCGGTAAAGAACGAGACTCTTCAGCACTGCGTAGACAATTTAAAATCATACTGACTTTAATCGAAGAGATATCTTGTGCCGGCACATAACTTGGGCAGTCCCCAGAAAGTTCAGCTAGTAAGCCGCCTTCAACCAAAGTCATTAATAAATCCTCAAGAATCGAAGTGAGTAATCCTGTTTCTTGTTCTAAATCTTGCTGACTAAATGCAGGTTGATGCCGACAAAATCGTCTCCCAATAACCGCCATCAGCCAGAGACCTTCTTTTTCTCTTTGACGAGGGCTTAATTCATAGGGTTTGTCACCTAATTGAACGAGTTTTGGATGTTGCAAATAAAAAGCCACCAGCGAACCCGTTAATAAAATAAGCCAAGCTAAATACAACCAAATCATAAAGAAAAATAGCACCGCAAAACTGGAATAAATAGCGGTGTAACTTGATGATGAAGCGACAAAATTAGCAAATAAGGTGCCTAACGTTACCCACAAAACACCTGCAACAGTGGCACCTGCAAGCGCTGGCCCCAATTTAACTCGCGTATTAGGAATGAATTTATATAAGAAGGTAAAGGCCAGAATGATCATGAAATATGGCACCAACTTACTGAGTATGACTAACAAGGTGCCAAACGGCTCGATCGACTGTAAATATTGAATAGCGCTGTTATTTAAAACGGTTGCAGCAATGCCAAGCCCTGTAAATATCAAAAGTGGGCCAATCATGACCACGCTGAGATAATCGGTAAATCTGCGAGCCAATGTTCTTGATCGCTTTACTCGCCACACAAAGTTAAAGGCATTTTCTACTTTTTGCACTAAAGAGATGATCGTATAAAACAACATGGCGACGCCTAACGATCCTAATAGACCCACTTTAACGTTTTCAACAAACCCAATAATACTGACGGTTATTTCTTGGCCACGCGCGCCCAAAGGTTCAAATATGCTTAATAAAACAGGCTCAATTTGATTGTGCACACCAAAGGCTTTTAAAACGGAAAAAGCCACGGCAATCAGCGGTACTAATGATAATAAAGTGGTATATACAAGACTCATCGCCCGAAGATTTAAATCACCGGTCGCCAACTCCCGCACCATAATGTAAGTGACACGTAGCCAGTTAATAAGAAAACGCATCAATAAATGCGATTTTTCAGGTAATTCGTGCCATAACGACACCTTAAAAAAGGTGGTTAATTTCGATATTAAATCGGTCATTGCATGCTCACAACATTGGAATTAGTCGATAGATAGCCATAATTCTATACTGGATTATCAATATCTATAAATTGATGTTGAATATCAAACTGCTGAGCAAGATGTTCGCCCAAGGCCTTTACGCCATAACGCTCGGTGGCATGATGGCCTGCTGCAAAGTAATTGATACCTAATTCACGCGCTAAATGCACCGTCGGTTCTGAAATCTCACCACTTATAAATGCATCTAGACCAAGCACTGCAGCCTGTTCAATATAGCCTTGTGCTGCTCCTGTACACCAGCCAATGGTTGTAATGGGTCGATCATGTCCTTGTATCACCATCGGTTCTCGTCCTAATGTACGACGAATTTGAGCGGTTAACTCAGCGACGGATTTAGGTTCATTTAAACAACCACACAATGCGATCGCTGGATCGCCAGTTCCTGAAATACGACCATCAGTTTCTAAATCAAGCAATCGAGCCAACTGCGCATTATTACCTAATGTTGGATGAGCATCGAGCGGTAAATGATAAGCAATTAAATTCACATTATTCATCAATAACTGCTTCAATCGACGTTGTTTAATACCCGTGACTCGCGGGTCTTCACCTCGCCAAAAATAACCATGATGAACCATTATTGTATCGGCATCTAAATCTAGTGCAGCATCAAGCAGGTCTTGGCTTGCCGTGACTCCACTGACTATATTATTAATGTATTCCGTACCTTCAACTTGCAGGCCATTCGGACAATAATCTTGAAACCTATTCGGCTCCAATAAAGTATCAAGATAAGATAGAAACTCAGATCGCGTTATCATCAGGCTAAATTCCGACAACAATAAATTTGTCACTATAGCAAACTGGGGACCAAATAATTTATTAGTGATAAAACCATCACTTTAACCTGAATAATCGTCAATTACATGTCACGCGAACTTCATAACTGATTAGAAAAAAATCACAACTCGAAATAAGTCAATTACTTAGCAATATAAAAACTATTTACAACCCTACGTTTCTGCCGATAAATATCAGAAAGATATTGGCAGCCTTGATGGCTTACACCCGCAGGTCAGCGTACTCGATAAATAATTAATCCATGGCTTAGTTCGACTTCATGCGTTGACGCCCCTATCTTCCGGCATCTTCGTCATATCACCAAGCTATCGTATCCTGAAATACGTCGATTATACGGTTGAGTTAAATTTACCATGAGAAATTTAAGGAATAATTCCTATAGGAATTATTCCTAGTCATGACTACTATCTCGATTCGATTAAAACAAGCAACAGCTACTGTTTTAATAATATATTAAAATTCAGAGAGAAAAATAAATGACTCTAAAACCAACATTCATCAGTACGGCCATACTATTATCAGTATTGCCTATTACTTATGCAGCACAAGCCGAGGAGCAAGCGACTGCCAAAATCGAAAAATTAACAGTCACCGGTATTCTGCCGGACAAACTTGAAGCTATTGCAGGCTCATTTGATGTTATTGATGAAGAATATCTAGAGTCTCGCCGACCATTATCTATCAATGAACAACTAAGAACAGTACCGGGTGTAATGGTTGTGCCTGATGGCAGCATGAGTTTTGATTTAAACATAGGTATTCGTGGGCAGGATCCACGCCGAAGTGCAAAAACGATGGTGATGGAAGATGGTATGCCACTTCAATTAGCACCCTATACAGATCCTGTTAACCATTATGCGACGCCCTCGACTTCTGTCAGTCGTGTAGAGGTTATTAAAGGTGCAGGGCAAATTCTGTATGGCCCACAAACATTAGGTGGCGCGGTAAATTTTGTGACGAAACCTGTTCCACGAAATGGTGAAGTTGAAGGCAGTGTAACCTCACGCTTTGGTAATCAGGATTTCAGCGGTTTGCATGGTAATATCGGCTGGGGTAATGAATTAGGCGGATTCATGTTTGAATACTCACAAGTCCAAGGCGATGGCATTTATAACGACAGTGAATATGACGTTAAGGACTATCGTTTCAAAGGTGAATTGAGCATTACTGATCGCCAAACAATAGGTATCAAATTAGTCCATACCAACGATCGTCGTAATCAAACTGAAAATTACTTAACCCGAGATGAATATGCAAGTGATCCCTACTCTCATCCAACGGTAGAACTCGACGAATGGGAGCAAGATCGCGATGTGGTTCAGTTAACGCATAAATTCGAAGTGAATGATAATTTCACTTTGAATTCTCAAGCTTACTACACAGATACTTTCCGTAACGGTTTACGTGGAAGCAATAGTGGCCGATTAGTAGATGGGCAATGGGTATCACGTTTACGTAATTGTGATGCAGCAAATAGTGGTGCTGGAGCGGCCAATATCACTGAATTAGGCACCGAAGATATTAATGTTTGTGGTGGTCGTCATGCCCCTCGTCAGTATTACACTTGGGGAGCAGAAAGCAGAGCAGATTTTGGTCATACTTTATTTGGACTTCAAAATGATGCCATCATGGGTATTCGTTATCATCAAGAAACGGCTCATCGTAAACAAGTCTTTGCGACCAATACGGCTCAACGTGAAGATTATGAGCTAGCATTACGTGAAGGTGAAGATCGTGAAGGGGCAACCCTTGATGCCTATGCATTATCTTACTATGCTCAAAACACCAGTTATATTGGTAACTGGTCAGTAACGCCAGGTTTTCGCGTTGAAGATGTTCGTACACGAGACAGCGATGAATTCTCTTCTGACCGCGCTTCTGATAGTTACACTGAGTTATTACCAAGCTTTGGCGTTGCTTGGAATGGCATAGCTAATACAACCATTTTTGCTGGGGTTCATAAAGGTATTTCACCTGCACGTGCTGATCGAGAGTTTAGTAGCCCCGGTGCGCGTGCTGAACCTGAAGAAAGTACCTTATTCGAATTAGGCATGAGAAGTAACTACTTCAAAGGTATTGCTGTGTCTAGCACTTTATTCCACAACAATATCGAAAATACTATTGTAGATAATGGTGGAACATTTGATAACAGTGGAGAAAGTGAGCAACAAGGTCTTGAATTAGCCGGACGTATAAACTTTGGTGATATCTATAACCAGACCAATAATATTTATTTATCAGGCGCCTATACCAACCTATGGACGGCCGAGTATAAAAAAGCATCAGACCCAGCTAATGATGGAAATCGTATGCAGTATGCACCAAAGCACTTGATGAACATCGACTTAGGGTACGAACATACTAGTGGTATCGATGCACGCATTGGTGCACAGCTTGTCAGTAAACAATTTGTTGATGATGAAAACACCCGCATTGAGAGTGAAAACGGTATTGAGGGTACAATCCCTAGTTACACGATTTGGAATGCAACTGTTAACTATTACATTCCGGACACCAGCGTGACCTTATTTGCTAGTGTAGAAAACTTATTTGATAAAGAGTTTTTGGTCAGCCGTAACGAAGGTAAGCTAGCGGGACGTGAACGTCTGTTCTTTGGCGGTATCACATACGACTTTTAAGGTATTACGTTTGTAATTGCTTGAGACGGGAGCTAAGTACGACTGAACATCGTCGTGGTTAGCTCCATCATTCTAGATAATGGATTAAAAAATCATAATTATCCACGTTGCTCTATTGTCTGTATTAAATCTAGTCCTAGTGACCTAAATAAAGTCACTTAGATCAAAAATATCTTGAAAAAACGGCTTAATATCACGATTTAATAACATCTAAATATTACGACATTCATTGCCCTTGTGACGATAGTGTAGGACTCTACTCCCGTAAGTAGTCACTACTTTACATCTCTGATATATATCACTTACTACTTAAAAGCTATAAGAAGAAGGTTCTTTATCTCGCTGTAAATAACAGTGCTCACCTAAAGTAACATCTTAATCCCCAAATCCAACGCAGCATCAAGCAACTCATTTCTTTACCTTACCCCTATATTTAATGTAATCATGACTTCAACTTGCAGGCCATTCGGACAATAATCTTGAAACCTATTCGGCTCCAATAAAGTATCAAGATAGGATAGAAACTCAGATCGCGTTATCATCAGGCTAAATTCCGACAACAATAAATTTGTCACTATAGCAAACTGGGGACCAAATACTATGGAAGCAGTTAATATCATCGCACTCAGCATGGGTGCCGCATGGGCGAGTGGCATTAATCTTTATGCAACTATTGTCATGCTCGGCTATATGGGAATGACAGGAAATATAGATCTTCCGCCTGGTTTAGAAGTCCTTTCTGATCCTATGGTGATGGGTGCAGCAGCCGTGATGTATTGCGTAGAGTTTTTTGCTGACAAGGTGCCTGGCGTAGATTCTGGCTGGGATACACTTCATACTTTTATTCGTATTCCTGCTGGCGCGATGTTGGCCGCTGGAGCAATAGGAGATGTCACCCCCGCATTAGAACTCACTACAGCAATATTAGGTGGTGCTTTAGCGGCTGGTAGTCATGCGACAAAGGCTGGAACGCGTCTATTGATCAATACTTCACCCGAACCCGTCAGCAATTGGACAGCATCGATCACTGAGGATTTATTAGTCATAGGTGGATTATGGACAGCGCTCAATCACCCGACCATTTTCATTGTCAGTTTAATCGTCTTTATTATTTTGATGGTGTTGCTATTGCCACGTTTGTGGCGCTTGCTGAAAAAAGTCTTTCAACGTGTAGGAAGTTGGTTTGGACTGTGTGATGCCCCGCCTGTGATACCCATGCCGAGCGCACCGCTTATAGACAATGTGATTGAACAATCGAATAAATCTAAGCTTTAGTTTTTAAACGGTAAAATACGCCGTGGGGACTACGGATCATTTCAAACGCATCGGTATAACCATTTATGGTTTCCGATGCACCAAGAAATAAATAACCACCTGGATTCAACGCTAAGGCCATGCGGTTTAAAATATCTGTTTTGCGTTCTGCAGAGAAATAAATCAACACATTACGACAAAAAATAATATCGAATTTACCTAATGAGGTATAGCTTGCCAATAAATTTTGTTGATTAAAGTTGACCCGCCGAATAATCTCATCAGTGACTCGCCAGCGATCACCAATAGATTTAAAAAACTGCTTTTTACGCTCACCGGTTAAACCGCGACCCAAAATAATCTCATCATATTCCGCTTGTTTTGCGGTTGCTAACATACTCATCGAAATATCTGTCGCGACTATCTGAGCATTACTCAACACGCTAGAAGAGGTCTTTGCCTGATATTCACTGAGAGCAATACTAATCGTATAAGGTTCTTGTCCTGACGAACAGGCTGATGACCAAATCCGACATTGCCTTTTGCTCGCTTTATCTAGACTAGGAAAGACTTCTTTAGCCAGTATTTCAAATGGACTTTGATCACGAAACCACGATGTTTCATTGGTTGTCATCGCGTCAATCACCGCATCTCTCAAATGTCGTGGTTGTCTGATTTCAATGGCTTTCAGCAATGCTGAAACAGAAGGAATATTTTCATCACGCAGCAATTTTGTCAGCCGACTTGTAATTAAATATTGCTTACCTTCACCCAATAAAATGCCACAAGCCTGCTCAAGGAACAGTTTGAACTGATCATAATCTTGGGGAGAAATATTGCCTACTTTATCCATATTCAGTTAATTATCGTTCCCATTTTCCTACTTAAATCACACTAGTACATCAATTTACTATATACAATATAATGTACGAAATTTAGCCACGCTAATCTAGTTAAACGTGGATTGATCATAATATGCGGCTTATCAACAAAATCAATTTACATGTATTTAAGAGATAATGACTATGTTAAACAATAATAACATTGTTTCATTCGGCACACATCAAGGCAAAGGTGCGAAAGAACTGTCGTCTCAAAACAAAAAAATCATTGCGTCATGCCGAATTATTTTGACGAACTCACTACCTAAATGTTTTGTCTTTTTAGGTAATTTAGATGATACCTTATTCAAACTGGCTGATCAGGCTAAAAATAATTTAGAACAGTCAGAATACTTTAATGTTATGCGTCTGTTTCGCCTCCAAAAAGATAATCTACAAAATGAATTTACCAAGCTTGTTCTGAATGATTTTGATCTTTTTTTCTCATCATCATCGGTGGATAGCCATAATTCAGAGTCATCACCTAACTTAGGTTTGGAACTCGCTCTTCTACAAGATGACGATCTTGAAGAAGATATCGCCATCACCCGAATTGCGACAAAAAGCAATGAAGTATTTGGTAATGAATTTACACAGCTTACCAGCCGTTTTGCACACTTAATCAATAGACCAGCCACGACTAAAAACCCATTAGCCGCTGAGCGTATTGCTGCCCATCTTAAAGAAGTCATCTCGCCTGTCACATCGAATCTTGCTATAAAATTGCAGGCATATAAACAGTTCGAACAACAAGCTATCGGCGAGCTCAAAAATTTATGTTTGCAACTTAATGATGAACTGATTAAGCACCAAATACTACCTAATTTAGCTCAACGTAAACCCTCACAAAAGCATTCAGCAACGTCACCAACATCGTCTATAGAAGAATCAAACTCTGGTACTTCAAACTTGATATCCAATCAAGGTGAAGACGATCAAAATACTTCAGCGATGTTTGAGCAACTACGTGTTTCGCTCAACCGTAACGCTTCCTTAAACACTCAAAATGGTGGCAGTGGTTCGTTTAATATTGCCGACCAACAATCTATATTATCAGCCCTAACAGAACTACAGCAGATCCCAACTGCGCAAGTATCAATGTCTCAAAATGGCCGCTATCAACTGCCTGAGTTACGTCAATTATTAGCGGGTAATTTACAAGCGGGATCCCAATCAGTTAGCCATATCGATGAAGATACGATCAATGTCATTGATCTGCTTTTTGAGTTCATTTTAGAAGATAAAATCATTCCCGCACCAATGCGAGCGATGATCGCTCGTCTCCAAATTCCCATGTTAAAAGTGGCCATCAGGGATAAAAAGTTTTTCAGTACTAAAAATCATCCAGCAAGACGTTTATTAAATAATTTAGCCAAAATATCGACAGGATGGAGTCAACAAAACAACACACAGCAAGACCTTATACAAACCAAAATAGAAGCCGTCATCACGACCATCTTGGCTGAGTTAGATACCGACATTAGTCTTTTTGAACAACTCAATCTCGACCTAAAACAGTTTATTGATCAGCAAGGCCAAAACAGTACGGTCTCAGAACAACGCATTGTAAAAGCCAATGAAGGCCAAGAAAAATTAATTGCTGCCCAACAACAAGTGGATAACGTTATCGAGACTCACCTCTCACAACATTCACATTTGCCCAAAGTGGTTATTTCACTGATTGATGATGGCTTAAAACATGTACTTAAACTTCGATTATTGCAAAAAGGCATCGATAGTGCCGAATGGAAATATTCAGTGGCATTATTGGAACAATTGATTTGGAGTGTACAGCCAAAACCAGAACCAAGTGACCGCCAGCAATTATCACAAGCACTGCCTAAATTAATAGAAGAGTTGAAAGAAAATTTAAGCGGTGCATCGTTTAATCAGCCGAAAATAAAAGCTTATTTCGAGGAGCTAAATGCTTGTCATGTGCAATGTTTGCAAGGGGATCAGCTTGAACCTGCGGTATTACAAACTATCGAACATCGCTCAAAAATGAGTAATCCCGCCGAACCAGAGGCATTGCCAGAAATTGCTCTTGAAGAAAAAATACTATCCGATCAAGAAGCCATAGAAAAAGCAACAACACTCGAAATAGGCACATGGTTAGAGTTTTTCGATGAAGAATCGCCTCGCCAAATAAAGTTTTCATGGCGCAGTAATTTAACGGGGCGCTGTTTATTTGTGAGTTATCACGGCTTAAAAGCGGCTGATCTTTCACTTGCTGAACTTGCAGGTTTGTTTCAACGTGGGCAAGCAAAGATTATCGATCAATTTGAACCCTTAATGGATCGTGCACTGATTTCAATGATGGCCGCTATTAATCAACAACCGAACTCAACAGAAAAATAATATGGTTAAATCGTCGGTCAAGCGGGGCGCTCAGCCTAATATTCTAATTACGGGCTGTTCTACAGGCATTGGTTTTTGCGCCGCAAAGGTTTTACATCAACGCGGCTACAATGTGATCGCAACTGTTAGAAATACTGATGACGCGCGCCTCCTACAACAACTTGGCGTTATCACCACCCTACTTGAACTTAATGATAGCCAGTCCATCAACGATGCCGTTCAATTTACCCTTGACCACTTTAATGGCCAAATAGATGCACTATTTAATAATGCTTCCTACGGACAAGCCGGTGCAGTTGAAGACTTAAGTCGCGCAGTGTTGCGAGAGCAATTTGAGACCAATGTCTTTGGCGCCCAAGAATTGACCAATTTAATTATTACTCAAATGCGCAAACAAGGTCACGGCCGCATTATCTATAATAGTTCTGTACTGGGGCTGGTCGCGATGGCTTATCGGGGCGCATACAATGCGAGTAAATATGCCATTGAAGGTTTAGTAGATACCTTACGATTAGAACTGTATGACACTGATATTCATATTAGTTTGATTGAACCCGGCCCGATTATTAGCAAGTTCAGAACTACCGCATTTAAAAAATACCAGCAGAATATTGATAAAGAAAATAGTGCTCACAAAGCGACCTATCATGCGATGGAGCAACGTCTCACCAAACAAGGACCGGCAGCACCGTTCACCCTGCCACCAGAAGCGGTCGTCACCAAACTTATCCATGCGCTTGAGAGTAAACGGCCTAAAATCCGCTATTACGTGACCTTTCCTACTTATTTATTTGCCACACTAAAACGCGTGTTGCCACATCGTTGTTTAGATTGGCTACTGATTAAAATAGCCGCCGCTGAAAATAAATAATAACTATAAAACCTAATACTAGAGAAAATTATTTAATGATTAGTGCTAGCTAATAAATTTATTTTCTATATAAATCAAACAATTAAACTCATCTATATGTTCACTTTTTTTCGTATAAGAAATCGATAAAGTGCTTCGCCAATGGTGATAGTGGTCGCTCACGAATATGTAACAACGATAAAGGACGCGTATATTGCTCAGCCTTTGCCAAAGAAAGAGCCTGAATTCGTTGTAAATCAATCAAGTCTTTCACCACAATAGTTGGCAGCATAGCCACGCCAGCACCACCGACCACAGCACGCGCGATGCCTTCATTACTACCTATTTCTATCGTTTTTTTTGGATGAATACGACTGGCATGTAACAGTTGATCCGTCACTTCTCTCGTGCCCGATCCTATCTCACGCATCACCCAAACCTGCTCATTTAAGTCGTCATCGCTTATCTTTTTTTTCTTTGTTATGAGCGACTCATTGGGCGCAACAACCGATAAAGGATCATCTTGCCATTTCTGAGAAATAATCTGTGGTTCACTGACACTGCCCTCCACTAAAGCAATATCAAGCTCACAATCAATCAGTAATTGGCTAATATAACGGGTATTGCCGACAACAAGCTGCACATCAACCAATGGATGCTGCTGTAGAAAATCTGCAATATAAGGCGGTAAATTGTATCCGCCAACGGTGGTACTTGCGCCAACCACCAAACGACCTCGTTTTAAGTTTTTTCGTGCTTCGAGATCTTCCATTGCTGCACGTTCTAAGGCGAATATTCCACGAGCATGTTCACGAAGCGCTTGCCCGTTATCTGTTAGACGAACGCCTTTTTCAGTCTGAGTTGCACGCCGCACACGATCAATTAATGGCAAACCTAATTGATGCTCTAACTCCCGAACACCTTTTGAAACTGCTGGTTGGCTGATAAAAAGTGCCTCAGCTGCACGAGAAAAGTTTTGATTTTCTGTCACTGCATAAAAAATTCGTAATAGATGTAGATTTATTTTCATAACTAATAGTTATAGATTGTTAATTAATATGTATTGGAGTCATTCTATTGATTCCATTAACCTTAATCAATATTAGAGTTAAATGATTAATTAATGGAGTTATTGATATGCTAACAACGCTATTTTTAAAAAGAGATTCAACCATGCAGAGTCTTGATATTAAATCGTGGGGCTTCGGGTTATTACTATCCGCGATTATCGCGTTTTTTGCCATCTGGACAAGTCAGCTTAATTCAATACATCAGCTTGGTATTTCAGCTTTAACCATTGCGATTGCTTGCGGTATTTTGGTGGGCAATACTGTCTTTCCCGCTATATCTGAACATTGTGCGGTTGGCGTCGATTTTTCAAAAAACCAATTATTGCGTTTAGGCATTATCTTATTTGGCTTTAACGTTTCATTTCAACAAATTTCAGAAGTCGGCTGGCACGGCTTGGCAATTGCTATAACAATTGTTAGTTCAACGCTTTTTCTTGGCTATCAAATAGGTACAAGATTATTCAAACTTGATCGTCAAACATCTATTTTAATCGGCGCGGGCAGCGCTATTTGTGGTGCGGCGGCAATTATTGCAACTGAACCTGTGATTCGTGCACAAGCACATAAAGTCACCATTGCGATTGCCACGGTGGTTATTTTTGGCACACTTTCCATGTTGATATATCCGCTTTTATATCCTTATCTTGGGCTGACAGAACACAGTTATGGCGTATTTGCAGGCTCGACGATTCATGAAGTCGCCCAAGTTGTGGCAGCAGGTCATAGTGTAAGTGATGTTGCAGAATCAACGGCGGTGATAGAAAAAATGCTACGCGTTATGTTGCTCGCGCCTTTTCTACTCGCCTTATCTTTTATTGAACAACGCAGAACCACGCAGTTAGATTCAACCAAAAAACGGACAATTACTATTCCGTGGTTTGCCTTTTTATTTATTCTCGCTAGCGGTATTAATTCTTTAAATATTATTCCGCCAATGTTGACAGAAAAGCTGATTCAGCTTGATACCATTTTACTCACAATGGCGATGGCGGCATTAGGATTACGTACACATATTGGCGCTGTTCGTCAGGCAGGGATCAAACCACTGTTGTTGGCAGCAAGTCTATTTAGTTTTCTATTGGTCGGAGGTTTATATCTTAATAAAGGGTTTAACGAGTTATTCGCTTAAATCTAAATAAATAAGCGTGGTTATCAACAATCAATAACCACGCTTATTTTTAGTTCGTTTAAATTAATTATTAAAGGTCAACGCATCGTCGCTGACATCAACTTTAATCGTATCGCCACCTTTGAACCGTCCTGATAACAGATCATGTGCCAAGTGATTTTCAATTTGTTGTTGAATCACCCGTTTAAGCGGTCTTGCACCATAAACAGGATCAAAACCCGCTTCTGCAATCAAATCTAAGGCTTTATCACTCACCTCTAAGGCCATATCACGATCCGCTAAACGCTGACGCAAATGTTCTAATTGAATATCAGCAATCGCATGAATTTGGTCACGCTGTAATGGATGAAACACCACCACATCATCAACACGATTTATAAATTCAGGGCGGAAATGTTGACCAACAATTTCCATCACCGCCGCTTTCATCTTCTCGTAATCATCTTCGCTCGCCATTTCTTGGATCACATTTGAACCCAAGTTAGACGTCATCACGATAACCGTATTGCGAAAATCAACCGTACGGCCTTGGCCATCCGTTAAACGTCCATCATCCAACACTTGTAACAAGATATTGAATACATCAGGATGCGCTTTTTCGACTTCATCCAACAAAATAACTGAATATGGTTTACGACGTACTGCCTCAGTCAAATAACCGCCTTCTTCATAACCGACGTAACCTGGCGGTGCACCAACTAATCTCGCTACCGAATGTTTTTCCATGAATTCGGACATATCGATCCGAACCATCGCATCTTCGGTATCAAATAAGAAGGTCGCTAATGACTTACACAACTCAGTTTTACCGACACCTGTTGGCCCTAAAAATAAGAACGAACCATTCGGGCGATTAGGATCAGATAATCCAGCACGACTACGACGAATCGCATTAGCCACCGCAGTTACCGCTTCATCTTGACCGATAACGCGCTCATGCAAAGCATCATCCATTTTCAACAATTTATCGCGTTCACCTTCCAACATTTTAGAGACTGGAATGCCCGTCCATTTAGAAACCACTTCGGCAATTTCTTCTTCGCCCACTTCGTTGCGTAATAATTGAAAGTCTTTTGTTTCTGCTTGAGCCGCCAGCGTAAGTTGTTTTTCTAACTCAGGAATTTTGCCATATTGCAGTTCTGACATTTTGGCATAATCACTGTTACGCGTTGCCATCTCAAGTTCCATCCGTGCTTTTTCAAGCCCTTCTTTAATATGTTGGCTACCATGCAATGTGGCTTTTTCAGACTTCCAGATTTCTTCTAAATCCGCATATTCTCGGCCGAGTTTGTCCATCTCCGTTTCAAGCGTGTCTAAACGTTTTTTCGATGCATCATCTGATTCTTTTTTAAGGGCAACACGTTCAATTTTCAACTGAATTAAACGGCGTTCCATTCGATCTAATGACTCAGGTTTCGAATCAATTTCCATCCGAATTCGACTCGCCGCTTCATCAATCAAATCAATCGCTTTATCCGGCAACATACGATCAGTAATGTAACGATGCGATAAGGTCGCCGCCGCCACAATCGCAGGATCAGTAATGTTAACGCCATGATGTACTTCATAACGTTCACTTAAACCACGCAAAATCGCAATGGTATCTTCAACCGAAGGTTCACCCACTTGGACTTTTTGAAAACGTCGTTCTAAGGCCGCATCTTTTTCAACATACTTGCGATACTCATCTAACGTGGTCGCGCCAATACAATGTAATTCGCCGCGTGCAAGCGCCGGTTTCAACATATTACCTGCGTCCATCGCACCTTCGGCTTTACCAGCGCCAACCATCGTGTGGATTTCGTCGATAAATAAAATGATCTGACCTTCTTGTTTCGAAAGATCTTTTAATACCGCTTTCAGGCGCTCTTCAAACTCTCCACGGAATTTTGCACCGGCAATCAACGCGCCCATATCTAACGATAAAACACGTTTATTTCGCATGCCTTCAGGCACTTCACCATTAATAATACGTTGGGCTAAACCTTCAACAATCGCCGTTTTACCCACGCCCGGTTCACCAATCAATACAGGATTATTTTTAGTGCGACGTTGCAATACTTGAATTGTTCGACGAATTTCATCATCACGACCAATCACTGGATCAAGCTTGCCATTCTCAGCAAGTGCCGTCAGATCAATCGTATATTTTTCCAATGCTTGGCGTTGTTCTTCGGCATTTTGATCGGTGACTTTATCGCCGCCTCGTATTTTTTCTATTGTCGCTTCTAATACTGATTTATTGCCGCCAAATTGACGCAACACATCGCCTGCCTTATTTTTATCTTCCACCACCGCTAATACAAATAATTCACTTGATACATATTGATCTTGGCGCTTTTGAGCGAGCTTATCGGTTTGATTGAGTAAGCGGTTTAAATCCTGTGATACATGAATATCGCCACTACCGCCTTCAACATGCGCCATACGTGTTAATTGATTTTCTAACTCCGCTTGGTAGGCCGTAATGTTGACGCCACTTTGTGCCAACAGAGGTCTTACCGTGCCACCTTGTTGCTGTAACAAGGCCAACATCAAATGCGCAGGCTCAATAAACTGATGCTCCTTACCCACCGCCATGCTCTGCGCCGCGGCGACCGCTTCTTGAAATTTGCTGGTTAATTTATCGATTTGCATAATGCCACCTTAGGTTTGTTTTTTTGTTGCTAACTAGATGGGGGAAGCTAAGAATAAATACAAGTAGTCTTACAAAAACTAAGTTAATTACAGCTGGTGTTATACACATCTAAACTCAATACGCAGTATTTGATTCGGCATTGGGTGAAAGCATCCCTACAGCCATAAATATGGCAATAATTATAGTTTTTCATTTTCTCTTATTTTTCTCAGGCAAAACATCTTGTATCGCTTCAAGATTTTTCCAATCAGGTATTGGAGCAGATATTCCTTTTTCTGGTGTAAACATGGATTCCTCTATTTTTTTATAATGATGAATATATCTAGGACAGTTGATAAACATCTGGTCAATCGTTACTCGAATTATCAGTTGAGCCCCTGCAAATTCACTTAAAAGTTCATCCTCTTCATAAACATGAGCGATGCCATGCAGTCTAAGTCTTTGTGGGTTTTCAAAATCAATAAAAAGCATACCCACTTTATGACTAAGACTCATGTTACCGATAGATAAAAACATGCCGTTGCCATCATAGTCAGGAAAAGCAATGGTGTGCTCATCAATAACCCGAACAAATCCAACAGGGCCACCTTTGTAAGAACATGTCGGCCAACCTTCATTATTTGTTGTAGAAAGAAAAAACATATCTCTGCTTTCAATAAACGTCTTTTCTTCTTCGGTCACCTTATTATGATAAATAAGTTCAACTTGTCTCTGTGCAAGTTTTTCCGTTCCAAATGACTCCTGCCATTTTTTTGAACCTGCGTGATAAGGATCGTTTATATCGGTCATAATCTTGTTCCTAAAATAATGCTTCTAAAATAGATTCAGCTCAACCTTTGTTTGGTTTAGCATGCACAAGATTAAATAACGTATCTAAGCGTTGATTTTCTTTTGCATCATTAGGAAGAAGATAAGCAAATAGAACATAAATACTCATGTTTACGACAAGAGCGAGTGTTCCTGATGTCAGCCCATAAGCCCAAGGAAGCGATTCAGGAAAATTGAACTCTAAAAACACAGCTGTAATAAAACCAACGGTCATCCCGACTATTGCACCTTGTTTATTACCTTTTTTCCAGAATAATCCCATAAATTGCGGTACTGCAATTTGAATGATGCCTTGATATGCCATTACTGCCAGAGCAAATAAAGCAGGCAATGTCATCGTGGCTAACCATGCTGAAATGATGGTAATAATCACCATGCCAACCTTAGCAATAATAATAAGTTGTTTAGGATCCAGCTTGAGATAATTACCGATTAAATCATTAGCAATTTGAGCACCATAGGCTTGGATATTGCCATCGGTATGCCCCATCGTTGCAGCCAAAACGATAACACCGGCCAAACCTAATAATAGAGGACCACCGGCTTGATTGGTGACGATAAACCACACATCTTCAGCATGACCCTCAACCGAAGATAATCCTGATGCATACATACCAAATAGTAGCAGTGACACGCAGAATATAAGTGATAAAGGCATAGCGATGGCGGCTGATTTTTTCAGTGTTTTAACGCCATCAGCGGTGAATAATCTCACAAAGATATAAGGCCAACACCAACCACCTATAGCGCCAGTCAGTACCAAACTGAACAGCCATAAAGGACCTTGTTCAGAACCTATACTGGGAATGGTGAACATACCGCTATCCATCGTGTTCAGTGTGATGTCTTGCGTAGTCATCATCCACATAATCAACCCAATTAGGATGAGGCTACCGCCAATATAAGCGACTATGCCTTGAAACATATCCGAGATAATCACACCACGCATACCTAATCTAACGGTCCAAAACTGGCGGATCACAATAACAAATACGCCCAACAATACCGCCATCGAAAAAGAAAGTTTGCCAAAAGATAAATGCACAAACATCACGCCTAACGCTTGCATCCCTAAAATTAACCATGGTATTCCCGATAAAATACCAATCACCGCAGTAACCGTTCTAATATGCCGTGAGTTGTAACGTAAAGCTAATAAATCCGGCTGCGTTTTTAAATCAAATGCTTTACCCCAAACCCAGACTGGTTTTGCCATCACATACATCAAAACAACTGTGAGCAGACTATAAGTAAGTACATAAAAGGAAATCACGCCGCTGGCTGCGGCCAGACCTGCAAATGCCGTGAACATGGCGCCGGGATACCATGTATTTAAAAAGGACATCGCTTGATATTTAGCGCCAAATGAACGGCCTGCTACCGCGTATTCGGTGAAGGAATCATTAGTCTGCTTAACTTTATGAAGAATAAAGATTATTACTGCAAAAAATACAGCCACTAAACCAAAAGTAATGATCATGACTCAAACGCTCCTTGTTTCTCTTCAACTAAATAAGCTGCGATTAAGCTACATACAATGCAAACCGCCACACTAATAAAGTAAAACAACGTGGCAGGCATACCAAAAATGAACATTATCCGATAATCATTCACTATCCAATAAATAGGTGGAGCCAGCGCTATAATAGCGTCCAAGTAGAACCAAACTATTATAAAAATCGGCAAACTTCTTTGCATTTCTCTCTCGTTCTTATTCATAAGAATCCTTGTCTATTTTTATGTTTTTATATTTATTTATCTAGGATGCACCGTTCATTTTTAATGCAGAAAGATGTTTTCCAGCTTATCGAGACAATTTGGCCAATCTGCTTTATAGGCATCACAAGCTAGTTTCGTCTTCATTCTGCTTTGCGTCAGTGTTAATACCGTTTTTGATGCGCCTATTTCTGTCAGCCTAATTTCAAGTAAGGTTTCGATATCTCGAATAACGTCTATAGGCCCGCTATATTGCCAATATTTAGCAATATAACTGTATGGCGTGACCACTTGATAAGTCCCATTTATAAAATGTTGGGTACCATCCGGGCTTTGTATCTCTATCTTTATTTCACCATTACGTTCTGGATTATTGATTACGCTCGTGATGACATTTGGATCGGGCGCTAACCATTGCTGCATGAGTTTAGGTTCTGTCCATGCTCTAAAAATTGCCTTTGACGATGCCGATATTGTTCTCACTAACACTAATTCTTCTAATTCAGCCTCAATCATTCAACTCTCCTTCTTGTTTTAAAAGTGATTCCAAAGCATTCAAACGCTTATGCCAAAAATCTCGGTAATAAGAAATCCAGTGTTCTGCCTCAGCTAATGATCCAGAAGAGAATGTACAAAGATGCGTGCGTCCAACTATTTTTCTGGACAGCAAACCGGCCTTTTCTAACACCTTGACATGCTTTGATGTGGCAGCAAAAGAAATAGAAAACGGCTCGGCAAGTTCACTGATCGTGCAGGATTTTTTGTTGACAAGTAGCCCTAGCATTTCTCTCCTTGTTGGATCAGCTAATGCTTTAAATACGTTATCGAGTTGCTGCGAATCATATTCAACCATAAGGTTAAATATATTCAAAATTTATCAAATAAGCAAATTGAAAGGTGTGGGAAGGCACTCATCCAAACTAGAAATGAGTAAATAACCTTATATATTTGGCAAAGTTGGGTTAGCTATCACCAAACAAGCTATTTTTTGAGTGGGAGAAAATGAAGCTACCAATATCGACGAGCGCCCAGATAACGTTTTTTATAATAGGCACTATCTAAACTGTCTACTTGCACATTTTTACGGCTATTCGGGGCGTGTATGAAGGTATCGTTGTCTATATAGATACCTACATGCGATACGCTTTGTCCCATTGTTCTAAAAAAGAGTAAGTCGCCCGCACTCAATTTATTTCTGTCGATATGTTGACCAGATTTGAATTGATCAGGCGTGCTTCTAGGAATGGAAATGCCGTTAAGGCGATAGCTATATGAGGCGAGACCCGAACAATCGAAGCCTTCTTTGGGTGAGTTGCCGCCAAATTTATAGGGCGTACCCATTTGTAATTTGGCAGATTGGACAATCTCACGACCGACAGACTGATTCGATTGATTGACATTGCCATAAGAGCCTGTTGAGCCTGTCGTCTTATCAGGGTGATACGGCACCACCGAACAAGCGGTCACTAACGATAAAGCAAGACCGCTCAACATCAGCTTTATGATTATTTGAACATGACGGTAATTCAACATTATCAACACAGTTCGCGCTTTAATCTTCAAATAACGATGGATCGCCCAAACCAACACGTACTATTTCTGGCATATCATCAATAAACTCAATAACGGTTGTCGGTACGGAACCACCAGCGCCGCCATCTATGATTAAATCAACGAACTTACCAATACGATCCATCATTTCTTCAGGGTCGGTCATCGGCATATCTTCATCCGGCAAGATCATTGTTGAACTCATTAAGGGTTCATTCAGCTCTTCGAGCAATGCTAAAGCAATCGTATTATTAGGAATACGTAGGCCAATCGTTTTACGTTTAGCGTGTTGTAAACGTCTTGGTACTTCTTTGGTCGCTGGCAAAATGAAGGTATACGCACCCGGTGTATGGGCTTTAATGGCACGAAATACGCTGTTATTAACCTTGGCATAAGTCGACAGTTCGGACAAATCACGGCACATTAACGTGAAGTTATGATCATCATCTAATTGACGAATTCGGCGAATTTTATCCATCGCGTCTTTATCGCCAATATGACAACCCAACGCATAACCCGAATCTGTGGGATACACCACTAAACCACCTTTACGGATAATGTCGCAGGCTTGAACGATTAAACGTTTTTGTGGATTTTCTGGGTGTATTTGGAAAAACTGACTCATGTAAAACCTTTTAAAAAAGCTCAACAATATGCTGAGGAATAATATGTTAAGTCGATAAGGATAAACCTTTTTTCAAAAAACAGTGAGTAACACGAACCATATTGATAATAAAAGTGCTCTAAAAACAGCGGGCTACTTCATCTCAATGCGAAGTGTCCCAGAGTTTTTTTGCTAATTCGGTCGTGTCTAAACTATCTAGCCACCATTTCAAACCGGCTCCTTTTTCCGCTGTTCGCCAAGCAATGTAAAGTGGTTCTGGTTGGCGTGGTTCTTCGACGTGTTTAATAATCAATTGCTTATTAGCAATCGCCGTTCTCACCATGGGTTCAGGCAAAAACCCCACACCTAAACTGGCTTGTTGAAAGGCTAATTTTGTTTTCATATTCGGCACTGACAACGTATTTTGGCCGCTTAACAAACCCACGGTTCTTGAAGGCGTATTACGCACCGAATCACGCACCGTTATCACACGATGTTGTGATAATTCAAGCTTACCGAGCGGTTTATCGATTAATGCCAATGGATGTTCAGGCGCAACAACAAAGACAAAATCAATCATGCCGATGAGTTTTGATTTGTAACCACCTCCCGATGGCCCTTCGCCTGCGGCGCCGACTAATAAATCAACTCGACGATCTAATAATGATTCCCATGTTCCAGATAATGAATCATGCAAAAAATTAAGCCGTGTCAGAGGTGAAATTGTAGAAAAGTCGGCAATTTCGGTCAGCAAACTGGCAGGGCTAAATATGGTATCCATGCCAATATTCAGTTCTGTTTCCCAACCTGAGGCAACACGTCGCACTCTATTTTCAATCTCTTCTGCTGTTCTGAGTAAATAACGCCCTTCGTTAAGTAACTCTCGACCCGCTTTGGTTAAGCTTACTTTTGGCCCTGAACGCTCATAGATTTTGACATTGAGATCTTGCTCCAACTTACTGACCGTATATGAAATAGTCGATGGCACTCTAAATAACGCATCAGCCGTGGCTGCAAAGGTGCCCAACCGATCAATCGTATCTAAAACCAGCAGTGAATCAAGGCTCAGCTTAAACATTCGAATTATTCGATGATATAACCATATTTTTTCCGTTTTTCATTTGATTTTCACTCCCTCATACTTCAAATCAAGCAACATCAAGCCATCGGAATTATTGCATATAACGAGAATTGATTGAGCAACTAATATCATTTAAAGGAGATCAAAATGTTAACACTACACAAAAATAGTCAGCGTGGCGCGGCAGATCATGGTTGGTTGCAATCAAACCATTCTTTCTCGTTTGGTAGTTATTACAACCCAAATGAAATGGGGTTTGGTCCTTTACGCGTTATTAATGAAGACCGCGTGCAGCCTAATAAAGGTTTTGGTGAACATGGCCACGACAATATGGAAATCATCACCTATGTATTAAGTGGCTCGCTTGAACATAAAGACAGCATGGGTAACGGTTCGATAATTCACTACGGTGATGTGCAAAGAATGAGTGCCGGAACAGGCGTGAGACACAGTGAATTTAATCCATCTAAAAATGAGCGTGTTCACCTCTTGCAAATCTGGATTCAACCTAATGTTCAAAATATTGAACCTAGTTATGAAGAGAAACATTTTGATGCGGAATCTAAAAAAGGAACGCTACGACTCATTGCTTCTGAAAATGGTCGAGATGGCTCGGTAGTGGTGCATCAAGATGTCAGTATTTTTGCCTCACTCGTCGATGGTGAAGACACGATTATACAAGCCATTTTACCGACAAGAACAGCGTATTTACATTTAATTCGCGGCCAAATTACCGTTAATGGTCAGCACGTTACTACTGGCGATTCGTTAAAAATAACGAATGAATCAGAACTTATTATTAATAACGCGGCCAACGCTGAATTTTTATTATTCGACTTACCTTATTAATTTTTAACCATTTTATTTAAGTTTTTAACTTATTTTTTGGAGAACCTCATGAGCAACAGAATCTTAATCATCGGCGCGACAGGTAATAATGGCTTGGCAACCCTGAATGCGTTATTTTCAAAACAAGATAGCAATGTAATCGTGCGTGCCGCGGTACGTAGTCAGCAAAAAGCGGACGAATTAGCACAACGTTACCCAACAATTGAAACCGTTATTTTGGATCTCGATAAACCAGAAACATTGCCAGCGGCATTGGTCAATGTTTCAAAGGTCTTCATTATTCCTGGTAATGTCGAAAACAGAGCACAACATGCAAAATCAGTGATTGATGCTGCCAAAAATAGCGGCAGTGTTGAACATGTTGTTTTATATTCAGTGGTCGGTGCAGAATGGGAAGCGATTTTGTTTGCGAAACAATTCCGCGAAGCAGAAAAGTATCTTGAAGCATCAGGCTTAGCGTGGACACATTTGCGAACAATATGGTTTCAAGATAACTTCTTTGGTTGGGCTGAGGGGATTAAAAATGGTCAGTTTTACTTTGGGGTTCGAGATGGCCTATTCGCACCACTAAATGTGGGTGATATCGGTGAAATAGCGGCAAATATCTTAACCAGAGAAGGTCATGAAAATAAAGCGTACAACATTACAGGGCCAGAATTATTAAGCGGCCAACAACTTGCCGATGAATTTAGTATTGTTACCGGCAAACCAGTTCAATATGTTTCGCCACCAGAAGAAGCAACGCTTGCCTCTTTAATCGGTGCGGGTTGGCCAGAATGGCAAGCTAAAGGTATTGTCGAATTATTTGAAGTATTCGCTTCTAATCAAGCAGCGGTTGTAACGGAAGATGGCGCAAACTTATTGGGCAGACCTTTAACAACGTTCAAACAGTTTGTTGAATCAAATAAAGCGGCGTTTGTTTAAGTAGTCAATCAAACTAACTCCCCGACTCATGTTGGGTTGGGGAGTTATCAATACAGATTATTGAGTATAAATAATCAGGCTACCAAGTCGACCAAATAGGCACACAGCTTTTTGGGAATTCAGCCAAGTTACCTAGTTCAACCCATGCATTATCAGGCGTGTGAAAATCAGAACCACATGATGCAAGTAACTCAAACTGTTCAGCCAATCGTGCTAAATTTTTAACTTCTTCCGGATGTTGTCGTCCAGAAACAACCTCAAAGCCCACGCCGCCCGCTTCTTTAAAGTCGGTGATTAATCGGCGCAATTTTGTTGCCGTCATTTTATAGCGTGCAGGATGTGCAATCACGGCTTGACCACCAGCAGCGGTGATCCATGAAACAGCATCAGTCAAATTCGCCCATTCACCTGCAACATAGCCCGGTTTATTTCTTACTAAAAAACGTTTAAAAACATCGCTAATGTTTTTGGCATGACCCTGTTCAACAAGAAACTGTGCAAAATGCAATCGACCCAACATGACATCAGATGAATATTTGCGTGCGCCATCAAGTGCGCCAGCAATACCTGCTTTTTCTAATCTTTCAGCCATTTTATTCGCACGTTCGATACGAAACATGCGCATTTTCATCAAACCTTGTTGCAAGGTGGCATTATTCGCATCTACATTCAAACCAAGAATATGAACGGTTCCACCGGCCCACGTTACCGAAATTTCTACGCCGGGAATTAAGGTTAAATCGGTATTTTGTGCTGCCAACTGCGCTGCAACGAGGCCTTCAGTACCATCATGATCCGTTAATGCCAAAACATCTACGCCTTGCGCTATCGCGCGGGCAATAAGATCTTCAGGTGATAAGGCGCCATCTGAGGCAATAGAGTGAGAATGTAAGTCATAACAAGTCATTGTGATCATTTTACGTTAAAATGACGACCGTTACTTTTTAAAGCAAACTCACCATGAAACTATTTTTTGATTTTTTACCTATTGCTCTCTTTTTTATCGCCTATAAATTTGGTGGCGGTATTTATCACTGGGATGGGCAAGAATATGACCTAAAAGGCATTTATGTCGCCACCGCAGTGATGATTATCGCTTCAGTCTTGCAAGTGACGATCACTTGGTTATTGACTAGAAAAGTCGAAAAATCACATTTAATCACCTTAGTCTTAGTGCTCGTTTTAGGTGGCGCAACATTGTGGTTACAAAACCCTGATTTTATTAAATGGAAGCCAACTGCGGTCAATTGGTTGTTTGCCCTCGCTTTTATCGTTGCTCAAGTATTTACTGACAAATCATTACTCGAACGCATGATGGCTGAACATATACAGTTACCTGCTGCCGTCTGGTTTAAGCTAAATATAGCTTGGGTATTATTTTTCATCGGTTCAGGTTTAGCGAATCTTTATGTTGCGTTTAACTTTGATGAAGATACATGGGTTGATTTCAAGCTATTTGGTCTATTAGGTTTAACGCTGGTATTTATAATCTGTCAGTCGATTTATCTTGCTAAACATGCCATTGAATCTCCAGATTCAGGATCATCTAAGGAGATTAAATAATGCTTTACGCTATTATTAGTGAAGATGTGGCTGATAGTTTAAGTCGAAGATTAGCAGCAAGACCGGCTCATTTAGAACGACTTAACGAATTACAACAGCAAGGTCGTTTGATATTAGCCGGTCCACACCCAGCCATTGATAGTGAAGATCCAGGTCAAGAAGGTTTCAGCGGTAGTCTCGTTGTAGCGGAATTTACAGACTTATTAGCAGCACAAGCATGGGCAGATGCCGATCCTTATATTGAAGCCGGCGTGTATGCTCACGTCGTAGTTAAACCTTTCAAAAAGGTATTACCATGACCGACACCACGACCCGCTTACAAGCCGCGCTAAATACACTGAATCCCACTTATTTAGAGCTACAAGATGATAGTGCTTTGCATGCGGGTCATGCCGGTAATACGGGTGGCAGCCATTACACGGTGATCATCGTAAGCGAAGCCTTCACTGATTTATTACTGATTAAACGCCATCGTTTAGTTTATGAAGCTGTCGGTAAGTTAATGGTCAAAGATATTCATGCGCTCAGTATTCAAGCTAAAACACCCGCTGAATTTGGCTTAAACTAATAAGCCGAAAATGGCTAAAGACACCGAAACTGCCGCCAGAAATGAAGCTTTTTTAAGGCAGCTAGAAACCCAAAGATTAAACAAACCCTGCAATCGTATTATTGATCTACGCGGTAAGGTTGCAGGTGAATGTCAGGCTTATACCTTTGGTGAGCGCATTCATTATCTTGATGACAGAGCTTATTTACTCACCAAACAATTATTAGCGCGGTTTGATGGTCGTTACACAACGGGGGTTTATGAATCCTTGTTGAAAGCATTAAAGATGCTTGATCAACAACAAAAACAAACCTCGCTTGATAACGATACCAACAAAGAAATTCTGCACCAAGATCCCGTTCAGCCTCAATACATCTCATTTGATCACATCTTACAGCGCCAAGAACGACGTGTTGTTTACACAAGTCCCATCGATCTTAATATTGCCGATGTGCTTTATCATGCTTCAACTATTGATATTACCAGTCGCGCTATTAGGATAACCCTTCGTCGAGCGCATACGATTGAACAAGGTGATAACGTTAGCGTCACTTTTTCAGGTTTTAATGAGTTAAATAGTCAAACTAACGATTCGGATATATCGGTTAATTTACTGACTAAAGTAGCTTATAAAGTCGCTCAAATCGACCACAATGAGCAATACACCTATGCAATATTAGTTCGCAATCGAGACGATAATATCGCGGTGACCGACTGGTTTGATAATTGGACACAGCAACAAACTAATCCTGCTCATGCCGATATCAATGATTCAATTTTTAATCTAGCAAGTCGTTATTACTTAAGATTATTTTCACGTTCGTTAAATATGCCGTTAGTTTGGTTAAGTACTGAAAATGATCCTGACGCCATAAAAGCCCTTCACTTATCGCTCAATGATGACAAGCTGATTGAATATTTAACTGATGCTTCTCATCAAATAGATTTCACCCTGTTACCGATCAATAAAGTGATGCAAAGTGGTGAGGCGCATTTAGTCGTCGTTTATAAAACCAATAACAGTTTGAAAAGTATTACCGTACCACGCAGTAAGCCCTATTTAATCGGAAAAATACTGAATTGGCATCGCCAACAACCCCATAGTTATCTATTGCTTTTGCAATCTGCCCAGCAACCATTTGATCCCAAAATTTTTGATGATGACCTCGCGTTTATTAGCCATTTAGATCCGAACTACGCCAAGGTATTCACCAATCGCTTATATTCAATTACCCAGACAATTTCCATTATTGACCTATCGGCTTCGTGCTTAAATATCAGTTCGCCTAATACCTTTAATGAACATGAATTAACGTTATATAAAACGGCTAATCCAGCACAAAAATTATTGCCAGTACCGACATCGTTTAAACATCAAATTCAACGTAAACGCCAAAGATTCTTTATCAATACGCCTGTTAAAGCACACTTAGGGCAAGTTGTTTTCAACGCGCCTACTATCGATTTTTCAAAAGATGGTTTATCACTGCAAATAGATGAAGATATTACTATTCCACTAGATTCACGGATCACTATTGATTTCACTCGTTGGCAAAATCAAACTAATAAACATGATCTAACCGGTATTTCTTATTCAGTAAAAAGCAAAACAAGTTTGCCAAAAGGACAAATACGGCTAGGTTTACAGCGTTTGTCACACTTAAGTCCTATCAGTCTCAATCAATTTTTTGAGTCGATAATCGAACGTAATAAAGACAAACTTGCCGTAAATAACCGCGATCTTATTGCCGATAAAGAAGCGGCTATTTATCGAAAATTATTACCTGCTACCATCGCTACTATTCCATTTTATTTGGGTGTTGATGCAAATCAAAAAAGAATTTTGCAGGCGATTGCCACCACACAATTTAATCATGCAAAACAATATGATTCTTTTTGGCTAACGTTTGCAAAAATGGCTACCGCTTTGTCAAAAATCATCAGAAATCAATTAGTCGAAAATAATCGCGATATTCGTTTTGGTCTATATTGCTATAAAAATAAAGCCAAACAAAATGACTGGCTGATGGCGACTGATTTTGACTTTTCGTATTCAGCAGCCAAGGACGTATTTATAAGTCGCGCATTGGCACATGAACACTATTTATTTTTTCAGTGCTCATTAATGCCGATTCAATCAAATGCACTTGATCTGGAAGACGATCTCAAAACACAATTACTTGCGTTACGAAATCAATCACCCCATAAAGTGAAGCAGGTTCGTGAAGTGTTATATGGCTTATTTGGCATTGGCAATCTGTTTGATGTGACCGATATTATTGCCGCGGCATATAAAAAAATGAAGCCGTTTTAACCGGCAATTTTCATCTTATCGATCCAAACTGAACCCGTACGTGTATTACCGCGCTTGTTCACATCATTGCCGATGGCTTGAATACCCATAAACATATCGCGTAAATTACTCGCAATAGTGAATTCATCGATTGCATATTGAATCACGCCATTTTCTACCCAAAAACCGGCCGCACCTTGCGAATAATCACCGGTGACAATATTAACGCCCATGCCCATAGTTTCCGTCACCACAACGCCCGTGCCCATTTCTTTGAGTAACTCAGCAAAATTTAACTGACCACTATCAATAGTCAAGTTATGTACGCCGCCGGCATTTGCTGTGGTTTTCATCTTTAATTTGCGTGCAGAATAACTATCTAAAACATAGCCTTGTAATACGCCATCGGTGATGATGTCGCGGGCTTGTGTTGCCACGCCATCACCATCAAAAGCAGCACTACCTAATGCTTTTAATAAACGCGGTTGTTCATGAATATGTATAAATTCTGGGAAAACCTGCTTGTCTAAATGATCTAATAAAAACGTCGATTTACGGTACAAAGCACCGCCACGAATCGCCGAAATAAATTGGCCAAATAAAGAGGGTGCCACTTCAGCAGCAAAAATAACGGGATAAGTCCCCGTTTTCATTGTCCTTGCATCCAAGCGTTGTAAGGTGTTTTTTGCAGCGCGTTCACCGATGTTTTTTGCTGAATCTAAATCCGCAGCATCACGTGAAATGTCGTACCAGTAATCACGCTGCATGCCACGTTCATCATTCGCAATTAACGTACATGACACACTATGACGACTGCTCACCGAACTGCCTAAAAAACCATGACTATTGGCATACACCCGGCCGCCTTCATGACTTGAAACACTGCCACCTTCTGAATTAGTAATGCGTGGATCAGCATCAAACCCAGCTCTTTCGCATTCAGTTGCAATGATAATCGCACGTTCGGCATCCATATCCCAAGGGTGATACAAGGATAAATCGGGAAACTCCGTCGCCATTAAATCAGCATCAGCCAAACCAGCACAATCATCTGCTTGAGTATGTTTAGCAATACGACTTGCTGCTTTTACTGCATCGGCAATGGCATCAGGTTTTAAATCAGACGTGCTCGCAGACGCTTTGCTTTGACCAAAATAAACCGTAATGCCCAAGCCTGTGTCGCTATTATATTCAAGCGTTTCAACATCACCTTGTCTTACACTAACAGAAAGCCCTTTACTATGACTGACGCCCACTTCGGCGGCACTTGCACCTTGTAATTTAGCTTGCTGTAATGCAATTTCTGCCGCTTGTTCAAGGGCTGCGGTATTCATACGGTTACTCATATTGATTGCTCAACCTTATCAATTATTTTTCACGAAGATAACCTCTTCGTAGCTCTAATACACCCTGCGTCATTAACAACTTATCAACGCCAAGGCATCAAGATAATCAGCGTTCTTCAGCTTGTTAACCAAAGATAATGCCACTGATTAAGATACTTTTTTACATACAGGACAATCCGGATCTTGGCGTAATTTAAGTTCACGCCACGTCATCAAAAACGCATCGAAGATCATCAATCGGCCGGCTAATGACTCGCCGATATCGGTTAATAATTTAATCGTTTCTACTGCTTGCATACTGCCGATAATACCCAGCAAAGGGGATAACACACCGCTTTCTGAACAGGTCTGTTGTATTTCACCATTGTCTTCATAAATACAACGATAACATGCACTGCCGATTATCCGTGGATCATAAACGGTTACTTGTGCTTCCATACGAATGGCCGCGCCGGAAACAAGTGGTGTTTTAAGTTGCTGCGTCACTTTATTTAATAAAAAACGCGACGCAAAATTGTCGGTACAATCCACCACCACATCAGCAGCGGCAACGGTATTTCTTAATGCTTGTTCGCTGGGTCTAACGGTTTGAATTTCAACTTCAATACCACTATTTAACGCACGTAAACTATCTGCCGCTGATTCAACTTTGAGACGATTAATATCTTTCTCACCATGAATGATCTGCCGTTGCAAATTTGATAACTCAACAATATCATCATCCACCAAGGTTAAATGACCGACACCTGCTGCGGCTAAATATAAGGCAACAGGTGAACCTAAACCACCTAATCCGACAATCACCACACGACTATCGAGCAGTTTTTGCTGACCCGTAATATCTATTTGCGGTAATAAAATTTGGCGACTATAGCGAAGTAATTGATCATCATTCATTGCTGTTGTTTCATCTAAAAAGCAGTCAAGGTGAGAATTATACCGCGACTAAGCCCATCGTAACCCGGTCATTGCCACCAAAGTCTTGTCGTGATGACACGTCACTAAAACCTGCATCGCTGAATAATTGCTGTACTTGTTGGGCCTGATCGTAGCCATGCTCGACCATTAACCAACCACCCGACTTTAAGCAACGCAGAGCTTGCACTACTATCAAGCGAATATCATCTAAACCATCAACGCCAGATGCTAACGCCGATAGCGGTTCAAACCGCACATCACCCTGCGACAAATGAACATCATTGGCCTCAATATAAGGCGGATTACTCACCACTATATCAAGCGAATTATCAGCGATAGCGGCTAACCAACTTCCTCGCCAAAATGACACATTGCTTAATTGATGATTAAACGCATTTTCTTTTGCGACTTGTAACGCTGCCATCGAAAAGTCCATCGCCATTATCTTTGCTGAAGCTTGTTCGGCTGCTAGTGATAAAGCGATAGCGCCAGAGCCCGTTCCTAAATCAGCGACCCGCATCGCAGGTTTAAGTTTTTCTAATGCTAAAGCGACTAATAATTCGGTGTCTGGACGCGGGATCAACGTATCGGCTGTCACTTTTAGGTCTAAAGTCCAAAAGCCGCGTTGTCCCGTCAAATAAGCCACCGGCTGACCTTGCTTGCGCTGTTGAATAAGCGCAAGCCATGTCGTTTGTTGCGGTTCAGTTAATAATTTATCCGGCCATGCATGTAAATAAGATGACGAGCAGTCAAATAAATAACATAACAATACTCGGCTATCTACGTCGGGACTGTCGCTACCATTAAGTTCCACATGCCCATAACGTAAGGCTTCTGCAATATTCATTTAGATAAACATTACCGCCGTTAAGACTAACACCGCAGCTCCCAAGCCTATTACGGTCATTTTTAATACAGAGATTTGTCGGCTTAATGCTGTCAGCGCAAGATGATCACCGCTGCCTGTCGTATTACTGTTCGATTGTGTACTAATCTTAGCCAACGAATCTTCCACAGCTGTGCGTATTATTGGCGACGTCATTTCTGTTACGTTATCCGTCAAATAAGTCATTATTATCGGCGATAATTTAGCTTCTATTTGCTGCATTAACGGTTCAAACATTTTTTGCTCATTACGCTGCAACCATACTTGGCCTTCGCTATTTAACATCGTCATGATTTGTTGCTGTAAGCCCGCTTCTTTAACGGCATTTTGCACTGCTTTTTCGACAGAATTAGCTATCGCATCATGTACAGCATGATTGGCGACGGTATTCGCGAGATCTTCCGTTACCTGCTTGGCTTGAACTAACACTTCGGTTTTTAATGCGGGCAATAAAGTATCAATCGATAATTGAACTTGTTGATTCACCATTTTCTCTGCGGTATTTGCTGCGACTTGGCGACTAATATCTTCAGCCACTTCACGTACATCTTCTTGCATTTTAGGCAAAAGTTCACGCTCAACCGCCGCCATCACATCAGTAAGTACTGTCTGTTGATCAGGCTGACTATTTAATGAAACTAGCTGTTCATTAACAATATCTCTTGCGGTTTCATTAGCTACTTGGCGGCTTACCGTTTCTGAAAGTTCGCGCAGTTCTTGCTGCATCGTCGGTACTAAATCTTGCTTCACCATTGTTTTAAGTTCATCTAACAATGTGGCGGTATCGATCTTCGATGATGTAGAAACTGAATTAGAATCGGCACTGTTGTTAGATGTCGTATCGGCTTGAGCGGCATGCGTCATCTGTTGCGTTAACTCTACAATAATGGCCTGCAATGCTTCGGCCTCAGGTGGTTTACTTATAGTCGCCACGGCGCCTACTTCTTGTGATTTTGCCCGATCTGCATCCGTATCATGGCCGGTACAGATAACAACCGGTATCTGTTTTAAATTGTCATCGGCTTTAATCTGTTGTGTTGCGGTCAAGCCATCCATTCCACCCATCATCACATCCATAAAGATAATATCTGGTTTAATCTTGTCACTTTTTAGATAAACCAAGGCATCTTCACCGCTGCCTAATTCAATCACTTCTAAATCATGTGCAACCAATAACTTGCTCAACGTCATCCGCGCTACACGAGAATCATCCACTACCAACGCTATTTGCTGCATTGTTTTATCCTAGATTGTCGCCATATCACCCAATGCGATAGACATCTAAATTCACTTTATTAACTTGATGACCCAACATTATCACTTCGCCAGCATATTGTTGCTGCATATCGCTAGCAAACTCAAAAAAATAGTAACGCTGAATTTGCACACGGCCTAGGCGATTTCGTTTCAAACGTATTTTTTTCCAACCCACCGTATCATTCAAAAAGCTTACGCCATGTTGATTACATGTTCGCTCTGCCGCCTTTATTGCTAGCTCTGCTACACCTCGGCTATCCCACCAAAACCAAAGCAATCCTAACAATAACAAAATAGTTAAACCGTTATCAATCAACCTAAATCTCCCCACAGGGTTTGTACAACAGCCAAAGCCGCGACCGTCGCAGTCTCTGTCCTTAAAATACGAGGTCCAAAACAAACAGATGCAAATTCTGCTGCTTGTGCTTGTTCAATTTCTGCCTCGCTCAAACCACCTTCTGGGCCAATCAATAAAGTGATGTCTTGTTGCTTATCTAATGTCGTAAAACCTGTTTTTGCTAGCGGGTCTAAGACCAAACGGCATCCTTGCTTATTTTCTAGCAAAGCCTCTTCTAAGGACATAACCATTGATAATTCAGGCAAGACACTGCGACCACTTTGTTCACAAGCGCTGATCATAATGCCTTGCCAATGTGACCAGCGTTTTTCATCTCGGCCGCCGGAAAGCTGCACATTACAACGTTCTGTTGCAACCGGAATAATCCGTATCACACCCAGTTCGACCGCTTTTTGCAAGGCATAATCCATCCGTTCGCCGCGTGAAATGCCTTGTAATAAGGTAATGGTTAATGGCGATTCATTATCTACGTTTACAGTTGATAATAATCGCACCGATGATTCACGTTTAGCGACAGAGTCTAATACTGCATCAACCTCTAATCCTTGCCCATCAAACAGGCGCAATGCGTCGCCCTGCTTCATTCGCAATACTTGTATCGCATGACGATGCGCTGCATCAGGCAACACAAACAACTCTTGGTTATTATTTAGTTCGGGGCAATAAAATCGTGTAATTCGCATTCAATTTTCATCATGGCTAATCAAAAGGGTTGCAGCTAGTTTACATGGAGTTGACGGGGGTTTGAATGTTATCAATAAGGTATTGCTATACTAACAAAATGAATATTGACATCGAACAGTTAAAAACTATCGTTATTTCCGCCAGCAAAGAGGAGTTACTGCCTCGTTTTAACTCGGTAAAACGCAATTATAAACGTGATGGCAGTGTCGTGACTGAAGCTGATTTGGTGATGCAGGCTAGGCTGATTACCAGCTTAAAAGCCTTGTATCCCGATATCGCTTTATTAGGCGAAGAAATGTCAGTCGAACAGCAGCAAACATTATTAGCATCAGATACGCCACTATGGTGTTTAGATCCTGTAGATGGCACCAGTAACTTTGTCGCTGGCGTGCCTTATTTTTGTGTATCGTTGGCACTGATTGAAAATGGTAAAGTTACCTTAGGTTTAATTTACGATCCGATTCGAGATGAATGCTTCACCGCACAACGTGGCCAAGGCGCTTATCTCAATAATGAACGACTGATGAGCGAAGACACCGGTTTGCAGTTAAAAGAGGCCATTGCCTTAATCGACTTCAAACGCTTAACGCCTGAATTAGCAACCGAATTAGTCACCCGCCGCCCTTATGGATCGCAACGCAGTTTGGGTTCGATTGCTTTAGAATTATGTTGGATAGCCGCGGGACGAGGTCACATTTATCTACATGGTAAACAGCAGTTATGGGACTATGCAGCAGCGCAACTAATCTTATCTGAAGCAGGTGCGCTTGCATTAACGCTTGAAGGCAAAGCACTGGGTAGTGACAGCTTAAAACCCATTTCCACGGTTGCCGCTTTAGATGAATCATTATTTAACGAATGGACGACTTATTTAACTGTTTCGCGATGATGTCTGACAATCTTATTCTCCCTGATTGGCCCGCACCAGAGTGTATTAAAGCACTCAGCACTACACGCTTAGGCGGTTCGAGTTTGCCACCTTATGATGGTTTTAATCTTGGCACTCATGTTGGTGATGAACCTAATACTGTCATTAAAAACCGTGATTATTTAGTCGAGCTAGCACAGCTACCTGAATCACCACGCTGGTTAAATCAAATCCATGGCACTCAAGTCATTAATAGTAATGATTGGCTGCTCAATATGGATGCTGATGCCATTATCAGTCAGCAAAATAATCATATTTGCACGATTATGACGGCGGATTGTTTACCGCTGTTATTGTGCAATAAACAAGGTGATACGGTTGCAGCTATTCATGCCGGTTGGCGCGGGCTAGCGGCAGGCATTATCGAAAAAACGATTGCTGAGTTTCATTGTGATCCCCAAGATATTTTAGTCTGGCTAGGTCCGGCGATTGGCCCTACCCAATTTGAAGTTGGCCCTGATGTTTATCACACTTTTACCCAGCATTCTGCTCAAGCTATTCAGGCATTTCAACAAACGGATGCCACACATTATTTAGCGGATATTTATTTGCTTGCGAGACAACGCCTAATCACATTAGGAGTCAATGCTGTCTTCGGCGGTAATTTGTGTACAGCAAGCGATTCACAACATTTTTTTTCTTATCGGCGTGACAACGTCACCGGCAGGATGGCATCGATGATCTGGATCAGCTCTAAATAAGGTATGATCTTCCGAATTTAGATTTATCCTTTAGGATTGTTATGGAATTATTGCTCTGGATCATTGGCTTTAGCTTGATTGGCGGTTTGTTGAGTGTCATTGTCGCTTCGTCATTTTTACTGTTATCAACTAACGCACGCAATGTAGCCGTTCCTCACTTAGTTAGTTTTGCTATCGGCAGTTTATTAGGCGCTTCTTTTTTAGGTCTAATTCCTCATGCAATGGAACATGAATATTCGGTTGATCCACATACTATCGGACTAACTTTACTCTTAGGCTTACTCAGCTTTTTCTTATTAGAAAAAATGGTGTTATGGCGCCACTGCCACAGTGATCACTGCGAAGGTCATTTACCAGAGCTAGAAGGACATAGCCACTCACATTCGCATGGTCATCATAACAATCAAGACGGCAATAATAAGGCGGCTGGCACTTTAATTTTAATCGGTGATACCTTTCATAACTTTGTCGATGGTATTTTAATTGCTGCGGCTTTCATGACCGATATCCATCTTGGTATTGTGACCTCATTAGCGATCGCCGCTCATGAAATCCCCCAAGAAGTCGGTGATTTTGTTATTTTATTACACAGTGGTTTCACGCGAAAAAAAGCATTATATTACAACATGTTATCTAGCCTTGGCACGGTTGCAGGCGCACTTATCGCCTACTTTGCATTATCCGATGTACAGCAGTATTTACCTTATGTGTTAATTATTGCCGCCTCTAGCTTTATCTATATCGCGGTCGCCGATCTCATTCCCGGTTTACATAACAAAGTAAAACTATCCGAAACCTTGCAGCAAATATCGCTCATCGCTGCTGGTGTGCTATTTATTTACATAGCTCACAGTACCTTGCACTAACGGAAAAGCGTGTTGAAGCAATTCACTATTTGGCATTTTACAGATGGCAAACCAGGTCATGAAAATCAAACGAGGGGCTTAATACAAGCAATGGCGAACGTCACATCAATTCAGCGCCACACGATTGATGTTCCTCAAAGTATGTTGCTACTCTTATGGGCTTTAATATCTGGTAACTTATTTCGCCAGTTATCAAAACTAAAAAAGCCGGATTACCTTATTGCTGCTGGTCGACGAACCCATTTTCCGATGCTATTAGCAAAGCTCTGGTTTGGTGGAAAAAGCATCGTCTTAATGCGCCCTTCTTGGCCTAAAAAATGGTTCGATATGCTGATTATTCCTGAGCATGATCATCCTAAAGCAAGCCCCAATATCCTGACTACGCAAGGCGCTATCAATACGATTACGCCGTCATTTGATCATGATCAAAATCAAGGAATCATTTTAATAGGCGGGCCGAGTAAACATTATTATTGGGATACAAGCAGTATTATTCAGCAAATTTCTTCGTTATTAAGCAATATGCCCGACAGATCATGGACGATTATCAACTCTCGCCGAACGCCTGATAATTTTTTAACTCAACTGCAACATATCTCCCACCCTTACACATTTATTGATCATCACCAAACAAGTAAAGAGTGGCTACCTAAACAACTAGCCACTGCTGGACAAATATGGGTTTCACCAGATAGCGTATCAATGATTTACGAAGCGCTCACCTCAGGCGGCGCTGTAGGTTGTTTTGATCTTGAAAAAAAAGGTGACAATCGGATTGTGAAAGGCATCGAAAAACTGATGCAAAATGGCATGCTGACACCTTTTAAGCATTGGCAAGCTACACATACGATACAGCCACCGCCATCTCAACTTAACGAAGCTCAACGGGCAGCAGATTGGATATTAAATCAATGAACAAAACTCTTACCGTTATTCAAATTTTACCGGCACTGAATAGTGGTGGCGTAGAACGTGGCACGACTGAAATAGCCAATGCCTTAGTTAAGGCTGGACACCGCTCGATTGTTATTTCTGCTGGCGGTCGTTTAGTTGAACAGTTAGAAAATGAAGGGACAACTCATATCACCTTGCCTATTGGTGAAAAACGCTTAAGCACGTTGAAATATATCTGGAAAATGAGAAAGATTATTCGAGATATTCAGCCCGATATTATTCATCTACGATCACGCTTACCGGCATGGATAGCCTATTTAGCATGGAAAAAATTACCTGTAGCTCATCGGCCACATATTGTGACGACTGTTCACGGCCCTTATTCTGTCAATAAATACAGCGCCATTATGACCATTGGTGAACAGGTCATTGCCGTGTCAAATATGATTAAAAATTATATTCTCGACAATTATCAAGGCATCAATCCTAATAAGATCCATGTTATTCATCGAGGCATCGACCCACAACGTTACAGCAATGAATATCGCCCAAGCGATGCGTGGCTGACGCAATGGCAACAAGATTATCCGCAACTTACAAATCAATTTGTGATGACATTACCAGCTCGTATTACTGGCTGGAAAGGTCAAGATGATTTCATCAGCTGCATTCACCGGCTTAAATCTCAAGGCATCAAAGTACAAGGTCTTATCGTGGGTGAAACACATCCGCGTAAACAAGCTTTTTTAGCGGTGCTCAAGCAACGTATTAAAGAGCTGGATCTTGAAAATGAGATTATATTTACCGGCCACAGAAGTGATCTGCAAAATATCCTCGCTGTTTCCAATATTGTTTTTTCTTTAGCCAAGCAACCGGAAGCTTTTGGGCGCACGACAATTGAAGCTTTAAGTATGGGTATTCCAGTTATTGGTTATGATCATGGCGGTGTAGCTGAACAACTCGATACGCTATTTCCGGAAGGTAAAGTGCCTGTTGAAGATATTCAAGCCGTTGTTGATAAAGTGATCGCTTGGCAACACACAATGCCATCTGTAGGCACTGACCATCCCTTTACTTTACAAATAATGTGTCAAAAAACTTTAGAGATTTATCAAGAGCTGGCGAATAAACCTAAGATCTGACAATGCAAATAGCGTTCGAATCGATCAGCTAAATTCATGTTAAAAAATACTATTGCGTTATCAGCTTAAAAAAGTCTTTATATTGTTCAATAATCCGGTCGCGACTATATTTCTGTTGATATTCTAAATAACCATGTTCAGCTAATTGTTTTGCCTGATTAGGATTTGCAAGTAATGTTTTGATGGCTGATGCTAAAGCAGTTACGTCATCAATCGGTGTCACTAAACCATTTTTTTGATCGGTAATTAATTCACTCGGTCCTTGCGATGCGGTGGCAATCATTGGGCATTTATTGAACCACGCTTCAATAATGATGCTGCCCAAACCTTCATGACGTGACGGGCAAATAAACAAGTCTGCTGTTTGCATTAAGGCATTAACATCACTTTGCCAACCTAAAAACCGAACTCGTTCGGTAATACCAAGCTGGTTTGCTAATTGCTGCAAACTCTCTTTTTCAGGTCCATCGCCAGCTAACCAAAGTACGGCATCCGTATCTATTTTAGCCAAAGCTTTTAATAAAATATCAAAACCCTTGTGTGTATGTAAGCGACCTAAAGCAAACAAAATTGGGACGCCAGCGGGTGTCGAAAAGCTTTCTCTCGCAATGCTTTCAGATGCCGTCTCATTTACAAAATTAGGAATATGAACAACGCGATGAGCAGGCAAGCCAGAGTTAATTAAATAGTCACAAATCCCTTTTGTAATGCCTACCCAATAATCACAGTGTTTGTAATATTTAATATCGTAATAATGGCCCAATCTTGCGACTAATTTATAGTCACCTGCTGGTGTGAGTGAGGTTGCACGGTTCATATACGTCATCACAATATCAGGCTTAATGCTTTTTAATGCCTTCCGATATTTATAATGATCGATAAAATGAACCAAACTACCAAACTTAAAGGCATGCATCTCAACATTGGCCGCTGCAAAGGCATGTTGTCTTATTTTATGAGCTCGGGTGAAGGCATATTGCACAAATTCTTTTTCTGCTGCGAGTTCACAAACAAGACGTGTATAAAAATTCTCTGCTCCGCCCTGATTCGCTCCGGCAAGAACATGAGCCACTTTTATTGGAGTGATGCTGTTATTGGTCATTGTTGCCTCTGTTTATCATCCATCCAGCCTCTTAAACCCCAATCTCCGCCTGTATCGCGTTTTTTTATTAGAGATTCAATCGCCTTATGTAATCTTGACGCTTTGCGACCTGCTTTGTAACGCGCTAATGGTGGGAAATAATAAGCGAATGGCACAATATCTGGCCAACCTAAACCATCAATGACAACCAATCTTATAATCGAAGGATCTTGCGTGATGTTATCTTGTTGAACAACAATATTGTGTAATAACAAGTTACGTGACGGCATGCCAAGTGATTGCCATAAATGAAGAAATGTATTTAGAGCAGGTTTTAGTGCATCATTAAGACCATATAACCAAACATACTGTTTTAAGGTCATGGATATTTGGCCGTCTGTATCTTTGATTAATTCAAAAGCTAATCCGCGACCCAAGTTAGTCTCAACATAGCCATAACATTTTGGCATCAGCTGATAAGCATCATGACCTATCGACTTTTCAACCCGCTGATATACCGCTAAATCAGATATATTCTCATCAAAATAAGATAAGGGACGAAGATTGCCAGGGAAGGATTTTTCAGCTCGCTTTCTTTCAGGCGCACGTTCCGGTCGAGCAATTTTGATGCAGCATAGTGGATTATTGGGATCAACAAAACAAAGTCTATTACCACCCGACGAAAAGGCAGAATCTAACGAGGCAAATTCAATCATTATTAACCTTTCTTTAGTCTCAATTTACCAGGGCCACGTTCAGCGGATAAAGCCAACACAGGAAGCCACGTCGACCCATTATTATTTTGTGTGTTTATCACTGATGGAATCCGCGAGTTATATATCTAAACGAGTATTAACTTTAATTTAATAGTTTTAAGTTGGAATGGATGCTGAATGAAATTTAAACGTATTAGCCAGCATTTCTGTGCTGAGATAATATTTTTAAGAAAGCATCTGGGTTCTTAATCTGTGTTAATTCACCTTCACGAGGGAATAATTTGTCTTGCAGGCGTGACAACCAAAAACGTAATGCAGCAGCACGTAAAACCAAATTCCAGTTGGCTGCTTCATTATCCGTTAATTCCCGTTGTTTAGAATAAGCGGCCATCAATGCCTGATAACGCTCAAGCTCAATTAAACCGGATTCATCGACACACCAATCATTTACCGCGACTGCCAAGTCGTACAGCAAATATTCATCACAGGCATAATAAAAGTCGATAATGCCTTTTAATTGATCGCCTTCAAATAAGGCGTTATCACGAAATAGGTCTGAGTGAGTAACACCCATTGTTAAGTCTAAATTGGCATAGTTTTGTTGAAAGTCCAATTCATCACGTAGTAACGCAGCACTATCATCATCAAGATGTGGCAATAAGGTTTCAGCCATCAGCTGACGCCATTCAGGTCCGCGTTCTGTTGTGCGATGAAACTCGAACTGTTGGCCAACCGTGTGCATTTTCCCCAAGATATCGCCAATCGCCTGACATTGCGCAATATTTGCAATCGTATCAACACCTCGGCCCGATAATCGCATCACTAAAGCAGCGGGTTTATCGCAAAGCATTTTTAAATAATTGCCTTGCGTATCAGCAGCAGGATGCGCCGAAGGAATGCCTTGTTGATAAAAAAAGGTCATCACATTAAGAAAATAAGATAATTCATCAAAAGAATGTTGCTCGAACAAGGTCAATACAAACTGTCCCTGTTCAGTTGTAACAAAATAATTGGTATTTTCGATGCCATCACTAATGCCTTCATACGACACTAGAGATCCGACGGAATAATCATTTAAAAACGTAACAAGCGCGTCACGTGACACTTCAGTATAAACAGACATTAATAATAAGACTCAGAAGCTAAAACTATTTACCATTTAAACAAGATCCAGTTTGGCACGAGGTCAGACTGTAATTCAAATTGTTTAGATTCTAATGAACCATCACCATCGGTATCAATGAAGTAATATGGCTTACCCACTGTCGGTGTCACTTTGATCATATATAACTGACCATTTGCCCGATATTCTTCAATGGTACGGTCTTCTTTTTGAATAATATTGATTTCAGGTTCGATGCTTTGTCCATCCTCCAATGGGGGTGGAATAACAGGCGCCTGAGGTAGCTCAGGATCAGCAGACCAAACATTGGCTGACATTAACAAGCTAACAACGCATACAATAGGCATAACAGCGGATTTGTTAAACATGATTTGTGCTCCGTATAATTTCGGACTAAGAATAGCATTCAAATGCGCGATTATAGCAATCTATCACCCAATATCTAAAATATAAAGTAAATAGCCATGAAACAAATGCCCCCTTTTATCCTTGTTGACGGTTCGTCTTATCTTTACCGGGCTTATCATGCCATGGGTCAAGCAAACCTCACTAACGCAGATGGACAGGCCACTGGAGCTACCTATGGTGTAGTCAATATGTTGCGTAAGTTATTACGTGATTACAATCCAGAGCATATTGCCGTGGTCTTTGATGCGAAGGGGAAAACCTTTCGTAATGACATGTACCCAGAATATAAAGCCCACCGCCCGCCAATGCCGGATGATTTGCGCGAGCAAATAGAACCTATACACGCCATTGTCAGAGCAATGGGGCTGCCATTATTGATGATTGATGGCGTAGAAGCAGATGATGTCATCGGCACCTTGGCTCAACAAGCAACAGAGCAAGGGATCAATACGATTATTTCGACTGGCGATAAGGATATGGCACAACTGGTCAATGAACATATCACCTTGATCAATACCATGAGCAACACGACCACCGATATTCAAGCCATTATGGATAAATATGGCATCGCGCCAGACAGGATCATTGATTATTTAGCCTTAATGGGCGACAAAGTAGATAACATTCCCGGCGTGCCCAGTGTTGGAACGAAAACAGCCACTAAATTATTACAACAGTATGATTCTCTTGAAGGTGTCATTGCTCACGCTGATGAAGTGAAAGGTAAATTAGGCGAGAAATTACGCGAATCGACGTCGTTTTTACCCTTGTCCTATCAACTTGCCACCATCAAACTTGATGTGCCATTGGACTTTTCACCAGCAACATTAAATATTCAACCGCAAGATCATGATGCGCTACTGGCATTGTTCAAAAAGCTAGATTTTAAAACGTGGACGAGCGAATTAGTGCGTGCAGATAACGCAGCATCATCAACGAATAGCACAGCACCGATGTCAGAAAACATCGCGCCTACGCCGCCAGCGCCAAGCGAAAGTCATTACGAAACTATTTTGACTGAAGATCGCCTGCAACATTGGTTGGCTAAACTTAAAAGTGCAGAACTATTTGCCTTTGATACCGAAACCACCAGCTTGAATTATCTTGATGCGCGCATTGTCGGTTTATCATTCGCAGTAACCGCAGGCGAAGCTGCCTATCTTCCTCTGACTCACGATTATCTTGGCGCACCAGAACAACTGAATATTGATCATGTTTTAGCCTTATTCAAACCTTTATTAGAAGATCCAACACGCTATAAAGTTGGCCAAAATCTAAAATATGATCGTCATATATTGCTCAATCACCATATTGATTTACAAGGTATTCAACATGACACCATGTTGCAATCTTATGTTTTAGATAGCACCGCAACCCGTCATGATATGGACTCACTGGCTGAAAAATATCTAGGTCGCCAAACAATTCACTTTGAGGATGTAGCTGGTAAAGGCAAAAAACAGCTGACATTCAACCAAATTGACCTCGAACACGCCGCACCGTATGCAGCCGAAGATGCTGATATAACCTTACAATTACATCAAACGTTATGGCCAAAAATTCAAGCGATTCCTTCATTAGCGAATGTTTATGCCACGCTAGAAATGCCTTTATTGCCAGTACTTAATACCTTAGAACGTAATGGCGTTAACATTGATATTTGGATGTTGCAGCAACAAAGTGATGAATTGGGTCATAAACTCGACAAACTTGAACAACAAGCATGGGAATTGGCAGGTGAAAAATTCAATTTAGGTTCGCCCAAACAACTTGGCGTCATTTTGTACGACAAGCTTGAAATTCCTATCTTGAAAAAAACGCCAAAAGGCCAACCATCAACAGCAGAAGCCGTATTACAAGAATTAGCTGATGACGGTTATGAATTACCGCAAGTGCTAATGCACTATCGCAGTTTAAGTAAGCTAAAATCAACGTACACCGACCGTTTGCCAGAGCAAGTGAATAAAACCACAGGCCGCGTGCATACTTCTTATCATCAAGCGGTGACGGCAACCGGTCGCCTATCTTCTTCTGATCCGAATTTACAAAACATTCCTATTCGTAGTGAAGAAGGTCGTCGTATCCGCGAAGCTTTTGTGGCTTCGACTGGTTATATCTTACTCGCTGCCGATTATTCTCAAATTGAATTGCGCATCATGGCGCATTTATCGCAAGATCCAGGTTTGCTCAAAGCCTTTGCCGCAGGCGAAGATATTCATCGCCATACCGCCGCGGAGATTTTTGGTGTGAATTTGGATGATGTCAGCAACGATCAACGACGTAGTGCAAAAGCAATTAACTTTGGTTTAATTTATGGCATGTCGGCGCATGGTTTATCCAAGCAATTGGGGATTGAACGTCATCAAGCTGCTGATTATATGACGACGTATTTTGAGCGTTATCCTGGCGTCAAACATTATATGGAAAGCACCCGCGAGCAAGCTAAATTGGATGGTTACGTCGAAACATTGTTTGGCCGCCGTTTGTTTTTACCTGAAATCAATTCGAGTAACGGCATGCGCAGACAATATGCTGAACGCACCGCGATCAATGCGCCAATGCAAGGCACCGCAGCCGATATCATCAAACGCGCGATGATTGATATTCATCAATGGCTGGTCGCTGAAAACTCAGCCATTCGAATGATTATGCAAGTGCACGATGAATTAGTGTTTGAGGTACCCGTTGATCAAATCGACATGGCAAAAGCACAAATTGAACAGTTTATGAGCAATGCCGCCAAATTAGATGTGCCATTAGAAGTGGGGATTGGTACGGGTGATAATTGGGAAAAAGCCCATTAAGCATCATCCATAGCTCAACTAAATAATGGCTAATTCAAACAATGACTCGCCGCTCAGAGGGTGAACGGCGAGTCATACTCAGCTTAATAACTAACTGTTTTATGACGATTTATAGTTATTTCTTCTTAGCGCGTGGATGCGCCTCATCGTACACTTTTGCTAAATGCTGAAAATCAACATGAGTATAAATCTGGGTTGTGGAAATATCAGCGTGACCCAACAATTCTTGAACCGCTCTCAAATCACCGCTCGCTTCTAACATATGTGAAGCAAAAGCATGCCGCAACCGATGCGGATGTACTTTGTCGGAAATACCCTGTTTTTTCCCCCAATAATTTAGTCGTTTTTGAATCGAACGTACGCCTAATCGCTTGCCTTGTTTAGTCAGAAATAAAGCTGATTGTTCAAAAAAACCTAATTCATCGCGTTGACTTAACCAAGATTGTAACGCTCTGATGGCTTGTGTTCCGACCGGTACGATGCGTTGTTTATTGCCCTTACCCAACACATGAACAAGCTGAGATCCAAAATCGACATCGCGTAAATCAAGCGCAGCTAATTCAGCTAAACGTAAACCAGAAGAATAAAATAATTCCATCATCGCCCGATCACGACAACCAATCATGGTGTCTTGCGATGTGCCATCTAATAAACCACTCATTTGATCGACATCTAATGTCGATGGCAACCGTTTTTCGCCTTTAGGTGCTTGAACAGCTTGTGCGGGATTATTATCAGCCAAACCTTCACGAATCAAATAACGATAGAAACTACGCATCGCTGATAAAGAGCGTTGGATGGAACGGCTTGCTAAACCTTGACGATGAAGTTGACTAATAAATTGTCGTATATGACTGCTTTTAAGCAACGACCACACGGGAAGTGCTAGCTGCCCACAATAAGTAGCAAATTGCTTAAGATCACGTTGATAATTGTTCACCGTATGCGGCGACATGCGTTTTTCTTGCGCTAAATACAGTAAGAAATCATCAATAGCCTGTTGCTGCTCATTCACCGTGTAACTCATGATGATAAGGACGTAATAAACGCATCGTTATTTCGCCCAAAAAGCTTAAATAATCCGTCGCCATATCGGCATGAAAACGGTTTTCATTAAAACTTGCGATTGCTAACAAACCGGCACATGGCTCATGACCTAAGGGCAAACAAGCAACTGATTGCACTTGTTCGGCCTTATCAGCAAATAATACGTTTTTTTGAGCTTGCGTTAAGCGCCCACACACCGGTTGTTGTTTAGCTAAAATACGATCAAAAACTTTAAAATCTTCATCATCAATATGATGTTGAACGATATTATCAGCAAGCTTTGGTAGTTCTATCTTCGCATCGCCGTTATAAAACAAACGTAACGTCACCTCATCCGCTTCGAATTCTCGCTTAAACTCATTCATTAATAACGGCAATAACTCATCCAAACTTTTCGCATCCATCAATCGCAAACAAAGTTGGTGTACTCGCGACTGTAATTCATTATTTTTTCGAGCATTAAATAACAATGAATTAAGTTGGGTTTGGAGCTTTTCATTTTTTTGCACACTGCGATCTAACTGCCTTTGTGCCAGTGAAATCGTACCTTCAGGCGAAGTTGAAAGCTGTAGCGAATCTAACACCGCTGGTTCAGAAATAAAAAAATCAGGATGTTTTTTTAGATATGTCGCCACCTGTTCGGTGGTTAATTCGAGTTGATCTTCGCCCATGCCATTTCCCCATCAAATACGTGCGTTGTTGGTCCCGTCATCCAAACAGATGCGTTGTCGTCAGACCATTCAATAACTAATTCACCACCCGGCAATTTAACCGTCACTTCTCGCGCTAATAAACCGCGTTGGATCCCGCTGACTACCGCAGCACATGCACCTGTTCCGCAAGCCAATGTTTCGCCTGCACCACGTTCAAATACACGTAAATTGATGAGATTCGGATTAACCACTTCCATAAAACCAACGTTGACTCGCTCAGGGAATTGACTATGTTGTTCAATAATCGCCCCTAAGGTATTCACCTCGGCGGTAATAACATCATCAACCAATAATACCGCATGCGGATTACCCATCGAAACTGCGCCAATTTCCACATCTTGTCTACCCGCTATTGGTAATTGATAGGTTAGAGATTGGCTATCAGAGACAAAAGGAATATTGTGTGGAGAAAATTGTGGTGGCCCCATATCAACCGTGACTTCGCCACCGTTTTTCAGACTCGGGTAAATCACGCCAGAAGCCGTTTCAACAGCAATCGTCGTTTTATCCGTTAAGCGATTATCATGAACAAATCGAGCAAAACAACGAGCGCCATTGCCGCATTGAGCAACTTCGCCACCATCGGCGTTAAAAATACGATATTTAAAATCATTGTTAGCGTTTGATGCCGTTTCGACCAGCAATAACTGATCGCAACCGATGCCGTAACGTCGGTCAGCTAATAAACGAATTTGACTAGCCGTTAACTCAACGTGCTGGTTAATCGCATCGATGACAATAAAGTCGTTGCCAATGCCATGCATTTTACTAAATTTCAACATGATTAGGCCGGAAGCAGCTGTTCACCAGCATATAAAGATTCAATCGTTTCACGTTCACGTACCACATGAATTTTATCGCCATCCACCATTATTTCCGCCGCACGAGGACGTGAATTGTAATTAGAACTCATTGTAAAACCATAAGCGCCTGCCGAACGAATGGCTAATAAATCATCTGGTTTAATCGCAAGCTGGCGATCTTTACCAAGAAAATCACCTGTTTCACAAATAGGCCCAACAATATCAAAATTTTGTGGCGTTAATGACTCGTCCGGAATGACAGCTTGAATATCCATCCAAGATTGATATAAAGCTGGGCGTAATAAATCATTCATCGCCGCATCAACAATCGCAAATTGTTTATCTTCTGTCGGTTTAATGTATTCCACTTTAGTCACTAAAATACCGGCATTACCCGCTATTGCACGACCTGGTTCTAACAATATTTCCAAATCACGACCGACCAATAAACTACGCAAAGCCGCCGCATATTCAGCCGGGCTAGGCGGTGTTTCATTTTGATAGGTAATCCCTAAACCGCCACCGATATCTAAATGTTTCAGCTTAATATCCAACTCAGCCAATCTGTCGATTAATGTCAACACGCGTTTTAAAGCATCAACAAACGGTGCGACTGACGTCAATTGAGAACCGATATGGCAGTCAATACCAACAACATCTAAATGAGATAAGGCTTGTGCTTGCAAATAAACCGATTCGGCATTTTCAATAGCAATACCAAATTTGTTTTCTTTTAGGCCTGTTGATATATAAGGATGAGTCTGTGCATCCACATCAGGATTAACGCGAATTGAAATGGCCGCGCGCTGATTTAATTCAGTCGCTACTTCATTAATCCGTTCCAATTCAGGAATTGATTCAACATTAAAACAACGAATGCCTTGTTGTAATGCATAGCTAATTTCCGCAACTGTCTTACCGACACCCGAAAAAACGACTCGGTCAGCCTGTCCACCAGCGGCTAATACACGTGCGAGTTCACCAGCAGAAACGATGTCAAATCCAGAACCTAAGCGAGCTAATACATTTAAAACAGCTAAGTTAGAGTTTGCTTTTACCGCGTAACATACTAAATGTGCTTGGCCTGAAAAAGCATCATCAAAGGCTTGCCAGTGGTTTTCTAATGCTGCTCGAGAATAGACATATGTAGGCGTACCAAATTGCTCTGCAATACTTGATACCGCGACATCTTCTGCGAATAAAACACCTGTTTTGTAATCAAAATAATTCATTTTCTATTATGACCCTGAGCTCGTGAGAGCCTGATCTTCAGGCATATATAAATCGCCTTTTAGGCCACATGCCGTTAAAACAGATACTAAGCTGACAATTAATATTAGTCGGTTCCAACTCATTATTTTTTGCATTATTATTTCCAATATCGATCAATTGTGAGCAGTATATACGGGAAGCAAGTGACTCGTCTCGACTTGCAAACTAGAAATTATCGAATAACTTACATAGTATAAGTGCTCAATAACACAATCTTTAGCTTTTAGGTCATCGCGCATATCATGGAAAATACCGAATCAATCAGACTTAGTGGTTTAGCAAGACGTCTCATTACTGATGGCCTATTGAGTGAAGAAGACGCACTTTCTGCCCAAAAAAATGCTAAAAAAGCTAATCAGCCTTTTGTAAGCTATTTAGTTCGCAATAAAATATTAGATAGTCACGCTATCGCCTTAGTTGCATCTCAAGAATTTGGCGTACCTCTTTTTGATATTGATGCGATGAATATGGAGGTTGCAGCGACATCACTGATTAAAGAAAGTCTTATTCGTCAACATCATGCTTTGCCGCTATATCAACGTGGGAATCGCCTTCATGTTGCGATGTCCGATCCTACTAATTTACAAGCATTAGATGAGTATCAATTCAGCACGGGCATGAATACTTTTGCAGTTTTAGTTGAAGAGCAAAAATTAACAACGGCCATAGAACGCGCTTTAGATAAAAGTAATGAAAAATTTGATGATTTTGGTGGTGCCGATTTAGATGATATTGATCTAGGCCCAGATGATACCAATGATGGCAAAGAGCCTGCTGGTTCAGAAGCCGATGAGACCCCCATCGTACGCTTTATTAATGGTATTTTGACCCACGCCATCAAGTCCGGCGCATCAGATATTCACTTTGAACCTTATGAAAAAAAATACCGAGTACGCATTCGTATCGATGGTATTTTGCAAGAAGCTCAGGCAGCGCCCGTTAATCTTGGTGGTCGAATCGCAGCTCGCCTCAAAGTATTATCCCGTTTAAATATCGCTGAACGTCGTGTGCCACAAGATGGCCGGATGCGACTCAAATTATCGAATACTAAAACCATTGATTTCCGGGTAAATACTTGCCCAACTTTATTTGGTGAAAAAATTGTATTGCGTATTCTTGACCCAACCAGTGCGCAACTTGGGATTGATGCTTTAGGCTATGAACCCGATCAAAAGAAAATATTCATGGAAACCATGCATCAGCCTTACGGCATGGTGTTGGTCACCGGCCCAACAGGTAGTGGTAAAACGGTATCGCTCTACACCGCGCTCAATATCTTAAATACCGATGATAGAAATATTTCTACCGCAGAAGATCCCGCCGAAATCAGCTTAGCCGGTATCAATCAAGTTAATATCAATCCTGCGGTCGGACTCACCTTCTCTTCAGCGTTAAAAGCCTTTCTTCGTCAAGATCCAGACATCATCATGGTCGGTGAGATTCGCGACTTAGAAACGGCAGAAATATCGATCAAAGCCGCACAAACTGGTCATATGGTATTTTCAACCTTACACACTAATGATGCGCCACAAACCCTTACCCGTTTAGCCAATATGGGCGTTCCTGCCTTTAATATTGCCTCTGCGGTCTCGCTTATTATTGCCCAACGACTCGGCCGCCGTTTATGCAGTAAATGTAAAAAATCGGAAGATATTCCTGCTGAAGCATTATTAGAAGAAGGCTTCACCCAAGCACAAATAGATAAAGGGATGACTATTTTTAAAGCGGTAGGCTGTGAAAGTTGTACTTTAGGCTATAAAGGCCGTGTCGGCATCTACCAAGTGATGCCTATCTCTGAAGAAATGGGCCGTATCATAATGGAAGGTGGCAATGCGATGACCTTAGCCGATCAAGCCGAAAAAGAAGGCATTGATGATTTAAGAAAATCCGGTCTTAAAAAAGTTGCTGCGGGCATGACAAGCCTTGAAGAGCTGAACCGAGTAATTAAGGAGTAATCTGTGGCGCAAGCAACTAAATCAACAAAAGCTGTGAAACAAAAAGTTGATCCTGTTTTTATTTGGCAAGGCACCAATAAAGAAGGGCGACGTCTCAAAGGCGAACAATCGGCTGCCAGTATTAATGAAGTAAAAGCCATACTCCGTCGTCGAAGTATCAACCCGATCAAGGTTAAAAAGAAACCTAAAGATCTGTTTGCACCTAGAAAACCTTCCATTAAACCTTCCGATATTGCTGTTTTTAGCCGTATGTTAGCAACGATGATGTCAGCGGGTGTTCCCTTAATGCAATCAATGCAAATCATTGGCGAAGGTCATGAAAATGCCAGTATGCAGGAAATGATTTTATCGATTAAAGCCGATGTTGAATCAGGCACCAGTTTGGCGGAATCATTAGGTAAATTCCCCTTATATTTTGATGATCTATTTGTAAGCCTAGTTCATGCAGGCGAGCAATCAGGTACATTAGAAACCCTGTTACATGAAATCGCCGCCTATAAAGAAAAAACGGAAGCCTTAAAAGCCAAAATTAAAAAAGCATTAGTCTACCCAATTGCTATTATCGTCGTAGCCTTTGTGGTAACAGCTATTCTAATGATCTTCGTAATTCCTCAATTCGAAGCTTTATTTACCGGCTTTGGCGCTGACTTACCCGGTCTGACCAAAGCTGTTATTAGCGTCTCTGAAGTCTTCCAAGAATATTGGTGGATCATCTTTGGGTCGATTATTGCCGCCGTCTATGCCATCAAAGAAGGTAAACGCCGTTCACGCAAAGTGCAACATTTCTTTGACCGCTTGATACTTAAAATCCCCGTCATCGGTATTATTCAAGAAAAAGGGGCGATTGCACGTTTCGCGCGTACCTTTTCAACCATGTTTAAAGCCGGTGTGCCAATGGTTGAGGCAATGGTCTCGGTGGCTGGAGCAACTGGTAATATTGTATTCAGTGAAGCCACTATGTCGATGCGTGATGATGTATCAACCGGTACTCAATTAAATGTCGCGATGAAAGATGCTCAAATCTTCCCAAATATGGTGGTGCAAATGGTCGCCATTGGTGAAGAGTCAGGCTCACTTGATGCCATGTTAGCCAAAGTCGCTGACTTTTATGAACAGGAAGTTGATGACGCTGTTGATAATATGACCGCGTTAATGGAACCAATGATCATGGTAGTGTTAGGTGGTTTGATTGGTACCTTAGTTATTGCAATGTACTTACCAATATTCAAAATGGGCGCAGTGGTATAGCTCATGGCTTTTATTGCACTATTACAATCATCACCATTTTTCTTTATCTCACTGGTCAGTATTTTGGGGCTGTTAGTAGGCAGCTTTCTCAATGTCGTTATTTATCGGCTTCCCATCATGATGGAGCGGGACTGGAAAGCACAATATGATGATCTGACGAATCGTACACCCGAAGAAATTGCCCCTTTCACATTGAGCGTGCCACGTTCGCGCTGCCCGCATTGTCATCACGCGATTACTGCGATAGAAAATATACCAGTGATGAGTTACCTATTTTTAGGCGGAAAATGCAGGAAATGCAAAGCGGCTATTTCCAAACGATATCCTTTAATAGAAGCGTTAACGGGCTTACTTTCTGGCATTGTCGCTTGGCAGTTTGGCTTTGATTGGGCTTGCCTCGGCGCGTTATTATTAACTTGGTCACTGATCACTCTAACCTTTATTGATATTGATCATCACTTATTGCCAGATAGCATTACGTTGCCCTTGTTGTGGCTAGGTATTGTCTTTAATTTATTTGCTGTTTATACCGATTTATCATCTAGTGTCGTTGGTGCTATCGCCGGTTATTTATCGCTGTGGTTAGTATTTCATGGCTTTAAACTCGTCACAGGCAAGGAAGGTATGGGTTATGGTGATTTCAAACTTTTAGCGGCGTTAGGCGCATGGTTTGGCTGGTTAATGTTGCCATCAATCATCTTGTTATCATCATTAGTCGGCGCGGTTGTTGGCATCTCGCTCATTATTTTTCGCCAACATGAACGTAATGTGCCGATTCCTTTTGGCCCATATCTGGCTGCGGCAGGTTGGATTGCCTTAGTCTGGGGTGACGCAATCACCTATACCTATCTTAGCTGGACCGGTGCAGTCTAATATCCTATGTTAAAAATAGGCCTGACTGGCGGTATTGCGAGTGGTAAATCAACCGTGTGTCGGTTGTTTGCTCAACATGGCATTCCGATTATTGATGCCGATATTATTGCCAGACAGTTAGTCGAACCTGAGCAAGAAGCTTATATCGAGATTATTGAAAGCTTCGGTAGTGACGTTTGCTTGCCCAATGGCGAACTTAATCGTCAGTATTTAAGAAAACTTATTTTCTCTGATGATAAAGCAAAACAACAGCTAGAAATGATTCTTCATCCGAGAATTCGTTTCCAGTTATTTGAGCAAAGTAATACTTTCAATACACCGTATTGCATCCTGGCTATTCCTTTACTGATAGAATCTGAGATGACTGAGCTTGTTGACCGCATACTACTGATTGATATCGATTTATCACTACAATTAATGCGACTGCGTGAACGCGACAATATAACACTTGATGACGCTCAGTTAATCATCAACAGCCAAGTGAGTCGTCAACTACGTCTAGCCTGTGCTGATGATATTATTACCAATAATAATGAAGTCCAAAATCTGACTAAACACGTCGATGATTTACATAAAAAATACCTTTCTCTCGCAAATAACCCGCCTGCAAGTTGCCAGCATAAGCATAGTCATGGACAATGAGCATTTTTACGATCATTAATTAATTTGAATCGCCTGTGCCTGAAAAAATTATTTACGAACAACCGCTCAATGAGCGCATACGCACATTTCTTCGACTTGAATTTTTATTCGCGCGACTTGATCACGCCTTAAAACACAATGACGAATTAAGTAACCGTAATGCAATTGATACCTTACTCAGTCTTTTGTCTGTATTTGAACGTAGCGATCTAAAACAAGAAATAATTAAAGAATTAGAGCGTCTTGTCAGTACACTGTCAGCCTTAGAAAACACGCCTGGGGTTGATAAGCGCGCATTGGATGATTTACTAGGTGAGTTAGATCAAATTTTAGATTCGTTATTGGTTGGTAAATCAATAATTGGTCAATCGTTACGTGAAAATGATTTTTTATACAGCATTCGACAGCGTGCGAGCATACCCGGCGGAAATTGCGACTTTGATTTGCCTGCCTACCATTTCTGGTTACGTCATACCTCTTATGATGCCCGTAAACAACAACTACTCAACTGGCTAAACCAATTTGCTAGCATGCGTGCAGCCATCGAGATTTCACTTCGATTAATTCGCGGCAGTACCGTATTCAAACCCGTCGCCGCTGTAACTGGATTTTTTCAACAGAATTTAGATAGCAATTTGCCCAATCAACTAATACGTGTTCAAGTAATGAATGATACGCCTTATTACCCAGAAATCAGTGGCGGCAAACATCGTTTTACCGTACGTCTGATGCACTTTGATATTAACCAACGCGCTAAACAAATTACTGAAAATATTGATTTTTCACTTAGTATATGTGCAATGTAAGGTGAAAATCTGATGACTAAAACTATCGTTCAATGTCCACAATGTGGCCAATCCGTTCCTTGGCAAGATGACCAGTTATGGAAACCTTTTTGCAGCGAGCGCTGTAAATTAATTGACCTAGGAGATTGGGCGGCTGAAAATCATCGTATTCCCGATAAGTCATCCCAAATTGAACAGCTCGATATTGATGAATACAACCCGTCTGATTATCACTAAATCATCTCGCTAAAAAGCTTAGATGACTTAAAAGATAGAAATTACGCATCACCAGCAGTCAGAATGCCTTGTTGATAGGAAAAATCTAACATTCGATTTAACGGTATCAAGGCTTTTAAACGTGTTTGTTCATCCACTTCGACGATGTTTTGCATATCACGCAAGGTTTCATACAAATTAACTAAGGTATTCATACCCATCCACGGACAATGGGCGCAACTTTTACATGTTGCACTCTTACCACCCGTAGGCGCGGGAATCAGCCGTTTATTGGGCACTACTTGGCTCATTTTATAAAACAAACCATAATCAGTAGCAATAATTAAGGTATCCGCTTTTGACGCTTTACCTGCCGCGATAATTTGTTTGGTTGAGCCGACAAAATCTGCTTTCGCGATAATAGATTCCGGTGATTCTGGATGCACTAACACTTCAGCATCAGGATATTTTTCCATTAACACTTCAAGTTCATGCAGCTTAAATTCATCATGAACAATACAATGACCCTGCCAAAGGATCATGTCCGCACCGGTTTTGTTATTAATATACTGGCCTAAATGACGATCTGGTCCCCAGATGATTTTTTTACCTTGGGCCATCAAATGTTGAATAATCTGAATCGCATTACTTGATGTCACAATCCAATCTGCACGCGCTTTTACTTCAACGCTAGTATTGGCATAAACCACCACTTGATGATCAGGATATTGATCACAAAACTGGCTAAACTCATCGATTGGGCAACCTAAATCTAACGAACACTCTGCTTCCAATGTTGGCATGATAACGGTTTTTTCTGGGCTTAAAATCTTGGCTGTTTCGCCCATGAATCGGACGCCACACACCACCAAAGTGTTGGCTTGATGACGTGCACCAAAGTTGGCCATATCTAAAGAATCAGAAACATAACCGCCTGTTTGTTCGGCTAAAGCTTGTAATTCATCATCGACATAATAATGGGCAATTAATACCGCATTTTTTTGCTCAAGCAAGACTTTAATCTTGGCAACATAATCTTGTTTTTGCACTTCGGTCAGCCATGGATTGGGCGTGACATTATCAATAATATGATCAATTCTTGATTGCAATTTTTTAGGAATTGTTTCTGCAAGACTCATTTTATATTACCTTTGAAATACTAAAGCTTGAAGCGATGAAATAATAGGAACATTGGCTGAAGGGAAATCGATGTCTTTTAAATCAGCGATAGCACACCATTGCAGTTTTTGACCTTCACGGCCTAATGGCATTCCATCAAATTTATCGACATACCAAACATCGAGCAAAACAGAGCGATCATCATATTCATGGGAAACGGTTAATAATGGCTTGGCAGCAATAACGGTAAGCGCTAATTCTTCTTCAATTTCACGCTTTAAAGCATCATAAACCGTTTCGTTTTCTTCTACTTTACCGCCAGGAAATTCCCATAAATTGGCTAGATGCTGATGTGCCTGTCGAAGAGCTAATAACACTTCATTGTTATCATTAACGATAGTCGCCACGGCCACGTGTATAATTTTTTTCATTCAACCATCACATAGTGCGCGCCACAATAAGGGCAAGAAACTTCACCATTGGTTTGGATATCTAAATACACCTGCGGATGACCGTCCCACAGCGTCATATTAGGCATAGGGCAACTCAAGGGCAGATCAGTTGAATGCACTTCATATCGCTGTTTGCTACATGATGTCGCTGAATTTATATCATTCATCTGAACGGCCCTCGAAACCTTAACTATTAGCCCTAAGGTTTTTCTGTTGTTTCAGCCAATGCTGCGGGTTTACGCACGCGAATATTCAACTCTTTTAATTGGGCTTCACTCACTACACTCGGCGCGCTTGTTAATAAACAGCTCGCTGATTGCGTTTTAGGGAAGGCCATTACATCACGAATAGATGATGAGCCCGTCATCAACATCGCAAGACGATCTAATCCAAATGCCAAACCACCATGTGGCGGGCAACCAAATTTTAATGCTTCTAATAAGAAACCAAATTTATCATCCGCTTCTTCTTTAGAAATGCCTAATAATTCAAAAACTTGGCTTTGTACGTCTGCTTTATGAATACGCATTGAACCGCCGCCTAATTCGGTTCCGTTCAACACCATATCGTAAGCACGTGATAAACATTTACCTGGATCCGTTTCTAATAAACCAAGATCTTCTTCACGAGGTGCTGTAAACGGATGATGTAATGCTGTCCAACGATTGGATTTTTCATCCCACTCAAACATCGGGAAAGCAACAACCCATAATGGCTGCCAGCCATGTTTCACTAGACCTAAATCATGGCCTAATTTCACACGTAAAGCGCCCAATGCTTCATTTACGATATTAATGCTATCAGCACCAAAGAAGACTAAATCGCCTGTTTGTGCTTCGACGCGTTGCATAATGGCAGCAATCACTTCATCTGGTAAGAATTTTAAGATCGGCGATTGCAAACCTTCTCGGCCTGCATCAATATCATTCACCTTGATATACGCTAAACCTTTCGCACCATAGATGCTGACAAATTTCGTGTAATCATCAATCGCTTTACGACTTAATTCAGCGCCCGCGGGTACACGTAATGCGGCAACACGACCTTTTTCATCATTCGCAGGACCAGAGAATACTTTAAAATCAACGTCAGTCATTAAGTCGCTAATTTCAACGAGTTCTAAATCAATACGTAAATCAGGTTTATCACTACCGTAACGCAACATAGCATCAGCATACGTCATGCGAGGGAAAGGATTCGGTAAAGGCTGCTCTAAAACATTAGCAAACAGACTACGAATCATTTCTTCCATCATCGTCATCAAGTCTTCTTCTTCAACAAAAGACGTTTCGATATCGACTTGGGTAAATTCAGGTTGACGATCAGCACGTAAATCTTCATCGCGGAAACAACGCACGATTTGATAATAACGGTCCATTCCCGCCACCATTAACAATTGTTTAAACAATTGTGGCGACTGTGGCAAGGCGAAAAAATCACCCGGATGTGTACGACTTGGCACCAAGTAATCACGCGCACCTTCTGGTGTTGCCTTAGTTAAAATCGGCGTTTCGATATCTAAGAAACCATTATCATCAAGAAAGCGACGTAACATGCTGGTAATTTTTGAGCGGAAACGTAGCTTTTGCAACATTTCAGGGCGGCGCAAATCAATATAACGATGGCGTAAACGTACATCTTCACTAACTTCAGCTTGTTCAGTTAATGGGAATGGAGGTGTTTCTGAGCTATTCAAAATATCCATACGTTGAGCAACAATTTCAATTTTTCCACTACTCATATTGGCATTATCACTGCCAGAAGGACGTAATCTAACTTTACCCTCAATTTGCAATACATATTCACTACGCACGCTTTCTGCAATAGCAAAACTGGCTGCATCTTCTGGATTACAGACTACTTGAACCAAACCTTCACGATCACGCAAGTCAATAAAAATAACACCACCGTGATCACGACGACGGTGCATCCATCCCGCAATCGTTACCGTTTGACCTTCCAATGTTTCGTTCACATCGCCGCAATAATGGCTACGCATAGTTCAATTCCAATAGTTCAATTTATTTATGTTCGCCACACTAAATCTTAAGCCATGGCACTCAGTTTTATAACTTATCTGTATTGAGCTCATCAACAAGCACAATTTTGTTATATTTTGGTACAACCACACCCATTGAGATAATCATTTTTAGACCTTCTTCAACGGTCATATCCATTTCTATCACTTCCGACTTGGGTATCATCAATACAAAACCAGACGTCGGATTAGGTGTCGTTGGAATAAAGACACTGATCACATCGCTTTCGGTCTTTTCTTGAACTTCACCTAAATCAGATGAGGTCATAAATGCCAAACTCCAAACGCCTTTGCGCGGGTACTCAACCAATAATACTTTACGAAACGACTTACCATCTCCCGCTAATACCGCTTCTAAAATCTGTTTAATACCTGCATATAAATTACGTACAACAGGGATCCTTGCCAGCAATGCTTCCCAAGCGGAAATAATTCGGCGGCCTAATAAGTTAGCAACAATCATCCCTGTTGCTAACACCATAATAACCCCTAATAACACGCCAAAACCTGGAACATGGAAGCCAAGCAAGGTATCCGGCTGATAAGCATAAGGTAACAAAAGTAGCGTGCGATCTAAAAAGTCTACGATGGCTCGTACAACGAGAAATGTAATACCTAATGGCATCCAAACTAATAATCCAGCGATTAGATATTTTTTCATTTCAGGTTAATGCTCTTTTAAATAGGGCTTAAGAAATTTATATTGTGGTTTCAGTTGACGATGAAGAACCTGTTCCGCTGTCGGCCAAATTGCGTTTTTTCCCGCTCTTAAAGTCCGTTTCATACCAACCATCCCCCTTCAAGCGGAAACCTGCGGCTGAAACCAACTTACGTAATGATGCTTCATCACAAGCAGGGCAATGAACTAATGGCTCATCGCTCATTTTTTGTAATGCTTCAAACTGATGCTCACAGGCATCGCAATGATATTCATACAATGGCATTAACTTTCACCCTCATGCTTACACAATAAAATTTAGTAAGAAACTTTTCAATTTCAATTCAGAAAATGGGTAATTATACCCAAAAACCAGCGAGACGGCTTTTATGCTTTTATTTCACGTAAAGCAAAGCGCTTCTCTACCAATTAATACATAATCGGCTACACTTTAAATCATGAAAAAATTTATGAAAGAAAATCAAGACTGGAAAGCCATTAGAAGCCTTTTTCCCTACATTTGGACATTTAAAGGCCGAGTGGCTGTCGCCCTAACATTATTAATTTTCGCTAAATTCGCCAATGTGGGTATTCCGCTAGCTCTAAAAGGCGCCGTTGATGCGCTCGATCCAAAACAACAAGACCTGATCTACTTACCGATTCTGATGATTATAATTTATGGTTGTTTGCGCTTAGCGAGCAGTCTATTCAGTGAATTACGAGACGCCTTATTTGCCAAAGTTATTTATCGTTCGGTTCGCCATGTTGCCGGTAATATTTTCGAACATTTACACAAACTTTCATTACGCTTTCATTTACAACGTCAAACAGGTGGTATTTCACGCGATATCGAGCGGGGAACACGTGGTATCAGCTTTTTAATGAATTTTATGATCTTTAATATTTTGCCAACCTTGGTCGAAATAGCGCTGGTTACGATCATTCTTCTGACCAAATATGACAGTATTTTCGCCATTATCACCAGCGTGACTATTTTGCTTTATATCGTTTACACACTGCTCATCACTGAATGGCGTATGCGATTTCGGCGCGCGATGAATGATATGGATTCCGAAGCCAATAATCAGGCCGTTGATAGTTTACTCAATTACGAAACCGTTAAATATTTCAATAATGAACAGTATGAATTACAGCGTTACGATGAGAAATTAACGACTTGGGAAGCCGCCGCGATTAAAAATCAAACGTCATTATCGTTACTCAACGTCGGTCAAGGTGCCATTATCGCAACAGGCCTTACTATATTAATGTTACTGGTCGGTCAGGGTGTGGTAGATGGCAAATTATCATTGGGGGATTTAGTTTTAATTAATGCTTTTCTATTACAACTCTATTTACCCTTGGGCTTTCTTGGCTTTGTGTATCGTGAAATTCGTCATTCTTTAGCTGACATGGAACGGATGTTTGTCTTACTGGAAGAAGCACAAGAAACGGTTGATGAAACCAAGGCGACATCACTCGTCGTGGAACACGGTACCATTCAATTTAATCATGTTGATTTTTATTACGATGCTAATCGGCCCATTTTGCATGACATTAATTTCACGATTGAGGCAGGTAAAAAATTGGCAATTGTCGGCGCGAGTGGTTCCGGTAAATCAACCATAATAAGATTATTATTTCGTTTTTATGATCCGCAAGCAGGAAACATCACCATTGACGGTCAAGATATTCGAGAGGTCTCCCAGCATAGTCTTCGTCAAGCCATTGGCGTCGTGCCACAAGACACCGTGTTATTTAACGACACAATTTACCAAAATATTTTATATGGTAATCCAAAAGTCGATAAACAAGCCGTTATTGATGCAGCGAAACAAGCCCATATTCATGATTTCATTGAAAAACTACCTGATGGCTATGAAACCTTAGTCGGTGAACGCGGCCTAAAATTATCGGGAGGTGAAAAGCAACGTGTCGCGATCGCCCGTACATTACTCAAAAACCCGAAAATTCTTATGTTTGATGAAGCAACATCGGCATTGGATAGTCATTCTGAACAAATAATCAATCAACAACTTCAATCGATTAGCACTAATAAAACAACATTAGCAATTGCACATCGATTATCAACGATTACCGATGCAGATGTCATCTTAGTCATCGAGCAAGGTAGAATTATTGAGCAAGGTAATCATCGCACATTGCTCGCAGCGCAAGGACGTTATGCCGCAATGTGGTCACTACAACAAACTGAAGGTAACAACTAAATGAACAAAATTGTCGCTTTTTGTATGCTTACGCTATTTGCTTCTTCTGCATATGCGCAATGGCAAATAGAGACCTTTTCGGATAATAAAATAAAATCTGCGATGGTCAGGAATGAAGCGGGGTTTGAACTCGCTATTTTCAAAACAGCAGAAGGTATTGTTTGGCTTGATTTTAGTCTTTCTGATAATGATTTTGATGAACTTTCACAAAATGAATTACCCATTTTTCAAATAGATGATCACAAACCAGTCAAAATGCTTCGTGGGTTCACCGCAACCATTGTTCCCGCTGATGAAGGCATCCAAGCAATAATTGTTAGTAACAATGAATCTATCTCCACCGAAAGGGACTTCAATTTCAATCATATTATCGCAGAGCGCTTACCTGAACGTGTGATATGCCCTATCTGGCAAGGCAATTCCCGACCTCACTTAGGCACACTTGATAACCTGATGAATGGTCAAAATGTAAACTTTAAGTACACCTTACTTGATGACTCCAAAGGAGAAACATCATTCAATTTAAAAGGTGCAAAGGAAGCGCTTAACGCCATTATTACTGAATAGGTCATAAAATAAATACGTTTAAAGCTTGGACACTTCCCATTAAATCAGAGTAGTATTTCCCACCGAAATCGGGATTACTCCCGTAATTCTACGTAAAAAAATGCATTAATAAATCTTGTTCAGCTTTGGTTCAGCTTTGTCGTGACATACTGGCCCCAAATCGCAACAAGGCAAATAACACAATAACAATCGAGGAATATTATGAAATACGGCAAAACACTTGCAAGCACTCTTCTTGGCGCATCAGTTCTACTTTCTTCAGCTGTTATGGCTGAAAATCATGTAGTTTCAGCACAAGTAACAGCATTTAAACCGATGGTTATCAAAATTGCACCTGGTGACACTGTTTCTTGGGAAAATATGAATGGTCATGTTGTTAATACTACATTCACCGATAATGACGGTGAACATCATTACATCCCTGAAGGCGCAAAAGGTTGGACTTCAGCAATGGGTGAAAACTTCCAAACTCCACCACTAACTGTGGAAGGCGTTTACCTCTATAAATGTGATCCACATTGGGGTGCAGGTATGGGTGGGGTCATCATCGTAGGTGAACCAACAAACCTAGAAGCTATTGAAGCAACTAAGCCAAAAGGCGCATTAAAACGTCTTGTTAAGAAAGCAGATAAAGCCGTTAAATAATTTTTAACGATTATTGCTCAACCTTAAAAGCCCACAATTAATTGTGGGCTTTTTTGATCTAAAGCTCAGCGTATATGATAATATCACTAGGTTTTTGTCCAGACTTGCTCCAACTGTCTGCAACCAATGATTATGATAATTTTATAATTTACTGCTGGGAGAACCCCTCTAATGTCTCACACTGTTGATAACAGTAAACGACGATTTCTGACTACCGCAGCCAGTGTCGTCGTAGGTGGTGCAGGCGCTGCTGCTGTAGCTGTACCCTTTGTCTTCTCCATGTTACCTAGCGCAAAAGCAAGAGCAGCAGGTGCACCTGTTGAAGTTGACATCAGCAAGCTTGAAGTCGGTCAATTGATGACTATAGAATGGAGGGGAAAACCGGTTTGGATATTCAACCGTTCTCTAGAGTCGCTGCAAGAATTACCCGCGCTGAATGAGCAATTAGTCGATCCTGAAAGTGACACTAGTTCACAACAACCGGCATATTGCAAAAATGAAAACCGTTCTATTCGCGACAACATCGCTGTTTTAGTCGGTATTTGTACGCATCTAGGTTGCTCACCAACCTACCGACCTGATTTAGCGCCTGCTGATTTAGGTCCTGAATGGAAAGGTGGTTTTTTCTGCCCTTGCCATGGTTCTCGCTACGATCTTTCAGGACGCGTATTTAAAAATATGCCTGCGCCAAAAAATCTAGTCGTTCCTCCCTACCATTTCTTAGGTGACAATCGCATTGTTGTCGGTGAAGACCCTCAAGGAGCTGCATAATGTTTTCTAGTCTAATGGGCTGGGTTGATGCCCGCTTCCCTGCAACAAAATTATGGGAAGAACATCTCTCTAAATATTACGCGCCAAAAAACTTTAACTTTTGGTACTTCTTTGGCTCACTCGCATTACTTGTTTTGGTTATGCAAATTGTCACGGGAATATTCCTGACAATGCATTACAAGCCTGATGCTGCACTGGCATTTGCTTCTGTCGAATACATTATGCGTGATGTTGAGTGGGGTTGGTTAATCCGCTATTTGCATTCCACCGGTGCATCCGCCTTCTTTATTGTGGTTTATTTACACATGTTCCGCGGCCTTATCTACGGCTCATATAAACAACCCAGAGAACTGGTCTGGCTATTTGGTATGTTCCTCTACTTAGCATTAATGGCTGAAGCATTCATGGGGTATTTATTGCCTTGGGGTCAAATGTCATTTTGGGGAGCACAAGTAATTATCTCTTTATTTGGTGCTATTCCTTTTGTTGGCGACCAATTAGCCTTATGGATTCGTGGTGATTTTGTGGTTGCCGATGCAACGTTAAATCGCTTCTTTGCTTTCCATGTTATCGCTGTTCCTTTGGTTATTCTTGGTTTAGTTGTTGCTCATATCATTGCTTTGCATGAAGTAGGCTCAAATAACCCTGATGGCGTTGAAATCAAAAAACTTAAAGATAAAAATGGCATTCCACTAGATGGCATTCCTTTCCACCCATATTATTCTGTCAAAGATATTGTCGGTGTAACGGTTTTCTTGTTCATCTTCTCTTTAGTATTATTTTATGCACCTGAGATGGATGGTTGGTTTTTAGAGCATGCTAACTTTGTGCCTGCAAATCCACTTAAAACACCGTTACATATTGCTCCCGTATGGTATTTCACGCCTTTCTATGCGATTTTAAGAGCAGTACCGAGCATTGCAGGTTCATCCTTCCCTGGTGTGGTCGCAATGGGATTATCCATCGTATTTTTATTCTTATTACCTTGGTTAGACCGTAGCCCAGTTAAATCGATTCGCTATCGCGGTATTTACTTCCGTACAGCCATTGTATTATTTGTCATTAGCTTTATTGGATTAGGCTTTCTTGGTACGCAACCTGTCACACCGTTGTACACATGGTTAGCAAGAATTTTCTCAATCATTTATTTTGCATTTTTTATACTAATGCCTATTTATACTAAACATGATAATGATAAACCGGTACCAGAAAGGGTGACATTCAAATGAGAACTTTAATCTTTGCATTATTCTTCGGCTACATAGCGGCGATTTCTGGTCAGGTTATGGCGAGTTCTGAAGGCATTCATCTTGATGATGTTGAAGTGGATTTATCTGATAAGGCATCATTACAACGTGGTGCCAAAACATTTGTTAATTACTGTTTAAGCTGTCATCAAGCATCTTATATGCGCTATAACCGCATGGCGAAGGATCTTGGTTTAACTGATGCTCAAGTGAAAGATAACTTAATGTTTGCCTCAGAAAAAGTGGGTGACACAATGACCGTTGCCATGCGTGCTGAAGATGCTCAAAAATGGTTTGGTGTAGCGCCTCCTGATCTTTCTGTTATTTCTCGCTCTCGTGGCACAGCGTGGTTAAATACCTACTTACGCACCTTCTTTCTTGATGATACCAAACCCGTTGGGACTAATAACTTAGCATTCAAAGATGTGGGTATGCCCCATATTTTGTGGAAACAACAAGGTTATTTAACCCATGATGAAGAAACCGGGCATCTAAGCCCAGCTAGTGAAGGTTCACTCTCTAAATACGATTACGATGTTATGGTCGCAGATCTGGTTAACTTTCTAGCATACATCGGTGAACCATCCAAAATTCAACGCTTAGAACTTGGTAAATGGGTATTATTGTATCTATTCCTATTCTTCCTTGTTGCCTACCCAATGAAAAAAGCATTTTGGAGAGATATACACTAACTCCCACTGCTTATTTGAAACTTAAAGAAAGGGAGCCTGCTCCCTTTCTTTTTTTCAGAATAACTAATAACCCACAGATATTTTGCACTTAAAATATTTTTAGGAGCATGAGCCAAATGGCTAATAGTAATCGCCGTTCGATGATGACCTTATATTCAGACCCATCATGTCCATTTAGCCACCGTACACGCATCGTAATACACGAAAAAAATATCGCGGCAAATATTGAAGATTTGATCGATGGACATTGGCCAGAAGAGGTTGCAGCAGCCAATCCATATGGAACGAGTCCAATACTTATGGATCGTGATCTGACTTTATATGATGCTAATATTATTGTTAATTATTTTGATGAACGATTTCTGCACCCGCCATTAATGCCAATTGAGCCTGCATCTCGTGCTAAAGCGAGATTGATGTTGCATCGCATTGATAAAGATTGGTATTCTTTGTGGCCAGTACTTACTGGCACTGAAAAGAGTAAAATAAGCAAGGCACGTAAAATTATTCAAGAAGATCTTACGGTATTAGCGCCGCTATTTGAAGAATCAGCTTTTTTTATGAGCGATGAATTTTCTTTGCTGGACTGTAGTTTAGCCCCACTATTATGGCGACTACCAATATTAGGAATAAAACTCCCGACCAACGCTAAAGCAGTCGAAGCATACGCTGAGCGAATTTTTACTCGAGAAAGCTTTAAAGCAAGCTTGAGTGATGTTGAACGAGACATGAGATAAGCTAATGACACCACAAAAACCCTACCTTATTAGAGCAATATATGAGTGGTTACTCGATAATAATATGACGCCTCATTTATTAGTAAATACATCATATGATGGTGTACAGGTACCTCGGGAATATATAAATGACAATAAAATCGTATTAAATATTTCGGATGGTGCTGTACAAAATTTCCATGCAGATAATGAATGGATTAGTTTCTCTGCCCGTTTTTCAGGAAAACCAATGGAATTATTTATTCCTATCATTGCTGTGCAATCGATTTACGGCAAAGAAAATAACGAGGGTATGTTCTTTCCTAGTGATGATACGCCGCCACCAAAACGGCCACTACAATCTGTGAAAAAAGAACGACCAGGACTCAAAATAGTTAAATAATCATCCGTTATTTTACAATTTGTATTTATCCATACGATAACGCATCGCCATGCGAGTAAGGCCTAATGCCCTTGCTGCTTGAGACACATTGTTTGCTGTCCGTTGTAGCGTTCGTTCTATCAGATATTTCTCAACTTCATCTAAAGTCATATTTTCCAGCCCATTTAGAATAGGCGAAGCTATGTCATTAGATTTATCTGGCGCATCAATTTTTAACACTAAATCGTTAGCCAGAATTTCATCATTTCGACATAACATAACGGCACGCTCAAGCACATGTTGTAGTTCTCTAATATTTCCAGGCCATGAATAAAGCTGCAATGCTTGTAATGCATCACCGAATAATTCCGGCGGCTTTAATCCATAACGACGGGCAATTTTTTCTATAAAATAATGGGCTAAAAGTGAAATATCCTCATTACGCTCACGTAATGGAGGAAGCTCTAACTCTAATACATTTAGGCGAAAATATAAGTCTGAACGAAATAATCCTTCAGCAACCATACGATCTAAATTACGATTTGTCGCGGCGACAAAGTGCGCTAATACAGGGTATTCTTTGGTCGCGCCTATCCGTCTGGCAACCCGTCGCTCAATGACATTTAATAATTTTGCTTGCAAAGCCAGTGGTAACTCACCCACCTCGTCTAAAAATAGCGTGCCTTCTTCTGCAACTTCAATTAAACCAGCTTTCGCTTGATGCGCATTAGTAAATGCACCACGCTCATAACCAAATAATTCAGCTTCAATCAATTCACTTGGTAGTGAAGCACAATCGACATGCACAAAGGGCTGCACATGCCAATCACCAAGCTGATGATACAAACGTGCCGCTACATCTTTGCCTGTCCCCGTTTCTCCTCGAATTAAAATAACAGGATGGCTATCACTACTATTACCCACTAATTTTGCAATTCGACCAAGATGATGACGAACATTATCAGCAGCCTGACTCGTTCCAATCATCTCAATAGCATCTACTGATTGACGATCACGAACATGTGAATAGGTTAATTGCTGTTTGAGTTGCTGAGTTGCTAATACTTTAGATATGGTTAGAACCAAGTCATCAAGATCAACCGGTTTTTTTAAATAATCTGTCGCACCTAATTTCATCGCCGAAATAGCATCATCTAATTCGCCATAAGCAGTCATTACAATCACGGGTAAAGATTTCCAAGACGCATCATCTCGGAATCTAATATCAGCTAATAAGTCGAGGCCATTACCATCGGGTAATCGAATATCTAACAGTAAAAGATCAGGCAGTGCTGTATTTATTGAATGATGTGCATCTGCTATTGTTGAAACAATATTGCCGTTGTATCCCTCTTTTTCTAAGCGCCTCAATACTGATTTGGCGAATAGCATTTCATCTTCCACTAACAATATATTTATCATAAAGTCATTTTCCGTCTTATTCCTCAATGGTTAGCAACTATTTTAGCGCGGGATCGTTATGGTAACCGAGGTACCGCCAGTCCTAGAGTTGTCATATTCTAAGCTGCCACCATGTTGCTTAATTATTTTCAGTGAAAATGGGATGCCTAAACCACAACTTAAATGCTTAACTTCACCATCCGTTACTTGTTCTACCACCGGATCAAATGTCATACCTCGTCCCTGATCACGAATAGTTAACAATACTTTATCTTTATCTTGATGATAGATAAGCTGAATAACATTACTTGGAAAAGAAGCTTCCAATGCATTCTGAACTAAATTAAAAATAGCTTGTTCAAATAAATGAATATCAAGTAATAGTGAGACTGGCTTTGACTCCCAGCCTAACCTTTCCAAAGAAATATTGTTATCAGCCAACTGTAACTCAATCAGCGATAAAGCATTGTCCGTCACCGCAACTAATGTGGTGTCACTCAAATGAGGTTTGATGGGATGCAAATAACGCAATAATGAGGTCACCCATCGTTCTAAGCGATCTACGGCCACCATAATATCGGTCAACGTATCTCGCGTGGAGTTCGAAATATCTTCATCTCGTGCGACCTGTGAAGCCGCCCTAATGCCCGCTAAAGGATTTCTAATATTATGTGCTACCAAAGGAACTAACTCGCCTAATGCAGCTTGTTTCTTGGTTTCAATCAACCTGTCGTGACTACTAGATAAGTCAGTCGCCATGCGATTGATGGCTTCCGATAATTGGACTAAATTTGATACACCGATAAGTGGCACTTTATGATTCAAATCCCCTTTGCTTATTAATCTAGCACCTTGAACAAGCTCTCTAAGCGGATACACTACATTTTTACGTACAAAACGTCGCGCAAGTAGTAATAAACTAATCGCCAATAATACGGGAATGGGGGCAAGCCAACTTAAACGTTCTGACCATTGTTTTTTTGATTGCGATAAAGCTTCTTGTTTGTTATTGAGTAATAGGTCTAAATTTTCAAACGCTTGTTCTAATTGAACAAAAGTATATTTTTCTAGCTCTTGATCAAGCACTTTTTGGCGGTCGATAATCGTATTATTACGACGAATCAGTTGCTCAGTTTTAGTATGAAAATCATCATAAGCATTATCGACAAGCTGAACGGCTTGTAACTCTTGTTCATCATTCGCAAGTACAGTTAAATCGAGCAGGTAAGCCCGTATTGTCTCGGTGTAAGCAAGATACTCTTTAGGTGCATCATGATCAGATAAAAAAGTCGCATCAAATACTTCTTTTAATTGTCGATAAACATCACCACGAATACTCTGCATGACCGTATTCATCGATCCTATTCGCAAAGATTCTTCTGAACTATTTTGCCAAGATACCGACCAGATAACGCCCACTGCCCCGGAAATTAATACCAGTAAAATAAAACTCAGCTCATGTAAAAGCAGCGTTGATTGTAAGGAATTAAAACGCTTAAACATAGATGCAATATTAAAAACGGGCTATTAAGCCCGCTTTATAACGACCATCATAAAATACGTTTTATAAATTGTCAGAACCACTAAAAGTCAGCGTTTCTTCAGTAAGAATAGCATCGCCTTCTTGCCAAGTTTTGCCATCAGGAACAATCGTTCTCACTTGATAAATTTCTCCAGGAACCGCTTCAGACATAGTGAAAATATAATATTTACTAGCGTATAAAGGATACCGCGAGTTTTTAGGGTCATTGATAAAAGGCTGAATAATATATTGCACTGCTTTTACTTTCTGACCTTGATACTCGATCTCGGTCTCTTTTTTATCTGCACCTTGGGCTAAAGCCCAGCGTATTTTACGCTGAAAATAACGCCAATCCCCTCCCGTTAATCGCTTCAATTCATGTACATCAAATTCAAGAAAGAAAACAAATACACTGTTTCCTTGCTGATTTTCTCTATCTTGATATGGACGCTTATTCTCGCCAGTAAAAAACTCAAAATGAGTATCTTTACGTCCAGTGTTACGTACATTACTGACCACAACATCTACCGTGTCTTCACGAGGGCCATCAACAAAACTAGTTCGTTTGTATTTGTAATGCAAAACGGTCGGTTGTGTAATATTTTTTAAATGTGCTTTATCAAACAGCTCATTATTAATATCAGAATATCCTGCTACGGCAAATGCATTGACGGTAAAACCCATCAATAAGCAGATCGAAATCACCGAAAACCATATTTTTTGTATCATCACATTCCTCTTTCATTTTAATGTTATTCTTAACGTTGTATCCATTTTACAGTAAAGTTTAATGATGAATATCAAACGATTTGTAACGCTTCCTATTTTATGCACATTAGCAATTATTACTATAACTGGTTGCTCAAAAAATAATGGGGTTAATGTATATCAACAGGTGAGTGAGTATAATTTCGAAGAGACATTATTGAATCTTGATATCGCTATCTCAGAATACAATTATCGAATCATTCATCGCAGTCAAATTGGTCAAGCTATACGAGATCGTGGTGAAAAAAACTTTCCCTTGTCCACCATCACTAATTTTTGCAATATTACTTACGCTAAAGAGATGATGGAAATCAATTCCGATCTCATTAACGAAATGCCATGCACTATCGCAGTTAGAGAAGAAACCGTGCAAGGCATTATTGTAAGCACCAGATTGATGAATGAACACACTGCAAATGAAAAACAAAATCAATTTGCAGTCAAAATCAATAATAATCTTAAATCAATTATCGCAGCCACCGTTGAATAAGTAGCCACGATAATCTTCTACATTTTATTTTTTGATTTGTTCCGGAGCATCTTCACCTAAAGCACCGTCTGAACGTGCTTTTAAATAAGCGTACAGATCACTAATATGTGGACGGATATTCGGTTCATCAGACCATGTTGGCATTTTAAATTCTGCAGCGGCTTTTTCACCAGCAACTTCATTCAAGAAATTTTGACGACGTGCAGGATCATCCAAATTCACCTTGCCAAAGTAACGATGTAACATCGTTTTTCTAAATTTAAACTCACTTACACCTTCAAGACGCGTTAATAAATTTGGCGCGATATCTGTTCCCGTTGCATTTTGTCCATGACAAACGAAACAGGTTGAATTAAACAAACGCCAACCTGCGTATGTTTTACTATCAACCTTACCATCTTCAACGGTATAAGCTGCTTTCTTTGTATGAGCAGATGATTTTACATTGGCTAATGACGGCATATTATATTTTGCGATAATTGCAGCAATATCATCTTTGCGTTTTTCTAAGATTTTATCGAGCAGATCTCTCCATGCCGTATCCTGTTGTCGAACGCCCATACCAAAGTTGAACACATAGTGTGAGCCATATTCATTAAGCGGAACGGTAGTCATTGCCACATCTGTTTGAGTGGGATAAAAACCGGCGATAGGTCCCCATGCAAATGCAACATCAATATCACCCGATGCTAATGCTTCAGTAATGATTCGACCACTATTAACGCGAGCATCACCGGTCATCATTTGGAAGTATTCAATCTGATCTTCAAGTCCATCTTTAATCAAAAACTCTGTCGCTAACGCGCGATCAAATAAGCCAATTTTAAGTTTTTTACCTTGTGCTTTTAATTTAGCAATATCAGCAATTTCATGTAATTCATAGCCTTCACCTTTACGATAAACCATTGAATCTATCGAGCTAAAATAAGGTTTTGTCGGTAAATACATGCCACGTTCTGCAGGAATACTCATCGCAACATCACATAGAAACTTGCCAGTTTCAGGGTCTACTTTTTTAATTGTATTTCGGCTAAACCCTATTCGCTGTGGAAACCAATAATATTCTACTGGCAAGCCTAGTTCTTCACCCACGATAGCGGCAATTTTATTATCAAACCCTTCTAATTCTTTATTCGAATAGGGTAAGTTAAATGCGTCAGCACAGACGCGTACTGCAGTTTGTCCCGGCAAAGGTTCAAAGTCAGCTGCTTGGGCCATCGTAATCGAGCTGATTAGACCTACAAAGAGGTATGAGAATACCCTAGTTATTGTCATTATTAATTCCTTATTCAGTTTAATTAGAAGTGTAATATCCACTAATGTAATGTGACCATAGTGATTAACTAAAAATCCCTCTCTATAGATCTTAGTTAATAGCGACCATAATAATCATAAAAAAAAGCCCGACACAAGTGCCGGGCTTCTTTATTAAGATTTATCTATTAAAAAAGATTAATAAATAAAGGTCTTATAGGCTAAATACGCTTAAAACACCGCCTAAGTTAGTCCAGCTAGATAGCGCTTTGTAAGCACCTACCGCACCAAGACCATCTGTTGAGTTTTCTAAGCTAGGGATCGCCATACCGATACCAGCCCAACCACCGACACCAGACAAGATTGAGATGAACTGTTTGCCATCATGCTTGTAAGTATTTACGTTACCGATAATACCTGATGCAGTTTTGAATCTCCAAAGCTCACGACCTGAGTTTCCATCTACCGCTTTGATATACCCTTCTAATGTGCCGTAGAACACGACATCAGTAGCAGTTGCTAAAGCACCAGACCATGCAGAGAAACGTTCTGGGTTAGACCATACGATCTTACCTACACGTGCATCCCAAGCAATGAAGTTACCTAAGTGTGTGCCACCTGGAGCTGGGTACATGTTCAATGTCGCACCAACATAAGGTTGACCTGATGTGTATTCAACTTCAAACGGTTCATAATCCATACATACGTGGTTTGTTGGAACATAGTACAAACCGGTACGTGGAGAATAAGCCGCAGGTTGTTGATCTTTAGAACCTAATGCAGCAGGACAAATACCGGTTGTGTTTACATCTTCACCGTTACGTGCTGTTGAGTATTTAGCCACACGATCATGTAGACCTGTTTTAAGATCAACGCCGTTAGACCAGTTTACTGCTGGATCAAATTTTTGAGCGACTAACAATTCACCACTAACACGGTCCATTGTGTAACCAAAACCGTTACGATCGAAATGCACTAATGTTTTACGCATTTTGCCGTTTACTTTTTGCTCAGCAAGAATGTTTTCATTGATACCATCATAATCCCATTCATCAAATGGTGTCATTTGGTAAACCCATTTCGCCATACCGGTGTCTAAATCACGACCAAATAAAGACATTGACCATTTGTTATCACCAGGACGTTGTGCAGGGTTCCATGTAGATGGGTTACCTGAACCGTAGTAGAACATGTTCAAATCAGGATCGTAAGAATACCAACCCCATGTTGTACCACCACCAATTTTCCATTGGTCGCCTTTCCAAGATTTCAAAGAAGAATCTTTACCAACTGGTTTAAGCATAGACATTGTTTTTTCTGGATCGAAACCCATTTCAGCATCAGGACCTGTGCTGTAAACTTGCCATTTTTCTTTACCCGCTAAGTCATACGCTTTGATGTAACCACGTACGCCGAACTCACCACCCGAAATACCAACTAAAATTTTATCTTTAAATACGTGTGCTGCAGCAGTACTTGTTGCACCTGTTTTAGCATCATCACGTTTGTGAGACCATACAACAGCACCACTCTTCATGTCTAAAGCGACTAATGTCGTATCTGCTTGGTTCAAAAAGATTTTACCGTCACCGTATGCTAGACCACGGTTAACCGTGTCACAACACATAACTGGCACAGTTTCATCGTAGTTTTGTTTTGGTTCATATTTCCATTTGATCGCGCCGTCATTGTTTAAGTCAAGAGCAAACACGATGTTAGGAAAGGCAGTATGTACATACATAGTACCGTCGATAACTAATGCGTTACCTTCGTGACCACGTAAAACACCTGTTGAAAATGTCCAAGCCATTTTCAAATCTTTAACGTTATCTTTGTTGATTTGAGTCAGTTCGCTGTAACGTTGGTTGTTATAGTTACCTGCAGCAGATACCCAGTTGTCTGCATTTTTTTGCATATCTAGGATTTCATCAGCATTAGCTACGCCAGTAGCGGCTAATGCCATCATTGCGATTGATAATGTTTTCAGCTTCATTAAAATTTCCTCTAATTGCTTATAGTTATTTTACGTCACGTGTGAACTCATTGAGCTCCATGCGTGATGAAACATTAATCGTCTCGAAACAGATAGTCAAGCATCTCTCCCTGTTTTTACGAGAGTTTCTCCATATTATTTTCGGGAAAAACTTCCCGAAACCATAAACTATTGATACAAAAGAATTATTTCCGACATAGGCTTTATTTAATATTTTGAGAAATTCTGATCGCTATAAGCAGAGTCTTACTAAATGTGCGCTCATTCACATAATTAAAATAAAAAATCCCTAGGTTTTAATCATGCTATTTAACGTTATCTTTTATCCATACTATTGCTAGCATGATGGCTGATAAAGTACGTTCACGTCCTAATAGTTCTAATGTTAAATCAAGCGGTGGTGACATGGTGTTCCCCGTAATCGCTACTCGTATTGGTTGGGCTACTTTGCCCATGCCCACTTCTCTTGCGACTGAGCAATCTTTTATTTCAGTATGAATAGGTTCTGCTAACCATTCTGGTAATGCTGATAAACGATTTAGCATATCTTCCAGTAGCACTAAACTATCTATGGTGAGATTTTTACTCGCTGCTTTTTCATCAAACTCGGTTATTTCTTTGTAAAAAAACAAACTATTTGCAGCCATTTCAACCAAGGTTTTTGCCCGTTCTTGTTGCAACACCACGACTTTAGTTAATTCAGGGCCCTGTGTTGGATCAATACCCATTTCACCCATATGCCAACTTAAATGATGAGCAACATGTTCTGGCGCACTTGTTTTGATATATTGCTGGTTAAGCCACAATAATTTATCCGTATTGAAGCTTGATGCTGATTTATTGACATCTTCGATATCAAAAAACTGCACCATTTCATCAATAGAGAAAATTTCCTGATCGCCATGCGACCAGCCAAGCCGCACTAAATAATTCAATAATGCTTCAGGCAAAAATCCTTGATCACGATAATTCATTACGCCGACAGCACCGTGACGTTTTGACAATCGTGCTCCATCATCACCCAAAATCATTGGAAGATGAGCAAACACTGGCGGCTCAGCACCTAATGCTTTAAAAATATTAATTTGTCTTGGCGAGTTATTTAAATGATCGTCACCACGAATAACATGGGTCATCGTCATATCTAAATCATCAACCACAACGGTCAGATTATAGGTAGGCGTGCCATCAGGACGTGCAATGACTAAATCATCTAATTCGCTATTTTGAAATTCAACATTGCCTCTGACGACATCTTTCACAATTACGCTACCTTCAAGCGGATTCTTAAATCGAATAACAGGCTTTACACCTTCTCGAGGTGATGTCAGATGACGACAACGTCCATCGTAGCGCGGCTTTTCTTTATTCACACGCTGTTGTTCACGCATTGTTTCGAGCTCATCTTTTGAGCAATAGCAATGATATGCATCACCTTGTGATAATAGCTGAGCAATAATTTCTTTATAACGATCGAAACGACGTGTCTGATAAAAAGGGCCTTCATCATAGTCAAGACCAAGCCAGGTCATGCCTTCTAATATCGCGTTAACAGACTCTTCGGTTGATCGTTCTAAATCGGTATCTTCTATTCTTAAAATAAATGTTCCACCATGTTTACGAGCATAGAGCCATGAAAAAAGCGCTGTGCGTGCGCCACCTACATGTAGGTAACCGGTAGGACTAGGAGCAAATCGTGTGCGAATGGTCATGTATTAATCTCTCAAACTGGAATATGATTTCAAATATCGGTTATTGTACCAGCAAGTACTCTCTATATATGGTTGTTGATTACGATGAAAACTCTTTCAAATATTCTAGGTTTATGCGCTTTTGTCTTTTTAAGCGTTGGCTGTGCTGACGAGCATTATTCTGTCTCGGAAGTCACCACCGGTATTTTTTATCATCAAGGTGTTGATGAAGATGCAACAGAAAGCAATATCGGTGCAATTGCTAATGTGGGCTTTATCATCGGTGAAAAATGTGTCGCCGTAATTGATAGTGGCGGGAGTTATCTTGAGGGCAGGTATTTACGCCGTGAAATCAAAAGTCATACTGATTTACCTATTTGTTATGTGATCAATACGCATGTTCACCCCGATCATATTCTAGGTAATGCCGCGTTTAAAGAAGATGCTCCTGAGTTCATAGGTCATGAAAAACTACCTGCGGCCATCGCCGCTCGACAAAGTTATTTTGCTAAAACATTTCAGCAAATATTAGGCAAAGCTTATGTCGGCACAGAATTTATCGATCCATCACTGACCGTTTCCGTTGGTGAACCCATCACCATCGATCTTGGGAATAGAGTGTTAACGCTTACCGCCTATTCAACCTCTCACACTGACAATGATTTAACCGTATTGGATAACACAACAAAAACCTTATGGACTGGCGACTTGCTATTTATAAAACGCATTCCAGCCCTCGATGGCAGTATTAATGGCTGGCTTAAAACTATGCACCAACTACAAACCATGGATCTTAACTTTGTCATTCCTGGTCATGGCAAAGCAGGAAGCAAGCAATGGCAACAAGGTTTGATTGATCAAATAAGATACTTTACGGTATTGCGAACTGAGATTCGAAAAATCATCGATAATATGGGTACGATTGATGAAGCAACGGAAACAGTAGGACTTGAAGAAGCTAAAAACTGGGAACTTTTCCCGTTATACCATCGTCGTAACATCACTGCCTCATTCGTTGAACTTGAATGGGAATAATAATAAAAAACCGGAGAGAAACCATGTTTAGTCGAATATTTAACCTTCTTTTCATCAGTTTGGGTCTGATGTCTTTTGGGATGACCAGTTATGCTGCCACACCGACCGAACCATTATGGCCAACATTAAAAATAGCTTATTTTGGTGATAAAGTAATTGAAGAAGATGCTAATGATCTATTGGTCATCGAAGCACCTAAACGTGCAGAAGATGCTGCAATCGTCCCCATTACAGTCAAATCGCTGGTCCCTCAATCTGCCGATAAATACATTAAAAATATTCACATTGTAATAGACAATAATCCTGAACCTTACTCGGCTAACTTTCACCTTTCACCAGAATTAGGTCTGATTGATATTTCTACACGTATGCGAGTTGATCAATACACGTTTGTACGTGCAATTGCTGAAATGAATGATGGTTCGTTACATATGGTATCTCGCTTTGTTAAAGCATCAGGCGGTTGTAGTGCGCCAGCCGGTAAAGATGCGGCAGCGGCTTTAGCTCGTTTAGGTAAGATGCAAATTCGGATGCGTACACCGACAATTGGTGAGTCTGTCCAAGCACAAGTCATCATTAGTCACCCAAATTATAATGGCTTACAATTTGACCAAGCTAGTCGCCGATATATTCCTGCACATTATGTGAAAAAAATTAACATTACATATAATGAGAAACCTATCATTTCCGTTGATGCGGGCATCTCTATTAGTGAAGATCCAAGCGTGAGGTTTACTTTCACCCCCACTGAAAATGGAATCTTAAAAGCTGATGTGGTAGATAGTCAAGGTCAGACTTTCAGCCAACAAAAAGAGCTTTAATTCACTTATTATTAGCATCAAACTTTCAAAAAAAAGGCCGTATCAAATACGGCCTTTATGTTTTTATTTGAAACAATCTTATTAGCGCATGCGACAGCTGTCATAGGCTTCTGCATGAGCTTTTTTAAAGTGGTCTATACCATCCACGACATCAGCATCATCTCTGAACATGGCACCTCGGTCACCAGGTAAGTTACGATATTTAAACCCTGTATCAGCGTCTTCAAATTCAGTTTCTGTAAACGACTCTGCTAATTTATCAACTACACATGAACACTTATTGGTTGCTTCGTAAATATTCATTTTACCTTGATTAGAAGCAATACAATCCTGTACATATTGTACCCGCGTCAGTGTTGAAAAATCATTGGCTGCACTTAGACCCGGAATCCCAAGCAATCCAGCCATTAACAATGTTATTCCCGCTTTATTCATTAAGTAACTCCTAAATTATTCTGCGTTAAGATTTATGTGACTGACATTCAAACTTTATAGTTCCACAAGCAGATTGACACATAATTTTGCATCATACCCGAACTTTTATCATTCGTATTCATCTAGCAAAGGAATAGCATCAATAATTTTATGGTCAACAACATGATAAGTTAAAGCAATTAAGGTAAACTTTATATTCTTAAAAATAACACCTTCATACTAATAATACATACCTAAATACAACTAGGCAGGAGAGACCTATGAAAAAATTGTTACTTCATCTTGATACAGATCCTGTGGTGAGCGCATTTGACCAAGCAGTTGCATACGATGCAGGTGTCGATAATATCATGGCCTACGGTGGCGCAACTCGCGATAATGTGACGGCTCATGTTCATGGCATGATATTCACACGGGGCGGAAAAAACTTAAAAAATAGTGCTATTTTTATTGGTGGCTCTAATGTAGCAGCAAGTGAACTGGTCGGCAAAGCGGTCAAAAAAGCCTTTTTTGGCCCTGTTCGTGTATCAGTCATGCTTGATCCAAATGGCTCTAATACGACCGCTGCTGCTATCGCTCGTAAAGTAATGACTAACTATGATGTTACGGGTAAAAAAGTTGTAATCCTAGGTTCTGGCCCAGTCGGACAACGTTCTGCACTTTACTTTTTAAAAGAAGGCGCCAGCGAAGTAGTTATTACTTCTCGTAGTTTATCACGTTCAAAAGTAATAACAGATCAAATGAAAACTGCTTATGGCGTAGATATTACGCCAGGTGAGAGTCGTAGCGATGAAGCCGTCAAAGAGTTATTAAAAGATGCACATGTTGCTATTGCTAGTGGTCCAGCGGGCGTTTGTGTTTTACCAAAATCAGCATGGTCATCAAGTGAAACATTAGAAGTTATTGCCGATGTGAATGCTGTGCCACCGCTGGGTGTTGAAGAAATTGAAGTGATGGATAATGGTAGCGAAAAACAAGGTATTAAGTTTTACGGTGCAATTGCTATTGGTAACTTTAAAATGAAAGTTCATCGTGATTCTGTATCGTCTTTATTTGAATCAAATGATCAGTTTTTAGATGAAACAACAATCTACGATATTGCATGCAAGATTGACAGCGAATAGTGATATCAAAGCAACACGATTATACTCACCCAAACAAATTCGTGCGGGTGAGCACCCCAGCTAGACTCCATTTAGGTTTCCTTGATCTTAACGGTGATTCAGGCAGAAAATTTGGCAGTATTGGGCTTGCGATAAATAGTTTTCATACCACAATTAGCGTGCAAAAAACCTCGCTTTCACAAATTATAAGTGACTGCGCTAATGCTCAGATGATTAAAAAAACTGAAGCATTATTAGCCAAGTTCTATCAAACTCTTGGTTCAAACATTAAAAAATCAGCTCAAAATGTCACCGTGACGATAGAACATCTGATTCCAGATCACTCTGGGTTTGGTTCAGGCACACAATTAGCTTTAGCCATTGGCACTGCACTGTGTCGTTTACATAACATCGACGCAACAACAGCAGAAATAGCTCAACAATTAGGTCGAGGTAAACGCTCAGGTATTGGTATAGCAACCTTTGAGCTCGGTGGTTTTATTGTTGATGGTGGTAACAAACCTAATCACGGCACGCCACCGCCATTATTGGCACATCATCAATTGCCTAATGACTGGCGAATGGTGATTATTATGGATCCCGAATACAAAGGTGTGCATGGTCAACAAGAAAAAGAGGCTTTCACTACCCTTCCTAAATTTCCATTAGCAAATTCACAGGCTATTTGCCACTTATGCTTAATGCAATTATTGCCCGCTTTGGTCGAAAAAGATCTCGGTCAATTTGGTGATGCCGTAACTAAAATTCAAGGCTTGATCGGTGATCATTTTGCCCCCGCACAAGGTGGTCGTTATACCAGTGATAACGTGGCTCGCGTGCTTGAACAGTCGCTTATTCTAGGTCACACCGGTATCGCACAAAGTTCTTGGGGCCCGACAGGCGTTGTTTTTGTGGACAGTGAAATTGCCGCGACAGCACTGGTCAACGATTTAACAACCTATGCTCAATCAGCATTGCAAGCAGATAATAAACTCACTTTTAGCATTGCTCAAGCAGATAAGCAGGGTGCAATTATTGAAACGACATGCGAATAACGATTATGATGTCGGTACACCACAATAAAAACTACATTTAAGGAATAAACATGTCAAAACGTTCGATTGTTCATATGCTTGACCCTATGGTTCATAACAGTCCATTTGATATCAATATGGCGGTAGATGCTGGCTACGAAGTAGTCATTCCTTACAGCAATGTTAAATTAGAAGAAGTAGCAGCTTTAACGCAGGATGCCATTTTCTCGCGCGGTCCAGCTGGCGTGAAAAAAACCGGTATGTTTATCGGCGGTCGTGATATTGGTCTAGCAATGGACATGTTAGACGCCGCTAAAAAAGCGATGGTGCCACCTTTCGAAGTCTCTGTTTTTGCAGATCCAAGTGGTGCATTCACTACGGCTGCAGCTTTAGTTGCTTGTGTCGAACGTGACTTGAAGAAAAACTTTGATCTGCCTTTATCAGGCATGCGTGCAATTGTCTTTGGTGGAACTGGACCTGTTGGTTTGGCAACAGCAGTCATCGTTGCTCAACAAGGTGCGGATACAACCATTGTTGATCATTTTTCAATTGATACTGCATTGGACTTTGCCAAAGAAGCTAAGACACGTTATGGCGTGGACTTGCATTCTACTACTGCCGCATCTGATGCTGATAAAGCACGTTTATTATCGAATGCAGATCTCGTATTTTGTACTGCAAAAGCGGGAATTCAGGTATTGAATGCTTCGGTGCTTGAAGATGCAAAACAACTCAAAGTAGCTGGTGATGTTAATGCTGTTGCCCCATTAGGTATTGAAGGTTTAGGTATCATGGACTCAGGTGAACCGTTAACTCATGCCATTAACTCAAAAGGTGCCGTTGGTATTGGTGCACTTGCAGTAGGTAATGTTAAATACAAACTACAAAATGCGCTATTAAAAGAAACACTCGATTCTGAAAAATCTGTTTACCTTGATTTCCGTAACGCGTTTGACGGTGCTCGTAAACTGGTTTAACTAAAACTAACTTGATGCAAACTCAGTCTATTCCGGTACTGATATTTGCACATAGCGGACGCTTTTTAGCACAAGCAGCCACTCAAGCGGGTTATAACGTTTGGGTGGCTGATTGCTATGGTGATATCGATTTATTAGCCGTTGCCGATCGTTGGCAATCACTCCCCGCTTTTTCAAAACTGACTCATGATCATATTTTCAGGACCTTGTCAGATCTGACCAGAGGTGAACAATGCCTGTTGATTTGTGGTGGAGGCATTGAACAGTGTTATCACTTACTTCTCCCTCTACCCCCCAATATCAAGCTTATTGGCAATACGCCAGACATCATAGCGTCTATAAAAACTCCCTCTGCGTTTTTTAAATTGTTAGACGACAATGCCATTAACTTTCCTGAAACTCGGTTTAAAGTACCTTCCAATAAATTCGGTGATATAACGTGGTTAAAAAAAGAGGCTGCAGGCTTAGGCGGCGCGCATATACAATTTGCAGCATTAACTAGAAATGAAATTGACGCTCAATATTATTATCAACGATTTATTTCCGGTGTTAGCGGTTCATGCCTATTTTTAGCGAGTGGTGATAACGTGCAATTAATGAGTATCAACCAGCAACATCTATCTCCCACTCGCCAAGCCCCTTTTCGCCTAGGTAGAATAGAATCTGCTTGGCCAATCTCAGCGACTCACCGTGATGACTTACACAAAATCGTCCGACGACTAACCGAGGCATCAGGCTTAATCGGATTAAACAGTTTAGATTTTGTGATTTCAGATAGAAATGAGCTGTTAGTTATTGAAGTTAACCCTCGCGTCAGTGCTTCAGCAGAACTTATAAGCAATCGTGCGCTTTTATTTCAACAACATATGGATGGATGCTTGAATCAGCATCGGATATCGCAAAGCCCTGTAAATTCAAACGCTACGTCATTGTTCTATCATTATGCAAAGATGAATCTTATTGTTCCTGAAAACATGCAATGGCCAGCAGAATGTCATGATATTTCCGCTGCCGGAGTGGTTATCAAGCAAGATGAACCTATCTGCACATCTGTCGTTGAAGTCGATGAACCTCATTTAGCAATGCAACAACATGATGTTATTGAAAATAAAATCCTCGCTCAACTCAAGACTTTAAATACTAGCGAAGCAATGTGATACAGAAAGTGTATTTTTTAAAAATTCTTTTATAAATCATCATCTGCAAAGTTATAATCTGGCGTATCTGATGGCTTATGTATGTAAAAACCCATCGCATAATCCACTCCTAAACGCCATAACAGAGCCAAACTATTGGCATCAGAAACAAACTCTGCAATACATTGTTTACCAGCCTGATTACTCATTTCGATAATTGCTTTCACAGCCGCTTGATTTTCTGAATCTTGTGCCATATTTTCAACAAATGAGCCATTAATCTTTAGATAATCAACATCTAATACACTCAAGCTATATGAAAAGTCCAAGCCTGATCCAAAGTGCTCCAAGCCAAATTCACAACCAATTTCTCTTAACTTAATAATCACCGCTTGGGCATGTTCTAAATTTTCTAATGCGGCCGTTTCACTAATTTCAAACACTAATGCCGAGCCTTCTAATTGATGACCCTGTAATAAAGCAACCAGCCAATCAACAAAGTCTAGTTTTGCTAACATAGGTTTTGATAACTTAATAAAAAAACGTGTTTTAGGATGTAGCTTGCGATGCTCAACTAAACTAGCTAAAGCTTCAGCAATCACCCATTCATCAATGCCTAACATTAACGTATCATTATCAGCATGGCTCATGAAGTCTTCAGCCATGATCGTTTGACCATCGTCACCTTTCATTCGAATGAGCACATCATAAAGCTCTTGCTCTTTACCATGAAGACTGACAATTGGTTGATAATTAAGCATAAATCGATTATTGGTTAAGGCATCACGAATATTATCTTGCCAAAATAACGCTTCATCATTATTCGTATCATCATCGTGAGTTTTAGCAGCTTGATAACGTGCAATACTATTACCGCCTTTTTTCTGCACTTGCATACAGGCCTTATTGGCATGCTCTAAAATAACTTCTATTGAAAAACTTTCGGTGATCCGACTAATACCGATACTGCATTTTAAATCGACCATTTTGCCATTCGCATGAGAGACAAATGCTTCAATAGCCTCTCTATAAGCTTCTGCACGGTCATCAATATGAGCGTTATCGCCACTCGAAATAATAATGGTGAAAGCTTGATCGGAATATCTCGCCAATAACTCATTATCTTCTAAGATATTGCTCAATAATCCAGCGGCTTCTTTTAATACATCATCACTCGCCGCTAAACCTACATCTTCTTTAATCTGTTTGAAGTTATCAAACTCTAAGTACAATAATGCAGAAATACCTTTACCATCACTCGCTGCGCTCACCTTAAGGGCAAGCTCATCCATGAAGCGAATACGGCTAAACAGCCCCGTTAAAACATCATAATCACGTAGCAATAATAATTTTTCGTCTGATACCGCAGCTTGTGCATTTTCATCACGAATAATGACTTGAACACAGGCTTCGCCTTCAACTTCAGCATGCGTAAACTCAATATTGGCAGGGAAACTATTGTCATCCGCTTTCATACACAACACAGGTAATGGCGGAAATTTGGTATTTTTTTGTTCTGTAAACTGCTTAAAAAAGGCTTTAAATGTTGCATGGTCATCTAATGACACCATATCTAACATCGGTAAACCATCAACGTCTTCAGATTCTTCATAACCAAATAAGGTCAAATACGCTTGGTTTACATAGATATGCATGCCTTCGTGCATATAAGCAACCGCATCTCGCGAACTATCTAATAATAGTTTTGAACGCTTTTCACTTTCACGTAATGCCTTCTCATTGCGTCGACTTGAGCGACGAACAAACAAGCTTTTCAGCTCCCTTGCCACAGCAAATTTCAGATGCTCAGAATCATCAAATCTAATCACGTCTTGGGCGCCGATATGATAATAATTTGCTATATCATCATGGCTGGTTGTAAGCACGATACAAGGAATATCTCTTCCTAAGCGATGTATTAAATTCAGTACATCTCGAGGCGAAACGTCAGCTAAAGTATCCCGACACAAGACTAAATCCCACGATGTTTCAGTCAATGCAAGCTCAATACCTGCCAACATTTCTTGACGTGCGCCCCTAACCGTATGACCTGCACTTCGAAGTACATTGGTAATATTATCGGCATCAGTCAGTGAGTCGTCGACTAACATTAGCCGTAAAATGCCTTCCGCTTTATCCATCTGTTGCACCTTGTTTTGCTGAAATGGTTGCTTGCTGACCTTCCAAAGTGGTCATTTGACTTGTCATCCATTGCTGAACAAGTTGATTAAGCTCTGTCGGTGTTTTATCGCAACTATTAATTTCGGGGCCAATGACCAATTTAATAACACTAGGATATTTAATAAAACCATGTCGTGGCCATGCTTTACCTGCATCATGAGCGATAGGCACAACAGGCACACCAGCTTCAACCGCAAGCTTCGCACCGCCAATCCCAAATCGACCCATTTTTCCAGAGGGTATACGAGTGCCTTCAGGAAATACAACAACCCAGTAACCAGCCGATAATCGTTTTTTGCCTTGCTCAATAATTTGGCTTAACGCTTGTCTTCCGGCGCTACGGTCAATGGCAATTGGCTTTAAAGAAGCTAAGCCCCAACCGAAAAAAGGTATCCATAATAATTCGCGTTTCAATACCCATACTTGCGGTGGAAATACGGCTTGTAAAGCCAGTGTTTCCCACGACGATTGATGTTTACATAAAATAACGCTTGCTTGGTCTGAAATATTTTCTCGACCTACAACCTCGTAACGCACGCCACAAATTTTGTCTAACAACCACAAATTCAGCACTGCCCAACGGCTAACGGCGTAGTAACGCCATTTGAAGGGCAAAGGCCAAAGCAAAACACCGAGCAATGAAAATATAACCGCCGTTACAATATGAAAAAAAACGAAAATTAAGGAGCGAAATAACAACATTAAATTATAGGGTCCAATAATGCATCAACAACTGCAGCCAAATCATCATAAACAGCAACACCTTTAGGAATACCTTTTTCCAGCAGCTTTGCACCCTTACCAGTTCGCACTAAAATCGGCGTAGCACCCGCGGATTGAGCCGCCGTAATATCTCGTAAAGAATCCCCCACAGCCGGCACATCTTTAAGTGTAATGCGAAGACGATGAGATAGTTCAGAAAATGAGCCATCCTGAGGTTTACGGCATAAACACTCATCTTCAGGACCATGAGGGCAAAATAAAATAGCTTCTATTTTGCCACCGACTTGTGCCAGCATTCGGCTCATTTTACTGTGAATATGATTCAGCGTTTCAACATCTAACAGTCCACGCGTAATGCCCGGTTGATTAGTAATAACAATCACTCGGTAACCCGCATAATTTAAGCGGGCGATCGCTTCTAAACTGCCTTCAATAGGTTTCCATTCCGCGGGTGACTTAATAAAGTCATCCGAGTCATGGTTAATCACCCCATCTCGATCCAGAATTATCAGCGCCATTACGTTGTTCTCCTTTTATTCCTGCAAACAGGAAATATCAGCCACGCCGAGGAATAATGCTCGCGTTTGATTAAGCAAGGCTAGACGATTATTTCGCACGGCAAGATCATCTGCCATCACCATCACTTGGTCAAAAAAGCCATCAACCGTATCTCGCATACCTGCCAAATTCTTTAATACACCAGCATAATCCGCTTTCAACAATAAAGGCTCAATCGCCGACTGCACAGCTTGTAATTTTTCGGCTAAGGCTTGTTCTGCCGCTTCCACTAATAATGTCTTATCAATCTTCGCGACATTATTTTCAGCATCATTCTTACGCAAAATATTGCCAATACGTTTATTACCTGCGGCTAATGCTTCGGCTTGCTCTAGCTGACGAAATTCCGCTACCGCATCCAATCTTGCCATAAAATCGAGTGGTCGTGATGGTTGCACGGCAAGCACAGATTCAAATACATCGGCTTTGAATCCTTGATCAGACGCATAACCACGTAAACGATCATATAGATAACGCATGACCTGTGTTGTGACATCTTTTTCAGTCAATGTAACATCAAAGCCTTGTTGAGCATGTTCCAGCAATGATGCCAAATCAATATCGAGTTTATTCTCAATCACCACACGTAATGCGCCTAAAGCAGCACGACGTAAAGCGAAAGGATCTTTCACCCCTGTTGGCGGCTGACCAATACCAAACAAGCCCACTAAGGTATCGAGTTTTTCAGCCAAACTGACCGCTTGACCGGTTTTTGTTTGTGGCAATTTATCGCCTGAAAAACGCGGTAGATATTGTTCATCTAATGCTTCAGCAACTTCAGTATGCTCGCCATCTAAACGTGCATAATAACGTCCCATAATGCCCTGTAAATCAGGGAATTCGCCGACCATTTCCGTTACTAAGTCACACTTTGCTAATAATGCAGCTCGTTCTGCTAAGGCAGAATCACCACCAATTTCATTCGCGATAACACCTGCTAATTTTGCGACACGAGCGGACTTATCAAACACCGTTCCCAATTTATTTTGGAATACGATGGTTTTTAATTGTGCTTGGCGATCTGCCAAAGGTCGTTTGCGATCGGTATCCCAAAAGAAGGCCGCATCACTTAAACGAGGCAAAATAACTCGCTCATTACCGGCAATAACTTGCGCTGGATCACGACTTTCAATATTACAAATAGTAATAAAATATGGCAGTAATGCGCCTGATTTATCTCGTACGGCAAAATATTTTTGATGTTCTTCCATTGAAGAAATCAATGCTTCTGCAGGTAATTCAAGAAAGCGTTTGTCAAAAGAGCCGGACAAGGCAACAGGCCATTCAACTAAACCTGTGACTTCATCTAATAAGTCTTCGTTAAGAACAGCTTGACCGCCTAATTGCGTTGCTAATTCTAAAACTTGACCATGAATAGCCGCACGCCTTGCAGCCATATCAACGACGACATGACCTTCTGTTTGTAATTGCGGCGCATACGTTTGTGCCGTATCAATACGAATATTAGCCGGATGGTGGAAACGATGACCGCGACTTTCACGACCCGATGTTACACCCAGCACATCTGCCGGAATCACCTCATCACCAAACAATAAAACCAACCAATGTACTGGGCGAACAAATTCACCCGGCAACGCGCCCCAACGCATCCGTTTAGGTATAGGTAAATCATTCAGCGATTGCTGCAAGATATCCACAATTAAACTCGCGGTATCGGCGCCTTTTTGTTCTTGTTTAAAGACTAACCACGTGCCTTTATCTGTTTCTAATTTTTCCAAATCATCAACCGTCGCACCGCATGAGCGGGCAAAACCTTGTAGGGCTTTTGTTGGATTACCGTCCTCATCAAATGCTGCTGCAATAGCAGGCCCGCGACGCTCAACCAAGCGATCTTGTTGGCGTACAGCTAAACCATCAACAACAACCGCCATGCGGCGTGGCGCGGCATATGAACGAATCGCATCAAAACTCAATTCGGCTTTTTCTAAACCTTGTTTAATACCTGCTTCAAATGCGTAGATCAGTTTTTTCAGTGCTTTTGGTGGTAGTTCTTCTGTACCCAATTCAATCAATAAATCGCGCTTATCCGTCATATTGCTCATGATTGCGCCTCCTTATTAACCGACGTACACATTGGAAAGCCTAAGGATTCTCGACGATCATAATAAGCTTGTGCCACCGAGCGCGCCAAAGTACGTACACGCAAAATAAACCGTTGACGTTCAGTGACTGAAATCGCTTTACGGGCATCTAATAAATTAAAAGTATGTGAGGCTTTTAAGACTAATTCATAAGCAGGCAAAGGTAATCCAGCTTCAATCATCCGAGCGCTTTCACGTTCGTAGTTATCAAAGTTGGTAAACAAGCTATCCACATCAGCATGATCAAAATTGTATTCTGACATTTCGACTTCATTTTGGTGGAAAACATCGCCATAGGTCACTTTACCCATCGGGCCATCAGACCAAACAAGATCGTAAACACTACTCACGCCTTGCAAATACATCGCAATACGTTCTAAACCGTAGGTGATTTCGCCAGAAACAGGGCTACATTCTAGTCCGCCTACTTGCTGAAAGTAGGTAAATTGAGTGACTTCCATACCGTTGAGCCAAATTTCCCAACCCAAGCCCCACGCACCTAATGTTGGTGATTCCCAGTTATCTTCAACAAAACGCACGTCATGAATCGACGTGTCTAAACCCAACATATGCAATGAGCCGAGGTATAACTCTTGAATATTAATCGGCGATGGTTTTAACACCACTTGGAATTGATAATAATGCTGTAAACGATTTGGATTTTCACCATAACGACCATCTGTCGGGCGACGTGATGGCTGAACATAAGCAGCGCTCCAAGGCTCAGGACCTATCGCACGCAAGAATGTTGCAGGGTGAAATGTACCCGCGCCCACCTCCATATCATAAGGTTGAAGCAAGACACAGCCTTGTTCTGCCCAATATTGTTGAAGCCGCAGGATCAGTTCCTGAAAAGTTTTTGGCGTTTCTGCCACGGTTACTGCTGAAGTCGTCATTTATTACACATCACAATCTAAAATCAAAAACTCTGTGATTATAGCGAATATCCAGCTTGCTTGTTGCAGCAAACTGGATATTTAATGGCTAATTAGGCTGAAATATCAGGTAAAGATATCGCTCGCACAACATAACGCAACGGACCGCCAGCTTGAATTGCATCAAATGGATAACAGGTCGCCAGGGTCAGTTGATATTGAGCCTTGTCGATATTCAACCAAGCGACATCATCTTTATCAACAATTGTCATATCATGAACAACATAATGACGCTGCGTGCCTTGTCGGTCATAAAGAGTAATGACTTCGCCCTTTTTTAGATCTTTCAAAAAAGAAAAATGGGTATCACGATGAGCAGCAATAATCGTATTGCCTAAGGCTGTCGGCGCGGCTGAAGCAAAGACATAACCCGGTCCAAATGCCAGCGACTCGCCACTGACTCCCGCCAGCACATATTGATCAATATTATGTTGCGGCACAACCAATCTTGCCACTGGCCATGTATCTGCCCACGGCCAAGGTTTTATTTGCGTTGTGCTGTTCTCTTGTTGTTGCCACGCGTCGGCGATTAAATATTGAGCAACACCTGCTTTAAGATGAATATAACTCCCTTGGCCGAGTTGCCAACTGGCTAAACATAACAAAATCGCGGGTAGAATTAACTTGGCGGATAGTTTCAGTTTCATGCTCGGCGTCTCTGAACCAAGTTCACCAACAAGGCAGATAACAATAACAAGATACCTAATAACAACTGAAAAGTCGCTGAAGTCGCTGTTTGTGGAAATTGTCCTAAAGTCGAACCGGCAGGTAAATTACTTGCAATGGCTTCGCTATTTAACGTTTGTTCATTAGGTCTGACAGGTGTTTTATCAACGGCCACTAACGAAGTGAATTGACTCACCAAATGATGTTCCAATGCGACGTCTACTATCTCTTGTTTAATAGTTTCATCTTGATTTTCTAATCGGTAATCGTCCATCAATCCGGCAATTTTACGTCTAGCCCACAATACCGACACCGCTTCTGATTGTTTGCCACCTTTTAAGGTCACCGTGGTTTGCCATGGCGTTAAACCAAAATGACCACTAATGGTAATCGTTTCAGGCAATGCTTCGGACTTTAAAGCCAGCATTAATGGTTCACCTTGATATAAATCGGGTATGGTTTGCGGCCATTGTTCTAAAAACTGATCACCAGCCAAATTAATCTGAATATCAGTCAACACCGGATGCGCTAACTTGCTAAACAAAGCCTGCATTTTTTGTCTGACTTCCGCCTGCTCACCAATATAACTGTGACTGCCGCGACCATATTGCGCAGCCCGATTCATAAAATGACTATTCGGCGCTGAACCAATGCCAACCGTGAATAATCGACTAGCACCTAAATGTTGTTCGATTAAGCTAAACAATTCATCTTCATTGCCCACGCTGCCATCTGTCAAAAATACAATTTGTCGTAAACCCTGCGTAGTACTTTTTCCAGATAATGCTAATTTCAACGCCGGCGCCATTTCGGTGCCACCATCTGCACGCAGCCAATCAACAAAATCATGAGCAATATCAATATTTTTTTGCGTAGCTAATCGTGCTTGTTGAAATAAACTTTCAGTATCGTCGCTAAACCGAATGATGTTAAAACTATCTTGTGGGCGCAATTGATCAAGCCCATATTGCAGAGCTTGGCGTGCTTGTTTGATTGATGTGCCATCCATCGAACCCGATGTATCAATCACAAATATTAATTCGCGAGCAATCGTTTTTTGCAAGGCATGCTGACTCGGTGGATTTAACATCAACAAGGCATAATCTTGACCATTAAGCCGCTGTTTAAATAATGCAGCTTGTGGCGATTGTGATGCTTTGGCTTGCCACACTAATTCAAAATCACGATCGGCAGGCACTGTATTGGCCAATGTAATTAATCTATCGCCATTGTCTAAAATCGCTTGCTTTACATCATGATAAGCACTTTCAACCGTTGCTAGAGGAAAGCCTGCCGCTAAATGAACCTTGAGTGTGATGGGGTTTTTATCGGTTACTGTCACTGGCGGCGTGATGTGTGAAGCATCAGGCACTTGATCGGTATTAACCGCCCAACCATTGCCATTGAAATCTCGTACTTCAGCTGTATTGGTTATTGCTTTTCCGGGAATATATCGAGGTGTTATCGCCATAGGAAATCGTAAACTAAATGCATTTTGGTTTTGAGTAACGGTTTGTTGATATTCGATAACCACAGTGATTTTATCGCCAGGTGCAATATTGGCGACCGAACTGGTAAACATGTTTGGCCGTTGTTGCTCAATTAAACTGGCTCGTTTGCCGGCTGATTTAGCTTGTTGATAAATCTTTCTGGCTTCTTGTTTAGGTTTGATTTCACCTTCAATAATCCGTTCACCGACTTTCATTCGTAAATGATCAACCGCCGCGGTTTCTGGCAATGGAAACACATAAATACCTTCTTGCCATTGCGACGTCGGGTTCAAGAATGATTGACTCACTGTCACTCGAGCCAATAAACCCGTCACCTCTATGTCAACATCAGTATCAACACCCGTGCTCGTTAAATAATGACCATCAGCAGCGCGAAAGACTAACTGACCAGAATCCAGATCAGATAAGCGTTCAACTCTCGCTAACTTATCTTCATCTACCGCAGCATGAGCCGTTCCCGTTAATAAAACCAAGCAAATTAAGGCAAAACTAATCACAATGCCTGCACCTGCGCCATATGCTAAACAGTTGACCAAACTGTTCAATATGCTGTCACCAGTATTATGCGTTGACCTACTCATATCCCTACTCCTTACAATGAACTATCAGAGTGTTCATTACAGCAAGTAAGCAAGGAATTTCTAGGGCAAGATACCGACAATCTGCCGATCAATTGTGGCAAAAAAATGGCAGGCAAGCCCCCAGTGGAATTTTCAGGTAAAATTCACCCTCAATTCACAGCATGAGTAACACAGCATGAGTCGACATATTGGCATCGTAATGGATCCTATTTCAGCGATTAATATTAAAAAAGACAGTAGTTTTGCCATGTTATTAGCGGCACAAGCCAAGGGCTGGTCGCTGTATTACATGGAACAGCAGGATTTATTTTTGCATCAAGACACTGTTTCTGCAGAAATGAAACCGCTACGTGTCTTCCAAAATGTTGATAAATGGTTTGAGTTGGATGAAACCCAAACTCGACCTTTAGCCGATCTTGATGCGATTTTGATGCGTAAAGATCCACCGTTTGATATGGAATATATCTACAGCACCTATTTATTAGAACAAGCTAAAGCAGCCGGCGTACTCATCGTTAATAACCCACAAAGTCTGCGCGATGCCAATGAAAAGTTATATACGGCTTGGTTTCCACAATGTTGCCCGCCGACTTTAGTGACACGAAAAAAACATCTTATTCGTGAATTCCACCAGCAGCATCAAGATATTATTCTCAAACCACTTGATGGCATGGGCGGTGCGTCAATTTTTAGAGTGAAACAAGACGATCCTAATTTCAGCGTGATTATCGAAACACTAACTGAACATGGCCGTAAATCAGTGATGGCTCAAAAATTTATTCCTGAAATCGTCGATGGCGATAAGCGGATCTTAATGATCAATGGCGAACCTGTCCCGTATGCCTTGGCACGTATTCCTGCCGAAGGTGAAACGCGTGGCAATCTCGCAGCCGGAGGACGCGCCGAAGGACGACCACTAACCGAGCGTGATCGCTGGATCTGCCAACAAGTAGGACCAACGTTACGCGAAAAAGGCTTATTATTTGTTGGCCTAGATGTTATCGGCAACTATCTGACTGAAATCAATGTCACAAGCCCGACCTGTATCCGCGAGTTAGATACTCAATTTAACCTTAATATTGCAGCAGATTTAATGGACTGCATCGAGCAACAATTATCATGACCTTATTACGCTTTTTTCTATTGGCCTGCCTTTTAACATTAAGCGCCTGTAGTAGCGATGAAGACAAAGCATTACAAGCTAAATTTGATGCGTTTGGCACCGAAATTGACGTTAGTTTATATGGTGTCGATGCCGCCACTGCTGATAAAACAGTGGGGCTTTTAGAAGAATCTTTTTCTGGCGTTAACAATACATGGCACGCTTGGCACCCTAGCGTTCTGATGACGATTAATAAAGCGATTAGCGAAGGCCAACCGATTGCAGTTACGCCCGGTGTTGCTGCCTTAATTAATCAAGCGAAGACACTGGCCATTGCTAGTCATAACTTATTTAATCCCGCCGCTGGCAAGCTCTTTGAATTATGGGGTTTTCACCAAGATGACTGGTTTGTTTCACATCCGCCGCCCAGTGATGCCGAGATTAAACAATGGTTAAGTAATATTCCTACCATGAACGATATTCATATTAATAATGGCGAACTCACGAGTGATAACCCTAAAGTTAAACTGGGCTTTGGTGGTTTTGCCAAAGGATATGCCGTTGATGCTGCGATCACTATTTTACAAAACTTAGGGATCAACAATGCCATCATTAATATTGGTGGCGATCTACGCGTTATCGGTTCACATGGTGACCGTCCTTGGATCATCGGCATTCGTCACCCTCGCAAGGATGGCATGATGGCTTCTATCGCATTAAAAGGCGATGAAAGCGTATTTACTTCCGGCGATTATGAACGTTTTTTTGAATACGAAGGTAAACGTTATCAACATATTCTTGATCCAAGAACAGGATTTCCAGCACATGATGCAACATCTGTCACGGTGTTACATAATAATGCGTCAGAAGCAGATGCTGCTGCAACGGCATTAGTGGTTGCAGGCAAAGACTGGCCTGAAATCGCAGCGGCAATGGGCATTGACCGTGTGATGTTGGTTCGACCAGATGGTCAGATAGAGCTGAGCCCTAAAATGGTGGAGCGTGTTCGACTGATCAATAATGCAACACCGCCGATTATTCGTGAAATAGTGAAACAGACACCTTAAAAAATGGCAAATATGGGCACAATTACCGCTGTTGACCGGCTTATTTTCACCCTAGTATTTTCAGTCATTATTCATTTGGCGATTATATTAGGAGTGAGTTTTAATGCGACATCGCCGCCCAAAAATGATCCCTTAATCAGTCTTGATATTACTTTAGCTAAACAACAAAGCCAGTTAGTGCCGGAACAAGCAGATTATTTAGCACAAGTTAATAACGAAGGTGGTGGCGAAACGGAGGAGAAATCACCGGAACCAAGTCCTGATGCGCCGATTCCAGCAGCAAAAGCAGCCTCATTAGCCCCGGCAAAAGTCTCACCTACTCCTGTACCTGAAGTAAAACCAATGCCACAACCCGCACCTGTAATTGCTAAAGTTGCTGATAAAAAACCCGAACCTGCAAAACCGGCGCCCCCAAAACCAGTACCAGTGAAGAAACCTGTGCCCGTTAAACCAGAGCCTCCTGCGAAGCAGATTAAAATGGTAACCCAAAAAAAAGCTGAGCAGAAAGTTGAACAAACGGATATTGCAGATAAGACCGAGGAAGCCAAGGCCACGCCAACATTATCTGCCAGCGAACTGATGTTTCAGGCAAGAAATGAAATCGATAGTTTGCAGGAACAACTCGATAAAGATGCAAAGGCCTACAGTAAACGACCTAAAAAACGACGGATTTCAGCCTCAACGAAAGAATATGCCGCCGCCGCTTATATGAAGTCATGGGAAATGAAAATCGAACGCATCGGTAATATGAATTATCCACAAGAGGCCAAACGTGACGGACTAAATGGCAACTTAATGTTATCAGTAGATATCAATCCGGATGGCAGTGTACCGCCCAACGGTATTGTGATTTCACGTTCTTCCGGTCACAAAGTGCTTGATGATGCTGCAGTCAAAATTGTCCGTCTAGGTGCGCCTTACGCGGCGATTCCTGAAGATGTATTAAAAAACAACGATATGCTAACGATTATTCGTACCTGGAAATTTGAAACCAATCGCGGTTTATCAACACGTTAATCATTGTGAATACTTACAACTTTATTGTTTAATTAGTTGGTAGCCCATTTTCGCTTTGCTGGTGTTATTTGGGCTTACCGGTAATTGTCGTTGAAGCTCATTAGCCAGCAGACTTAAATACGCGACATCGCCCGCTTTTAATTCCAGCTCTATTTCATGAATGGCTTGCCTTGCTTCGCCCGCAATCACCCAACCGCGATCATAAGCCAATTCAATTTGCGTACCGTCATCTAAGCCCAGCTGTAATGTTTTACGTTCAAAGTCCGTCGTAAATATTGGCCGTATTTTTGACCAAATAGCAGGATTTTCGATGATCGTTGCTAGTGGTGTTTGTTTTAATTTATCTAAATCCCATTCGGCGAAAGCTAGCGGATGTTCCCATTCCTCACGTTGATGCAAACCATCTTGCACATAACCGGATGTTTTAACAGTTTGCATCCACTTACCATCGCTTTGCCGCATCCGTAAACCGACTTTTTGTGAGGCAAGATATAATTCATTGGTGTCAAAATAGGTGCTGACTAAATGTGTGGTCATCATTTCGCCATCAATTTTATAATTTGGCAAAACTAATGCAGATAAATCTATATCTATATCACCATTAACAACCAATTTTAATTCTTGCTCTAAAGCCATTAGCGCGTGATCTCCGAATGAATAAGCTGTTCCATGTTTTCAAAAAGTAGTCGAAGTTGTGTCAGCCCCAAACGTGCCTCTTCCCATTGATCATTTTCATATTTCAACAATAAATCATTGGCTAGTAAGTGCATCTCATGGTGTGTATCTTCAAACGCCGTTAACCAATTATCACTAAAAATGTCATCTTGTCTTGCACGTTTAATCCACGTTCCACACTGACATTTGTTTTTTACCATAATCGGCCAATATTCTATTTGAGCAGGCATTGATAAAATGTTTTTTTCAAAATAACGTTGCCATTGCTGTATAGCCAAGGTTAGTAGGTTCAGTTGAATCTCTTTAGCCGTTAAAGATTGATTGGCCATCGTTAACCATTGTTGATTTGGCTGGTATTGAGCAAGCCACGGTGCTATTTCGCTCGCAGGCATTGGCCTTGCTATGCCATAACCCTGAGCCTGATGACATCCCATGATTAATAACATTAATCCGTGTTCCGTCGTTTCCACACCTTCAGCAATCACTTCGCGATTAAAGGAATCTGCCAAGCCAATAACACTATTAATAATGGCGTAATCGCTAGGATCATCAAGCATATCACGTACAAAACTTTGGTCTATTTTGATCGTTGTTATTGCTAGGCTTCGTAGATGGGTTAATGATGAATAACCAGTACCAAAATCATCCAAGGCAATTTTAACGCCTAAACGATCCCGGCAATGTTTGATAATTCGATTGATCGTCTGAATATCACCAAGTGCACTACTTTCTAAAATTTCCAGCTGAAAATATTTTGCATTTATTGCAGGCACAAGCTCTAAAGCAGTATCAAGCTGTTCCATAAATCGTTTATCAAGTAAATGATAAGATGAAACATTGATACTCACTTCAAGTTCGATACCCTGCTGCCACCATTTCGACATTTGTTGTAATGCTTGATTTGCTACCCATTCACCTACTTGAATTTCTAAATCTGTACCGGAAATTATCGGCAGAAAATCTAACGGCGGCACCAGACCTTTTTCGGGATGTTGCCAGCGAATAAGTGCCTCAACACCGAATACTTTACCGGTTTTCATATTCACTTTTGGTTGATAATACAACTGTAACTGGTCATTAACTAAGGCTTGATGTATTTCATGTAGCTTATTTTGGTGCTGAATAGTTTTTAAATCATCTTCGGCATTAAATATTTGATAACGATTCCTGCCTGCCAGTTTGGCTTGATACATGGCTTGATCAGCATGACGCAATAAGGTGTCAATATCACTATTATCAGATGGATAAACCGTTACGCCACTCGAGGCACCAATGGTGAGGACATGACCATCAATCAGGTAAGGTTGGGCAAGCGAATAATGTAACCGTGTCAATAATGGGCCGCACTCTTCGACCGATGATAAGTCTTTTAATAACAAAGCAAATTCATCACCACCTTGTCTGGAAACCGTATCTTCTTCTCTTAATTCGGCTGTTATCCGTTTGGCCACTTCGATTAATAATAGATCACCAACACCATGACCATAGAGGTCATTCACCGGCTTGAAATTATCTAAATCAAGAAAACAAATTGCCAACAATGTTTCATTCCGCTTGCTCAACGAAACGGCTTGAGAAAACCTATCGGCAAATAAAGTGCGGTTTGGTAATTGCGTCAGCACATCATAATGTGCCATTAAATGTAGCTTTTCTTGTTGCTGCTTAGTTTGAGTCACATCAGAAAACATGCCCAAATAATTCAAAATATTGTCATGCTCATCTTTTAATGACGAAAGGGTCAATAACTCAATGTAAGCCGCACCATTTTTCTTGCGACTTGAAACTTCACCATGCCAAAAACCTTCTGCGTGCACTTGTTTCCATAGCTCAGCATAAAACTCAGGCCCATGCTTACCTGAACTCAACATACTGTGATTCTCACCGAGAACATCATCACGTTGATAGCCTGTAATATCAGTAAAAGCAGGGTTAATATTGATAATATTGCCGTTTACGTCGGTTAACATAATGGCTTCATGACTATCGTTAAATACACGTGCAGCTAAAGCTAATTGCTTACCTGACTCTATGCGCTCCAACTCAATCGCTGCCCGTACTGCAAGACTATTTAATAAACTTTCAGCATGTTTACTTTTGCTCATTGGTGCATCATCAAGAATAGCAAGCAAGCCAATCGCTTTACTCTGACTATTTTTTAGCACTATTCCTTGATAACTGACTGCGCCCATTTCCACCAGCAATTGATCATCAGGAAATAAGGTTTGAATATTATCAGGATAAAAACAAATACCTTCCATGGTTACATTTTGGCAAGGCGTACCTTTCAAAGAATAAGAAAAATTGTCACGATAACTGCCATCAGCCCAGACAGCAAACGTGTCGATTTGATTTTCAATTGTCTCGCTAAGCATCGCAATAAAGGCATAACGACTATTTTGTGATTGTGCGAGTTGTTTAACCATCAGCTGAAAAATAGTTTCATCACCCACATCACCACTTTCTGCTAATAATCGAAGTACCTGTTCATTCTGTTTTCGTTCGGTAATATCTGCATGTATGCCAATGATACGTGCGGGCTTATCGTCACCATCACGCTCAACCACTTCGCCGATAGAATGTAGCCAAATCCATTGGCCATTTTTACGCTTTCTACGGTATTCGAATTCAACTGATTCATTACTCGCTAACATTTGCTTAAACATCGCTTGAACAGCTAATTTGTCATCAGGATGGATATTTACTTGCCAAGTTTGCAGAAAAGGATGGAATTCTGCAGGCTCATAACCTAGCATTCGTGCATATTCTTCACCAACCTTAATCTCACCTGTCTGCGGATTTAAATCAAACCAACCTTGATGCGCCACCTTAAGCGCGTAATTTAGCCGCTCTTCATTTAAAATTAATTTTTCGGTTTGTTGATGAACTTTTTCTTCTAACTCTTTGGCAAACTGCTTTGCTTTTCGCATTGAAAATGCAAACAACGGATAGGCAAAAAACAGAAATAAAACGGCAACTAATAAAGTCTTAATAAGACGCTGGCGTAACTCGGCATTAATATCATCAATTGAGATATCGGCCGCAGTAACAAACAAGCTACCATCGGCAGAATGCTGAGGAATATAAATACTGCGAAAGGTACCCCATTGATCGCTATATTCTACAAAACGAGTTTTTTCAGTACTGAAAACGTGATAAACCTGAGGGTCAACATCTTTATATTCATCAAAAAAAGCGGTCAATCCTTTCCCTGTTTCTCGCTCTCCCTTGGTGGCGCTCGACGAGGTAAAAAATATCTTGTTATCGCGTAAAACAAGCGTGTAAATATATTTAACACCCGCATTATCAGTCAGTTTAGAGAGCTTAAGAATATTGTTGAAATTTTGTTGAGACGTTAATGCCTTTTTCGCCAATCGCTCATGATGTAAGTTTTCAGGCAATAATACTGGCGTAATGAGCGCTGCATTCTCGAGTTGTTTATCTATTGAATGATATAAACGCTCTTTTTCAAATTTATAATCAAAATAGGCATACGCCATCACCCAAATAACATAAAGAATGATTGAAAAGCGTATGCCATGTTTCTGATAATAAGCCATTTATTTCAACAACGGCGCTAAATAATGCCCGGTATGGGAGGCAGAATTGTTAGCCACTTCTTCAGGTGTTCCAAATGCCACGACCATGCCGCCTCCTGAGCCACCTTCTGGCCCCATATCGATAATCCAATCTGCTGTTTTTATAACATCTAAATTATGTTCAATAACAACAATAGTATTGCCGCGCTCACGTAGTCTTTGCAATACTTTCATCAATTGTTCGATATCAAAAAAATGTAAGCCCGTTGTCGGTTCATCAAGCACGTATAAGGTTTTACCAGTATCACGTTTCGATAACTCTTTTGCCAACTTGATCCGTTGCGCTTCACCGCCTGATAATGTTGTCGCATTTTGACCCAGTTGAATATAAGTTAGGCCAACATCAATCAAGGTTTCAAGCTTTTTAGCCACGACGGGAATATTGGTGAAAAATTCCATCGCTTCCTCGATCGTCATAGCTAACACGTCGGTAATTGTTTTACCTTTATAACGAATATCTAAGGTTTCACGATTATAACGCTTGCCTTGGCACACATCACATGGGACATAAATATCGGGCAAAAAGTGCATTTCAACTTTAATTAAACCATCACCCTGGCAGGCTTCGCAACGACCGCCTTTGACGTTAAAACTAAATCTTCCTGGCGTGTAACCTCGTGACCGAGCTTCTGGCGTACCGGCAAATAATTCACGAACAGGTGTAAAAATACCGGTATAAGTCGCAGGATTAGATCGTGGCGTTCGTCCGATAGGGCTTTGATTAATTGCCACCACTTTATCAAGTTGTTCCAATCCTAAAATATCGCTATGTGGCGCAGCCTCTTCAGAAGCACCATTCAGTGTTTTAGAGACCATTTTCAACAACGTATCATTTATCAATGTTGATTTGCCTGAGCCAGATACGCCGGTCACACAGGTTAATAAACCAATAGGAATATCTACATCAACATTTCTCAAGTTATGGCCCGTAGCACCACGCACTGAAATAGCCCGACCGGTATGATAAGGCACTCGTTTTTTAGGTACTGCAATCTTGCGCTTACCAGATAAATATTGTCCCGTTAGTGAATCCTTACTATCCATAATGTCTTTTGGTGTACCACGCGCTACAATTTCACCACCATGAACACCCGCACCCGGCCCAATATCTAATACATAGTCCGCCGCGCGAATAGCATCTTCATCATGCTCAACCACTATCACGGTATTACCCAAATCTCTTAGGCGAGTCAATGTGCCCAATAATCGTTCGTTATCACGTTGATGCAAACCAATCGAAGGTTCATCAAGAATATACATCACACCGACTAAGCCGGCACCAATTTGGCTCGCAAGTCTTATTCGCTGAGCTTCACCGCCAGATAAGGTATCGGCGCTACGAGATAACGATAAATAGTCCAAACCCACGTTGACCAAAAAGCTTAAACGCTGAGAAATTTCAATAACAATCTTGCTGGCAATTTCACCTCGGTTGCCCGGCAAACTTAAGTTTTCAAAAAACTGTGTCGCCTCACCAATTGGCATTTCGCTAACCGCAGGTAATGAGGTTTTACCTAGAAATACATGACGAGATGCTTCATTTAACCGCGTTCCCTGACAATCTGGACACGCCCGTACCGTATGGTATTTAGCTAAATCCTCTCGCACGCTATTTGATTCCGTTTCATGATAGCGGCGTTGCATATTAGGGATCACACCTTCAAAAGGATGACTACGCACTACATTTTTACCGCGATCGCTGATGTAACTAAAATCAATTTTTGTGCGACCACTCCCGTATAACACTGCTTTTCGGACTTGATCTGATAATTGTTCAAAAGGCGTTTCTAAATCAAATTGAAAATGCTCGGCTAATGAGATTAGTAACTGATGATAATAAGCATTACGACGATCCCAACCACGCACTGCACCAGCGTTTAAGCTTAATTCTGGATGCGCAACGACGCGCGCCGGATCCACAAATTGTTTAATCCCTAAACCATCGCACGTTCCACAAGCACCAGCGGGATTATTAAAAGAAAACATTCGAGGCTCAAGCTCGGCAATTGAATAACCACAGCTAGGACAAGAAAAACGTGATGAAAATAAAGTGAAATTTTTGTCATCATCCATTGAAACAACAAGTGCAACACCATCACTCATTAATAAAGCGGTTTCGAACGATTCTGCCAAACGTTGTTGTAAGTCATCACGTACTTTAAAGCGATCAACTACCGCTTCAATAGTGTGTTTTTTTCGCAGCTCAAGTTCAGGTGGGGTATCAAGCTCAATCACTTCACCATTTACCCGCGCACGAACAAAACCTTGCGCACGTAAATTATCCAATACATCTTTATGTTCACCTTTGCGATCTTGTACCACTGGCGCCAGTAACATCATACGTTCGCCATCAGGCATCGCTAAGACCATATCAACCATTTGACTAACGGTTTGTGCTGCTAAAGGCTGATCATGCGTCGGACAACGTGGCTCGCCAGCTCGCGCGAATAATAAACGTAAATAATCATAAATCTCAGTAATCGTGCCCACTGTAGATCGTGGATTATGTGAGGTTGATTTTTGCTCTATGGAAATGGCAGGGGACAAGCCTTCAATATGATCAACATCAGGTTTTTCCATCATCGATAAAAACTGCCTCGCATACGCCGATAAGGACTCGACATAACGACGCTGTCCTTCTGCATAAAGCGTATCGAAAGCAAGTGATGACTTGCCCGATCCGGACAAGCCGGTGATGACGATGAGAGAATCGCGAGGTAAGTCTACGTCAATATTTTTTAAGTTATGGGTGCGTGCACCGCGTATACTTATACTTTTCATGCATATTCCGTATCAATAATCTGACGGATGAATATACGCCAACCGACTACTATGACGCAAAAACAAAACACCAGCTCAGCAATGACTTCTTTAGAAAAACGCAGCATCGCAGGTTTATCAAGCATCTTTGCCCTGAGAATGTTGGGTTTATTTATGATTTTGCCGGTCTTTTCGCTAGCTGCGACGCAATATAATGGTGCCACGCCGATACTGATTGGCTTAGCAATCGGCGCTTATGGTCTGACACAAGCCTTATTACAAATTCCTTTTGGGATGCTATCCGATCGGATTGGCCGTAAACGCGTCATCACTATCGGCTTACTGTTGTTTGCTGCTGGTAGCATAGTCGCCGCTACAGCTGATTCTATTTATATGGTTATTGCTGGGCGACTATTACAAGGTAGTGGTGCAATCGCAGCCGCCATTATGGCGCTGACCGCTGACCTCACTCGTGATGAACATCGCACAAAAGCGATGGCGAGTATAGGCATTAGTATTGGCCTGTCATTTTCTGTTGCTTTAGCCGCGGGAGCGGCCTTAGAACATTGGGTCGGTTTATCAGGGATTTTTTGGTCTACTGCAGTTTTGGCACTCGTCGGTATCGCTATTTTACATTTATGGGTGCCCACGCCGACTCGCCTGATGAGTCACCGTGACATGGAACCAGTACCCAAACAGTTTCTTAAAGTATTTCGCAATCCAGACATTATGCGCATGGTGTTCAGTATCATGATTTTACATTGCTTACTGACAATTAACTTTTATGCACTCCCGATTGCCTTACTCCAACATGCAGGATTACCGAAAGACCAACATGCACTCGCCTATTTACCGATATTAGTGCTCGCATTCATTGCTATGGTGCCATTTATCATCATCGCTGAAAAATATCGTAAAATGAAACCGGTCTTTTTAGGTGCGATTGTCACATTGATTATTGCTGAGCTAGGATGGAGTCAATTATCTTATTCAATTGCTGGCATGTTGTTTTGTTTATGGCTGTTTTTTACCGCTTTTAATATACTAGAAGCCAGTTTGCCGTCATTAATGTCAAAGCTTAGTCCGCTTGCTAACAAAGGCACAGCGATGGGTATTTATTCTACAGCCCAATTTGTCGGCGCTTTTATCGGTGGCGCATCGGGCGGTTTAATTTTCAGTCAATTAGGCATGTCGGGCGTTTTTATTGCAGCTGCAGTGTTATCAGCCATCTGGTTATTGATTGTCTTGCCGATGAAACCGCCCAAACATTTGTCTACCCGCATCATTCATTTACAGAGCGTTTCGACCAGTAATGCCAACGGTATCGCTCAACAGCTTAATACCATTAAGGGCGTTATCGAAACGGTGATTGTAGTTGAAGAATCTGTCGCTTATGTTAAATTTTCACCTGATGAAATCGATAGCGATGTATTGGATGAACTTATTGCCCAAGCAATTCATCCATCGTAAAATAAAACCAGCTTAAACATTCATTTCGCTAAAGGAGCACAGCACCATGTCAGTAAATAAAGTAATTCTTGTAGGAAGACTCGGCGCAGAGCCAGAAAGTCGCGCCTTTCCTAATGGTGGCTCCATTTGTAACTTACGCCTAGCGACATCTGAAAGCTGGAAAGATAAACAAACGGGCGAGCGTAAAGAACGTACTGAATGGCACCGTGTGACGCTTAATAACCGTCTAGGTGAAATTGCTCAACAATATTTGCATAAAGGCTCACAAATTTATATCGAAGGCCGCATTCAAACCCGTAAATGGCAAGACCAAAGCGGTCAAGATCGTTATTCAACAGAGATCGTCGGTGATTCAATGACGATGCTTGATTCAAAAGGTGGCGCGTCAGGCGGTTCATCTGGCGATTATCAACAAAACGCCCCTCAACGAAATCAATCACCGCAACAAGGTTATGCACCACAGCCCGCATCACCTTCTGCTGGCCCTGATTATGGCTCACAGGGCGGGGCTGATTATTTGGATGATGACATTCCATTCTAAAAAGCACCCTCAAATAAACGTCAACATGTATCTCAAAGACCACGTTATACGTGGTCTTTGAATATCTCTGAGCCTCAATATGTTTAATGCGAAATACTTATTTCATACAATATTAGCTATCGCTGGGTTAGCACTCGCCTATTATTTAGCCGCGCTCATTAGTCATCCTCTTGCTGCGCCAGACAGCAATGCTTGTGCATTTTGGCCCGCAGCAGGCATCTCATTAGCTTTAGTATTAAAGTATGGTCCTAAATTACTTCCTGGCGTTTTCATCGCTAATATCTACGTAAGTATTGATTTTTATGGCTTAGATATACTCCAGTCAACCACTTCATCCCTCTTATTATTTGCCGCTATTTCATTAAGTAGCACGTTATTTATTTACTTGGGATTTAAGCTGATCAAAAAATATACGCTCTATCCTGATCCCTTAATTTCAGAAATCACTATTTTCAAGTTCTTAGTTCTTGGGGGCCCAGTCGCAGCCATAATTCCAACATTAATCAGTATTAGTATATTAACTGGTTCTGGCATTATTTCACTTAATGATGCTTTATTTAATGGTTTTAGTTGGTGGATAGGGGACAGTTTAGGGGTAATAATTATCACTCCGTTAGTCTTGCTTTTTACCGATATGCCAGGGAAAACAGATCGCAATCGAAAATGGTATGTCACAATTCCTGTTTTCATCGCTTTCTTAATCACTATTAGCTTATTTAAGAACAGTGTTGATAGTGAAAATCAGCGCCTTCAACTGGACTTAGATTACCAAGCAAAGACGATAGGCGCCGAGCTTTATCAAGAAATTAGTACTCATATCAATCTGACTCAACATTTACGAGATACCATTGTAATAAATGGTTTTATCGAGCGAGAAAACTTCTTCACTGCCACTCATTCTATTCAGCAATTACATCCCGACATTCAAGCGATTACATGGGAAGTGCTTGTTAAAGCAGAGGAAAGATTGGTATTTGAAAAGATGATGCAAAACATTCATCATCTCGACTACCAAATCACTAAAAGAAGTAATCAAGGTAATATCATTCGTATTGAAGATAAACCTGTATACGCGACAATTGCCTATGTATCGCCTTATAAAACCAATGAAAAAGAATTAGGGTTTGATCCCACCTCCGATCCAAAACTCGCTTCACTCTTTTATGCCGCGCGTGATTCAGGACATGCAATGCTCTCTAGCCGTATCAATCTTATACAAGACGAGAAGAATCGCACCGGCATCATTAACTATTTACCTATTTACCGACAAGGTCATTTAACCAATACCGTCACTCAGCGTCAAAATGCTTTTATTGGTAACTTGGCGAGCGCTTATTACCTTGATGAAATTATTGCTAATGATTTAAATGCCTACCCTCTTAATGACACCGCTCTGGTCATTCTAGACGTCACGCAACAAGAAAAACCCGTTACGCTTTACTCCTCAGCAGCCGTTCCAGCAACAGATAATGAATTCACCACTCATTATGCTGTGCACATTGCCAATCGAATATGGCACGTTAAAATTACCCCTTCAGACAGTTATTTTAAAAATAATTATTCTGACAACGTCTGGATAGTGCTTTTCATCGGTATGTTATTCACTGCGACAATGATGGTTGGTCTACTCATTTCAACTGGCCGACGGGCACGTATTGAAGAAATTGTAAGCGAGCGAACAATAAGCTTACATAAAGCTAAAGATGAGCTGAGGCTACTCGCTATCACCTTTAATTCGCACGAAGCCATCATGATTACCGATAATAACAACAATATAATGCGTGTGAATCAAGCCTTTATAAAGATGACTGGCTATAAACAACAAGAAGTATTAGGTAAAAACCCTCGGATTTTATCTTCAGGGAAACATAGCGCTTCGTTTTATCAAAATATGTGGCAGCAGCTCAATGAAAATGGCAGCTATGAGGGTGAAATCTGGAATCGCCGCAAGAATGGTAAAGTGTATCCAGAACGCCACACCATTACATCTATTTCTGATGACGATGATAATGTCATCAACTATGTCTCCGTTTTTTCAGATATCACCAATCAAAAAGCACACGAAGATCGTATTCAACACCTTGCTTTTTATGATCAGCTCACTTCATTGCCTAATCGACGTTTATTACTTGAACGTTTGCAATACAATTTATCCCTGTCACAACGCAATAAAACCTATGGCGTGGTGATGTTTCTTGACCTCGATGATTTTAAAAAGATTAATGATTCTCTTGGTCACGAGGTGGGAGATGAGCTTTTGCAACAAGTCGCCACGCGTATCCAGCAAATGGTTAGAAGAGTTGATACAGTTGCACGTTTAGGCGGTGATGAATTTGTGATTTTAGTCGCCAATCAAGCATTAAAAGATAATGCATTAATCGAATTTTCTTCCAACCTAGCATCAAAAATCATTGATGCTTTTCAACAATCTTTTGTTATTAAAGGTTATGAGCATCATATTTCCACCAGCATCGGCATTACAATCTTTTCGCCAGAAAATCAAACGGCCATTTCAATCTTAGGCCAAGCTGATACGGCGATGTATAAATCTAAAAATACGGGTAAAAATACTTTCTGCTTTTATGAACAAGCGATGCAAAAAATTGCTGAGGCTAAATTAGCCTTAGAACATGATTTAAGACAGGCAATTGAACAACAACAGTTCAGCTTAAACTTTCAACCGCAAGTCGATAATTCAGGAAAAATAATTGCGGTTGAGGCACTGGTTCGCTGGCAACATCCAGAGCGTAGCTGGGTTTCACCGGCAGAATTTATTCCCCTTGCTGAAGATTCAGGTCTAATTATTCCTATTGGTCAGTGGGTATTGGTTAACGCTTGCATCCAGCTAAAATCTTGGCTACGGCAGGGGGTTGAGCTTCAACATGTTTCCGTGAATGTCAGTCCTAAACAATTTCGTCAGACCGATTTTATCGCGAATATTAAATCAGCATTGGATGAATCCGGTTTAACGGCAAACAAACTGATGTTAGAAATAACTGAAGGTATTGTTTTAGATAATGTTGAAGATACGATTCAGAAAATGGGCACCTTAAAACAAATGGGTATCCAATTTTCTATTGATGATTTTGGTACTGGTTATTCTTCGCTATCGTATCTCAAACGCTTACCAATAGATGAGCTCAAAATCGATCAAAGTTTTGTTCGCGATATTGCTACAGACAAAGATGATGCAGCGATCGTCACCACCATTATCGCCATGGCGAGACATTTAAACTTAACCGTGGTCGCTGAAGGGGTGGAAAACTTCCAGCAGCTCAATTTCTTAATGGAAAACGGCTGTACGTTATTCCAAGGTTATTATTTCAGTCGTCCGCTTTCTCCTAACGATTTAAAGTCTTTTATACTAACCAATAAAACATAAAAAAAGCCCCGATATTGATTTATATCGAGGCTTTTAAATTTTTAAAACTTGAACGATTATTTGCGTTTTAACTGTTCTAAATCGCGAACCGCACCTTTTGATGCTGAAGTGGTTAATGCCGCGTAAGCTTGTAATGCTAAGCTCACTTTACGGTCGCGCTTAACAGGCTGCCAAGCAAGATGTCCTTTTGCTTCCATATGTTCACGACGATCTGCTAATACTGCATCAGACACATCAACCTTAATAATGCGGTTAGGGATATCAATCACAATCATATCACCCTCTTCTACTAAGCCTATATTACCGCCTTCTGCAGCTTCTGGTGAAGCATGACCAATCGATAAACCTGATGTACCACCCGAGAATCGCCCATCCGTTAACAAAGCGCACGCTTTACCTAAACCTTTTGATTTCAGGTAACTGGTTGGATACAACATTTCCTGCATACCTGGACCACCTTTTGGTCCTTCGTAACGAATAATAACCACATCGCCAGCGACAACTTGTTCCGTCAAAATAGCGGTGACGGACGCTTCTTGAGATTCAAATATACGCGCAGGGCCTGTAAAAGTAAGGTTAGAATCATCAACACCAGCCGTTTTAACAATACAGCCTTCTAAAGCGATATTACCGTATAGCACTGCTAGTCCACCATCTTGGCTATAGGCATGCTCAATATCACGAATACAGCCTTTTTCACGATCTAAATCCAAACTCGGCCAACGGGTGCTTTGGCTAAAAGCTGTTTGGGTTGGAATACCCGCTGGGCCTGCTAAATAACGTTGCTTAGCGACTTCGCTATCGCTACGCTTAACATCCCATTTTGCTAACGCATCACCCAATGTCGCACTATGAACGGTTGGTAAATGCGTATGCAATAAACCACCTGCCGCTAATTCAGCCAATATACTCATCACGCCACCAGCACGATGCACATCTTCCATATGATATTCTGGTGTCGCAGGTGCCACTTTACATAAGTTAGGAATGTGGCGAGACATACGATCAATATCCGCCATCGTAAAATCAACTTCAGCCTCATGTGCTGCTGCTAATAAATGTAATACGGTATTCGTTGAGCCGCCCATCGCCACATCTAAAGCGATAGCATTTTCAAAAGCCGCTTTAGACGCAATAGAACGTGGCAAAGCAGATTCATCATCTTGTTCGTAATAACGCTTTGCTAATGAAACGATTGTGCGACCCGCTTCTAAAAATAATTCTTCACGATCTGCATGGGTCGCTAATAATGAACCATTTCCTGGTAACGATAAACCTAAAGCCTCGGTCAAACAGTTCATTGAGTTAGCCGTGAACATGCCTGAACATGAACCGCAGGTTGGACAAGCGCTACGTTCAACTTGCGCTACATCTTCATCACTGACACGTTCATCTGCCGCTTGCACCATCGCATCGACTAAGTCTAACTTGACATCTTTCCCTGCCAGTTTAGTTTTACCCGCCTCCATTGGGCCACCCGATACAAAGATCACCGGCACATTCAAACGTAATGCTGCCATCAACATGCCGGGAGTGATTTTGTCGCAGTTTGAAATACATACAATTGCATCTGCACAATGTGCATTGACCATGTATTCAACCGAGTCAGCAATAATGTCGCGAGATGGTAAGCTATACAACATGCCGCCATGACCCATCGCAATACCGTCATCGACCGCAATAGTATTAAATTCTTTCGCAACACCGCCCGCACGTTCAATTTCACGCGCAACTAATTGCCCCATATCTTTTAAATGTACATGGCCCGGTACAAATTGGGTAAACGAGTTAGCAATGGCAATAATCGGTTTACTAAAATCTTCATCCTTCATACCTGTAGCTCGCCACAAGGCGCGTGCACCCGCCATATTTCGGCCGGCGGTAGAAGTTCTCGATTTATATTCAGGCATGTTCGTTCTCCAAACAAATATTATAGTGTTTCGTCGCTGAGCTTTCGTTTACCAGCAATTTATACCAGAGATTTTACACGCAACTTTGCAACCTTGCTGAGACTAGGATAAAAAGAGCGTTATGAAAACACTAAACGACACCCTCATAGCCAGCAATTCCGCCACCACAACTAGTTGGTTTCGTACCGCGGCGCCTTATATTCATGCGCATCGTGGCGCGACATTTGTGATCGCCTTTGATGGTGAAACGATTGAAACTTCGGGCTTTGATAGTCTCGTACATGACTTAGCATTGCTGAGTAGTTTAGGCATAAAACTCGTCCTTGTTTACGGTGCTCGACCACAAATCGAACAGCAGTGTCACAGCCAAAATATTGAAGTTCACTATCATCAAGGACTCCGTGTTACCGATAATGCCAGTCTTAAAATAGCTAAATCCGTGATGGGGGAATTACGGATTAATATTGAAGCAAAGCTTTCGTTTGGCCTGCCACATACTCCGATGGCGCATGCTCGTATTCGTTGTACTAGCGGCAATTTAATTACAGCACGACCTGTTGGCATTAGGGATGGCATTGATTTTGGTCATACAGGTGAAGTCCGTCGGGTGGACATTCAGGGCATTAACGATCAACTGACTTTGGGCAATATGGTATTATTACCGCCTTTAGGCTATTCACCAACCGGTGAAATATTCAACCTTGCCGCAGAAGATATTGCCACGGCAGTTGCCACCGCATTAACCGCCGATAAGCTTATCTTTATAGGCGAAAGTACTCATGGTCTACCGCGAGAATTAACCGTTGAACAAGTTGAACAGTTGTCACCAGAAACGGCAACACATCATCCTTTCAACGCCGCACTTCGTGCCTGTAAATCGGGGGTAAAACGCGTCCATTTACTTGACCGTTCGCAAGATGGTGCATTACTTCAAGAATTATTTAGTCGCGATGGTGCTGGCACATTAATTACCGCTAAATCATTTGAAAGAATTCGTCAGGCCAATATAGATGATGTCGGCGGTATTCTTGATCTAATCCAACCTTTAGAACAAAACGGGACCTTAGTAAAACGTTCGCGCGATCTATTGGAAGTCGAAATCGGCCATTTCACCGTGATGGAGCGAGATGGATCAGTCGTTGCCTGCGCCGCTCTTTATCCTTATCCACATAGCGATGTTGCTGAGCTTGCTTGTCTTGCAGTATCTAAAGACTATCAAAGTTTAGGCCGAGGCGACCGCCTATTATCAGCCATCGAACAACAAGCAACTGTTCTTGGTTTAAGTGCACTTTGTGTGCTGACAACCCAAACCGCTCATTGGTTTATTGAACATGGGTTTAGTGCGGCCGAAATTCGCGATTTACCAATGGAAAAACAAGCCTTATATAACTATCAGCGCAACGCCAAAGTATTCAAGAAAATACTTAATTAAAATTTTCGCTGACTATCAATCCGTTTTTTATATTCAGGGAATAATAGCGGCGCTAATTCATGCAAAGCTTTTTCGTAAACACGGCGTTTGAAAAACACGATTTCTTTCGCCGGCTGCCAATAATTTTCCCAGCGCCAATCATCGAACTCAGGTTTATCATGTCGCGTTAAATTAACATCGGATTCGCTGCCCGTTAAGCGCAATAAAAACCAGCGTTGTTTTTGACCAATACACAGCGGCTTATTGCCATATCGTAAATAACGTTTAGGTAATCGATAGCGCAACCAACCACTAGTCATGCCAAGTAATTGCACATGTTCGGGGGCTAAACCAACCTCTTCCATTAATTCACGATAGACAGCTTGTTCTGGCGTTTCATCTGCCTTTATTCCGCCTTGCGGAAACTGCCATGAGTCATGCTGCGCACGTTGCGCCCACAAAACCTCATTATTATCGTTGCAGAGAATTATCCCCACATTAGGCCTAAAGCCATCTTTATCAATCACAGTCCTACATCTCTCGTTAAAAGAAGCAAGCACTTCTATAACGTCATAATTTGTCAATACTCGATAGGTTATCACGGTATTCAATCGATTTTGCCTTACAATAGTGACTATTTTTTAATTAGTGATGTGAATCGTAATGGCATTAGCAATCTTTGACTTGGATAACACGCTACTTGGTGGCGATAGTGATTATTTGTGGGGTGAGTTTTTAGTCGAAAATAACTTAGTGGACGCCGAAAGTTATCAGCAGTCTAACCAAGATTTTTATGACCAATACCTTGCGGGAACAATGGATATTTTTGAGTTTTCTGCATTTCAACTTAAACCGCTAGCCGATAATACTCCTGCTGATTTAATACGCTGGCGCACCCAATATCTTGCTGAGAAAATTGACCCAATTATCTTACCTGCCGCACAAAAACTGATTGAACATCATCGTCAATGTGGTGATACCTTGCTGATCATTACCGCAACAAATAACTTTATTACTACGCCAATCGCTAAAAAATTAGGTATTCCACATTTAATTGCAACCGAAGCTGAAATGGTAGATGGCTTGTACACCGGGCATGTTACTGGCACGCCTTCTTATCAACAGGGCAAAGTAGAACGCTTGCAAGAATGGTTAGGCACTCAAAACCAAACCTTAGCCGGTAGCTATTTTTATAGTGATTCTCACAATGATTTACCACTATTAAATATGGTTGAACATCCGGTCGCCGTTGATTCTGATCCTAAATTATTCGCGATCGCTCAACAGCAAGGCTGGCAAACGATTAGTTTGCGGACCTAAAGAATAAATTGAAGCGGTTTACGATCTAGGTAAAGCCTACTAATAGTTGATACAATTCTCCTTTTAAATTCTTAATCAGGCCGTCAATCATGGAATGGGAAGTTGTTATTGGGTTAGAAATTCACGCCCAACTCGCCACCAAAACTAAGATATTTTCTGGTGCACCGACCACTTATGGCGCGGAAGCTAATACCCAAGCTTGCGCGGTAGATCTTGGATTTCCTGGCGTATTACCCGTACTGAATCAAGAAGCGGTAAAAATGGCGATTAAATTTGGCTTGGCGGTGGATGCTGAGCTGACTGATCACTCAGTATTTGCTCGTAAAAACTACTTCTATCCTGACTTGCCGAAAGGTTACCAAATCAGTCAACTTGATTTGCCGATTGTTGGCAAAGGCCAGTTGTCGATTGAACTTGAGGACGGTTCTGAAAAAATGATCGGCATTACACGTGCTCATTTAGAAGAAGATGCTGGTAAATCGTCACATGAAAACTATCCTGGCCAAACCAGTGTGGATCTTAATCGTGCCGGCACACCATTATTAGAAATCGTTTCCGAACCTGATCTAAGCAGCGCAAAGGAAGCGGTTGCTTATATGAAAAAAATCCACTCTTTGGTGCAATACATCGAGATCTGTGACGGAAATATGCAAGAAGGTTCTTTTCGCTGTGACTCTAATGTATCTGTCCGCCCGAAAGGTCAAAAAGAATTAGGAACCCGCGCCGAGCTTAAAAACATCAACTCATTCCGTAATGTTGAGCGCGCGATTAATATTGAAATAGAACGTCAAATTGAATTGATCGAAGATGGCGGCACCGTCGTTCAAGAAACCCGTTTATATGATGCCGATAAAAATGAAACACGGTCAATGCGTAGTAAAGAAGAAGCTAATGATTATCGCTACTTCCCTGATCCAGACTTATTGCCTGTTGTTTTAGATCCTGAAGTCATCGAACAAATTAGAGCATCACTACCAGAATTACCGAACGCTAAACGTGATCGCTTTATTAATGAGATGAATTTATCACGTTATGATGCCTCGGTACTGACCAGCAGTCGCCAACTTGCCGATTATTTTGAAGCGGTGTTAGTCGCATCAAATAATCAAGATCCAAAATTGTGTGCTAACTGGATCATTACCCAATTATCAGGGGCATTAAACAAGGCGAGTTTAGAAATCACTGAGTCACCGGTCAGCGCAGAGCAATTAGGCGGATTATTGGTACGTATTAGCGACAACACCATCTCAGGAAAAATTGCTAAACAGATTTTTGATAGCTTGTGGAATGGTGAAGGCAGCAATGTCGATAGTATTATCGAAGAAAAAGGCTTGAAACAGGTCACCGATTCAGGTGCGATTGAAGCGATTATTGATGAAGTCATTGCCAATAATCAGGGACAAGTTGAACAATATCGTGATGGCAAAGAACAGTTATTTGGCTTCTTTGTTGGCCAAGTGATGAAGGCATCAAAAGGTCAAGCAAACCCTGCACAGGTTAATGATTTATTAAAAGCCAAACTGGTTGGCTAATTTTTAAATCATTCAATCTATAATAAAGGCTGTGTTCATTATTGAACACAGCCTTTTTTTTAAAATTATCTGGTGTTAATTTTGGCCAGAAATCATCGCAGCTACTTTACCCGAAACCATACCGAATAGAGCCCCGACAATAAATGACAGTGAAATAACGATAACCGGATTTGAAAAATCCATTGCTAAGGTATTACCAGCCGTTGATAACTCAGGACCTGCATGAATGGCATAAGCTGCTGTTGCCGCAAAGCCATAAACAGCGGTAGGAATAACTGAAAATGCAGGAATAGTTGCGCCCATTACTAATACAAATACCGCTAAACCAACCCAAACAGCAGCATTAACGGCTAATGGCGTACCTTGACCCAAACCCACTTTTGTAATTAAGGCAAAGGCAATACCAGCAAGCACGGAACCAAAAATACCGCACACGATTGTATTTTTTAATGCTGCAGTATTAGCACCATTATGAAAATAAGCCCCCCAAGCAATAAAAATTGCCCATATTGTCACCATACCTGCTAGCGGGCTGAGTGACAGCCACGTAGCGATTCCACCTAATACACCTATACTTAATGCTAATGCGAACATAATTTTCTCTCTCTTTCTATTATGAAGTTAATGTTATTTTTAAATACAGTCCTGTCTGCATTTTGCGTAATGCTTATTTTTGTCACTGTATTAAAAACGATTTGATGGGCACTAAAATTTAGTCAATAGGCCCGAGCGGTAATTAAGCATACTTCTTAATATTATTCAATCATCATGATAGTAGGCTCTCTAATTGCTAACTAGAAAATTGCCACTACGTCTTTTTTAAATATGATGTTTTTATTTTTCTTCATTAAAACTAACACATCAAAACGTAGATAAAATCTCACTTCTATCCATTATTTTCGATAATACTATTTTTACCATCCGTCTTCCCCTAGCACAATAAAGTAAGGTAGTATCCGTTTACTATTTCGGCGGGACATAACATTTTTATGTGTCGGAAATATTTCACTGGCAATTTAGGCGTAAGTAAACATGAAGTTTCAGCAAGAACACCTTTCATCCAAAATGACCCTAAAGTCATTGCCCTCAACATCGCCCCTGCCAGAAGCAAACTGGGTGTTAGTGTTTGGCTCAATAACTCGATTTAAAGAACGTAACTTTGGCAGCATCTTACAAAAACGCTACCCTAATGCTCAAATAATCGGTTGTACAACCTCGGGAGAAATCACTGAAGATGGTGCTCACGATGATAGCCTGCACATTACAGCGATGCTTTGGGAACGAAGTCTGCTCAAATTTGTTGTTAAACCAGTAAATAGCATGGCTCAATCCCATGCTCTCGGTGCACAAATAGCAAATGAACTCACTCAAAATGATCTTAAGGGCGTATTTGTATTAAGCGATGGCTTAAACGTGAATGGCTCCGAATTGGTCGAAGGTTTACAAGAAGTATTACCTGAAATACCGATAACTGGCGGTCTTGCCGGTGACAATGCAGCATTCACTCAAACATTATTGTTAAATAATGACAAAGTGCAAGACAAAGTAGTTATTGCCGTCGGTATTTATGGCAAAGATGCAGTGGTAACAAGTGGTGCATTAGGTGGTTGGAGCCCTTATGGACCGCCTCGTAAAATTACTCGCTCACTCAAAAATGTCGTGTTTGAATTAGATAACAAACCCGCCCTGCCACTTTACAAAATGTACATTGGTTATTACGCCAATACCTTACCTGCATCAGGTCTTAACTTCCCGTTTGCAATAATGTCTGAAGACAAAAAAATAACGGTCATTCGTACGCTATTAGGTGTTGATGAGAAAAATAACAGCCTCACCTTTGCAGGGAATGTTGCCGAAGGTTCAACCGTACGTTTTCTAAAGTCAGATCATGATCAATTGGTCAACGGTGCCAGTGATGCTGCTCGCCAAATCTTAAACAAAGACATTAATATTAATGATCGAGCGTTGGCAATTTGCGTGAGTTGTGTCGGTCGTAAATTGGTGATGCAAGAACAGGTTTCGGATGAAGTTTTTGCCGTACAACGTTTATTGGGCGTACAAACCGGCATTACCGGTTTTTATTCAAATGGTGAAATTTGCTCAGGAGAACGTGATGGTGAAAGCATGTTACATAATCAAACGATGACGATCGCTTATTTAAGCGAACACATGAGCTAGTTCAACGTTAAGCCGCTTGCTTTAAACCCCATAAGCAAGCGGCTTATGACTTATCTTAAATCTTACATTAGTCTTAAACTAACTCTCTCGCCGCGGCTAGTAGCGCCAAGCGTGCAATAACACCATAAGCATAAAAGCGGTTGGGTTCAGCATCTGGCTTTTCAGACTTATCGGGCGAGTTACATGGTTGAGCAAAAGCTAATGGCTCAAAATGCATGCCAGGCGCATTTAAGTTCTCATTAACACCGCGTCCGGTATGCACACGATAAAAACCACCAACAACGAAGTGATCAATCATATATATAACGGGCTCAGCTACCGCGTTTTCTTCTCCTAGTGTTTCAAAGGTATAAACACCTTCTTGTATCAATACATTTTCAACACTCATGCCTTCTTTTGCTGATGACATTTTAGTACGTTGTTTGCGATTCAAGTTGATTATTTCATCAGCACTTTTCACCATCATAATGCCCATTCCATAAGTACCCGTGTCTGACTTCACCACGACAAATGGCTCTCTATCAATGCCATATTCATCATACTTTTGCTGGATCGATGCCAACATGTTTTCAACATTTTTGGCCAAACATTCATTGCCAAGGCGTTCCATAAAATTCACTTCACCGCACTGTAATGACAGTGGCGAAATCAACCACGGATCAAGCCCTACTTGTTTAGCAAACTCTGTCGTCACATCGTGATAATGTGCGAAGTGATCTGATTTTTTACGGTTAGACCATCCCGCCGATAATGGCGGCGTTAATACTTGTTCTAAATTTTCTAGAATAGTGGGCCGTCCACCAGAAAGATCATTATTTAACAAAACAAGACAGGGTGAAAAATCACCCACCGCCACGCGATTTCCAACACGTATTAACGGTTCAATAACACAGCGCTTTCCAGACGGTAAATCAATCGAAGTCGCTTCCGTTAAATCGTCACGCAAGCTGCCTATTCTGGCTTCTAGTCCTGCCTTTTCAAAAATTGAACGTAAGGTTTCGAGGCTTTCTAAATAAAATAAATTTCGCGTGTGGTTTTCAGCGACGATCAATACTTTTCTAGCACGTGGACAGGCCCGCTCAACCGCCGACTGGACCGCTTGTATACATAGCGGCATAAAGGCTGGGTTAAGATTGTTAAATCCCGCTGAAAATAAATTAGTATCAACAGGCGCTAATTTAAAACCTGAATTTCGAAGATCAACAGAAGCATAAAAAGGAGCTGGGGTTAATAACCACTGCTCACGTAACCAAGTTTCAACTTCGGCTTGATGTGTTAATAAATGAGACTCAAGCTGTAATAAAGGGCCTTTCCATGCTGTGGTTAAATGTGGAACACCTGAAATCATAATAATCTTTACCTGTTAGCAAAAACGATTTTGACGATCGATTAATAAGCAGCTTAAAAACCATCAAAATATTATTTTGTCTTTAAGAAAGTGAGATATTCATTTTCTTATGTAAGCCCCCTATCAGGCAAGGATTAAGTTTTATTAAAATATTGACTACCCACTAGCCGGATAATAAAAAATGGGTTATCTTCCTAGCCTGACTATTTTGTCAGCATTATTATAGATAATAGGTATGTTTTAGAGTGAATGATGTCCAAAACGAATTTTCCGGATTAAAAGTCATGGTGATCGACGATAGCAAGACAATTCGTCGCACAGCGGAAACGCTACTCAAAAAAGCGGGATGTGATGTACTCACGGCTGAAAATGGCTTTGAGGCCCTACCCATTATTAGTACCCAACATCCAGACATTCTATTTATCGATATTATGATGCCTCGTCTGGATGGTTACCAAACCTGTTCTTTGATAAAAAATAATGCCAAATTTCAAAATACACCGGTCATTATGCTATCAAGCAAAGATGGACTCTTTGACCGAGCAAAAGGCCGTGTCGTTGGAGCCGAACAATACTTAACGAAACCATTTACTCGTGAAGATCTTCTCGGCGCTATTCGTACACACCTCATCAACAAAACCAAGGATGCGTAATAAATATGGCTCTAATCCTGATTGCAGATGATTCACCAACTGAGATTTTTGTTGTCAAAAAGATGTTGGAAAAACATAACCATGACGTTATTAGCGCCGAAGATGGCTTACAAGCAATTGAACAAGCCTTAAGTGAAAAACCAGATCTTATTATTATGGATGTGGTGATGCCTAACTTAAATGGTTTTCAAGCCACTCGTCGTCTTAGCAAAGACCCGGCAACACAAGATATTCCCATCATTATCGTTTCCTCGAAAAATCAAGAAACAGATAAATTATGGGGTTTTAGACAGGGTGCTAAGGGTTATTTATGTAAACCGGTCAATGAAGATCAGCTACTGACTGAAATTAATGCACTGCTAACGACACCAACATTATGAACAGCACCTTTTGTCCTGCGGATGTCATTTCATTATTACGTGATATCCAGCAGCGTAGTCTGCAAAGTGCTGCGAATGCATCCCAACTAGATTCTTTTCATGGAACTTGGACCGCGATCGGCTTTAGAATCGCCCAAGAAAACCTACTCATTCCGCTCAATGAAGCACGAGAAGTATTTATTGTGCCTTCACAGATTAGTCCCGTACCTCGCGCTCAGCCTTGGGTTTTTGGTATTGCCAATCTACGAGGTGAGTTATTACCCTTGTTTGACCTTAAGTATTTTCTATATGGTCAACCGACAAAAGTAAACAAACGCAGTCGTATCGTGGTGACTAATAACACTCAGCTTTATGCCGGATTATTACTCGATGAGGTATTTGGCTTGAAACATTTTCAACATGAGCCAACATTAAGCAATACCAACGATGAAACAGCTATCTCACCTTATATAACGAGCAACATAAATCAACACGATATGCACTGGGATATTTTTAGCTTTAACAAACTCGCCGTTGATCAACGATTTTTGAATGCGGCCGCATAACTCTTTGGTTTAGGACGAACTCTATGAATCCAACAAGCACGCTTTTTCTCTCCGCTTTAGTTGCGAAAAACAATGTAATAAACTTAATTTTTGCTGTTGCATTTACCGCCGCAGCCTTAGTAGGTGTTTGGTTACTGGCTACCAATCAGTATCAACTCATACATGAAAATGGCTTAATATTTTCAGCTGGTATCGCCATATCAATGATCCTTGCGATCATCATGTTCCTTCGTCTGAGTTATTTACCCCACAAAACCGTTAGCTCTGCATTAGCAACGATGGAGATACAAAACCGCCATAACCAAGATGCTATCCTGCAGTTACTCGATGAAATGGGCGATCTTGCCGATGGCGATCTCACCACATCCGCCACCGTAACAGAAGATATTACTGGCGCGATCGCAGATTCGGTCAACTACACCATCGATGCTTTGCGTGACTTAGTAGAAAATATTAACAATACAACATTACAAGTAGCATCAGCGGCCCAAGAAACTCAAGCAACCTCTTTGCATCTTACCGATGCAAGTGAGCATCAAGCACAACAAATTAGCGAAGTAAGTAGTGCCATTAATGAAATGGCTGGTTCTATTGAGCAAGTATCTCAAAATGCCAGCCAATCATCAGATGTTGCGAAACAATCTGTAAAATTAGCCGCAGAAGGTAACGTAGCGGTGAAAAAAGCCATTACAGGTATGGATGCCATTCGTGAACATATCCAAGAAACCTCAAAACGAATTAAACGTTTAGGTGAAAGTTCGCAAGAAATCGGTGATATTGTGGAACTTATCAACGACATTGCTGAACAAACCAACATTTTGTCGCTTAATGCTGCTATTCAAGCCACGATGGCCGGTGAAGCAGGTCGAGGTTTTGCGGTTGTTGCCGATGAAGTACAACGTTTGGCCGAACGTTCAAGTAAAGCGACTAAACAAATTGAAGCCATCGTAAGAACTATCCAAAGCGATACCAACGAAGCAATAAGCTCGATGGAACAAAGTACGACAGGGGTGGTATTGGGTGCACAATTATCACAAGATGCAGGAACATCACTTGAACAAATTGAAACCGTATCTAATCAGCTCGCCGCGTTAATTGATAATATTTCTAATGCGGCAAAACAACAAGCTAAGGCGGCTATCAGCACCTCTGACAGTATGAATGTTATCCAAGAAATAACCATGCAAACGTCAACTGGAACCTACGAAAGTGCTGCGTCTATCGGTCGATTATTAGAACTGACCAATGAGCTACGTAAATCTGTTTCCGGTTTTAAATTGCCATAAGTTGACGTTTTATTATCATGATATTTTTGTTGATTAAAAATATTTTTCCCATTTTTGTTGCGGAGTAACAAATGGCACGGACTAATAGTGGCAATTATGACGCTCTTGCTTGGGTTCAGGACGAAGTTCAAAAATCTTTAGCTGATGCCCTACAAGCACTAACAAAGGCCGTTGATTCTCCCGATGATAATACTGCCATCGCGCTATGTATTACTCAGATACATCAAATCATCGGCACCATGGAAATGTTAAACCTGCAAGGTCCGAAGCTATTAGCGACTGAAATGCTTGCTTCTGCCATTGCACTTCGTGACAAAAAAATCCCAGACATTACGACCGCTCAAGATAGTTTATTAAAAAGCCTCTTATTGTTACCCAATTATTTGAAATTGGTCGGTACGTCGTTACAAGATCATCCGTTAAGACTTATAGATACGATGAATGAATTACGCAAAACACGAAGCGTATTGGCCTTGGAGGAACTTGATTTATTCAAACCATCGCTATTAGTTCATTTGCCCACTGAAATAAGTCCAGATCCACATCAGACCTCACCGAATATTGATATTCCAGTCAATAAACTCAGTCAAATTTTTCAAATTTCATTATTAAGCTGGTTTAAAACTAATGAACTCGCTAGCTTACAAAAAATGGCAAAAATTGTTCACTATCTACGCCTTAGCTGTATTCATGAGCGTACGATTATTCTATGGTGGGCTGCTGAAGGCGTCCTTGAAGCGCTTTTAGATAACGGTCTTGCTGCAACGCCAGCAACCAAAATTAAAATCGGTACATTAAATCAATCAATCAAACTGTTTTCTAAGCAAGATGAACAACAGTTTTTATCTGTGTTTCCTAAAGAATTAGTACATAACTTATTGCTGCTAGTCGCTCACTCCACCAGCAGCGGAAAATACGTCAGTTCATTAAAAGAAGCCTTTCACTTAGACTTTTTTGATACCTTGCAGCAGCAAAAAATTTATAGTTTTTCAGGCAATGTATTATCAGAAGTACATTCCGAATTATTGTTTCAGCTTCAAGAAATAAAAGAACATACCGATAGACTCGCGCTTAATGATAGTTACTCGCCCGATATCACCGGAGCAATTATTGAAAAATTATCGAGTATGTCAAATACCTTACAATTGTTGGAAGAGCTGGATGCATGCGCACTACTAAAAGACCAACTCCAGCGATTCCAAGCGTTAGCGAGTCAAGAACAAGCTGCTAATGACGAGCAATTGATGGCGCTGGCGAATGATTTATTAGAAATCGAAAATTTACTACAAGCAGAAAATCAATATTCTTCCGAAAGTTCTAACGAACATTTTCAGCTTCAACACTCGGTTATTACAGAATGTCAGCATGAACTGGTCACTGTTAAAGAAACATTATCTTTATTAGTCGAGCGTCCCGAAGGTTCATCTCAATCATTATCAGACATCGCAAGTCAATTACAATTAATTGCTGGCAGTCTATCAATGTTGAATCTTCATGCGGCAGCTAGCTTGTTTGAAAATACCGTTCGTCAAATTGAACAAACAAAAGCAGAACAGCACTTTGTTACCAGTAATGAGCTCAATTTATTTGCCGACATCATTGCCGCTGCTGAGCTTTATATGGACAACTTACTGCGCCGTGGCTCAGAACAATCTAGCTTATTGCAGGGTGCCCAGTATATTCTTGATAATTTTGAACAAGCGAAGTCAGTCAATGCTAATAGCGCCGAACCAACAATAACTGAAGATGCAGGTTCATCTCACCTATCAGCAGTCACCAGTGTTCAACGATATATTGACCAACAAGCAGAATTAGACGCGCCTGCACCTCAAAATGCGACAAGTTCGTCCTTACCACTTACAACAAGTGTTCAGCGTTATATTGATCAGCAATTATTAGTCACTCCGACAACTGAAACATCATCAGTAACCGGCGTTCAACGCTATATTCACCAACAAACAAAATCCGTAGATCATGCTCCCGAAAAGCAGCTAAACATTCCGGAACAATTACAAACAAGCGTCCAGCGTTACATTGATCAACAAGCACTAGGCTCGCCGCTAACTGACACATCAATAACGACCAGCGTTCAACGCTATATTGATCAGCAATCAGAATTAACATCGGCAATATCGAGCACGACACACTTTGCTGATGGCATTGATAGTGAAATTGCTGAAATTTTTATTGAAGAAGCTAACGAAGTGCTAGTCGAGCTACGACATTTACTCCCTAATTGGCATGATCAAGGCAACATTGACGTCTTAGCTATCATTCGCCGTCACTTCCATACACTAAAAGGAAGTGGCTATATGGCTGGCGCTAATGTCATTGCTGACTTGGCAAAAGCGATCGAATATCTACTCAATAACGTGTTAGAAGGGAAGCTTGCAACCCCATCACCACTCTCGTCTCTTTTAGCTGACTGTGTTGGGCTGATTCCTGAGTTACTGACTCACTTCACTAATGGTGAGATGGACGTAAATAATAAGGCTACCAAGCTCACTCAAACAGCTATACATTTATTAGAAACAGAAACAGAAACAGAAACAGAAACAGAAACAGAAACAGAAAATAATGTTTCCGAAGAGGATGAGTTGCAACAGATATTTAATATGGAAGCAACGCAGCATATTGCGACATTTAAAATAGCATTAAGTGAATCACCCTCACACTTCATCATCGATAAAGAATTATTGCGAGCTGCACACTCATTGAAAGGCTGTGCGAATATCGCTAACGTTATTCCCGTTGCTGAACTTGCAACACAATTAGACCTATCCCTGCGCGAACGTTATGAATTAGATCCAACATTAAATGAACAGCAGCGCGAAATTTTATCATCGGCGATAGAGGGTCTCGATCGCTATGTTGAATACATAAAGTTTCCACAAACAACTTCTCAGCCTGACATTTCTTCATTTACCGAAATCTTGCAACAACTTTTACCAACTGATGATGAAAAAGCACAACCACAACGCCTTATCGACCCTGAGTTTCTTGCCGTATTTATTGAAGAAACAGATGAATTATTATCATTGTATGAAGAACAACTTCAGCAGTTTAAACATCAAACAGATAATTCAGAAATCAAAGCCGTGCTGCAACAAACGCTTGCCACATTACGTGATAATGCACAGATACTGAATCTTGGCACGCTGAGCGAGCTATATCAATTACTCATTGAACTGACCTTGCATGCTGATGGCAAAAACAATAATGATTTAATGTTATTAGAGCTAGGTAGTGAAGAGATTAACCTTCAAGTCGAAAGCTTACTGCAAAACAAAATCAGCCCGGATATAGATGAATTCAAACAAAATGTTGATAGGACTTTAACTCAAACTCCTATTCCAGAAACAGTGATTAATGAGCACTTATTTAGTATTCCAAATGATGATCCTGAATTATTAGAGGCGTTTACTGAAGAATGTGCAGAACTGCTTAAATCAAGTGGTGAAGCCATTAAACATTGGACCAACGATCAGAATGCCCAAGATGCGGTTGCACAATTACAACGAGAACTTCACACCCTTAAAGGTGGTGCACGTCTGGCAGGCATTACGCCGATTGCAGATCTTACGCATCAGATCGAATCATTAGTATTCCAAGTCACTGAAGCTACAACAGCACCTGAACCCGCTTTTTTTGGTTTATTACAGCGTAGTCAAGATCGCTTGTCCGATATGCAGGAATTACTCGCTCGACAAGAGAGTTTTAAGTTTGCTGATGATTTGATGACTGAAATTACCGCCTTTTCTCATCAATCCCTATCTGTTCCTGCTCCTCAAGAGCCAACGGTTGATCCTGTTACGCCAGCCACTACATCACAGGAACCCAATACAACACCGCAACATAGTGATCAGATACGTGTTCGTACTGATTTACTCGATTTTTTATCGAACTTCGCCGGTGAAGTAAGTATTTCTCGTGATCGGGTCGGTCAACAAAACTCCGCAATTAAACAACAATTAGCAGAGATGGAAGGCACCCTTTCTCGGCTACAAGATCAATTACGTAATCTTGAAATAGAAACTGAAACACAAATTCTATTTCGCTACGATGATGAAGCACTTAAACAAGAATCTGAATTTGATCCTCTCGAATTAGATCGCTTTTCGATGATTCAACAATTATCGCGTAGTTTGACCGAAACGGTTGGCGATATGCATGAAATCAGTCAATCACTTGAATTATTAGTACAAGAATCCGATGGTATTTTATTGCAACAATCGCGGCTCAGTACGGACTTACAACAGGGGTTGATGCATACCCGACTGATTCCATTTCAAGGTTTAGTTCCGCGGTTTGAACGTATTGTTCGACAAACAAATTCAGAATTAAATAAACAATCTGAATTAATTATTCATGGTGCTGAACGAGAATTAGACCGAACAATTATTGACCGCATTGTGGCACCTATTGAGCATTTGCTTAGAAACGCCATAGGTCATGGTATTGAATCGGTCGAAAGTCGTCTGGCCTCAGGTAAAAAGCCCGTGGGCACACTCACACTGACCATAAGCCGAGAAGGTTCAGAAGTGCTGATTTCTTTATCTGATGATGGCCAAGGCATTAACATTGAAAAAATCCGTCAAAAAGCGCTCGATCAACACCTGATAACTCATAACAATATGCCGCGTGATGAAGAATTGATTCAACTCATTCTTTCATCTGGTTTTAGTACTGCTGATAAAGTTTCACAACTTGCTGGACGTGGCGTGGGTATGGACGTAGTCAGTAATGAAATTCGCGCCCTAAAAGGTCGGTTATCAATCCAATCCGTTCCAGGTAAAAGTACTACTTTCAATATTCGGTTACCGCTGACCTTATCGATCATGCAAGCATTACTTGTCAGCAGCCACGATCATCAATATGCGATTCCTCTTACTGCTGTTCATGCTGGTGACCGAATTGCAGTAAGTAATGTTAAAGAACTTCTAAAACAACAAGCAGAACCGCGTTATGAAGCTAATGGTGAGTATTATCGATTCTTGCCTTTAAGTACTTTGCTTGATTTGCCACTCATTCTTCCCGAAGATCCGAAAGTGCAGTTACCCTTATTATTATTCCGTTACGGCGATATGCATATCGCTTTATTAGTTGATTCCATTAATAGTAATCGAGAAATTGTGCTTAAACCGGCGGGCGAGCAATTTAGCCATATCACTTCAATTACTGGCGCAACGATTCTTGGTGATGGCCAAGTTGTGTTTATTTTGGATATTCCTGCCCTTGTTGAAACTATTGATAGTGAAATAACAAATAATAGCAATGAATTAGCGGCGTTGAATCAAAACACGGCATTGACTCACACACCTGTTGCCATGGTGGTTGATGATTCGATTACGATGCGAAAAGCGTCCAGTAATTTACTTAAACGGCATGGTTTTGATGTCATTACCGCGCGAGATGGTATCGATGGCGTGGCACAATTGAACGAACAAATACCCGATATTATCTTGCTGGATGTTGAAATGCCACGAATGGATGGTTTTGAGTTTGCAACATTAATTAGAAATACAGAGCACTATAAACACATACCCATCATCATGATAACGTCACGTACAGGTTCTAAACATCGGGATCGAGGAATAAGCATCGGCGTTAACGCTTATATGGGCAAGCCGTATCAAGAACTAGAACTCGTTGAAACGATGAAAAACTTACTGGGTATACGCTATCCACATGTAGATCAATAAGGCAGGAATTCTTTTATGGCTGACAATAATACAGACTTCGTGCCCTGCATGATTATTCCCTTACAACATCATTATTTATTGCTGCCAAATAGTACGCTTGCTGAGGTTATTCCCTCTCCTCGCCTCATTAATACCGATGCCTCAAAGCCAGATTATTGGATTGGTCAGTGCCAGTGGAATGCTCAAAGCATTCCCATTATTGATCTCGAAAGTTTAGTTACGAAAAATACATCTAACACAGCTGATGCCAGCAAACTTTGCGTACTTCGAGGCATCAACCCAGCGAGTAATATCAGTATTTATGGTTTACCGTGTTATGGTGTACCTCAACTAATTCATTTGACTGAATCGGCATTGAAACAAGCAGAACAGAGCATCGAATCTGATTATGTCCATTATCAAGTTCAAATAGGCAATAAAGTTGCTTATATCCCTAATTTGGATGCGATCGAAACTATGCTTAGTCAGCAAATACAATAAGCAGTAAGATAGCGTTATCTTGCCTTGTTAAACTCGATTTCAGGATGACCTATGAATAGATTTTCTTCAACGCCGTTTCATACCCTCATTTTCATTTAGAACACTTAACTTAATGTCTACTATAAAATCTGTATTTATTTTCAGTCTTTTACTTGCCTTTTCTACTGTCAATGTTGCGAGTGATAACACGCAACTTGCTCAGCAACGCACGATATTTCAACAAGCTAAAAAAGCATTAGAAACTCAGCAGTTAGCTCAGTTTACATCGCTACGAAATAAACTTAATGACTATCCTTTACAGCCCTATTTAGATTATCTGTATTTACTACATCGACTTAATTCAACCGATAACAGAACCATTATTCAATTCATACAAAAAAATTCAGGTACGTTTTATGGCGATAGATTACGTAATCGCTGGCTTTCTCAACTAGCAAAGAATAAACAATGGTCGCTATTTTTGAATCATTTACCCGCGTCGACTTCAACATCTCAGCAATGTTTACGTTTAGATGCGCTGATTGCAACAGGTCAAACTCAACAAGCTTTAGCGGAAACAAAGGCGCTGTGGTTAGTCGGTCATTCACAAGATAATAACTGTGATTCTGCTTTTAAATATTGGCAAGCTCGCGGCTTATTGACGAATGATCTTCGTTGGCAGCGGATCCAACTTGCGCTGCATGAAAATCAATTTAATTTGGCTAAGTATTTAGCTAAATCACTCGACAGTCATCATTTAGCTCACACTTGGATCCCACTTTGGGAACAAAGTTATAACGATCCACGTCGCTTATTACAAGGACTTTCGACCAGCTATCTGAAGAAAGACCAGCCTGTGAGCCGCGACATTATTAAACATGCGATTCAACGCTTATCACGTAAATCTACCGATCAAGCTTATGCTTATTGGCAAGCGATTCAGCCTAAATACAAATTTAGTCAACAAGATCAAAATAGTATTCGAAGCACTATTGCCAATCGCTCAGCACTAAATCGCGAACAACGCGCATTGGAATTCTTTGGTAATCTTCCTAATGAAGAATGGCGAGTTCGCGCCGCACTTTGGCAACAAGACTGGTTCGCCGTGCAAAAAGCTGTATTCAGCTTAGACAAAGAAGAACAGTTATCGACTCGCTGGCAATATTGGTTAGGTAGAAGTCAGGCTGAACTAGGCAATAAACTCGCAGCGAAACAAACATTCGAAAATATTATTAATCAACGAGATTATTATTCCTTTTTGGCGTCGGACCAGTTGGGTAAGCCGTACCACATGAATCACCATCCCATTGTTTTAAAAAAAGCGGAACTTGAAGCATTTTCACAGCGTCCAGCCGTTGCTAGATTACGCGAGTTTTACGTGATGGACATGCAGTTAGAGTCACATCGCCAAGCATATGAACTCAAACAATCGATGACCCCGAGAGAATTACAACTACTTGCAACGCTGACGCATCAGTGGCAATGGCATAATCAAACCATTGCTTTACTGGGTAAAGCGCAATATTGGGATGCCTTGGATTTGCGTTTCCCTGTTCTTTACGACGCTGCAATCATACAAGCAGGTAAAACGAATGGTGTAGATCCTTCTTGGTTATTTGGTATAGCTCGTCAAGAAAGTGCTTTTAATCCGCATGCTCATTCCCCTGTTGGTGCATCAGGATTAATGCAATTGATGCCAAAAACAGCCACACAAATCGCTAAGGATATTAATCAACCACTAAAATCTCAATCTGAACTTTTAAACCCAACTAGAAATATTCAACTGGGCAGTGCATATTTGAGACAGGTCTATGATCAAAACCAACAAAACCCTGTACTAGCGACCGCATCCTATAATGCTGGGCCCTATCGTATTTCGCGCTGGTTACCCGATAAAGCGATGCCAGCTGATATTTGGATTGAAAATATTCCTTATAATGAAACCCGTGGTTACGCGACCAGTGTTTTGAGTTATGCGGCTATTTTTGATTACCAACGCAAACAACCCATCATTCCGTTATCGAAACGTATGCCAATGGTCAAACCAAAGACCCCCTAAAGTAACTATGAAAACATATCTCGTTGGCGGCGCTGTCCGCGATAAATTACTTGGGTTAACAATTAAAGATCGCGACTGGGTGGTGGTAGGCAGTAGTCCACAAGAGATGATGGCCGAAGGATTTGAACCTGTGGGTAAAGATTTCCCAGTATTTCTTCACCCTAAAACTCATGAAGAATATGCATTAGCTCGCACCGAGCGTAAATCAGCACCCGGTTATAAAGGTTTTATCGTACATGCCGCGCCGAATGTCACATTAGAAGAAGATTTAGCAAGACGAGATCTCACCATTAATGCCATTGCACAAGCTGAAGATGGCACTTTAATTGACCCATATAATGGTCAACGCGATCTACAAAATAAAATATTACGCCATGTGTCACCTGCATTTGTTGAAGATCCAGTTCGCGTATTACGCATTGCCCGTTTTGCCGCACGCTTTGACTTTAAGATTGCTGACGAGACTTTAGTGTTAATTCACCAGATGGTCGCGGCAAAAGAACTTGATTCATTAGTACCAGAACGGGTCTGGCAAGAGCTAGAAAAGGCACTCGCCACACCACAACCTTCATTATTTTTTATGGCATTACGCAAAGCAGGTGCTTTGGAAAGTTTGTTCCCCGAAGTTGATCGTTTATTTGGCGTGCCGCAAGTACCTAAATGGCATCCTGAAGTTGATACTGGTGTGCATGTGATGATGGTGATTGATCAAGCAGCAAAACTGACTGATGATATTACCGTTCGCTTTGCCGCCTTGTGTCATGACTTAGGCAAAGGCACGACACCTGCCGACATTTTGCCGCAGCATAATGGCCACGAAGCGCGTAGCATTCAATTAACTCAAGACTTATGCCAACGTATTCGTGTACCTAAAGACATCGAAACTCTCGCAGTAAAAGTAGCGGAGTATCACACCCATCTCCATTTATTATTCGAGCTGAAGCCAGCCACTATTTTAGAAGTTATCGAAGTGTTTGATGGCTTTCGCAGACCAGAGCGCTTTGAACAATATCTGCTGGCTAGCGAAGCAGATTTTCGCGGTAGACCGGGTTATGAGGATCTTCCTTTACCCGCTATTAACGTTTTCAAACAATGTCTTTTAGCCTGCCAAAAAGTGACTGCACAGCCGTTCCTTAATGCAGGAAAACAAGGTCCAGCCATAAGTGAAGCTATTCGTAAACAACGTATTAGGCTAATAAAGCAAATTATGATCGAAGCAAAAACCAATTGAAAAGTTTGTCTCGCATTACAGTCCGGTACACATCACGTATAATCCATTATCATTATTCACTAATTTAGGATCATCATCATGAGCGGCAATATATCTGCTAACTGGACCAGCGTTAATGCTGCCAGCCAACCTTTAGTTGAACGTTTAATTGCCGATGCACAAGCATTGCAACTTGAAGTCAGCACACTGAGCAATGGCACGCGCATTGTTGATGCTGGCATTAATTGTGTAGGCGGCTTAGAAGCCGGCCGCTTAATTGGTGAAATCTGCATGGGTGGATTAGGTACCGTTACTTTAGGTACAAACAGCGGTTTTGAAAACTGGCCATGGTCAGTTAATGTCCACGCTAAAACGCCCGTTTTAAGTTGTTTAGGTAGTCAATATGCAGGCTGGAGCTTGTCGCACAAAAGCGAAGCGGGCAAATTTTTCGCTCTGGGTTCAGGTCCAGGTCGTGCTTTAGCGGGCAAAGAAGAAGTCTTAAAAGAATTTGGCTATAAAGATGAAGCCACATCAACGTGCATTGTTTTAGAAGTCGATTCTTTTCCACCAATTGAAGTCGCTGAAAAAGTCGCTAAAGATTGTGGCATTAAACCAGAAGATTTAACGTTTATTCTCACGCCGACATCAAGCCTTGCTGGTGTCATGCAAATTGCCATTCGTGTACTTGAAGTAGCGATGCATAAAGCGCATACATTACATTTTCCTATGGACAAAATCATTGATGGTTTTGGTGTAACACCTGTTGCGCCACCGGGTGGCGACTTTATGACAGGCATGGGCCGTACTAATGATGCGATTCTTTACGGCGGCTTTGTTCACTTGTTTGTTAATGCAACTGATGATGAAGCACGTGACTTAGCTGAAAAAATGCCAAGTAATACATCTTCTGATTATGGCCGCCCATTTGGTGAAATCTTTAAAGCCTATGAATATGACTTTTTCAAGATTGATCCGATGTTGTTCAGCCCTGCAAAAGTAATTGTGACTAATGCAAAAACAGGTAAGAGTTTCACTGCCGGCGAGTTAAATTCAGCATTATTAACAACATCGTTTGGTCTATAAGTAAATATAAAACGGAGTAGCAAATGTTGCTCCGTTTTTTTAGAAAGTCAGCACATGTCCTCACCTAAAATCGTCATCTTTAACGACACTCACGGCTGGCACAGCGATCAGTTAGTGAAAGCACTACAAAACTTAGGCATAACAGCGGTGCTTGCTGATCTTGCTGATTGCATTATCGATCTCGATCATCCTACCGGCATTATTATTCCAGGCTTTGAAAATGAATTGCCCGCTGCTGCTATGGTGCGTGGTATTGCGCCAGGAAGTCTCGAACAAATCACGCTAAGAATGGACGTTTTACACACTTTAGCTGAACTCAATGTACCCGTTTTTAACCCTGCCATCGCCATCGAACATACGGTTGATAAAGCGCGCACTTCATTACGATTACATTTAGCAGGACTTAATACGCCTAAAACATGGGCTTGTGAAAATCCTATTTTAGCGCGAAAAGTAGCAGCCGAACAATTTGAAAAACAACAAACCTTAGTGATAAAACCATTATTTGGCTGCCAAGGTAAAGGTATCGAAAAAATTACCACTTTAGCTGAGTTCGATAAACTCCAAGTGGTTGGTGATGCCTTTTATATGCAGGAATATGTCTTGCCATCCACACCAGATAAATGGCAAGACTGGCGGTTGATGGTGGTAGATGGGCAAGTCTGTGCCGCGATGTCTAGACAATCAGATCACTGGATAACTAACTTTGCTCAAGGCGCGAGCTGCTTTGCGGCAACAGTAACAGCTGAAATGGAACAACTCGCGATTGCAGCCACAAAAGCAGTTCATGCAGATTATGCTGGCGTAGATCTCATCAGAACAGTTGATGGCAGTTACACCGTATTAGAAGTCAACAGCGTGCCAGCATGGAAAGGTTTGTATCAAGCAACCCATATCGATGTCGCCGCACATCTTGCACGCGCTCTTTTTAAACGAATAAGCACGGCAATGCCGATAAGTTATGTGACATGACCCAATTATCTACCGAGACAATCACCAACTGTATTATTTGGGCATGTGAGCAAGAAGTCGCAGCGCCAAAACCAGGCAATGTAAACTGCTACAGCGATGGTCACAATATGGAAGTGCAAGACTTCATCAAAAGTGCCCGCGCTATCGCTCCTGTCATGGCAAAAAAAGAATTGGCTGTCGGCGAGCTGATATTACAAGGTATTCAAGCTACCCGCACTGTCGTAGATTGCAATACGAACCTTGGGATCGTCTTATTATTTGCGCCATTATGTCGCGCGATCCATCGATGCGCAGACTTTCAACAACTTCCTGATGAGCTAGAAAAAGTATTACTCAGCCTCACCGTCGATGATGCAAAAGCCTGCTATGAAGCCATCCGTTTAGCAGATGCCGGCGGCCTTGGCAGTAGCGAACAGCAAGATATTCACGCAACTCCCACTATGAACTTATTGCAAGCGATGAAAATTGCTGAGCAACGTGACGCGATCGCTAAGCAATACGTCACTAATTACAATGACATCTTAAATATTGGACTACCAATATTGACATCTTCGATAAAATCTGGGGAAAGTGTTGAATGGGCCACCGCTTTCGCGTATCTTAAGCTCTTAGTAGCTGTTCCAGACACATTGATTCGTCGAAAACAATCTTTGGAACACGCCCTAGAAATAAGTGAAGTAGCAGAAAAGATACTAACCAAAGTAAATGAAAACAACATGTTAAGCTCTTTTGAAGCAGAAATAATTATTTGGGATAACGAATTAAAGAAGAAAGCAATTAATCCGGGAACCACCGCGGATTTAACCGCAGCGACATTATTAGTCTATGCATTCGGACAATCGCTTTCTTCCCTCCGCATTTCATAACCTGATGAAAAATATTAAATCGAGTTATGAGCAGGTCATACGTTCCTTTAATACGTATAAGCTCAACTTAGTGATAAGTCGAGTGTAAAATGGGCCTTTTTAACAAATTTTTTCGAACAGGAATATATAACATGCCAGTTATCGATCGTGTATTAGTAGGTGAATCTTTAGTAATTGAAGATGGTGATTTAGACAACGTAGCACATATTGACTTACTTATGGGCCCTCGTGGTTCAGCTGCAGAAGACGCTTTCTGCCGCACTATGACAGACCAAAAAGCAGGTGTTAACGGCTTACTAGCTGTAGTTGCACCTAACCTTATGGTTAAACCTGCGACAGTTATGTTCAACAAAGTAACTATCAAAAACATGAAACAAGCAGTTCAAATGTTTGGCCCAGCTCAACGCGGTGTTGCGATGGCTGTTGCTGAATGTGTTGAAGACGGCACAATTCCTATGGCTGAAGCTGATGATTGTTTCATCTGTGTTGGTGTTTTCATTTCACCAACTGCAGACAACGATCAAAAAATTCAAGATTGGAACTACCGTGCAACTAAAGAATCAATCAAACGTGCTGTTGCTCGTGAACCAAAAGCAGCTGACGTTGTAGCACAATATAAAACTAGCTCGCATCCTTTTGCTGCAAGCTAAGTTTTAAAAAAATCGTTTAATCGATACGCCGTTTTCTCGCAAGAGTGAACGGCGTTTTTATTTTAAGGACATTTAAGCTTCAACTTTTCCACAGTTTGCTTAGTGATCTTGCCATCATGCAGTGCACTCGCCACTAAGACCTGTTCAATTCCTCGCGATGCTAAATCTATTAAATCCTGTTCAGACCTCACACCGCCAGCCGCAATAATCTCACTATTTAACGCCTTATTCTGTAATGTTGATAACAATTCAAAGTCAGGGCCTGACTGACTTCCAATATGATCAATATTCATCGCAATAATCGTTTCTGCCCATAATATTGGTTGTTGTATAAGCGGTGGCTCACCTAAAAACTGGCCATGCTGAAAATCTAGTGACAAAATACTTTTTTGTCGTACTTCTGGTTCTGATAACCAAGCAATATCAGACAAGGTCTCACTACCAATCACAGGTTTAATATTCGAAAAATCGACAAAATATTGCCAATTTTCTAGTGAATGAATACCCGCATCTAACAAAAAAGTAATCTGTGGAAACTGTTCACCCAAGCTTTTATACAAGGCTGTATTTTGTTGTTGCTCTAAAATAGCATCTAGATCTGCAATATAAATTGTTGAAAAAGCGTGCCAAGCTAATAAATCAGCAATCACCGATAGCGGCTCACAATGAGCGCTTAAAACTGACTGTAATACGGGATATTGTGTGCGTATTCCACCGCGTGCATGTACAACCTTTCCCCCCAGCACATCGATGACAGGTATAATTTCCACCTTAATTCCTCAGACTTTATGTAATGAAAGTATTTGTTTACGAACATATCACCAGTGGTACACTCATCAACGAGTCATTGCCTGCAAGTCTTGCCCGTGAAGGCAATGAAATGCTTGCCGCTGTCGTACATGATATGGCGCTATTAACGAATATTGAGTTGAGCATTTTACGTGATTTTCGCCTCGGACAATTGTTAGATATTGTTGCTCATCCTCATCACCAATGCTTGATTATTGATAATGATATTTCATTTCACCAGCATTTCACCCAATCAATAAAACAAGCTGATGCCGTATTGATTATCGCGCCGGAAACTGACGGATTATTACAAAATCTGCAACAATCAGTATTAAATCAAGGTAAACAATTATTGGGTTGCCAACCTATTGCAACTCAGATCTGCACCGATAAAATCGCCTGCTACCAGCAATTAGCATCCAATAATGTACTAACACCACACACGATTGCGGGCAGTGATTGGTTGCTCAATACGTTTGATTCATCTTCAGGTTTTGTTGTTAAACCGCGTGATGGTGCAGGATGCCTCGACACTTTATTTTTTGCCGATAATTCAGGGGTGACGGCTTATTTAAGATCGAGTTATATCAATGTCGAGCAGACTATTGTTCAGCCCTATATTGAAGGTAAACCACTCAGTCTCTCACTATTATGTGATGATAAAACGAGTCGTGTACTTGCGATTAATCAACAGCATATCCAGCTTGATGATGGCCAACTTAGTTTCCATGGTTGCAGTGTTAATGGGGTCGAAGAAGCACAATTTAGCATGACTCAGGCAACTGCAATTGCTCAGCACACACATAGTGCGATTTCCGGTTTGTGGGGATTTATCGGCATTGATCTGATCGTCACTGACAATCAGGCTTATGTCGTTGATATTAATCCGCGACTCACCACTTCCTACGTAGCTTTGCATCAATCATTATCACTGAATCCTGCTCAATTATTACTGACGATGATGGAACAAGGTTTAGCGGCGTTACCCTCTTTCAGCCAACGACATGCCATCGAGATCATAATATGACACAAACACCTTCTTATATCAGTGGTTGGGACATCGGCGGTGCTCATATAAAAGTGGCGCGTTGTGATCAAAATGGCAACTTACACGACGTTATTCAAGTTGCATGTCCTTTATGGCAAGGCATAGACCAGCTCGCCACAGCCATTGAGTCCGTATTTGCCCAACTTAATAATCAACAAGATATTGCCGCAATTACGATGACCGGAGAATTAGTTGATATTTTCCCCAATCGTGAAGTAGGTGTAGCGGGGATTTTAGCGTGTGTTGCTCAATATATAGATAATGACAAGATCATGGTTTATGGTGCAGAAGCAGGCTGGTTAAGCCCAAAACAAGCGACAAAACAATGGCAAAATGTCGCATCGCGTAACTGGCAAGCAAGTGCGAGTTTGGTCGCCCAAGTAATTCCTGAAGGCTTATTTGTCGATATTGGCAGTACGACTTGCGACATTATTCCACTTGCTCATGGCTTAGCCATTCCGCATGGCGTTGATGATTTTCAACGACAAACAAGTCGTGAATTACTTTATACCGGCGCAATAAGAACGCCGTTAATCGCACTAAGTCAACATGCGCCATTTAATGGCAGACTGGTCAGCCTTGCTGCCGAAGTATTTGCGACGACAGCTGATTGCTGGTGTTTATTAGACTTACTTGATCCGGCGTCAATTCAAGATAACAGCGCCGATGGTCAACCTTGGCAAGCTGATTTTTGCGCGAGTCGCATTGCGAGATTACTCGGCACTGATGCAAATCAGGCAAATATGGCGCAATGGCAACAACTTGCTCAATGGTTTGCCGAGCAACAAAGTCATTTAATTAGCAATGCAATGTTACAGGTATTATCTGCACACTCGAACTTAGCCGCTGATGCGCCCATTATTGGCGCGGGTGTGGGTCGATTTATCATCGAAGCCTGTGCACAGCGTCTTAACCGTCCTTATCTCGATTTCAACGAAATACTCTTATACAAACATTCAGCGAGTGCTGATCATGCACCGGCTGTGGCGGTTGCCCTTTTAGCCCAACAACAGTTACCGTAAAATACACGTATGAATGATATAACCCTCCCGCTTCTTTGTACTGAACTGCCTTATCTCGCAGACAGCGCGCTTTATTTTGAAGCGATCCGCACAATGCCTTGGCCTGTATTTTTAGATAGCAGCCACTCCGTAAGTTCGAATGACAGCCGTTATGATATTCAAACTGCAGCACCTTTTATAACGCTAGTCACGACAGGTGAAAACACGCTAATAAAACATCATAATAAAGATGCCGTATTGTCGAGTGACGATCCTTTTGTCCTTTTACAAAATATCTTGGGTGAATTTAAACCTCATCAATATGCCGACTTACCTTTTTGTGGCGGTGCATTAGGTTATTTTGCTTATGATTTGGGTCGTCGCATTGAAGATCTTCCGTTGCAAACACTAGATGCTGAACATATGCCCGAAATGGTAATTGGTATTTACGATTGGGCTATTGTGACGGATCATCAATTACAGCGTTGCTGGCTGGCAAGTTACCGGTTGAATGCTGAAACACAAGTGCAATGGGATGATCTTGTCAGCAAATTGACCTCAATAACACCGCCCAAAAATCCAGATACCTTTCATGTTAGTGGCGAATTACGTTGTAATTTAAATCAACAAGACTACCAACTCGCTTTTAACAAGATTCAAGATTATATTCATGAAGGTGATTGTTATCAGGTCAATCTCGCTAAACGATTTGAAATTAATGCCGAAGGTGATCCTTGGTTTGCCTATCAATTATTACGAAAACAAAACCCCGCGCCGTTTTCTAGTTATTTTGCAACACCTTATGCAACTGTACTCAGTTCTTCACCAGAAAGACTATTAAAAGTAAGTCAACAGCAGGTTGAAACCAAGCCAATCAAAGGCACGCGTCCACGTGATTTGAACAACCCTGCTCGAGATAAACTCCTCTCCGACGAATTACAAACAAGTCTCAAAGATCGTGCTGAAAATCTCATGATCGTTGATTTATTACGCAATGACTTGGGCAAAGTCTGCATACCAGGTTCGATTAAAGTACCAAAACCTTTTGCCCTAGAATCTTTTGCAACGGTTCATCATTTGGTTAGTACAATTACCGGCACGTTGGCAGATCAACACAATGCTGTTTCATTATTACGAGCTTGCTTTCCCGGTGGTTCAATCACTGGCGCACCTAAGTTACGTGCGATGGAAATCATAGAAGAACTTGAACCTCATCGTCGTGGTTTATATTGCGGTAGCATTGCCTACATTGGTTTTGATGGAAAAATGGATAGCAACATCACTATTCGCACCTTAATATACAGCGATAATCGTCTACGTTTTTGGGCGGGTGGCGGTATTGTCGCCGACTCGACTGCTGATGCTGAATACCAAGAAGTGCATGACAAAGCCGCCGCGATATTACGGCTACTTGAACAACTCAAGTGATCGTCGTTAAGCTCGGTGGTAGTCTCTATAACACCGCAGAATTAAAGCTTTGGCTACAAACACTCGCGGACATCTCGCTGACAACCCCCATAGTCATTGTCCCCGGTGGCGGCCCGTTCGCCGACCAAGTGCGTGAAGCTCAAATCTTTCACCATTTCAACGATGCAACAGCCCATCACATGGCGCTGATAGCGATGAAACAGTTTGGATTGCTAATGACGGGTCTTGAAGCTCAATGCCAGCCATTTGATGCATACAAGCCCGAACAGGCACTATCAGTTTGGCTACCTGATGATACCTTGCTTTCAGAAGCAGAACTTAGCCAAAGCTGGGACTTGACCTCTGATAGTCTTGCCTTATGGTTGGCATCGAAACTGAACGCCGAACAGTTATTTTTGGTGAAACATGTTCAGATGAATAGTACTTCAATCAAACAGCTGGCGAACAACCAAGTTATTGATCGTTGTTTTGCTGATTTATTCAGGGCGTATCCGCTTCCAACTCAAATCATTCATTATCAATCCCATGCTGATTTTGCCAATAGCATTGCCAATCCCCACAATCAAACAAGCCTGAGCCTGTAAAGCGCCATGACTACATTTTCTGACATCATCGACCTGTTGCAGCATCAACTCCGTGATTTAGCCGAGGATGATTCGTCTGCAAAGCTTATCCAACAATTGATAACAGAAGGTCAATTACACCATAAAAGCACGTGGGCTGGACATATGACGCCCGCCGTCGATTCTCCCGCCTTGTTAGGTCAAGCGTTAGCGGGAATACACAACGGTAATTTATTATCGCCTGAACTCTATCCACAGTTAGTCGCTATTGAACGACAATTATTAGATTGGTTTTGTCAGCTGTTCCAGCAACCGTTTGCACACTTCACTCACGGTAGTAGTTATGGCAATCTTGATGCCTTATGGCAAGCAAGAGAACAGGCTAAAAACTCCTCCAATATTGTGTATGGCTCACAAGCAGCTCATTATTCTATTAGTAAAGCCTGTCGTGTTTTAGGTTTAAATTTTCAGCCAATTCCAACCAACAACTTAGGTCAAATAGACGTAAATGCATTACGTACTGCCTGCCAACATATTGCGCCGATAGCGATTGTAGCCACAGCAGGAACGACGTCTTGTGGCGCAATTGATCCAATTCAACAATGTCTAGCTATCGCCAAAGAATTTAATAGCTGGTGTCATATTGATGCTGCATGGGGAGGGGCATTAATGTTGTCATCTACTCATCAACATCATCTTGCCGGTATTGAGCAAGCTGATTCGGTGTGTATTGATCCCCATAAAGCATTAGGCCAGCCCAAACCTTGTAGCCTGTTACTCTATAAACAGCCTTTAGCCAGCAGTTCAGATCTTGATGTCGATTATTTAACACAAGCACCGAAGCAAACTATCGGCGGCTCTTATGGCGGTGAATTATTCTTGCCGCTTTGGTGTAGTTTAATCATCAATGGCAAACAATCATTCTCAGATCAAATTGACCAGCGACTTATGCAAGCTGAACGCTTTGCATGCGCACTAAAACGACATACCAACTGGTGGTTATCACCTTCTGCTACGGGAATAGTCTGTTTTAAACCTCCTACACATATTAATCTCACTGACTTAATAAATCTTGGATTATTATCTACGGCAAAAGTAAATGGCCAAACGGTTTACCGCGTGGTATTTGCCAATGCTACCAGCCAAGCTGAACCATTACTTGCTGCGCTTAAAATATATTTTTAAGCAGTGTTTTAATTAGATTTTTTGTTGATCTGTTGCTGCACACTATCAAAGCGACGCAACCATGAAGGCAAGGTATTAATCGGCGCTGGCCAAGCACTACTTGCATCCAATGCCGCTTGTTTATTGTCATAAACGCCATAAATTAACGCATACCAAACCCGACCATTGCGCATGCTTTCAAATTCAGCAACGTCACCTACCAAAGCATATTTATCTATAAACTCGACCACTTCCTGCTTCTCCCAAGACCCCATAAGTTGAAAGGTATAATCGCTTGAGCTTTGTTTTAAAATCCAATTTTTTTGATGTACCGTTGCTGGTAGTGCTTTGTTTAATACTGGCTTAGGAGTTTTTACCGAATTCGGTTCAGGCAATATGACAGGTTCTGGATCTGATAACGGTTTTGAAATAATTGTCTTATTTTCTACTGGAGCTATAGCTTGATCTTGTGTTGAAGGCGTTGGCGTTGGCGTTGGCGTTGGCAAAATTATTTCATTGTCGACTGAGGTAATGGGCTGTTCATTTGGCTTGGCAACATCTGCCGTCAACTCAGAAACTAAAGACTTAAGCTCATCTCGCTCGGCTTGTGCAGAAGATGTTATTTTATCTTCACCAATAACCACTTTCGCCAATGCTTCATCTTCATTGCTAAAAGGTTTTTCAATGGTTAAATCATCTACATCTTTTGGCGAGAGGAGACTATTAATCGAGTCTTGAAACACCAATAGCAGAATAAGCAGAATAACTAATAAGCCTAAACCGGACCAGCGAAGTAAAGGCATAAGTCGTGCTGTATTGATTTTTATGGGACTACTCAGGCTTGTTTTCATGCCTAATAAATGTTGATGCGCCCACTGATTAATTAACGCTGGAATACCTGCCGACTGGCGATAACATTGCTTTAAATCTTTTGGGCCAAAAACGAGATCACCATGATAACCAACAGCTTGTAATCGATAGTCTAAATATAAAGAAACTTCTTGTTCTGATAATGCAGGTAGATCAATTTGTTGTGATCGTCCAGAAATATTAGCTAGGGCGGGCAACTCTTGTTTGCAGGTAAAGACGGCCTGCAATAAAAAGCCATTATCTGTCTGCCATGATAAACAATCAATTAATACGGTTAGTGACTCTTCGGAAAGTAAATCAACATCATCCATCAGTAACAGCGGTTTAATGTTTAACTGACGAAGGCCGCCTAATCTTTCTTTGAGAAGAACAAGATGATCATTGCTAAATTGAACATCATTATCATCAACACCAAAAGCAGTTAAACACTGCATGACAATGTCCATCGGGGTTACAGCGTCTTGGCTATTAATACGACAAATTCTTAGATCATCGGTCTTATTACGTTCTAATTGAGTGACAAGTACGCTTTTTCCTAAGCCTTGTCCTGCGACTAACAAGCCCACTTTGTCAGTGGCACGAATCAAATGCAATAACAAATTAAAACGCTGTTCTATTTGCTCGCTTTTGAAAAATATTGTGGGTTCAACGGCTTTATTAAAAGGTGCCGATTGCAATGCTAAACGTGCAATATAATTAGGTTCGACTAAAGAAGAAGCAAATTCACTCATCAACTATCGCTCGAAAGACTCCAGCGTTTCAGCCAACTTGCTCGCAGAATAATCGTCACTAATGATTGCCTGACCAATACCACGCATTAATACCAGCCTAATTCGACCATCTTGCACTTTTTTATCCACCGACATCAGCGTCATGAATTGTTCAGAAGTCATGCCTTCAGGTGCAAGTACTGGTAAATTTGCGGCGGTAAATAATGCTTTAATTCGAGCAAAATCAGCCTCTGGCATCCAGCCCATTCGCTGTGATAAATCAGCTGCCATCAACATGCCTACAGCAATTGCTTCACCGTGCAACCAATTGCCATAACCCATGCCGGTTTCAATTGCGTGACCAAATGTATGGCCCAGATTTAATAATGCACGCACACCTTGTTCTAATTCATCACTGGCAACGACATCAGCTTTATCTTGGCAAGAGCGTTCAATGGCTTCGGCTAGCAATGCTTGGTCGCGAGCCATTAATCCGGCCATGTTTTGTTCTAGCCAGTCAAAAAAATCAGGATCATTAATCAAACCATATTTGATGACTTCTGATAATCCTGATGATAATTGACGATCTTCTAGCGTCGTTAATGTTAGCGTATCGGCGATAACACATTGCGGCTGATAAAAAGCGCCGATCATATTTTTACCTAAAGCATGATTCACTGCGGTTTTGCCACCGACAGATGAATCTACCTGAGATAATAATGTTGTTGGGATCTGAATAAATGACACACCGCGTTGATAACACGCGGCAGCGAATCCTGTCATATCACCAATCACACCGCCACCTAGCGCGATCAGCGTTACTTGACGTGAAAATTTCTCTTCGAGTAATTTGGTAAACACGTCATTCAATACTTCTAAGGTTTTATATTGTTCGCCATCTGGCAAGATGACTGATTCACAACGATAATTATTTAATGTTGTCAGTACAGACTGTAAATATAAGGGCGCAACAGTAGTATTGGTGACAATCAGCACATCTTTTCCCTTGATGTGTTTTGTCAGTAATGCTGCTTGTGATAATAAATCGCCACCAATGTAAATAGGATAACTACGATCTTCTAGGGAAACCTGGAGTGTTTTCATACCGAACCTTACTTAACGAGTGCTTCTAACTGTTCAATTACCTGTGTCACGGCATGCTGAATAGATTGTTCACCTGTTCGCAATTCAACATCAGCCACACTACTGTAAAGCGGATCCCGTAATGCTAATAAATCTTCTATCTGTTTTTTAGGATCAGTCGTTTGCAGTAGCGGTCTTTTTTTATCTTTAGCTGTACGTCGAAATAGCTGATCAGCCGTTGCAGACAGGTAAACGACATTACCGCGTGAACGTAAAGCACGACGATTTTCTTCAGCTAGGATAGCACCGCCTCCGGTAGCCAAGACGATATCGCTTAATCCGGTTAATTCTTCAATAATTTTTTGTTCACGTATCCGAAAGCCTGCCTCTCCTTCCATTTCAAATATCCATGAAATAGATACGCCAGTGCGTTTTTCAATTTCTTTATCGCTATCAAAAAAATCTCGCCCTAAAGCTCTGGCTAATTGTCTACCAACGGTTGACTTGCCCGCCCCCATTGGTCCTATTAGAAATATATTACCTCTTACCACGTGTTGCCCACTCTTATTTATTTTTTATGATAAAAAAGCCGAACCTCCGTAATTCAACTTTTTAAAACTCAATTATTTACTTAAAAACTGAGGCTATCTTTAATTATTTTGGGTGTTACAAAAATTAATAATTCTTGTTTGTTATCGACATTTGTTGTCGTTTTAAACAAGAACCCTACATAAGGCAAGTCACCAAAAAATGGCACGCGAGATGAAGAATTGCTTTTTGTTTGCTCATAGACACCACCAAGAACAACCGTTTCACCATTTTCTACCAACACCTGTGTTTCAACTTTTTTAGTATCAATACTTGGCACTGTAAACCTTGGGTCAAAAACGGGTTGGTCTTTATTAACCTTTAAATCCATAATTATTTTATCGTCAGGAGTTATCTGCGGTGTTACCTCAAGACTCAATACTGCTTTTTTAAATGATACCGATGTCGCACCACTTGAGCTTGCTTCTTGATAAGGGATCTCTGTACCTTGCTCAATTATAGCTGTCGCTTGATTCGATGTAATAACACGTGGACTAGAAATAACCTCACCCTTGCCTTCCGCCTGCATCGCAGAAAGTTCTAACTCTAACAACGTACCAAACGGTAGCTTTGCTAGTGCCAAGGCAATTGAACCAGCAGGATTTGCCACCGGTAGATTAACATTTAATCGGTCATCCCCTGTCAGCGTGTCACCATTTAAAATTTGTGTTGTACCATTTAATGAACCAGAAGTAGCGGCATTATTAATAATGCTATTGCCATTTGAGCCTGATGAAGAGGCACCAAATCTAACCCCTAATTCTTTTGTGAAGTCGTTATTAGCGATAACAATTCGGGATTCAATTAGTACCTGACGCACTGGTATATCTAGCTTATCAATGAGTTTTCTAATTTGAACTAACTGCTCTGCCGTGTCTCGTAACAATAGTGAGTTGGTCCTTAAATCAACTGTCGCACTACCGCGCGAAGAAAGAAATCCGGTCACTCCCGCACCAGACTCTTCAGTCTTAGTCGATAAAAGAGTGGCTAAATCGGTTGCTTTAGCAAAGTTAACTTCAACGATCTCTGAATATAACGGTTCTAATTCAACTAATTGTTTTTGTGCATCCAATTCTTGTTTTTCACGAGCGGCGATTTCTGAAGCAGGAGCAATTAACATTACATTGCCGTTTTTACGCATCGCCAAACCTTTGGTTTTTAGAATAATCTCTAAGGCTTGATCCCAAGGCACATTTTTGAGCCTTAGCGTCAAATTACCTTGCACTGTATCACTGGTCACTAAATTCAATTCAGTAAAATCAGCAAGCAATTGCAGCACAGCACGCACTTCAATACTTTGGAAGTTCAGCGATAATTTGTCGCCTGTATAACCAAACTCATTTTTACCTTCTGCTTGAGCATTCTCGACAACCGGTTTCACTTCGATAACGAGTAAATTGTCTGTTTGATAAGCAATATGTTCAAACTTGCCTGCTGTTGACAAGGTAAGGCGCGTGTTCGCTCCCTCTTGAATACTATCTATCACGTTAACCGGCGTGGCAAAATCAGCCACATCCAAGCGACGTTGTAATTTTTCTGGTAATGTTACGCCAACCAAATCGACTACCACCGTATCACGTTCTTGCTGAACATTGACCGCAGCGCCTTGACTATTAAGCGTAATCATTAACTTAGCTTGGCCTTGTCCACCACGTCGAAAATCAATATCTGTGACTTGATATTTGCCTTGGCTTTTCTTAGCAGCTGCTTTCGACGGAATACCACCATCAATTGTAATTAGAATAGTATTACCAGCTTGCTCAATGTTATATGGCACCTTTTGATTCAAATTGATAACGATTCTCGTGCGCTCGCCAGCTTCAACAGTCGAAATGCTTTTAGTCGCACCGACATTGATTTGTTCTGTTTTTTTATTTAAGCGATTTTTTACGCCAGCAAAATCTAGTACAACACGAGCAGGATCGTCGATTGAAAAAGCCTTAGGTCTAGCAACAGGTTCAGAGAAAGTAAGTACTAATCGCGTTTTATCGCCAGGCAATGAAGAATAGTCTACAGATTGTAAATCGGCAGCTGCGGCAACAACACTGACCATAGTCATCATACTGATAATGCCAAAAGTCAACGTCGCTTTTAGATAATTAATCATCATTTTCTCGTTTTTCACTTGATTGTTCCCTGTTGTAGACTGCCGCTTAAACATGGTCATTTCGCGATTGCTTATCATAATTTATCTACCTTTAATTCATGACCGAAAGCGAAGCATCATGCTCTAAATAACCACCATTATCATCCGGTATAATTTCTTTTAGTGTTAAATCCGTATCAGAAATAGACGACACTTTACCGTAATTTTGCCCAATATAATTACCAACTTGCACACGATGAATAATGCCATCAGGCGTCCGGACCAACCCCCAGATACCATCTGAGGCTTGCTCCAAGGTGCCGACTAATACCAACTCAGACAAAGAGTAATTCTCTAGTTCTTCTTTTAAGCGGTCTAGATCGGGATGTATACCGTTATCTATCACTACCTTTATTTCTTGTTCGGCGTTAGGAATATCAATTACTGTTGGTACGAATGGATCCCTTAGATCAGCTGCCGCATAAACAAATTTCTCATAAGGTTTCATCACGGGAATGGGCGGTATTTCAGGATGTGTTCTTAATTTTACTTCAGCAACAAAAGCCTGTAGATCTTGCTTATCATCCTGACATGCAGACAGTGTCATCACAACAAAAACTGACAATATTAGTTTTGTTAATTTAACCATTACTGAATCCTATTTCTCTGATGCGGGTAGATGGCTACTAACATTATTTACCTTCCTCATCTAAATAACGATAGGTTTTAGCAGTAATATCCATCGTCATTTTATCGGCATCTTTTCCCTGCGGTGCCATCGTCAAATCATGCAATATAACAATGCGAGGTAAAGCTGCCACATCACTGACAAAGCCTGCAAATTGATGATAAGTACCTGTCACCTTCATGTTTATTGGTAATTCCGCATAAAAATCAATAGGATACTCGGCACTAGGTTTAAATAGTTCAAACTCTAAACCATTCATCAAGCCTGTCCGCGAAATATCGATCAATAAATCCGCAACTTCATTTTTGCGTGGCAACTGTTGAAGCATAGAAGAAAATGTCACTTTCATTTCAGCTAGCTGCGCTTTATAGGCGGCTAAATTCCACGCCTTTTCCTGTTTAATCTCAAACTCTTTTTTCAATGTCACTTCAGTCTGTTCTAATATGGCTAGCTCAACTTGCTTATCTTTCAGTATAAAGTAATAACCGCCGCCCCATACTAATGCGGCTAATATGATAATCGCTACAATCTTTATCGGAAGCGGCCACTCACCGCTTTCATTAAAATCTAATTCATTTAAAGATGACAGTTCCATTAACTTTCTCCATCTTCTTTTTTCACTTTAGATTCCCCAATACTCAGGCTAAATTTTCTAATCGCATCATCATTGGTCGAAGTTCTTTGAATCACACTAAGCGTCGCCTCTGTTAGCTCAGGATTATTATCAAGCTGTCGCATAAATACCGATACCCGAGCATTGGATTGTGCCACACCATCCAAAATCAAAGAATCACCTTGTCGAGTCAACTTTTCAAGATAAATCCCTTCGGGCAATGTTTGTACAATGGCATCCAGCACTTTAACCACTTTTGGACGACTAATTTGCAATTCTTGAATAACGTTCATTCTGGCAAGTAATTTCGTACGTTCGGTTTCCAACGTGTTTATTTCAGCAATTTTAATATCCATTAACGCAATTTCTTTGGTTAAAAAAGCATTTCGCTGATTTTGCTCGTCAATTAAACCGTTTTCGAACATAAGCGCCACATAGAATATTGCAACAGCAACAATAAAACTTGCTACCACTATTGTTAAAAACTGCTTCTGGCGCTCTTGGCGGCGTTCTTCACGCCATGGTAGTAAATTAATCCGTGGCATTAGTCAAAATTCCTCATGGCAAGCCCACATGCAATTAGCATCGATGGACTATCATTACTCAAAGCCTGAAGCGATACACGTTTGCCTATCGTCATATCGGAGAAAGGATTAGCTATCGATGTTGAGGTGCCTGTTTCTTCGGCGATCATCGTATCAACGCCTTGAATTGATGCACAGCCACCCGATAAAACGACATGATCAATTGATTGATATTGCGCTGATGCTGAGAAAAAAAACTGTAATGCTCGGGTGACAGTGGTTGCCATTGAGCGTTTAAATGGGTCTAACACTTTTTCAGCATAATCATCTGGCAAGCTGTTTTCTTTTTTAGCTCGCCCTGCTTCTTGGTAAGACAGACCATAATGGCGTTCTATTTCTTCCGTTAAAATATTGCCACCGAACGTTTGCTCTCTGGTAAAAACAATTTTTCCATCAACCAATACATGCAACGTTGTAATATTTGCGCCGATATCAACCACGGCGACAGTTAAACCTTGGCCGTTATTGGTCAATTGTTCTGAAACAAGAGAAAATGCAGTTTCCATCGTATAGGCTTCAACATCGACAATTCTCGGCGTTAGACCTGCTTTTTCAAGAACTTCCGTACGCGCATCAACATTTTCACTTCGAGAAGCAGCAAGCAAAACATCAACGACATCAACATCAGTCAAAGATCGGCCTAAGACTTCAAAGTCCAATCGGACTTCTTCTAATGGATATGGAATAAGCGCTTCGGCTTCCATCATTATTTGGTCTTCTAATTCGCGTTCTGAAAGCGATGCCGAGTATGAAATTATTTTGGTGATCGCAGCGTTAGCAGAAACAGCCACGGCCCCTTCTTTTGCTTTTGTTCCTGACCTTTTTACCGCACGCTTGATGGCGGCTGCGACCTCTTCTTTATTTTCAATTCTGCCTTCGATAACAGCATTAAAAGGTAAAGGTTCTGCCGCATAAGATTCAACGGTATACTTGCCCGCTTTCTCGCTAAGTTCTAACACCTTAACCACTGATGAGCTAATATCTATCCCTAGCAGAGGTGCTTTAGTTCGTCCAAACATTTACGGCCCCATTAATCGACTATCAGAAACAACTTACTTCGCCTACTTAATGTAGTTTCTCAAGACTATAGTGCATGCTTTCTAAAAACACAACCGTTACTTAGCTCTTCAATCAGCCTATATCTTCCGCGACTTAGATGATTATCAATGAAAATCTTTTTCGATAGTCTCTACAAAAGTTGGCTAGCCATGAAGATACATCTTAATTCATTACTATTATAGTTATTTAGATCGCTTTAAAGATGTTGTGCAATAGTCCTCTTTATATATACTACCTGTCATCCTCCTCATTAGGTCTGTCATCAGAATTCATTTATGTTGTTTTTTATACGTCGTTTACTTGCTTTAATTATCGTATTTGCTGCGTTAACGATCATTGCCGTTTCAGGGATCTATTTATTTCTTGCTCCCAGCTTGCCCGATGCGGCAACGCTTAACGATACTAAGCTACAAGTCCCGCTAAGGATTTTTAGTGCTGAGGGCAACCTAATGGCTGAGTTCGGTGAAAAACGACGCGTTCCGCTTGAGCATGATGAACTTCCTGAACAGCTTATCCACGCTATTCTTGCTGCAGAAGATTCACGTTTTTTTGAACATCATGGTGTGGATTATAAAGGACTCCTTCGTGCGGTATACTCCTTAGCAACAACCGGCGTAAAAACGCAAGGTGGTAGCACGATTACCATGCAAGTAGCTCGAAACTTCTTCTTAAGTAGAGAGAAAACCTATCTTCGTAAAGTAAATGAAATTATTCTTTCATTACAAATAGAGCAATCGCTCAGCAAAGATGAAATATTAACGCTTTATCTTAATAAAATTTACTTAGGAAATCGCGCTTATGGTGTAGGTGCAGCGGCAAATGTTTATTATGGAAAATCCATACAAGAACTGACCTTGCCACAATTTGCCATGATTGCCGGCCTGCCTAAAGCACCTTCTGCATTTAATCCTATTGCCAACCCAAAACGAGCATTATTACGCCGTGATTATGTGTTGCGGCGTATGTGGGAAGTAGGCTATATCACTCAACAAGAATATCAAACGGCGATTCAAGCACCTATCACAGCGAGTTATCACCGCAGAGATATAGAAGTCTACGCGCCCTATGTTGCTGAAATGATTCGAACTCAACTCATCAAAGAATATGGCGACGATGTTTATGATATTGGTCTAAATGTTTATACGACGATCAAAGCAAAGCATCAACAAGCCGCCAATAAGGCGCTACAAACTGCATTATTAGATTATGATAAACGTCACGGGTATCGCGGTGTACTGCATCATGTCGCATTGGATGATGCCCCCAATCAAGAAACATTTGAACAAGCATTGGATGCCTACGATACGATTGGCCCGCTTAATCCTGCTATCGTGTCATCTCTCGACACCGATACTGCTGACGTTTATATAAAATCGCTAGGCATGGTTCAACTTAAATTCGCATCAATGAAGTGGGCAAGCAAACAACTTAGTACAAATAGCCGTGGTAAAACGCCCAAAAAAGTCAGCGATGTATTATCACTTGGCGATATTATCCATGTAACTCATGATAAAGATGACCAATGGTCACTGGCACAACTGCCGCAAGTGGAAGGGGCTTTGATTGCCGTTTCGCCTCGAGATGGTGCTATAACGGCATTAAATGGGGGATTTGAATATTTTCAAAACAAATTCAATCGCGTCACTCAATCTAGCCGTCAACCGGGCTCCGGCTTTAAACCGTTTATCTATTCCGCCGCATTGGATAAGGGCTTTACCGCTGCGAGCATTATTAATGATTCACCCGTCGTATTAGATGATGCGGGACTTGAGAATGCATGGCGACCACAAAATTACAGCCAAAAATTTTATGGGCCAACTCGATTAAGAGAGGGACTTATTCATTCTCGAAATCTAGTGTCTATTCGACTACTTAGAGATATAACACCGGATTATGCCATTCAATACGCGGGGAAATTTGGCTTTAATATTGATCAAATGCCACATAATCTGTCTCTAGCATTAGGAAGTGGTAGCGCTGCACCTTGGGATATGGCGCGCGCTTATTCTGCCATTGCAAATGGCGGATATCGCATTGAGCCTTATATCATTCAACGCATCGAAGATGCCGACGGCAATGTATTAATGCAAGCTCAGCCTGCGACAGTTTGTGATACATGCTCAATGACCGATGACGAGCAAACAACACAAGCTGTGAGCGACGATAGTGATGATTCAACATCAACAAAGCCTGCTGAACGCATTATGACGCCACAAAACAACTACATTATGAACAGTATGATGCGAGATGTTGTCAGCTATGGAACAGGCCGTAAGGCGCTCACATTAGGTCGTCATGATCTTGCAGGTAAAACAGGAACGACCAATAATCAAGTGGATGCTTGGTTCAATGGTTTTCATCCAGATCTTGTTGCTATTAGTTGGGTCGGTTTCGATTCACCTAAAACGTTGGGCCATTATGAAACAGGTGGACGAGCTGCTTTACCGATGTGGGTAGATTTCATGAGAGTTGCTTTAGATGGCGTGCCAGAATCGCCACTTAAAATGCCTGTTGGCATGGTCACTGTTAAGATTGATCCTTATACAGGACTATTAGCGAGCCCAGACGCACGAGATGCGATTTATGAGACTTTCCGTACAGAAAATGTTCCAACTCAAATGGCGAGACCGAATAATTATATGGGCACAAATTCGACGCAAGACTCATCATCGTCAGATTTATTCTAGCTAATAAGAAACGACAGCTAGCGGGTTCTGCGCTGGCTGAAAGTGCAGGACTTTCTAATCCGGTTGTGGTGTTTTAATTAATGATGCCCGTGAAAACGAAGTGGATACTAAATCAAGCTAAGCCATAAAATGCTTATTAGCTAATGAACTCGCTTGGCAAGCTCACCCTGTTTTAATTCACCTGCAGGATAATCACCGTTTAACAACCTCAACTGCTCAAGTGGACTATTGCTGATTCGGGAATCTTTCGCCCATGCCTTGTAGTTATCAGCCTTGGTGACCGTAACCACATCCAATTTTACTGCTTTTGCTAGTGTCATTTCACTCGCTTTCAAGGCATGTAAACTTTTTGCAGTTGCAACAAAATCAGCGTCAAACTGGCCAAATAATTTATTATTTTTTACACCACCAAAAAATACAAAAGCTTTATCTCGCAGATAAATAACAGCGATACGAGCGAGTCTATCTTGAACCGCTAAAATACCGGTATAGCCTTCTAAACCATTCACATTGAATGCTTCGCCTGCTCTCAACTTATCTATTTTTAGACGTTGTTTAATAAAGTCGCTAGGCGATATTTTTTTATTAAGATCAGTTGCTCGCATCTCAATAATAGCATCGCCATTCGGAGATAAAGATTGCAGACTATCTGGGTTGTTATTAATCTGCCAATCCGCTGGAAAATCAACAGAAAAGTTCATCGCTAAATGATAAAAATGACGACCAGAACGAATACCTTGAGCTTCACTATCACCAAAAACAAGATTATTAATCTGTTTCAAATAGTCCGTTCGGCCCACTTTCGCTTGCTGTGGACCAGCATATTTATCAGCAGCTGAGACAACTTCATGCAATCGTGTGTCATTATCGGGATGACTAGCAAACAGGCCATGATAACCTTGCACCTCGCGCCCTTGTTTTTTTGCTTCGGCGGCTGAAAATATTTCTTGATCTTTAAGCACTCGAATCACATCAATCATCGCTTTCGGCTCGTATCCTGCTAATGCGAGATATTCAGCACCTAAGCCGTCAGACTCCAACTCATGATCACGCCCGTAACCGCTGAGCAACGCACCGCCTAATACATTAAACAAATCTTGAGAAGGTCCGCCACGTAACTCAGGGATTAAAATAGAGCCAATGGTATAACCTAAATTAGCGGCTTGTGAGGCGCTTTGCTGACGCACCCCATGTCGAGCCGTTACGTGACCAATTTCATGGCCTAATACGGCAGCTAATTCCGCTTCAGAATTCAAATAAGCCATTAAGCCACGGGTGATATAGATATAACCTCCGGGTAATGCAAACGCATTAATGACAGGAGAATCTAACACTGTGAAACGATAGAGTAATTCAGGGCGATGACTGACTGAAGCTAACTTATCACCTACTGACTGCACATAAGCCTGTATTGACTCATCGTCATATCGTCCATATTGTTCGATAATTTTGGGATGGTTAGCGCGGCCAATTGCAATCTCGCTATCAACACCCAGCAGCACAAAGTCTTGATTACCGGTAACAGGATTTTGAGCACAACCCGTGAGTGTTAAAAGCAACAAAGCCCCTGCTAACCAGCAGAGGCTTTGTAATATACGACGAACTGTACAGTACTGTACAAACACGTTATATCAACTCTTAAAATGCTAGGCCATAAACAAAGCCAAGCAAATTATTTTCCGTATTTTTGACGGAATTTGTCAACTCGACCCGCAGTATCAAGCATTTTTTGCTTACCGGTGTAAAACGGGTGACACTCTGAGCACACGTCTAATGTCAATGCAGTGCTACGTGTTGAGCGAGTTTTAAACGAGTTACCACAGCTACAAGTAACGTCGATTTCATTATATTCTGGGTGGATATCAGCTTTCATATCTGTTCTCGTTTTGTGTGTTATCTAAAAAGAAATCGTGAGCCATGAAAAAACAAGGCTTTAGAACCGCGTAATTCTACCTGCCAAAATCTATGTCGGCAAGTTTTATTTATTTAAGCATTGCTCAAAGTACAAGCAAAGAACAATGAAATCACAGGGTTGTTGATCAACAATCAATACCACTTTTTCACCGTATTAAAGCCTACACTTCAAATCTAATATTCGTATATATGACACAAACATCAGATGCGCCATACATTCAGGAACGTTTATTTTTCTGCGACTAACAGCGCTTGATTACGCCAACCTAGCTGATGATCGCCCAGTAATGATTCTTCTCGATAGACACGAACTTTCATTGTTGAAAACAAGCTAAGCAACTCATTATCTGTCAATAAAAAATTCGTATTTTCAGGCCCTTTGTTTTCTATTTTTTGCTGGCAATATGTTTGATAAAACAATAAGCCACCCGGACGTAAAGCAGATAACAAGCTCTCACATAAGCGGCGATCAAGAAAGAAACTCACCACTAATACATCCAGACTATTGGGTTCTGGCGGCGATGCAATCACATCGCGTGTTTGACAATTAATAGCTAGATTATTTTTAGCAGAAAAGTCTTGTAACTGCTGAATGACAACCGGCGATACATCCCAAGCCGACACATCCAAACCTGACTTTGCCAATAACACGGCATTGCCACCTTGACCACACGCCAAATCTAATGCGATGCCTTGCTTCGGTAATAAATGCTGGTTTTGCGTTAAAACTAAAGAAGCGGTTGGACTATATTGTCTATTATCATAAATTGCATCCCACTTTTCCTGGGCTTTACTCATGATTAACGCCGCCAAAATGCAGGAGTTAAAACTACTAATAAAGTAAAAATCTCAAGCCGACCCAATAACATAGCAACACATAACACCCACTTTGCTGGTGCGTTAATACTACTAAAATTAGATCCTACCTCACCTAAACCTGGGCCAAGATTATTCAAACATGCAGTGACAGCAGAAAATGACGTCACAATATCCAGCCCTGTCGCCATTAAAAACAAATGCATAATGCTAAAACAAAATACATACATCGCAAAAAAGCCCCAAACAGCACCGACTACTCTTGGAGGTAAAGCTTTATTATTCACCTTAATCGCAAACACAGCATTAGGGTGAATCAAGCGTAAAACTTCACGGTAACCTTGTTTAAATAACAACATCACGCGGATGACTTTAATTCCTCCTGCTGTAGAGCCTGCACAGCCGCCAACGAAACTCACCATCAATAATAAAACAGGTAAAAATCCCGGCCAAACTGAGTAATCCGTTGTTGTGTATCCCGTTGTAGTTCCGATTGATACCGTCTGGAAAATACCATGATGAATTGCAGACCATGGATCAGAATAAGTATTCGTAAAGTATAAATAACCGGATGCAACTAATGAAATTATAAATAGAATCGAAATATAGGTTCGTAGCTCAGCATCAGCCCAATAATGCTTAATCGAGCGATGACGCCAGCCCAAAAAATGAAGAGCAAAATTTACACCCGCTAACAGCATAAATACCACCGTAATCATTTCTATCGTCGGACTATTGTAATAGCCAATACTGGCATCATGAGTTGAAAACCCACCAATCGCTACGGTTGAGAAGCTATGGGCAACAGCATCGAATCCACTCATACCAGCAAAATAATATGCCGTAGCACAAATAATCGTTAAGCTTAAATAGATATACCACAATGCTTTCGCTGTTTCGGTGATACGCGGCGTCAACTTAGAATCTTTCATTGGCCCTGGCATTTCCGCACGATAGAGCTGCATGCCACCGACACCTAATAATGGCAAGATCGCCACCGCTAACACCACGATACCCATACCTCCTATCCATTGCAGAAACTGTCGGTAGAATAATACTGCCTTGGGTAATGTATCTAAGCCGGTCAAAACAGTTGCACCTGTCGTGGTCAAACCAGACATTGATTCGAAAACGGCATCTGTAAATGACATTTTAGGCACTTCAGTCAGAAAAAAGGGTAATGCCCCCGCTATTCCCAAAGCAATCCAGAACATAACAACAACAATAAAACCATCGCGTATTTTAAGTTCTTTTCGATGATGTCGTGCAGGAAACCAAAAAACGAGACCGGTGACAAGCAACAAAATAAAGGCATCGATAAAGGCTCGGATTGAACCATCTTGATAATAAAAAGAAACCGCCATCGCCGGCAACATAGTGATACTAAATAAACTTAATAAAATACCTAAGATTCGCTGTATGGTTAATAACTGCATCAGTCAATCTACCTATTTTACTGCTCGTCGATAATATGCCCATGCGATCAGCATAAACAATGACAACAACCATAAAGGCCATTGACCCCACATTACATAAGGTGTTGCCCCCTGACGCGGCTGCACATTACCCGTCAACGTTGCCTCTTCAAACTGTTCTGTTTGTTGCTGTAAATTGCCTTTAAAGTCAATCAATGCCGAAACACCATTGGTAGTGGCGCGTACCGTTGCTCTACCCGTTTCTAATGCGCGATTTTGTGAAATTTGTAGATGTTGATGTGGCGCAAATGAATCACCGTACCATGCATTATTCGTCGCATTGACTAAAAAAGCCGCCTTGGGAACACTACGTAATACTTCCGTAGAAAAAGTATCTTCATAACAAATCGACAGACCAACTGCGTGACCTGCGGCATGCACTAACTGTTCAGAAATAGGACCAGGACGAAATGCCGACATCGGTAAATCAAAAAACTTAATTACACCGCGCAGCCATTCGAAGGGAACATAATCACCAAACGGCACTAAATGGCTTTTATAATAAAATTCTTGCTGTAAACCCAAGGACATAATGCTGTTGTAATATTCGTCGGTCTTCTCATTCAATACTGGCAAACCCAACAAAATATCGGTTTTATTGGCTATTGCTTCTTTTTCTAATGGATCAAGATAGAACTTTTTCACTTGATGATAAAACACCGTCACCGCATTTTCAGGCCAAACAACCAAGTCACTATCCCAATGCTGTTCTGTTCTCGCCTTATATAACGCTAACGTTTTATATAACTGATCGGGATTCCATTTAATATCTTGTGGAATATTACCTTGGACAATCGTGACTTTAATTTCTTTATCGACTGGTTGAGTCCATAAAACAGGCTTTAAGAAATAGCCGCCAGCCCAAATGATCAACACAATAATTGATAAAGAAGCACGTCGAGCCTGCCAAGCTGCTGCCAATAATCCGGCAGAAATAGCCGTTAATAACGATACGCCTAACACACCAATAATCGGCGTGTAACCACTTAAAGGTCCGTCAATTTGACCGGCACCAACTTCCAACCAAGGAAAACCGGTTAAAAACCAACCTTTAAAAAATTCAAATACTAGCCAAGCAACCGGTAGTAACAAGACAAAATCAACCGTCGACAAAATGCCCGGACTGATTTTTTTAATTGCCCAGCCGACAAATGCGAGATATGAAGCAAAAAAAGCCACAAATAGAGCGGTAAGCAACACACCCAAAGGCATACCTGAGCTACCAAAGTCATGAATCGCCACATAAACCCATGACACGCCGACACCGAAAAAGCCTAAGCCAAATAAAAATCCTCGACGAGCAGCCTGTTTAGCTGAAATGCCCTGCCAACATACAAATAGCAAGGTTAAACTGATAACGGCAACAGGATAATAATGAAAGGGGGAAAAGGATAAAGGCAGTAACATGCCTGCCATCAAGGCAATCAGATCGCCTCGCCACGTTAAAAAAGCCTGCTTCATCACGTTTGTCATTATTCGGGATCTGTATCCTGTTCGGCGGGAGGTAAAATGCTCATTTCAAGTAAGTGCACGCGACGATTGTCTGCGCGTAATACCGTAAATTCTAAACTACCAATTGTTACTTTCTCATCTCGTGCGGGTAATCGACCAAATTGATTTACAACATGACCACCAATGGTATCAAAATCTTCATCACTCCATTCGACGCCGAAATGTTCATTAAAGTCTTCTACTTCGGTCAGTGCTTTCACCACATAAGTATTATCACTACGTTGTACGATAGGCGCATCGTCATCGATATCATGTTCATCATCAATTTCACCGACGATTTGCTCAAGCACATTTTCGATGGTCACAATGCCCGCAACGCCACCATATTCATCGACCACAATCGCCATATGATTACGACGAGCACGAAATTCACGTAACAAAACATTTAAGCGCTTACTCTCAGGAATAAATACCGCAGGTCGTAATAATTCACGTAAATCAAAATCAAATTTCCCTGCGGTGACAACAGCCGCCAGCAGATCTTTTGCTAACAAAATACCGATGACATCATCACGATCGTCATCAATAACTGGAAAACGAGAATGGGCCGTTTCAGCAATCAGCTTGAGCATATCTTCTGCTGTAGCATCGCGTGAAACCATCACCACTTGTGACCGCGGAATCATAATGTCACGCGCTTTCATTTGCGAAACATTCAACGCACCCTCGACGATGGACAATGCTTCCGCATCAAGAATATGCCGCTGTGACGCACTGCGTAGCAAATCGATCAATTGTTCCTGATCTTCTGGTTCCCAAAAGAATTTACTGAGTCGTTTTAACCACGACTGTGACTTGGTAAAAGACTCGCTCGATCGTCCTTCACTCATGCTGGATCTCCTTGCTCTAGATAAGGATTATCTATCGCTAATGTTTGCAAAATTTCTATCTCAAAAGCTTCCATTTCTTCAGCTTCATCATTTTCAATGTGATCATAGCCTAATAAGTGCAAACAACCATGCACGACTAAATGAGCCCAATGATGTTCATTTTGTTTGGCTTGTTCCAATGCTTCTTTATCAACGACTGGCACACAAATAACCAAGTCGCCTAACAAAATAGGCTCCATAGGAATCGGTGATTCAAAAGGAAAAGACAACACATTGGTTGGGCCAGATTTCCCACGATAAGTGCTGTTTAACTCAGCGCTTTCTTCAACTTCAACGAGTCGAATACTTAATTCGCAGTCTTCTGTTACATCTTCTTGCAAGGCTGCTTCTGCCCATTGTTGAAAAAGTGCAAGATCTGGCACTTGTCCTTCATAGGCGATCTGCAGATCAACCGTTACCGTCACAACTGAGCTCGTTCCGCTTTTTCGTAAGCAAGAATCACTTTCTGTACTAAAGCATGACGCACCACGTCTTTTGCTTGGAAGAAAGTAAAACCAATGCCTTCAACATCTTTCAACACTTCAATCGCGTGACGAAGACCTGATTTTTGTGAACTCGGTAAATCGATTTGTGTGATATCGCCGGTAATCATCGCCGTCGAGTTATAACCTAAACGCGTTAAAAACATTTTCATTTGTTCAGCAGTGGTATTTTGCGCCTCATCCAAAATAACGAATGATTCATTCAAGGTACGGCCACGCATATAGGCAAGTGGCGCAACTTCAATCACATTACGCTCAATCAGCTTGGCAACACGTTCAAAACCCAACATTTCATACAAAGCGTCATATAAAGGGCGTAAATACGGATCGACTTTTTGGCTTAAATCACCCGGTAAAAAACCGAGTTTTTCACCGGCTTCAACAGCAGGACGAACCAATAAAATACGACGTACAAAATCACGCTCTAATGCTTCAACCGCACAGGCAACCGCCAAATAGGTTTTACCTGTTCCCGCAGGACCGACACCAAAATTGATGTCATATGTCATTGCTTTGCGTAAATATTCTTGTTGATTATCGCCACGCGCTTTAATTAAACCGCGTTTCGTTTTAATGACAATTTCATCTTGTTCGACATGAACAATCGTATCGGCACCGCCAGTTTGGCGAATAGCAAGATGAACTTGTTCAGGGACTAATATTGTTTGCGCTGTTTCAGCATAAAGTTCGTGAATAACTTCTTGCACGCTCGGTAAGATTTCAGCTTTACCGATGACTTGAAACTGACCGCCACGATTATTAATTTCAACACCAAAACCGCGTTCCATCATCCGTAAATGTTCATCAAGATGACCGCACAGATTGGCTAAACGTGGGTTGTCAGAAGGTATTAATTCAAAACTTATACTATCCAATGAAGGAGCTGGAGTGGTCACTAATAAAGTATCCTAAAGGGTTAGCTGATAACGCTATCAGCAAGTAATTCGCCGCGTAATGAGTTGCTGTAAGCTTCGGTAATAACCACATCAACAAACTTGCCGATCAATGATTGATCACCCGCAAAGACAACGGTACGGTTATTTTCGGTACGACCTTTTATTTCGCCAACAACACGTTCAGCAACTTGGTCAACCAAAATACGCTGTGTTGATCCCACCATTGCTTGGCTGTGGCCTGCTTCAAGTTCTAATAATCGCTCTTGAACGATTTTCAAACGTTCTTTTTTTACATCATCAGGCACAGAATCTAAAAATGCTGCTGCAGGCGTACCGGGACGTTGGCTATAAATAAAGCTAAACGAATGATCAAAACCAATATCATTGATCAAATTCATTGTGCCTTGAAAATCAGCATCCGATTCATCAGGAAAACCAATAATAAAATCGCTCGACATACTAATATTTGGACGCACTTCACGCAGACGACGAATTTTCGCTTTGTATTCTAAAACGGTATGACCACGTTTCATCATCGCCAAAATGCGATCAGCACCAGACTGCACAGGCAGATGCAAGTGATTCACCAATTCAGGTACTTCAGCAAAAGCATCAATCAAACTATCAGAGAATTCAACAGGATGTGACGTTGTAAAACGAATACGATCAATACCTTCAATCGCTGCCACATAATGAATCAACAATGCTAAATCGGCTGGTTCATCACCTTCAACTTCGCCACGATAAGCATTTACATTTTGACCAAGAAGATTGACTTCACGCACACCTTGCGCTGCTAAGCCGCGGATTTCTCGCAACACTTTATCAACAGGACGGCTGACTTCTTCGCCACGCGTGTAAGGCACTACGCAGAACGTGCAGTATTTGCTGCAACCTTCCATGATCGATACAAACGCCGTCGGGCCATCTGCTTTTGCCGCAGGCAAATTATCGAATTTTTCAATTTCAGGGAATGAAATATCAATGCGAGGTTTATGACTTTGTCTGACATCGGTCAACATTTCAGGCAAGCGATGTAAGGTCTGAGGGCCAAAGATAAGATCAACATAAGGCGCACGGCGACGAATCGCATCACCCTCTTGGCTAGCTACACAACCACCAACACCGATGACTAATCCAGGTTTGGTATCCTTCCACTTTTTCCAGCGACCCAACTGATGGAACACTTTTTCTTGTGCTTTTTCACGAATAGAACAGGTGTTAAGGAGTAACACATCTGCTTCTTCCGCGATTTCCGTCAGTTCTAACTGATGTGATGCTGCGAGGACATCTGCCATTTTTGCTGAATCATATTCATTCATCTGGCAGCCAAAGGTTCTAATAAAAAGTTTACCGGTCATTCAATACTAATCATCAATATAAAGATCGCACAGAATACTATTTTTACTACTTTAATTCAAAAATAAGTGATTGTTTTTATTAAAAACAGTATATTAATTTTGTAATTCATATTTAAGGATAAATTGAATGGCAATCAAGGACTGGCCTGCCGACGAGCGACCTAGAGAAAAACTACTTAAACACGGCGCATCGATCTTATCTGATGCTGAACTGTTAGCGATATTCCTAAGAACGGGCGTAACCGGGCTTTCTGCTGTTGAACTAGCGCGACATTTGCTGACAAGTTTCGGTAGTTTGCGTGCGTTATTAGAAGCCGACCAAAAACAATTTTGCCAACAACACGGCTTAGGCCCCGCTAAATATACCCAACTACAAGCCGTATTAGAAATGAGTCGCCGCCACATGGAATCGACCTTATCTCGCGGCGACGCACTCACCGATGCGGCAACGACTAAACAGTATTTGCAACAGCGCCTGCGCGCTTATCCCTACGAAGTTTTTGCCTGCTTATTTCTCGATAATAAACACCGAATGATTGCCTTTGATGAACTGTTTCGCGGCACGATTGATGGCGCGTCAGTTTATCCCCGTGAAGTAGTTAAACAAGCACTCGCTCATAATGCCGCCGCGGTAATTTTTGCTCACAATCACCCCTCAGGCATTGCCGAACCCAGCCAAGCGGATTACAACATTACCCAACGCCTAAAATCAGCATTAGATATGGTTGATATTCGAGTGTTGGATCATATTGTGGTCGGTGATGGCGAAGTGGTTTCTTTTGCTGAGATGGGACATTTATGAAATATTACGGTTTGAAAATTAAATAATTAAGACTTTTTCAGCCCTAATATGTATAAATTTTTAGGGAAATAGTATTCCTTTTAACAACAAGAGATATCTCGGAGTAACTCATGAAAAAATGGTCACAATTTCTTCATCAGATTCAGCAACATCTAGATAAATTAGCTGAATCGGGATGCGATATGCCCTTTTTCAGAGGCCATAATGATCATAGCTGGAAACTACTTTGCGGATTAGGTCGTCAAGCAGCACAAGACTTCAAGAAGCAGAATCTCGAATCAATCCTCTACTACGATTTCATGTCTCTTGGTGGTGGCTTACTAAGCAAGCAAGCCGATTCATGGGACATTTTGTTTGCAATGCAGCATCACGGTTTGCCTACGAGGCTTCTGGACTGGACTACAACTTTCTCGGCGGCCCTATACTTTGCACTTCGGCCATCTCTTTTGGATAATCCACAATCCCTCTCCATAAAACCTTGTATTTGGATCCTCGATCCATTCAAACTTAATCAACTAGAATATGGGAAACAGGTAATAATAAATCCCTATATAAATCTCGAGAGAACGTACCACGAATACTTTATTGATAGCTCGAAAAGTCTTGATTCAAAAGTCGTTGCCATACTTCCACCGCAACACACATCTCGTCAATCATCACAACGCAGCGTTTTTACCTTACATTCAAATATTATCAAGCCACTTGACGAGATTTCTACTATTGCACTTAAAAAGTTTGAAATACCTATTGATTCCATCAATGAAGCAATGTCATTCCTCACCTTAGCAGGCGTCAATGAGTTCACCATATTCCCCGATCTAGATGGACTTGCGCGTTACCTAAAGAAAGAACATGTGTAATAGCTATAAACACCTCAGAAACTACGGCCTCCGTATATACGTTAATAAAAATAAATGAAAATTAGAGTATTTCCTTTTAATCCCATATTATCGCCGCCAAAAACTAAGCTATTTGGTGGGATGAAGTGGACGAGTGTCTGAGCGTAGCGAGTTATCGTCCACGCCCACTAAATAACTTAGTTTTTGGATATAAGGCGATAAGGGTGGCCTTTTCTTTGGTTCTGTTTCTTTTGGCCACGCAAAAGAAATGAACGCCTAGCGGCAGCGTTAGACCTTTAATCAAAAAAACAATTTATGATTACAACAAACCTAAGTCATTTGTAGGTAAGTACCCAGAAATTAAATCCTAATGTTCATTTTTTGCGTGGCCAAAAAACGAACCAAAAAAGGCCAATCCCATGCTCGCCCTAACGGGTTCCCTGCGCTCCTCAGAACTGAATGAAATACTACGCAACTCGCTACGCTCAAACACCGTAGTATTTTGATCATTCAATTCTTCCGGTGCTCAGCTTCGCATTAAGGGCATCCATTAGGTTTCAAAACAAATCTAGCAATTACGACACGGCATTCCAAGGTAATTGCCCCGGCGCAATATCCATAAACCTAAAATACTGCTCCAACTGATCAATCAAATCACGAATCACTTCTTCACGGCTACAACCATACAAGTCATAACCCAATGCGCCGCTACGAGAATACACATCGGCTTGCCAATGAATCGTTTCTTTTGAGCTCTCATTATGCACATCTGGAACAACATGCTCCGTTGCTAGTACCTGATAATAAAAATCAACAACGTCATCACGCTCAAGTTGAAAAATAACGCCATTTTCTTCCGTCGTGATATTCGCTTTCCATCCATGAATGGCCAACTCTTTTTTCACATCTTCCATCGCAGGTATTACGATCTCTTCTATGAAGTTATTGATCTTTGGTTGTTCTGGAAATTTGAATAAATTATTTAGCCGTTTACGCCAACTTCCTTGCTGATTGAATCCGCGTGTCGACGTGCCAATAACATCTAACGTTGCATCACGATGACCTTCAATCACTAATGCTCGCCACAGCCCGGCTACCGCCAGTAGCATGATGATGGCAAAGGGAAGCGCCGCTAAAATACTCATGGTTTGTAACGCACTTAAACCACCCGCTAATAACAGTGTGGCAGCAATAATACCTTCTAATGACGCCCAAAAAACACGTTGCCAAATAGGCGTTTCGTGTACACCACCCGATGCGATGGAATCGACGACTAATGATCCAGAATCTGATGAGGTAACAAAGAAAGTGATAATTAAAAATACCGTCACAACAGATAAAAAAGTTGATGCGGGCAATAGATCATAAAATTCAAATAAAGCAACAGCATGATTAGCTTGAACTTCCGTAATAAGCACTTGTTGACCTTCAGCCATAATCAAATGCAATGCCGTGTCGCCAAAGACTGCAAACCATAAGAATGTAAACAAGGTAGGTACAGCAAGTACACCAAATACAAACTGACGAATGGTACGGCCACGGCTAATTTTGGCAATAAACAAACCGACGAAAGGTGACCACGAAATGGTCCAAGCAAAGATGAATAATGTCCAATTACCGATCCAATCGCTATGGGTATAAGCTTGTAAATTAAAAGTACGTGAAACAATACTGCCCAGATAAGCACCGGTGTTTTGTACAAAGGCATCAAGAATATGAATGCTTGGACCAACAAAAAACACCATGATCATTAAAAATACGGCCAACACCATATTCAAGATCGATAAATTTTTAATCCCTTTATCCATACCAGAAACAACGGAAGCAATAGCGGCGAGCGTAATCGAGCCAATCGCGATAACTTGTACGGTGGTATTAATTGGTATGTCATTCCATAGATAATGAAGACCTGCATTAATCTGGGTGACCGATAAACCTAATGTCGTTGCCAAACCAAACAAAGTACCCAAAATCGCAAATACATCAACGACATGACCTATCGGACCGTAAATTCTATCGCCGATAAGTGGATACAAAGCAGAACGCACCGATAACGGTAATCCATGACGAAAGGCAAAATAGGCCAACACTAACCCCATTACCCCGTAGATCCCCCAAATATGCAGTCCCCAATGAAAGTAGGCGATTTGCATCGCTTCACGTGCAGCATTGATTGTTTCTGCGGTTGCATTAGGCGGCTGTGAAAAATGCAGTACGGGTTCGGAAACACCGAAAAATAACAAGGCGATACCATAGCCTGCAGAAAACAGCATCGCAAACCACACGGGAAAGCTATATTCCGGTTCACCATGATCAGAACCTAGTCGTATATTGCCCCAACGACTAAAACCCACATAGGTAATGAAGATCAGAAAAATCGCGGTGGCCAACATGTAAAACCAACCAAACGTATCGGTGACCCAAGCGAGAGCATTTTTAAATACTTCATCTGCTAACTCAGGATTACTTAGCGTACCAAGAATCAATAAGAATGAAATAATCACTGCAGGTGCAAAAACGGGTAATAAAATCGTGCTCGACAAGGCGCGTTGTGGTTTGGTCATAAGGTCTCCTCTCCTTTAACTTAGCCTGACAAACTCCAGCTCTAATAGCAACCAACGGCCATTAATGGTGACTAGTTTATCAACGGTTAATAATCAGCCAACGGATGACTGATAAGCATTGAATAATTAGCAATAATTAGGTTTACGCTTGCGCTTGATGTAGCCGTTCTGGTCTTTTGCTTTCTTGTGATCGCGTACTCGCTTAGTATAAACTTAGCCAATGTTGGTTTTAAAATAACAGCCATACATTGCTTATTTTTGCGGTCAAAACACGTTATTTTCACTCCACCACCACTTAAACTTTACAGACCGAGGTTATTTATCTTGCGTACATTCGCTTTTAATTCTTCTTTACACCCATCTTCACGCTTAAAAAACAGGTTTTTCGCAATCGCACTGACCCTACTTTTCTCTTCTGCTAACACCTTTGCTGAATCAGCTTCATCCAGCGATACCGCCTCACAGGGAAAATCGTTCAACCAAAATACCGTTCGTGAATTAGCTCAAGCGTTAGCAAAAAAACCATATGAAGCATTACCACAAGCGCCAAAAGGATTAACAAGTCTTGATTACTCAACGTATCGGAAAATAAATTATCGTCAAGATGCGGCCATTTGGGGACATTCACCCGCTAAATTTTCAGTCCAATTATTTGCACCGGGATCTTTATTTAAAGAGCTAGTCGATATCAACGTCATAGAGAGTGGCAAATCCTATCCGGTCGATGTCTCAGAATCCTCATTTCATACGCCCGATCCTGAAATTGCAAAGCTAATCGCCGAAGTCGGTAAGTACGCAGGAATGCGATTGCATTACCCGATCAATCAGCCTGATTACAATGATGAATTTGTGGTCTTTCAAGGTGCGAGTTATTTTCGTGCCGTTTCCAAAGGACAAGTTTACGGTTTATCTTCACGCGGTCTCGCCATTAATGTCGCTAAACCGCAAGGTGAAGAATATCCAGTATTCAAACGCTTTTGGATAGAACGCCCATCAAGACATCAAAAAGCCATTGTGGTACATGCATTGCTTGATAGCGAAAGTATTACCGGTGCTTATCGATTTGGTATTTACCCCGGTTCGCCAACGCGTATCGATGTCGCCGCTGTTTTATATCCACGTGTTGACCTCGAACATGTCGGTTTAGCACCGCTCACCTCAATGTTTATGCATGGTCCTTTAGATCCGCCAGATAAACGTGATTACCGCCCAGCTGTTCATGATTCTGAAGCGCTAGCCATTATTCAAGGTAATGGTGAGCAAATATGGCGACCTCTGGCCAACCCACATTCATTGCAAGTCAGTGGCTTTACTGATGAAAATCCAAAAGGATTCGGTTTAATTCAGCGTCATCGTAACTTTGATTATTATCAAGATCTTGAAGCCAAATATCATGCTCGTCCATCTGCATGGGTTGAGCCGCTTAATGATTGGGGTAAAGGTCAGGTAGAGCTTGTCGAAATTCCATCAGGTTCTGAGGCTAACGATAATATCGTCGCCTATTGGCAACCAGAGGGCGGCCTTAAAAAAGACCAGCCTTATTCGTTTTCTTATCAATTAACGTGGCCTGATGACCTTAAATCTGATGACGAACAATCACGTATTGTTCGTAGTGCAGGCGGTCAAAAAATATTTGATGAGCATAACAACAGCGAAGTCATTATCGACTATAGCAATCTTAGCGCCGAACAAATCAAAGATATTAACGTTAATGCAAGCATCAATAAAGGCAAGATCATTGAAGCCCATCTTGAAGCTAACCCAGGCACAAAAGGCGCACGAGTATTTGTTACTTTTGATCCTGAAAGCGCCGACGTAGCTGAACTACGCATTCAATTAACGCGTGATGAAAAGCCCGTTGCCGCTACTTGGCTTTACCGTTGGGTAAGCGAAGACTGGGCACAATAGTCGCTCTAAATTTAAAGACAAAATATGACAGAAAATAAAGTTTTTCCTAACGATAAGGCCTTGCCAAAAGAATCGCCGTTATCGATGCCACGCCACAAAGTAAATGAACCTCGTATTCCACTACGTAAAAAACAAAGTAGATGGCTCTTTTCGATTCATATTTTACTATCACGTTTATTGATAATTGCCATTACCTTAGGCTTATCAATCTACGGCGTAACAGAAATGTACGGGGTATTGAGTACCAATACAGTCACTAATCTACAGTGGGTTTTCTTGGTGCTGTTCAGCATTAATTTCTTCTGGATTTCCTTTGCCTTTTCTCAAGCTATACTCGGCTTTTTGATGTGTTTAAAACCACGGTTTCTCAAGCATAAAGAAACAGATGTCGGCTTTACCACCGCGATTTTATTGCCTATTTATAATGAAGAACCTTATCGCATCAAAGCAGCACTTGAAGCGATGCGAGATGATTTGCTAGACAAAGCGCCCGGCAAATATGCCTTTTTTATTCTGAGTGATACTAACCGTGCTGATGCCTGGGTAAGAGAAGAAGAAGCTTTTTTTGAACTGACCAATGATGCTAAAACTGATTGCCCGATTTATTATCGACGTCGTCAGAATAATGAAGAACGCAAAGCCGGCAATATTGCTGATTGGGTGCAACGCTGGGGTGGTGCTTATGAGGCCATGATTGTGCTTGATGCTGACAGCGTTATGAGTGCTGATTGTTTTATTACCTTGTCTCGTAGATTGGCTGCCGCACCTGGTGTAGGTTTAATCCAAACATTACCAACGATCGTTCGTGCTGAAACCTTATATGGTCGTTTACAACAATTTGCTAATCATTGTTTCGGACCGATCTATGCCGAAGGTTTATCCGCTTGGCATGGCGTATCTTCAAATTTTTGGGGACATAACGCCATTATTCGTACGAAGGCTTTTGCAGAATCATCTTGCCTGCCGATTTTAGCCGGTAAACCACCTTTTGGTGGCAATGTACTAAGTCATGACTTTATTGAAGCCGCTTTACTTCGTCGTGCTGGTTGGGGGGTGCGTTTTGATACCGATATTGATGCCTCTTTTGAAGAAGCACCACCGTCATTAATCGATGTGTTAATTCGCGATCGCAGATGGTGCCAAGGCAATCTACAACATACGCCGTTTATGTTTGCCCGAGGCTTTGTATTTCCGACCCGTTTACATATTTTTTCCGGATTGATGTCGTATTTGAGTGCGGTCTTTTGGTTGTCTTTAATTGTTGTCGGTCTAGCCATTGCGATTCAGGCCTATGTGGTACGCCCTGAATACTTTTCTGATCTCTCTCTATTCCCTATCTGGCCAGTATTTGATGCCGAACGTGCATTGAGCTTATTTTATGTTTCGATGGCTTTGATCGCTGCGCCTAAAGTATTTGGCTGGTTTGCTGCGATGATTAATATTCCTCGCTGTCTTCGTTTCGGTGGTCCCATTCTGTTGACGTTAAGTACGTTATTAGAAGCGGTGATGTCAGCGTTATATGCACCGATTTTGATGGTGTCACAGTTTGGCGTCGTGCTGGCTATATTACGCGGGAAAGACAGCGGCTGGATGCCACAATCACGTGATGATGGTGCGTTAAAATGGGCCGTTGTAGCCAGAACTCATTATGGTCATACTTTATTCGGCTTTATTGTCGCAGGCATTGCAATATTGCTGAGCAAAGAATTATTTTTCTGGTTACTGCCTGTTACCGCTGGGCTGATGTTATCGATTCCATTATCGTGGCTCAGTGGCGGTATTCGAAGAATGCGTCTCGTGCGAATGTTGGGCTTATTACGTGCGCCACAAGAAAAACGTGCAGTACCGATTTTGGCTGAGTTAGAACAGAATATGCAAAGTTTGCCTGAACGCAGCGAAACATCACCCTTATTCAGACTGCTTGCGAATCCAACATTATATAAATGGCATTTGGCTCAACTAGTTCCATCACCAATAACACCCAATGCCGCGGTGGTATTCCACGCACCGACCGTTACCGCACAATGGAAAGTGAACAATGCACACAGTATGGAGCATTTGGAAGGCATGTTAGAAGGTAACGAAACGATGGCGTTATTAAACTGCCCAAGCTGCATCGAACAATTAAAAAGTCTTACCTAGTTATTCATTTTAAGAAGATTATGGCTTCCCATCGAATCCATAATCTTCTTATTTATCAGACTAAAGCTTGAGGCGATGAGATGTTTTCAGACTTCGGCTTGCTGTCAGTGAACAGTTATAAATAGTCATTATTCTGTATCAATAGGTTTTTCAGCAAACACTTTTTTACCACTAAACATTGCTGAAACCAAACCATTTCTCTCACGTAATTCACTGACAATAACGCCCAATAAATGTAAGAAAATGGCTGCTAACAAGACATAAAATACATAATAATGGGTTACTGCAAATGGTTTTCGCATATCACGCATTTCTTTATAAGCAATCTCATCCACACCATCTTTTGAATAAGGCTTAATAAATTCAGATGCGGTTGCACCAATCGCAATAGATTCTTTAATTGTGTTACCAAATGGCGGCATATAAACGTCTGTGCCAGCCAACACAAGTCCCGTAATCGCTTGTATCGACATAATCAAAAACAAAAAACCGACCATCAATCGGGCAATCGGCGTGTGACCTAAAAAGCCTACTGGTTTACCATTTTTTGCCCCATGTCTCATCGCCGCCCATTGAGCACGATGCTCTGCATTAAACGGTATGATTGATTTCCAACGTGAATACCGATTACCAATAAACCCCCAGATAATGCGCCATGTTAAATTAATCGCAAACACATAACCAAAATAAACATGTACGGTTTTTAATAGGATTTTGCCATCATTAGTCACGCCTAGTGCTTTGCTATTCAAAATCGCCACGCCAATCGCAATTAACGATAACACGCAGATCACATTCAACCAGTGAAAGATGCGTACGGTTCTATCCCAAACCGGATAGGTCGAAAGTTGAGTTTGTTGCGTCATATTTCTTACTCCTTAAAGATGTATAGACACCCGTTATAAAGCATCTAACTTAAACTAAGCTTAATCTTATACCGCTATCGGTGCCGAAATATGTGCTTGCGGTTGATAATCAACAATCTCAAAATCATCAAACTGATAATCAAAAATGGATGCAGGTTTACGTTTAATCAACAGTTTTGGTAATTGACTCGGCGTACGCGTCACTTGCTCGGCGACTTGCTCAAAATGATTAGTATAAATATGTGCATCGCCAATGCTAATGATGATTTCACCGACAGCCAAATCACATTGTTGGGCTAACATATGCGTTAAAAAAGCGAGTGATGCCGTGTTGTAAGGATTACCCAAAAACAAATCATTGGATCTAATGTACAAAGAAGCGCTGAGCTTGCCGTCAGCGACATAAAATTGATACAACAAATGGCAAGGTGGCAAAGCCATTAAGCCAGCAGCTGCGTTTTCCCAAGGCTTTTTGCTTTCATCAGGCAATAAAGCAACATTCCAACCACTGATAATATGACGGCGACTATTCGGGTTATTTTTTAAACCCTCAACAAGCGCAGTGACTTGATCAAAAACCTGTCCATCTTCCCCTTTCCAGTTACGCCATTGCGCACCATAAACGGGTCCTAATTCCCCTTCAGGTGTTGCCCAATCATTCCAGATTGATACGCCATTATCTTGAAGATATTTGATGTTGGTATCGCCACTTAAAAACCACAGCAATTCGTGCAAAATACTTTTGATATGGAGTTTTTTGGTGGTGAGTAGCGGAAAACCTTCAGCTAGGTCGTAACGGACTTGTCGTCCAAATACTGAGCGTGTGCCCGTTCCGGTACGGTCGCCTTTATCAGCGCCATTTGCCATCACATCTTGTAGCAATGCTAAATACTGTTTCATGTTAAACCTTTGAAATTAAAACGGTGAATAGCCGCTACTTTAATACATCAAGGCGATAATGAGTATTTTTGCATTCGATACAATAAGGTATCACGGCTTATCCCTAGTAACCTTGCTGCTCGTGAACGATTACCTGCGGCCAGTTCCAAAGCCTGCTCAATCAAGTCTAACTCTACGCGTGCTAAATCAATTCCAGTTGGCGGCAACGTAAATACATGATGACTAGCGGTGACTTCTGGCAACATTTCTGGCGGCAAATCTTCTTCCACCAGCACTTTTCCCGGATAGAGTAACGCCATGCGTTGGCAGAAGTTTTTTAACTCGCGAACATTACCGGGCCAAGCATACGTCAGCAGACAATGTTCAATGGTTTTTGAATAACGCACGACCGCATTATCACCAGAAAATTCGCGGGTATAATGGCGTAATAACAAGGTAATATCATCACGACACTCTCTTAATACTGGCATTTCAATCGGCACCACTTGCAGGCGATAAAATAGATCTGCTCTAAAGCGACCTGCGGTCACTTCTTGTTGTAAATTTGCGCTTGTCGCCGCCACAATCCGTACATCAGCAAGGTGCAATTTATGGCTTCCTTGCAACTGACACTCGCCTGCTTCCAAAAACCGCAAAACTTTCGCTTGAACCGATAAAGGTAACGCATCGACTTCATCAAAAAATATGGTGCTACCTTCTGCGGCCAATAAACGACCACGATGCTCTATTTCGCCCAGTGCATTAGCACGACCAAATAAATCTATTTCTATACCATCGCTCGGTAACGCTGCACAATTAATAACAACTAATGGTTTATCTCGTCGTCGGCTTTCAGAATGCAAGGCTTGGGCAAGCAGCTCTTTACCAGTGCCCGTTTCACCATAAATTAAAACGCTGGCTTCACTGGCCGCAATCATCGGGATAGTGCGTAGTAAATGGGTAATTTGTGGCGATTGACCTAAGATTTTTTTCATATCTATGTCCGCCCTTACATTGAATGATGTTGATGGCTACTGTGATCGGTTTGTTCGCCGTTGTCAGCACCATGATCCATAGTCATTGGCCAAAATGTCGTTGCCAATGCCATCGCGATAATCAATACGCCTGCCACTTGCCTTAAATGTTTGACTCTTGCCATCGCCGATAATATGCCAGTGAATAAACCGGCTCCCATTACCGCAGGCAAAGTACCTGCACCAAACGCTAACATCACTAACGATGCTTTGACAGGGTCGCCCGCTGTTGCAGCAACCGCTAATGCTGAATACACCAAACCACAGGGTAACCAGCCCCAAATAACGCCTAAAAACAAGGCTTGCGAACGTGTCCTTACGGGTAATAATTTTTGTCCTATCGGTTGTAACCAACGCCAAATAGGTGCACCCATTCTTTCCATTCGAGCAAACTTAGGAAACCAACCCGCCAAATATAAGCCCATCGCAATCATCACCACCAACGAGAGGTATTGCAATACTTGATGGCCATTAATATTAACTAACGGTGAACTTAATAAGCCAACAATCGCCCCTGCCGAGCCATAACTAAATAATCGACCCAGATTATAGTTAAGGACATAAGGAAACATTTTAGACTGATTTTCACGTATTTCCTTAGGCAAACTTAAGGTCAAGGCACCAATCACCGAACCACACATGGCAATACAATGTACCGTGCTAAATAAGCCTAATAAAAAAGCAGCAATATATGAGCTGGTTATCGCTTCCATCAATTAAAACCTTCATCAAATAATAAAACTAGAGCAGATTAACATGTCATAAATAAACAATATTGCGTTATTTCACACAGTGATTCTTGATAAAACACATTTGTTAAGTTTAAGTGGTCAGTAAAATAGTAGGGTTATTTTATGGAACTAAAATCATGTCATATTTTAAATTATTACCCCTGCCTTTCCTAATGCTCAGCGCAATGAGTCCCGTTGCTTATGCAGAGCATGTTGATGATAGCTTAACGTTAGACAAAGTAATGGTATCTGGTCAGTCCTTAGACTCGTTCTTGAAGCCAAATGCACAACTTGATAAAAACGATATTAATGCTAAACAATCTTCGGTGAGTGATACAGCTCAATTACTTAAAGGCATGCCTGGCGTTTCGCTTTATGGTGCTGGCGGAGTTTCTAGCTTACCCGTCGTGCATGGTTTTGCAGATGATCGTCTTAGAATTAAAGTAGATGGCATGGATCTTATTTCTGCCTGCGCCAATCACATGAATCCTCCGTTGTCTTATATTAATCCAACCAATGTCCAGAGCGTTAAGTTATACAGTGGTATTTCTCCTGTTAGCATGGGTGGCGATAGTATTGGCGGAACGATTGCTGTTGAATCTAACTCACCTGAGTTTGCTCAATCGCCAGACGAAGTACTGACTAAAGGCGAACTCGGTACATACTATCGTTCTAATGGGGACACACGCGGTGCCAATGTTTCAGCAACATTAGCGACTGAAAACCTCAGCATTAATTACAACGGTTCAACGGCAAAAGCCAATAATTATTCGGCTGGTGGCCATTTTAAACAAGCTGGACCTGCCGCCAGCGATCGCGGTTTTCTTGATAGTGATGAAGTGGGTTCAAGCAGTTATGAATCCAACAATCAATCTTTAGGTATCGCTTTACATAAAGATAATCACTTATTGCAACTTAAACTGGCGCATCAAAATATTCCTTATCAAGGTTGGCCTAACCAACGGATGGACATGGTTGAAAACAAAAGTAATCAAATTAACCTAATGTACAAAGGAGGGTTTAATTGGGGCTCCGTTGAAACCTCACTGTATAACGAAAAAACCAACCATAAAATGCAGTTTGGCGATGATAAACAGTTTTTATATGGTACAGCTCCCGGCATGCCAATGGAAACAGAAGGCCACAACACGGGATTGAGCTTAAAAACTGAAATTATTCTATCTGAACGCGATTTACTTCGTGTTGGTACAGATTTACAACGTTATAAACTGGATGATTTTTGGGAAGCATCGGGCACAGGCATGATGATGGCACCCAATACCTTCTTGAATATCAATAATGGTCAACGTGATCGTTATGGTGTGTTTGCAGAATGGGAAGCTAACTGGACTTCACGCTGGATGACGCTGGCAGGCTTGCGTTATGAAAACGTCAAAATGGATACTGATAATGTTCAAGGTTATAGCAGTATGTATAGCGCTGATGCGAATGCCTTCAATGCTGCTAACCATAAAAAATCAGATGACAACATTGATCTAACCTTGCTTGCTAAATTCACACCGACCGATAGGCAGTCTTACGAATTTGGTTATGCTCAAAAAACACGTTCACCTAACCTTTATGAACGATATAGCTGGTCAACCATGGCGATGGCAATGAACATGGTTAACCTTGTTGGCGATGGTAATGGCTATGTCGGTAATCTGGCGCTTAACCCTGAAATTGCTCACACCGTCAGTGCAACGGCAGATTGGCATGATGCGGAACAAAAAGAGTGGGGGATGGCGGTTACGCCTTATCTTAGCTATGTTGACGACTATATTGATGCGGGAAGAATAAAGAACCCTACTGTAACCAATGACTTTGTATATTTGCGCTACGAAAACGTTTCAGCAAGACTGTATGGACTTGATGTTTCAGGCTATAAAACATTATCAGAATCAAGTGATTACGGTCAATTTATCGCTAAAGCAAATCTGAACTACGTACGTGGTGAAAATCGCGATACGGGTGACAACCTTTATAACATAATGCCTCTTAACGCCCGATTCGCTGTTGAACACAACATCAATAATTGGCATAACACGGTCGAGTGGGAAGTTGTTTCGGCCAAAGATAAAGTCAATGATGAACGTAATGAAATGTCCACTTCAGGTTATGGACTTATTAATTTAAGAACCCGTTATGAATGGAAACAAGCTCGGTTTGATGTTGGCGTAGAAAACCTATTTGATCGCTTATATTCGGCACCGCTTTCAGGTGCTTATGTAGGACAAGGCGCAACAATGGGTTCAAGTGTGCCATGGGGAACAACCGTGCCAGGTGTTGGACGTTCTGTTTATGCTGGGGTGACATTGAAATTCTAAAAAATAAACGCCTCAATGTGCTTTACATATTGAGGCGTTTATTCAATTTGTATTCTGAAAGCTGACTAAGTCTTACAAACCTTTAGCTTTCATCCAACAAACTTTCACGGATCTTCAATTTAAGTCCCATATTTTTAATATATTCCGCTTCACGAAGGAGATCTGATTCGGTCAAAGGATGTTCACTTAACCATCCCGCAGGCAAACTTAGTCGTAAACCTTTTTCTGTAACCGTTAAAGCAACAATGGTATCCGTTTGTTCAGAACGACCACGATTAAATACCATTGCCAATCGTAATAATACGGTCAATCTTTCGGTCGCTTGCTGCACTTCATCGGGCAGTTTTCTAAGCTCTTTTTTCGGAAATGAACGACGTTGACCACGTACCATCACTGCTAACGCGTGTTGTTCTTCCCGTGAGAATCCCGGTAAATCAGAGTTTTCGACCAGATAAGCAGAGTGTTTATGAAACTGGTCATGAGAAATAGCCAAACCTACTTCATGTAATTTTGCTGCCCACTGCAAATGTTGCAAGTGCTCATCGTTATCAACCAACCAATCTTTAGCCACTTGTTCAAAAAATTGGGTCGCCATCACACTGACTCGTTCGGCATGTTCTTCATCCACTTGATAGCGTCTCGCTAATGATACAACGGTACGATCACGTTCATCATCATGCTGAATACGGCCTAACAAGTCATACAATAACCCTTCTCGCAATGCGCCATCGGATACGATCATTCGTTCTATATTAAGGCGTTCAAAAGCCGCTTTTAAAACACAGACGCCGCCCGCTAATACATTGGTACGCTCGCTACTTAAACCTTCTATTTGCAAGGCATCAATATGACCCGCTTCCACCATTGCATCAATCAGTTTATCAATCGATTCAGGCGTTATGACGCCATCATCAGCCCAACCATTTTCTTTAACGATACTGGCAACGCAACGAATAGTACCGGATGCACCTACCGCTTCTGTCCATCCCATTTTTCGATAAGGTTGTTGAATCGCTCGTATTCGAGATCCGGCAGCAATTAACGCAATTTGAATTCGTGTTCTGGTGATCGTGCCATCAGCAAAAAAGCGTTGCGAGAAACTGACACAACCCATTTCTAAACTTTCGCGCCTTAAGCCATTAAACCCTTCACCGATAATAAACTCGGTACTGCCACCACCAATATCAATGACCAATCGGCGCGCCTGATCAAACGCCAAGGCACGAGCAACCCCCATATAAACCAGTCTTGCCTCTTCTTCACCAGCAATGATGGCAATAGAATGTCCTAAGGCACGTCGTGCTTTGGCTAAAAAAGGTCGACTATTTTCAGCGATGCGTAAAGTATTGGTGCCCACGACTCGCACACTACTTGCAGGTAGGTCTTTAATACGTTCGCCAAATCGTTCTAAGCAGGCAATGGCGCGGGCTTGTGCTTCTTCTGACAACTCGTTGTGTTTGTCTAAGCCTGCTCGCAATTGCACCATTTCACGAAGCTTATCGACTACTTGAAAATGACCATCACGCAATCGAGCAATAATCATATGGAAGCTGTTGGAGCCTAGATCAACGGCCGCCAAAATATCATTTTCAGTCTGTTGTTCCATTTTAGTCACTTATATTCAGAGTTTGCGGTCATTTTGCATGACTTCGCCTTACCTGACCAGCTTTCAGATAATGATTATGGGTCTCAAGATCTAACATTGACGTTCAGTCGAAATTAACGGGGACGATTCAACATCTTTTCCATTTTTTCAATGCTCAGATGACGCACATCTTTGCCTTCAACCAAATAAATAATGTGTTTACAAACATTATGAGCATGATCAGCAATTCGTTCTAATGATCGCGCAGACCAAATCATATCAATCACTCGAGTAATCGCTCGCGGATCTTCCATCATGTAAGTAATCAACTGACGCACAATACTTTCGTATTCAGCATCAATATATTGATTTTCACTGGCCACTTTTAATGCTTGATCAACATCAAACCGTGCAAAGGCATCTAATGCATCACGTAACATTGTACAAACATGATTACCTAACGATTGTAATTCGCGGTAATTTTTCTTCGGACGGTCTTTTTCCGATAAATTTAACGCCATTTTGGCGATACTGGTGGCTTCGTCGCCGATACGTTCAAGATCGGTAATCGTTTTTAAGATACCCGTTACTAATCGTAAATCACCCGCAGTAGGCTGACGCAGCGCGATAATTTGAATACATTCTTCATCAATACTCATTTCTAAAGAATTTACTTCTTTATCAGTATCAATCGCCAAACGCGCTAATTCAGTATTACCCGTCATTAACGCTTCTAATGCGTTGCTCACTTGTTGTTCTAACAATCCGCCCATTGCTAATACGCGAGAGCGAACGTCTTGTAGTTCTTTTTCAAACTGCTGTGAAATATGTTGTGAACTGGTCACCATGACTAAACTCCTAATTCGTGTTGTGCTATTGAAACTCAATGATAGAAGCGTTTTTTATTAACCGTAACGGCCGGTAATATAGTCTTCTGTTTGTTTTTTAGTCGGGTTAGTAAACAGCTCATCCGTTGCACCAAACTCAATTAATTTACCCATGTACATAAACGCGGTGTAATCAGAAACACGCGCCGCTTGTTGCATGTTATGAGTAACAATCACGATGGTGTATTTGTCTTTTAATTCGTAAATCAACTCTTCAATTTTTAATGTCGATAAGGGATCAAGTGCTGAGGCAGGCTCATCAAGCAGTAACACTTCTGGTTCAATCGCAATGGCGCGGGCAATCACTAAACGTTGTTGCTGACCGCCAGATAATCCCATTGCAGACTCATTTAAACGATCTTTAACTTCGTCCCATAACGCCGCGCCTTTTAACGATGATTCAACGACTTTATCTAAAGTCGCACGGTCGTTGACACCTTGAATACGTAAGCCATACGCCACGTTTTCATAAATCGATTTAGGAAAGGGATTCGGTTTTTGAAACACCATGCCAACTTGGCGACGTAAATCAGCCACATTCACCGATTGAGCGTTAATATCATTACCTTCTAAACGCATATCACCTTCAATACGAACCGTATCAATTAAATCGTTCATCCGATTAAAGCAACGTAATAAGGTTGATTTACCACAACCACTCGGGCCAATAAAAGCGGTGACTCTGTTTTTGGCTATCTTAATATCAATACCATGCAAGGCTTGTTTTTCGCCGTAAAACAAATTGAAATCTTTCACTTCTAGGCAAATAGTTTCGTTTGCCATATTAAGCTTGGGTCCACGCTGCAAAGATTCAATATCAATTTTGCGTGCTGCCGGCGCTTGTTCTGGATTCACTGCTTCCATCTTAATTCTCACTTGCTTTAGAGGTTTCACGTAAACGGTTTCGAATCGAAATCGCCGACATGTTTAATATAATAATGATCATGACTAACAAAAATGCGGTTGCGTAAACCAATGGTCTTGCCGCTTCAACATTCGGACTTTGGAAACCGACATCGTAGATATGAAAACCGAGATGCATGAATTGGCGATCTAAATGCAGATAGGGCGCAATATTATCGACGGCTAAAGTAGGTGCTAATTTAACCACACCCACCATCATTAAGGGCGCTACTTCACCCGCAGCACGTGCTACCGCTAAAATTAAACCCGTCATCATGGCAGGCGCAGTCATCGGCAATACAGTTCGCCATAATGTTTCGGCTTTTGTTGCACCTAAAGCGAGACTTCCCTCACGAATAGCACGCGGAATACGTGATAACCCTTCTTCTGTCGCTACGATAACAACTGGAACCGTCAATAGCGCTAAGGTTAATGAAGCCCACAACATACCGGGGGCACCAAAGGTCGGTGATGGCAATTTTGCTTGGAAGAAAATTTCATCAATATTCCCACCCAAGAAATAAACAAAAAAGCCCAAACCAAACACACCATAAACAATTGATGGCACACCAGCGAGATTATTCACCGCAATACGAATCAAGCGAATCATAGGCCCTTGCGTGGCATATTCTCGCAAATAAACAGCAGCGATAACGCCAAATGGCGTCACTAATATCGCCATGATCATCACCATCATTACCGTACCAAATATCGCAGGGAAAATCCCCCCTTCGGTATTGGCTTCTCGCGGTTCACCTGACACAAACTTCCACACCGCTTCAAAATAAAAAGCTAATTTTTGGCCGACATTCATCGCATTTGGACGATAAACATCCACCACTTTAGCTAATGGAAGCTCCACTTCACGACCGTCTGAGATCTTAACCATGATTTGATCACGATTTAATTCGGCATACAAATCAGCTAATTGTTTTTGCAAGCCCTGATATTGGACGTTCCACTGCTTACGTTCTTCTTCAATTTGTTGATAGGCCAGCGAGCCTTCTGCCACGCCATCTAATTCATCTTGCCGTTTTTGTAAGCGTAATTCTTCTAAACCGTGGTTTATTTTACCAATCTCATTTTTTTCAATCTCTTTGATTTTGGCAACCAAACTATTGCTACGTTTTAAGCGTACTTGTAATTGATTCCAGACCTTATCGCCTGTTGCAATGACTTTACCTTGTTGTTTAACGGCAGTGAGATAACCATAAAAATTGCCCCACTCTCTGCGCTCAATGGCAATGAGGTCTTTTGGATAACTGGTTTCTCCTACCCACAATTGATTTATCCATAAAAAATCTAGACCAAAATAATCGCGATTACCCACCTTCAATAAATGACGTTCACCTGTCTTTTGTCCTTCTGGTAAGTGAACACCCACTTTTTGCAATCGAGCGGCAGTGACAACTTCTGTTTCCACCGCTTCAGCAATTAAAGTCATCGGCTTTTTATCGGGATCATGATAAGTAATCGACATAATGTCTGCAGGCCAGAAATGCCCCAAACCTCGCACCGCGATGAGCAATAACAATCCCACCACCATCACTAAGCTAACACTAACCGCGCCGGCATTAAGCCATACCCAAGGGCTACCGCTTTTATACCAAGAAGAAAATGATTTATTTGACATGTTTTTCCACCTAGCCTTAAAGACTGCTGTATTTAGTACGTAAACGCTGACGCACAATCTCAGCCACGGTATTGAAGACAAATGTCGCCATAAACAACACTAAAGCGGCGAGGAACAACACACGATAATGTGAGCTTGCTACTTCTGCTTCTGGCATTTCAACGGCGATATTGGCAGATAATGCACGGAAACCTTCAAAGATATTAAAGTCCATAATCGGCGTATTACCGGTTGCCATTAACACGATCATCGTTTCACCGACCGCACGACCCAAACCAATCATCACCGCAGAAAAAATACCAGGACTTGCCGTCAACAACACAACCCGTATCAAGGTTTGCCAAGGTGTTGCACCTAAGGCTAATGAACCGACGGTTAAATGTTTAGGCACCGAAAAAATGGCATCTTCAGTAATCGAAAAGATAGTGGGGATAACCGCAAAGCCCATTACCAAACCCACAACCAATGAATTACGTTGATCAAAATCTATCCCGATATCGTTCAGCCATTGCGGCATATTGCCATCAAATAACCAGAGTTCAAGTGCCGGACTTGCCATCATCGATACGATACCGACTAAGATCACAATCGGCACTAAAATAGCCGCTTCCCAACCATCAGGAATACTTTCTCGGAAACGTCGTGGTAATTTAGTCCAGGACCATGCAGTAAGTACCGTCATTACCGGCAACAAAATCAATATCGAAAATACCCCAGGAAGGTTACCCTCAATAATAGGCGCCAACCATAATCCAGCAAGAAACCCTAAGATAACGGTCGGTAAAGCTTCCATAATTTCAATGGTGGGCTTCACAAATGTCCGCATGGTCGGTGACATAAAATAAGCGGTAAAAATAGCCCCCATAATCGCGAGTGGCACCGCAACCAGCATCGCATAAAATGCCGCTTTAATCGTGCCAAAGGTCAATGGGCTTAAGCTAAACTTAGGCTCAAAATCATTACTTGCCGATGAAGATTGCCAAATATATTCAGGCTTATCACGGCTTTCGTACCAAACCTTTTCCCATAGTGAATGCCATGATATTTCAGGATGTTCATTATCAATATGCGTTAGTTTAGTTTGGCCATCAGCATTCATGCTAATCACACCATTTGCACGAGGTGAGATCGCCATCACTGCATTTTTTTCTGTGCCTAACGGCTCTACCAGCAAAGTGCGGTGTGCAGTCGTATGATAGATAGCGAGCTGGCCCGCTTCATCTAAAGCCAGAAATCCTTTGCGAGCATATTCCGGTGAAATAGCGATAATTGCTGATTGTTGATCATTAAAACTACGTACATTATGCAACGTGTAGTTATTACTAGTATCACGCACGGGAAACCATTGATCAATTTGGCCATCACTGCGCCCCACTAAAATTGAAATTCCGCCCGTCAAAAATTCCAACGTTGTAATATTAACGCCTGCAGGCACGCCTTTGATTTTTTGGATCAACCGTGGCGCATCAACCTTGCTGATATCAAAATAACTAATAAAACCCGCACTATCAGCTAAATATAATTCACGCTGATCAATATCCATCTGTAAATGGGTAATACTCTCTTTCTGATCAAGCTTAATCGTCGCTGTTTTTTCTGTCGTTGTTGAGGCGTCTTCATCCATAAAATTTTCTTCACGGATAACGCTTTTTAGTACAATCCGGTTATCTGGCGTTAAGCCGATGAGCGTTGTTTGCTCAGCATTACTTTGCACGCTTAATAAACGTAATGGCTTACCTTTAGCATCCAATGTGAGTGTGTTTTTACCCAATGGATAAAGAATTGCTGGCGTGATTTTACGCGTTGTACCAGTCGGGTAACTGATTTTGTAATCTTGTCGAAAAACTAAGGCTTTACCATTTTCAAAGCCATAAGCAAACACACCGGTTGTCGCCGCACCTTTGCTGAAACTAGTGATCTTAGTCTGTTTAGGCAATGGTAATTTGACATCCAATAAAGCTTGGCCATTATTTGCATCAAAAAACTCGACTTTACCTTGCATATCGAGCGTTAAAGCGACGTCGTTATATTCATTCAAGGTTAAATGAGTGCTATTGCTTATTTTAGTGTCGTACTGCGCTTTAGTCTCAATATCAGCCCCAGAAAATAAAGGCATAACGACATACAGTAGATAAAAGAAAATAAGCACAATCGCAAAAATAACGGACATACCGCCAATCGTCACACCATATCGAGCAAGGCGATCTTTAAACTCGCGCCATGCACGACGGCGTATAGCTACAGGGGAATTCGGTGCGGGTAACACACTTTTCTGTAATGAATGTTCAACCATATAATTCAGATACCATTGTCAAATTGAGGTGTATTACCTCATTCACATATTCGACTTATCACCAAACATGCCTGCCATAACACAATAAAAAACAGACTGTGTTCAATCAATTTTTCATTATATTAGATAATAAAATGCCTCGTACAAAACCTTTGTGCGAGGCATTTTAAGTTATTTTTTACAAAAACTTACTTCAGTTTAGCAAGCTCTTTTTCTACTACAGAAGCTGGTAATGGAATGTAGCCATCTTTGATAACGACTTTTTGGCCTACTTTAGCAAGAATCATTTTAATAAATTCACGATCAATCGGCGCTAATGGCTTATTAGGCGCTTTGTTAATGTAAACATATAAGTAACGCGACAATGGATAAGTACCATTAGCAGCATTTGCTTCGTTCGCAGCAATAAACGGTTTACCCGCTTCTTTAGCTAAAGCCACCGCTTTAACGCCAGATGTTTTGTACCCAATGCCTGAATAACCAATACCATTCAATGACTTAGTAACACCCTGAACGACTGATGCTGAACCAGGTTGTTCATTTACGCTATTTTTGAAATCACCCTTACATAAAGCATGTTCTTTAAAATAACCGTAAGTACCTGATACAGAGTTACGACCGTAAATTTGAATATTACCTAAATCAACACCGACTTGTTTCCAATCATTAATATCTTCGGGCGCGCCACATTTGCGTGTTGCAGAGAAAATAGCATCAACTTGAGGAAGCGTTAAACCTTCGATTTGGTTATCTTTATGTACATAAACCGCTAAAGCATCAATGGCAACACGAATCGGTGTCGCTTTATAACCGTATTTAGCTTCAAACGCAGCATCTTCTTTATCTTTCATTTTGCGGCTCATTGGACCGAAGTTTGATGTACCTTCTGTCAACGCAGGTGGTGCAGTAGATGACCCCGCCGCTTGAATTTGAATGCTGACGTTTGGATATTCACGTTTGAACTCTTCAGCCCAAAGTGTCATCAAGTTAGCCAAAGTATCAGAGCCTACGCTTGATAAGCTACCTGAAATACCGCTTACTTTTTCATAATCCGCTAATGCTGAATCGACTTCGCCTGCAAAAGTCGTTGCAGAAAAAGCCAACGTTACCGCAGCACCTAAAATTGCTAATTTCTTCTTGAACATGGTTGTCCAACTCCCAAATAAAAATAAGTAGTAATCAAGTTACTGGATCAAGTATCGCGCTTGAACATGACAAGGATATTAAATAATTATGACAGTTATGTGACAGTGACTTAAAAACCTGTCAGACCAATGGTTTATCGATTATTTTTGCTATAGGAAATCGACAGGTAAAACAGCTACCCATTCCTAATTCGCTGGTCACATTCAACACGGCATCATGGCGTTGTAAAACATGTTTCACAATCGCTAACCCAAGCCCTGTACCACCTGTCCCAGAAGCGCGTCCGCTATCAACCCGATAAAAACGTTCGGTTAATCGGTCAAGATGATGTTCGGCAATACCTTCGCCTTCGTCTCTAACCACAATATAGCCGTAATGCTCATCAACCTGCCAACTCACCTCAATTTTACAAGCCGGAGGGGTATATTTAACGGCATTAAAAACCAAATTAGATACCGCGCTGCGCAATTCATCCGGATCCGCCATCAACCATTGTTCACTCATCCCATCCAGTTGGATATCGTGATTATCAAACTGTCTTAAACATTTTGCATCGTCAACAATAGCGGGAAGAAACGAGCTGACGTTAATCGGTACTGAATGTAATTTTTTTTCACCTGTTTCTAACTGTGATAACGACAATAGATCTTTAATCATGATGTGCATGCGATCCGTTTGCTGACGCATAATTGGCAATACACTCGCCCAGTCTTCCGTTGACGTCTGTTCGGTAAAGGTTTCTAAATAACCACGCAATACCGTTAATGGTGTTCGTAATTCATGAGAAACATTGGCTACAAAGTCACGACGCATTCTTTGTAGTTTAATGGTTTGTGTCAGATCGCGGGCAATCAGCATTCGACCATTGCCCATATAACGGACAATTTTCATCTCAAGTGTTATCGCAGAATTAAGTGGAGAAACCACAGTCACTACATCGCCCTCCTCCACCGGTTCAATGAGCAATTTCTGAAAGGCAGGATCGCGAATCAGATTATTGACCCGTACCTTACTGTCTCTTGGCCAACGTACGCCTAACAATTGTGCTGCTGAAGTATTGGCCCACGCTACTTGATCGTAATCACCTAAAACGATAATGCCATCAGGCAATGCTGCGGTCGCTGATTGAAAGCGTTTTAGATAGCCCGCAAGCTTCTTTTTTCGCGAGCTATTTTGTTGGCGAACTTGTTCAATCTCACGACACACATCGTCAATAACACCATCGGCGGAGGGAGAACGCTTTTTTTTCGGTTTTTGTAACCAATGCCAAAGTTGATACCAAGTATTTTGTAGCCACAAAGCATAAGCAAAAGAGGCGACAAACATAAAGGTCATCATCTGTCCAAACAACAGTCCAACAAAGCCAGATAGACTGACAATAGTCAGCAGACGCCAATAATCCCATTGCATTTAGTGAGTCCTACATTTCAGCAGAAAAGCGATAACCTACGCCACGTACCGTTTGTACGAAATTGTCATAACCTGATGGTTCGAGGGCTTTACGCAAACGACGAATATGGACATCCACCGTACGTTCTTCGATATAAACAGTATCGCCCCACACATAATCGAGTAATTGCCCGCGGCTATAAGCACGGTCAGTATTTTTCATAAAGAAATGTAATAAACGAAATTCGGTTGGCCCCAAATCAATACGTTCACCATCAACAGTAACGCGATGACTCTTGGTATCAAGTACCAATTTATCGCATTCAATCGTTTGTTTACCATCGGATTCTGTAGGATTACAACGGCGTAATACGGCTTTAATACGAGCGCCTAATTCGGGCGGAGAGAACGGTTTATTGACATAGTCATCGGCGCCGACGCTTAAGCCTTTGACCAAATCTTCACTTTCACCTTTGGCCGTCAGCATAATCACCGGAATATTGGCTAAAAACTCATTGGCACGTAAACGACGAATAAATTCAATGCCATCAATGCCGGGCAACATCCAATCTAATAAAATTAAATCGGGTTGCTGTATTTTTAAGCAGTCCAATCCCTGCTCACCATCACCTGCAGCGATGCAGGTATAGCCCATTTGTTTAAGTGAAAAACACAGCATATCGCGAATTGCGACGTCATCTTCTACCACTAAAATTGTAGTTGTCATTATTTCCGCTCCTGACCTTTTCTTGATCCATCAATCATAACCACTAAATGTTACAGTTTTATAACAGTCAATTAAATCGCCGCCTGCACGCACTTTAATACACCATAATCATACTCACCAGCCAATTCGTCATAAACGGGTTTTAAGCGACCTTTTTGTTGATCTTCTTGCGATTCGAGCACAAAAACGATTTCATCAAACTCAGATTTTGATAAACCTGTCACATCATGTACATCTAACAAACCCACTTCAATCGCATCGGCTAAATGGGTATAAATGGTGCTCGCTTTAACATCACGTTGCTGGGCGATTTTTTCAATATCGATACCTTGCTGGTAAAGCACTAAGGTTTCATTAACCGTAGCGCTGAGTCGATTATTTAATAATTCAGATAAAGGATATTGGCTGATTTCGGCAAGAAAGACCTTGCCGTAACGCGCCAATTTTTGACCACCGACACCGGAAATACGATTCATATCCTGCTCGGTTAAAGGTCTTTGTTTCACCATTTCTTGCAAGGTTGCATCATGGAAAATCACATAAGGCGGCACACCAGCTTCTTCTGCCAATGAAGTTCGTAATGCACGCAAGGCATCCCATAACGGCTGATCTTGCGGTCGCACCGCTGTTTTTTGTTTTTTGTCTGGTGTTATTTTTTCTTGTTTGATCTGTTTTCTTAATTCTAATCTTTGTTCACCACGTAAAATGCCGCGACACTTTTCTGTTAAGCACAATGCACCGTGACGTTCGACATCAATATCAATATAGCCCAGTGCAATTAATTGTCTAAACAGACTCCGCCATTCGGTGATGACAGTATCTTTTCCAATGCCAAATGTACTTATTTTGTCGTGACCATTACGCTGAATTCGTTCATCTGTTTTGCCATGCAAAATATCGACAATGTAATTCACTCCAAAACGTTGTTCCGTTCGATAAATACACGACAGCGCTTTTTGTGCTGATTCCGTGCCATCCCACTTTGCTGGCGGTTGCAAGCAGTTATCACAATTACCGCACGGCTCAGGGCTGGTTTCATCAAAATAAGTCAGTAATGATTGTCTGCGGCAGGTAATAAGCTCACATAAACCCAACATCGACTCGAGCTTATGATGCTCCATCTGCTTATGCGCTTCATCGGCCTTAGAATCTTGCATAAACTGTCGCAAAGTGATGACATCTTGTAGGCCATAAGCCATCCACGCATTAGCTGGCGCGCCATCACGACCTGCCCGACCTGTTTCTTGATAATAAGCTTCGATACTTTTCGGCAAATTTAAATGAGCAACAAACCGCACATCGGGTTTATCAATGCCCATTCCAAAAGCAATGGTGGCAACAATAATCACCGCCTCATCACGTAAAAATCGTTGCTGGTTACGTTGCCGTACTTCTTGCGGCAATCCGGCGTGATATGGCAACGCATCGCGCCCTTGCTCGGCTAACCAACTTGCTGTTTCTTCTACTTTTTTACGTGACAAACAATAAACAATACCGGCATCTTGAGGATGATTATCATCAATAAATTGCCATAATCGTTGCTTGGCATTATTACCTTCAGAAATCGCATAATGAATATTCGGCCTGTCAAAACTATTAACAAACACCCGCGCATCTTCTAATTGCAGCTGCTTGATAATTTCATCACGGGTACGTTTGTCAGCAGTGGCTGTCAGGGCAATTCTTGGGATCGTCGGATAACGTTGATGCAGTAATTTAAGCTGTTGATAATCAGGCCGAAAATCATGGCCCCACTGCGACACACAATGCGCTTCATCAATTGCAAATAGTGATAACTGACACCGATCTAACAACGACAACATGGCGCTATTTTGCATGCGTTCTGGCGCTAAATAAAGTAAGTCCAGTTCACCGTTGAGCAATTGTTGTTGAACAGAATAAGCCTCATTTTGACTCAAACTGGAATTAAGAAAAGCCGCTTTAATGCCAAGCTGACGTAAGGCATCGACTTGATCCTGCATGAGGGCAATCAGCGGTGAAATAACTATCGCCGTACCTTGTCGCACTAACGCAGGAATTTGATAACACAGTGATTTACCACCGCCTGTCGGCATTAAAACGAGTGCGTCATTACCCTCTAATAATGTCTGAATAATGTCGTGCTGCGCATGCCGAAAGTCATCATAACCAAAGATAGATTTAAGAATATGTTGGGCACGTTTCATATTCTAAACCTAAGACATTAATCCTTTAATCATATAAAACACCGAAGCCGCTAATACTGCTGAAGCGGGTACCGTAATAACCCAAGCTGTCACAATTTTTTTAATCGCATCACGTTTAACATATAAGGTTTTTTGGTCTTTTTTTATCTCTTTTTTAACCAGTTTAATCGCATCTTTTTCTGCATCAACCGCCTCATAAAGCTCAGTAATACGGCGATAATCTTCCGTTGACTTAATGGCTTTTTTACGCAAATCTTTCAGCTCATGCTTTAAGGCATCGCGACGTTTTTTGTCTTCTTCAAGCTCATTCTTATCGTGCTGAATTTCTGCTTCAATACTGGTACTTGAGTCCAACCATTCTCTTAAAAAACCCACCCCAAATACACCACCAATCGCAATATGAGTAGAGCTCACAGGCAAGCCTAACTGACTTGCAATAATGACGGTAACCGCTGCCGCCATAGCAACGGAAAAGGCACGCATTTGATCTAATTCGGTAATTTCACTGCCCACGGTCTTGATTAATCTAGGGCCATATAACGCTAAACCAATCGCAATACCAAAAGCACCGACGCCCATCACCCAAAAAGGAATACCTGCAGTCGTTCTAATTCCACCTGACATCACCGCATCATTAATAGCCGCTAGTGGGCCGATTGCATTAGCAACATCGTTGGCACCATGAGCAAAACTCAGTAATGCTGCCGCAAAAATCAGCGGAATCGTGAACAACAAGTTGACACTAGCCCGATCATTTTTTAAATGACCTAACTTAGCTTTAATTGAACGTTTAACCACGCCATAAACAATCACTGCCGTTATCGCACCCAATAACCCCGCTATCGCAAAGCTAGGTTTATCGGTGACTTCAATGGTGAAAAACATAATATTATTAATTAAAGTCAGGATATCTGACCAGATTGTTTTCAAACCTTTGAGGACTAAATAGGTCACAAACGCCCACGCCATAAACGCCACGTAATAAGGTACCCATATATAAGAGGCGCTAATTTTATCTTCACGGAAAACGATTGTTTTTTTAATCGACATTAAAAATGCGGCTGCAATCACACCGCCTATTAGAGGCGAAATAACCCATGATGAGGCAATTTTAATCATGGTCGACCAATTAACAATTCCAAAGCCTGCCGCAGCGACACCGGCGCCCATTACACCACCAACAATAGCGTGGGTTGTCGATACAGGTGCTTTTGCCATTGTCGCGATATTTAGCCATAAAGCCGCAGCCAGTAATGCTGCCATCATCGCCCATAAAAAGCTCTCGGTATCACCACCAAAACCATTAATATCAATAATGCCGTTCTTGATCGTCGAAACAACATCACCGCCAGCAATAAAGGCGCCACCCGCCTCGAAGATGACGGCAATAATGATTGCACCGCTCATGGTTAAGGCTTTAGAGCCAACCGCTGGCCCTACATTATTTGCCACATCATTCGCACCAATATTCATCGCCATATAACCGCCAAAAACGGCGGCAATCGCTAAGAATAGATGGTTGGGCACACCGCCACTGGTGGCGAAGCTATACGCTAAAATACCCACTAAAAAGAATAAGGCGAAGCCTATACGTGCCAGCTCGTTATGGCTTTTTTTCATAGCCTGCTTTTCGAGGTGATGTATCGTCTTTATTTCCACAATGCGTGAACCTTCATATAGAAAAGATTGCGGAATTATTACAATATTATTAATGATTGACACGATTAATTCGTTTTTTGAGCTGTCAGTTGTAACTATCACTTGTTAATATTGTCTGCTTATACATACCTCTGAGCGGCTAATGTTACCCATGAAAAAATATTTCATTTTATTCTTATTATTGCTAAGCATAAGCGTTCAAGCGCGACCCGGAATTTTGGATAGCCTTGGCTTAGGAAATGAATTCGAAACCCCACCTGATGTGGATGATGTTTTTATTTTTTCTGCTGACGTTCAAGATCCACATGCTTTATTAGCACGCTGGCAAATTGCCGACGGTAATTATCTTTACCGCGACAAAATTAAGTTTGAATTAATTGACAACGACAATGTACAACTGGCTGAGTATTCATTGCCTGCTGGCGAAAATAAAATGGACGAGATCTTCGGCTTAAGCGAAGTTTATCATCACGACACCGATGTCGTTTTACCGCTTAAACGCAGTGAACCAAGTCAAAAAATCACCCTTAAAGCGCATTATCAAGGCTGTTCAGAAGTCTTCAATATTTGTTATCCGCCGACAACAAAAACAGTCTCACTCACCTTAGCTGCTATTTCCGCTGATAATGTACAAACATCTGCCATTAACCCTGATCCGAGTTACAAGCTAGCCGACACCACAGGCTTTGCAGAACAAGATCGCATCGCTCGAAGTCTTGCTCAGGACAGTCTAATCAAAATTCTGTTGAGTTTTTTTGGACTAGGTTTGCTACTCGCCTTCACACCGTGTGTCTTTCCGATGATCCCTATTTTATCGAGCATCATTGTCGGTAGCGGCGAACGCATCACAACCTATCGAGCATTCATTCTTTCTTTAAGTTACATATTAGCCATGTCAGTCACCTATACCGCGGCCGGTATCATGACAGGGTTACTGGGTGAAAATCTGCAAGCGATGTTCCAGAACCCTTGGATTATTGGTAGTTTTAGTGGCTTATTTGTTATTTTATCACTCTCAATGTTTGGCTTATTTGAACTGCAATTACCTCATCGATTACAACACCAGCTACATCAAATTAGTCATAAACAACAAGGTGGCAGCATTACTGGTGCCGCATTGATGGGCTTATTATCCGGATTAATTGTAGGGCCCTGTTTAGCGCCGCCATTAGCAGGTGCACTCATTTTTATTGGTCAACATGGCGATCCAGTTTTAGGCGGCGCCGCATTATTTATGCTGAGCATGGGCATGGGATTGCCCCTTTTAATTATCGGCACATCCGCAGGTTCATTACTCCCTAAGGCTGGCAACTGGATGAATCTCATCAAAACTATCTTTGGTGTGTTGATGCTGGGGCTTGCCATCTGGATGTTAGAGCGCATTATTCCAGGTTGGATAAGCTTATTGTTATGGGGCGGTTTTTTGATTGTATCAGCCGTTTATTTGGGCGCTTTAAACTCACTTGCAATAGATGCCAACGGTTGGCAAAAATTGAGAAAAGGCTTCGGGCTTATTTTATTAATCTATGGCAGTTTATTAGTCATCGGCGGCGCCAGTGGCGGTCAGAATATTTGGCAACCTTTATCCTCTATTACGAAAACAGAGCAAAATGGTCAACAACTAAGTCATGGTCTAGCTTTCACCCAAGTCCAGAGTTTAAGCGAGCTTGAGCAACTACTCGCTCGATCTCAACAGCCTGCTATGCTCGATTTTTATGCGGATTGGTGTGTAGAGTGTAAGAAGATGGAGGCCACCACCTTTCAAGATGCTAATGTTATCGCCGCACTGAATGGCACAACATTAATTCAACTAGATATGACTGACTATACCGACGACCACAAAGCACTTTTAAAACACTTTGGTTTATTTGGCCCCCCGACCTTATTATTTTTTGATGCTAATGGCGAAGAATATTCGCAATATCGTTTAATTGGCGGCATCAGCGCTTCAGCATTACTTGATCATCTAAAGAAATTACCGCCGACTTAGCCATAATCAAAAAAATCACACATTTCGCCGAACTTAGCGACATAAAGCCCATTTTTCAGTTAAAAAACTGGACAATAATTAACCCTTGGTGCAAAATTCGCCTAATTAATCGACCTTGGCAGAATTCTCACAATGGCAAAAATTCTCGTGTTGCACGGCCCCAATCTCAATCTTCTAGGGACGCGCGAGCCTGAACATTATGGTGCCGAGACACTATTAGATATTACACAACGCTTAACATCGCAAGCCTCTGTCGCGGGTCACCAACTCGAAAATTTCCAATCTAACGCCGAACATGAATTGATTGATAAAATTCATGCTGCCCGCACTGACAATACCGATTTTATTATTATCAATCCCGCCGCATTTACTCATACTAGCATCGCTCTCCGCGATGCATTATCGGCCATTGAAGTGCCTTTTATTGAAGTGCACTTATCCAATGTGCATACACGGGAAACATTCCGCCATCACTCTTATTTTTCAGACATTGCCGTGGGCGTGATCTGCGGTTTAGGAGCCCAAGGTTATGAACTCGCTTTACAAGCAGCTATAAAACACACCACTAAATAAGGTTATCTAAATGGATATTCGTAAGATAAAAAAACTGATCGACTTAATACAAGAATCAGATGTTGCAGAAATTGAAATTAAAGAAGGTGAAGAATCAGTACGTATTAGCCGTGCTAGTGCAACAGCACCAATGATGATGTCTGCGCCATCAATGCAGCAATATGCACCCGCACCGGCGGCTCAAGCTGCACCTACTGCTGCTGTTGAATCTGCCGCAGCTGCTCCAAAGAATTTCGATAAAGCCGTTAAATCGCCCATGGTGGGCACGTTCTATCGTTCATCATCACCTGAATCTGCTTCCTTTGTTGAAGTCGGTCAATCAGTCGCTGCTGGCGATGTTATCTGCATTATCGAAGCAATGAAGATGTTTAACCAAATTGAATCTGACCGTAGCGGTATTGTGAAAGAAATTTTGGTTGAAAACGGTAATCCTGTTGAGTTCGGCGAGCCTCTAGTTATCATCGAATAATTTATAGCAAAAGATGACATACATATCTCAACTACGGATAAAGAAACATCATGATCGATAAAATTCTGATTGCCAACCGAGGGGAAATTGCCCTTCGAGTACTTAGAGCCTGTAAAGAATTAGGCATTAAAACCGTTGCTGTCCACTCTGATGTGGACCGTGAGTTAAAACACGTTTTATTAGCAGATGAAAGCGTATGTATTGGCCCCGCGGCTTCTGCACAAAGCTACTTAAACGTGCCGGCATTGATTAGTGCAGCTGAAATCACCGATGCCACAGCAATTCATCCTGGTTATGGCTTTTTATCTGAAAATGCCGATTTTGCTGAGCGTGTAGAACAAAGTGGCTTTATTTTTATCGGCCCTAAATCAGAAACCATTCGCCTAATGGGTGACAAAGTGTCTGCCATTGCGGCAATGAAAGAAGCAGGCGTACCTTGTGTACCCGGTTCTGACGGCCCACTTGGTGATGATGATGCAACTAATCTTCGTCTAGCCCAAAAAATTGGTTATCCGATCATTATTAAAGCATCGGGCGGCGGCGGCGGTCGTGGTATGCGTGAAGTACATAGTGAAGCGCATCTATTAAATGCCATTGCATTAACACGCAGTGAATCGAAACAATTATTCGCCAATGACATGATTTACATGGAGAAATTCCTAGAAAACCCACGTCATATTGAGTTTCAAGTATTAGCGGATCAACATGGTCATGCGGTTCATTTAGGCGAACGTGATTGTTCGATGCAACGTCGTCATCAAAAAGTGGTTGAAGAAGCACCTGCACCGGGTATTACACCAGAATTGCGCGCCAAAATGGGCAAGATCTGTGCTGATGCTTGTATTCGAATTGGCTATCGTGGCGCGGGGACCTTTGAATTTTTATTCCAAGACGGCGAATTTTATTTCATCGAAATGAATACCCGTATTCAAGTTGAACATACGATTACAGAACAAATATCAGGCATTGATTTGGTTGCCGAGCAAATTCATATTGCTGCTGGTAGACCGCTATCATTTACTCAGCAAGATATTATTCTGAATGGTCACGCCATTGAATGTCGTATTAATGCTGAAGATGCTAGAACATTTATGCCAAGTCCGGGCTTGATTACCCATTATCATGCACCAGGTGGTGCAGGTATTCGTATGGATTCTCATGTTTACAGTGGCTACCGTGTGCCACCTAACTATGACTCTATGATCGGCAAATTAATTGCTTATGGACAAACTCGCGAATCAGCTATAGCGAGGATGCAAACCGCCTTAGGTGAAATTGGTATCGAAGGTATCAATACTAACGTTGAATTACAAAAATCGATTATGGATGACACTCACTTCCAAACAGGTGGTACTAACATTCACTACCTTGAAAAGAAATTGGGGCTTTAATGGCTTGGATCCAATTTATATTCGATAGCACACCGGATGCGGCAGATAGATTATCTGATGCCTTATCTGAATGTGGTGCAGCTGCTGTCACTTTTCAAGACAATGCTGATCAGCCCATTTATGAACCTGAATTAGGCACAACACCACTTTGGGCGGCGACTAATGTCGTCGCCTTGTTTGATGCTGAACAAGATGTTGATGCTGTTATCAATGCCTTGACTCATAAATTAAGACCGAAAGCCGTACCGAATTATCGAATCGAAGCTGTTGAAGATAAAGACTGGGTACGCGAATGGATGGATAGTTTCCAACCCATTTGTTTTGGTGAGCGTTTATGGATATGCCCTAGCTGGTTATCGCCTGTTGAACCTGAAGCGGTGAATATCATGTTAGATCCTGGTTTAGCATTTGGTACGGGCACACATCCAACCACGGCTTTATGTTTAAACTGGCTAGATCAGGCGGATGTTAAAGATAAATATGTAATTGATTATGGTTGTGGCTCAGGTATTTTAGCTATTGCAGCGGCCTTACTTGGCGCCAAACGGGTGATTGGTGTTGATACCGATCCGCAAGCTTTAGAAGCAACGCAAGCTAATGCAGCGCGTAATGGTGTGCACATTGAGACTTATTTTCCCGATCAATGCCCTGATGAGCCTGCCGATTTATTACTCGCGAATATTTTAGCGGGGCCATTACAAACATTGTCAGAACGTTTAGCTAATTTAACCAAAGCCGGTGCGCCGATTGTATTATCGGGAATTTTAGATGTTCAAGCCGATGCAGTTAGCCAAAGCTATCAACCTTGGTTCGATATGCAACCCGCGGTATTAAAAGAAGAGTGGACACGAATTGTCGGCCAACGCCATGATGTTTAATCACCAACGACCATTCTCCATGCTCATTATCCACCAACAATATATAAATCTGTGATGAAAATAGGCCCTTATACATTACCCAATAATCTGTTTCTCGCGCCGATGGCTGGGGTAACAGATCGCCCTTTTCGACAATTATGTCGTCGTTTAGGTGCAGGCATGGTGGTATCAGAAATGATTACCGCCAATAAGGCGTTGTGGGCCAGTAAAAAATCATTATTACGTGCTAATCATGATGGCGAACCAGAACCTCGTTCTATTCAAATTGCAGGCACCGATCCCAAAATGATGGCGGAAGCCGCGCAACATAATGTTGACCAAGGCGCGCATATTATTGATATCAATATGGGTTGCCCCGCCAAGAAAATTTGTAATGTAATGGCAGGCTCAGCTTTATTACAAAATGAAAAATTAGTCGGCGAGATTTTAGAAGCGGTGGTTAATGCCGTTAATGTCCCTGTCACTTTGAAAATTCGTACCGGTTGGGATACTTGCAACCGTAACGGCGTGGCCATTGCCCGCATTGCCGAACAATCAGGTATTCAAGCACTTGCCGTACATGGTCGTACTCGCGCAGATGCATACCGAGGTGAAGCCGAATACAATACTATCGCCGAAATAAAATCAGCGATTTCAATACCCGTGATTGCTAATGGCGACATTTATTCGCCAGAAAAAGCACAAGAAGTGCTTGCTTACACACAAGCAGACGCGTTAATGATTGGCCGCGCAGCCCAAGGTAACCCGTGGATATTTCAACAAATTAACCACTTTTTACAGCATGGTGAACATTTATCACCGCCCACTGTAAATGAAATTAGCCAAACCCTGATCGAACACCTCCACACGCTGTACGAGTTTTATGGTGAATATTCAGGTGTACGCATGGCACGCAAACATATTGCTTGGTATAGCAAAGGCCTTCGTAATGGCAACCCTTTCCGCCAACACATGAATACCCTTGAACAGGCGCAACAGCAACTGGATTTCACCGAGCAGTTTTTTGCTCAACTCGAACAGGAAACAATTGCCGCATGAATACCTTAAATAACTCCGCCTGCTTCACTATAGCGCCGTCTGAAGAAGTCATTCATCCGCCATTAAGCGAATGTGTCGAAACCGCATTAAAAGATTATTTCAAGCATTTAGAAGGCCATTCAGCTGCCAATCTTTACGAAATGTTATTAGCCGAAGTTGAAGCGCCATTATTTAAAGCGACACTTGAACACACCAACGGCAATCAAAGCCGTGCAGCGGAGATCTTAGGTCTCAACCGCGGCACGCTACGCAAAAAATTAAAAACTTACGGCTTATAAGCGGTGTTTTATTGCCCAAGGTAATAAAAACAATCTATAGCTGCTTCTTCAAATTTAGAGATTAAAAATGAATAAAATCCAACGTGCATTATTAAGTGTGTCAGATAAAACCGGCGTATTAGAACTCGCTCAAGAACTCACGCGTCTTGGTGTCGAATTATTATCAACTGGCGGCACTGCTAAATTATTACAAGAAGCCGGATTACCCGTAAAAGAAGTATCAGAACACACCGGTTTCCCTGAAATGATGGATGGCCGAATCAAAACTTTACACCCTAAAATTCACGGTGGTTTATTAGGTCGTCGCGGCACTGATGAAGCGATTATGGCGGAACATAATATTGCGCCTATCGATTTGGTTGTGGTTAACCTTTATCCATTTGAAGCCACCATTGCACGCGAAGATTGCACATTAGCAATGGCGGTTGAAAACATCGATATCGGCGGTCCAACCATGTTACGTGCCGCCGCTAAAAACCACGCGTCTGTCACCGTATTAATCGATCCAAGTGATTACAGCCGCGTGTTGGCACAAATTGAAAATGCTGGCGGTGTTGATGATGCAACGCGTTTTGATCTTGCCATCAAAACATTCGAACATACTGCACATTATGATGGCGCGATTGCTAACTACTTCGGCACCTTAACTGAAGGTGATGAAAAAGTTAACTTCCCACGCACATTCAACAGTCAATTCCATAAGGCACAAGAAATGCGTTATGGCGAAAACCCTCATCAAAAAGCGGCATTTTATACCGAAGCGAATCCTGAATCTGGCACGATTAGCGCTGCTGTTCAGATCCAAGGTAAAGAATTGTCATATAACAATATTGCCGATACCGATGCTGCGCTTGAATGCGTTAAATCATTCCCTGAAGCGCCGGCTTGTGTCATCGTGAAACACGCTAATCCTTGTGGTGTTGCAACCGCTGATAACTTATTAACCGCTTATGATTTAGCCTACCAAACGGATACAACCTCGGCATTTGGCGGCATTATCGCTTTTAACCGCGAATTAGATGCAGCAACGGCACAAGCTATTATCGATCGTCAATTTGTTGAAGTGATTATCGCGCCATCAATCAGTGATGAAGCCAAAGCGGTTATCAGCCAAAAAGCCAATATCCGTTTATTATGCTGTGGTGAATTTCCTATTCAACAATCTCAAGAACTAGACTACAAACGCGTGACAGGTGGCTTGTTAGTTCAAGATAGAGATACGGCATTAGTGACGCAAGATGAACTGAAAGTGGTCACTAAAAAAGCACCGACGGCAGAGCAAATGCTCGACTTATTATTTGCATGGCGCGTGGCTAAATTTGTTAAATCAAATGCGATTGTTTATGTCAGCAAACAACAAACTGTCGGGATCGGCGCAGGCCAAATGAGCCGTGTGGTGAGCAGCCGAATTGCAGGTATTAAAGCAGAGGATGCAGGTTTGACCGTACCAGGTGCGGTAATGGCTTCAGATGCATTCTTCCCATTCCGTGATGGTTTAGATGCGGCAGCTTCAGCAGGCATTAGCGCGGTTATTCAACCAGGTGGTTCGATGCGTGATGATGAAGTGATTGCCGCTGCTGATGAACATGGTATTGCAATGGTATTCACTGGCATGCGTCATTTCCGTCACTAATCCAACTAAGCAAAAACGACCTTGAGCTTCATTGACCCTATTGATGCTCTCTCAGCATTTCAGAGACTTAATCGCACAAGGATAGAGCGATTAAGTACCTTATTACCTCAAAAAGCGCACTTCTTTTTAAACGTATTACCGCTGTTATTTCAAACCAATGATCCGATCCTGCCTGGATTTATCAGTCAGGCAACGCCGGTGGGTATCGTCGCCTACCAGCCTAATAATGCCGTATTAGATGCGGCAAAAACGATCAATCACGCCTTCAACTATAAACGTCACTCTTTGCACCACTATCCACTACGCGGGCTTTATCTGATTAATGATAATGGGCTACTGAATTATCATGTCGATGTTGAATTTGATTTATGGCTGGTTTATGCAGAGCCGATAACACCCGAACAGCTTGAACTGTTACAACAAAAAATAACGGCAATATGTGACTGGGCTTACTCATTTTTACAGATAAAATTAAGTGGTCACTTGCTAAGTGAACATAATATTAGCAATCAAATCGCAAGCTCAGATCTTGACCGTTTTTATGCCAATGGTTTGGTATTAGCGGGGCTGACGCCTTCATGGTGGGCAATACCACCAGCTAATCAAACAGTATTAACGGCTGCGAATCATCAGGATGCGATCGATTTTGGCGCTTTAAATTCGAAAAAAAATAACGAACAATCATTGTTAGATCAATCGTTTGAAGTTATAAATAATGCAATGGATTCTAACTTAGAGTCCTGTTTGTCGCTTATTTTCCAAAAAGTACAACTTGAGCAATATCCTGATTTTTTATGGCTTAGCGATCTGCTTAAACAGGCTGTTTATTCAGGTATCACTGATCCAATGTTGCTCGACAGCAATCATTTAAAATTAAACTACATCACCACATTTTGTGGCGATGCTGAAACCGTATTTATTGCTCAACAATCTTTCTATGTTCACAGTCGAGAACGCTTATCAAAAACAGTGAACCTCGCCCTTTATCCGTGGCGAAGGACAGTTATAGAAGCGTATTATAAAATCTGGAATTGGCCACCCAATACTGTTGAATTACTCGATAAGCGTGATGACTCACACTATCGCCAATCGCTGAATGAGTACCAAAATGTTCGTCTGCAAATTACAAATACGATGCAATCTGCCTTTTTATTTGCCCAACAACATAAAATCAATATCGAGATAACAAAACAAAAATTAACGAAAAAATTCAAAATTTTATTTGAAAATGAGCTAGACGTTATTAATGCTTTGCCCTTTTCTTTTAAGCCAAAAAGTGCCGAACAACAGCTCTATTTAGCACGAACAAGCCTTAGTGATAACTGGCAAATTAATGACCTACCCGCTACATTATCAACTGAGCCGTTATATCAACATCCGTCATTATTGAATGTATTAGCATGGGCAGTTAATAATCAACTCCTCACCAAAGCCAGCGCTTTACAGTTTGTCGATCAGCGGCAAAAAGTCAAAATTGGCTTAGTGCTGGATTTAATCCAACAATTATTACAATCCCCCATTAAAACAAGTGCGGATAAAACAGTCCCATTGGACTTTGATAAGCAGGCAGAAATAAACAGCGTTTTATTATTTGCCAATCTTGAACATCAAACGACAAATGTGTTGACTCAACAAGGCTTAGAACTGACCAGTTTACAAACTGATCCCTTGAATTATGCCAATAATAAACAAAGTCTAGTGGCTAGTATCGAAGGGTTAATTCGCTCAACTTGGGGGCAATTGCATTATGTTATTTACACAGGCCCTACCGCATTACTCGATTTTCTGAGCACGATAATACAATGGCAGCCAAAACTGCCATCAGCATTAACGACAAAATGCTGGTGCCATTCTGAAAATCATGGACAAAAAATAAGCCGTCGTCTTGAAACTGTTTACAGCGACGTCATTACTCATTATGTGAAACATGCTTCAAGTGGTGATTATCTGATAGCGGTAGCCGATCGTTTTTATAAATTACACTGGCAGCAAGGTTTAGTGGATGTGTTGCCATTGAATAATCAGCAATCTCTCGAACAACACTTGGCAGCAGAGCGCGATATTTTTTCTGCGAGTAAGCTTGATCCTCTTTTAGATAAAGAGGGTTTATTTAAACTACTGCTTAACCAGCAATTGACCAACCGTATTAGCCTCTTTTTATTATCAAAAAATAACGGCATTACGCTATATATAGTCGATGATTTTGGGACTTTATTGAAACAACCCGCGAGTGATTTAACTACCGCAACGCTGGTTAATCAGTATCAACAATTTCTTAACAAAATGAATATCAACTATGATGTGACGTTTTTTCATCTCACACATTCAACGTCAACTGGCTGGCAAATTAGTGAAATAGATGAAGTAAATATCTCGCTTAACAGGTCAACCTCTTTACCTGTGCAAGTCGAATTAGATTCTGCTAAGGAAAATGCGCATTGCGCCATTCATTGCGGTGCTAAAACATTTATCGGAAATATCAATGATCCGAGTCTATTTAAACAAGTCAGCGATCTGTTATTAAACTTACGAAAAACAAACTCTCGCTATCCTTTGTATATCAACCAGCTCAGCTTTACTTCAGGTCAAACTTATACAACTCGTCATTACATAATTGTTAAGCAAAAAATAGAAACCCTACTTAATAGAGCAGAAATTCTTTCGCTTTGATGGTAGCTCTTTTATCATGTTCGCTTCATTTGACGATTAAAGCAGAGACATTATGATCAAAGTTGGTATTGTTGGCGGTACAGGTTACACAGGCGTAGAGTTACTCAGATTACTCGCCACGCATCCTGAAGTGTCGTTACACGTCATTACCTCCCGTAGTGAAGCAGGGATGGCAGTCAGTGAGCTATTTCCTAATCTGCGTGGTCATGTCGATCTTGCTTTCACTGTTCCTGATGTTGAACAGCTTGTCGAATGTGATGTCGTGTTTTTTGCCACGCCTCATACAGTTGCCATGGCATTAGTTCCTGAACTCATTAAACGTGGCACACGAGTAATTGATCTATCCGCCGATTTTCGTCTTAAAGATGCGAAGTTATGGGAACAGTGGTACAAAACGCCACACACTTGCCCTGAGCTTTTAGAATATGCAGTGTATGGTCTGCCTGAAGTTAATCGTCAACAGATTAAAAGCGCCCAACTTATCGCGACACCCGGTTGTTATCCTACGGCGACCCAACTCGGATTTTTGCCTTTATTAGAAAATGACATTATCGATCCGACGCAACTGATTGCTGATGCGAAATCTGGCGTTAGTGGCGCGGGAAGAAAAGCAGCGATTGGCAGCTTATTAACAGAATCTTCTGAAAGCATGAAAGCCTATGCGGTAGCAGGCCATCGTCATTTGCCCGAAATCGAACAAGGGCTTAATCTTGCCAGCAAACAAACGGTCGGTTTAACCTTTGTACCGCATTTAACGCCAATGATTCGCGGTATTCATGCCACATTGTATGGGCAACTGATATCCGCTGTGGACTTACAATCATTATTCGAACAGCGTTATGCAAGCGAGCCTTTTGTAGATGTTATGCCTGCAGGTTCACACCCAGAAACACGCACGGTTCGTGGCACAAATACCTGTCGTATCGCCGTCCATCAACCACAAGGCAGTAATACTGTTGTTGTGTTATCGGTGATTGATAATTTAGTCAAAGGGGCGTCAGGACAAGCCATTCAAAACATGAATATTATGTTTGGTTTTGATGAAACATTAGGCATCAATGTCATCGCGGCACTCCCTTAGGCATGTCATCGCTCGACAAATATGTCATTCATCAAGCAAAACCGTTTCGACTAGTCATTTTGATTTTGATTGCTATAGCAATCACCGCGGCATCGGTATGGTATTACTTAAAAGAAGACAGCACAGGTCTGCAAGAAAACTTAATTTTCTTAGAGAATAACTTAAATTTATCACGGCAAAATACGCAGCAGCTGAGCGATGAGAGTTTAGATTTACGCGAGCAAAATAAACAACTCAATGATACAACCAGCATTCAGCTGCAAGAGATTAATATTCAACAAGCTACGGTTGTTCAGCTACAACAACAAATAGTGGATTTACAAGATCAGGTGATGACGCTCAATAAAGAGCTGATGTTTTACCAAAATATCACCCAAGGTGCGACCTCTACGGAACTGCAAATTCGAGAGCTTCATCTAACTGCCGATGCCGAACAAGCCGATCTCATTCACTATCGCTTAGTGATTACACAAGGCAAGAATATCGCTAAACCAGTTACTGGGTCAGTCGTCATTACGATTGATAAAGATCAAAAAGCCCTCACCAAACAACCGCTAAACCTCCGTTATGTACAATTGATTGAAGGCCGACTAAACATCGCCGACAGCCGTCACATAAAATCCATTACGGTCACGATCATGCAAGACAAAAAACCTAAATTGTCTCGAACCTTTGACTGGCAATTAACGTCTACTAATCCATAAGTATTGGGGAAAATCATGTTCAAAAAAAGCAAACCGAAAGTAAAATCTAATCGAATTGACACGCTCGTTGGTCAAGGTACAGAGATTATGGGCAATATCTGTTTTAGCGGTGGCTTGCGAATTGATGGTAGCGTGAATGGTAATATTTATACTTTAGATGATGATGCGGCGGTGCTGACTTTGAGCGAACACGGCATTATTCAAGGTGAAATTAAAGTCCCTAATTTGATTATTAATGGCACGATTACAGGTAATGTCTACTCGGCATCTCATGTTGAACTGGCTCCCAAGGCTAAAATTAAGGGTAATGTTTATTATCGTCTTCTTGAGATGTCGATGGGCGCAGAAGTAAATGGTCAGCTTATTCATATGGAAGATGATGATACCGAGCTGACGAACATTGAATTCGACGCCGTTGATCTGGCTAAAGATTCGCCAAAACTGGATCACTCCTCAGACTAAACGAAAGATGCGCTTATTTATTTGTTTCGCAATTACACCCTATAAATACCAATAAAATTTCGTCCATTAATCTTAGATTTTCTACGATCTATTTACTCATTCACTCGTTTAACAATGCAGGTCCTATGTGAGGTTTCCTTTATGAACCTAAATCCATAATTAGCTGCTGTTCCCTCAGCTCAAAATTCAACCGTTTTTCTAATCAAAATAATTAGTTCATTAAACTGCTTTTAAGTCTGACTAGCGGCTATTTAAAACATTGATTTTGCTAATATCATTATTTAGGT
>DRHW01000020.1 GCA_011053005.1 Methylophaga sp.
AGCAAAAGACTTAGCAGAACCACCTTGGGCTTCAGCCATTACTTTTGTAATCGCTGCAGTTAATGTAGTTTTACCATGGTCAACGTGACCAATTGTGCCCACGTTTACGTGTGGCTTCGTTCTTACAAATTTTTCTTTAGACATGACCAGTCTCCCCGTCAATATTATCTAGCTATAACAAAAACAAAAAAGACACGGTGACCCCTGTCTAATCAAATAAAAAACTTTTGGAGCCCACAATCAGAATCGAACTGATGACCTCATCCTTACCATGGATGCGCTCTACCGACTGAGCTATGCGGGCCTTTAGATCCAAACAATGGAGCGGGTGATGGGAATCGAACCCACGTGATCAGCTTGGAAGGCTGGAGTTCTACCATTGAACTACACCCGCATATTAACTCTTTAAAACTAAACTATTAATAATAAATTTGGTGGAGGGGGGAGGATTCGAACCTCCGAAGGCTGAGCCGTCAGATTTACAGTCTGATCCCTTTGGCCGCTCGGGAACCCCTCCACGAAAGACCGGCATTTTGCGTAAAAGCTCGCCGCATGTCAACTATTATGTTCATTTAATACTTACACTGGCCTGTCGATTCCTTTTCTGTCGACATATTAAATGATATTGACGGTGCGTAAAAACCACACATAGTATACTATCTGCGCTTAATATTCATGTGTTTTCAGGAGTTTGATATGGAACAATACCGAGGTACAACCATCCTATCTTATCGTAGAAATGGCCAAGTCGTTATCGGCGGTGACGGACAAGTTAGTTTGGGTAATACCGTTATGAAAGGTAATGCACGCAAGGTTAGACGATTATACAATGATAAAGTTATCGCAGGATTTGCAGGCGGTACTGCAGATGCTTTTACCCTATTTGAACGTTTTGAAGCCAAACTAGAAAAACATCAAGGTAATTTAACACGCAGTGCTTTAGAGCTAGCTAAAGACTGGCGCACCGATCGCATTATGCGACGCCTAGAAGCATTGCTCGCAGTTGCAGATCAACATACTTCTTTAATCATTTCAGGTAATGGCGATGTTATCGAGCCAGAACATGGCTTAATGGCTATTGGTTCGGGCGGACCTTTTGCTCAATCAGCTGCAACTGCACTGATGGAGAATACCGACCTCAGTGCAAGAGATATCGTAGAAAAAGGGCTTCATATTGCTGCCGATATTTGCATCTACACAAATCATAACCTTACTATAGAAACTTTAGAAAGCGGGTCATAAATATATGCAAGCACTCACTCCTCAACAAATTGTTATAGAACTCGATAAACATATCGTTGGTCAACAAGCGGCCAAAAAAGCGGTGGCTATTGCCTTACGTAATCGCTGGCGCCGGAAACAGCTCAGTGCAGAACTACAACACGAAATTTCGCCCAAAAATATTCTTATGATTGGTCCTACTGGAGTCGGTAAAACCGAAATTGCTCGTCGTCTCGCTACTTTAGTCAATGCACCATTTATTAAAGTTGAGGCCACTAAATTCACTGAGGTTGGTTACGTAGGTCGTGATGTTGAATCTATTATTCGTGATTTAGCCGAAATCGCTATGAAAATGCTGCGCCAGAAAGCAAGCGAAGGTGTTAAGTTACGTGCTGATGATGCCGCTGAAGAACGTATATTAGATGCGCTGCTTCGCCCTGCTCGTGAGCAAGAAACTGAAAATGATTCAAGTTCCAGTACACGTCAACGTTTTCGTAAAATGCTGCGCGAAGGTCAACTCAATGATCGTGAAATTGAATTAGAGCTTGATTCCTCTTCTCCCGGTGTTGAAATCATGTCACCGCCCGGCATGGAAGAAATGACAAATCAACTGCAAGACATGTTTAAAAACATGCACACTTCCAATAAAACCACTCGCAAACTCACTGTTGCAAAGGCGATGAAGCTACTCGCCGAACAAGAAGCATATAAGATGGTTAATGAGGAAGATTTAAAAGCGAAAGTCATTGAATCTGTCGAACAAGATGGCATCGTGTTTCTCGATGAAATTGATAAAATTACTAACCGTAGCGAAGGTGGCAACGGTTCTGATGTTTCTCGTGCCGGCGTACAACGTGATTTACTGCCACTGGTTGAAGGTAGTTCTGTAACGACTAAATATGGTGTGATTAAAACTGATCACATTCTATTTATTGCCTCAGGCGCTTTTCATTTAAGTAAACCTTCAGACTTAATTCCTGAATTACAAGGCCGCTTGCCCATTCGTGTTGAGTTACAAGCTTTAGGCGCTGATGAGTTTGTTCGTATATTGACCGAGCCTGATGCTTCACTCACCGAGCAATACACCGCATTGTTAGCGACTGAAGGCACGCATATCAACTTCAGCCAAGATGGCTTGCAACGCATTGCTGAACTTGCATGGCAAGTGAATGAACAAACAGAAAACATCGGTGCACGACGTTTACATACCATGCTCGAAAAACTATTAGAAGAACTCTCGTACAATATCGTTGTCGATGAAAGCACACAAACAACTATCGATGCTGATTATGTCAATAGTCAGTTATCTGCATTAGTGCAAGATGAAGATTTATCGCGTTATATTCTTTAAAGGATCAGCATGGCCAACACTAATTTCCCAACAGGCATCACCTTACATAAACAATCAAAAACACTAGAACTGGCTTATGATGATGTCAGCTACCATTTGCCTGCTGAGTACTTACGCGTTCACTCCCCTTCTGCTGAAGTGCGAGGTCATGGCGTAGGCCAAGAAGTATTACAACTCAATAAAGAACACGTCGCCATCAATCAACTTGAGCCTACTGGCAACTATGCACTCAAAATTTATTTTGATGATGGTCATGACAGCGGTTTGTTTACTTGGGATTATTTGTACGATCTTGCTACAAATCAGGAGATTCACTGGCAAAATTATTTAAATCGGCTTGAAAAAGCAGGTTATCAACGACAAGGCTAACGATTGTGGAAGAAAAAAAAACTACCCATTTTGGTTATCAAGAAGTTCCGACCGAAGATAAAGTCAAACATGTTGCTGGCGTATTTCATTCTGTAGCGAGTAAATATGACTTAATGAATGATTTGATGTCGATGGGCATTCATCGTTTGTGGAAGCGTTTCACTATTCATACTAGTGGCGTTAGACGCGGTGCAAAAGTATTAGATATTGCCGGCGGCACTGGCGATCTCGCCCTGAAATTTTCCAAATTAGTGGGCAGCACAGGCCAAGTTATCTTAGCGGATATCAATGCCAGTATGCTCAATGTCGGTCGTGATCGCCTTATTGATGAAGGTATCACCAGTAACATTAATTATGTACAAGCCAATGCCGAATGTTTGCCTTTTCCTGATAATACCTTTGATGTAATAACTATCGCTTTTGGCCTGCGAAATGTGACAGATAAAGATGCAGCATTACGTTCTATGTTTCGGATTTTAAAACCAGGTGGACGGTTATTGATACTTGAGTTTTCTAAACCCGCTGAATGGTTGGCACCAGTTTACGATACTTATTCGTTCAAACTGCTCCCTAAAATTGGCAAAATATTTTCTAATGATGAAGATAGTTACCGCTATTTAGCAGAATCTATTCGGATGCATCCTGATCAAGAAACAATGAAACAAATGATGGTTGATGCGGGTTTTGAACGCTGTGATTTTCATAATATGAGCGCTGGCATTGTAGCTTTACATAGTGGTTATAAATTTTGAGCATCGCCCTAAAACCTATCGAACTTGCTTTAAATGCTGCTGTTGCACACGATCCTGAAACCAAAGCGAAGTTAGAGCAATTTGAAGGACGCTGTATTGCGATCAATATCAAAGATCTAAATCAAACGATTGCGATGACTGTTCGGCAACATCAACTCTATTTAAGTACCACACTAGATCAACCTGTTGATTTGACCGTCACAGGTAAGGCATTAACCTTAGCAAAACTAGGTAGTGATCCCGAAAGTTTGTTCTCAGCTGATATTGATATTAATGGTGATGTGCAATTTGCCAAACAATTACGTGATTTGCTAGATGGCTTTGATTTTGATTGGGAAGCCCAACTCGCTCGATTTACGGGCGATACTTTAGCCTACCCTATCGCGCACGGTATAAGACAAGTCAGTTCATGGGCAAAAAATACCCATAGTTCGATGCAACAAAATATAGCTGAATACCTGCGTGAAGAAAGTCTGATGTTACCCGACAAATCACAAATAAAAGCCTATATGCAGGATATTGACACTTTGCGTGCTGATTTTGACCGCCTCGAAGCACGTATCAAAAGATTATAAATAATGAAACTACAGCATCTTTTTCGGCTCATTCAAATCAATCATGTGTTATCAAAACATCGCTTAGATGAATTTATTCAAAATACGCATATTCTTGGTCCTTTGCGTTTTTTAAGCTATTTATCACCTTATCGTTGGACACATAGTAATAAAACACCACGTGGTGAACGATTGCGTTTAGCCTTAGAAGATCTTGGGCCAATCTTTGTTAAAATCGGTCAAATACTGTCAACCCGACGCGATTTATTACCGGATGATATCGCAGATGCCTTAGCCAAACTGCAAGACCGAGTGATGCCATTTCCGAATGAACAAGCACGTGCTTTAATTCAAGAAGCTTATGGCGAACAGGCACTCGACTCACTATTTTTACATATTGATGAACAACCGCTCGCTTCAGCCTCGATTGCTCAAGTTCATGCAGCTACACTGATTGATGGTCGCAATGTCATCATCAAAATTGTTCGGCCGAATATTAGACCGCGTATTCGTCGTGACATTGATTTATTACATATCTTAGCGGACTTGGCAGAACGTTTCTGGGTTGATGGCAGACGACTTCGTCCCAAAGAAGTGGTCGTTGAAATAGAAAAAAATCTATTTGATGAATTGGATATGATGCGTGAAGCTGCCTCTGCCTCGCAACTACGCCGTAACTTTGCCGACTCTACCTTATTATATGTACCAGAAATAAACTGGCAGCTCACTAAAAGTAATTTATTAGTGCAAGAACGTATTTATGGCGTGCCCATCGGAGATGTTGCTAAATTACATGCCAACCACGTTAATATGGAAAAACTAGCCGAAATTGGTGTGGAGATATTTTTCACCCAAGCTTTCAAACATGGCTTTTTTCATGCTGATATGCATCCAGGCAATATCATGGTCGATATTTCAGATCCAGAAAATCCACGTTATATTGCCGTAGATTTTGGCATTATGGGTACTTTGTCACCGGATGATCAAAACTACCTTGCCGACAACTTTCTTGCCTTTTTCAAAAGTGATTATCGTCGTGTCGCAGAACTTCATATTCAATCAGGCTGGGTGCCTGCTGATACGCGTATTGATGAATTTGAAGCAGCGATTCGTAGTGTGTGCGAACCTATTTTTGCCAAACCACTTAAAGAAATATCGTTTGGTCATGTATTATTACGATTATTTCAAACTGCTCGTCGTTTTAATATGCAAGTACAACCACAGCTTGTTTTACTACAAAAAACATTACTTAATATTGAAGGTTTAGGTCGGCAACTTTATCCGGAGTTAGATTTATGGAAAACGGCAAAACCAATTTTAGAACAGTGGATGCAAGAAAAAATGGGTTGGCGAGCTGCGCTAGACAACATCAAACAAGAAATACCGAACTGGGCGCAGACTTTACCCAAATTACCTAATCTGATGCATACATTGGTCCAGCAGGCACAAGATGGTAAATTAAAAATGCAATTATCATCGGATGACTTGAAGCAACTACAACAAGAAGTCCGTAATGCTAGTTACCGCAGTGCCGCGGCAATAAGTGGTGCTGCATTTATTATTGGCGCAGCAGTTATTAAAGGTCTAGATGGTTATGCACCTTCTATGATTGCAGGGATGCCCGTGTTAAGTTGGGTATTTGGAATTTGGGGTGCACTGTTGCTATATTTTAGTTTAACAAGAACATCAAACTAATCATAAGCAACACAAACTTAACAGTTTCGTACCCATTTGTTCCATCGAAACTTGTTTATTTAGGAAACGGCTTACTATGAAGCTAGAAATACAACCTTTATTCAATCAACTTGATAATCTCCCTCAAATTCCAGAGATCGTGCATCTACTGATAAATCAGGCGGATGATGTCAATATTGATTTTAAAGATATCGCTAACAAAGTGGAAAAAGATCAGGTTATTTCAGTTAAAGTTTTGCGTTTGGTTAACTCTGCCCACTACTGCCTGCCTATTAAAATAAGTTCAATACCACAATCTTTAACCTACATTGGTATGAATGAGTTAAAAAAGCTGGTGATTGTATCAGGCCTTGTCAATTCAATTGATGAAGTACCTGGCATTAGTCTAGAGGATCTCTGGCTTGATAATTTTCGTACAGCCACCTATGCAAAATGGTTAGCAGATCATACACATATTGAAAATAGTGAAATGATTTTCACTGCTGGTCTTATTAGTAGTTTGGGTAAAGTGCTTATTCATTTAGATGATGCAACTACAGCAAAAAAAATCAACTTAGAAGTCAAGGCAGGTCATCAGCGATCCGAATCTGAACGCAAGCATCTTGGATTTACCCACCAAGAAGTGTCTGCTGAATTATGTCGTATCTGGGAATTTCCCGATGATTTGGTGAGTACTATTTATAACTCTGCAGAACCCTTCCGCGCCGATGAAATATCCTTAGCTGCCAATGCCGTGTATATCGCTCGTTATATAAGCGAGTCCACTTATAGTAAAAAAGATCGAACGACTATCTTGGCTGAGTTTCCAGTTAAAGAATGGCAACAATTGGGTTTACAAAAAGAAGATATTACACAAAAAATGGCGGTATTATTAGCTTTAGATACTGGATTAGAAGGTGTTTTAGATTAGCTTTATTGATTTATTAATAATGATTCCTCAAAGCTAGTTTAACTCGCTAATAACTTATTTCTATACTCATCATATTTAACAAAAGATCTCACTATGTTCAAAATTATTTTTATTGTTGCTGGTTATTATTTCTTAGGATTATTTGGTGCCTTTCTCGGATATTTAATAGGAGGCAGTATTGATCGTGGTCGACAATACGGTCTAGGTGGCATCAACCCACTTGGCAATGATCAACGCAAAACTGTCTTTTTAGAAACCGCCTTTGTTTTGATGGGAAAGCTCGCTAAAGCCGATGGTCATATTTCTAAAGATGAAATTGCTCATGTTGAACAATTTATTCAAAAAATGGGTATGTCAGCGGAACATAGACAACAAGCCATCGCTCAATTCAAGCGTGGTTCAGTCGCTGGTTTTGATATCAATGCTACCTTAAATGAGTTTATGGCAACATGCGGTAACACCTCAAATTTAAAACAAGTACTGTTGACTTATTTAACGGTTATGGCCGTGTCTGATGGCAAGCTTGATCCAGCTGAACATGCCTTATTAGAGAAAATAGCATTACGCTTAGGTTATAGTGCTGCTACATTTAAACAAATGTTAGATATGCTGCTCAATCAATCGCATTTCTCCCAAGGAAACACAAGTTCACCTTCAGCATTAGAAGAAGCCTATAAAGCGTTAGGTGTCAGCAAAGATAGTACCGATCAAGAAATCAAACGAGCATATCGCAAGTTAATGAGCCAATATCATCCTGATAAACTGATTGGTCAAGGTTTGCCAGAAGATATGATCGCTGTAGCAACGGAACAAGCGAAAGATATTCAAGTCGCTTACGACTTAATCAAAAAACATCGCCAAAAATAAACTAGGACTTAATCAATAATGGTCGTTTAAGGTTCTTCTATCACCACTAGATTACGACCTTTATATTTTGCCGCATAAAGTAGTTTATCGACCTTATTTAAAAAGGCACTTGCCTGCCCTTCCCTAGTAGGGATAACACTGCCAACACCAATGCTCACCGTTAAAAAGGGACTGATTTCTGAACAATCATGAGGAATTAGCTGGTCAATAATAAGGCTTCGATAACGTTCTGCTAACTGATGTGCTGCATTTTTACCGGTATCCGGCAAAATAATTGCAAATTCTTCACCACCAAAACGGGCAATCAAGTCCCTAGGCCGTCTTTTGGTTTCTCCCAACAAGCCAGCAATTTTTTTCAAACATTCATCGCCCTGCAAATGCCCGTAAGTATCGTTATATTGCTTGAAGTAATCGATATCTAACATGATAAGTGATAGGGTTTGATGATTTCTTTGTGCTACAGCCCATTCTTTTGCTAAACAATCATCAAACATTCGGCGATTAGCAATACCTGTAAGCCCATCTTGATAGGAAAGTTGTTCCAGTTTATGTTGTAAGGTAATGAGTTCTTCCTCATTTTTTTTACGCTCGCTAATATCGAACATAAACCCCACTAAGGACTCAACCTCACCATTTTCTTCTCTAATCACATGCACAACATCTCGGATCCAGACGTAGTCTCCATTTTGTGACATTGCTCGGTAATCTGCTTCATGATCAACACCGGCTTGTGATTGAGCAACACAAAAATTAACAACCCGATCTCGGTCATCAGGATGCATACGTGCGACCCAATCATCAACTGAAACCCAGCTATCTGCAGTCCAGCCAAGTAATCTTTCAATTTGAGGACCAATATAACTAAAGCTCATCCTTTTCCAATCAATCTTCCATGGAATCGCTTTTGTAGATTCTAATAGCGTTTTATAAACGTCATCCCTTGTTTCCAAAACACTCACTCCGCTCATTACTATTTACATAGCTATAATCGAAAATAATGATGACTTAAAACAAGCCACTAATCTCACCTGCATCACTAATATCAATACGTTCACTAGCGGGTTGTTTGGGTAAGCCCGGCATCGTCATAATATCGCCACACAAAACGACAATAAACTCGGCACCACTCGACAATCGAACATCACGTATTGTCAGCGTATGTCCGGTAGCTGCGCCGCGTAATGTTGGATCGCTACTAAATGAATACGGTGTTTTTGCGATGCAAACGGGTACATGTTGATGTGTTTGGCTAAACAGAGCGAGTTTAGCCAATACCTTTTTATCCGCAACTACTTCACTCGCGCCATAGGTTTTAGTCGCTACTGCCGTTATCTTGTCCCACAAAGGCGCATCATTAGCATAAAGAAACTGGCACTCATTCTGACTTTCATCTAATGTTGCGATGACAGCTTGGGCAAGCTCTTCTGCACCTGCTCCGCCATGCGCCCAATGTGTAGCAACAATCGCTCTTGCACCATAGGATTCTACTGTTTTTTTAATTAAATCAATTTCGGCATCGGTATCTTGTACAAAGTGATTAATAGCAACGACACAAGATAAACCAAAGTGTTGTTGTAGATTGGTCAGATGACGTTTTAGATTTTCCATACCTCGTTCTAAGGCGGACAAATCTTCATTGGCTAACTCAGAAACTTCAAGACCGCCGTGATATTTCAAGGCTTTCACTGTGGCAACCACCACAGCCATATCAGGTTTAATGCCCGCTTTACGACATTTAATATCAATAAACTTCTCTGCGCCCAAATCGGCACCAAACCCTGCTTCAGTAACCACATAGTCACTTAATTTCAAGGCCATTTTAGTTGCAATAATAGAATTACAACCGTGAGCAATATTAGCGAAAGGACCGCCATGCACAAAGGCAAGATTATTTTCTAAGGTTTGAACTAGGTTTGGCTTTAATGCTTCTTTTAATAAAGCAGCCATTGCACCATGTGCATTCAAATCACGTGCAAATCGAGCGGTACCATCACGTGAATAACCGATTAAGATATTACTTAAACGTTGTTTCAACTCTTGTAATGAATTAGATAGACAAAAGATAGCCATCACTTCAGAAGCAACAACAATATCAAAACCATCTTCACGCGGAAAACCATTAATAGCGCCGCCAAGTCCCACATTAATTTGACGCAGTGCACGATCATTCATATCCATCACTCGGCCCCACGTGATTTTTCGCACGTCTAAATCCAAACTATTGCCGTGATGAATATGATTGTCGATCATTGCTGACAATAAATTGTGTGCCGAGGCAATCGCATGTAAATCGCCAGTAAAGTGGAGATTAATATCTTCCATCGGTACTACTTGTGCATAGCCACCGCCTGCTGCACCGCCTTTCATACCAAAACATGGGCCCATAGAAGGTTCACGTACACAAACCATCGATTTTTTGCCAATACGATTAAGTGCATCACTCAAACCAATTGTCGTGGTGGTTTTGCCTTCGCCGGCTGGTGTAGGACTGACCGCGGTGACAAGAATCAGTTTGCCATTAGGTTTATCAGCTAAGTCCGTCATCACATCTAATGAAACTTTAGCTTTGTATCGACCATAAGGATCAAGTTTAAGAGGATCTAAACCTAAGCGCTGCTCAGCAAGTGGTAGGATTTGTTGCATCTTAGCTTGTTGTGCAATTTCGATATCTGACATGTGTTGTTCCATTCCGGCAATTAGTTAGCAATTATACGTGACTATGCGGCATTTATTCACCCCAACGAGGTTGAAGTGTATGCTCAATTGCTGCTTGATCTAATATTCTCGCGACAACAAAATCGACGATATCGGATAACTGAGTAGGTTTGAAATAAAAGCCAGGACTCGGCGGTAAAATACACACTCCTAATCGAGCAAGTTTAAGCATATTTTCTAAATGTATGGCAGAAAATGGCGCTTCGCGTGGCACTAAAATAAGCTTGCGGTTTTCTTTCATCATGACATCGGCAGCACGATTAATAAGATTATCACTACCACCTACTGCAATCGCTGATAAAGTGCCCATCGTACAAGGACAAACAATCATCGCCGCGACCTTATGTGAACCACTCGCTAATGGCGAACTCCATTGCTGCTCCCCATAAACCTTCAGTAATTCGGGTGCACATTGAAATTCAGCAACTAACATCTTATGAATATCACTTGCTCTTGCAGGTAATTTCCAATCTAACTCATCGGCAAGCACAATCCGACCAGCCGCAGAAACCATCAGATGAACCGTGACACCTTGTGCCAATAACACTTCAAGCAAGCGTTTACTATAAGGTGCGCCTGATGCGCCAGTAATTGCTAAAGCAATTTGTTTATGATCAATCATCTTGCCGCCAATGCTGTTAATAGACGTTGATGAATGCCACCAAAACCGCCGTTACTCATAATTAATATCTCATCACCGCTTGCAGCCTGTTGGCAAACAAGCTCAATAATTTCATTAATAGTATGCTTAATAGTAGCCTTTTCACCAAGCTGTTGTTGAATTGACTCTAATGATAATTTCAATCCTTTATCTTCAAACAAAATAACGCTATCCGCCGCCATCAGTGAATCGGCTAGAGTATGTTGATGTATGCCCATTTTCATAGTGTTTGATCGAGGCTCTAAAATAGCAATCAATTTACGACTGCCTATGTTGGCACGCAAGCCGGCAACAGTAGAAGCAATCGCTGTAGGATGATGAGCAAAGTCATCATAAACTCGCACACCTTGAACTTCACCGCGTAATTCCATACGGCGTTTAATCCCGGAGAAACGCTCTAACGCTTCACAACCATGTTCAAATGTTACCCCGACATGATGCGCTGCCGCCAAAGCGGCTAAAGCATTACTCACATTATGCATGCCTAACATTGACCAATTCACACTACCTACTTTTTCACCATGATTGATCACATCAAACTGACTGCCATCATCGGCAATATTTTGTGCCTGTATATCACCGCTATCTAAATCAACGGTTTGTCGCGGTGTCCAACAGCCCATTTCAAATAGCTGTTCTATGACTGGCACATTGTTAGGACTAATCACTAATCCTTGTGAAGGTACGGTGCGAAGTAAGTGATGAAATTGTTTTTGGATCGCGGCTAAGTTATCAAAAATATCAGCATGATCAAATTCAAGATTATTCACGACTAAAGTACGTGGATGGTAGTGAACAAACTTAGAACGCTTATCAAAAAACGCAGTGTCATATTCATCTGCTTCAATGACAAAAAAAGGCGTTTTACCCAAGCGGGCTGTTTCGCCAAAATTATCAGGCACGCCACCGATTAAAAAACCCGGCGACATGCCAGCATCTTCCAAAATCCATGCTAATAAACTACTCGTTGTCGTTTTGCCATGCGTGCCTGAAACAGCAAGCACCCATTTATCTTTTAGGACATATTCCGCTAACCATTGCGGTCCAGAAATATAAGGTAAACCTTTATTCAGCACATACTCTACTGCCGGATTTCCTCGCGACATTGCATTACCCATCACCACTAAATCTGGTGTGGGATCTAAATGTTCGACTAAATAGCCTTGTTGTAAAACAATACCAGCAGCAGCAAGCTGATCACTCATCGGTGGATACACGTTGGCATCGGAACCTGAAACCGTCATGCCTAACTCACGTGCCAATAAGGCAACGCCGCCCATGAATGTGCCGCAAATACCTAATATATGAATATGCACTTAGGCAACTCCTGAAAGAGTGAGGCCTAAAACAAGCAAGGACAACACGGTGTAAATAATGGTGAGTATGGCCGAGCTACCCACCTTGATATCAAGAGCTTGTCGAAAAATATGTGCAACGACCATTAAGCTCCAAAACATTAAGGCAATCATTAATAACATAGCAACGCTGGTTCCTTGTTGCGGTTCATCAATTTGATTGAGCCAGTACAATAATGGAAGACCAATTAAATCTAAAACTATCCCTGCACCCGCAATGGCAATTAACGTCTGTTGGTAACGCGTTTGCAAACCTTTGATACTTAGCATTAGCTTAATGGCAACCATCATAAATACTGTATCAGCCAAGCTCGCCATGATGCTGATATTCCAAGCACTGTCTATCCGGCTAATACTAATGCCAAGCAAAAAATAAGCTAATAAGGTTGCCTGAAGAAGCGTGACAGAAGCAGGCATATCAGCAGGTCCAGCCTTAAGCCGACACAGATCAACATAACGTAAAATAATATTCATCGCAGCATCATACCGTGCCAAAGACTAACTACAAAGTAGCAAACAATAAAAAACCCGATAATGACCAAATCATTACCGGGTTTGAATGGTTTATTGTCTAAAACTAACGATTAGTCATCAAGCACAAGCCCCCAAGGCGCTTCACCCACTTTGATTTCTTTTGTCGATTTACTCGTAGCCGTATCAACAACAGAAACGGTATTACTCGCGCCATTAGCAGTATATAGCGTTGAACCATCTCGGCTTAACGCAGCTCCCCAAACTCGGTTTCCTACATCAGCTGTTGATTTTATCTCTAAAGTCATTGCATCCATAATGACGACTTTAGACGCTCGGCCAGTCGTTAAATAAAGGGTTTTACCATCAGGACTAATTTTAATAGCCATCGGCTTTGAACGTGGCACATCGACACTTACTTTCTTCGTAATTTCATGCGTTTTAGTATCAATAATAGCAATCTCATTACCGATTTCACTACTCACATAAGCACGCGTTCCATCATGACTGAATGCTAATCCACGCGGACGTGCAGCCACTAAAATATTAGCGATCACTTTGTGTTGCGTTGTATCGATTACATGCACCATATTAGTTGACTCACTTGTCACTAATACTAAACTTCCATCTGGAGATACCGCTACGCCTTCAGGTTCTAATCCAACACGAATTTCTTCAATAATTTCGTTTGTCGCTGGATCAAGAACGCTTACTTTTGCATCATCTTCATTAGACAGATACAAATTGCCATCTGGGTGTACATCAAACGTTTCAGGATCATCCCCAGCTTTTAATTTACCTAACACTTTTAACGTCGCGACATCTACGACGCCAATTGCATTGTCACCACTCAAAGCAACATAAAGCGTTTTATGATCTGGTGATAAGCCAATTCCACGTGGACGCTCGCCGAGTTCCAGTGTGGTTTCTATCGTACCAGTGCGTGAATCAATTACACTTACTGTATTGTCTTTCTCATTCGTGACAAATAAACGATGTGTAGGATCTGCCCAAGCGCTAACACTAACAAGAACCATTGACGAAAGTATAAGTTGTTTTAATTTCATTATTATTTCCTTAACATTTACTACAATTATTTACAGCTTTTTAAGCCCAAACTATCTAAACCACCTTTTGCACCACGTAATGGTGCTTCAGCGACAATTTTATTATCATCAACCAACAATAATAACTGCCGTAATTGTCCTGTATCACGGAAGGTTGAACTCGCGCCTTTTTGACCATCAAAGGTAATATCATTTTTCAGATATTTCAACATCACTGCTGCATCAGTACTGTTTGTTCTCGCTACTGTATCAGCTAGTAACTTCACGGCAGCCCAGCCTGACCATGCATCATTATCCATCACCACGCCATGTGATCTTTTAAAACGATTATTCAATTGGCTCGCAGCAAACTTTTTGAAATCTTCGTGCCAACCTTGCACATGTGCCGTTGAATTAGGATTTTCAGCTAACCATTGTGCCAATGCATCTTTTTTCATTTTTTGGCTTGCAGGTATGCTGAGTAGATTTGGGATACATGCCGAACGTAAGACATCTGAATCTGAAACCAAGTTAAATACAGGTACATTGGCAAATTTTTCTGATTCCGCAATACCAAGTATATGTTGATCATCCGTTGCTAGTAAAATAGCCGTGGCATGCTCCAAGCTCAATAAGTCCTGTGTGGTAACCACTTCTATTGTGTATTTTTGACCTAAGAATTCACCCTGAACATTAGCTTCCTCAAGACCTTGTTGCACTCCCATCCACACACTACCTTCTGTCGGCCCTACATAGTGTAGTGGAACATTGATTACATCTGCCAATAATGGCTGGCTTAAAGCTAGAAGTAGGACAAATAGCCACTTTTTAATTACACGCATTATGCTCTCCGTTTAGGTTGATCTCATCGTTACCATACAATATTTTTCTCATTTAAAAAATGAGGAAATTCCTTGGATGATAAAGGCATTAAAGGGATAACATAGAGCAAAGTTCACACCAACTTATAATATTCCCTACGAACAAAAGCTTAACTAAATCACCATTTTATCGATAGTTTCATATCAGCCAGAATAGGTTGTATATAACCACTTTTTCAATGATGCAATCATCGCTTTTTTGGATAATAAAAAGGACTAATCAAATTTTTACTCAAGAAACCCATACTTCTACCGATATACAGTTTAATCATCAGGAATATGTGGATATTATGAATAAAAAAGCACAAGAACTTGAGCTCAGAAATATCATGCAAGGACTAGAAGAATTCGCAACCTTCATGAGTTTCAGAGCAAACAGCACAGGTCTAAGGATCTTGAGCGTAGAAAGTGTCGATCAGCCACAGCATGTTCAGCCAAAACAGCAGACTGCTCGCATACTCAACATCCCCCATCAATCCTTAAATAAATCGCTGTCATTTCAAGATAGAGAATATCACTAGCCATAAAAAAGCCCGAATTAATCGGGCTTTTTTATATCAATAATCCGTCTTTAAATTAAACTTGACTACCATCTTCATTAATTTCTTCACCTTCAGGTTTCTCTGGCGGCATAAGATCTGCTTTGCTAACACCCATTGCTAATACCACTGTACTAGCGATGTAAATTGAAGAATAAGTACCGATTATAATACCCAATAATAAAGCGATGGCAAAATCGTGAATAACGGTACCACCAAACAGATAGAGAGAGAATACAACCAATAAGGTCGTACCAGAAGTCATCAAAGTTCTGCTTAATGTATCGTTGAGTGCATTATTGACTACCTCTAATGGCTCATCTTTCCGTTTACGTAAAAATGTTTCTCGAATTCGATCAAACACCACAATAGTATCGTTCAGTGAATAACCAATCACGGCTAATATTGCGGCCAGTACGGTTAAATCAAATTCCAGTTGGAAGAATGAAAAAACACCAAGGGTAATAATAACGTCATGGATTAAAGCGACGACCGAACCAATCGCGAATCTATATTCAAATCGAAAGGCAACATAAATCAAAATACCGATCAAAGCATACAACATTGCCAGACCACCATCTTCCGTCAATTCTTCTCCAACTTGTGGCCCGACAAACTCTACCCGTCTAATATCTATGGCTTCTTCGCTATCTTTCTGCAAAACGGCGACAACTTCATTGCTCAATTCAGCCATGTTCTTAGTCGCAATCACGGGCATATAAATCAGTACATCACGTATAGAACCAAAATTCTGTACCGCTGCATCATCAAAGCCACCCTCTTTTAACGTGGTACGAATTTGATCTAGTTTGGCCTCATCTTTATAAGCAAGTTCGATAATAGTACCACCAGTAAAATCGATGCCTAAATTAAGACCTTGTTTAAATAACGATACCAGCGAAGCTAGGACTAATAAGATAGACAAAACAGCGGCTATCTTACGTTTCCCCATAAAGTTAAAGTGCGTACCTTCTTTCATAATTTGCATAATAATGGCCTTAAATGGATAGCTTTGGACGTTGTTTATGACCGTAGATCAAGTTGATCACTGCCCGTGTACCCATAATAGCGGTAAACATCGATGTTAAAATCCCCAATGATAAGGTGACGGCGAAACCTTTTATAGAACCCGTGCCAAAACCAAACAGTACAATCGCCGCAATTAACGTAGTGATATTCGCGTCGGCAATCGTTGAGAATGCTTTAGCATAACCTGCATTGATACTTGCTTGAGGACTATTGCCAGTACGAAGTTCCTCTCGTATTCGTTCAAAAATCAATACATTCGCATCAACCGCCATACCAACGGTTAACACAATACCGGCAATACCAGGCATCGTTAATGTCGCTTGTAACAACGATAATAATGCAACGATAAATACTAGGTTAGCCGCTAGCGCTAAGTTGGCAACGAGGCCAAATACACGATACCAAATAACCATGAAAACTAAAACAAAGGCAAAACCGATGATAACGGAGGTAAAGCCTTGATCGATATTATCTTGACCCAAGCTTGGGCCGACAGTGCGTTCTTCAACAATTTCGATAGGTGCTGCAAGTGCGCCTGCACGTAATAACAATGCTAAATCATATGCTTCTGTAGGCGAATCAAGACCCGTAATTTGGAATTTCTTACTTAATTGATCTCGTATCGTTGCTACATTAATCACTTCAGGAACTAAACGGCGAACTTTAACGGCTTCACCATTCACTATTTTAGTTTCTGTTTTTGACTCAATAAACACCACCGCCATTGGATTACCAATATTGTCGCGAGTAACATTACTAAATGCGCGAGCACCTTTTCCGTCTAATGTTATTGATACCGCTGGCGTACCTGATTGAGAATCAATCGTTGATGCGGCATTTATAATATGCTCGCCCGTCAACATGACGCGTTTATCAAGTAAATATGGACGGCCATCACGATGATGGTAGAGCGAAGCATTAGGAGGAACACGGCCATTCACCGCATCTTGAACATCATATTCTGTATCAACTAAACGAAACTCTAAGGTCGCCGTTGCACCCAAAATTTTCTTCGCTTGCGCAGTATCTTGCACACCAGGTAGCTGTACAACAATGCGACTATCACCTTGTTGTTGAACGGTAGGTTCAGCAACACCTAATTCATTGATCCGATTACGTAATGTAATAATATTTTGCTGTAACGCTAGTGACTTGATTTCACGCAAAGCCACTTCTGTTAAACGCATCTCTAATGATGGCACTGCAGCGTCATCAATAACTGTCGCTTTAAGCTGTGAAAATTCATTGCCTAACTTGCTTTCAGCCTGCTGTCTAAACTCATCACTCCGAAAGCTAATAACGACTTTATCGTTATTTACTTGAATTTTTTGATAACGAATTTTGTCATCACGCAATAATGTACGAAACTCACTCGCGTAGTTATCTAAAGCCTGTTTGACAGCTGCATTCATATCCACTTCCATCAAGAAGTGAACTCCACCGCGTAAGTCCAAACCAAGGTTCATCGGCTCTGCACCTATTGCTGCTAACCAACCTGGCGTTGTAGGTGCCAAGTTAAGTGCAACGGTGTAATCTCCAGTAATAGCATTAGTCAAAACGTCTTTTGCTTTCAATTGAACATCGGCATTTGCCAGTCTTACTAATAATCGGCCATCTTGCATATCAACACGTTTGTAATTAATAGATTGAGCTTTTAATGCTGTTTCTACTTGACCCATTAACGCTAAATCGATTTTGCCACTTCTGCCAGCAGAAACTTGTACGGCTGGATCATCACCATAAAGATTAGGTAATGCAAACAAACCGCCAAACACAAGTGCGGCGACAATCAATAAATTTTTCCACAGGGGATAATGATTCATTTTTTAGATATCCTAAACGCGAGCTTTATCGCTTGCGAGTATTGTTATAGCTTTTTCAATGTACCTTTTGGTAACACTGAATTGATTGATTCTCGACGTACTTTCACTTCAAGATTATCGGCTAGCTGTACACTAATTGCATTGTCACCAATTTCAGTAATTTTGCCCATGATGCCGCCATCAGTAACGACTTCATCGCCTTTTGCCAAACTACTTTGCATTTGACGGTGCAATTTTGCCCGTTTTTGATTTGGACGAATTAGCATGAAATAGAACAAAACTAATAAGACAATCGGGAATGCAAAATCCATAATACCTGGCGCGGCAGCTTCACCCGCAGCATGTGCTGGGGAAATCAAAAAATCCAACATAATGTGTACTCAACAGTTAAAAAGATAACGATTATGCCACAGGCACAAGCCACCGTGATAGTGACTTACTCCCCTGATGCTCGTAAAGCGTAAAATTCTTCGGTGAATTGCTTAAGTGTAGCTGTAGAAATGGCATTTCGAATGCCCGACATTAGTGTCTGGTAATAATGCAAATTATGAATAGTGTTTAATCGTGGGCCTAACATTTCACCTGTACGATCTAAATGGTGAAGATAAGCACGGCTATAGTGTGTGCAGGTATAACAATCGCATAAAGGATCGAGTGGTCCAGTATCTGTCTTATAGCGACTATTACGAATTTTAACTACGCCATGATGAACGAACAAATGACCATTACGTGCATTACGAGTCGGCATCACACAATCAAACATATCGATACCACGGGCGACCGCTTCAACTAAATCTTCTGGTCGACCTACGCCCATTAAATAATGTGGCTTATCCTGTGGCATTTTTGGCCCTAAATGCTCCAAAATGCGTAGCATATCTTCTTTCGGTTCACCGACTGATAACCCGCCAATTGCATAACCATCAAAGCCTATTTCAGTCAGACCTTGCAATGAAATATCACGTAAGTTTTCGTGCATGCCACCTTGTACAATACCAAATAACGCTGAAGGATTATCACCATGCGCTTCTTTACTACGTTTTGCCCAACGTAAAGAAAGTTGCATCGATTTTTCAGCGGTCTCTTCATCCGCAGGATACGGCGTACATTCATCAAAGATCATTACAATGTCACTACCTAAAGCGCGTTGCACTGCCATTGATTCTTCAGGACCTAAAAAAACCTTAGCGCCATTAATAGGCGATCTAAAATGCACGCCCTGCTCGGTAATTTTGCGTAAATCACCCAAACTAAAAACTTGAAAGCCACCGGAATCTGTCAGTATTGGGCCTTGCCAGCGCATAAAATCATGCAGATCACCATGTAAATTGATGATCTCAGTCCCTGGACGTAGCATTAAATGAAACGTATTGCCTAATACGATCTCAGCACCTGTCGCAGCCACTTCCTCGGGCGTCACAGATTTAACTGAACCATAAGTGCCAACAGGCATAAAAGCAGGTGTTTCTACCGTGCCACGATCGAAGGTTAGACGGCCGCGGCGCGCCAAACCATCTTGTGCTAAAAGATCAAAATCCATCATTGATTCCTGAAAAAATGTTGGCACAGGATACCATTTTCAACCATCAGAAACAGAGATCACACAGCAAAAACACCACACATCAGGTAGGATCGCTTTATTGTATTTAATGGAAGCTATTTTTATGTCTGATTCTAAAATCATTGTTGCCTTAGACTACCCCTCTGCCGATGCGGCATTAGCCTTAGCAAAACAACTGGATCCAGCACGTTGTAAACTTAAAGTAGGTAAAGAGCTTTTCACTCGTTCAGGTCCAGCCACTGTCGAAGCATTGGTTAAACAAGGTTTTGATATTTTCTTAGATTTAAAATATCACGACATTCCTAATACCGTTGCTAAAGCCTGTTCTGCGGCAGCAGATTTAGGTGTATGGATGATGAATGTACATACGCTCGGTGGTAGTGCGATGATGAAGGCTGCTCGCCAAGCTATCGGCAATAATTCAGATCGCCCTTTGCTTATTGGTGTCACCTTATTGACCAGTATGGATCAAACAACATTTGATGAAATTGGTTTACAAGGCTCAATTAGCGACACCGTTTTACGCTTAGCTTCGCTTGCCGATAAAAGTGGCTTAGATGGCGTAGTTTGTTCTGCACAAGAAGCAACCATATTACGTACTCAGCATGATACAAATTTTCAGCTCGTTACACCGGGAATTCGCCCTGAGAACAGTGAACAAGGTGATCAACATCGAACGATGACACCTGCACAAGCGATCGCCGCTGGCAGTAGTTATTTGGTCATTGGGCGTCCTATTACCGCAGCAACAGATCCAATGGCAGCACTTTCAGCCATTGAACTTCGTTTGAATTAAGCGCTTCATCTCATTAAACAATCCAACATAAAAAAGCCCGAGAATAAATATTCTCGGGCTTTTTTATGAAGTAATTTTATTTATTTTTAGACTTTAAACTTACTTGCTGCTTCTTGTAATTGAGCCGACAAGGCTGACATGGTCGCCACAGCAGATAAAGTATCTCTTGCACCATCAGCAGTATGCTCGGCCACTTGGCTGATATTAACTATACCGCGATTAATATCTTCAGCTACAGATGATTGCTGATGAGCAGCACTTGAAATTGAAGCGCTCATTTCATCCATCGTAGTAATCATTGCAGTGATGGAATCTAATGCCTGCCCTACACTTGCTGCTTTTTCGACACTTGTTTTAGCGCTTTCACGGCCATCATTCATCACTTTCACTGCAGCCTTAGCACCTTGTTGTAAGCGATTCACCATTTCTTCAATCTCATGCGTTGAAGATTGCGTTCTTGCAGCCAAAGTGCGTACTTCATCTGCTACTACAGCAAAACCACGGCCATGCTCACCTGCACGGGCCGCTTCAATCGCCGCATTAAGTGCCAATAGATTTGTTTGCTCAGTAATGCCCCGAATAACATCAACAATAGCACCAATATTACCGATATCAGTCTCAAGATTATTTAACGTTTCTGCTGCTTTTTCTACTTCATTGGCTAATGAATCAATGGCCCCCATCGCCTCAATAACCACTTGTTTACCAGCTTTAGCTTCAACATCAGCATTATGTGCCGCGTCAGCAGCACCTTTTGCAGTTCTAGCCACTTCTTGAACTGATGCAGCCATTTCATTCATTGCTGTCGCAACTTGGCCTGTTTCAGCTTGTTGAGTCATCACACCTTCAGCAGTTTGTTTACTGATCGTTGACATGTTTTGTGTTGCAGCCTCTAATTGAGTCACACCGCCCACCAACGTATGAACTAAATTCGCGACATTTTTTCGGGCATTGTCTAGCTCAAATGCCATCCAGCTAAAATCACTTTTGCCAGAAATACTGACTTTTTGCGTGAGATCGCCTTTCTTAATATTTTGAATGCCGGCAACCAGTATATTGGCACGTGCCATCCCAATATTACCGATATAGGTTGCAATTAAATATAACAACGCAGCGACAACAACAGTGAATATTGTCAAAATTGTTGCCTGATCACTAGGCTTTATGCCAGTGATTTCCATATACCAAAATAAAGCTAGCGCCAAAACCAAAAAGACAATGCCTAGCCCAGCGACTATTTGCATTCTTCTTTTTAAGGAGTAATTTTCTATTTTAAACATGTCCAGCTCCACTCAATTATTATTTTTTTACTAATATTTCTATGCAAATACGCTCAAACCTGCCGTAATATCTTGTTCGCTGATATTAGCTTCATGATGGCCTGATTCATGATCAGTATCGAGATTATCTCTTTCTGATGTTGAACCATTATTGCTTGTTTTATTATCATCTTGCTCATCTGCCTGCGCAAAATTTTCTTGCGACACATCAGCATGAGTCAGCTCCATTCCATTCTCTTGAAAACTTTCACGCAATCTTGGTAATGCTTGCTCCAAGGCGTCTCGCGTTGCTGCATGATGAGCGATAAAGCTTATATTTGCCTGATCATTATGCATGTGCAACTTAACTTCAACGGGCCCCATATTAGCAGGATTTAACTTCAATGACGCTTGTTGCACACCTTCACGCGCCATCCAAATAACTCGACTGCTTAATACTCGTCCCCAAGCTTCTGATTGAAGTGCAGGCTGCAAATTTAAAGTTGGTTGACCTGTAGCAGCCGTCGTTGCCGCAACATTATTCGTTGCTAGTGATGAACTCGGCGTTAATGGGCTCGTTGTAACAACCGTACTTCGTTCTAAAGTGCCCGTTGCAGATAATGAGCCTTTTAATTTTAAATTATTGGCGAGAGCGATGACTTGTTGTTCATCATTTGATTCTGCTTTGCGAGTAGGTATCAGAGATAGATTAGTCGCTATTTTTTGTTCAGTTGCAACTTGCTTTTCACCTTCGGCTTTAGGTTTCTTCAATAAGGCATTTAATATATCTGATCTTAAAGCCTGCTTGTTTTCTGTTGTTTCACCTTCAGTCTCTGACTCTGCCTGTACCTCTATCTTTGCATTATCTGTTTTATTTAAAAGTGCAATATCAGCTACAAGCTTACTTTTTTCGGTTTTATTCTCTACGACGTTTTTTTCAACAGTCGTCGTCTGCTCTTGTCCATTTAGGAGCAAAGCAGTTTGATCTTCAGGCACTGACGCTCCACTGGGACTTATTACACCCTCAACAGGTAATTCATCATCACCCTGTTTTTTTTCATCTTTACCGTCTACTTTGTCCGTCGTCGCAGTTGACTCATCATCTTTCGGCAAAACCTTGCCGCTTTTTTCTTCAGAAGTGTCGGTTTTAGACTCTGCAACATCAGACTTATTTGTTTTTTTATGTTGCTGCGTCGTGTGCTGCTCTACCTGCTTATCGAGTGCAGATGAAAATGATTCCTCAGCTTTACTATGATTATCTACCGCATGATTCTTTGTTTGCGGTTGACTTGCAACAATGTTCGTCATTGCCACGTCTGTTTTCAATAAAAATGCTTGAGCCATCCTATTCCTCCACCGTCATTTCGCTGACGTTTTACTTAAATTTACTAGATAAGAAAGCAATCAACATGCCAATTATAAATTTTAGTATTCTAAGTTATTGATAGGCTCTGATTAAAAGAACACACCAACAATCTAAACTATTAGACTTAAATAACTCCGTTAAAATTAAAACAACTCAATGTCGCCTTCGCCTAAATCTTGTTGAGAAACCGCCTGATGTTTAACTGAAGCAATTTTAGGTTTAAGTAAGGTTAGCGAGGTTTCAAGCTGGGTTAATAATTCACGGTAATCATTTAATAACTCTGGGTTATTGCGTACGCCATGCAATTTATCAACAAGTTCAGTTAAGTCGGCAACAGCATCGATTCGATGCGAAATATGCGCTGATAATTGCGTACACATATCTTCAAACTGCAATGATGTCACCGCCTGATTGACCATCATGCTAATTCGTTGGCCAGCTTGCCCTGTCTGCTCAAGTATGTCTTTTGAATGTTTCTCCATCTTAGCCATCGTGCTCGACATTTCAGCGATATGTTGTTTACCATTTACAGCCACGTTCATATCGGCTGAAACGACTTTGCTCACTACATCTGTTGCCGCCGTTAATGCTTTTTTTACATCTGTTGCTAGCAGATTAATCTCTTCACTAAAATCATCTGATTTTCTAGATAATTTACGCACTTCATCTGCAACAACAGCAAAGCCACGCCCTGCTTCCCCAGCACGAGCGGCTTCAATGGCGGCATTTAACGCTAATAAATTTGTTTGAGATGCAATGTCTTTAACATCACCCAATAACGAAAATACACCATTTACTTTTTCAGACATATCATCAAGTCGTTGCATGAGATACATGCTGTCTTCACTAGTATTGATGACTTGCTCGACAAAATAATTTAAGAGTTTTTCTGTTTCTACTGCAAAGTGACTTAGGCTCTCATCATCATCTTGTTGTAACAAGCCGAATATTAGGGTCGATTGTTCACTCGTTTGTGCACTCAAGCCCTGAAAACTATCCGTTAATTGCATAATGGCATTTTGTACTAAATCATTTACTTGTTGGCTTTCAGCACGGATCAATGACACCTGCTCCACTAAATGACCATGTGCTTCATCATGTAACGCATTAACCGTACTTGAGAGCTTGTCTTCTGTGTGAATAACGGCAGCTTTTTCTATATAAGGCTTCTTGTTAAAAAAAGACGGCAAAAAATACCCGCCTAAGGCAGTAATAATAACAAAACCACCCGCCATATAATCCAATTGCCATATCGCTACAAACGTAATAACGAGCGTATAACTTAATAGTGCCAACAATTTCTTATTCATATTTTCTTCCATAAAATAAGGCGCAAGGCATTTACCTTTTGCTTATTAACATAAACGTCAGCAATTACTATGCCTCTAGTACGCTATGCTGATTTTTCCTGCCCAACTATGTTTTTATCATCCTTGTTGACTGCACAACGAGTAAAGCTTTCAAGCCAAACTCATTAATTTAGCAGCGATTTGATCAAGCGGTATTTGTAATTCTGCTGCACCAATTTTAATTGCTTGCATTGGCATTCCCCACACAACCGAACTTTTCTCATCTTGCACAAAATTAAAAGCACCCGCTTCTTTCATTTCTAACATACCTTGCGCACCGTCATCTCCCATACCCGTTAACATCACGCCAATCGCATTCACGCCAACATTTTGAGCAACAGATCTAAACAATACATCAACGGAAGGCTTATGACGACTCACTGCTGGACCGTCATTCAGTCTGCAATAAAATCGTGCTCCGCTGCGCTCAACCATCAAATGTTGACCGCCGGGAGCAATATAAGCATGACCAGGTAAAATTTGCTGACCGTCTGTGGCTTGACAGACATTAACGGCAGATAAACCATTCACTCGCTCGGCAAACTGGCCGCTGAATGAGGCAGGAATATGTTGCGTTATGACAATACCGGGGCAATTAGAAGGCAGCATTTTTAGTATGTCTTTAATCGCTTCAGTTCCGCCAGTAGATGAGCCTATCGCGATAATTTTATCGGTAGTCCTTAAATGAGCAGGTATGGCCATAGGAGATCGTTTTGCCAACACTGCGTCGGCGGTTAATTTTGCCGGAACATCGTAAACAATAGTCTTCTCTCGTCGCAGGTTATTCACATTAACGCTAGCAGCAACTTTTACTTTCTCAATAAGTTCATTAGCGTAGTCGACTAAGCTATTACTCAAGTCAATTTTAGGCTTCGCCACAAAATCAACTGCGCCTAATTCTAAGGCTTCAAATGTGACTCGAGCCCCTTTCTCCGTTAGTGTCGAGACCATAACAACTGGAAGCGGATGTAAACGCATCAAGTTTTTAAGAAACGTGATGCCATCCATCCGTGGCATTTCAACATCCAAAGTCAAGACATCAGGCTTGAGTCGTTTTATCTTCTCTCTCGCCTCAAAAGGATCAATAGCTGTGCCAATGACTTCAATATCTGGATCTGAATTTAATATTTCAGATAGTAGCTTTCTAACTAAGGCTGAATCATCAATAATGAGCACCGTAATTTTAGCCATGTTGTTAGTTAACCTCTGTAAATAAATCGCTAAAATATAACGCGTTTTCAATCTCGTTATTGTTATTAAAAAGAGTCATATACGTGCATTAATTGCTCTAAAACAACTCAATGCCGCCCGAACTAGGCTGCGTCGCTAATTTATGACCATAAAGCTTCTCACGCTGAATCAAAGTATCATTTTTAAGGCTCTTTAATCTACGCACGCGTAAGCGTCCAGTAGACGGCCAATAAACAACTTTACGTGGATAGATATCACCCAAGTCTTGGATAACGACATTAATACTTTCCATCTCTAAATAGGCGATTACAAAGTTAATATTTTGAGCGCCTATGTCGTACATATTATCCATAATTCGCCCTCCACCAGTCAGTTTCACCTCTAAATTTTCACGATTCCCGCCGAGCTTTAAAATATCATTAATGAGATGTTCCATTGCGTAGCTGCCATAACGATCAGCTGAACTCATCCATTCGTCATTGCTATGAGGAGCTTTAAGCGGCAACATAAAATGATTCATTCCACCAACACCTAAAACTTTATCTCTAATACAGGCTGAAACACAGGAACCCAATGTGGTGGCGATGACTTCATCAGGATGCGTACTAACATAATATTCGCCAGGTAAAATCTTTGCCGTCCATCTTTTATTAACTGGATCCCAATAGCGATTGACATGATCGAACTGTTTTAAACAAGGGGGTTGTGATGGAAAGCTTTCCATCACGACATATTCTTTTGATAAATGGTCTGTCCCAAAGAGTCAAAACGTGTTGACACTTTAAACAGTGTTTCTGAATGTCCAATAAATAAATATGCGTCGTCAGCAAGAATATCGGCATAGCGATCAAATAAAATACGTTGCGTATTTTTATCAAAATAAATAACTACGTTTCGACAAAACATTAAGTCAAACGGCCTTGACATTGGCCATTCCTGCAATAAATTGAGTCGTTTAAAAGTAATCATTTTTTGTAATTCAGGGCTAATTTTAACCAACTCAGCATTGTTGCCAGTGCCTCGCCTAAACCATCGTTTTATTCGCTTTTCATCTAAGCCATCAATGCGATCACTACGATAAATACCTGCTTTACCGTGAGCAACCACATTGGCATCTAAGTCCGTTGCCAAAATCTTAACATCCCAGTCATCAAAATCAGGTAATGCTTCTTTTAATGCAATAGCGATACTGTATGGCTCTTCCCCTGTAGAACAACCTGCAGACCAAATCCGTAAATGTTTTTTATTGCCCTTGAGCTTAACCAATTGAGGAATAACCGTATTTTTTAAAAATTCAAAATGATGTTTTTCACGAAAAAATGCCGTTAAATTAGTCGTAATAGCATTAATCATGAATTCTTGTTCGACTTCATCACCCGCATCGAGGGCATCAATAAAAGCACTGAAGCTATCAAAATGGCCATGACGGATGCGTTTAGACAATCGCCCGTAAACCATATCTTTTTTCTTTTCTGTCAGCACAATCCCTGTATGAGCTGACACGAATAAGCGGATCCGTTCAAAATCATCGTCGGTGAACTTAAATTCTCTGTCTTGAATTATCTCAGCCATTATCTCGTTAGTCCTTTAATATCCAACCGAAACGACTAGAAAATTTTATTTCTATACAGCCATAAAGTCAGCATCAAAAACCTTCCGTTAAAATTCGTCCCACTCATCATCTGATGATATTGGTGGTGATGACAAAGGTTTAGGAGCAAGCTTAGCACTTGGCGCGATAGGGGTAGGTCGAGTTTGAGCTTTGACTTCCACTTTTTTAGTTGCTGGTGCAGATACTTCAACACCCGTATTAAAGAAAGTCATTAAGCGCTGTAACCCTTTTCCTTGTTCTTCTAATGACTCACTTGCCGCCGCAGCTTCTTCAACCAGCGCCGCATTTTGCTGTGTCATTTCATCCATTTGCGTGACCGCTTTATTCACTTGCTCGATACCTTGTGTTTGCTCAGCACCAGCTGCTGCAATTTCAGAAATAATATCGCCCACCTTTTTGGCGCCGATCACTATTTCTTCTAAGGTTCTACCGGATTCATCCACCAGCATTGAACCTTCTTTTACTTTTTCACCACTATCATTAATCAATTCTTTAATTTCTTTAGCAGCAGAAGCAGAGCGTTGGGCCAAATTTCTCACTTCAGAAGCCACTACAGCAAAACCACGTCCTTGCTCACCTGCGCGTGCCGCTTCAACGGCGGCATTCAATGCTAATAAGTTAGTTTGGAAGGCTATCTCATCAATCACGCCAATGATGTCGGTCACTTTTTTACTCGATGCACTGATAGCCGTCATTGCTGAAATAGCATTTTTAATGACTGCGCCGCCTTTTTCAGCCTGCTCTCTAGCATTCGCTGCTAACTGATTCGCTTGGCGGGCATTATCAGAATTTTGACGAACCGTACTGGTCAATTCTTCCATGCTTGATGCGGTTTCTTCTAATGAAGAAGCTTGCTCTTCTGTTCGTTGGCTTAAGTCGATATTGCCTTCAGAAATCTCACTCGAAGCCATCGCAATACTACTCGCTGTTTCATTAATTTCTTTTACCGTTTCAGCCAATTTTGAAATGGTCTGATTAATGGCTGTTTGCAACATAGCAAACTCGCCTTCATATTGACCTTCTAAACTTTGAGTCAAATCACCACTAGATAAGGCACTCATTACTGCTGAAGTATCCATCATGACTTTTTCTACGGTCATTTGAAGTTGTTTATTTTCAGTTATATCAGAAGCGTATTTAACAACGCGATAAGGCTTGCCATTCAAATCTAAAATAGGATTATAAGAGGCTTGTAACCAGACTTCTTTGCCACCTTTTCCAATACGTTTATATTCGCCCGCATCGTACTCACCGCGATTCAATTTTGCCCAAAACTCAGCATACTCGGGACTCGCAGCCATACTCGGCTCGGCAAACATGCGGTGATGTTTGCCGACCACCTCATCGCGCGTATAACCAACAACATTGAGAAAATTCTGATTAATATCGGTGATGATGCCATCCATATTAAAACTGATAACGCCCATCGCTTTATCAATGGCATCTAACTGACATGAGATATCAGCATTTTGCAGTTTATCGCTGGTAATATCAGTGGCATATTTGACGACTTTAAAAGGCTTACCATCCGCATTCAAAATAGGATTATAAGACGCTTGCAACCATACTTCTCTGCCACCTTTTGCAAGGCGTTTATATTCACCTGCATCAAATTCTGCACGATTTAGTTTTGCCCAAAACTCTGCATATCCGGCACTAGCGGCCACACTCGGTTCGGCAAACATACGATGATGCTGGCCGATCACCTCATCACGCGTATAACCGACAACATTGAGAAAATTCTGATTGATATCGATGATCGTGCCATCCATATCAAAACTGATAACGCCCATAACTTTACTAATGGCTTGTAACTGACCTTCAAGATCCATTGCTCTTTCGTTATCGGTGCCTAATCCTTCATTGCTCGTAATCATCTCTTTTGCCTCCAACGGCTCATATGCTTCTAACATAGTTGTTGCGATTTTATTTAATGTATTTTGCCACGCCAACTTTATCGCAGGCGTCCAGAGTTCACCTGCAAACTCAGCCATTACGACTAATAAATTATCAATAAATAAAGGGTAATGCGCCGCAGTAACACCATAATGAACATGACGTGCGCCTAATCCTTTTAAATACTCATTAAGTAGATCGGGTTTATGCAGGTTATGTACCAAAAGTACGAGTGCTGCGGATAATTTCTTCTGCTGCTCATGGATTGAAACCGTTGAAAACAAAGGAATTAAATGAACATTATCATCAAGCAATCGTTGATAGAACCGAGCAGAAAGAGCTTCACCGTACGGCGCTAAAGTGGCAAAACTTTCCTTTATTAATGCCATTTCTTTTTCAACAGCTCGACGAGATGGACCACGTCTTAACCGTGAACGTGTTTTTATTGTTTGCTGAGGCTCAGGTGTCTCTGACTCATTTGCCTTTGTGAGCCATGCCATAGGATCGTCGCCCATTGGAGGCCTATTTTCAGCCATCAGCTCGTTCTCCCACTTAATAAGTCTTGTGCTAATGACTGATAATCTTCAGCGCCAGCACTTTTATCTTTGTAGTCAAATATCGATTTCCCAAAGCTTGGACATTCTGCTAATGCTACGTTTTCTCTTATCATGGTGGTCAACACTCGGCCTGGAAAGTACTTTAATATTTTCAGTCTTACTTGTTCTGTCAGCTTACGGTTTAACTGCATTCTTGTTGAGACAATCCATACCCGAATACGGTGGCCTAAGACCGTTTCTGCTCGCTTTAATATTTGCATCATCCGTGATAAGCCCTGCAGTGATAAATAATCACCGGATACTGGTATCACTAACTCATCGGCTGCAAACATCGCATTAATACATAACAAACCTGAAGAAGGTGGACAATCTATTAATACAAAATCATCTGCCATTAATGAGGATGAGGCTATCGCTCGTTTTAGGGCCTTTCCTCGTGATGCACCACCGACTGTAACCGTTTCAAAATCAGCCAAATTATCACCTGCACTAATCATTTTTAAATTGTCACGAACAACGATCAAATGTTCATCTAACCCATCACCTTCTAACAAAATTCGGTCTAAGCCACCTTGACCATTTTCTAAGCCTAGACTAATCGCTACGTGGTTTTGCGGGTCCATATCCAACAAGGTGACTTTTTTACCTGCCAATGCCAAAGCGAAGCCAAGATTGACCGTAGTCGTGGTTTTACCCACACCGCCTTTTTGATTCATGATGGCAATAATTCGACCCATATATATTAGTTACGACCGGAAATTAACCCAGCGCCTCGACACTTAATAAACTATCAATATTAAGAATAATCATCATATTGTCTTCAATCGAAACCAGCCCTGAAATAAAGTCAGTATCAATTGAGCTACCAAAGTCAGGGGCGGGCTTAATATTTTCTGGCAATATATTATGGGCGTCAGACACACCATCAACGACGATCGCAACCGTACGTTGTCTCGGTCCATTCACCTTAAGCACCACCACTACCGTTGTTGAGATATAAGCACGCGCAGGCATACCAAAACGTAAACGCAAATCAACGACGGGAACAATCGTGCCACGCAAATTTAAGACACCACATAAATAATGCGGGGAGTTAGGAATATGCGTGACCTTATCCCAGCCTTTTATTTCCTGTACCCGTAAGATCTCAACGCCATATTCTTCATCATCAAGTAAAAAGGTTAAATATTGCTCTGAACCGTCTTGTTCTTGTTCGAGTAAATCTAAAGGCTCGTTGTGTGTTGGTAACTCGCTCATCTACTTAATCCTTAGGCCGCGCGATCATTGTCAAGAGTGATCTGGGTTAATGAAGGATCACGATATAGTGCCATGACGCCTGATATATCGAGAATGAGTGCCACTCGACCATCACCTAAAATAGTGGCACCAGATATGCCAATAACTTTACGATAATTCGTTTCTAAACTTTTAATCACGACCTGCTGTTGGCCTAATAAATCATCAATGAATAAAGCCATTTTTTGGCCATCGCCTTCAACAATCACTAGCAAACCATCTTCTAGCTCGGTTATTTTTGGCGTTAAGTTAAAAACGCTATACAGGCGAATGATCGGTATGTATTCATCACGTAATTGAAACAACTCGCCTTTACCGGAAACCTTCTTAATATCAATGGCTTTAACTTCTACTGTTTCAATAATTGAAATCAACGGAATAATAAAACTTTCATCAGCGACACGTATCGTCTGTCCATCCATAATCGCTAAAGTAAGCGGTAGACGAATGGTAAAAACAGAGCCTTCACCACGTTTAGAAAATACCTCAACACTGCCGCCAAGGCTATTGATGTTTTTACGTACGACGTCCATACCCACGCCACGACCAGACACATCCGTGACCACCTCGGCGGTTGAAAAGCCGGGTAAAAATACTAACTCATGAATTTTTTCGGGACTGAGTGCATCACCCTCGTTGACTAAGCCTTTTTCTATCGCTTTCGCTAAGATTTTATCTTCATTAAGACCAGCGCCATCATCGTGGATCTCAATAATAATATTGCCACCTTGATGAAAGGCTTTGAGTAGCAAAGTGCCTGTTTCATCTTTACCTGCTGCTAATCGGATATCCGGTGTTTCCAATCCATGATCGAGAGAATTTCGTACGAGATGTACTAGGGGATCGCCAATTTTCTCCATCACGGTTTTATCAATTTCGGTTTGCTCGCCGGTGAGTTTCAATTCAACTTTTTTGCCCATTTTGTCGGTCATATCATGCACTAAACGAGGGAATCGATTAAATACAAAACTGATGGGTAACATCCTGATCCGCATAATACCTTCTTGCATTTCACGGGTGTTGCGTTCTAATTGTGCCAAACCATCGATCAAAATAGGTAACATATCTGGCGTAAAATTCTCACCGATCTGACTTAACATAGACTGAGTAATAACGAGTTCGCCAACCATATTCACTAACGAATCGACTTTATCGGTACCCACTCTAATAGACGCTGCAGGTGCGGGGTTTGCTTTTGCTTCTTGATGAGTCGCTTGATTATTTACAGTTGCAGAAAGATTTTCCGCACTTTCCGATAAAGGCGGCGCTGCATCTTCTGCTAATGCGCTGCCTTCAATGTCACTGGCCATGTTTTTTGAATCAAGACGTGTGTTGTCTAAATCGTCAATCGTTTGTGATTCGACAGAAACTGAGTTTGAATCCAGCGGTGTAATGACAAGATCACAGTCATCTTCCACCCATTCAAATATTTCCAACACGTCCGATTCTGCAATCTCGCCTAGTAAGGTTAATTGCCACTTAAGGTAACTATCTTCTGGCTCTAAGTCAGCAAATGCAGGCAACTCATCATCATTCATCTCGATGGATAAATCACCCAAACTTTCCAACTCACGAAACATGCGTACTGGATCATTACCCGTTTGAAATAAGTGATGATGAGGACGAAAATCGATTATCCAGCCTGAACCATTGGACGTTTCAGTGGTTTCTAAGTCGATCGCTTGCTGATCCTCTCCCATTACAGTGTCATCAACAGTTGGTGAATTAAGCTTGTCAGCCACCATCATTTCTAGTTTCTGACGAATATCGGCGATGCGCACATCATCTGTATTTTGTTTTTGCTGCACTGCTGTCAACATTTCACGCAGTACATCAACCGCTTCTAATAATAAATTTGTCGATTCAACACTAACTTCTCGTTGACCATTTCTCATTTCATCGAGCATGGTTTCCATCACATGCGTGAATTCAGAAACACCCATAAAACCAAACGTACCCGCGCCGCCTTTAATAGAATGTGCCGCTCTAAAAATAGTGTTAATCTCATCGACATCTGCGGCACCCACGTTCAGATTGAGCAGACCGCTTTCCATTGCATCAAGCCCTTCGAAGCTTTCTTCGAAAAACACATCGTGAAACTGTGAAATATCAATGCTCATCGTTATCTCTACCTAAATTTAGACTACACGCTTCCACAAATAAACAGCCTGTCACTGTTTATTAAGGTCAGTTTTACTATCCCAGCACTTTTCGAATGGTCGCTAGCAATTGCTCAGGATTGAAAGGTTTAACTAGCCAACCTGTCGCACCAGCAGCTCGCCCTTCTTGCTTTTTATCCATACCCGCTTCTGTTGTTAATACTAAAATCGGGGTAAATTTAAAGTTAGGCAACGCTCTTAACTCTTTTGTTAAGGTTAAACCATCCATAATCGGCATGTTGACATCAGTCAACACAGCATCAAACGACTGTGTCTTTGCGATATCTAATGCCTGCTTGCCATCGGCTGCTTCTACTACGGTATGTCCAGCGGCCTTCAAGGTAAAAGCCACCATTTGTCTCATCGATGCTGAATCATCAACTGCTAAAATCTTTGCCATCGGATTCTCCATTTCCCCTTATTGACATATTGTTATGCCAAATCTATTTAATTAATCACCTGTCAGTGACTCATCTTCACGCTATATCAATTGCATTGTCTGCCAAATTTATCTTTGCTGATAAACCTAAGGTTTTAACATTCCGGACAAAAGTTTCACTAGCATCTTGCCACTGCAACACGTGCCCTTGTTTGGCAGCTTCTTTTGAAAAAGCGTAAATCATCTGGATAGCAGCGGTATCAATGCGTTCAATTTTGCTGACATCAAAATGAATAAGATGACCGTCTGCCAAACCACTTAACGCTTGGGTATACATCTCGGCAACATTGGCAATTGCTAATACTTCGCCACAATCTATTACCGTTATTTCTTGATCAGACATCTTTATTCCTTCTTCACAATGACGTTGCTACTTTCCGGCAATGATAAATCGGCTATTTTTGCCGCTTTTTTTTCACCCTGACTATGATGTTTGAATGTATCGTAAAATATAACACACTGTTTTAATTAAGTTAAAGCAGATATTCAGTGCTTATCTAATCCTATTTAATAACTTTAAAGCAGAGAGCATGCCAGTTAGTTTAATAGTGGTCGTTTGTCCAAAAATTCTATGTAGATTTAAGTTTATCAATCTTTTCCTCATTATCTAAAAGATTTTTCAAGCCTCATCGACCCTCATTTTTAACGTCGACGCCTTACCCATTGCGAGGTATTACGCTCGTCATTGTCGAGTTGTTCTTGTCGTGCTTCTTGTTTGAATTCTTCATCTTGGTAGCGATCAATCAATGATTGCATTGCTTGCTCTTTGCTTCTAGCTTGCTGCCAGACTAAGCGATGACGAGCTAAAGTTGCTGAACGTGTTTTAACTTGTTGAGTTTGAGCTTCGATGGCCTGATCTAAATGAACGAGAAAGCTACGTAATTCTAAAACTTTTTGTGCCGACATCACTAAAGTATCACCACGGCGAAATCTATCCAGATATTCGGCTCGATAACGATTCAGATCATCAAGTTGCTCTTTATCGGCTAGCCACGCCGCATTAGCGCTACCAACTTTAATAAGTGCAGCTTCCGTGTCTTTAGCGGCGATAAGCACAACAGGAGAGAGTCGTTTAGATCGTTTCATGTTCTAAATGTATCAGGGTTTTACATTAAATAGGGGATTAAAACCGTTTTGATTGTTGGTTAATCGTCATCGGTGATCCTGCTCTATTATTTGGAATAGGATCTTGCATCGCCTGTCGCAAATTAGCCAAACTTTGATCCCAATTGACCGCTTGATCCATATTTTGCTTAATCAGCGCTTGTAGACGCGGATATAATGCGATGGCCTCATCAATCTCCGGATCTGTTCCAATTGCGTAAGCACCTATATTGATTAAATCTTGATTTTGACGATACGTTGAAAAAATACGTTTAAATAATTGGGCGAGTGCAATGTGCTCTTTATCTACAATTTGTGGCATCACGCGGCTGATTGATGCCTCAACATCAATCGCGGGATATTGACCCGCTTCAGCTAAACGACGTGATAAGACAATATGACCATCTAAAATGGCCCTTGCCGCATCTGCAACCGGATCTTGTTGGTCATCACCTTCGGTTAATACGGTATAAATTGCCGTAATAGCGCCGCCGCCATGTACGCCAGTGCCGGCACGTTCAACTAATTGTGGTAATAATGAAAACACAGAAGGCGGATAACCTTTAGTGGCCGGTGGCTCACCAATTGCCAAGGCAATTTCACGTTGCGCTTGAGCAAAGCGTGTTAATGAATCCATTAATAATAAAACTTGTTTACCTTGGTCGCGAAAATATTCAGCAATACTGGTGGCTAACATTGCACCGTGTAAACGCATCAAAGGAGAATGATCAGCTGGAGAGGCAACTACAACCGCCCGTTCCAAACCTTCTTCACCCAAAATATCTTCTATAAACTCTTTAACTTCTCGACCACGTTCACCGATAAGGCCAACCACAATCACGTCCGCTTCGGTGAATTTAGTCATCATGCCTAACAACACACTTTTACCGACACCACTGCCGGCAAACAATCCCATTCGTTGGCCTCGTCCGACACTGAGTAAGGCATTAATCGCTTCAACGCCTACATCAAGATGTTCGCGTACAGGAGTGCGCGATAAAGGATTAATAGGTTCGCCATGTAAAGGCACTCTATCATTTACTTTTAATGGACCTTTGCCATCTAAAGGTTTACATGCGCCATCGACAATTCGACCTAATAAAGCTTCGCCTACAGGTACTTGCGAATCACTGGCGAGCGGTCTCACACGTGCATTAGCGACTAAACCTCGCATATCGCCCGTTGGCATTAAGTAAAGCACTTCGCCTGAAAAACCGACCACTTCCGCTTCTACCGTACGACCTGCTGCGCATTCAATTTCACAACGACTGCCAATGGCCGCCTGAAAACCCACCGCTTCTAAGGTCAAACCCACTAAGCGAGTTAAGCGTCCTTTTACCGGTAATATTTCTGACGGCTCATTATCAAGCCGTTGTTGATATTCTCGTAGTCTTTTTCGCCAATTATCAGTGCGATTAGCCTGTGGCGAGAGCTCATTATTCGGCGTGGTCACTACTTCGTTCCTCACCTAACATTTTACTAATAACACTATTTAAACGGGCTTCTACTGAAGCATCAACCGTGGTATCGATCGTTTCAAGCCTTACACCACCACGTGTTAATAAAGGGTCTTCTACCCATTGCCAGCCACCTTCATCTTCCAGTGATAAGCCTTTTTTGACTAATTCTATATCTAATGGATGCAAAAATATTTTTAATTTTCGATCATTAATTGGCAATACCGCCATCGCAGCACGTACCGCACCGATAACGTGTTCTGGTTGTGTTTTTAACTCTCGACGTACTAACTGTCTGGTCATCGTTGACACTAAGGCAATTAAATCCGTTTCGACCTGCTCATCTAACGCGACTAATGGCGTATTCAAAGACGCTAAGATCTGTTTTAAATAAGTAATTTGCAGGTTCATTTGTTGCTCACCCGCAGCTAAGCCTGCTTTGTTACCGGCTTCACGGCCTAGCTCAAAGCCCGCTTTATAGCCTTCTTCTTCGGCATCTTGTTGCAGCGCTTCGATATCTTCTACGGTCAGTAATTGATGGGCATCCTCATCAATATCAGTCACCGAGACTACTTTAGGTGCTTGCCAACGTTTATAAGCCGCATTCAATTCTTCTGACGACAAGACATTAGACTGCTCGGTGATCAGTTCGTTATCATCAGAGGAAGTCATCGCCACCACTGCCGCCTAGCATAATCTCACCTTTATCAGACAAGCTTCGCGCGGCATTAAGAATGACCTTTTGAGCCGCTTCGACATCACTCACTCGAACCGGAGGCATCGCCTCTAAATCATCACGCAACATTTCGGCTGCACGTTGTGACATATTTTTAAGGAATTTTTCTCGTAAACTTTCATCTGCACCTTTCAAAGCAAGCTGTAATTGATCGGTTTGAATTTCACGCATCAAAGTCTGAATGCCACGGTCATCAACATCAATCAGGTTGTCAAAGACAAACATTAGATCTTCAATACCTTGGCCTAAATCAGGTTCAGACTCTTTTATTTTTTCCATGATAGAAGCTTCAACACTGCCTTCTACAAAATTGAGTATATCGGCCGCTGTTTTCAGACCACCTACTGATGTTGTTTGACCGCCAGCATTACCACTAAATTGTTTTTCTAAAATATCATTTAATTCTGTCAATGCTGATGGCTGAATACCATCTAAAGTTGCAACCCGTAATAATACGTTTGCTTGATCGCGTTCTGGAAATTGAGCTAATACTGCAGCGGCCTGATCGGCATCTAAAAAAGAACACACAATCGCAATAATTTGGGGATGTTCTAGACGAATAACTTCATAAATCGCGCGCGCATCCATCCATTTAAGTTGTTCTAAACCATTGGTATTACCACCGGATAAGATGCGGTCTAACAAACTACCCGCTTTATCTTCACCTAATGCGCCCACCAGCATTTTCCGCACATAATCATGTGAACCAATGCCTAAACCGGTTTCTTGTTCTACTGTGGTTATAAAGTCATTCAGAACACTTTTTACTTCTTGCCGATTAACATTACTGAGTGTCGCCATCACCTGACCAATTTTTTGTACTTCTTTGGGCGTCATGTGTTTCAGTACTTCAGCCGCATCTGTCTCGCCTAGTGATCGCAAAAAGACTGCAGCTTTTTCTGTACCGGTTAATTTGCGCGCTTCTTCAGCCATTATGCATCACTCGCTGACCAATTTTTAACTACTTGAGCCACTAAGGCTGGATCTTGCTGTACCAAGCTGCGTACATTATTTAGTTGCTCTTCCATATCCGCAGAACCTGTTGTTATTTTAGCAATGTCATCACCACCCGCCGAACTTGCAGCTAGTGCTTGTTCAGGTGTCATACCTTGTCCATTGGCAGCTGCATTTTGCTGATCACCAGTGACTGGTATTTTATTCAAATCTTTAAAGGCGGGACGAATGACCCCAAAGACCAAGAATAATACCAGCAATGCACCTAATGTTTGTTTCGCCACATCCCATACCCATGCTTGTTCCCATATCGGTAGCTCAGGCAAGGCTGCTACAGCAGCTGGTGCCATAAATGGTGCGTTCACGACATTTAAACTATCACCTCGGGCTTGGTTAAAGCCAATTGCATCCATTACTAAAGCGTTAATCCTTGTCATTTCAGCTTCCGTTAGCGCGGTGCTAACAACATTACCTTCAGCATCTAGACTATGGCGCTCATCAATTAAGACTGCAACACTTAGTTTCCTAACCGAACCCGGTGCGATGCGGGTATGACTTATTGTGCGATCTAACTCAAAATTACGCGTACTATTTTTACTGCTGCTACCCGGGACTGTTGTCGTCGTTTCTTGGCCATCAGCATTTGGTAAAGCTTGAGTTGTTGCCACTGTTTCAGGTGCCACACCACCACCAGGAGGTTGATTGCTTAATGCGCCAGGCACCCCAAATGGACCACCAGCACCAACCCGATTTTCTTCTTGAATCTGCTCACTACGCACAGCGGCTAAGTCTGGATTATAACTTTCTTGTGTTTGTTCAGTAGCAGTGAAGTCTACTTCCGCGACAACTTGTGCACGTACACCATCCATTCCAACAATCGGAGATAGTATATCTTCAATACGGCTGATATAGCCTTTTTCTAATTTTTGTGTGTATTCCAGCTGTGTATCACTCAATGCAACGTTGGCATCACGATCATTTTTACTGAGTAGTCGGCCACGTTGATCAACAACTGTAACATCGGCATTTGCCATATTTGGCACGCTTGAAGCCACCATATGCGTAATTGCCGTCACTTGACCCGGTTCTATACTTCTTCCTGCGTATAAATTTAAGATAACAGACGCCGTTGGCGGTTTACGATCACGTACAAAAACGGATTGTTTAGGCGTTGCTAAATGTACCCTAGCACTTTGTACGTTATTTAATTGTGAAATGGACCGTGATAATTCCTCTTCCATCGCACGTTGATAGCGCGCACGCTCTACAAATTGACTAGTACCGAAGCCTTGATCGCCATCCAACATTTCCATGCCTTGGGTTGAACTGCGCGGTAAACCTTCAGCGGCCAATTTCATTCGTAACGCTTGTACTTCAGATGCCGGCACTAATAAAGCGCCAGTAGTAGGATCTAATTTATAGTCAATATTTGATTGCTGCAAGATAGCCACAACTTCAGATGATTCTTTGGCTTGCATACCCGAAAATAAGACTTGATAGTTCGGCGTTTGTGACCACATCAAAACATATCCACCAATCGCAATACTGGCAGCGATTGCCACTAAAAACATGATTTGTTTCATCACAGGCTGACGCGATACATTAGCCTGCATTGCACCCAGTGGTGTCGTTGGCAAGCCCATACCTGTTGCAGCTGAATTAGTAGTAGCGGGTACGTTTTCCATGATTTTTCTCTTTAAGTATCAATGTATAGAATTTAAGAAATCTAAACGCTCATTCTCATGACTTCTTCATAGGCTGACACTAACTTGTTTCTTACTTGCAATGTTGCTTGAAACGCTACGGTTGCTTTTTGTGAGGCAATCATCGCATCCGCTAAACTAACATTAGGATCGCCCATTTCGAATGCTGTTTTTAGCTTGCCAGAGGCTTGTTGTGTTTCATTCACCTGGTCAACAGCTGACTTCATTAAGCTAGAAAAACTGACGGAGTCAGTACCTTCGCTTTGGCCAGGGGCAGTAATTTTAATTGTTTGCTGTGACGCTTCTGCTTGGGCAGCACGCATTTGCATTAATAATTGGTTCGGGTCAATGGCATTAATCATCATCTTGGTTCTCCAGTAATTCTTTGGTTAACCATGCTTATGCAGACTTCTTGCCAACCTTCTCAGGAATCGCAACACCGTCTTCTCTAAACCGTGTCAACTTATACCGTAGTGTGCGCTCACTTATACCCAGTTCATTTGCTGTAGCACGTCTTCCGCCATTGTTTTTCTCTAATGCTTCTATAATATGCCGTTGTTCATGGCTACGTAAATCATCATTTAATCGACTTTCACGGCCCTGTCCAATGTCAGTATTTTGACTACTACTAAATTCAACATTCATCGCTTCAAAAGCCAGATCTTGTGCCTTAATACTGTCACCAGATTGCAAAATTAAAGCACGCTGTAAAACATTGTCCAGCTCACGCACATTCCCTTGCCAATAATGTGATAACAAGGCATTCACTGCGCCTCTATCTAACTCGGGAACCCTACGTTTTGCTTGAAGACAGTGACGGGTTATCAATTGTTGAGCCAATGGTAAAATATCGTCAGGTCTTTCTCTTAAAGGTAATAGATGCAAAGGAAAGACGTTTAAACGATAAAATAAATCTTCTCGGAAGCGGCCTTCTTTTATTTCTTCACGTAATACTCGGTTCGTGGTCGCAAGCACGCGAACATCTAGAGATAGTAATTTACGCCCACCCAATCGTTCTACTTCTCGCTCTTGCAATACGCGTAATAATTTAGCCTGCAAGCTCAAATCCATCTCAGAGATTTCATCAAGTAAAATCGTTCCATGTTGGGCTTGCTCAAATTTACCCGCATACGCTTGACTAGCACCAGTGAATGCACCTTTCTCGTAACCAAACAATGTCGCTTCCAGCATGTTTTCGGGAATCGCCGCACAGTTAATCGCGACAAATGGATTGTTCACTCGTGGCGAATTATCGTGTAAAAATCGAGCGAGTACCTCTTTACCAGTACCACTTTCACCGCTAATTAAAACGGTTGCATTGGTATCGGCCACACGGCGGGATAAAGTTAATAAATCCTGTGAATTTTTATCTACTGCAATCATGTTTTCTGTATTCGCTACGGTACGAATGTAACGTTGTACACGATCTAGTAAATCGTCGGCTTCAAACGGTTTAATCAAATAATCACTGGCACCATCATGCATCGCTTCAACCGCACCTTGCACTGTGCCATAAGCCGTCATTAATAATATTGGTAAATCAGGCAATAATGCTCGTGCCTTTTTTAATAAGGTATGACCATTCATTGGTCGCATTTGCAAGTCACTTAATAATAAATCAAATGATTCATTGGTCAGTTTATCTAATGCACTTTGACCTTGATCGGTAGATGAGACGCTATAACCCGCTAACTCTAAGGTGTCACATAGTGCACCACGTAGATCGTTATCATCTTCGACGACTAATACTGTTGATTTATTCATGCTTAATCCTTGCTTGTTAGTTTTTGGGCGGTCAACATAAATTGCTCTGCGGGTTGATACAAAGGCAAACGTAAGCAAAATGTACTGCCTTCGCCTTCGTCACTTTCAAACCACAAATCACCCTTGTGCGCCTTTGCTATTGAATATACGACCGCTAATCCCAAACCCGTTCCTGATGATCGTGTGGTGAAAAAAGGCGTTAATATTTTATCGAGATCAGCTTCAGCAATCCCAACACCATCATCTTCGACACTAATTTCAATATAGATCGCATCATCATCTTGAACAATATCAGCAAACACGATGACTTCTCCGCCAGACTTACATGCTAAACGCGCATTATTGACTAAATTGTTCAGCGCGCTGGTCAGGGCATCTTTACTGCCATAAACATAGGCACCTTTAGTCTCATCTTGAATTTCAAAATACACATGTTCACTATCGGACTGATATCTAAATTGCTGTTCAACACTCAATAATAAATCTTGTAGTAAAACAGGTGCTGTTTCCGCCATATCGCCGCGGGAAAAGGCCAACATATCTTTTACCAAATGCTCCATGTGACTGATACTGCTATGTAATCGTTTTGCAAAACGCTGAGTTAATTCCGGATCGGAATTTTCTTTTAACAGTGGTGCAACATATAACAAGGCTGTCGATAAGGGGGTACGAATTTGATGTGCTAGACGTGCTGCCATTTCCCCCATCGATGATAATCGTTGTAAATGTGATACTTGATGTTGAAGTTGGCGTGTTTCGGTAACATCGTTGATCAGCACAATCTGCCCTGGTTCGCCATCTAACGGACTGGTAGAAATATGGACCAATCGACCATCATTTAATGACATGTCATGACCATCATTGTGCTGTGGACGAAATGCACGATCGATAATTGTCGTCCAAGCCTGACCATCTAGCGATGTTCCGAGTAATTCGACTGCAGCAGCATTGCTTTGTTCAATAATGCCATCGCCATTTAACACAATAACGCCGCCAGGTAAGACCGCTAACAGTCTTGTCATTCGCATAGTCGAAAGGGTTATGTGAGCCTGTTGATTTATAGATGAATGAATATTAGACAAGCCGGCATTGTCCGACATAGTCGAATTATAGTGTGAATACTGCTCGTCTTTTGCTAATTGATTCATTGTGCTCTCCACATAATGACAGGGGTCATTTCATTATGTAAGAGCAAAAAACGTGCCCAATGATAAATTAGCTATAAAAATAAAGGGGTTAAGTGACTTATTTAATTTCCTGTCAAACTACTGACTCGCACTTAAAATGGCATTACGCTATTTAATCATCATCTCGATGAATGCCATATTTACGCATTTTTTCAACTAACGTAGTTCGACGCATTTTTAGTCTATTTGCAGCATGTGCTACAACGCCAGCAGCTTCATCTAAGGCTTGTTTAATCAGTAAGTATTCAAGATTAGCGAGATGCTCTTTTAAATCTAAGCCTTCTTCTGGCAAGCTTTCAATATCAGGAGAAGGTATATAGTCTACGATGCTGTCAGACATGACATCAAGTGACTCTAGTTCTACTCGTTTTGTTAGTTTTGATGCCGGTGTTTCTTCAATAACGGTGACAACCGATTCAGGTAAATCATCGCCATCTACCTGAAATTTTGCTGGTAAGTCATCATAATCAACGGTGCCATAAGGATAGAGAATCACTAGACGCTCAACGACATTGGCTAATTCTCGGACATTACCTGGCCACTGATATCGGTATAAAGAAGCAATCGCTGCTGAGGTTAAACGAACCGTGCCACGATTTTCGTGTTCGACGCGGGTAATCAATTCATTAATCAATAAGGGAATATCTTCTGGACGCTCGCGTAATGCAGGCATTTCTATAGGAAAAACATTCAGGCGATAAAATAAATCTTCACGAAACCGACCATCTGCGATGTGATCTTCTAAATTGCGGTGCGTAGCCGCAATAACACGCACATTAGCAATCATTGTTTTATTACTGCCAACGCGTTCATAGGTACGCTCTTGTAATACACGTAATAATTTTACCTGCATAGGCAATGGCATATCGCCAATTTCATCAAGAAAAAGCGTGCCGCCTTCAGCTAACTCAAAACGCCCTTTACGTGAGGTTATCGCGCCAGTAAATGAGCCTTTTTCATGGCCAAACAATTCGCTTTCTAATAACTCTGCTGGGATAGCGCCACAATTGACTGGCACAAACGGTTTTTGTTTACGTGACGACAGATGATGAAGGTTTCGAGCTACAACTTCTTTACCCGTGCCCGACTCGCCTAATATCAATACATTTGCATCAGATTCAGATACTTGATCAATCATCCGTTGCACTGCTTTCATCGGGCGACTATTACCAACTAAACGTCGAAAATCATAGATTTGATTATCCGCTACGCCATCATGCTGACCGCGATAAATTACAGCTTGTTGTAGAGCATTACTTAATTGGGGGTATTTAACAGGAATGGATAGAGAACCTAAAGTGCCAGGGAAATCTACGACTTCAGAATCAGGTAAATCTAATTGAAAAACAGGTACACGACTTTCGTGATTAACAAGCTCACGTAATAACTGTTTAGTTTGGTGCTTATCACCGCAGTCACCCACAATCGCCATTGCAATATTGGACAAATCACCCGCATCTTCAAACCACAAATCAATATTTTCAACTATAATCGCTTGGCAGTTTATAAACTCGACTAATGTCGATAATAACTCACGTCGGACCGGATCGACATCTACCAGCAATACATTGTTTGAACTCATTTTGACTCCAGCCATTACATCATAATTACATTGAATAAATTAACGTAAGGTACTAAAAATACTAGAGTTAAACACCTTTCAGGTTGATTGTCAAAAAAATGACGTTATTTGTTTTGAAGTTAATAAACTTATTTTTTATCATCTGTGAAGTAATAGCTTTTAGAGTAAGTCTATTTTATATAGATAACTGTAAAGTGGTTTAAATTGAATTTAGAGAGTGAGGGTATTTAAGAAAATTTTGAAAAGACAATAAGCTAAGGCATCAAATAGGCGTTCATTGCTCGTTTATTTCTATTCATCTCGGTCAGCTCTTTTTGTAACTCGCCTTTTACCTTGCTGCATTGTGCTTCGATAAGGTTATTCAGATCACGTATTTGTTCAATCAGTGTCGATAATTCTGCATCAAATGTTTCAATTGGAAACACTTTATCTAATAAGACTTTACGCTGTTGCTCAAGAGTGAGCACGTTATCCCATAATTCTGATTGTGTGCTTTGCTCCATATCTAACGTCATTTGCAATACTTGTTGTAAAGCCGTTAATTTTTCATTTTTATTCACAAGCACAAAATCTCAAAATATTAATGAAATTCTGGCGGGATCCCATCCCAACCGGCCTTAATCTCTGTCAATAATGCAATGACTTCATCTAAGCGTTTAGCATCATTATTAATATTGGCTTCATGTAGTTTATTACACATATAGTCATATAGAGAATCAAGATTACCTGCGATATCACCGCCCTGCTGCTGATCTAAACTAGCGCGCAGTCCACTAATGATATTGACAGCCCAGGTGATATGACGAAGTCGCCCTTCTGAATCATTTCTAGCGATACAGCCTTTGGCAATCGCCATTTTAGATAAAGCGCCATCCATCAACATTTGTATTATTCGGTGGGGTGAGGCGTAATCAAGCTCAGATTCAACTGCGCCACGTCCATAACCTTTTAGTGCTTGTTTATTTACCATTGCTCGCATCCAATTTAATTTCTATTCGCTGCAGGCATTGCTGCAAGCTGCTGTGTAAGAAAATTACCTGTCGAAGATAGATTACTTACTAAAGTATCTAAGGCTGAAAACTGCGCTCTAATACGACGCTCAACAGAAATCATTCGGCCTTCAAGCCTATCTGTCTGGTCTGCAATGCCTCTCAACTGACTGGTAAGACCTTCCTCACGAGCCGTTATTAATCCACCGTCTGACTTTAAAAAACTTGTTGCTAAATCATTTAAACGGTTAGCAATACCTTCGCCCGTCGCAGAGAATAAGTTAACAAACGAGTCAAAATCAGCATCGAGTGCATTGTTCAGGCTCGTAGAGTCAATCTCCATTTTACCCAAATCATTTGTTGTTAAACCAACTTGACTTAAATAAGAAAAATTAGAACCTGTGACGGCATTACCAGAATTAAGAATACCTGATAACTGTCGCTCAATCGTTAGTAACGTACTATCGGCTTCCAATGTTCCGCCTTTTTTACGTTGCATTGTCATCTCAGTACGTAAGGCATTATAAGCATCAGCAAAACTTTGAACTGCTGCGGTGATTTGTTCGTCATCGCGAGTCACATCTATGGTCGATGATCCGATGGCTTTTGCCGTAATACTAATACCTTCCAACGCGCCACTAATCACATTTGATGCACTGCTAACGGTGAACCCATCGATTTCGACAACCGCGTCATTAGCAGAAGTAATGGCAGCGCGATGAACAACACCGCCGGCGACATCATAAGCTAACGAAGATAGCCCTGAATCATTAGTATTATTGCCATCACTATCAACAGCAGTTATTTTCAACGCATTGTCTAAACCCGTTTCTGTTGATGAAAGTACAAGGTGAGCGCCCGCATCATCAGTAACAATTGATGCCGTTACGCCTGTATTATCTGCTGCGTTATTAATACTATCGCGTAATTTTTCAACGGTATTATTGGTTGAATCGACGGTAACATTAAAACTCTTATCCCCGACCGAAAATGTTAATGTTCCTTCACCGACAACACTGCTTTTGTCTGTATAAGCTTTTGTTCCGATCTTATCGCGTTGCGCTAAGTCAATAACATTAACCGTATGTGAACCTACACCAGCTTTGCCATCGGCAGTAACGCTAAATAGCGCTTCATTATTTGATTTTCCACTAAAGACCTGAAATTTTGAGGCATTGCTCAAGCCTTTCATAGCCGTTTGGAAAGTCGATATTTTACTTTTAAGAGAGCCGTAAGCACTTATTTGCGCGTCGACAAGTGTTTTTTTACTGGCTAATCGGTCTATTGGTTGTCGCTCAATAGCCATCAACTTTGTGACGATATCATTCACGTCTAATCCTGAACCTATACCCGGTGCTTGTATTGACATGACGTATACCCCCTTACTCTCTTAAAAATAAAACAGTGACTAGATTAGATCGAAACGTTCATTAAGCTTTAGTTTCGATTAATAACCCTTTTATTTTATCAACTGCATTTCGTGCTTCCAACACTTCTTCTGATGGAAACTGCCGAATAACCTCTCCCGTTTCCGTATCGCTAATCGTAATAACACTAGCACCACTTCGATCATCAACTGTAAATTCTAAATTACGTTGGCTATTTTGCATGTAATCATTAAGCTGCGACACTTTGTCTTCTATCTCAATTGCTCGAGAGTCCTGCAGCGGCTCATCAATTGCTTTGTCGCTTTTTTCCACGTTTATTTTCTTTGCTTCAGAAACAACAGTAGCAGGCGTACCGGCTTGCGGTCCCTGCTTTTGTAGACTTTGTTGTCCAGGCACTGGTTGACTAGTTTGGAGTCTTATTTCCATAGTCATTACCCCCTATCCTGTTAGTCCATTTACTACGTACTGGGGGAACTATAAACGCTCCCCCAGTACTTAGTAAATACTTGAACGTTACTGTAACAAGCCTAAAGCTGCTTGTGGCAATGTGTTAGCTTGCGAAAGTATTGATACGCCTGCTTGTTGCAAAATTTGCGCTCTTGTTAGATTCGCAGTTTCAGCAGCAAAGTCGGCATCAACAATTCGGCTACGCGCTGCTGATGTGTTTTCAGACAAGCTTTGTAAGTTAGAAATAACTGATTCAAATCTGTTTTGTACCGCACCAAATGTAGCACGTGCTTTACTCACCGCATCAATCGCAGTATCTGCATTACCCATCGCAGTTGCAGCACCAGTTGATGTTGAAACATCAGCTGTTCCTAAAGTTGTGGATGTAACAGCGGTAGTTGATACAGTTACCAAGTCAGCAGTATCTGCACCCGCTTGTATATTTAATGCCGCACCACTTAATACTGCAGTACCATTAAATTTAGTGTTAGCGATAATAGCAGTGTTACTTGCTTCTAATTGTGTAACCTCTGCTGATAAACCTGTACGATCTTCGATAGTACCTGAAGCAGATTGAACTGCGATTTCACGAATACGTTGTAAGTTGTTAGCAATTTCTGATAATGCACCTTCAGCTACTTGAGCAAATGAGATACCATCCGCAGCATTTCGAGCACCTTGTTGTGCACCACGAATATCTGCTGTTAATTTTTCAGCTGTAAACAAGCCTGCCGCATCGTCTTTTGCACTATTAATACGTAAACCTGATGATAAACGTTCTAAAGAAGTGTTTAACGCACTTTGAGATTTAGTTAAGTTACGTTGAGCATTTAATGATGCAATATTTGAATTTACTACTATAGCCATGAGCCTTCTCCTAACACGGGACAATGTTTAATATTGTCTCCGATGATATTTGGCAGATATTCTTTGGTTTTAACCTAGAATTCACTGCCTCCGATGACTATAACGACAGCAATCAAAAAAGCTTTAATTTAATTTCAAAAAAATATCAGTCGGTCTCAAGACCGACTGCTAACGACTGATATTCCTAGTTTTGCAACAAGCTTAACGCTGTTTGCGGCAAAGTATTTGCCTGCGATAAAATTGACGTTCCTGCTTGTTGTAAAATTTGTGCACGCGTTAATTTTGCTGTTTCTTCAGCAAAGTCAGCATCCATAATTCGACTTCTCGCTGCCGAAGTATTTTCAGACAAACTTTGTAAGTTAGAAATAACCGATTCAAATCTATTTTGGACCGCACCAAAGGTAGCTCGCGCTTTAGTAACAACATCAATGGCTGTATCCATTGTCGTCATCGCTGTCGCAGCACCCGTTGATGTAGATACATCTGCTGCTGCACCTAACGCCACCGCACCGGTTGTCACCGATACCATATCCGCAGCATCAGCGCCTGCTTGAACATTTAACGTGGCACCACCGAGAACGGCTGTTCCGTTAAATTTAGTATTAGCAATAATTGCTGCATTGGTCGCTTCAAGCTGAGTAACCTCGGCAGTTAAACCAGTACGGTCTTCAATAGTGCCTGAAGCAGACTGAACAGCAATTTCACGAATTCGTTGTAAATTATTACCGATCTCAGCCAATGCACCTTCTGCTACTTGAGCAAAAGAAATACCATCCGCAGCATTTCGAGCACCTTGTTGAGCACCACGAACATCTGCTGTCATTTTTTCTGCAGAGAACAAGCCCGCCGCATCATCCTTTGCGCTATTAACCCGTAAACCCGATGACAACCTTTGTAATGCCGTGTTGAGATCACCTTGTGATTTGCTTAAATTTCGCTGCGCATTAAGCGAAGCTATATTGGTATTTACAATTACAGCCATAACACCTCTCCATTATTAATCTATTTAATATGTTTAAAGCCTGCCAATGTTCAAAACAGGTACAACGGAGGCAATGCACAGGGCGTGCCATAACAATTAAATAAATTAAAATCAAACACTTACACATTACTTTAAGGCGGCGTTATTGTTACAAATTATTTGAGCTATTGTTCTGTCAAAAAAATATCATTTAATTTTCAATGCATTAAACCACTGCACTTGATGCAAATCTAACGCATAGTTATTCAAAACCCAGTTCTGTAACACCAGTCCTTTCTCTGGCAACGTCTCTGGCTCAGAAATAGCTAAACGTAATGCATCAAGCCATTCTGCTTGAGTATTGCCAACTCGCATAACAGGTGGATTATTCGTTTGGTAAGGATAAATATCAGTACAAATGACAGGCCACGCTAACATGCCATATTCAAGTAATTTCAAATTACTTTTTGCTTCGTTAAACGGCTGTATTTCTAACGGCGCAACAGCAAGATCTAATTTTAGGCTTGCCAATTTCTTTGGGTAGTCTTCAAACGAAGAAAATTCATGATATTCGTGAACATAAGGTCTTAACGCTTTAGGGCACATGCCCATAAAAATCCAGTCAACTTCCGTAGATGTAGTTTTGACTAACTCTGAAATAATCTCTAAATCGCCCGCATGATATTCACCGCCGGCCCAGCCCACTCTTAGTTTTTTGCTGGTATTCGCATGAGGTTTGACATTAGACCAGCCTGTCAAATCAATACAATTAGGCACTACGACAATATCGTGACTATAAATTGACAACGCATCTGCAATCGGCTGCGTTGAAGCAATCACACGATCACATAACGCTAAGGTTCGTCTTAATCGATGACGCATATCCTTATGTATTTTCTTCTTGCTGGCATTGTTATTGGATAATGACGTCACTAAATCATCAATTGAAAAAATAACAAAAATACTCGTTTCTGCTTTAATCCATTTTATAAAATCATAAAATTCATCATTAAGCGTCAAATGCATCAATAGAACATCTGGACGTGCTCTATTCATTTCAAAACGGTTCGGGATAAATACGTCATGCTTCGCATCATGGCCTGGTAATAATGTAGATTCGATCATCGCCGCATGGGTTAATTCGCGCATCGGCTCAATCACTCTATAATGACCAATCGCCGTATTATTAAACGGAAAAGCCATGATTCTTGGGCGATTATTATGCTGCTGTTCCCAACCAATATTGATAGCGGTTTCGACTTCGAAATCATCCGATCTTAAGGATAAGTTTCGGTTATATGAATCATCATTTTGATACGCTGCTGACCAGCGTTGTATAACGACAGCCTCAACATCGGTTTTATACTGAGTCGCAACGCCATTACTACCACTCGCCAAATCCATATTTTGTCTAAATACGGCTTGAGGTTCCCAAATTGTCTTTAAACCTTGTTGTTTAAGCTTTAAACATAGATCAGCCACACAATATTTAGTATTCGCTAAATCACCGTCATCTAAGCCGCCAGCTGATTTATAGTCTTCGGTATTGACCATAAAACAGGCACTTGAAACAAAGCTATATTGTTGAGTGAGTTGTGCACGGCCCATATAACCTGCATCATCAAATGTCGATTGTTCAAACAGGCCATGTACATCATCAGTTGCACCTAACACGCCACCAGCATGCACTATTTTATTATCTGCACCGATAACTCTAACGCCCACCACACCAACATCCGTTCGCTGAGCAAGTGCTGACATTGTAGTTAACCAATTGTCATTAACAGGCATCGCAGAGTTTGCCAAAATCACGACATACTCACCTTTAGCCTGCGACACGCCGAAATTGATCATCGCCGAATAATTCGCTTCGCTATAAGATAATAAGTTCAGACGATCGCCAAGATCATCTTTAATTTCTTGATAGATGAAGTCGACATCTTCAACATCGCTTTGTTGATCAACAATGACTAGCTCAAACTTCGGATAATCCGTGTGCGTCAATAATTCGTCCACACACTGCCAAATCGCAGAGGCATTATTTTTATTGGCGATAACAATCGAGACTAAAGGCTGTTTAACCTCGACATATCGGACATGGAATGTATTTTTTTGTTCTAACAATGAGATCTTAGCGAGGATTTCTCGGCGTTGAAAATACGCTACTCTCACCGAGAGTTCACTATCGCTTAGTACCTTGTCATCAATTTCACATGGCGTGGCAATATATAACACATCGGCAATATGACTTATTGCATTATCCCCCCATCGTTCAGACACGTTAAACGCAAGATCCGTGTTATGAACATAGGCCAGTCCTGTGTAACCACCAATGGTCTGAAAGGCTTCTCTTTGTACAATGACCGAACGGCCAAGATATGAAATGGAGCACAAAAGTTCTAGATTAAAGTCAGGCTTAAATAATAAGTTATTTCCGTGAGCGCCCTCGGCTTCATCGCTATAAATGAGTTTACTGTGACCATCTCGGTTGATGGTATCAGCAAAACTTAATAGAGCATGCGAGGTCAGTTTATCGCCGGGTAATAATTGCATAATCCAATCAAGACTATTGTCGATGACGGCATGATTAATCGCTGCATTTAATGATTCGGTGATTTCTAGCCATTCAATATTTGCAGGTAGATCGGTAAAAAATTCGGGCTGAGGCATATTACTAATAATCGTCAGCCCCCACGCTGTGTAGAGTTGCTCTTGCAAGGACTTTAAAGTGTCAGAAAGTAACGCGAGTTCATGTTGATTAATCACGATAATCAAATGAAAGGATGGATGATGCTGCCACGTATTAACCATGCGTTCAGCCATAATGACTGCGCGGCCTTCTAGCAAGGCATTTTTTTCTAGCCAGCGTTTATTATCGAGACCACGTAAGGATAATTTAGGTAAGTTGATATTGTCAGTTGTTGCCATTAAATTTAATACAGATTCAACCCAGTCTTGGTTATTATCAGCTCGCCGTATAGAGACCTCCGCCTGCGTGTTTCGTACAAACTGATCAACTTGCCACCAGCAATATTCGATTGCCAGCTGATTGTTATATGTGACTTCTTTAATAGTGCTTTTAGCGATCGTTATTGCATTGTTGTCGGTCGAATACGCAAGTCCTTTACCGACTATTTTTTCACTTAAATTATCAGTAAGGAATGGACTATCGATGATAATCACCGGACAGCCACACAATACTGCTTCACCAATAATCGCTGATGGTTCATAGCAATATAAGACTTCTGAACGTCGTAGAATGTTGGCGATATCTTGCGGTGTAAGCTGAACATCTTGGCATAAACTCGTTGCTTGTTCAGCGTGTTCAGTTAATTTATACCCTTTTGCTAAATATTTGTGGGCATAGAAACACGCACCTTGCCGATTTTCATCAAAGGCATTGTTTTCATTATTAAAAACAGCATTATTGATGACGGGAATGTTTAATAGTTGTGCCGATGAATTTTCTTTCACGTAACTTGCTGAGAATGAAAATATCATGTCCTCACCTGCAAAATCACCGCCACCTAAATGACCAGCTTGATTTAACAACCACCTGACAACGAGTGGCATATTGAGTGGATTGCCTGATACAACTTCTGGGTAAACCATGATCGGTGTCATCGCCGTTTGTTGATGTCTCAAAACATCATTGACACTCAACAACGGTGTTCTAAGTGTCAAGCATTCAGTTTCACAACCGATGATATAGGCTTCTTGGCCCATTTCATTTAAGGCATGACATAGATGGTGCAATGCTCTTCCGCCAGCTGATTTGGCAGTATACTGTGGAGAGAAAATATAATAAGGAGAATGCACACAGTTAAAGAAACTTGGCTTTTTCATTTTTTAACTTTCCCTATCAAGGTAATATTTCAATTATTTTTTGATTAATTAATGCAGGTGTATCCACACAATCATTAGCTATTAGATCAGCATGACCATATCCCCATGTGACCATCAAATAATGCAATCCATTGTGATGAGTTGCCAGCCTATCGGCCTCGGTATCACCAATATAAATCGTGTTTGTTTTGTCCAAATGATTGATATTCACCACATGAGCGATCAACTCAGTTTTATTCTTGGTGTACTTTAATTGATCAAGCGCATAAACCTCTTTAAAAACAGTATCCCATGATAAGTAATCGATTATTTTCAAAGTAGGAATAATCCGCTTATTAGTTAATAAATAAAGCGTATAACCTTGGCTAATGAGATCGTTCAGCATCTTTTCTATGCCATCAAACACCACGGCTTTTTTATAACCAACAGAATCATAGTGCGCCATAAAATGTGTCGCAAGCTGCGTTATAACATCGGGATCATTGGTACCCGCTAATGTGGCTAATGTGACATGCAGCGGTGGACCAATCAAAGTCGCTAAAAATGGCTGACAAGGCGTAATATCACATTGTTCAAATGCAATCTTCATCGAATTCAAAATACTGTCAGATGAATCAATTAAGGTTCCATCTAGATCAAATATTACATTCATTGGCACCACACTTTAAGATAATTGCAATTCAAACGCTGCCAAGTCACTGGCCGTTAAATCTTTGATACTGCCCAGCTGATAAGCAGACTTTAAATCGCCATCGTAAATCAGCGCCAACAATACTTCAGCTCGACGCGTCAGTTTTTGGGTAACAAAAAGTAAATCTCGACTTTCTAGAGTGTTATTTAATTGTTGTTGAATTTCAGCCATGTATTCCATGCTTTGGGACATCGTCTGATTATTGATGCTGTCATATATTCTCGATGGCAAGGCTGTCAGCATAAAATAATGGGGAGATTGAAGAGGAAGAGCCGCTTCCATTCGCGCTAAGATTTTGTCATAGATCTTATATTGGTAAACAGGAAGTAGTTCAGTTACCCAGCGTTCATGTTGTTCATCAGGAATAAGAAAAACATCGGATGTATCTTTGAAAATTGAAGTGTTCCATACATCGATATTACTGAGACAAATGCCATAAATGTTATACACCTTATAGCCCAGTTCTTTAGCGTAACCAAACAAGGTTGTACTTGTAATCGCTTGATCTCGAAACTCAAAACTCAAAGCATTATGGCAATATTCCATTACCATAAAAGGTCGATGATGTTTAATCAAATTCTTCGCGCCATCAAGTGCTAAAATCTCGGCACCTTCAATATCAAGCTTAATCAGCCCAATATTTGATGCTTTTGCTAACACATCATCCATCATGACCAAATCAACCTCAATCGTGGAATAACCTTCACCAACAGAGCAGTATTCCATACCCGCCGTATAATTAAGACTGCCGGCGCCCCAAACGTCTGTATCAATAAAACTGGCTTTACCTTGTACATTAGAAACAGCAGCATTAAATAAAATAATGCGAGGATTATCTTTATACTTTGCTACTGCATGATCATATATTTTTGTTGATGCCTCAAAGCCATAACAAACACCTTTCGTAAGCGGTAATAACAACTCTGTCTGCATGCCGATGTTAAAACCAACATCAATCACATTGTCATTTGATCCCACAACCAATGCATAAAATTCTTTAAAAAACGCCGTATCATTTAAAAAATGGGCAACACCAGATTCAGAATCAATGACGGCTTCATAGGCAACGGTTTGAAATGTGGTTAATTTATGCATGTTTATGCTTTTCCTCTATTTTCCATTCAAGCTGGTCATTGCTTTCCATGATAGAGACGTCACCTTATTTTGAGCGATGCCTTGAATGATGCTGCTTAGATAATTTTCTTGGTCTTTTTCTGAGCTAAAGATAACGGTATCAACTAAATCTACGTTATCTGCTAACCATGTTGTAGCAACAATAGGTACGCCTAATAACATGTCGCCTTGACGATGAATATTCGATTCCAAACAACATACCACCTCAACACCTGCCGCTTTTGCTTCTAATACTAATAACGAGGCTACTAATGCACTACCCAAGATTGCAACTCGACCTTTAATATTATGGAATATCGTTTTCCCTTCAGCTTGTCTTTCTGCCCATTGGTAAAAACATTTTATCGCCGTGGTTTGATTATCTTTAGGTGCTGGGATAGCAGCCACATCTAGTTTTGGTGTATCGCTATCCGCCAATACGTTCACTAATATATGCAGCGGCAAAATAGAATAAAACGCATCACCATTCTTTTGTGCTCGCAGACTTGCCTTTTGATATTCATTAACAAAATAGCGTTTGGTCGACAATTGCAAAGGATAAGCAGAAATTAATGTTATTTTTTTCTGAACTTGATATCTAGCAATAAAATTATCAAATAACATACTATAGTCGATAGCGATCGATGTTCTTTTTATAAACGAACGAAGTTTGCGATATAACTGAATAGATGGCGTAGATAAATCAACACCATTAGTGCCTTGAGAAGGATGTAGTCTATATTTCAACAAGGGCTCAGCAATAAATCCAATACTTCTTTTGACATTGGCTCGGGCAGGAAATAACACATCTTCAGCACCCTCAACATTTTTGCCACGGATATTATTTTTCACCGATTTAGAGTTGAAATAATGCAATCTCACCATCGGTGAAAAATTATATCGTCGATCTAACATCAGCGAGCTAGGTATTGGCCAAAGCCGCTCATGAACAAAATTTAAAATATACTCGCCCGGCTTAAATAAAATATCCTCCTGTCTCGGAGACATTGCAGGGGAAATGGCATTGCCTTTTTGATCGATCGTGCTGACATTGGTCCACGTCAAAATAACTTCTGGATGTTCGTCCATAAACCGCATCTGTGTTTCCAGCATATGTGGCAACATAATGTCATCATCATGCGTCACAATAATGCGTTTGCCTCGGGCGATATGATAAGCAGAGGCATAATTAAATTCGACAGCCGAACGAGGCGGATTTCGCACATATCGTATTCTAGGGTCATCCATTGCCAAGATAACCTGCGGCGTGTCATCAGTACTGCCATTATCTAAAATGACTAATTCAAAATCTGTGAATGTCTGATTGAGTATTGCATTGACCGCTTCCTCTAAAAAGCCATGAGCTCGATTATAAGTCAGTAATGCGACGGTTAAAGGTAGCTGGGCGATGCGATGTTCTAGTATTAAATTTTCCATTTATAACTCTATTATTTTGCCAGCCCAAACATACTGATTATGTAGCTCATTGGTAATTTCTTTTGCATAGGTCGAGCTTGCAATCACGATCGTCGCCTGTCGATTTTCTTCTACCCATTTTGCTGGATGAATTGTTCTACCGAGCAGGGTTTTAGTGTGTAGTTGGGCATTTTTATCAACAAAGCCTAGTAAATTAACCTCGCTTAACCGAGTCGTTGCACACAGCCTTGTCGTAAATGAACCCGCGCCCCAGACGATGACAGGCTCTTGACTCTGTATCAGTAGATCTAAGGTGTTATTTATGCTGACTAACAAATCATTTGAATGCTGTATATACGCCTCGATACTGGGCTTAGTTACTGCATCGAACACGATGTCATCACAACTTGTTTTGTCGACACTTTTCTTAAACACCGCCAATAAATAATTATTATTGTAAAAAGGATAATACTTACTTTCACAATGAACCATTTCAAAACCATTTATTTCAAAAATATTGGACAAACTGGTTTTCGAAAAGAAATTGATATGCTCTAAAGCAAACTCTAAAAACGGCTCGGTGAGTGTCAACTTACCGAAGCTTTCAACATCTGGCACAGCAATAAACACATGACCCTCGACCGCCAATAAATCATCCATGTGATTAATCGCCGCGCTCAATGTTTCAATATGCTCTAAAACACCACAGAGACTTATGACATCGTATTTATTACTGGTTTGATATTTATCTAAACTCGACGATATCACATTAATATCGTAATGCTTTTTGGCGAGCATAGTGGCTGAAGCGCTGGGCTCTAAACCAGTAAGGTTTTGAATGCCCGCCAATTTGAAGTAATTTAGAAAATGGCCCATCGAACAGCCAACATCTAATACTTTAGACTGTTCTGAAAGCGGTAGCTTTTGTTGAACATAGTCAAAAAAATCGGCGTGAATCGAACTCAATCCAACCGGAATATCAACGGAATGAAGATGATGTTCTGCATCTTGATAAAAGGCATCTAACTCAATTTGAGATGGAATATTATCAGCATAAGCAAACCCGCATTGTTCGCAACACACCACTTTATAACTTAAGGCATTTTTTGCACTTGGAATAAGGAAATCTTGTTTATGTAGCGTGTTTTTATCAGCACCATCACATATCGCACAAACTCGCTGTTCAGTTGGAATTGTCATCATTTTATCCGGCTCTTATACCAATCTTTGCCCAAGCTGCCTGCTTGTTTGAAAGACTCATAATATTCATCTGGAATATTCAGCCCAGCCTGACATATTTTGCTAAAAAAATCAGCGTCTGTCGCCGTGATTGGCGATCTTACTGACTCACTTGAAAGTACACTTAGAGAGGGTTTGGCTTGCCAATAATTATGAATTTGTCCATCTTGTTTGACGTTAGCAGCTATGCCATTTTTTGTTAAAAATGAAAGAAAAGCTTGATAACGTAATGGGTACGTTTGGCTCGTTTGCTGGTAATCAGTGCGAGAGTATAAATTTTCAATAGTGAGATCGGCGCCTTGTGGCAGATCTTGTTCTGCTATAAAAGGTAAATCAAAAAATTCACACATTTCTCGAACCCGTGCATCATGAGCAATAAATAACGCTGGTACACCGGCATGTATTGCTGGTGTCAAACCATGCATACGAGCGCCAAACACAAAATCCATCTCACCCAGAAAGTCTTTCCAAATCGAATAATTGGTAAAATAATGAACTTTATTTTGCTCAAATAGCTGCTGAATTTGATTAAGACCTAGATAAAATTGCGTTGCCTGATGAACATCAAAGGCATCAATCATTCCGGGATAATACAATGCTTTAACTAGTAAATTAAAACTCTGTTCAACATAATGACAGCCATTATCTATCGCTAATTGGAGTATGTCTTTAATTCTAGATTGCTTATTGTTTTGATAGTTTGAATAGGCGACTGTTACCTTTTCAACTTCACTAAACGGACGTTTCATGGCAAGTTTTGGTGATAACTGGGGACCATTAAGATATAACGATAAGCAGCCTACGGGTTCAACATTTGATATACCTAAACGCTTCAAAATATCGGCCGAATATTCTCCTCGCGTTCCCACCACAACACTGTGATCTGCAATCGTATGCAAATATCGAATCACTTTAGGGCTTAATTCTTTATGAAGGCTAGCTGAATAGTCATAGCCTGTGGATTGGACCGATTCACTGATACTGGTAAATGGAATAGTCAATTTTTCAATAAACTGCGTTACTAGTTCAAAGGGATAACCATCATCATCGTAAGGCGGCGGTGCAATTCTACAAGGAATAAAAAAGATAACTTGCGAACACCTTTCATTCACTTCTTCTGCGGTTAATGAAAAATTCCATGGTATAAAATCGTCACCACCACATAACAAAGCCCCAGCATAGGTGTACACCAGATCGCCAATATTGATCAAACTACTGTGCATGGCATAATTTGCCCGTGTTTTATCTATGCCTTCTAACGGCGGCATATAGCCAATAAGCACAGGTTTTGCTGTTTTACTGGTGGTGCTAGATACGATAGCCACGCTAATTTAAGCTTTCGTTAAAATATAAAAACATTCTAGAGAATCCAATTTCAGGACTGACTAAGGTATTCCACCCAAGCTGTTGCAGTTTCTTTATATTGAAATGACCTGCTGTTCTTAGTGTCTTATTCTTTTGGTTATTTTTCACCACTATTTGGCAATCATCTCGGTCACTGACCCGTTTTATTAATCTCGCCAATTGTTCAATAGTTAATTCTTCATCAACACCAATATTGTAAGCATGACCAAATTCACCTCGCAGCAACATATAAAAAATGCCCCGAATTAAATCGCTTATATAACAAAAAGGTCGGGAATCTAAGCCATCACCTTGAATAACAATATCGCGTCCTGCAAGTACATCAGCCATAAAGTCAGTGAATACACGCCCATCATCAAGGCGCAGTGTCGGGCCATAAGTATGTGAGATCCTTGCGATCATAATTGGTACATCATATTGCCTAAAATACGACATACATAATGATTCGCCTAGACGTTTTGATTCGCTATAACATGCGCTAGGATGCAAGGGATCGACGCTACCATAATCAGTTTCAGCAAGCTCATTGTCGTCATTATTACCATATATAGCGCCACTACTTAAAAACACAAATTGAGCATTATGGTGTTTGGCTAATTCGAGTAAATTAAGCGTTCCCAGCGTATTTGTTTTAATCGTTTCAACGGGTTGCGTTAAATAATATCTAGGGCTGGCATCACTTGCTGCGTGAATAATTAAATCGAGAGCCAGATCCGGAGTCCATGCTATCGGATCATTAACATCTTGTATCAGTGGCTTAAACCATGGTTTATTAATGAGATAGGGAAAACGATCCGTTAATTTCTGCTCACTACGCGCCAAGACATAAAGGCTTATCGGCTTAATATTTGTTTGTTCATTTAACAACGCTAAGAGATCGACGATATAGCCGCCGATGAAACCAGATGCGCCCGTGACTAAGATTTTTTGACCTTGCAGAGACTGCCAGTCTAATTTTTCTTGAAGGATGTTGAGCAAATCTTCTTCAACTATTTTATGGCGCTGCGTCATAAATTTCATCTAATGTAATAATGCGATCGTCAGATATACCCAATTGATTTAGATGAGCAATAATCTCTTCTTTATAGCGGATTGAAGCGATTAATATCGGTAAATTGCCATGCTGATCAGCGTTATATTTTTGCACTCTCATGTCTGCAACGACCCTTCCCCATTGTTTTTCTGATGAATCCAACAGAAAAGTGATTGGCAGTGATTGAATATACGGATGAATATAATTTTGAAAATCGCCACCGACACCGTACACAGCAAATGAATGAGGGAGTTTTTGTTTAAAGTTGTTCAGTATTGCCTGTCTTTTCTGTTCAGTCGTTAATGCAGGTTTAGCCACCAACCGAAGACTATCGTTATAAACAGCAGACTCAAAATGACCTATTGTCGCCGATTGCACTGCTAATCCTTCTTGCCCTAATAAACAGCTTAATGACTGTAATGAAAATTGATGTAAATGCTCGGCATTATTATCGTGCTCAAGCAAACTATGGCCCGCTTTATTGGGAACTTCTACGATGATTGTTCCCGTAACAGTAAGTAAGCGATGCCATTGTTTTATTTCAAATGCAATATCCTCTATATGTTCTAACACATGAAATGACAAAATGAGGTCGTATTTCTGGTCTTTTATACTGGCAGTATTGTCATTAAAAACATGATCTAATTTTTGCTTTGCTGATAACGCATCTTTAGAGATTTCAACGCCGTCATACTGCACATCAAATTTGTCTTTAACCATTGCGCCCAAATCACCTTCGGCACAACCTACTTCTAAAATAGCTTTGGTATTCGACGTTATTATCGAGGCGATGGCATTAAATCTCTCGAGTAATTTCCTTTGAAACCGTGCGGTTTGAATATCATTTCTATTTTCTAATGATTGATAATAATTGTTTTCGGTAATGTTTTTTACACCCTGTCGCCATTGGTGTAAACAATGCGGGCAAGTCGCCTTGTGTTCAGCATTAACAACATCTGTAGCCATGCAACATAGGCAACACTCAGCCATTTGCTATTCATGACCTCGCGCTTTTAATGATGCTTTGCTCAATTCACTTTGCATCTCACTACGCAATACAGCTTCATCGAGTAAAGGCGACATGTCTTCCAACGGCATTGAAATCATACTGCCATCCGCTTGTGGAATCGCCGCTACTTTAGGCCATAATGCTTCATCGCTAATCAATCGAACATCGCAAATTAATGGGCCGGGATGATTAAGCGCTAGCTTGATTTTTTCATCCAACTGACTCGCATCATCGATGACTAAAGTATCAAGTCCAATCGCTTTTGCCACAGCAACAATATCCGGCATATGTAAGCCTGAACTTTCACCTGTTGCCACATAACGACTATCAAAGTAATTACGTTGGGTATTACGAATCGATGCATAACCACTATTGTTCATCACAAACATACGAATTGGTAAATTCAGTGCTTTTAAGGTACTAAGTTCTTGTAAATTAAGTTGTAAACTGCCGTCACCTTCTACGGATACAACGGGTTTGCGTCCTGCAGCTAAACAGCCGCCAATCGCTGCCGGTAAACCATAACCCATCGAACCTAAACCCGAGGTTAAAAATACCCGTTGTTCCGGCTTATTGATAAAGCTCATATAAAAAGCTTCTACCGATAAACCCGAACTGCCGGTGATCACTAACTCGCCTTGTTGAGTATGTGCTGACAATCTATCCATAAAATGATAAATACTTATTTCGCCAGAATCAGCAAAAGCTTGGCCATCACACAACGGATATTTGTTTTTCCACGTTTGGCATTGTTGATGCCACTCAGAATAATCCGGCGCACTATCAGCACTCGATTTTAATAAAACATCAATAAAATCAGCGGCATTGGCACAGATTTTATGATCGATAGGCATGCCATGTTTATTGAGTTCATTTTGATCAATATCAACTACAATTTTCTTAGCATGTTTAGCAAAATCTTGTGGATTATGTGCGGTCACCACATTATCTAAACGAGCACCGATTGAAATTAGTAAGTCACAATTTTGCACTGCGAAATTCGGCGCGCGTAGAGCAACAGAACCCGGTCTACCAACACATAAAGCATGGTCATAGGGAATTAAATCGAGTGAATTCCACGTGGTCACCACCGGAATTTGCAAGCGGTTATATAACTGAGCAAACGGCTCGGCAGCACCAGAAAGTCGAACGCCATGACCTGCTAAAATCAACGGTCTTTTTGCTTGTTTGATTAAGCTTAAGATTGACTCAATTTCTGTTTGATCGCAGTTCGCATTAGCGACATCATCAGCACCTAATAAATCTGTATCGAGCTCTATATCAATTATGGCCGCTTGAATATCTAAAGGCACATCTAACCAAACAGGACCTTGTCTGCCTGATGTTGCCAAAGTAATTGCTTGTTCCAGATGCATTTTAATATCGCTGGCATTATCAATGGTCACCGCATATTTAGTAATCGGCTTCACCATCGATACAATATCAACTTCTTGTGGGCCCATTTGTCGAACACCAGTATCGCCTTTCATATCGGCACGTTTAACTTGGCCTGAAATAACCAGCAATGGAACCGATTCAATCCATGCGCCAGCAACTGCGGTCAAGGTATTGAGAGCGCCGGGACCTGTTGTTACTAACGCAACACCTATTTTTTCGTTGACGCGTGCATAAGCTTCAGCTGCAATCGCCGCTGCTTGCTCATGATGACAAGGAATAAAATTAAGATCTTTATTTTGACCGAGTGCGTCCACCAAATGCATCGCACCACCGCCGGGTAATAAAAAAACGTCTTTAACGCCTAATTGAGCAATAGTGGCAAAAATATAATCCGCTACACGTTGTTTCATTACCACTCGACCTCTAACCAATCTGAACGGAATAACAAAGGTGTTTTCCGATTGTTATTATTGCTAATACGCTCATCATCATAATAGGAGTCACCTTGATGATCGGTGGTTGATATTTCATCAAACACCACACCCGTTTTAGTACTAAAGCTATGTTTAACACCGCGATCAACTGTCACCATATCTCCAGCTGATAATGTGCTTATCTCGCCTTTGAGATTTAATTCCAGCTCACCATTTAAAATATTAAAGGTTTCTTCTTTTTTACTGTGAAAATGTAGCGGATGGCTTTGCCCCGGCAACATAACGATAATTTTCTTGCAGTATTCCCTATTAATAATTTCTATCAGGGTAGCACCTGTTTCAGCAAAATTATCAATGCCATAGTGATGTGATATCTGACATTGTGCACCATCAGCAATGGTCACTTTTGCACTTCTTAATAATGCACTTACATCACGAAGAATCGACTGCACAGCAGGTCGAATATCTGAGCTATCTAATGCAGAGAATAAAACGGGGTTATTTACAGATATCGCTTGTTCGACAATATATTGACTGTATTTCGATAAGTCATTGGCTAACAATTGTCCTTCTTGACTTGGGATAGCTAAGAAATAATCATCTGGTTGCAAAATATCACCCACGATTAAATCACGTTTTGCAAATAGGCCTCGACGCAATGAGTTAAGGGTCGCCACTTCTTTCTCGGTGACCTCAACGCGTTCATTGCTTAAACCTAATAACTCAAAACCTTGTTGTGCCGACGTTAGCCATGCTCTTACTTGTTCAGGATTAGCGGAGTAACCATTCAACTCACCGACCCCTACATGCTTTTCAAATAACTGCGCACCAAGTGCGATAGCCATTTTTACCGCTTCTGTTTCAGAAGGCGCTTCATGTGTTGAATAACCAATGGGAATAGCAGGAAACGTTTTTTTAAGTAACGCGATTTGACCTAATTGCAAACGTTCTCTTGGTGTGGGATATTCACCGACACAATGCATAACGGCTAATGACTTACCGCGATGTTGAAAAAACTGCACCACTTTTTCAATTTCATCTAATCTCGCACCTGCCGTTGATGCAACTAATGGCAGTGACGACTTTGCAATACGTTCTAATAAAGGCCAGTCAGTCAACGAACAAGAAGCTATTTTTAAAACTTGAAAGCCGTGATTCTCAATCCATGACACCGATTCTTCATCAAATGGCGTACACATTGAAATAAAACCGGCCTCGTCCACCGCTTGTTTGAGTTGTAATAATTGTTGTTCATTTAACTCGGTATCACGAAAACGTTTTACGTATTTAATATCCTCACGATCTTTAAAGTCAGGATGAATAAAGGTATTTAAATTCCGGTATTGCAACTTGAAGGCAAATTGAAACGGAAAGTCATCACACACCGCTTTCATCTGCCGAATCACTTCTTTGCCATGTTCGACAGAACCTTGATGATTATTGGCTAATTCAAGTACAAATAAGTTGTTATAAAGCTCGTTATGTTTAGTCATATTAACGTGTCAAATAGTCTGATAATGAATGTATTACATAGTCGATCATGTCGGTATCTAGCCCCGGAAATACGCCCAGCCAAAGTGTGTTATTCATCACTTGGTCTGTTTGTTGTAAATTCCCCGAGATGCGATAGTGCTGATCAAGCATATAAGGCTGCTTGGTCAAGTTACCACCAAACAATAATCGGCTGGCAATTTTTTTAGATTCAAGAAATTGGATGAGTTCATGGCGGGCATGACTTTTTAATGTAATCGCAAAACCAAACCACGATGGATTTGAATGTTGTTCGGGTTCAGGCAATATCAGATAGTCTTGTAAATGAGCTAAGCCATGACGCAAACGATCGAAGTTATCTCGACGTTTTTGAATAAACTCAGGTAATCGTTCCAGTTGTGCCACCGCCACCGCCGCTTGCATATCGGTGATTTTTAAATTGTAGCCGAGATGTGAGTAAGTATATTTATGGTCATAACCACACGGCAACTCACCTAATTGATAACTAAAGCGTTTTTTGCAGGTATTGTCATGACCTGGCTGACAAAAACAATCACGGCCCCAATCTCTAAATGATTCAATCAGCAGTTTCAATTTGCCATTATTGGTATAAACCGCACCGCCCTCACCCATCGTAATATGATGTGCCGGATAAAAACTTAACGTAGCAATATCACCAAAAGTGCCGACATGACGAGCAATATTGGCTGGAATAGTCTCACCACGATAATCGACCATATCCGTTGACGGTGTGTAAGTCGTGCCTAATGCATCACAACAATCTTCGATTATCCAGAGATTATGCTTTCTGGCAATGCGAATGACTTCATCAAGATTAAACGCATTACCCAATGTATGCGCCACCATAATGGCTTTGGTTTTATCTGTAATCGCAGCTTCAATCAGCGAGGTATCAATGTTGTAACTCGGTATCGCAATATCAATAAAGACCGGAATCAAACCATTTTGCAATATCGGATTGAGCGTGGTCGGAAAACCCGCCGCCACGCTGATGACTTCATCGCCTTTTTTTAAGGCTCTTTCACCTAGCTTGGGTGATGTTAATGCCGTTAAAGCAAGTAGGTTTGCTGACGATCCTGAATTCGTCGTCAAAACATGTTTAACATTTAAAAATGCTGCCAATTGTGCTTCAAATAGGGTGTTAAAACGACCCGTTGTCAGCCAGCCATCTAAAGATGAATTAACTAAATGTGTGAGTTCGCTGCCACCAAGCACTTTGCCTGAAACAGCTACGCTACTTTTGCCTTCTATAAAAGGTTTAGCTTTAAATTTTTCAGCGCTGTAAAGATCAACCTGTTTAAGCACATTTTCACGTAAAACCCGTTCTAATGCAGCAGGATTAAGCGTTGTCAGATGTTTGATAAAGACGGTTTGAGAGAGTTTGTATTGTTTGGCTAAGTTTAAATAGATGACATTGGTCAAACCATTATCAGTAAAATCATCGGCAGATAATTTGATTTCTGTTGGTTTACTGGATGGTTGTTCTGCTGCAATAACAAAATCAACTTCACCGTCTTCATCAGGCGTCGTCAATACTAATGCTATTTTTGTAAATAACGGATCGCCATTATTGCCGATTGCAATATGACAAATATCTCCTATTTCCAACTCATTTCTCACGCTAATATTTCTCTCTTTATTGCTTGCAGCTTTATTATTTTGATACGAAACAGTCTATTTTTATAATTTAATGTTCAGCTGTATTGGTCAATAACCTGATTTGTTCAAGGCAAACCAGTTTCATATTATCGTTATTATCAAAATGCTTATACCATTTATCAATCTGATCTAATGATTGTGCTAAAGACCAACTTGGCGACCAGCCTAAATACTCATGTGCTTTAGTGCAATCTAGTTTTAATATATTGGCTTCATGTGGTTGCAGCTGATCATTAGTAGACCATGTAAAGGTTGGCCATCGTTGAGCGAAAAAGTCTGCAATCCAGCTGACCATTTGTTCACCTTCAGCTAGCGGGCCAAAATTCCATGCTTGAGCATAATTTTGACCGTGATTAAATAATTGTTCTGCCAATAATAAATAACCATGCAAAGGCTCTAAAACATGTTGCCATGGTCGTATGGCTTGTGGATATCGAATATTGAGTGGCTGATTGGCGTGTGATGCGGCAACAATATCGGGTATCAATCTATCTTCAGACCAATCACCACCACCGATGACATTACCAGCTCTAACAGAGGCAATCGCAGTTGAATTGGCTTCGGTAAAAAATGACCGTCGATAAGAATCAATCAGTAATTCAGCACAGGCTTTGCTACTACTATAAGGATCATGACCGCCTAATGGATCGGTTTCTTGATAAGCCTGATGGTGTTCTTTATTGTCGTAACACTTATCTGTCGTCACCATAATCGCGGCTTTCACACTGTCAGATGAACGTAATGTTTCGAGAATATTTAATGTACCCATCACATTGGTCTGATAGGTTGCTATCGGATCAATATAGGAATAACGCACTAACGCTTGTGCCGCTAGGTGAATCACTATGTCAGGCTGACATTGCTGAAATACTTTATTCACCAACGCTAAATCACGAATATCGCCAATGATCGATGTCATGCCATCGGCCACATTGGCTACATCAAATAAATTAGGCTCAGTGTTTGGTGCTAACGATAAACCGGTCACTTGTGCGCCGAGTTGTTGCAACCAAAGTGACAACCAGCTGCCTTTAAAACCAGTATGCCCTGTAATTAATACTTTTTTGCCTTGCCAAAAACTTGCAACACTCACCAATTCTTCCACGGAGCATTACCTGTTGCCCATAGACGTTCAAGATATTGCTTATCTCGCAAGGTATCCATCGGTTGCCAAAAACCTTCATGTTTAAAAACCGATAATTGACCTTCTGAAGCTAAACGCTCAAGCGGATAATGTTCCCAACTGGTGTGATCATTATCAATATAGTCGAGCACTTTGGGCGACAACACAAAAAAACCACCACTCACCAAACCGCCTTCTCCGCTCGGCTTTTCTTGAAAAGCAGCAACCTTATCGCCTTGAATGCCCAAAGCACCAAATTTTGCTTGTGGATGTACCGCCGTTACCGTTGCTAATGTATTTTGCTGGCGATGAAAGTCAATACTGGCACTGATATCAACATTACCGACACCATCACCATAGGTTAAACAAAAGAATTCTTCATCTTTAACATAATCGGCGACACGCTTTAATCGACCGCCCGTCATGCTGTCATCGCCAGTGTTTACTAATGTAACCATCCAAGGTTCTGCATGATTTTCATGAACGTGCATTTCATTATTTTTCATATCAAACGTGACATCAGACATATGTAAAAAATAATTAGAGAAATATTCTTTTATGAGATAGCCTTTATAACCACAACAAATAATGAATTCGTTGACGCCATGACTAGAGTAAAGCTTAAGGATATGCCATAAAATCGGCTTGCCACCAATCTCGATCATCGGCTTAGGCTTCAAAATTGTTTCTTCACTAATTCGCGTGCCCAAACCACCCGCCAGTATGACCGCTTTCATTTTTTAAGCCTTAGCAATATAGATCCTGAAGTCTGTCATAAGTAGTTGAACAATGACAAGCCCTGAACCTTAATAAAAGTCTGTTGCGCCGCTTCTAGCCCTGTTTTTTGCAAACTCAATCGTGAAATCGCTTCAGCATAATCAAGATCCTGTACTTGCGATAACATGTTTTCCATATTGAATTTAATACCATCATTCACATCACGTTGCTGATCAATCGCATTTAATCGCGTACCCACTCGCGTTCTTGCACCCAATATGGCATCTAAACCATTATCGATATTGCCTAAGATATCGCCATTGACTGACGCTGTGCCGACGGTATTGGCGTTTAAATCATTCACGAAATTATTAATCGTTTGAAAGATTGATTGTGAACCACTCACATCATTATTCGCCACAAAGACTTTGTTACCAGGCTCATTAATTTCTACTGAGTAGCCTTCACCCACCCGAATATTACGTTGGCCATCACCAGCGCCGGGTGATGTTGGAAGATAATTAAAAGGCGGTGTGCTTGCAAACGCTTCAGTATCGGTCTCATAGCCAGAGAAAACCTGTTCACCATTCACATCTGTTGTATTGGCAAGACCTAACATCGCTTTATTGAGCTGATCAATTTGTTCGGCAATCGCTTTACGCGATTCTGCATTATTCGTATCTGATAAACCCTGTACCGCAAGTACACGTATGCTTTGCAAAATATCACTCGCACTCGACATCAGTCCTTCACTGACCGACAGTTTATTTTCGGCTTTATCAGCATTATCTAAATATTGCTGTGATAAATTTATTTGACGTTGTAAATCTAAAACTTTAATCGCAGCAACCGGATCATCAGACGGACTCTGAATTCGCTTACCCGTAGTAATTTGTAGTTGTGTCTTTCCTAAATCACTTTGCTGTTGCAACATAAGGTTAAGGCTTTGCTGACTACTATAATTGGTCGATATACGCATATTATCGTTCCTTTAAAATGCATTAATCAGTGAATTAAACACCGTATTAGACACCGTTATGATTTGTGATGCGGCTTGATAAGCTTGTTGATACTTAATTAAATTGGCCGCTTCTTCATCTAAGTTCACACCTGCAACGCTATCTGCTTTTAATTTCACTTGGTTCAACAAACCTTGTTGGGTTTGTTGACCGATATCAGCTTGATGCGTTTTTGTTGCAACCTTGGCAACTAACACGCCATAAGAACTCGCAAATGTCTGTGTGCCACCCGCCATCGTTTTAACTGTTTGTAAGTCTGCTAATTTTAGAATATTTTCATTATTGCCCACAGCAGCACTTGTCGACGAGGATGCTGCAATTTTCTTTGGATCGGTCATCACCACCTTAATCGCGCTGGCATATTGATCAGGTGGAACGGCAGATAAATCACCAAAGAATAAATTAGCAGGACTTGTCGCGGCATTGCCATCTAAATCTACACCGGCTAAATTTTGCGTATTAAATGCATCAGCCATTGAAAAGGCTAACTGATTTAATTCAGCACGCGCCGGATCGATAACTTCTGTTCTGACCTGAAATGCTCCCCCTATTGTTCCGCCTGTTAGTTGTGCAGAAATATCAATGCCGCCAGGCCCATAACCAACTTTACTTCTTGGTGGCGATGAAGAATTATCAGGAATAACACTTAGTTTTATTGCCCCAACGCCAGTTACGATGGCTTGGCCAGTACCGATGAACACATTCAGTGAGCCACTGTCTTCTTTAACCGTCGATATTGAGACGTATTTGGAAAGATCATTAATCAACTTATCGCGCTGATCTAATAAGTCATTAGGTGCGCCACCGCTTGAAGATGTATTTGTCACAATGGCTCTGTTTAAATCTGCGATCCCTTGGGCAATAACATTAATATCGGATACGCCACCAGCAATAGCATCGTCGACTTGGCTATCAAAATTTTTCATTTGTTGATCAAGTACATTAAAGCGCTTAGCTAACACTTCACCTTGCGAGATCATCACTTCACGTGCAGCAATCGAAGTCGGATCATTAGCCACTTCGTGAACCGCATTAAAAAATTCTTCCATGCCGGTATTGAGGCCGAGTTGAGGTGAGCCTAATAAATCATCCGCTTGTCGGGCAAAGGATAAATAAGTCGCTTGCTGCGATTCTTGAGACGTATACGTTCGCACCTGATCAACGAGAAAACTATCCATTAAACGTTCGATGCTATTGATCTGAACGCCAGAGCCATAATAGTTGTTACCATTATTGGTCGCTAGTTGCGTGCCTAACAACGCACGTTGTCGGCTATAGCCTTCCGTATTCACATTACTGATATTGTGACTGGTTGTAGTCAAAGCGCCCTGCGATGTCAGCAATGCTGATGTACCAATATTTAACATGCTCATTTTAAAGCCCTCTATCCGTCAATTTACCGACGGTAATCATGAATTCTCTGGCATTTGCCAGATTTGTGCCAATGTCGAACTATTCATAATGCGTTTAATTTTATCGGCATAATCAGGATCGGTGGCATAACCTGCTTTATGTAAACCTTCAATAAAGCGTTCTGGATTATGTGTTTGTTTTAATGCATTTTGATAACGTGGCTGGGTTTGTAGAAAATCAACATAATCATTAAAACTATCTTGATAACTCTCGTACGACCTAAACTGCGCCTGCTCTTTAACGGCCACACCATTACGATATTCCATCGTACCCTTAGTCGTTTGATCTCCCTGCCAACGGCTATCTGCCTTGATATTAAATAAATTATGACTAGAGCGACCATTAGACTTATCGATAATATGCTGTCCCCAGCCCGTTTCTAATGCTGCTTGCGACAAGATAACTTCGGGCGTCACACCAATTCGTTGTGCCGCTTGTGTAGCCATAGGTAATAATTGTTGAACAAAACTTTCTGGTGAATCGAAGATAAAGTTTCTGTTCCTGGTCGATGTACGAATTTCAGTACCATCAATATCCGAGCTAGGTTTTGCATACATAATTTTCTGATATAAAGCAGGATTTTCAATAGACTGCTGCAAGGCAGGTCTAACCGGTACCGTATCCATATCGTAAGATTGTGCTTCACCATTGGTATTGATTTTAGAATTAAGTTGGCCGCCGAGTTGACGAACAATGACTTCTTTCAAACCCAGACCGCCTTTAGAAGAAAGATCCATCGCTAATTGTTGATCAGACATATCTCGATACATATCACTTTGAGATGAATCAAAAATCCCTTCACCCAGACTAGCTTGACGCATGCCTTTTAACATCATGCCGACAAACAACGACTCAAACTGACCCGCAACTTGCTCTAAAGTATCTTTATCTTTTTGATCAATATTTGCCGAACGGCGCAGTTCAGCAAGTCCATTAAAGTCGACGGCTGTTTGGGTAATGTGTGTATTCAATGTCATGATTTATCTTCCTCCATTACCTTGCGTGATGACTTATCGCAGCTTGCGATATGACATTCACACAGGCAATAGCAAATACTCATCAGATAACAATCAATTCAGCACGCAAAGCACCGGCTTGTTTTAAAGCTTCTAATATCGCCACTAAATCACCCGGTGCAGCACCGACTTGATTCACCGCTTTTACAATATCTTCAAGCGACACACCGGCATTAAATAGAAACATTCGACTATCTTCAGCCGTCACATTGATATCAAAATTAGGCGAAATAACCGTCTGACCATTTGATAATGCATTGGGTTGGCTGACATCCGTATTGGCTGAAATAGTGACTGATAGATTACCGTGAGTAACTGCTGCCGGGCTTACACGCACATGCTGACCAATGACAATGGTTCCAGTTCGTGAATTGACCACAATTTTAGCCGCTGCTTCACCCGGACTAAGTTCAAGGTTTTCAACCAATGATAAAAAAGGCACACGCTGACTAGGATCACGAGGTGCATTAACACTAATAGAAGACGCATCCACTGAGCGCGCAGTCCCTTTGCCTAATGTATGATTGATTGAATCTGCTAAACGACTTGCCGTTGTAAAATCAGGTTGATGTAAATTCAACACAATTTGATCACCGACATTAAAAGCATTACCAACAGCACGTTCTACTGTTGCACCATTTGGAATTCGACCAGCGCTTGGAATATTGACCGTAATGCGTGAACCATCACTGGCCTCAGCACCAAAACCACCAACCACAAGATTACCTTGTGCCATCGCATAAATCTGACCATCGGCACCTTTTAATGGTGTCATAATCAAACTACCGCCACGTAAGCTCTTAGAATCGCCTAACGATGACACGGTGACATCGATGGTTTGGCCCGGTTTAACAAAAGGCGGTAAATCGGTATGAACAGTTACTGCTGCTACATTTTTACTTTTTGGATCAATGCCTGGCGGTAGCGTCACCCCCAGTTCACGCAACATATTGCGTAAGCTTTGTCCGGTAAATTTTGTCTTATCACCCGTGCCATCTAAACCAACAACTAAACCGTAACCGACCAATTGGTTAGAGCGTACTCCAGCAATTGAGGCCAAATCTTTAATTCGTTCCGCTGATGCGATCTGGCAAAGAGTCAACATGGTGACGGTCATTAATACTGTTTTAATATTCATTTTCATTCCCCTTAAAACGGCATCAATGCACTAATGAAAAAGCGACTCAACCACCCCATCACATTGCCATCATTGGTAGGACCGTCACCAACATACGACATTTGAACATCAGCAATTCGTTTCGATGAAATCGAATTCGTCGAATCAATATCACGAGGGCTAATCATGCCGCCGATTCGCAAGTATTCATTGCCTTGATTAATCGTCATCACTTTTTCACCGCGAATAATCATATTGCCATTAGGCAATACCTCGACCACCGATACACTAATATCACCACTCAATTTATTTTCTAAATCGCTGTCGCCCGAACCATCAAAATCAGACTCTGAACCAGCACTAAATGATAAATCGTTATTATTGTTACTCGCCAAAGGCAATATGCCAGGTGCATTGAATTGCACACCAGAGCCTAAAATAGTCGGCGATGCAATGTCGTTACTGTTTGATTTTTTAACCGTTGTAGCAGATGTTTTTTCGGCAGATGTTTTTTCGTCTAATTTGACCGTCAAAATATCGCCAACACGACGCGCACGATAATCTTCATAAAATGAAACATTATTTGCTACATTAAAAATCGCGCCATCTGTATTCGGATGTTCTGGTAGTGCTACTGGCCTTACGGCAGCATAAGCAGGGTCGCGTTTGACCTCAGTGGTTGTACAAGCGCTCAGTAATATCAAACTGCTGAGTGCCAAAAATCGTATCAAAAATGACATGATAACTCTCCCAAATAGCTATGTTGTTTTAGCCAATGCAGAGTTTATGCCAAGATATTATTATGGCTTTGCTTATTTTGTTTATCATTTAAATTAGATGAATATCGCTATTAAAACCTCATCTATTTCCAAGCTTTAAGCGCTATCTTACTTAAATATAACAAAAAAATATTTACATAATGGATTTCAACAGGTATTTTGTTAACCCAGAGATATGGATAACTCGTTATACAAACCAATGATGTCGCTATTTGAGAGAGCTTTAATGTCTAATCAATCTTCATTCCCTCCTGTTTACAGTGATCCTATCGAAAAGGCATCTGAAAACCTGAGGCAAGTAATACCACTGATAAGTAAGCATAAAATTCCGGTTAACCCAGCTAACTATGCCGTTTGGTATGAATATGTATCGGGTGAAAACCACACCTTAATTGATGAAATTAACCATCGTCTTGCTCAAAATTTGCCTATCTCAACTGACTATGCACAACATTTGTTTGAAAAATACGTGCTTATGGACATGCCAGAGCGTCTTGAATCAACCCAGAATGGTTTAAAACTCGTTGTTAATAATACGTTAGGCAATCTGCACAAAACAGAAGCAGATGCAGCACACTCCATTAGTGAATTAAATAATACTAAAAGTTTATTAAATAACTGTCGTGATATTAACGAACTGCATAACTTAGTCAGTGATATTCTTGCTTCAACCCAAATGCTGACCAAAGCAAGTAATGATCTAAAGCAAGACTTAGAAAAATCATCTCAAGAAATTGCCAGACTTAAAGAAGAATTAGACACAGTAAAAAAAGAATCTCGTACGGATGCTTTAACGGGCTTGTTAAATCGTGGGGCGTTTAATGAAGAATTAGATATCGCTTGCCAACAGCCAAACACAGATATGGCCTTAGCACTCTTTGATATCGATCACTTCAAAAAAATCAATGATACCTATGGCCATGTGCTCGGTGACAAAGTGTTGCAGTATTTTTCTGGTTTACTTCAAAAGCATGCTGGAGACCATCATCTCGTCGGACGATACGGTGGTGAAGAAATGGCGATGCTCTTAATGAACATCTCATTTGAAGAAGCAAAGTCGATTAGCAATAATATTTGCGTTGCACTTGCCGAGAGCCGCTTGAAAAAGAAAGGCCAAGAAGAGTACATTAATCAAATAACTGTTTCAGCGGGTGTAAGTATGTTGCAGACGCAAGACTCTCCATCTAGCGTTACCGAACGCGCTGACAAAGCTTTATACCAATCAAAAAATAATGGTCGCAACCAAGTGACTATTTTGTAACCGGCCTGTAAAACCCTACTGAACGACTCAACCTATCGTTTTATTTAAAACGATAAAACGTCTGACTTAAATACTGAACAACCGATTCACGCTCAGCATCCGTCCAATTAGCATCTGCCACAATCGCACAGCCTTTTACTTGTTTTTGCAAGCTGGCCAACGTTTTCACTTTCCGATCATTACGCGTATAAAGGTTGGCTGGCTTTCCGCCCGTTAGCGAAGCATGACATTGTAAACATGCCGCATCATGTAAGCGTTTACCTTGCGCCATCACCATCGGTGATAACGCAAGCAAACCCACTAATAACAATACTCGCTTTATCACCCTTTACTCATTTGCAAATGAGCAATACGTAAACTCGCCGGTGGATGTGAGTCATAAATAGCCGACACTAAAGGATCTGGCGTTAAGGTGCTGGCATTTTCTTGATACAAAGCAACCAAAGCAGCAATCAAATCATCAGCATTGGATACCGATGCAGCATAAGCATCAGCTTCATATTCATATTTACGTGATAAGCCCGTCATCATTGGGTGTAAAAAGAAACTAAATACGGGAATAACCATCATGAATAAAATTAATGCCATCGCAGCAGATTGTGTATCTACGCCCAAGCCAGTATAAAACCATGATTCACCCGATGCCCAACCTAAAATAGCAAGGCCAATCAAACTTAATAGCGCCATCACCCCCATGTTTTTAATTACATGTTTACGACGGAAGTGACCGAGCTCATGCGCTAGTACCGCTTCAATTTGATCTTCGCTTAATGTTTTTAATAAAGTGTCAAAAAACACGATACGCTTGTTATTACCCAAACCTGTGAAATAGGCATTACCATGACCACTACGACGCGAACCGTCCATCACATAGATACCTTGGCTTTTAAAGCCACAACGCGCTAGTAATGCTTCGACACGAGTTTGTAAACTAGCATCATCCAAGGGTGTAAATTTATTAAATAATGGTGCGATAAAAGCCGGATAAGCCCACATCATTAGAATGGTAAAACCTATCCATGCCGCCCATAAATAAAGCCACCAATAATCACCAGTACTCTCCATTAATGTTAACGCTCCCCAAATTAACGGTGCACCAATGATTAACATTAATAAAGTTTGTTTAACTAAATCAGCTATATATAAAGATGGCGTATTATTATTAAAGCCAAATTTTTGCTCTAACACAAAAGTCCGGTACCAAGATAAAGGTAAATCTAATAATGAACCAATCACAAAAAAGCTTAGGATAAATACAACACCAGTTAACGTCGTTGACCAACCCATGCCTTGCCAAGCACCGGATAACCAAGCCAAACCGCCACCTAATGTCCACACCAATAAAAACAAGGCGCCGACGACATTTTCGATTCTATTTAACTTACCCTTGGCTACCGTATAATCGGCGGCTTTTTGATGTGACGCCAATTTGACTTGCTCTTTAAATGCGCTGGGTACTTGACCCCTATTCGCATGAACATAACGACTTTGTCGTAACGATAGCCATAACTCGATGCCTATCATCAATACTAATGCCGCAAGAAAAACCCAAGTAAATTCATTCATAATTTTTTTCCAAAAAATTCAACCATGTGATGCAGGTTAGCCTTTGATACAATCTCTGGCAAGTAAGTTCATTCTCTCACCCACAAAAAGACGGACATTATGGCTAAAAGTAAAAATAATCTAATATGGATAGATCTTGAAATGACAGGTCTTGATACAAATAATGACGAAATTATAGAAATAGCCACAATTGTTACGGATGCTGATCTCAACATTCTAGCTGAAGGCCCAATCATCGCTATTCACCAAGCTGATGCCACCTTAGAAGCGATGGATGAATGGAATACCAGACAACACAATGGGTCAGGTTTGGTTGAACGCATTCGTAATAGTACGACAACTGAAGCAGAAGCTGAACAGCAAACCTTAGCATTTTTAAAAAAATACGTGCCAGCTGGCACTTCACCAATGTGTGGAAATAGTATCTGCCAAGATCGCCGTTTTATGGCGCGGATCATGCCAGAACTAGAAGCTTTTTTTCATTACCGCAATCTTGATGTCAGCTCATTAAAAGAGTTAGCTCGTCGCTGGGCACCTAAAGTTGAAAAAAGCTTCAAGAAAAAATCATCTCATCTTGCAATGGATGATGTTAAAGATTCGATTCGTGAACTCCAACATTATCGTGAACACTTTATAAAGCTACCTGAATAAGCAACAATGGCAATGAAAGGACTCATTGCCTTACCTAAAAATCAGCTTAAAAACACGCTAATAAAATCCTTGAGAATATGGATAGTTTAAGAATCTATACAACGACTTTCTAAATACAATGGTTCTATTGATGCTGCGCTAAAGCCCACACAACATGCTCCGTCACCAGCTCCGAAGGATAGTTCACACGTGATGTTAATGCAGCTAACACCACATCGCTGGTTTTCGCATTACCTAATGCCACGGCAATATTTCGTAACCAACATTCATAACCAATGCGTCTAATCGGACTGCCTTCTAGCTTGGTTAAAAAGTCTTGCTCAGTCCATGCAAAAAGATCAACCAATTGCGGTGCATCTAAACCATGACGAGGCAAATAGTCTGATTCCACCGTCACCTGAGCAAATTTATTCCATGGGCAGACTAATTGGCAATCATCACAACCATAAATTCGATTACCTAACATAGACCGAAATTCAACAGGAATCGCGCCCCGTAACTCAATCGTCAGATAAGAAATACAGCGCCTAGCATCAACTTTATAAGGCGCAACGATGGCTTGAGTTGGACAGACATCAATACAGGCACTGCAGGAACCGCAATGATCGGAAATCGGCTCTGTTACAGGTAACGGCAAGTCAGTATAAATCTCGCCTAAAAAGAAATAAGATCCATGATCACGATTCAAAATATTGCTGTGCTTGCCGACCCATCCAATGCCAGATTTAGCGGCTAATGCTTTTTCCATTACTGGCGCGCTATCGGAAAATACGCGATATTGCATATCGCCTAATTCTTGCTCGATTTTGCTGGCAAGTAACTGCAAACGCTTACGCATTAATTTATGGTAATCGCGGCCCAAAGCATAACGTGAAATAAAGCCCTTTTTATCATCATCTATTACAGACCAAGGTTCCGCAGTATCATCTGGCCAATAATCCATGCGTAGTGTGATGATGCGAATGGTGCCCGGAATAAGTTGTTCAGGCCGAGTACGCTTAGTGCCATGACGAGCCATATAATCCATCTCGCCATGGAAACCAGCCGCTAACCAATCTAGTAATTTTTGTTCACTATGAGCCAGATCAAGGTCACTGACACCAAGCTGTTGAAAACCAAACGACAGCGCCCAGTCTCGCATATTACTCAGCAATTCATTCATCGCTAAAGGTGTATTTATGTATTCCATGCAGGCTATTATAGGTGAATAAATACGCTTATACATTGGAATTAAAGCCTATGCTTAATCTGCCTCATAACCTTTACACCGTTGCACAAACACGTGAATTAGAACGTATCGTGATTGAGCAACATGATATTTCTGCTGCAAAATTAATGTCGCGTGCTGGCGCTGCCGCGTTGTCAACAATTAAGACGCATTGGCGTCAAGCTGAACGTTTATTAGTGATTTGTGGCACAGGTAATAATGGCGGTGACGGTTTTGAGTTAGCAAGACAAGCACTGGCAAAAGATTATCGCGTCACCGTTATTCAAGTTGGTGACGTAGCAAAAATGAGTGCTGAAAGTATCGCTGCACGTGATGATTTACTCAACATAGGAGCAGAAATCCAACACTTTGACGTGAAACTGCCTTCTACCGATATTGTAATTGATGCTTTGTTTGGAACAGGATTAGATCGAGAATGTACCGGAGAATATAAAACTATCATTACAGCGATCAACAAAGCTGCAAAACGTGTCCCCATCTTATCGTTAGACATTCCTTCGGGTTTACATGCCGATACGGGTATTGCCTTAGGTATCGCCGTTAGAGCGACTATCACCTTGAGCTTTATTGGTCTTCATAAAGGTTTATTTACTGGTGAAGGCCCTAATTATTGCGGCACCGTATGTTTTGATTCATTACAAGTCCCATCGGCGATTTATAAAGCAGTCACACCTATTGCTCGCCGAGTCAGTATAGAAGAAGATGGCACACGGTTAGCGCCACGCGAACGGACGGGTCATAAAGGTTTATATGGTCATTTACTCATTATTGGTGGCGATCATGGTATGCCGGGAGCGGCACGCGTTGCCGCAGAAGCGGGCGCTAGAGTTGGTGCCGGTTTAGTCAGTATTGCAACACGTCCATCTCATAGCCCGATGCTTAATCAAGCCCGTCCTGAGTTGATGTGCCACGGCGTTGAAAATGGGCATGAACTCGACGCGCTTATTCAACGTGCCAACTCATTGACTATTGGCCCAGGTTTAGGTCAAAGCGAATGGGGGCAATCGTTATTTAAAAAAGCGATGGCCAGTGATTTACCGATGGTTGTCGATGCTGATGCACTTAATATGTTGAGTAAACATCCGCAACATCATGACAATTGGATTTTGACGCCACATCCCGGTGAAGCAGCCCGTTTATTAGGCTGTACCTCTCGCGATATTCAAGCAGATCGTTTTCTTGCTGTTACTGAAATACAAAAGCGTTATGGCGGCATAGCGGTACTCAAAGGTTCGGGTACACTTATCTATAATGGTGAAACCCCGACACGCCTGTCTACTTGGGGTAATCCGGGAATGGGTAGTGGCGGTATGGGCGATGTACTTGCTGGCGTCATTGGCGGTTTATTGGCACAAGGTTTTCCTCTAATGGAAGCAGCTTGTGTTGGTGTAACCTTACACGGCATGGCAGGTGATAAAGCTGCTGAACAAGATGGCGAGCGTGGCATGTTAGCGATGGATTTAATTCCTCATCTGCGACATTTATCAAACCTTATTTTTTAATTACTAAACGATATTTACTTTATGCAAATCCATTTAGCAGATGAAGCAGCAACACTTGAACTAGGAAAAGCGATTGCAATGCTCTGCCCAGATAGCCTTTTTGTCATACATTTAGAAGGTGATTTAGGCGCAGGAAAAACAACCTTTAGTCGTGGTTTTTTGCGAGCTTTAGGTCATCAAGGTAATGTCAAAAGCCCTACTTATACCTTGGTTGAGCGTTACGAAGTCTCCAATCGCACTGTTTTCCATTTTGATCTTTACCGCCTATCAGACCCTGAAGAGTTAGATTATCTGGGGCTTGATGATTATTTTAGTGATAATGCATTGTGTTTATTGGAATGGGCAAAACAAGGTGGTGAACTATTACCGGAACCAGATCTAATGATCACCTTTACTTATCAACAACATGCACGCAATGCCGATATAAAAGCCATTTCTCCAGCAGGTATAAACCTATCCAAAATTCTTAATGTTTAATTCAAGTTTAAGCGCTATCTCCTTATTAATATAAAAGAAACTTGATTTTTATATTAAATAATTAGACACTAGTCCTCACTAAAATAGTGTTAGGAAAACAATAATGCTCCGTTTCTGCTTGAGCCTCATATTTTTAATGATCAGCAGCAATGTTTGGTCAGCAAGCATTCAAGGTATGCGTTTATCTCAAGAAGGTAGCGATACGCGCCTTGTTATTGATCTTGATAAAGCCTTTAAATATCAAGTGTTTTCTCTAGCGAACCCCGCACGTTTAGTCGTTGATATCCACAACACACAACAGACACGTCCACTTAAAATTCCTGAACTATCAAGCAGTCCTATTCGCGCTATTCGCCATGGCAGTCGCGGTAAAGACACATTACGTTTAGTGCTAGATTTACAACACTCCGTCGCTTATGAAAGCCGCACTTTAGCGGCACAAGAAAATTATCCTCATCGCCTTGTGCTTGATTTGCATGACTCGGCGCCAACAAAAACAGCATCATCAGCTAACTCAACGCCACGACTCACCGAAAAACCTGCAACCATCATCGCGCCAAAGGCTCAGGCAACGGCGATTACAAAAGCTCCGCCAGTTCAAGTGCCTGTCAGCACCACCAATATTAAAATGCCCCCCCCCATTGCGACGGTCACTAAATCTAAAAAATCGATGCCAAGACGCGACATTGTTATCGCGATAGATCCCGGTCACGGTGGACAAGATTCCGGCGCATTAGGTAAAAATGGCACTAAAGAAAAAGACATAGTGCTCTCGATTGCTAAACGTCTCGCTAAAATAGTCAATTCTGAACCAGGAATGCGTGCTTATTTAACTCGTGATACTGATATTTTCATTCCACTTCGTCACCGCATAGTCAAAGCACGACAAAATAAAGCAGATATGTTCATCTCGATCCATGCTGATGCGTTTAAAGATACCAAAGCGAAAGGGGCTTCGGTGTTTGTACTATCTCAACGAGGCGCCAGTAGTGAAGCGGCGCAAATGTTAGCTAACAAAGAAAACGCCGCTGATTTAGCTGGTGGTATTAGCTTAGACGATAAAGATAATATGCTGGCATCCGTGTTGCTCGATTTATCACAAGATGCCAGTTTAGCAGCCAGTCTTGAAGTGGCTGATACCGTGTTATCAGGCTTAAAACGCGTGGGTAATGTGCACAAAAAACACGTCGAATCAGCCGCCTTTGTCGTATTGAAATCACCCGATATACCTTCGATTTTAGTTGAAACAGCCTTTGTTTCTAACCCAGATGAAGAACGTAAATTAAACTCGCCTGCTCATCAAAATAAAATTGCTCGAGCGATTTTATCGGGAATTAGTAATTATTTTCAGCGTAATCCTTTGCCAGGTACAGGTGCGCCACAACAGCATATTGTCAGCAGCGGCGATACATTAAGCACTATCGCCCAACGCTATCAAGTCAGTATGATCGATATCAAAACGAGCAATAAACTGACTCGCTCTGATATCCATGTTGGCGAAGTCCTACTTATTCCTTAAACATTGAGTTTGTTGAGCCCGACCATTTAGGTGGCCTGTTTTTATATCCGCTACTGGTATGCTGTAGAATAAAAGTATGTCCGATCAGCAACGCATTCATGCCCTTCCCTTACATCTCGCCAATCAAATTGCTGCGGGAGAAGTTATCGAACGTCCTGCTTCTGTGGTTAAAGAGCTCGTCGAAAATAGTCTCGATGCAGGCGCCGATAACATTTTTATTGAAATCGAAGGTGCGGGCAATAAACTCATTCGCGTTCGTGACAACGGTGTTGGCATTCATCCTGAAGATTTACCGCTGGCGCTTAGTCGCCATGCCACCAGCAAACTGCATTCAAGTGAACAACTCAGTCACATTGCTAGCTTAGGTTTTCGTGGTGAAGCATTACCGAGTATTAGCTCGGTTTCGCGTTTGACACTCACCTCGCGTCAAGCTGATAGTGAATGTGCATGGCAACTTGCAGGCGATGAAAACAGTGCAATTAGCCCCGCTGCACATCCACAAGGCACGACGCTTGAAATCCGTGATTTATTCTTCAATTTGCCGGCGAGACGACATTTTCTTCGTAGTAATAAAACAGAACAAAATCATATTTTAACAACGCTACAACGCTTAGCACTCAGTCAATTTTCCGTCGGATTTCACTGTCAGTTATCCACCAGCACAAGTCTGAAATTACCAGCGGCTATGACGCTAGAGCAACAACAACAACGCATTGCTAAAATCTGTGGCAAAAATTTTATTAATAACAGTCTATATATTGAACAAGACTACGCTGACATAAAACTTAACGGTTGGTTAGGCAAAGCAGATGCCCATCGCCCACAAACCGACGTGCAGTATTTTTTCATAAATGGCCGTGTTATTCGCGACCGAGTTATTACCCATGCAATACGCCAAGCTTACAATGACAAAATTCCAGCAGGACGCCAACCCGCCTATGTTTTATATCTGACGATTCCCTTAGATAGGGTTGATATTAATGTTCATCCGACCAAACATGAAGTGCGTTTTCGAGATGCCCGTTTAATTCATGGTTTGCTGACCAGCGCCTTGCAAGAAGCACTGTCTCATCAAGCAATCGCTAGTCAACAATCACAACCAGCGCCAAAGATAGGTCAAACGACATCTCGTGACAACAAGCAACAATCAACGCACATAGCTGAACACAACACGCATTACCAAATAAGCGCACAGCCCTCATCTACTTCAACAGCATCGACAAACGGTACATTTGGCCAAGCCCTAACCCTAATAGAACAGCGTTATGTCATCACGCGAATAACGGAGGGATCATTATTAATCGACTTGCAACAAGCCGAACAACAGTTGCGTCGCCAACAACTTCAACATGCCATCGATACGGATACACTGAGCACCAGACCAATATTAGTGCCGATTAGCTTGTCAGTAGACAAACATACAATGCTGCTAGCCACGCAACATCAAACATTATTAGAAAGCCTAGGCTTTCAACTACAATTACAGCCTCAATTATCGGCTTTATTGATCAGGAGTATTCCTAGCTTACTAGCTCAAACTGACCTTAAAGTGTTGGTTAGCTCACTTTTAAACGCGCTAAGCGATCGTCAAAGAGGTAAAGTGTCATTGACTCTAATCCTGCATCAACATTTACCTGTAATCGCTATTAACCAGCTAGAGCAGGCTACACAGCTTTTAATCCAACTGAATGAATTCTCTATTGATGCACCGTGGTGTCGTCGACTTGATCAACAAACACTGAATAGCTTATTCTCAAGCATCAGTCGCTAACCGTATTTCGTAAGAATTAGGGCAATCATTATGGCAAACACATCTGCTAAACCTTCCATCATTCCGGCGTTCATCGCTCTGTTTGTTTTAGCTTTCGTTGCCTATTTGATGTTTACTAATCTCAAATCTACACGTGTAGAACATGATATTAGCCCGGCAATCGAAATTATTGACCCTCCTCCTTTGATAGTAATTAAGCCCGAAGCTAAAGCGCTCACCCCCGAACAAGAGGCAGATATATTTGTAAATAATTTGGCGACCACCGAAGAATTTATCACCATCAATGAAAATGAAGACAGATTTGTCCGTAATGATAGCGTCATTGTACTGCCAGATTTAGAATATCAAGCCACCACAAAACAAGGGTTGCTCGCTGATAAAAGTCTTAATGCAGATACCCCGATCACCTTAAATTACGTTACCCATGACAAAGTAAAAACAACGCTAGCAGAGCTTAGCGATACGATAGAAGATCCAGCAGCACCTATTACCATCATCACTGATGATGGTACGCAAATAATTTCACCGCTTGCCGACATACTCCACCATCAAGAGCTAGAATTAAGCACAGAAATAACCTACATCATTCAACAAAAGCACCGTGTCGATACTACGGTTGGTGAATTGAAAAATATTGATATTCCCGCAGATTTACCACTCATAGCGACGATTACACGCGGCTCTGAAGCGGTAACGTTAAAAGATCTCACTAAATCAGGTCGCTTGCCCGATGATGCTTTATTTTATTTACACCGCGTGACAGATCGTGATGTACAAGGTTTATGGGGGATCATTCAAGCAGGCTTAATTGAAAAATTTAAACAAGGCATCGAATTAGAAGGCATCACTCGTCATAAAGATCTTATTCAAGCGATTATCCCCGGTGATGCTGATGAAAAGCTACCTTCTGGTCTAAGCTCATTTTTAGGAAAAATCCTCAAAAGCAAGGTCGATAACAGCTATATTTATAATCTAAAAACACGAAGTATGGGTCATGATGCAAATCTTATCTTTCCCGGTCAGCAACTTATCTTAATCCATTTTCCTAAGGTTGAGCTTAAGCAGATTTATCAGTTTTTCTCAAAACAACAGCGTCAAAATGCTGAAACCTACGCCATTACAAATTAGCCTGCCTGTATCCACCATCAAGCAGTCTAAATCTAGCTATGCTTGATTTACTATTTCTGCTGATCGTCGGACTGATTATCGTCAGTGCTTGTATTGTTGCTAGAAAAGACAACTGACAAATCACAGTATCAAATTGTTGTGTTTGTCGCTTGTCTTAGTTAGTTAACTCATAGCAATGCTGTTATCCGATTATCTCCGCAAGTTCAGATCAACATATTTTATCGCCGCTCAAACTTACCATATCTCAACATCACACTAGGTAACACGAGTAAATTAAGTATTGTCGATGAAATTAAACCGCCAATAATAATACTCGCCATCGGTCCCATTACTTCTCGGCCTGGACTATCAGAATTCATAGCGATCGGTAACATTGCCAAAGACGTCACCAAAGCAGTTATTAATATAGAAGGTAGTCGCTCTTTTGCACCACGAATCGCCGTATCAATATTCCACTCCGCCCCTTCTTCTACTAAATACTGAAAATGTGACACCAACATAATGGAGTTTCGTAGCGTAATACCAAACAAAGTGACAAACCCCACCATCGAGCCTATCGACAACACACCATTGGTAAAGAGCACTGCAATCACGCCGCCTACCAGTGAGAAAGGTAGATTTATCAGTACTAGAGATGTATTTCGTAAGCTTTTCAGTGCAATGAATAATAATATCAATACCGCTACGCCCGCTAATGCGGAATGAACGATCAAGTCTTCGCGTGATTGCGCTTGAGCCACCGCTGCACCGGTAAATTCAGGATAAATATCTGTTGAAAATTCAACTTCATCATGCACTCGTTGCTTAAGCTCAGCAAAAAATGAAGTCAAATCACGTCCAGCAACATTACAAGTAACCGTCTGTAATCGCTGAGCACCAGCATGCAAAATCATATAACGACCAGAAACCTGTTTAATCGTTGCGACATCTTGCAGACGCAACATTACACCGTCCGCCGTATGAATCGGCAAATCAGCTACATCAGCAGGCTTTTGGCGTTGGGCAGCGGGCAATACCACAACGACATCAAACACGCGGTTGCCCTCTCGTACTTGACCCACAACCGCCCCATCAAAAGCAGTTTGTAGTATCTGCATCACATCGATAGGCTTCAACCCCCAAAGCGCTAACTCATCGAGTTTCAAACGAATCTCTAGTTGTGGCTCACCAGCTGGCGCGCGTAACTGCACATCTTCAGCACCATCAATATCACGCATTACAGCGGCAATTTGTTGTGCCTTGCGATCCAGTTCAGCGAGGTTTTGACCATAGACATTGACTACTACAGGTGCGGTATAACCAGAAATAGTCTCATCAATACGTTCCGTTAAAAACGTATTCACTTCAGAGTTAATGCCCGGAAACGCCTCCAACACGTCGCGGATTTCATCTAATACTGCTTGTTGAGCAGGGCCATCCATCGGCTCAAGATCAATTTCATATTCACTATAATGCGTACCAAATGTATCAGCACCACGCTCCGCACGCCCTGCCCATTGCGATGTAGATCGTACACCTTCAATTTTTGCCACACGTTTTTCTAGTTGCCCACCGATACGTAGTGATTCTGCGATCGATGTGCCCGGCACACTTGAGGTATGAATAATGTAATGACCTTCGCGCAGTTCGGGTAAAAAGCTTCCACCCAATAGCGGCAAAATAGCTAGACCAGCACAGCAAAAGATAATCACACTGCTAAACGTTATTTTTGGAAAACGACTGACTAGCCGCAAAACTGAACCATAAATCGGATTTAACATGCGTACTAAAGGTGGTTCTTTATCACTCAAATCACCCCAACGTGTGAGTAAGATATGACATAAAGCAGGCGTTACTGTCAGCGCTATAACTAATGATGCAAAGATTGCCAAGATATAGGCTTCGCCCAAGGGTTGAAACATACGCCCCGCAACGCCACTCAGTGTCAATAATGGAACAAATACCAACATCACTATAAAACTGGCATAAACGACTGAACTACGCACTTCCATTGAGGCTTTAAAAACTACATCCATCGTCGATTTTGGGGCTGGTAGAGCCGCATTCTCACGCAAGCGTCGGAATATATTTTCAGTGTCAATGATCGCATCGTCAATGACCTCACCCAATGCAATCGCCAACCCTCCGAGCACCATAATATTCAGGTTAACGCCCATTTCTAATAAGACGATAACCGCAGTAAATAACGATAACGGGATCGCGGTAATCGAAATCAATGCAGTGCGTAAATTAAACAAAAACAACACCAGCACCAACATTACCAAACCACCGCCAAGTAGTAGGTGCTCACGAATATTTGTTAATGACGTTTCAATATAGTTCGCCGGGCGAAATAAATTGTCATGTAATGTGACGCCATCAGTCGCAAAGGCACTTTTAAATTCACCTAAAGCATCTTCAATGCCGTGTGTTACCGCTAAGGTATTGGCTTTATATTGACCAATCACCATCAATACAACGCCAGGCTTGCCACCTATTGCCGCACCACCAATTGAAGGCGCAGGTGCGGCGATTACAGTAGCCACATCACCCAATAGAATATTCTCATTTGCGGTATGACGTAACACGACTTTAGCCAGCTGCTCAGCGGTCATGGGTTGTCCGGATATATTGAGCATCATCCGCTGGTTACCATTTTCTATATAACCACTAGCCATAATGCCTGTAGCCAATTTTGCGGCCTCAGTCACTTCATCAATCGCGATGTCGTAACGGGCTAATTTATCGGTATCAAGCTGTATTTGTAATTGCTTTTCCTCTCCACCGAAGACGTTAATATCCGCTACGCCTTCTACGCTCAATAATCTAGGCAATAAGGTCCAATCGACCAGCGCGCGAAGCGTCATTAAGTCTTGGCTATCCGACGTTAAACCTAATGTCATAATAGTGCCAGATGAGGACTCCAGCGGCACCATGAGTGGCGGTCCAATATTCGCTGGCATTGCGTTATTTAACCCCAACAAACGTTCTGATACCAGCTGCCGGTCTAGATAAATATCAGTGCTGTCATAAAAAGTCAGTGTAACAACGGATAATCCTGGAATAGACTGTGAACGAATGGATTCCGTGCCCACTAATCCACCCAAGCCATTTTCGATTGGCTGAGTGACTAATACTTCAACTTGCTCAGCAGTAAGCCCTTGTGCCTCCGTTTGAATAATGACTTGTTTAGGGGCGAATTCAGGGAAAATATCTAAACTTGAGTTTGATAACTTATAAATACCATAGGCTAAAAGTAATATGGCTAAAGCGGTAACAACGCCACGGTATCGAATAGAAAACGCAATAATATGTGACAGCATGATTAATCGTCATCCTCAATCTGCCACCTAAACTCTTCAGACAACAACATTTGACCACCGCGTATAACCAATGTCGAACCAGCATCAATCCCATCCGTCATAAAAACGCCGCCAGAGGCTGGCAAGCCTTTAAGTAAAGACTTACGCTGATAAAGATCTTCTTCAAGTTTTACATAGGCCCAAGCTTGACCTTCATTCCAAATAATTGCTTGATCAGGAATAAATACACCGGTTAGCGGCTTAGAACCCTGCGGTAACCAGACATCAACTCGCATACCTGTTCGCAGCTTTTTACTGGCGGTTTTAAAGAAATAGGTTTCGCTCTGAGTCATCTGATCTGTTGGCAAAGCCGACGATACAAAATAAGCCTTCGGCGCATTTTTTCGTTTACCATTAAGTGCAACCCTAATAAAACTAACGTCCGCTGCTAAGGTTAAATCAATGGGTAATGTCACTAATAACAAACTATCTTGTCTCGATAATAAGCGTTGCCATTCTTTTGAGTTTTCAGTCAAAATCCATGAAGCAACCACCTCACCCCATGTCTGAGTGGCTTCATCGCGAACAGCTTGCTCGTCAAAATTAAGCCCCTGTAATCTTGCCTTTGCTGCCTGCCATTCTGCTTGGGCATAATTAACATTTTTAGTTGCAACGCTACCTGCGCCTTTAGCCAACATTTTCAATCTAGCCAATTCTGCTGCTGCAGCTCGTTCAGTCACATTAGCAACATTCAAAGCCGCTATTGCCTGATGATGTTGCGCTCGCAATGCAAGCAATGGCCGTAAATTAACCACTGTTGCTAATGCTTTTGATTCTGGGAAAAAATTTGTTTCAACCAATACAGTGGCCTCAATACCAGCATCATCAGCCATGTCATGATCAATTCGAACCATCATTTTGCCTGCCATCATTTTTTCTGCGGCATCTGATGAATCGTCATCATCGTCTTGAACATTTTCTAGCGTCTCATTATCATTCTCGAACCAGTGTTTAACCTGTTCAAATAATGTAGCATTCGATACTGTAGGAACAATAAGTATTGCTGAAAACATCAGTAATACCCTAATCCACATACTTATTTTTCCGCGAAATTTCATGCCACGTCCATAGTTACTGTCATAAATGATGTCGTCATTACATCATGCAAACAAGCCATGGACAAGATAATGATAAAATTAAACGTGTTTTCACTTGACACAACGCCTCGTAGAAGGTTTAATGCTCGACCTTAAATGGCTCGATAGCTCAGTCGGTAGAGCAAGGGATTGAAAATCCCTGTGTCCCTGGTTCGATTCCAGGTCGAGCCACCATTAAATATCTAGGCCCCAGCATTGTTTCAATGTTGGGGCTTTTTTATTGGTGCGTTCATTTTGTGTCATTAGGATAGTCCCACACACAAAAACATGCTCAGAGAGCATTCATCAACTAACATTTCAATACCTAAAACTAATTATATATTGATAGGCGATTTTTAAATTTAAGGATGTCGGCTTAACTCTGATATCAATCGAACATCTTAAATGTTAGTGACTAGTCACCCCTTTCAATTTAACTAAAAGCTGAGCATCTTGAATAACAAAATAACAACAAACCTTAAATTCTAATGATTATCTAAATAAATCAGTATCAAAATTGATACCCATAAGTTTATTTAAATTAAGAGATATCCCCAGTAAGCTTCTAATATTTATCGTCAATTCATCGCAAAACAATAATGACTGCTGACGTAGTACTTTTTTATTCACTCATCCTAATTATCTAGAAGCCCCAAATCACCCCCGTTTTTACTGGCTAAAACGCTCATCGTCAATATCGCGTGTGGTAAAAAAAATACATATTTAGCATTTCTCCCACAAAAAAAATATTTTTGTTGCAAAAGTGTTGCAAAAGTTTTCTAGATCGGGAGAATAGCTTTCAACCGAGTCTACTCCGGTTCGAGAGAATTTTAAGTAACTACTTTAAAGGTACATAAAAATGACATTTAATAAAAAATTATTAGCAGGTCTAGTTGCTCTAGCAGCAGCAAGCTCAGCTCAAGCAGTAACAGTTGCTGCTAACGATGGTTGGACTTTAGGCGTAAGCGGTTCTGTAAACCAATTCGCTACATTCACTAACAACAGCAACGGCAACGACGTTTCTGAAGTACGTGACGGTCTTTTACCATCATTCTTAAGCTTTGATATGAAAGCACCAACAATGAATGGTCTTGATATCGCTGCACACATCTCTATCAGCCCATCTACAAACGGTTCTAGCTATACTAATACTGGTGGCTTTGAACAACGTGAAGTTTACTTCACAGTTGACGGTGGTTTCGGTCAAATCTTAGCGGGTAAAGCGTTAGGTCTTTATGGTTCACACAACATCTTAACTGACCAATCATTATACGGTGTTGGTTACGGTACAAGCGGTAACGGTTCAACTACACTAGGTAGCATTGGTTTAGGTTATGACTACGCTGCATGGCGTTCACAAATCAAGTGGACATCTAACGACATGAATGGCTTCAAATTAGCGTTGGCTGTTGTAGATAATGCTAGTGGTTCAATTGAACTTGCTGGTCAACCAACTGGTTCTATTGCAACTGGTGGTGAAGATAACAGTGCATTACGTTATGAAGCTGACTTATCTTATGCTGGTGCGTTTGACGGTGGTTCATACACTGCTTGGATTTCTGGTATGACTCAACAACATGATGACTTAGCTGATGATGCTAATGCATGGACTGTTGGTAGTACTGTAGCAATTGCTGGTTTTGAATTGATGGGTCAATACTCACAATCTGAAGATGCTAGCGCGATTACAGCAGCAACAGTTTCTAACGTAGGTGGTGTTGCAACAGCTGTTCCAGCAACAACATCAGTTTCAACTGATTGGTCACAATACATGGTTCAAGCAGGTTACCGTTTTGCTGGTACAACATTAGTTTCTGCTAACTATGCATCACTTTCAAATGATGGTGATAACCAAGCAGACGATACAACAGACAAAATCACTGTCGGTGTTTACCATGACGTAAACGCTAACCTTAAATTGGTTGCTGAATACACTAAAGTTGAAGACGATGCTGATGCTGGTTTAGATCAAGATATCTTCGCTCTAGGTGGTTTCGTATTCTTCTAGGATACAAAACACTTAAGGTCTCAAATCATTTGATTTGATACTGGAAGAAATTAAGAAAGCCTCAATCTTCGGATTGGGGCTTTTTTTTGCCTGTATATTTACTTAATAAAAAATATCAAATCAGGTTTAGCTATTGTTATACTCAAATAGATATTATGTGAGACATGTTAATGAGCTGACTTAATCAATGTTCAAATAAATATTCTTTGATACAAGGTATATTTTATTGATAAAGCCAGTCTTAAATAATCTAATTAGTACCTATATCTAATGCATAACTATGAGGTTTCTATGTCATCACTCGCAATTCAAACACCAGTATTGATCTCCGCTATTATTCGCATCATCAATGATAATGCTGATGAAGTGACGGAGCTTGATCGCGTCATTGGTGACGGCGATCATGTGACCAATTTACAACGCGGTTTAGCTGCTTTAGAAAAGATAAACGATGAATTATCTACACTTGAATGGTCGCCAGCTTTGATGAAAATCGGTATGACTTTGATGTCAGCGATGGGAGGCGCCTCAGGATCATTATTTGGCACATTGTTTATCAGCATGGCAAAAGCGACGAAGGATAAAACTGTAGACTTTACTCATTTTCCAGAGATATTTAATCAAGGTGTAGAGGCAGTGAAACAACGAGGTAAAGCAGCATTAGGCGAGAAAACAATGTTGGATACCTTGATCCCAGTGGCAAATTCATTAATGTCTGATGCTAAAAATAACATTGCTTTTGCCGAAGCGCTAAACAATACAAAAGCTGCTGCAATACAGGGTATGCAATCAACTGAAGCAATGGTGGCAACTAAAGGTCGCGCCTCTTTTCTAGGTGAACGCTCTATCGGGCATATTGATGCTGGTGCACGAACAAGTCAGTTGATGGTTTGTGCTATTGCTGATGTTTTATTGCAAGGATTAACAGCCCCAACGTAAATTTGCTGTGTGTACAGGGGCATCCCAAAGTCCTATTAATTCATCGTCTAACAATGTTAAAGTCACCGAGCAGCCCGCCATATCTAAAGAGGTTGTGTAATTCCCCACTAAAGAACGAACGACATCAATACCTTTTTGTTGCCATAATGTCGCGGCTAAATCAAAAACTAAATACAATTCCATAAGCGGAGTGGCACCAAAGCCATTCACATGAAGTAATACTTTTTGACTTTTTTGAGGCTGAAGCTCTGGATCAATCGCTTCCACTAAATGCTTCACAATTTGGTCCGCATTTTCTAGTGGCATTGTTTGTCGTCCACGTTCGCCGTGAATACCTACGCCCATTTCCATTTCATTATCAGCAATTTCAAATGTAGGTTTTCCTAGTGCTGGAACAGTACAACTGCTTAAAGCCACGCCCATTGTCGCAGTAGCTTTATTAACACGATCGCCCAATGCTTTACATTCCGCTAAGCTTGCTCCTGCCTCTGCTGCCGCGCCCACTATTTTTTCAACGATAAGTGTACCAGCAACACCTCGGCGACCTGTAGGATGATCTTTAGGTAAAGAAACATCATCACTTACCAAAACAGTGTCGCAAGGACAACTTAACATCTCACCGGCAATTTCAAAGTTCATCACATCACCAGCATAATTTTTGACGATAAATAATACCCCAGCACCATTTTCTACAGACTCAGCTGCTGCCATCATTTGATCGGGGCTGGGTGATGTAAATATATAGCCAGGGCAAGCTGCATCTAACATTCCGATGCCTACCAACCCCGTGTGAAGAGGTTCATGACCCGAACCGCCACCCGAAATTAATGCCACTTTAGCATTGGTACTAAGTTGTTTTCGACGAATAAAATGTGGGGTATTATTAAATTCAATGATGTCCTGATGGGCTTTAGCAAAGCCATTAAGGCTTTCTTCTAATAGACTTTCAACACTGTTTATAATTTTTTTCATTGAATACCTCTACACGTTAATTTGTTTTTTGATTCTTCAATATTTGAGAAATCTGCTGAATGTCTGCCATCACCCAAGTCGGGGCATAGTCTAATTTAGCAATATCTTGTTCCGTTGACACACCAGTTAGCACCATAATACTGCGCATTCCAGCATTAACAGCACCCAATATATCAGTATTTAAACGATCACCAATCGCAATAGTATTTGCTTTGTTAGTACCTAGTAACGCAAGAGCTTGTTCGTATAAAATCGGGGCAGGCTTACCAATACTCGTTGGTTTTATTCCCGTCACTGCTTCTAGCGCCGCCAATACACCACCGTTTCCCATGACTTCACCTAATTCTGTAGGTAATGTGGTATCGGAATTTGTCGCAAAAAATTGCGCACCAAGGTTAATGTTCAAAGTAGCTGTTGCTAGTTTGTCCCATGTAAGTTGACGATCTAAACCTGAGACAACAAGATCAGCACCTTGATCTAAAATGCCTTTATCTGGCTGGTTAACTTGATACAAATCTGTTAAGGTAAAACCTTGTTCGATAAGTGGTTGTCGTAAGCCATCCTCACCGATGACAAATACGCGACGTTTATCAGAAGGTAAGTGTTGGGTTAGGTACTGGGCTGTGGCCATACTTGAGGTCAGTATTTCGCAGTGATCAATATCAACGCCCATTCCAGCTAGCTTGTCGACATATTGTTGCTGAGTAAGACTCGCATTATTGGTAGCTAATACAAAAGGAATGGCACAGCTTCTAAGCACAGAAAAAAACTCAATTAATCCATCCATTGGTTTATTTCCATGCCAAAGCACACCATCCATATCAATAATTAATCCAGCTAGATCATCAATTTCAATCATGAATACATCCGTTATTTAAGTAATAAATTATGCGCAATTGTCATGCACTATTGATACAGCTTGGCATAATTCAATTATCCCTGTCTAGCGAGGCCTAGATAGTTGACTTTAGTTTTGGTTATTTGTAAATTGACATTGATTAGCATTGTGCTTTATAGTCTTCCGGCGTATTTTTTAGCGTAAAACAATTAATATTTAACCCTTAACCAGGAGCATGTCAACATGGCAAAAGCACTTATCCAAATGGCGCTAGATTCTCTAGATTTCGATGCAACAATCGCACTTGCTGAGCAAGTAGCACCTTATGTTGATATCTTGGAAATTGGTACACCTTGCATCAAGTACAATGGTCTTGAACTTGTAACTGCATTGAAAGCAAAATTCCCAAACAAACTACTTCTAGTTGATCTTAAAACGATGGATGCTGGTGAGTATGAATCAACACCTTTCTATGAAGCTGGTGCTGACATCTGTACTGTTTTGGGTGTTTCTGACAAAGCAACTATGGGCGGCGTAATTAAAGCTGCAAATGCTAACAATGCTGAAGCACAAATCGATTTAATCAGTGTTAAAGATAAAGCAGCAGTAGCAACTGCAGCAGCAGCTAACGGCGCACAAATCATCGGTGTTCACACTGGTCTTGATGCTCAAGCAGCAGGTCAAACACCTTTTGCTGATTTATCTTTAGTTGCTAGCTTAAACTTAGGTGTTCGCATCTCAGTTGCTGGTGGTATTAACAAAGATACTATCCAAAAAACAATTCAAGCAGGCGCAACTATCGTTGTTGTCGGTGCAGCAATCTACGGTGCAGCTTCTCCAGCAGAATCTGCTAAAGAATTGCGTGCATTAGTTGATGCAGCATAATCTAATTTAGAGCACGCTCTAAATATAGAATATGAAGAACGGGTGACCTTACTTAAATGAGGTCACTCGTTTTTTACTATAGCTAGTTCAATGTACAAGTGTAAATGTAGGCAAAAACATAAAAGTCATGAAAATAAACAGCGCTTTTTGTTTAACTCTTCTGGGTTGCCACAGTTAACCTAAAAATAGAAATTAATTCATCGTACTTTCAAATTTTAAGATCGATAGAATTCCAAATTTAACAGGGGTATATCTAAATGAGTGAAAAAGGTCTATTGGCTACAATTTGTAGCTTCTTCAGTGGTTTGTTTTCTTCTGATAATACAAATACTGTATTACCAGCAACAAGCAAAAAAAGTAACGACGGTCTTACAGGCGTAGAACGTTACATCAGAAACCAAGCAACTAAAAGCAATCAATTAACGGGTGTTGAATCTTATATCCGTAATCAAAAAAGTACACACAGCGTTACAAGTGTTGAAGCTTATATCCGTAACCAAGCTAATACACAAAATGTAACCAGTGTTGAAACTTATATTCGTAACCAGGCTAATACACAAAAAGTAACGAGTGTTGAAGCATATATTCGTAACCAAGGTTAATTCCTTAAGGCTACACATTAAATTTGATACTTCAAGATAATCGCTTCAGACGAACTAATCATCTGAACTTACGCGAAATATTGAAGTCATTAAAAATAATACAGTCCACCCTCTTATTTAGATTTTAACTGAGAGTGTGGGGTTTTAAACTTTGAAATTAAAGGTACCATTCAAAAATGGCAAATTTACTTGATCAGCTAAAAGAAATGACCGTTGTTGTTGCCGATACTGGCGATATTGCAGCAATCGAAAAATTTACACCTCGTGATGCAACAACAAATCCTTCACTTATTACTGCAGCAGCTCAAATGCCGCAATATCAAGCAATCGTCGATGATACTTTAAAAAGTGCACGTGAAACGGTTGGAGCAGATGCTTCAGCTACTGATGTTGTTTCATTAGCATTCGACCGTTTAGCAGTATCTTTCGGTTTGAAAATTCTTGATATCGTACCGCACCGTGTATCTACAGAAGTTGATGCTAGATTATCGTACGACACTGAAGCAACAATCGCAAAAGGTCGTGACCTAATTGCTCAATACGAAGCTGCGGGTGTATCTCGTGACCGCGTATTAATCAAAATTGCAGCAACTTGGGAAGGTATTCAAGCAGCCGCTGTACTTGAAAAAGAAAATATTCACACTAACTTAACCTTAGTGTTTGGTTTACACCAAGCAATCGCTTGTGCTGAAAACGGTATCACATTGATTTCACCTTTCGTTGGTCGAATCCTTGATTGGTACAAAAAAGATACAGGTACAGATTCATATGCACCGGCTGAAGATCCAGGTGTAGTATCAGTAACAGCGATCTACAACTATTTCAAAAAATTCGGTTATAACACTGAAGTTATGGGTGCAAGCTTCCGTAACCTAGGTGAAATCACAGAATTAGCAGGCGTTGATTTATTAACTATTTCTCCTGGATTGTTAGATGAATTGCAATCAACTGAAGGTGAACTACCACGTAAATTATCATCTGAACAAGCTATGTCTTCTGACATTGCTAAAATTGATATGAACAAAGCAACTTTTGATGCAATGCATACTGAAGATCGTATGGCGACTGAAAAATTGTCAGAAGGTATTGATGGTTTTGCAAAAGCATTAGAATCACTTGAAGAATTACTCGCTAGCCGTTTGGCTGAATTAGAAGCTTAATTGCTTCGTTCAATCAGACATTGTCAGCTCATTTAACTCATAAATGAGCTGATTTTTATCAGAAACGGCATCAATTGACTTTGTTGTCGTTTCTGAATATAGTCCCGAATCGCGTATAAACGTGTGATAAATCAAACTAATACTTTAGGAGTATGTAACATGGCAGAAATCCAAATGGCTCTAGATTCTCTAGACTTCGACGCAACTATGGCTTTAGCAGAACAAGTTGCACCTTATGTTGATATCTTAGAAATCGGCACACCTTGTATCAAATACAATGGTCTTAAACTAGTTAAAGCTTTAAAAGCTGCACACCCAACTAAAAAAATCTTAGTTGACCTTAAAACTATGGATGCTGGCGAATATGAATCAACGCCTTTCTTCGAAGCTGGTGGTGATATCACTACAGTTTTGGGTGCATCTGATATGGCTACAATCAACGGTGTTATCAAAGCTGCAAACGCTAACAATGCTGAAGCTCAAGTCGATTTAATCGGTGTTGAAGATAAAGCTGCTGTTGCTAAAGCTGCTGCTGCAAACGGTGCTCAAATCATCGGTGTTCACACTGGTCTTGACGCTCAAGCTGCAGGTCAAACACCTTTTGCTGACTTAGCATTAATTGCTGGTCTTGGCTTAGATGTTAAAATCTCTGTTGCTGGTGGTATTAACAAAACAACTATTCAAGATACAGTTCGCGCTGGTGCTTCAATCGTTGTTGTTGGTGCGGCTATCTACGGCGCAGCTTCTCCAGCAGAATCAGCTAAAGAACTACGTGCTTTAGTTGACGCGGCATAAGGAATAGAAAAATGCATCGTGATCTACTCTTAAATAAAATCACTAATATCCTTGGTTCTACTGATGATTCATACGAAGCTAAATTAGTTTCAATGTGTGATGATGCCAAACGCATCTTTATTACAGGCGCAGGTCGCTCAAAACTGGTTGGTAACTTCCTAGGGATGAGATTGATGCACAGTGGTTATGAAACCTATGTGCAGGGTGAAGTTGCAACACCAAGTATTCGTGAAGGCGATTTATTAATCGTTATCTCGGGTTCAGGTGAAACAACTCAACTTGTATCTTTCGCGAATAAAGCTAAGTCTGAAGGTGCGAAAGTGATTTTGATTTGTTCTAAATCTAAATCAACTATTGGTGATATAGCGGATCAAACGATTCAAGTTGGTAACGATGATAGTTTTGCTCTTACTAAGGGCATGCCTATGGGAACCATGTTTGAATTATCTACATTAATCTTCTTAGAAGCAGCAATTTCTTACCTCATTCATGAGAAAGATCTTACTGAAGAAGCAATGAGATACAGACACGCTAATATGGAATAACCACTTTTCCAAAAAGTAGTATAGAGAAACGAGTTACCGCAAGGTAACTCGTTTTTTTTTGCCCCTAAGTTCTTCAACTTTAGCTTTTAATTACTTTTATTAACTGTGCATAAAAGCAAATAATTAGTTCAGTGAAATAGGGCTGACATACTCATCAAGAGCGGCTTCATAATCACTATCTTATCTGATATTTTTCGATTCAGAATAAGTTACTTACACGTAAGCACTCAATACTAATCTAGAGCTATTCAAAGCATAGCTGTATAATAGAATTTTTACATTAGCTATAAAAGCATTGCCATGACTACAGCCAAAACACTTTACGACAAACTTTGGGAACAACATACTGTGCGCACAGATGAAGATGGAATAACAGCTTTGTTATATATCGATCGTCACCTTGTTCATGAAGTAACTTCACCACAAGCGTTTGAAGGTTTACGTCTAGCAAATCGTAAACCACATCGTTTAAATTCAATTTTAGCGACACCCGATCACAATGTGCCAACGAGTCATCGTGACAAAGGTATCATCGACCCTATTTCTCGTTTACAAGTAGAAACATTAGATAAAAACTGTAAAGAATTTGGCGTGACTGAGTTTGATTTAGCTGATATTCGTCAAGGAATTGTGCATGTAGTAGGACCAGAACAAGGGGCGACATTGCCAGGCATGACAGTAGTTTGTGGCGATTCACACACATCCACTCACGGCGCTTTTGGCGCATTGGCCTTTGGTATTGGCACATCTGAAGTTGAACATGTTTTAGCAACACAATGTCTAATTCAGAAAAAAGCTAAAAGTATGTTGGTGAGAGTTGATGGCCAAGTTAGAGATGGTGTAACGGCAAAAGATATCGTATTAGCAATTATCGGAAAATTAGGCACCGCAGGCGGAACTGGCTATACGATTGAGTTTGCAGGCGAAGCCATCCAAGCGTTAAGCATGGAAGGTCGTATGACGGTGTGTAATATGACGATTGAAGCTGGCGCACGTGCCGGCCTTATTGGCGTCGATGACACAACGATTAATTATCTAAAAGGTCGCCCTTTTGCACCTTCTGATGATAACTGGGAACAAGCAGTTGCTGCATGGCGTGACTTGCACAGTGATGCGGATGCTGTTTTTGATAAAACGATTGTTTTAAATGCCGCTGAAATTAAACCTCAAGTCACATGGGGCACATCTCCAGAAATGGTCGTGTCTATTGATGGCAATGTACCGGATCCATCTCAAGAATCAGATTTAGTTAAGCGTAATGGCATGGAAAAAGCGTTAGCTTATATGGGTCTTAAAGCGAATCAAGCTATCAAAGATATTCAATTAGATCGCGTTTTTATTGGTTCATGCACCAATTCGCGTATTGAGGACTTACGCCAAGCTGCTGCAGCCATTAACGGTGGTAAAGTTGCAAGCACAGTCAAACAAGCAATGGTTGTACCTGGTTCAGGCTTAGTTAAGCAACAAGCTGAGCTTGAAGGTTTAGATAAAATATTTATTGAAGCTGGCTTTGAATGGCGCGATCCTGGTTGTTCAATGTGTTTGGCAATGAACGCTGATCGTTTAGAATCTGGCGAACATTGTGCATCGACCTCAAATCGTAACTTTGAAGGTCGCCAAGGTTTAGGTGGACGTACACATTTGGTCAGCCCATCGATGGCGGCAGCGGCGGCTATTGCAGGTCATTTTGTTGATGTAACTCACTAAATGACCGAGATTAAGCAAACGGTTGTTAATGAACTGCATACTTTACGTGATGTCTTGCGTTGGACGACCTCACAATTTAATGCTGCAGAACTATTTTATGGTCACGGTAATGTTGATGCCTTTAATGATGCACTACAACTGATTTTACATAGCCTGCATTTGCCAGCGACAGAGTTTCCAGAAGTGTTTGCTGATGCACGACTAACAAATGCAGAAAAACAAGCTATTGTAGTTCTAGTTGAACGTCGTATTACTAAACGAATTCCCGTGCCTTACCTTACACATGAGGCATGGTTTGCAGGTATGCCTTTTTATGTTGATGAGCGCGTATTAATCCCTAGATCACCATTTGCAGAACTCATTCAAGATCAATTTATGCCTTGGCTTACAGATCCTGATTCAGTGATGAATATTCTTGATTTATGTACAGGAGGTGGCTGTATTGCGATCGCTTGTGCAGAAGCATTTCCCGATGCAAAGGTTGATGCAGTTGACATCAGTATTGATGCGATCAACGTAGCTAATATAAATATTAAAAAACATGACTTAACAAATCAGGTTCATGCCATTCAATCTGATCTATGGTCTGCACTTCCCGGGCAAAAATATGATCTGATTGTCAGTAACCCTCCCTATGTCGGTGCTGATGAAATGGCAAGTTTACCTGCTGAGTATCACCATGAACCAAGATCAGCACTCGAAGCTGACGATAATGGTCTGGCTTTAGTCGAGCAGATTTTATTACATGCAGCAGACTTCTTAACTCATGAAGGTCTTTTATTTGTTGAGGTCGGTAATAGTGATTTTGCAGTGATGGAAAAATGGCCTGATATTGAGTTTGTATGGTTAGATTTTGATCAAGGTGGTCACGGTGTATTTATGCTCGATTATGCGCAATGTGTGACGTTTTCTCAGCGTTATCAATAAACGTGTAAAGAGTTATTATTCCTCAGTCTGTTGATATGGTTTTACACAATTTCTACCTGACATTTTCGCACGATACATAGCGTCATCAGCGAGTTCAAACAAGCTATTTAAGCTATGCTTAGTATCTATCTCCATCGTAGCGACACCAATACTCGTCGTAATAGACACACTAGCGGGCTTAAACTGTTTGAGACGCTTTTGTAGGCGCTCCATAAAAGCAATTGCCGTGGACTGTGAGCAATCAGGTAATAAAAAGACAAACTCTTCACTTGCCCAACGCGTAACCATATCACCCTCGCCTACAAAACGTTTTAACCATGCTCCTAACTCAGCTAAAACTTGATCGCCTTTTTCATACCCCATTGTTTCATTGATTTTTTTGAAGAAATCAATATCCAAAACCGCTAACGTTAATGGTCGTTTATATCGAATAGCCTCACTAAAATACTTGCCTGAGAATTCGCGTAAAGCATGGCGATTGAATAATTTTGTCAGCTCGTCCAACATGGATAAACTATACAGCGATTTTTGTTGTGCCCTTAGTTCAAGGGTATTTTGATAACTAGTAATATTATTAAAAACACGTTGGCGAAGTTCTTCACGAACAATGGGCTTAGCAATATAATCATTCACTCCTAAGTGAAAGAGCTCTATTTTACGTGAAATATTGTCAAAACCAGATGTGGCTATAATGGGTAAATTACCGTGCTCGCCTTGAAATCGTCTAATTTTTCTCACTAGCGCAATGCCACTCATTAAACCTTCAAGCATGATATCGGTAATCACCAAATCGTAATTGCCTGTTTGAAAAGAATCCCATGCTTCTTCTGCATGAGTATAAGCATCGACATCCAGCCCCATATCCGTTAATAAATCAAGCATAATGGCTTGTAAAACGCGAGAATCTTCTACTACTAAAACTCGTCCCGATAATTGACGGTTTTCACGATCAACATGACGCTGTAAATACGTATTGAACTCGAGTAAGTCTTTTTTGCAGAAAATATCCGTCGCGCCAGCCAATAATGCTTGTTTGAGAATTTTTGAATTATCTTCTTTAGTCAAGATAATGAGTGATGCCAAATCATAACCACGAATTGAACGTGCTTGCCCACAAAACTCACTACCTGAAATATCAGGCAGCTGACAACCACAACAGATTAAGCTGAAACGCTCTTGCTTAGCTAGCTGTAAACCTTGTTGGCCTGTAGCCGCAAAAGCGGTTGTGAAACCTACCTGCTCAAGAGAGACCTTGAGGACTGCTCGGAAGGTTTCATCTTCATCAATAATCAATGCACTTAATTTCTGCATTTGTCCTTCGCCTTTAAATTTGATATCCATTCTTTGATTGTTCATCACGTGTGTCGGATGCTTGTTCAAGCAATTGTCGTGTAAATACAGCTCGTAAGTAAAACCCTTTAGGATTTATTTTTTCATGTGAGCCAGATGATGACACACCATTGACCAACACTTTACTGTTTGCAGCTTTAGGTCTTATCTGTAAGTACTCACCTTCTTTTGCTGTAATCTCTGACTGCTCACCAAGGACAATGCGATCCATTAATTCTTCCCAATCTCTTTTTAAAACAGCATTTTGTTGCTCACTTGGCTGCCACAACCAGGCATTGCCAACGTATCTTTGAGCAAGAGGAATTGTCTTATCCGCCTCAATAGGTACCCATAATACATGAGCCAATTTTCGCCTTAGCCAACTATCTTGCCAGCTTAATTCGCCGCTTTGGCTCATCGATACGGTGCACACATAGGTTGATTCTTTCGGTTGACCTTGCGCATTTAAAGGCAAGGTTTTCATCTCAATACCTAGGCTAACAAAATCAGGTTCAGCTTTATTACCCGCATTAGCGCCCAAGTACAATTCTAATAAATTACCGACCCAACCTTTGTGTCGAAGTAAATTATCAGGCACTTCAATATTAAGCTCTGCAGCCAGCATACCAAGCGTCTTTCCTGCCAAACCCTGACAACGTGTTAATAATTCATCTTGTGTCTGTGGCGGTAAAACATTGGCTGGTAAGTTATTATCATTCATCGAAGCATGATAACCTAGCTCACTTTATTCTGCATATGACAAACGCCATCGCGATGAAAGCACTTTCCATTAAAAATTTAACTAAAGTCTATAACAATGGATTTGAAGCACTGAAAGGCATTAGTCTTGATGTGCAACAGGGTGACTTTTTTGCTCTTCTCGGTCCCAATGGAGCTGGTAAATCAACCACTATTGGCGTTATAACGTCGCTGGTCACTAAATCATCAGGCAGCGTACAAGTATTTGATACTGATATTGATCTCGATTCAGAAACGGCTAAATCTTATATTGGTTTAGTACCACAAGAGTTTAATTTCAACGGTTTTGAACAAGTTAAACATATCTTAATCAGTCAAGCGGGTTATTACGGTATGCCAGCAAACGAAGCGGAGCCTCGTGCTGATGAACTTTTAAAACAATTAGGTCTGTGGGATAAACGCAATACCGCTGCTCGCGCATTATCTGGCGGGATGAAACGTCGCTTAATGATAGCTAGAGCCTTGGTCCATAAGCCGCAATTATTGATATTGGATGAACCGACAGCAGGTGTCGATATTGAACTACGCCGTTCAATGTGGCTATTTTTGAAGACAATCAATGAGCAAGGCACAACCATAATCTTAACGACGCATTATCTGGAAGAAGCGGAAAATTTATGTCGTAATATTGCCATTATCGATAAAGGCGTTATTGTCGAAAATACCGATATGAAATCACTACTTAATCGACTTGATAAAGAGACCTTTATTCTTGACCTTAAATATCCATTAAGTCATGACTTCACCCTTTCAAACTACAACTGCCAGAAAATTGATACCAACACACTAGAAGTTGAACTCAAGCGAGATGAAGGTCTGAACAATTTATTTACCACATTAAGTCAACAAGGTATTGAAGTCACCAGCATGAAAAACAAAGCCAATCGTTTAGAAGAACTATTTCTTGCCTTGGTGGATAAATCGGAGGCAACATTATGACCACCAAACTCGCTCGTCATCGTGTTGCATTTACGACTTTACTATCACGCGAAATTCGTCGGTTTATTCGTATTTGGCCACAAACATTATTACCGCCAGCCATTACGATGACCTTATATTTTGTTATTTTTGGTAATTTGATTGGTGGTCGAATTGGTGAAATGGGTGGCTTTAGCTACATTCAATATATTGCACCGGGCATCATCATGATGTCAGTCATTAATAATGCCTATTCAAATGTCGCCTCTTCCTTTTTCAGTGCAAAGTTCCAAAATCATATTGAAGAACTGATCGTCGCACCAGTACCCAATTATCTGATTTTGGCAGGCTATGTAGCCGGAGGAACAGCACGCGGTTTATTGGTAGGGCTGATTGTGACCATTGTTTCTTTATTTTTCACACATCTCAGCATACAACATATTTTTATTACCATCAGCATGGTGTTTTTAAGTGCGATTTTGTTTGCATTAGGTGGCTTTATTAATGCGATTTATGCCAGAAGTTTTGACGAAATATCCATCATCCCAACGTTCATTTTGACACCGATGACATATTTAGGCGGTGTATTTTATTCGATCAGTTTACTGCCTGAATTTTGGCAGAAAGTATCGCTACTTAATCCGATTCTATATATGGTTAATGCTTTTCGTTATGGCATGTTGGGCGCATCAGATATTGCTGTCGAAGTCGCTTTTGCCATTATTTTAGTGTGTATTGTAAGCTTAGCCAGTTTTGCACTTTATCTACTCAACAAAGGCACTGGCATCCGGAACTAAGCTTAAGGCCTCTTCCAGCACGTTAATATCAGCACCTTTTAAATGTGCATTTTCACTTAAATGACGACGCCAAGCACGCGCGCCTACTTGACCTTGAAACAAACCAAGTAAATGACGGGTAATCGATTTTAACGGTCTACCTTCAGACATTCGTTGTTCGATATAAGGCAACATTTGCTGGATCACCTCATGTCGAGAAGGGATCGCATGACCATCTGAAAATATTTGTTGATCAGCGAGCGCTAATAAATATGGGTCATGATAAGCTGCACGTCCCACCATTACGCCATCAACATGTTCCAACTGCGATTGAGCTTGTTCTAGTGTTTTAATACCGCCGTTAATATCAATATGAAGCAGCGGAAAATCTCGCTTTAATTGATAAACACGGTCATATTCTAAAGGTGGAATATCGCGATTTTCTTTTGGGCTTAAACCCTGCAACCACGCTTTTCTGGCATGCATAATAAACATCTCACACCCTGCCGCAGAGACTTGCTGAATAAAGTCATACACAAATTCATAACTATCATGTTCATCAATACCCAAGCGGGTTTTAACGGTAACCGGAATAGTGACTTCGGCCTGCATTGCTGCCACGCCTTCTGCCACCAGCTGAGGTTCAGCCATTAAACAAGCACCAAAACTACCTGATTGCACACGATCACTTGGGCAACCAACATTAAGATTAATCTCACTGTAACCCGCATCTTGTCCAAATCGTGCACAGGCTGCTAACGCAATAGGATCCGAGCCGCCTAATTGCAATGCCAATGGATATTCGCTGACATCATGAGCCAAAAAACGCTCACGTTGTCCATGAATCAATGCGCCTGTCGTTACCATTTCGGTATACAGCAAGCTATGTTTAGAAATCAGCCGCAAAAAATACCGATAATCGCGATCCGTCCAGTCCAACATCGGTGCAACAGAGAGGCGGTGAGATTGTTTAAGCGTTAAATTGGATGACATCATAATGTTCTATAAATTAAGTAGATTGACTATTTTCGCAAATCAACGGGTAAAATGTTTGTTTTTAATCAAAAAATAATCCAAATGCAAACAATTCAAGGTGATGGTTTTACTGTTTCAGTGGTCAAAAGTAGCCGCCGTAAAACCACCGCACTTAAAATTAAAAATGGTGAAGTCACGATTCATATGCCGACACGGCAGTCCATCGCCATAGCCCGCCAGTTTGTGGAACAAAAAACACCTTGGATCCAACAGAAACTTCAACATCAAGCCCACCAAACATTACCTGAAAAACAGTTTATAACCGGCGAAATCTTGTTGTTTCTTGGTAAACCGTATTCCTTGCAATTAATTTCAGCTGAACGTAAAACGACCGTCATCAAAACAGCACAAACTATTGAATTACATGGCCGGTTAAATTCGCTATCAAAGACGGCAATACGCACAGCACTGCTTACTTGGTATAAACAACAAGCTGAATTATATTTGCGATCACAATCTGCCTTTTTAAGCTCACAAACAGGACTCTCGCCCCGCTCCATCGCAATAAAAACCTATAAAGCGCGTTGGGGAAGTTGCAGAATAAATGGCGATATTCAATATAATTGGAAATTAATACTGGCGCCCCCGGAGATTATTGATTACGTGATTACTCATGAGTTGTGCCATCTGAAACAACACAATCACTCTGCCGCATTTTGGCAGTTGGTTCAGACACATTGTCCTCAATTTAAAACCGCACGGTTATGGCTTAAGAATAATGGTGCAAGTTTAGAAATCTAATCGTTTATCTAACTAGCTGTTGATATTAAGCTTCCTACAATCAATAAAACAGATCGTATCGATTAGTTTCAAATCCTAGCAGGATATTGATAATAATTGTATTAAAATCATCATCTCCCGTCACATTAGACAAGATTTTATATTGTTTTTTTATCGCTTATAGACTACTATTCTTCGTTCTGAATAAGGAACGCTGCGACAGGGACTCTCCCCTGCTAGGCTTATTCAAATCAATTTTTTAACCGCGTTCATTATTAATCAGTTTTCACTAAATAATAATGAGCGTTGCGTTTAATTGCTTCACTAGTTTGCTGACAATCTCGCAAACACATAAACCAACTCTCTTCACTTTAAATTCAATCAATTGAGGTAAATTGATCATGAGTAGTCGTTTAATTTTTACTTCCGAATCGGTCTCCGAAGGCCATCCTGATAAAGTGGCCGACCAGATTTCAGATGCCATTTTAGATGAGATCCTACGCCAAGATCCGCATGCACGTGTTGCTTGCGAAACTTTGGTCAAAACAGGTGCCGCCGTTGTTGCCGGTGAAATAACCACATCAGCATGGGTCGATTTAGATGATGTTGTCCGTAAAACAATTACAGATATTGGTTACAACAGCTCTGATGTTGGTTTTGATGGCCAAACATGTGCCGTAATGTCGTTAATTGGTAAACAATCTTCAGATATCGCAATGGGCGTTGATCGTGCCACAGCTGAAGACCAAGGTGCCGGTGATCAAGGTTTGATGTTCGGTTATGCCAGCAATGAAACCGATGTTTTGATGCCTGCGCCAATCACCTACGCACACCGTTTGGTGAAACGCCAAGCTGATGTCCGTAAAAATGGCACGTTGCCTTGGTTGCGTCCTGATGCCAAAAGCCAAGTTACGTTTGTCTATGAAGATGGCAAACCTATTGGTATTGATGCGGTCGTGCTATCTACCCAACATAATCCTGAAGTTTCGTTAAAAGAATTACAGGAAGCCGTCATGGAAGTGATTATTAAACCTACGCTTCCCGCTGAATGGATTTCAAAAAACACCACGTTCCACATTAACCCAACAGGCCAATTTATTATTGGTGGTCCGGTTGGCGATTGTGGTTTAACGGGTCGTAAAATCATTGTTGATACTTACGGCGGCATGGCACGTCACGGTGGTGGTGCATTTTCGGGCAAAGATCCTTCTAAAGTCGACCGTAGTGCTGCTTATGCTGGGCGTTATGTGGCGAAAAACATCGTAGCCGCGGGTATTGCCGATCGTTGTGAAATTCAAGTCTCTTATGCCATTGGTGTCGCCGAACCTACATCGATCAGTGTTGAAACTTTTGGTACTGGCAAAATTTCATCAGAAAAACTCGTGCAATTAGTACGTGAGCACTTTGACTTACGTCCTGTTGGTCTCGTAAAAATGCTCGATTTGATTCGTCCAATTTATCAAGCAACAGCGGCTTATGGACACTTTGGTCGTGAAGAACCTGAGTTCACATGGGAACGCACTGATTTAGCTGACACATTACGCGATGCAGCTGGTCTCTAACCCACATAATTTATTCATCGTAGGTTAGATTTTTGTCCTACCTACGCACAAAAAATATTTAAGGATCCAATCATGAGCTCTCCTATAGAAAACCTTACACCCGATTATAAAGTTGCTGATATCAGCCTTGCAGAATGGGGCGCGAAAGAAATCAAAATCGCTGAAACCGAAATGCCTGGTTTAATGGCCATTCGTGAAGAATATGCCGGTAAAAATCCATTAGCGGGTGCACGTATTGCCGGTTGTTTACATATGACCATTCAAACAGCCGTACTCATTGAAACATTGATTGATTTAGGCGCAGAAGTACGTTGGTCTTCATGTAATATTTTCTCTACTCAAGACCAAGCGGCAGCGGCAATCGCGGCGCAAGATATTCCTGTTTTTGCATGGAAAGGCGAAACCAACGAAGAAGCTATCTGGTGTATTAAACAAACTATTTTTGGCCCAAACAACTGGCGTCCAAACTTAATCTTGGACGACGGCGGCGATTTAACTCAAATCATGCATGATGAATTCCCTGAATTACTGAAAGATGTTAAAGGGTTGTCAGAAGAAACAACGACTGGCGTACATCGTTTATACGAAATGATGAAAGATGGTTCTTTAAAAGTACCCGCAATCAACGTCAATGATTCTGTGACTAAATCTAAGTTTGATAATCTTTACGGTTGCCGTGAGTCATTATTAGACGGTATCAAACGCGCTACAGACGTAATGATTGCCGGTAAAATCTGTGTTGTTTTGGGTTATGGCGATGTAGGTAAAGGCTGTGCTCAAGCATTCCGCGGTATGGGTGCAACAGTCATGGTCACTGAAATTGATCCTATCTGTGCCTTACAAGCAGCAATGGAAGGTTACCGTGTGGTGAGCATGGATGATGTGGCTAATTTAGGTGATATTTTTGTTACGACGACAGGTAATGTTGACGTCATTAATCATGACCACATGACAAAAATGAAAAATGAATCCATTGTTTGTAACATCGGTCACTTTGATAGTGAAATTGATGTTGCTTCATTAAAACAGTACGAATGGGTGAACATCAAACCACAAGTTGATCAGGTTATTTTCCCTGATGGCAAACGCATCACCTTGTTAGCAGAAGGTCGCTTAGTGAATTTGGGTTGTGCTACAGGTCATCCAAGTTTTGTAATGTCAGCGTCTTTTACTAACCAAGTAATGGCACAAATTGAATTATGGGAAAACCATTTAGATTACAGCAATGAAGTCTATGTTTTACCTAAAACATTGGATGAAAAAGTAGCGCGTCTGCATTTAGCTAAAATTGGTGTTAACCTCACTGAATTAACAGATGCACAAGCTAAATACTTAAGTTTGGACAAACAAGGTCCATACAAACCAGACCATTACCGTTATTAATCGTCTGTAGGTAATAACCCTGTAAATGAGGCGTTTCTATATTATGAAACGTCTCATTTTTCAGCGAAAAACAAGTATATAAAATTGTCTTCCAACTTCTCTTTGTGTATTCACTATGACTAATAAACTGACTATCAGCTGCGAATTCTTCCCGCCTAAAACGGATAAAGGTATTGCGACTATGCGCGAAGTTCGCGAGCAACTTTCGCCGCTGAAGCCCGAGTTTTATTCCGTCACCTTTGGCGCTGGAGGATCAACACAAGACAATACTTTAGATGCCGTGGTTGAAATTCAACAAACCCATGCCATTACCAATATTGATGCTGCGCCACATTTATCATGCGTCGGTTCTACGGCTGAACGTATTCGTGACATGCTCAATACTTATCAATCTCATGGCATCAAACGCCTTGTTGCTTTGCGTGGTGATTTACCTTCCGGCATGCGCGATCCAGGTGATTTTCGTTATGCAAATGAATTAGTCGAATTTATTCGCCAAGAAACAGGTGATTATTTTACGATCGAAGTCGCCGCTTATCCTGAGGTTCATCCACAGGCAGACTCAGCACACGCTGATTTTATTAATTTTAAACGCAAAGTAGATGCTGGCGCCAATAGTGCACTGACCCAGTATTTTTATAATATTGATTCTTATTTATATTTTCTTGATCGCTGCCAGAAAAATGGAATTGAGATTCCAATAATCCCAGGCATTATGCCGATCAATAATTTCTCTCAGCTTGCTCGCTTTTCGGATGGCTGCGGCGCTGAAATCCCTCGCTGGTTACGTAAAAGACTAGAAGAATTTCACGACGATACTGATTCATTACAAGCATTCACCTTAGATTTTCTAACTGACTTTACCGAAAAATTAATTAATGTCGGCGTACCAGGCCTACATTTTTATACGATGAATAGAACCGAGCCAACACTTACTATCTGTCAGCGTTTAGGTTTGATTGACTAGAAAATGAATTTCGTATCACAAGCGCTTTAAGTTTATTAAATATTTCGATGCCAATATAGTTTAGGTATTAGAATGATTTTCATCAATACACCACAGTTGTGCTAACACTTTGTAATTTATCCTACAAAAAATTTATGCCGCGACAAGGCATGAAATTAAGTATTCAACAGACTTTTTGTAACAGCATATGACCTAATACTAAACAAGCAATAAGCACTAATGTGTATTACGTAAATCAATCAAACCTCAGCCCTTAAGCGCTCCTCAGGTGAAATTTATTCTTAGAATATGTCCTTTAATTGAGCTTCAAATCCACTGTAACGACAGTAATTTAATTTTTAAGCATTTTGCTAGTAGGCAAGCTCATCAGACTTGCGGTACCATTGAGCCATGATATTTTATTTTGATTGTGAAAATCTGTGAAACCCTCGTTACAGCTACGTGTAGGCCAAAGCTTATCGATGACACCACAGTTGCAACAAGCCATTCGCTTATTGCAATTATCATCGCTTGAATTACAGGCTGAAATTCAAGAAGCGCTGGAAACCAATCCGCTACTTGAAGTTGAAGATGACTTTGATCACGATGATCATGCGGCAATCCAACAAGAAAATGACAAGGTGATTGCACGCGAAAACCAAGATGTCAGTCAGCTTGAAAATGCATCAATTCCCGATGAATTACCGACAGACAGTGAGTGGGAAGACACCTTTGATACCCAACCTGTATCTCTGTTATCAGGCCAAGTTTCTGATTCTGGTTTAGAGCGTGATAATCAAGATAATAGTGGCGACTCCTTGCAAGAACACTTACTTTGGCAAATGCGCTTAACGCCTTTTTCTGCAACTGAACAAGAAATTGCAGCAACGATTATCGATGCCATTGAAGATGACGGTTATATCAAAATCACTCTTGAAGATATTCAACAAAGCTTGGGCGAAGAATATAACGAGGTTGAACTTGATGAGATCGAGGCTGTACTTCACCGCATACAACACTTTGATCCTGTTGGTGTTGCCGCCCGTGACTTACGAGAATGTTTATTAATTCAGCTTAAACTCTATGAAACTGAACTCGATCATTTACCATTGCTCACCGAACTTATCGATAAACATTTAGATACACTAGCCAAACGTGATTACGCCCAAATTAAGCGTGCCTTAAAAATCACTGATGAAGAACTCACTGAACTTGTACGTTCAATTCAATTGTTCAATCCTCGTCCAGGCAGTCATATCCAACAAGATAAAACAGAATATATTGTGCCTGACGTTTATGCCCGCAAACTAAACGGTCGTTGGCAGTTATCCCTCAATCCTGACAATGCACCTCGTTTACAGGTTGCTGAGCACTATGCTCAACTTATTAAACGAGCTGATAATAGTGCTGAAAACACCTATTTAAAGAATAACTTACAAGAAGCTCGCTGGTTTTTAAAAAGCCTACAAAGCCGGAATGAAACCTTATTAAAAGTGACAGAGGCGATTGTTGATCGGCAACAAAACTTTCTTGACCATGGTGATGAAGCCATGAAACCATTGGTTTTAGCCAATATCGCTGAAATTGTCGAAATGCATGAATCGACTATTTCACGTGTTACTACCCGAAAATATCTACACACTCCTCGCGGTATTTTTGAATTGAAATATTTTTTCTCCAGCCATGTCAGTACAGATAATGGTGGGGAGTGTTCAGCAACAGCAATACGTGCCATCATTAAAAAACTCGTCCTCGCTGAGAATCCAAGAAAGCCTCTTAGCGACAGTAAAATCGCTGAAATTCTTGTAGAACAAGGTATTAATGTAGCACGCAGAACCATTGCGAAATATCGAGAAACCCTGTCTATTTCGCCCTCTAACGAACGCAAGCGGCTGGTATAAATCAGTTTTTTATTGACCAACAGGAGTAGCAAAATGCAATTAAACTTAACCGGACAACATGTTGATATCACCGATAGTCTTCGTGACCATGTTAATAATAAGTTTGAAAAATTAACACGTCACTTTGATCACATGACCAACGTCCATGTCATCTTATCTGTTGAAAAAGATCGCCAAAAAGCAGAAGCGACTGTTCATGCTAGTGGTGCAGATTTATTTGCCTCAGACGAAGGTGACAATATGTACACAGCAATTGATAACTTGATTGCAAAACTTGATCGTCAAATTATCAAGCATAAAGATAAAATCAAAAATCATCATCAAGCTGATGGCCATGATATGAAACACAACGCAGGTTAATCTCAGGTTTTATTATGCTTATCGCCGCCCTACTCATTAACGCCGACAATATTCTTTGTCATGATGCAGCTACAAGCAAAAAACGCATTATTGAAAATTTAAGTCAACGATTAGCCGCTAATACCAACGCGGCAACTGCTGATACTATCTTTCAGGCACTCTTTGAGCGTGAACGGCTAGGCAGTACAGGTTTGGGTAAGGGCGTGGCAATACCGCACGCCCGTATTCCCGGCATTACACACACAATTGCTGCCATGATGACGTTAGACACCCCTGTCAATTATGAATCCATAGATAGTAAACCCGTTGATATCATTTTTGGTTTATTAGTCCCGCAAGATGGCAATGACCAACATTTGCAGCAACTTTCTCGATTAGTCAGTTTATTTCGTGACGAAGAAACCTGCACCAAGATCCGTCAATCCACCAATGCTGAGCAAATATTTGAAATATTGCTGGCGAGTGATGACAACTAAACACGTGTGGGCACACAACACGAACGATTAGAAAGCCACCACGGCGTTTTTATGAACGTCGCAGGTTATGGCGTGTTGATTATTGGTTCACCCGCTATTGGCAAAAGTAGCCTAGCACTAGAACTACTGTCTCATCAACATCAACTTATCGCTGATGATGTCATCGATTTTTATGATACAGATAATATTATCTGTGGCCATTGTCCGCCTCTTTTATCAGGATTACTGCATACCCGAGAACTCGGCCTTATTTCTGTGACCAATGTCTTTGGTGATCAAGCTTGGCAGAGCGAATATCCGTTGAATTATGTTGTCGAACTCACCGAACATCACGATACAAATATTGACCTTTTTCTAGAAAGACAATTTTATACTGTTTTAGATAAAGCTTTTCCACGGTTAATACTTTCAATCTCAACACCCATTTCCTTATCCAGTCGATTATTATGTTGGCTAAAGATGCAAGAAAATGCTTATTCTGCTGATAATCAATTACAACAACATCCATTTACTTTATTAGGTATCACAACATGATTGGTAAACGAGTCCGCACTCCACTGCGTTTAAACGTACATATAAACCAAAGGGCATTAAGCCCTCATGCTGATGTAACTACCACGTTCAAAGACAGAGAATTATCATGGCTGTAGGCATTTTAATCGTATCTCATAATCAAATTGGCACCGAATTAATTAATACTGCACGACAAATGCTGTCATGTTGTCCATTACCAACAAAAGTACTTGCTATTGGCAGTAAAGATAATCCCGCCAGCATTCGCCGTCAGTTTGAAACAGAACTCAAGGGTCTTGATCAGGGAAATGGAATCCTTATCCTGACCGATATGTTTGGCTCTACGCCCAGTAATATTGCTTGCGCCGTTTCTGATCGTGATGATATTCGTATTATTGCAGGTCTGAATCTGCCGATGTTAATTCGCGTGCTGAATTATCCAAATTTGAATCTGGATGAATTAGAGAAAAAAGCCATCAGTGGTGGCATAGAGGGCATCGTTTGCTGCCATCACACAGGGTATAAATTATGATTGAACAAACCTTCACCATCATTAATAATCTAGGTCTACATGCTCGTGCTGCGGCTAAATTTGTGACCACTGCATCTCAATTTAATGCTGATATTCAAGTCTCACGTAATAGCCGTAGCGTCAATGGAAAAAGCATCATGGGTGTGATGATGTTAGCCGCTGCTAAAGGTACTGAAATACAAGTCACAGCTGAAGGTGAAGATGCCGAACAAGCCTTACAAGCGATTGATATGCTTATCAACACTTACTTTGGAGAAGGTGAATGACCCTTGAATTACAAGGCATTGGTGTTTCGCGAGGGATCGCGATTGGTAAGGCGCACATACTGTTTCATAATCAACCAGATGTTCGGGAATACCTAATACCCGCTTTTGCGATTGAAGAAGAAGTTGAGCGTTTTTGTGACGCACTTGCCGAAGCAAAGAAGCAACTCAAAGCCATTCGTAATCAGATTCCTGCCAATGCGCCTACCGATGTGTCCGCCTTTATCGATACACATTTATTAATGCTGAATGATTCATCATTATCAAAAGTACCGGTAGAGATGATTCGGTCGCGGCATTGTAACGCTGAGTGGGCATTACAGCTGCAACGCGATGCTTTGATTAATGTCTTTAATGAAATGGATGATCCTTATTTACGCACGCGGCGTGATGATGTTGATCATGTGGTTAATCGTATTCACCGCATTTTATCTGATCAAGACGTCGCCGATCATGAGATTCCAGATGGCCGTCTGAAAGGCCACATTATTATTGCTGAAGATCTTACCCCAGCAGATACATTATTAATGCAACATCAAGGTATTGCTGCCTTTGTGACCGAGCATGGGGGCGCGACCTCTCACACCACTATTTTAGCGCGAAGCCTAGGGATCCCTGCGATTGTCGGCGTAGGTTCGGTACGTCGTTATATTCAAGATAACGAACTGCTGATTGTAGATGGCGAAAACGGCATGTTACTCGCAGGCGCCGACGAAATAACCGAAGCTGAATATCGAACTCGCCGCATTGCATTTGATAAACATATTGCATCACTCAGCAAATACAAATCTCAACCGACTAAAACACGTAACGGCAAAACAATTACTTTGCTCGCCAATGCCGAGTTGCCAGAAGACATCTCCGCTATTAGTAATATAGGCGCACAAGGTATCGGTTTATATCGTACTGAATTTTTGTACATGAACCGGATGACCCCGCCAGAAGAAGAAGAGCAATTAGCCGCTTACCGTGATGTGGTAGAAGGCATGAATAATCAGCCCGTCACCATCCGTACCTTTGATTTAGGTGCTGATAAACCGGTTGATGGCGGCCGCACCTCAGGACAAACGGCAACTAATCCCGCATTAGGCCTTCGTGCAATTCGATTATGTTTGAAGTTTCCAACTATGTTTCGCACCCAACTGCGCGCCATTTTACGAGCATCGGCATTTGGTAAAATTAAAATTATGTTCCCGATGATTTCCAGCACACAAGAAATCATCCAAGCCAAGCACTTGTTGCAACTGTGCAAACAGGAGTTGGATAACGAAGGTTTAGAATATGATCGTCACATTGAAATAGGAGCGATGATTGAAATCCCTGCCAGTGCAGTATGTGCTGAAATGTTTGCTAAACAAGTCGACTTTTTATCAATAGGAACCAATGACCTTATTCAATATACTCTAGCTATTGACCGTATTGATGACAATGTTAACTATCTTTATGATCCACTTCATCCTGCAGTATTAAAGTTGATTGCGATGACTTTAGATGCAGGTAAAAAGCACGACATTCCTGTTTCCATGTGTGGTGAAATGGCGGGGGATCCACGTTACACGCGACTTCTCCTCGCAATGGGTTTAGAACATTTCAGTATGCATCCCAACGCGATATTAGTGGTAAAACAAATCATCAATGAAACAGATTTAACCCTGTTACCGAGTAATACATTGCAAATAATGGAGCTTGCTGATGCGAACGATGCTCAGGTTTTATTAGAGAAAATCAATAACACAATGTGCATCGCATCCTAATTATTTTGATCAAATACATCTAAATCATAGGGCTCAAAGTAGCGTGTCAATTTGCGCATAACGATGCCATATAAACATTGTAGGATGTATTTGATCAAAAGTTACGGTGGACAGAAGTAAATCTCTATTTGGTTCTATTCATATCGTCATGGCTAACATTTAGCCCTTCACGAAAACTTCTGCCTATTTAGCACTATTAAGTCACCCCGCAAGCCGCTAAACTTAGCCATCACTACGTTTTCCCTATGTTCGCCCTATTTTGAGACTAGGTCATGTCAGAGCTCGATGAAAAACATGCTATTAATTTACCGCTTGAGACACTCTCTGAAGCGCTAAAAAGTGGGCGTTTTAAACGCATGCGACGATTGCTAGCGAGTCTCCACCCTGCAGAAACGGCTCATTTACTAGAATCATTACCGCCTAACGAACGAAAAATATGCTGGCCAATTATTCCGCCTGATCTACGTGGTGAGGTTTTATCCTATATTGGTGATGATGTCCGTTCAGACTTAATGACTAATATGGATACCGCTGACTTACTCAGCGCTACCGAAGATCTTGATGCCGATGACGTTGCCGATATCCTGCAAGATTTACCTGAACATGTCATGCGTGAAGTATTACGCGGTATGGATGGACAACACCGTCGGCGAATTGAAACCATCTTAGCGCATGAGGAAGATACTGCCGGTGGTCTGATGAATACCGATGTCGTCACCGTACGGTCCGATATTACACTGGAAGTAGTATTACGTTACCTACGCCGACTCGGAGACTTACCAGAGAACACAGATAGTCTCTATGTTGTCGATCATGAAGATAAATACATTGGTACCTTGCCTTTATCTAAGGTGGTTAGTCGCAGTCGCTCATTGACGGTGAGCCATGTGATGTCTAACCAAATTAAAGCTATTCCAGTGTTAATGTCCGAAACAGATGTTGCTCATCGCTTTGAAAAGCATGATCTTATTTCAGCACCCGTTGTAGACAAAGATAATCACATTGTTGGTCGTATCACCATTGATGACGTGGTCGATGTTATCCGTGATGAAGCGGAACATTCCATGCTCAGTATGGCCGGTTTAGGTGAAGACGAAGATACCTTTGCTCCGGTCAAAAAAAGCGTACATCGTCGGTCATTATGGTTAGGTGTTAATTTACTTACGGCATTTTTGGCTTCATGGGTTATCGGGTTATTTGATACCACGATTGAAAAACAAGTTGCTCTTGCCATATTGATGCCTATCGTCGCCAGTATGGGCGGCGTTGCAGGAAGCCAAACCCTCACTCTCGTTATTCGCTCGATGGCATTAGGACAACTTAATGATAACAACCAGCGGTGGTTATTACGAAAAGAACTCGCCGTGGGGGCCACTAATGGCGTCATATGGGCCGTCGCGATAGCAGCTGTTACTATTTTATGGTTTGATAATATTTCATTAGGCGTACTAATGGGTGCCGCAATTATAATCAACTTAGTCGCTGCCGCTCTTGCCGGCGTAACGATTCCAATTTTGTTAAAACGTGTTGGAATCGACCCTGCACTATCTGGAGGCGTTTTACTGACAACGGTCACGGACGTGGTTGGTTTTATGGCATTCCTCGGATTTGCTACTCTGTTCATCGTTTAGTCATTGTTTAAAAAATTATTGAGACCTTAAAATTATGTCAGGTAACAGCTTCGGAAAATTATTTACCATCACCAGTTTTGGCGAAAGTCATGGCCCATCGATCGGCTGTATTGTGGATGGTTGTCCGCCAGGAATTGCACTGACAGAAGCTGATTTACAGAGCGATCTTGATCGTCGTCGTCCAGGTAAAACACGTTATGTCACACAGCGCCAAGAACTAGATCAAGTTAAAATTCTGTCAGGTGTATTTGAAGGCAAAACAACGGGAACATCGATTGGCATGATCATTGAGAATACCGATCAACGCTCAAAAGATTACGGCAACATCATGCATCAGTTCCGACCTGCTCATGCTGACTACACTTATCATCAAAAATATGGTTTCCGTGATTACCGTGGTGGCGGTCGTTCCTCGGCTCGTGAAACGGCTATGCGAGTCGCTGCAGGCGGTATCGCAAAAAAATATCTACGTGAACGTTTTGGCATTGAAATACAAGGTTATTTAGCTCAGCTTGGTCCTGTCAAAATGGAAAAACTTGACTGGGAACATATAGAAAAAAGCGCCTTTTTCTGCCCTGACCCTGATAAAGAGCAAGCAATTGAAGACTATATGAAAACACTGAAAGGTGATTCTATCGGTGCTCGAATTAATGTTATTGCTCGCAATGTACCACCCGGTTTAGGCGAACCTATTTTTGATCGACTTGATGCCGAAATTGCACATGCAATGATGAGTATTAACGCGGTAAAAGGCGTAGAAATTGGCGCAGGTTTTGACTCTGTGACGCAAAAAGGCTCTGAACATCGTGATGAAATCACACCAGAAGGTTTTTTAAGCAACAATGCTGGTGGTATTTTAGGTGGTATCTCAAGTGGCCAAGATATCTTGGTCAGCATGGCACTCAAAGCGACATCGAGCTTAAGTATTCCTGGTCGCAGTATTAATACCGCAGGTGAAGCGGTCGAAGTTGTAACTAAAGGTCGACATGATCCTTGTGTCGGTATTCGTGCAACACCGATTGCCGAGGCGATGTTAGCCATTGTATTAATGGATCATATGTTACGTCACCGCGCACAAAATAGTGATGTCACCACAACGACACCGATTATTCCTGCTCAAGCATAAATAAGGCGTGCCTGCTAATAACATGCCTTATTGGCGTCTTTCTGGCTTTTACTTTTTTTACTTTGCATCATTAGGTTTATTGCTCCCATATTGGGGGCTTTATCTGCAATGGAAAGGATTTTCGGCACTAGAAATAGGTGAGTTCACCGCAATATTACTGGTTACTCGGGTAATCGCGCCTAATATCTGGAGTTGGATTGCTGATCATCGTGGCCAGCGGATGAAAATTGTCCGTTTAGGCACGTTTATGAGTGCGCTTGTTTTTTCAGCAGTATTATTTGGTGATAGTTATCTCTGGATGGCTGGCGTGATGTTTCTGTTCAGCTTTTTCTGGAATGCTACTTTACCCCAATTTGAAGTCACCACGTTGCAACACCTTGGTGAACACAGCCATCACTACAGCAAGATCAGGATCTGGGGTTCAGTCGGTTTTATCGCTATTGTCGTCGTATTAGGTGTATTACTAGAACACTTTGATGCCGACATCATTCCATACACCATGCTGATTAGCTTATCTGCAATTTGGTTGATTAGTTTGAGCGTACCTGAGTCATCGCCCAGTTACTTAAGCCTTGCTCATCAACCCATAATGAGTATTATAAAGCGGCGCGAAGTCTTAGCTTTTTTAGCGATTTGCTTCCTAATTCAACTGAGTCATGGGCCTTATTACACGTTTTATACGATTTACTTAGAACAGCATCATTATAGTAGGACCTTAATAGGACAACTCTGGGCTTTAGGCGTTGTCGCCGAAGTCATTGTCTTTTTATTTATGCATCGCTGGCTACCGCATTATGGCATCCGCAAAGTATTATTAGCGAGCTTACTCTTAAGCTCACTACGTTGGCTTTTGATCGGTCTTTATCCTGACTCTTTAGCCTTATTATTGTTTGCTCAACTACTCCATGCAGCTAGTTTTGGTACCTTTCATGTCGCAGCGATTGAATGGGTTCATCAACATTTCACAGGAAAAAACCAAGGGAGAGGTCAAGGTTTATATAGCAGTATTGGTTTTGGTGCAGGTGGTGCAGGTGGCAGTTTATTGAGTGGTTATTTATGGGTATCACCGGGGCCGACAGCCACATTTACTATCGCAGCAATCGCTGCTGGCTTAGCATTTATAATCTGCTTACGTTGGCTTAAAGATGCTCATTAGTCTTAAATATATTCATTTTTACTTTTAGAATAGCGCAAACACCTTTCCATATTTCCAAACAATACCTATACTAGTAAAACATTTACTATTCTTAAGTTAAAGGGGAGTTCGGAAGGCGGGTCCAAAAACCCACCGACTAGGCATCTATGCATTTTTCTATAAAGAAAGGGCTTAAATTGCCCCTCGCGGGAGAGCCCGCACAATCCATTAGTAATAATGTGAATACGGTCAAGTCCGTCGCCATTCTAGGAAGCGAGTATGTTGGTATGAAACCAACAATGCTTGTTGAAGAAGGTCAAGACGTAAAACTCGGCCAGACACTCTTCACTGATAAAAAAAATCCCCGCGTACATTTTACTGCTCCTGGTGCAGGTAAGATCATCTCAATTAAACGAGGTGCTAAACGTGTATTACAAGCTGTAATCATTGAGCTTGAAGGTAATGACGAAGTTACTTTCCAAACTTATGAACCTTCCCAACTAAATGGCTTAAGCCGTGATAATGTGAAGAACAATTTGCTTAACTCGGGTTTATGGACAGCATTACGCACCCGTCCATACAGTAAATCACCTGACCCAGAAACAAGTCCATACGCTATTTTTGTCACGGCAATAGATACGAATCCATTGGCGGCCGATCCTGATGTAGTTATCAAAGAATATGCAAATGAGTATGCTCACGGATTGACGGTATTAAGTCGCCTAACCGATGGTAAAGTCTTTGTTTGTCAGTCAGAAACATCACCAGTTACAAATACACCCGCTTCAAATGTAGAAAGCCATACCTTTTCAGGTCCCCATCCGGCAGGATTAGCAGGCACTCACATTCATTTGCTTGCTCCTGTCAGTGCTCAAAAAACAGTATGGCAAATTAATTATCAAGATGTTATTGCGGTAGGTAAGCTCTTCACCTCCGGTCATTTGTGGGTTGAGCGGGTTATCTCATTAGCAGGTCCACTCGTTAACGAGCCTCGCTTAGTACGTACACGATTAGGTGCAAACACCGAAGATTTAGTAACCGGTGAAGTACAAAATATCCAAGCTCGTGTTATTTCAGGTTCAGTGCTCCGAGGCCATACTGCTGCCAATTGGGCCGCTTATATTGGACGATTCCATCATCAAATTTCGGTCATTGCAGAAGCAACAGATCGTGAGTTTTTTGGCTGGATTAAGCCTGTTGGTAAAAATAAGTTCTCTGCACTTAATGTTTTTATATCGAAAATGTTAGGGGCCAAAGCGCTTAATTTAACAACATCTCAAAATGGTAGTCCCCGGGCAATGGTACCTGTCGGTGCGTTTGAGTCGGTGATGCCTTTAGATATTCTACCAACACAATTATTACGCGCATTGATTGTTCAGGATACCGATTCCGCTCAGGCTCTAGGTGCATTAGAGTTAGATGAAGAAGACTTAGCACTTTGTTCTTTCGTTTGTTCAGGCAAGTTCGAATATGGTCCTGCACTTCGTAGCAATCTTACACAAATAGAAAAAGAAGGATAAGCATGGCACGTTTGCGACGTTTCCTTGACCGGATGGAGCCTTCATTTCAAAAAGGCGGTCCTTATCATAAGTATTTTGCCGTCTTTGAAATGGTGGATACCTTTTTGTACTCACCAGCAGATACCACACGCGGTTCGCCCCATGTACGAGATGGCATCGACCTAAAACGATTAATGACTTATGTCGTTATTTCGACATTACCCGTTATCTTAATGATGCTTTGGAATACAGGACATCAAGCAAATTTAGCGATGACTCAAATGGGTATGACCGAGCTTGATGGCTGGAGAGGCGCCATAATTAGTTACTTGGGTGTAGGTTTTAATCCCGAGAGTATTAGTGCAAGCATGTTCCATGGGCTACTTTATTTTTTACCGATTTACCTGACAACATTGATTGCTGGTGGTACGTTTGAAGTACTATTTGCCGCTATTCGTAATCATGAAGTAAACGAAGGCTTCCTTGTTACTTCAATGTTATACACATTAATATTGCCCGCCTCCACGCCTTTATGGCAAGTGGCTTTGGGTATTATCTTCGGTGTCGTATTAGGTAAAGAAGTATTTGGCGGTACAGGTAAAAACTTCTTGAATCCAGCTTTAACAGGTCGTGCATTTTTATATTTTGCCTACCCTGCTCAGATGTCAGGTGATGCTGTTTGGACGGCTATCGATGGCTTTTCAGGTGCGACACCGTTAGCATTGGGCGCTTCAGGTGGCCTCGAAGCAATTACAGATGCTGGCTTTACTTGGACACAAACATTCTTGGGTTCAATGCAAGGTTCAATCGGAGAGACTTCAGCCTTAGCCTGTTTAATTGGCGCTGCGTTCTTACTGTATACCCGTGTAGCTTCCTATCGCATTATTTTTGGTGTGTTTTTGGGGATGGTAGCAACCAGTTTATTATTCAACTGGATTGGTAGCGATACTAACCCCATGTTTGCCTTACCATGGTATTGGCATTTAACACTTGGTGGTTTTGCATTTGGCATGATATTTATGGCTACTGATCCAGTATCAGCAGCCATGACCAATAAAGGTCGCTGGATTTATGGTGCCTTGATTGGTTTTATGACGGTATTAATCCGTGTCATAAATCCCGCTTTCCCAGAAGGTATTATGCTTGCCATTCTGTTTGCCAACATTTTTGCACCATTGATTGATTATTTTGTCGTGCGTGCCAACGTTCAACGTAGATTAAAGCGAAGTTAAGGACTATGGCCGAAACTAATAAAAAGAAAGGTTTGATTGCATCGATTCTTGGCTTGCCAAACGATGACCCTAAAAAAACGATCATCGTTGCATTTCTGCTTTGTTTGGTATGTTCAATATTAGTGTCAACATCGGCAGTAATGTTCAAGCCAAAACAAGTTGAAAATAAACAAGTTGATATCAAAAAAAATATCCTGGCTGTCACAGGCTTGCTTGATAAGTCTTCTGATGTGAATACGCTTTTTGAACAGTTTGAAGTTAAAATCGTAGACCTTGATACAGGTGAATATTCTGATATCGATCCTAACACTTACGACCAACGTAAAGCTTCAGGTGACCCTTCTCAAAGCATCAAATTATCTCCACAGCAAGATATCGCAAATATTGGCCGTCGAGCGAATCTTGCAAAAGTCTATCTGTTGAAAGATGGTGACAATCTAAAAAGAGTAGTTTTACCCATTCATGGCTATGGTTTATGGTCAACGCTATATGGGTTTGTTTCACTCGAATCTGACTTTAACACTATTGGGGGACTCCAGTTTTATTCGCATGCAGAAACACCTGGATTAGGTGGTGAGGTCGATAACCCAAAGTGGCGTAAGCAATGGCAGGGTAAAAAGATATTTAATGATGCAGGGGAATTAGAGATTGAAGTTATTCGTGGACATGTTGACTATCAAGTAGAAGGTGCTGAACATAAAGTCGATGGACTATCTGGTGCGACATTAACGAGTCGCGGCGTATCACATCTTGTTAACTTCTGGTTAGGCGACGATGGTTTTGGTCCCTATTTGAAGAAAATGAGTGAGGCTGAGAAATAATAATGGCAAACGCAATCAAATCGAGTGTAGTTGATCCACTCATTGACAATAATCCGATCACACTTCAAGTATTAGGTGTCTGTTCCGCGTTGGCTGTAACAACCAACATGATGGCTGCATTAATCATGAGTATTGCACTGACTACCGTTACCGCATTCTCCAGTGCAATGATAAGTTCAATACGTAATCATATTCCATCCAGTATTCGCATCATCGTACAAATGACAATTATTGCCTCACTAGTAATCATTGTTGATCAACTATTAAAAGCCTACGCTTATGATGCAAGTAAACAGTTATCAGTGTTTGTTGGTTTGATCATTACTAACTGTATCGTGTTGGGTCGCGCTGAAGCTTTTGCAATGAAGAACCCACCAGTCCTCAGTTTTTTCGATGGTATAGGTAATGGTTTAGGCTACAGTCTAATCCTGATGATTGTTGCATTTTTTAGGGAGCTTTTAGGATCAGGCAAATTATTTGGCCATGTTGTTATCCCTGTTGCTAACGAGGGTGGCTGGTATGTTCCAAACGGATTAATGTTACTACCCCCAAGTGCATTCTTTGTAATTGGTTTAATCATATGGCTTGTTCGGAGCCTTAAAAAGGAACAGGTTGAGCCTGCTGATTACCAAATTCATCAAGTTCACCGCACGGAGGTTCTATAAATGGAGCATTATTTAAGCCTATTTATTAAATCTATTTTCATTGAGAATTTAGCATTATCCTTCTTCCTTGGTATGTGCACCTTCTTGGCCGTTTCAAAGAAAATAGAAACTGCACTTGGTTTAGGTATCGCAGTAGTATTGGTACAAATGATAACCGTACCTGCTAACAATCTTATCTATCAGTTTTTACTAAAAGATGGCGCGTTGGCTTGGGCAGGTTTTCCTGATGTTGATCTTAGTTTCTTAGGATTGATCAGTTACATCGGCGTTATCGCTGCCATGGTGCAAATTCTAGAAATGGCTATGGATAAGTTTGCACCTGCACTCTACAATGCATTGGGGATATTCTTACCTTTGATTACCGTGAACTGTGCCATTCTTGGTGGTACCTTATTCATGGTTGAACGAGACTACAACTTAGCTGAAAGCGCTGTCTACGGCGTAGGCAGTGGCTTAGGTTGGGCAATGGCTATCACTGCAATTGCAGGGATTCGTGAAAAGCTCAAATATTCTGACGTGCCCGATGGTCTACAAGGGCTCGGAATCACGTTTATAACCGCAGGTCTGATGGCGCTTGGATTTATGGCATTTTCGGGGATTCAACTGTAATGGAAATAGTACTGGGCATTGCCCTTTTTACCGTCATTATTATGGCATTGGTTTTCTTGATCTTAAGTGCTCGTTCAAAGCTTGTATCCACAGGCGATATTAGCATTGTTATCAACGATGAAAAAACAATAAGTTGTGCTGCTGGAGGTAAATTACTAGGCGCTTTAGCTGATGCGAACTTATTTGTATCTTCAGCTTGCGGCGGCGGCGGAACATGTGGTCAATGTAAAGTTAAGATCTTCGAGGGTGGTGGTTCCATTTTACCAACCGAGCAATCTCACATTACGAAACGTGAGGCGGCACAAGGTGAGCGGCTATCTTGCCAGGTCGCTGTAAAACAAGATATGAAAATCCAAGTCCCTGAAGAAGTATTTGGCGTTAAAAAGTGGGAGTGTACTGTCCGTTCTAACGACAATGTTGCAACGTTCATTAAAGAACTCGTCTTAGAATTACCGTCGGGCGAAAAAGTCGATTTTAAAGCTGGTGGTTTTATTCAAATTGAATGCCCTCCTCATGTCAGTGAGTATAAAAATTTCGATATAGATGAAGAATATCGTGGTGATTGGGATCGGTTTGATATGTGGCGTTATACATCAACAGTCAAGGAAGATGTAATACGTGCATATTCAATGGCGAACTATCCTGAAGAAGAAGGCATTATTATGCTGAATGTAAGGATTGCATCACCACCACCTGGCACTGATGTTGTAGCACCAGGCCAAATGTCCTCATATATATTTAATCTTAAAGCTGGTGATAAAGTGACTATCTCAGGTCCTTTTGGTGAGTTTTTTGCCAAAGAAACCGATAAGGAAATGGTCTTCATCGGTGGCGGCGCAGGTATGGCGCCAATGCGTTCTCATCTTTTTGATCAACTTCGTCGCTTACATAGCAAACGTAAAATTTCATTTTGGTATGGTGCGCGTAGCGTTCGTGAAATGTTTTATGTTGAAGATTTTGATAGCTTACAGGCTGAGAATGATAATTTTGAGTGGCATGTTGCCCTGTCTGATCCCACTGAAGAAGATAACTGGACTGGTTACACAGGCTTTATTCACAACGTATTACGAGACAACTATTTAAAAGATCATCCTGCACCAGAAGACTGTGAATTTTATATGTGTGGCCCCCCAATGATGAACTCTGCCGTGGTCAATATGCTGGAAGAGCTCGGCGTAGAACGTGATAATATTTTCCTTGATGATTTTGGTGGCTGATGGGCATTTTTATTGCTACATTTATCATAATCTCTATCGCCATTATTGGTATGGCAATCGGTGTTATTTTAGGTCGCCCATCTATTAAAGGTAGTTGTGGTGGCCTAAACCAAGTGGGTTTAGCCGGAAGCTGTAGTGGTGCATGTTCACCAGAAGAAGAACAAGTTTGTGAGCTAAAAAAAGCCACATTAAACGCTAAGAAACATTAAGTATCGGAGAAGAGATATGTTGGCATCATTAAAAGTAAAAGACTACATGACAGCGAACAAATGTACTTTTTCAACTGATATGGATGTTTTGTCTGCAATTCATCATATGCTTGAATCCAAAATATCAGGCGCTCCAGTCCTTGATCAGCGTGGCAATATGGTTGGGTTTTTATCTGAAAAAGACTGCATGAAGATCGCTTTAAATGCAGGCTATGAGCAATCAGGCGCGGCAGGACGTGTATCTGAGTTCATGAGTTATGGCGTGGAGACAATTGATGTTGAAACACCGATCATAGAAGTCGCCGAATTATTTTTAAAAAGCAGCTATAAACGCTTTCCCGTTGTTATGGATAATAGATTAGTTGGCACGATTACTCGTCAAAACATTCTAGCCGCTTTAGCATCTGAAGGTACGCAAAAACCATCTAAGCAGCCAGCAAAACAATCTGTTCATTCTTAGAAGTCTAGCTATCAATTAACGGCTGATAGTCTTGTGTTGGCTAGGCTTTAATTTACGTAACCAGCCCCCCTTCATCACTCAGCTAAAAGTTTAAAATGTTCGACAAATATGAACTAAAAAGTATGAGCTCCATTTGTTATTTTGTGCTAATAACTCCTCTGATACCAAGCCTTTTTAGCATCAAATCAAACTGAATAAGCCTGACATTTGGATCCGTTCATCTCATTTGACCTACTCAATCGCTGTTACGGTAGCAATGATGAAAGGAAGAATATCGATGCTTGCACTTTGTGTTTCTATTTGTGTTCCTATATCGCATGGATATAGACTGCTTACTAACGACTAACGGGTTGGTAATGTAATCACAAAAGGATTACACGCCTGATGATTCATGGTTTTCTTTCCCAATAAGAAATCAACTAGTGATTTATAAAGACTCTCGTCTTAATACATAATCTTGTTCGATAAAACGGTCACATTGGTAAGAATCCTAGGCAAAGCTATTATTGTGAGCATATTCTACTTAAGCCTGTATTGAAGCATGGTGATTGATAATCCAGATCCAAATGCACAACTTTATCCCTAGCCCATCATTTTCGACTTCTAGCAATCAGGCAAAGCAACAACAGATGGTTTTTAATCTTATTATTTTCTCATAACAACTTTGTTGAGTTTAAAATGTTTATTAGCCCACATAATTAATATTAATACAGGCAGTCCCATTAATGCCGTCACAAGAAAAAAAGATTGATAACCCAAGGTATCGACTATAGAACCAGAATACCCGCCTAATACCTTGGGTAACAACGTCATTAAAGAGCTAAAAATAGCATATTGAACTGCTGTAAAAGAAATATTCGTTAGGCTCGATAAAAAGGCAATAAAGGCAGCACTAGCGAGTCCTGCAGAAATATTATCTGCCGAAATAACAACATATAACATGACCATATCATGGCCTGTCGCGGCCAAAACCATAAACAATAAATTTGTTAATGCGGATAGTAAAGCACCTAAAAATAAAATACGCATAACACCAAACCGTACTGCTAATAATCCGCCTAAAAATCCGCCTACAATCGTCATAAATAAACCAAATGTTTTAACAACGCTGGCAATCTCGATTTTAGTGAACCCTAAGTCCTGATAAAAAACGTTGGAGATAACACCTAAAACAATATCAGATATACGATACAGGCCTATCAAAGCTAATAATAACCACGCTAACGCCACACCATAACGCTGAAAAAAATCCCTTACCGGTTCAATATAAGTATTTCGCACCAGATCTTGCTCAATAAGACCTGATAAAATCATCGTTTTAGTAATGATACCTGCAATAAAAAGCGCAGTTGTTAAGCGCACTAATTCAACAATAAAGGCTGCAAAATTGCTATTACCTAATACAACTGATAACGATGATTTGCTCGTTAGTGCGATATCAGCACTATAATAAAAACTTGCAACAAATCCTACTACCGCAATGATAAATAGTGCTAAAAAACCGATTTGTTGACGCTTCTCCGTTTCAGTGTGTTGCGTGTATTGAGTATCAGGCTCAGGAATGATTAAGGTGGTTATAACACCAACTAACATAACGCCAACCATCGAAAGATAGGTCATTTGCCAAGCAAGATAATTATAGTGATTACTGGTTGAGCCCCAATAACTGGCTAAAAATAAAGCACCAGCTCCGGCGATAATCATTCCAACACGATAACCAGCGATGTAGCTCGATGACATTAAAGCCTGTAGATCGCCTTCGGCTGACTCTATACGGTAGGCATCAATCACAACATCTTGCGTTGCTGACGAGAAGCCTAACATGACCGCCGCCCAGGCCATCACTGTCAGGGCATCTGTTGCCGGATTAATAAACGCCATTACACCAATCGCTAGCATAATGCTGAGCTGCGATAATAATAACCATGCCCGACGTCGCCCTAATAAACGCGTCAACATCGGCAAGGGTAATTTATCGACTAACGGTGCCCAGACAAACTTGAAAGAATAACCTAAAGCTGCCCAACTGAAATACGTTACTGCTTCGCGTTCAATACCCGCTTCTCGCAACCATAAACTTAATGACGAAAAGATCAAGAGCAGTGGTATACCTGCTGAAATACCATAAAAAAACATTGTCACCACACGCGGATGAACAAAAGATTTTAATGTGTTACCCCAGCTCTTATGGGGAACAAGTTGGGTCATTCTGTAATCAGCATATAATCATAATCAACAATCAGTGGCGCATGATCCGAAAAACGTTCTTCTTTATAGATGTCCGTCACTAAGACCTTACCTTTTAAACTAGGCGATAACACTTGATAATCAATACGCCACCCCACATTATTTACCCAAGCTTGGCCTCGGTTTGACCACCACGTGTATTGATGTTCGGCTTGTTCTAATTCACGAAAGCTGTCCACGAAACCAACATCGTAAAATAACGTATCCAACCATGCACGCTCTTCAGGTAAAAACCCTGAATTTTTCTGATTACCTTTCCAATTACGAATGTCTTCATTTTTATGCGCAATATTCCAATCGCCGCAAATCACATAATCTCGACCCGAAGCTTTCATCTCATCTAACCGTTCCATCATATAATCCATGCAACGATATTTGAATAGTTGACGCTCTTCCTTCGAAGAACCGGATGGCATGTACAAAGAAATGACACTTAAGTTACCAAATCTTGCTTCAATATAGCGCCCCTCTGAATCAAAATCTTCATGACCTATACCCGTTATGACTTCATCGGGCTTCTGCCGGCAATATAATGCAACGCCGCTATATCCCTTCTTCTGCGCATCATGATAAAAACATGAATAGCCTGTAGGGTGATACAACTCATCACTTAACTGATCAACTTGCGCTTTTGTTTCCTGTATACACACTACATCGGCTTGTGCGAGCTTTAGCCAATCAAAAAAACCCTTTCGGCCTGCGGCCCGAATTCCATTGACATTTGCCGTAATAATTCTCATAATTTATTTCCGTAAAAAAACTTTATACATAATAACATTTACAAACAGTATAAAAATCAGGATAATGCTCTGTTCTTTATACATGAATAACTAATTTTTAGGAGAACCACTTTGGCAAACTCTGCTCAAGCAAAAAAACGCGCTCGTCAAGCGGAAGATAACCGCCAACTTAACACTAGTCAACGTTCTGAGATGCGTACAAGTATCAAAAAATTAAAAGCTGCCATCACAAGTGGTGACAAAGATCTAGCAACAACTGCTTTTAAAGCGGCTGTTCCTTTTCTAGATAAAATGGCTCGTAAAGGCCTTATTCATAAAAACGCTGCTGCTCGTAGCAAAAGTCGTTTAAACAACGCAGTTCGCGCACTATAGAATATTAAGCAATCTTTGCTTATAAAAAAACCGACTTAGTGTCGGTTTTTTTATGTCTGTTATTTATAAACTAAATGAGTAATAGATAGCTCACCTATTACAGATAGTTTTAAGCAGTAATAACTAAGTTATCCCGATTAATAAGCTCAGGCTCATCTAAATAACCTAATAGCACTTCAATATCTCGGCTAGCATGACCCATAATACGACGTGCTTCTTCATCGCTATAATTGACAAATCCTCGACCGACTTCACGTCCTGAAAGATCAGTACAAACGACTAAATCACCGCGCTTAAATAAACCATCAACTTGCTTGACCCCAACGGGCAGTACACTACGGCCTTGCTGACGAATAACACTTACCGCGCCATCATCTAAACTGATTCGCCCCTTAGGAATATGACCTAAGAGCCACTGTTGACGGGCAGTCATTGGCTCATTGTCAGGCCAAAGTAATGTGCCAACACCAACACCAGCTGCTAGATGACGTAAGTTTTCCGGATCTTGACCCGATAAAATAACAGTAACGGCACCAGAGCGTGCTGCTCGACGCGCTGCAAGTAATTTAGTTGCCATACCACCACGACCAAGAGAACCTGTGCCATCGCCAGCCATACCGTCTAATGCAGGATTGCTTGCAGCCGAAGCTGCAATCATTCGAGCATCAGGATTTAATCTGGGATCAGAATCAAACAAACCATCTTGATCCGTTAAAATCACTAACACATCGGCTTCAACTAAATTAGCCGTCATCGCAGCCAATGTATCATTATCACCAAAACGAATTTCTTCGGTAGCGATCGTATCGTTTTCGTTTACAACGGGTAGCACCCCCATATCTAATAAAGTATGCAATACGCTGCGTGCATTAAGATAACGACCACGATCAGATAAATCAGAATGGGTCAGTAAAATCTGCGCTGTGTGAATGTCATGATGTTTACATTCTGACGCATAGGCCTGAATTAACTTCATTTGACCAACACTTGCTGCTGCCTGCAATTGATGCAATGCATGGGGACGTTTAGCCCATCCTAACTGTTGCATCCCTGCAGATACAGAACCCGAAGTCACGAGGACCACTTCTTTTCCTTGGCTGCGTAATACCGCAATTTCACCGCTTAGCCAACGGATCCGGTCGTAATCTAATCCTTCTCCTACTCGAGTAAGTAAAGCACTCCCAATTTTAATAACCCAACGTTTAGTATTAACAAGTTGCTGGTGCGGACTGATCACTCTTTATTCCTCTAACTGTGCAGCTTCTAATGCAGCTTGAGCAAGCTCTGCTTCATTTAATTCGTCTAAATAATCCATGATTTGTTCACACAATTCATGACAAGCCTCGCCTGAATGTCCACTAATTCGGAATACTTTGCCCTGCCAATTTAAGCGTTCTAAGACTTCTTGGCACATCTCGTCACGAATATCTTCAGGTATTAAATCCATTTTATTCAGAACCAACCATTGTGGCTGGCTACCAAGCGCTTCGCTGTAATGTTCTAATTCGCGATTGATCGTTAATACGCTTTCGACAGGATCTTGTTTTGCATCAATAGGTGCCATATCTACCATATGTAACAATAGCCGAGTACGCGTTAAATGTTTGAGAAATTGAAGTCCAAGTCCAGCACCTTCAGCAGCACCTTCTACTAACCCAGGTACGTCTGCAATCACGAAACTACGCACATCTTTCATCGTCACGACACCCAAATTAGGATGTAATGTGGTAAAAGGATAATCGGCCACTTTCGGTTGAGCCGCAGAGACTTGGCGAATAAAAGTCGATTTACCAGCATTAGGTAAACCTAATAGGCCGATATCTGCTAATAGTTTCATTTCTAAACGTAGATGACGTTCCTCACCAGTCGTACCGTCAGATGTTTGTCGTGGCGCTCGGTTAGTACTCGATTTATAACGGGCATTGCCTAGTCCATGCCAGCCACCTTTTGCGACCAGTAACGTGTCACCTTCCTTGACCAGATCACCAATCAATTCATCGGTATCATCATCCCATGCTTCAGTACCAACGGGAACTTTGATATAAAGATCTTCGCCATGAGCACCGCTGCACAACTTGCCACGACCATGCTCACCCCGCTGGGCCTTATAAGCACGTTTATAACGGAAATCAATCAGCGTGTTGACTTGTTTATCAGCAATCAAATAAAGATCACCGCCATCGCCACCATCGCCGCCATCAGGACCGCCAAAAGGGATATATTTTTCACGGCGAAAACTTAGGCAGCCATTACCGCCGCCGCCAGCACTTACTGTAATTTTCGCTTCATCTACAAATTTCATTCTATCCAACCATGCTTATATGACCTTGAACATACTAGTCATTTTTAAAATTAACGTCCAGAAACAAAAAAGCCCCGCATCAGCGGGGCTCCTTAGCTGTTTGCCCCAAAATGGGCTCACATTATATTTTATGCAGCAACAATACTTACGTAGCTACGGTTGTTGGGACCTTTAGTCTCAAACAAAACCTTGCCAGCAATTTTTGCAAATAAAGTATGGTCTTTACCAATACCTACATTGCTACCAGCATGAACACGTGTTCCACGTTGACGGATAATGATGCTTCCGCCTGAAACAGCTTCACCGCCGTAACGTTTAACACCAAGACGTTTCGATTCCGAATCACGTCCGTTTCTTGTACTACCACCCGCTTTCTTATGAGCCATCTTTAAATCCTCTTAAATATGTCGGTGATCTTAGGCTGTAATGCCAGTGATCTGGATTTCAGTAAAAGACTGGCGATGACCTGCTTGTCTACGATAATGCTTACGACGGTGGAACTTAATGATTTTGACTTTTTCGCCACGACCATTAGAAGCAACCGTTGCCGTTACTTTAGCGCCTTCTAAGTAAGGTGCGCCGATTTTGATATCGTCGCCTTCACCAATAAGTAAAACCTTATCCAACTCAACTGTTTCACCAGCTTCAGCAAATAATTTTTCTACACGGAGCGTTTCGCCCTCTTTAACTCGGTATTGTTTACCGCCAGTCGCGACAATAGCGTACATCGCTGTCTCCAAAATAATTGTAAGTGTATTTGTGGGTAACCCAACAAAAGACCGGCAATTCTATCTCCTTTTAATCAAGAGATCAAATATCTTATGTGGGCCAAGGTAAAATATTTGCGATTACTTGCTCTGCATGAGAAAGTACGCATTTTTCAGACGCACATTATAGGCGGATTTAAGCGCTGTGGATATTCAATCCATTTATTCCCTCATAAAAGATGACATGGCGGCTGTTGATTCGATGATTCAATCTCGATTACAGTCTGATGTTGTACTCATTAACCAGCTAGGTCATTACATCATCAATAGTGGTGGCAAACGCTTACGCCCAGCTTTAGCTATTTTGTGCGCGCGTGCTTGTGGTTATCAAGGTGATCACCACATCAATCTGGCGACAATAATTGAGTTTATTCATACTGCGACATTGTTACATGATGACGTGGTCGATAATTCAGATATGCGCCGCGGTCGCGAAACAGCTAATAACCTGTGGGGCAATGAGGCGAGCGTTTTAGTCGGGGATTTTTTATATACCCGCTCATTCGAGATGATGGTTGAAATGGATTCGATGCGCTTGATGAAAGTGTTATCACATACCACCAACGTCATCGCGGAAGGTGAAGTATTACAACTTCTTAATTGCAATGATGCTGATACTACTGAAGCGCGTTATTTAGAAGTTATTCATCATAAAACTGCAAAGTTATTTGAAGCTGCGGGTTTGCTGGGCGCGGTCATTTCGAATAGTAATCTTGAAATAGAACAGGCGATGACAAGTTATGCCATGCATCTTGGTAGTGCATTTCAATTAGTAGATGACCTATTAGATTACAGCGAATCAAGCGAGACTATCGGTAAAAATATTGGTGACGATCTTGCCGAAGGCAAGCCAACCTTGCCGCTTATTTTCGCAATGCAGCATGGAACCCATCAACAAGCACTTGTGATTCGCGAAGCCATTGAGAAAGGCCAGCGCGATAAAATTAACGACATTATTGATATTATCGAATCGACCGGTGCAATTGATTACACCGCAAAAGCGGCAGCGAATGAAGTCGCCCAAGCAAAACTAGCACTGGCTGTTTTAGCTGACTCACCTTATAAACAAGCCTTAGCCTCGCTAGCTGATTTTTCGATCAGTCGAAAATTCTAAACAAAGCATTTATTTAAAAATGTCTTCATCAGCATATTCTTCGATGATTTTACTTAGATGTTATTAATATGCTGCTGCACCTAAACGTAGCTTACAAAAAGCTTATACATTAAATAACTTTTGTCTCTATCTCGTTATCCGTTATTCTTTGCCTATGACTGACATTTATAAATACCACTTATTTTTCTGTACTCATCAACGTGATGGTGAGCTAGTAAGCTGCCAACAAACCGGCGATGCGCAATCCTTACGTGACTATGCGAAACAGCGAGTGAAAGAATTAAAACTAAAAAAAATCCGCGTTAATAATGCAGGTTGTCTTAATCGCTGTACTTTAGGCCCAATATTAGTTATTTACCCTGAAGGTACTTGGTATCACTATGAAACTGAGGCTGATATTGATGAAATCATCGATTCTCACTTGGTAAATGACATGATTGTTGAGCGGTTAAAACGATGACGCCAGATCAATATTGCCAAAATAAAGCAGCTAAAAGCGGATCTAGTTTTTATTACAGTTTTCGTTTCCTTCCTCCGCAACAACGCCAAGCAATTATTGCCTTGTATGCGTTCTGTCGCGAAGTAGATGATACGGTAGATGACATTGAAGATACCGATGTTGCTCGAGCAAAATTAGCTTGGTGGCGCGAAGAGATCCAACGCACTTATCAAGGAACCCCCACTCATCCTGTTGGTTTAGCGCTGCAAACTGCCTTGCAAAATTTTGATTTGCACGAAGAGTACTTCATGGAAATCATTGATGGTATGGCGATGGATCTCGAACAATTTAGCTATGCTGAATTCAAACATCTTGCCTTATATTGTCATCGTGCTGCCAGTGTCGTCGGTTTATTATCTGTTGAAATCTTCGGTTATAAAGATCGAAAAACACTTAAATATGCCGAAAATTTAGGTATGGCACTACAGCTGACCAATATCATTCGTGATGTACGGGAAGATGCTGAACGCGGTCGAATTTATCTTCCGCTAGATGAGCTACAGCAATTTAATGTTAGCCCTGATGATTTATTGGCACTTAAATCTAGTTCAGAACTTATTGAATTACTAAAATTTCAAACAAGAAGAGCCAAACAATATTACCAGCAAGCATTAGAACTTTTACCTGAAGCTGATCGTTACACCCAACGCACTGGTCTTATCATGGCGGCTATTTATAAAGCCACATTAGATGAAATTGAAAAAGATAACTTTCAAGTTATGCAACACCGCGTGTCACTAACACCTCTTAGAAAGCTCTGGCTGGCTTGGCGCATCGCTCGTCGTGAAAAAAAGTTACATCGTAAAGCGTCGCACTAATTCATGACAACGCTGATTATTGGTGGCGGCTGGAGCGGTCTTGCTGCGGCAGTTACGCTTACTAAACAAGGTCATCCAGTTCATTTAATCGAATCAGCAAAACAGTTAGGCGGTCGAGCACGTAGTGTTTTATGGGAAGATCACATTATTGATAACGGCCAACATTTAATGATTGGTGCTTATCAGCAGATGTTAGAGATGATGGAATTGATAGGCATTTCCAGTGATCAAGTATTTGATCGTTATCCGATGGATATTACTCTCTATGACACGGAGTTTCCGCCGCTAAATCTCTCTGCAAAAAGCCGACTACCTTGGCCATTGTCTCTAGTGTGGAACCTGATTATCAGTGCTGGCTTGTCGGGATTTTATCAGCTTGCAAAATTACAGGCCAGTAGCAAAAAGTTATTGTTGAGTAATGATATAAGCGTAAGTGACTGGTTACTTCAAACCAAACAATCCGACCGTCTTATTAAACAACTGTGGATACCACTTTGTTTAGCTACGTTAAATACGCCGATAACCGAAGCATCGGCTCATCGCTTTGCTATCGTATTACGAGATAGTATTGGCAAAGGACAATCAGCGGCCGATGCTTTAATTCCTCGTATTCCACTTGGTGATGTATTTCCTAATGTCGCGGCAAAATACATTAAAGAACATGGCGGAAAGATCAGTCTGCAAACGCGCGCCAAAACATTGCTGCTTAATGACAATAAAGTTCAAGGTATTGTTGATCAAGATGGTCGTCAAATCCTCGCGAGCAATATTATTGTAGCTGCTAGTCCTAGCCAGAGCGCAGATCTGTTATCACCTTTTCACACCATCACTAAACCCAATGAATATCCGATTAGCACGGTTTATTTACGCTATCCAAACCCCGTCAACTTGCCATCACCCATGTTCGGCATGACAGGCACTATCAGCCAATGGGTATTTGATCGCAGCTCACAATCTACCGGTCTTATTGCCATTGTCATCAGTGCCCCTGGCGAACATGAAAAACTAAGCAAGGCAGAATTAGTCGATGCAGTGAGTAAGGAGCTGCATGCCCTATTGCCTTCACTGCCTGAACAAGCAAAAGATAGTTTAGTTATTCGTGAAAAACGAGCTACTTTTGCCTGCACGGTCAATATTGAAGGGGAACGGCCTCATTGTGAAACCACGATCGATGGTTTATGGTTGGCTGGTGATTTTGTTGCAAATGATTACCCTGCGACATTAGAAGGCGCTATTAGTAATGGTAGATACTGCGCCGAACTACTTTTAAGCAAAGCGCTGACTTAAGTCGATATCATCTGCAGACCTTTGTTATACTGTTATTTCTGTTCATTAACTATCAAAGGAAAGCCATGTTTTATAAAACTCGTTTTTTACTAAGCTCTATTTTAATTTGTTCTGCATTAGTTGCATGTGGTGATAATGACAACGATGCAGCCAAAACAGCTGAAACAGCAACAACAACGAATGAAGTTGCACCAGCATCAACGACTGAAGCAGCAACAGCACCCGCTGCTGAAAATGCTACAACGCCAGCAACTGAAGCAGCAACAAGCGGAATGACGGAATCATCTGAAGCAACAGATGCAGCAATGCCAACCGATAAAATTGAAGCAGGCATGAAAGAAGAAGCAGTTACAGATTTATTAGGTAAACCAAGCTTAACTCAAACTCATACATTGGATTCACTAACGCTTACTCATAGTGAATGGACCAATGATTCAGGTACAACTAGCGTTCAATTTGAAAATGGTGTCGTTAAGTTCCACCAATTTACACCAGCTAACTAGTAAAAATTCATGCAATACACTGCCTCACCCGATCTATTAAAAGAACACGTTATTCTGATTACTGGTGCTGGTAGTGGTATCGGTAGTGCCGTCGCCCAAGCTTATGCTCGCCACGGTGCTACTGTTATTTTACTCGACAAAAAAATCTCTGCTTTAGAACACGTTTATGATGATATCGTTGCCGCGGGTTTTGCAACCCCAGCTCTTTATCCTCTAGATTTGAAAGGTGCGAATATTGCAGATTATGATGATCTTGCCGATTCAATACGTGAGAATTTTGGCCATTTAGATGGTTTAGTTCATTGTGCCGCATCACTTGGGCAAATAGCGCCAGTACAACATCAAGATCCCGTTGTTTGGCTAGAGACCTTACAAATTAATCTTACTGCGCCCTATTTATTGACACGTGCTTGTCTTGTTTTAATGCAACAGCAGCAACATGCGTCAATTATTTTCACTAGCGATATTCACAAAGACAAAGCCTATTGGTCAGGTTACGGCATAGCAAAAGCCGGCATTGAATCACTTAGTAAACAACTTGCCGATGAACTGGAAAATGAAGGTAAGGTGCGTGTAAATAGTATTGATCCTGGTAAAGTTAAAACGCCATTACATAGTCGCGCCTTTCCAGGTATTGATCCTACAAACTTACCAACGCCAGAAGATGTCGTTTCTAGCTATTTGTACTTAATGGGTAAAGATAGCTTTAGTATTAATGGTCAACTAATACAAGCACAATGATACTTGTCAAATTACTGACGAATAAATGTAACCAATTGTAATATATAAAAATAAACCAACTGGCACGCTTTTAGCTTTATCTAGTTCAACACGTAAACTGAACTAGGACGAGCATAATGAAAAACCAACTTCATGCTGAAACAGCTAAATTATCTCTGGTAGGCAAACATAGCCATGCCGTTAATTTTAGCCCAGCCAAAGATGATAATCACGATCTTGAATACATTGCCGCTCGCCTACCTGCGGTTTTACAAACGTCGTTAAATCTAGATGATGTTATCGTACTGTTTCATAAAGAAATTTCCAAAGTTTTTGACTTCGATAGTTTCCACTATCAACAGCAAGGCGTTCAATGCGATATTAGTTTTGGCAGTCGAAGTCATCACGCCTGTAATTATCGATTAGAAATGAATAATGTCTGGTTAGGAGAGTTAACGCTCACTCGCCGCTCCAAATTCGATGATGCTGACTTACAGGTTTTAGAAGATTTATTATGTAAACTCATTTATCCAGTCCGTAATTGTTTGTTATTTCGTGAAGCACAAGCTTTGGCTTTACAAGATAAATTAACGGGGCTACATAATCGTGGTGCATTTGATACGAGTTTAAAACGCGAAATTGACTTAGCGCATCGTCAACTTATACCGATGTCTCTGCTTGTGTTAGACATTGATAATTTCAAAGTGATTAATGATACCTACGGCCACAGCAGTGGAGATTCAGCACTGAAGTTATTAGCCAATACAATTACGAAAACTATTCGCACCAGTGATCTCGCTTTTCGTTATGGCGGTGAAGAATTCAGCTTAATATTAAACAATACCGATACTGATTCTGCTTCGTTACTTGCAGAAAGGCTTCGTATAGCAGCATCTCAGATAATTTGTAGCGATGGCAAGCGTCATTACAGTTTTTCGATTAGCATCGGTGTCGCTCAATTGTGCTGTGGCGAACAAGGTCAAAATCTTTTTGATAGAGCAGATAAAGCGTTATATCAAGCCAAAAAATCGGGCAGAAATATGACTATTTGTGCTCCAATGACAGCTAGCTTCGCAAATTAATCGACGGATGACTAACGATTCAACAAGCTTATAATGATCAGTATTTTAGACATAAAAAAGGGCTTTAATTAAAGCCCTTTTTTGCTGAACAACATTACATTTATTGACCTACCTACCACGCACTCGCGGTTCGCGTTTAGGCCTAGACTCTGTTGTGCTAGTTTTTTGACGTGAAGGTTTTGAGCTTACATTCGATGATTTTGACGCCATGTTTTTTAATGGTCGTAAGGTTTTCTCACGTTGTGCACGCCCCGCTACTTTGGGTGCCGCCAAAGTGTTTAGTGAATCAACAGATTCATACAATGCCTCAACATCACCCGGTAAAGCCATCATCCAACGGCCCATTTTTAATTGTTTTGGAATGATAATAGGTCCATAACGTACACGCATTAAACGACTTACTTGCACACCTTGGCTTTCCCACAATCGACGTACTTCTCGGTTACGACCTTCTTGAATAACCACATGGTACCAATGATTTGCGCCTTCACCGCCACCGTCTTGGATATCGGCAAACTTCGCTTTACCATCTTCTAATTCGACTCCATCACGCAAGTTTTGCATGATTTCTGTCGTAACGTCACCTAAAACACGTACCGCATACTCACGATCCATTTCATTTGATGGATGCATCAAGTTATTCGCCAAATCACCATCGGTGGTCAGTAATATTAAGCCGCTGGTGTTGATGTCTAAACGGCCAACACTGACCCAACGGCCTTCTTCTGGTGCTGGTAATGATTGAAATATGGTACGACGACCTTCTGGATCTCGACGTGTGCACACTTCGCCGACCGGTTTGTTATAAAGAATAACTTGTTGTGGCTGCTGCCATAATCGTTTTGGTGACAAAGGTTTACCGTCCATACGAAGCGTATCACCAACATTGGCTTGATCACCAAGACTAGCCACTTCACCATTCAGCAAGACTTTACCTTCTTTTATCCACGTCTCAACTTGACGACGCGAACCATAACCCGCTCGTGCTAATATTTTTTGAATTCTTTCTGACATTTGTTTGTCTCCCGACATGGTTGAGGTTTGAAATAAACCTCTTATTTATAATTTAAGCCCATTGCTGAGCGCACTTCATCTAAGGTATCGCGTGCCACTTCTCGTGCCGCTTCATTACCATCTTGAATAATACGGCGAACATCTTCAGGGTGCTTACTTAGCTCAATCGCACGTTGGCGAATGGGCGTTAATTCTGCTGATATCGCATCAATTAACGGACCTTTACAATCTAAGCAGCCAATCGCAGCAGTGCGGCAGCCTTCTTGTACCCATTGTTTTTGATCATCTGTGGCATAAACTTCATGCAACTGCCACACAGGACATAGATCAGGATTACCCGGATCAGTTCGACGAACACGATTGGAATCTGTCGGCATCCTTTTTATTTTCTCAGCCAAAGTATCATCTGGTTCGCGTAAGGCGATTGTATTACCGTAAGATTTCGACATTTTCTGGCCATCAAGTCCCGGCATTTTTGATGCTGGCGTCAATAATGCTTTAGGTTCAGGCAAGATAACTTTACCGCCACCTTCAAGAAATCCAAATAAACGTTCCGTATCGCCTAAGGCCAAGTTTTGCTGGCTTTTAAGCAAGGCACGAGCAGTTTCTAATGCTTCTGCATCACCTTTTTCTTGATAGGCTTTACGCAAGTTATTATAAAGCTTAGCGTTTTTCTTACCCATTTTCATAATGGCCGCTTCAGCTTTTTGTTCGAAGTCCTGTTCACGACCATAAATATGGTTAAATCGACGGGCGACTTCACGAGTTAATTCAACATGTGAAACTTGATCTTCACCAACCGGCACTTGGCCAGCACGGTAAATTAAAATATCGGCACCTTGTAATAATGGATAACCTAAAAATCCATAGGTTGCCAAGTCTTTCTCTTTAAGTTTTTCTTGCTGATCTTTATAAGTCGGCACACGTTCAAGCCACGAAACAGGGGTTATCATCGATAATAACAAATGTAATTCAGCATGTTCAGGCACTTGTGACTGCAAAAATAATGATACTGCTGACGGTTCAATGCCTGCTGCGATCCAGTCAATAACCATTTCCCAAACGCTTTCTTCTATACCTCGAGTATCTTCATAATGCGTAGTGAGGGCATGCCAATCCGCCACAAAGAAGAAACAATCAAATTCATGTTGAAGCTTAATCCAGTTTTTTAACACGCCATGATAATGCCCCAGATGAAGCTGTCCTGTTGGGCGCATACCTGAAACGATACGTCGGGATTGTAGTGCTACGGTATCCAATGTGTTCTCCTGATCTCTGCTTTTTAATTAAGCAAAGTGTTTTAACTATAAGATTGAAAATATTTGTGGTGGCAAGTTAAATAACACTGCCAATAGGCTAATAAAACCGTTCATCATCGGCAGCAATAACATGCTAATAATGCCCAAGTAGAGTAATCCCACTAAAATAAAGAAGCCATAAGGCTCTATTCGACTAACCTGCCAAGATAAAGGGCCAGGTAATAAACTAACTAAAACTCGTCCACCATCTAGTGGTGGTAACGGCAATAAATTCAACATCATTAGCATCGCATTAATTAATACACCCGCAACCCCCATAAGTAGCATTGGTTCGCCAAATCCGATATTCGCTTGCAGCAACCCAAACCCTATTTTGGCAACAAATGCCCAAATAATCGCCATCACTAAGTTAGCTGATGGTCCGGCTAGTGCCACCCACGCCATATCTGTTTTAGGGTTACGTAAGTTTTGGTAGGTTACCGGAACCGGTTTCGCCCAACCAAAAACAAACCCGCCCAACATCAATAACACTGCCGGAATTACAATCGTGCCCAGTGGGTCAATGTGTTTAATAGGATTAAGTGTTAATCGCCCCAACATTTGAGCAGTGCGATCACCAAACTTAAGCGCAACCCAGCCATGTGCAACCTCATGTACTGTAATGGCAAAAATAACGGGGATCGCCCAGATAATTATTTTCTGAACAATAGAGAACTCATCCACCGATGAACTCCTTGCCGTTCATATAAGGCCGTAAGGCGACAGGAATATGAATTCGACCTTGTTCATCTTGATGATTTTCCATCACTGCCAATAATGTTCTCCCTACAGCTAAACCTGATCCATTGAGTGTATGTACTAACTCCGGCTTGCCAGTTTCAGGATTCCGCCAGCGTGCTTGTAGACGACGTGCCTGAAAATCACCGAAATTACTACAAGATGAAATTTCACGGTAGGTTTGCTGACTCGGTAACCACACTTCTAAATCGTACGTTTTACTTGATGAGAAACCTAAATCGCCGACACAAAGCAAGACTTTCCGATACGGTAATTCTAGTTTTTGCAAGATGGCTTCAGCATGTCCCGTTAATACTTCATGTGCCTCGGCAGAATCTTGCGGGCGAACAATCTGTACTAATTCCACTTTTTCAAACTGATGCTGGCGAATTAAACCACGCACATCACGGCCATGCGATCCTGCTTCACTACGAAAGCACGGTGTATGAGCAACAAATTTCACTGGCAGCTGAGCATCAGTTGAAATGGTATCGCGAACAATGTTGGTGACTGGCACTTCGGCGGTTGGAATTAAATACAAACTGCCACCATCAACCGCAAACAGATCATCAGCAAATTTTGGTAACTGTCCGGTACCACGTAATGAATCTGCATTCACTAAATACGGCACGTAGGTTTCAGTGTAACCATGCTCTTCAGTATGTTGATCCAACATAAATTGCGTTAAAGCACGTTGCAGTTTTGCTAATGGACCTTTAAGCGTAACAAAGCGGGCTTGGCTAATTTTAGCTGCCGTTTCAAAGTCCATTCCATTTAGGTTCTCACCTAATTCAACGTGATCTTTTGGTTCAAAAGTAAATGCTTTCGGGTGACCCCAACGTGAAATCTCAACATTATCGTCTTCATTTTTACCAGCGGGCACATCATTTTGTGGAATATTGGGTAATTCCATAGCGACATCAGTCAATTTTTGTAACACTTCAGCCAAACGCGCTTCCGCTGCTTTATGTTCATCGCCTAAATGTTCTATTTCAGCTAATAATGGCGCAATATCTTCGCCAGAAGCTTTTGCTTTGCCGATCATTTTTGAGCGACTATTACGTTCTGTTTGCAAATTTTGCGCATCTAATTGTGCTTGTTTACGCTCTTGCTCTAATTCATCGAGTTTAGCTAAATCTAAAACATAGCCTCGTCGCGCCAATAATTCAGCGGCTTTTTCAGGTTCATTTCTTAATAATTTTGGGTCTAACATGTTAAATTCCAGATTGTGCAGACCAAGTAACAATATGATCAACTTTCACCATTTTTTGCACTTGCTCTAAAACACCAGAAATAACTCCTGGTGTGTCGAAAAACTCAATAACTACGGGTAAATCTAAAGACAAATCTAATAGCGAAGAGGTTCGTATCTTTCTGTCCTCACCAAATCCTTCTACTGCCCTAAATACAGATACACCTTGCACTCGATTATCAGCATATAACCAACTGACTACACGATCATAATGATCGCGCCCTTCAGAAAGATAAATTCTTACCATGGTTATTGTCTTCATATTAAATATGTCTTCCTATGATCAAGCCAAACCATGTTGCAAATAAACATAATGTGACACTCAACACGACATTCATCGCGGCACGGGTTAATTCTCCGGACTCCACTAACATCAAGGTTTCTATGGAAAAAGTAGAAAATGTGGTGAATGCGCCCAGAAAGCCGATGATGATTGCACTTCGCCACTCAGCCGAGACAAGTCCACGCTCAACAAATAATACAAATAAAAGCCCCATCAATAATGATCCGATCATATTGACTGCTATGGTGCCATAAGGAAAATCGCGCCCTAATAAGCTATAAACATAAGATGAGATACCAAACCGTAATACCGCGCCAAGAGCACCACCGCCTGCAATGGTTAATAACTGTAGCACGAGCTTTTCCCAGTAAAATAAAAGTGCATAGTTTACCTTATTACATACCTTTACTAATAACTGATTATAGTGTGAACTAAAAATGTTAGATATTTCCATCATTATCAGCATCTTATTAATACTTTACCTAATATAAATAACTATTAAATACTTTATTTGATTAATTATAATTAAGACCTTAGTCCGTTCAGCGTCCTAGGTTTTCAGGAGAAAATAGTGAAACATATTGAAAAACATAAAACACAACATATTGGCTGGCTACGTGCCGCTGTTCTCGGCGCTAATGACGGCCTTATTTCCACCGCCAGCCTCATTTTAGGTGTGATGGCAGCAGGCGCAACCGCCAACACTATTTTAATTGCTGGCATTGCAGGACTTGTTGCAGGCGCTATGTCGATGGCAGCAGGAGAATATGTATCAGTCAGCTCACAATCAGATATTGAAAAGGCAGATTTAGAACGCGAACGCCAAGAATTAAAGAACCAACCTTTGCACGAACATGCGGAATTATCAGCAATCTATATTGAACGAGGACTTGATCCACAGACAGCATCCGAAGTCGCAAGACAATTAATGGCGCATGATGCATTAGGCGCTCACGCTCGCGATGAGTTGGGTATTTCAGATATATCCACCTCACGTCCCATCCAAGCGGCGCTATCTTCTGCAAGCAGTTTTACGCTTGGCGCTTTAATGCCACTACTAATAGTTTTAATCATGCCACTATCAATGCTGATGTGGACAATAACGCTTAGTTCACTTATCTGTCTCGGACTGTTAGGTGCTTTATCTGCCTATATTGGTGGGGCATCAATATTAATTGCCGCAGCTCGTGTAAGCTTTTGGGGCGCCTTAGCAATGGCATTAACAACTCTTATTGGTTCGATATTTGGTGTTGCCGCAGCATAATAAACTTATTAAAGCATTGCTATTCCACCCAAGATCACGCTAATTTTTAATCTAAATGCGGTGTTAATTCGCCATTGGCATAACGTTCCACCATTTTTCCAAGCGGAATCGGCTTAATTTTACTGCCATGTCCCGCACTCCCAAATGCTTCATAACGTGACTGACATATTGTTTGCATCGCTTCTAAGGCTGCTTTATAAAATTTACGCGGGTCAAATATGCTGGCATTTTGTTCTTGTGCTAAAAATTGTCGTATCGATCCGGTAGATGCCATCCGTAAGTCAGTATCAATATTAACTTTACGCACACCATATTTAATCCCAGCGACAATCTCATCTACTGGTACGCCATAAGTTTGACCAATATCGCCGCCGTAACTATTAATTATTTTTAGCCAATCTTGTGGCACTGAGCTCGAACCGTGCATTACAAAATGCGTATTGGGTAATCGTTGTTGTAATGTTTTTAATCGACTAATCGCCAGCACATCTCCAGTCGGTGGCTTAGTAAATTTATAAGCACCATGACTGGTACCTATCGCAACAGCGAGTGCATCAACTTGCGTCGCCTTTACAAAAGCAACCGCTTCATCAGGATCGGTTAAAAGTTGGCTATGACTCAGCTTTTCGATGGCGCCATGCCCATCTTCTTCTCCCATCATGCCTGTTTCAAGCGAACCTAAACAGCCCAACTCTCCTTCAACAGATACGCCGCAAGCATGCGCCATATCAACCACTGTTTTCGTAACGCTCACATTATATTCAAATGATGATGGTGTTTTCATATCTTCCAACAAGGAGCCATCCATCATCACTGAACTAAAACCCGATTGAATCGATCTTGCACAAATCTGAGGCGCGGCGCCATGATCCTGATGCATCACAACTGGAATATGAGGATAAGTTTCTATTGCAGCTAAAATCAAATGGCGCAGAAAAGATTCACCCGCATATTCTCGCGCGCCAGCCGAACCTTGCATAATTACCGGGCTGTCGCAAGCATTGGCGGCCTGCATAATCGCTTGGACTTGCTCCATATTGCTGACATTAAAAGCTGGAACCGCAAAGCGATGCTCTGCCGCATAGTCGAGTAATTGTCGCATTGAAATGAGTGCCATTTATTGCTACTCCTAGATTTAAGATTTAATTAATGGGTTTCTATTTGTGGCTTCGGGCTGAATCATCTGGTTTGACCATATCTCCTACGCGTACTAATTTAAGCGTATTTGTGCTGCCTTGTACCTCAGGATCGCCTTTCGTGATGATCACAATATCGCCATCGCTGACCAAACCGCTACGCTGCATCTCTTCAATGGCTTCTAAATTTAACGCAGCATGATCGGTATGATGCACTTTAAAACTCACTGGATAAACACCGCGATACAACGTCACTTTTCCTAATGTTTCGGTATAGGGCGTCAATGCAAAAATAGGGATGCCAGAACTAATTCGCGACATCAACAAAGCCGTTGTGCCTGTTTCTGTTAATGCGGCAATCGCTTTCACATCAAGATGATTGGCTAAATACATTGCCGACATTGCGATGGCTTCATCCATCTCTTGAAAATGTGAATCCATACGATGATGTGACACACGGATTTCTCGTTGTTGCTCGGCGGTAAGACAAATACGATCAACTGCTTCTATAACTTTTACAGGATATCGCCCGACTGCCGTTTCACCTGACAACATCACGGCATCAGTACCATCTAATACCGCATTAGCAATATCAAAGACTTCGGCTCGCGTTGGAATCGCATTGGTAATCATCGACTCCATCATTTGTGTTGCAGTAATAACAACGCGATTTAATTGTCTTGCCCGCTGAATAATTTTTTTCTGAATCGGCGGTAATGCCGCGTCTCCAATCTCAACGCCCAAATCACCCCGAGCGACCATTACACCATCAGAGGCTTCAATTATCTCATCCAATACATCTAATGCTTCAGCGCGTTCAATTTTTGCAATAATGCTGCCATAACCACCCGCATTGCGTAATAGCTTACGGGCATAATGAATGTCTTCAGCTGAACGAGGAAAAGAGATGGCGACATAGTCTGCCTGCATCTTTGCCGCCGTTATAATATCGGCCTTATCTTTATCGGTTAGCGCCTCGGCAGATAATCCGCCACCTTGACGGTTAATACCTTTGTTATTGGACAGTTCACCACCAACTATGACGCGACAAATGACACGTTGCCCTTCTATTTTCTCAACCCAAAATACGATGCGTCCATCATCTAATAGCAATGTATCGCCGCGCTCAACATCCTGTGGCAGCTGTTTGTAATCAATACCGACGTGTTCATTGTCACCTGCATCTGCATCAAGTCCGGCATCTAAAACAAATGTAGCTTGTTCTTCTAGATATATTTTCCCAGCTTGGAATCGGGCAATACGGATTTTAGGGCCTTGCATATCAGCCAATACACCTACTTGGCGACCATATGCAGTGGCACGATCACGAACTGTTTCTGCCAGAGTAAGATGTTCACTGGCTTCACCATGAGAAAAATTTAGTCGGACAACATCAACGCCTGCTTTGATTAAAGCATCAAGCACTTCAGGCTTATTACTTGCTGGCCCTAAGGTTGCAACAATTTTGGTTCTTCTTTTAGCTACCAAGACTTTGTGCTCCATTATGGATTTATGAGTTAGCGCGTTTCTCCAAAATGTCTACTGCTGGTAATGCTTTCCCTTCTAAGAACTCTAGAAAAGCACCGCCACCAGTTGAAATATATGAAATATCATCACTAATATTATATTTTGCAACAGCAGCCAAGGTATCACCGCCACCAGCGATAGAGAAAGCCTTAGACTCTGCAATTGCCATTGCAATTTCTTTGGTACCTTCTCCAAACTGGTTAAACTCAAAAACACCTACCGGACCATTCCAGACAATTGTCCCCGCATTTTTGAGTATTTCAGCTAACTCTTGAGCTGATTTTGGGCCAATATCAAAAATCATATCGTCATCTTCAACATCTGTTGCTAGCTTGGTCGTTGCTTGCGCTGATTCCGAAAAAGCTTTTCCGCATACGACATCTACTGGCACAGGAATCGAACCTCCTCGCGCTATTGCATCAGCGGTGAGTTTTTTACAGGTATCAAGTAAATCGGGTTCATAAAGGGATTTGCCAACATTATTGCCTGCTGCTGCAATAAACGTATTCGCAATGCCGCCGCCGACAATCAGCTGATCAACAACTTTTGATAAGGATTCAAGCACCGTTAATTTAGTGGATACTTTTGACCCGCCAACAATCGCAACCATTGGTCTTGCAGGATTATCTAATGCTTTTCCTAATGCTTCTAATTCACCAGATAATAATGGTCCAGCACAGGCAATCGGTGCATATTTAGCAACACCATGAGTCGAGGCTTGGGCACGATGTGCAGTACCGAAGGCATCCATCACATAAATATCGCACATTTGGGCCATACGTCTAGACAAAGCATCATCATCGGCACCTTCACCAATATTAAAACGGACATTTTCACATAGAACAACTTCACCATTTTCTACAGGAATAAAGTCAGGTTCTAGCCAATTTTGCTCCAATCTTACTGGTTGACCTAATAATGCTGACAAATAATTAGCGACTGGCGCCATTGAATATTTGTGTTCATATTCACCTTCGGTTGGTCTGCCAAGGTGCGACATAATCATCACCTTTGCACCTGCCTCTATCGCCATTTTAATAGTAGGTAGTGAAGCATGAATACGTGTGCCATCGGCGACAACGCCGGACTTTAAGGGGACATTCAAATCTTGGCGTATTAATAATCTTTTACCCGCTAAGTCTAAGTCAGACATTTTGATCACAGACATATACTCTATTCCTCTCTCTGAAGTTTTATGCTCAAGGTTAATATAGCCTCATAAAACAAAAAAAGCTCCTAGGCTTTCGCGGTAGGAGCTTTATCATTTATTGAGACTGCCACTTTAATAAAACAAGTAGCAATACCCTATTTATTTACCCACTAACTCAACTAAACGCATCATATTGCATGTATAACCATATTCGTTGTCATACCAAGCAACCAACTTCACAAATGTACTGTCAAGCGCAATACCTGCTCCCGCATCAAAGGTTGATGGCGCAGTATTGCCACGGAAATCTGTAGACACGACTTTTTCTTCGGTATAACCCAACACACCTTTTAATCGACCTTGTTCAGAAGCTGCTTTCATCACCGCACAAATATCTGCGTAAGAAGCCTCTTTTTCTAACTCGACCGTCAAGTCAACCACCGAAACATCTGATGTTGGCACACGAAACGCCATACCCGTTAACTTACCGTTTAATTCAGGCAACACGACACCGACAGCTTTAGCTGCGCCCGTTGATGATGGAATAATATTTTCTAAAATACCACGACCACCGCGCCAGTCTTTCATAGAAGGGCCATCGACTGTTTTTTGAGTTGCTGTGGCGGCATGCACGGTTGTCATTAAGCCACGTTTGATACCAAAATTATCATGCACTACTTTAGCCAGAGGCGCTAAACAGTTAGTAGTGCAAGATGCAGCAGAAACAATCGCTTCGCCTTTATATTTATCATCATTGACGCCAAATACAAACATTGGCGTGTCATCTTTTGATGGCGCTGATTGCACGACTTTTTTAGCGCCCGCATCAATATGCGCTTGGCACGATTCTTTAGTTAAAAAGAAACCGGTACATTCTAAAATAAGATCCGCGCCAACCTCATCCCATTTCAAATCAGCAGGATTACGTTCAGCGGTGATGCGAATCGTTTTACCATTGACAACTAAATGACCGTCAACAACCGCCACATCACCAGCAAAAAGGCCATGAACAGAGTCATGTTTAAGCATATACGCTAGATATTCGGGATCTAACAAATCATTAATGGCGACGATTTCAATATCTTGAAAGTCTTTGGCAGCAGCACGGAATGCCATTCGGCCAATCCGCCCAAAACCATTTATACCAACTTTAATTGTCATTCTCTTTTCCTTTCGTCTTCAAATATAAGATTAAAAGCTAAAAACAGTAAAACGATTAAAATTGCTATAACAGCAATATTGATCATCTAAGACTGCATAAATTGAGATGCTGTATTGCGAAATGAACTCAATTGATTAAGCATAACGCCCACGTGAATCATTGTTACTTGTATCTGGTTTAAAAGCACATGTATCAAGTATAAATTATTTATAGCTTCAATCGTACTCAAATAGTTTGATGTCATACATAAATTAAATTTTATGCATAAACCCATTATTTCTACCTGCTCTACACAATATTGGATGTGAAAGACTTGTTATCTTAATGTTTGTCTTTTAACAGGATTTTCTAATACTTAAATATAATAATGGCGAGTGTGCTTTCGCCCACCCGCCATTATCTTTATTCTATAAAAATAAATTCAAATAATTTTTATAGTGTTTCTTTTACTGTTTTAACAACGTTTTCAACCGTGAAACCGAAGTGTTTCATCAACACACCACCTGGTGCAGATTCACCAAATGTATCGATACCAACTACGCCGCCTTCTAGGCCAACATATTTGCGCCAGAAGTCAGTAACACCCGCTTCGATTGCAACACGTTTAACGCCAGGCGTTAAGATGCTGTCTTTATAGGCTTGATCTTGACGATCAAACACATTAGTTGAAGGCATAGATACAACACGTGCATTAATACCATCAGCGGCTAACGCTTCTTGCGCTTGTGCTGCTAAATCAACTTCTGAACCTGTTGCGATAAGGATCACATCAGCTGAACCTTTAGCTTCAGATAAAACGTAAGCACCTTTACGCATTGCTGCAAAATCAACAGCATCATGTTTACGACCAGGAATACCTTGACGGCTTAATACTAAGCTTGAAGGACCATCGGCACGTTCAACAGCCGCAACCCATGCAACGGCAACTTCAGTTGAATCAGCAGGACGCCATACATCCATATTCGGGATATAACGCATTGCTGCTGTGTTTTCGATTGGTTGATGTGTTGGACCATCTTCACCTTGACCGATAGAGTCATGTGTTAACACAGCAATAGTACGGATTTTCATCAATGCAGCCATACGTAATGCAGACTTAGCATAGTCAGAGAACATGTGGAATGTGCCACCGAATGGAATTAAACCACCGTGTAACGCCATACCGTTCATGATTGCGTACATACCAAATTCACGTACACCGTAAGAGATGTAGTTACCAGACTCTTTGCCTGATACGTGTTTGAAGCTTGCACAGCTTGTTAAGTTAGAACCTGTTAAGTCAGCAGAACCACCTAAAAATTCAGGTAATAATGGTGCTAAAGCAGCAATTGTTTTTTGTGATGCTTGACGTGATGCTAAGTTAGCAGCAGCTTCGTTGGTTTCAGCAATGATTTTATCCGTTGCTTCAGTCCAGTTTGCTGGTAAATCTTTCGCCATGCGACGTTTGAATTCAGCAGCCAATTCTGGGAATTCAGCAGCATACGCATCAAATTTAGCATTCCAATCCGCTTCTTTTTTCGCGCCAGCAGTTTTAGCATCCCAACCTTCATAAACATCAGCAGGAATTTCGAAAGGCGCATAGTTCCAGTCTAATTCTTTACGTGTTAATGCAACTTCTTCGTCACCCAAAGCAGCACCATGGCAATCATGGCTGCCAGATTTGTTTGGTGAACCAAAACCGATGATTGTTTTGCAGCAAATCATAGATGGTTTATCAGTAACCGCTTTAGCAGCAGTAACAGCAGCAGAAATTGCAGCCGCATCATGACCGTCTACTGATTGTACGTGCCAGCCGTAAGCTTCAAAACGTTTAACGGTGTCATCTGTGTACCAACCATCAATGTGACCGTCGATAGAGATGTTGTTGTCATCCCAGAATGCAACCAATTTACCTAGACCCCATGTACCCGCTAATGCGCAAGCTTCATGAGATACACCTTCCATCAAACAACCATCACCCAAGAAAACATAGGTGTTGTGGTCAACGATTTCATGGCCAGGCTTGTTAAATTGGTCTGCCATTAATTTTTCAGCCATCGCAAAACCAACACCGTTGGTAATACCTTGACCTAAAGGACCTGTTGTTGTTTCGATACCAGGTGCATAACCGTATTCAGGATGACCCGCACATTGCGAGTGAAGCTGACGGAAAGAAGCCAAAGATGACATTGGCAAGTCATAACCTGACAAATGCAACAATGAGTAAATCAACATTGAGCCGTGACCATTCGACAAAATAAAACGATCGCGATCTGACCATTCAGGGTTAGTCGGGTTGTGTTTTAAATGATCATTCCACAATACTTCAGCGATATCCGCCATGCCCATAGGCGCGCCTGGATGACCTGATTGAGCTTTTTGTACTGCATCCATACTTAAAGCACGGATAGCGTTTGCTAAATGTCTACGTGTAGCCATTGTTTATAACTCCTATTTAAAAAAATTAAGCCGCTCGCCATTTGATCGAGCACCCTATACTAGGTATTTGTTGTTGTGGACCACGACCTGTCTCGGCAATCTGTTTCATTGCTTCAAATAAATCTCGTCGTGCATCCGTTGCTGCAGCTTCTTTTCGACTTTCGTCGAAACGACCGCGGTACTGCAATTGAAGATCTTTGTTATAACCAAAGAAATCGGGGGTACACACTGCTCCGTAGGTTTGGGCAATTTGCTGTGTTTCGTCATACAAATAAGGAAAGGAAAAACTATTTTCTTTTGCTACACGTTGCATGTTTTCAAAAGAGTCTTCTTGGTAATCAGCAGGATCATTAGCCATAATTGCTACTGTATTAATACCGATTCTTTTTAATTCATTAGTCGCTTGAACTAGGCGATCTAAAATAGCTTTAACATAAGGACAATGGTTGCAAATGAACATTATTAGTAAGCCATTTTGTCCACGACATTGATCGAGCGTCCAGCTCTTTCCATCCGTACCAAGCAATGAAAAATCAATAGCAGGCAGGTCAAAATCACAAATTGGCGTTTCTAAACTGACCATAGGCTCTCATGTAAAAAGTAGCCCGTTTTTAGTGATATTTGCTAAAAAAAGACCAGAATTGATAATTTTAAGGATTGGAGATTTTACCAGACAAACTAGAATAATGCTAAATTACTAGTCTGTTTATAGACTTAAACGCTTACTCGGAAAAATGAGCCTGCTGATCTTGTTCAACAATACGGCGAATTTCCTGCTTTAAGCTCATCGGAATACAACGCAGACCCAACCAAATTAAACCCGGCACAATGATCAGATCGTCCAATTGCCCTAACACCGGAATAAAATCAGGAATCAAATCAAATGGCATCAATAGGTAAGCAACCGCAGCACCAATCAACCATTTAGCCATTAAAGGCGTGCGATGATCTTTGGCCAGCGCGCGATAATAAGCGAGTTCTATTTTTATTTTTTGTATTTTAGTCATGTTATGTCAGTAAATTCGAGCTCTCATCATCTATCAGCCCTAAAAGCCTGTTAAAATTACACTATTTTGTCATAATATGACGCTAATACTCTGTCCATGATTTACTAATTCAATAGTAATTAATCTAGATCCGCCAGAAATACCCAAATATCCAAGGACCGTCAGACTCAAATTATGGCCACATCAAAAAAGCCAACGCGATCTCGTAAAGCAAAAAAATCAACACCCACCTTCAAACAGAAATTGCTCTCCGTTTCATACAAACTACTTTTTGCAATGGTCGTTCTTTTCGGCATTGCTTTAGTGTTTGTTGATATTCATATCCGCCAGCAATTTGAAGGAAAACGTTGGGCTGTTCCTGCTAAAGTATATGCTCGACCTTTAGAATTATATGCTGGTTTACCGCTCTCGCTTAACGATTTAAAGATCGAATTACGTGGCCTCGGCTACCAATTTGTAAGCAAAGTCACTCAGCCAGGACAAGCCGAATTTTCTGCTACCAAAGCGATTATCTACTCGCGTGGTTTTAATTTTCCTGATGGTAATGAGCATGCTCAACAAATGGTGTTGAATTTTGCTAACAACCGACTACTTAATGTTAGCAATGCTCAAGGCAAGTCGATTTCGCTGATCCGTTTAGAGCCAATACTTGTCGGCGGCATCTATCCCCTAAATAATGAAGATCGCGATTTAATTCAGCTAAAAGAAGCGCCTCAACAACTTATCGATTCGTTAATCGCCATTGAAGATCGCGATTATTATGATCATATTGGGATCTCGCTCCGCGGTATTGCTCGAGCGATGTGGATCAATATTAAAGCTGGTAGTTTTGTACAAGGTGGTAGCACGCTCACCCAGCAATTGATCAAAAATTTCTATTTGAATTCAGATCGAAATCTTGCTCGAAAATTAATGGAAATCCCAATGGCGATGCTATTGGAGTTGCATTACAGCAAAGATGAGATTTTAGAAGCTTATTTGAATGAAATCTATGTCGGTCAAGAAGGCGCTCGTGCCATTCATGGTTTTGGTACGGCTTCGCATTATTATTTTGCCCAACCGATTCAAGAACTCAAACTCTATCAAGTTGCCTTATTAGCAGGTTTAGTGAAAGGTCCATCTTATTACGATCCTAGACGTCATCCAGAACGTGCAAAAGCACGACGCGACTTAGTACTTAAAACCTTGCACGAGCAAAACTCAATTAGCGATGCCGAATATAAACAAGCCGTCGCTATGCCTCTTGGAATTGTTGGGCGAAAAAGCTTACTAAACGGTGCGTACCCTGCTTATTTAGATCTCGTTAAACGACAATTGCGAGGCACGTATCGTGATGAAGATCTTAACTCAGAAGGCTTACGTATATTTACCAGCCTTAATCCTATTGTCCAAAATAAAGCAGAAACGAGCCTTATTAAGACGATCACTAAATTAGAAAAATCGTATGGCAAAAGAGTAGCCAATTTACAAGGCAGTATGGTCGTTACCGAACCACAAACAGGTGAAGTAATTGCCATAATCGGCGGTCGTCAAACCCGTTACCAAGGCTTCAATCGTGCCTTAGATGCGGTGCGTCCGATAGGTTCACTCGTCAAACCCGCGGTTTATTTAACGGCTATCGAACAAGGTTACACATTGATTAGTGAGATTGATGATTCGCCCTTCAAGTTAAAAATGAAAGGTGGGCAAGTTTGGAGCCCAGAAAATTTTAGCAATCAATCACACGGCATGGTGCCATTACATCAAGCAATAGCACATTCTTATAATTTAGCGACAGCAAGATTGGGTATGGATCTTGGCTTAGATAAAGTAATTAATACCATGCAACGTCTCGGTGTCACTCGACCAATGAATGCGTTTCCGTCCTTATTGCTCGGTGCGCAAGGTTTATCACCTATCGAAGTCGCAACTATGTATCAAACTATTGCCGCTAATGGCTTTCAAATGCCACTACGTTCAATTCGGATGGTGACCGATAATGCTGGCAAGGAACTGTCTAGTTATCCTTTCCAACTGACACAAACGGTCAGCAGTAATTCCATTCATCTCTTACAATATATGATGAAAGAAACCGCGCGTATTGGCACAGCAAGATCGATCTACCAATATTTACCTGCCGACATTAATGCTGCGGGTAAAACAGGTACATCAGATCAACAAAGAGATAGTTGGTTTGCTGGCTTTACGGGTAATCGACTCGCCGTTGTTTGGTTAGGGCGGGATGATAATGCATCATTGCCATTTACTGGTGCAGGGGGGGCATTACAAGCGTGGATAGACTATATGGCATCAGACACTCTTGAGCCGTTTTTTGCTGCATCACCAGAAGGCATTGAATATTTATGGATCGATCCAGCGAGCGGCCAATTATCAGCACAAAACTGCCCTGGCGCTCAACAAATACCCTTCTTATTAGGTACAGGTCCAACCTTAGCGATAGACTGTGCCAATCCGCAAAATGATAATCCCATATCAAAATCCATTGATTGGGTAAAACAGATGTTCAGGTAAAAAGATGACACTGAAAACAAACCTATACCGCATTACATTATTAAGCTTTATTCTAGGAATGGCAGGCTGTTCGAGCGCAATTAAAGCGCCTATAGAAGATCGTAATAGTGTTCCGCCCAGAGTAGAACAGCAAAGCAAACCCGTCGTTAATAGCGGTGCCGTTGCGATTCCACTCTCAGATGATATTGTTGATCAGCCATCAGACTCACAACAAGGAGCGAGAACGGCGCCATTGTCGCCAGCGTTTAATGCTGAGAGCATGCCTGTATCGCCATCAACTAATAATAGTAGACCCGTCCAGCAAAATACTGCTGTTGTGGCTTTATTATCTGAAGCGAATAATTATTCTGAACAAGGTGATTTACGCTCTGCTCAAACAAGTTTGCAACGCGCCCAACGTATTGCACCGCGTGATCCTGAAGTTTATTACGCTTTAGCCAATACCCATCTAACATTGCAAGATTATGTTCTTGCTGAACAAGTTGCATTGAAAGGTGTCTCGCTAGTGCAAGGACAAGCAAGCCAGTTAAATCGGTTTTGGAGTTTAATCGCCACTATTCGTAACGCGGCCGGAAATACCAGCGGTGCTCAACAAGCGGGTGACACTGCCAATCGCTATTAAACATCCGGACGTTTTAACGTAGCCGATAAGTCTCGGCTTACGTTAAAACGGTACTACTCAATATAATGACTTATATCAAGTCTGGATAAGCGGTTATATTCGGATCAATCGCGTAGGTTTAAGACATCTTGCATGTCATACAAACCAGATTGACGCGTCATCAACCAACTCGAAGCTCGCATCGCCCCTAAAGCAAAAGTCATCCGGCTAGATGCTTTATGGGTGATTTCGACTCTTTCACCTTCAGCAGCAAACATCACCGTGTGATCACCAACAATGTCACCCGCACGGACAGTCGCAAAACCAATCGTATTACGATCGCGTTCACCTGTACGACCTTCACGACCATACACAGCGCAGGTTTTAAGATCACGACCTAAAGCATCAGCAACTACTTCACCCATCCGTAAAGCAGTACCTGAAGGCGCATCTACTTTATGGCGGTGATGTGCTTCAACAATTTCGATATCAACATCATTACCCAATACCCGGGCTGCAATATCAAGCAATTTAAAGCTAAGATTAACGCCCACACTCATATTCGCTGACAACAACATCGATACTTGCTGAGATGCTTGTTCAATCTCGGCTTTTTGTTCAGCACTAAAACCTGTGGTGCCAATCACTAAATGACATTGATTAGCGACACAATGTGGCACTAAAGCCATCGTCACTTCAGGTAAAGTAAAATCAATAATGACATCTGAATTTTCGGTTGCAGCAACGACATCAGCAGTTATAGCAACGCCTAACTTACCAACACCGGCTAATTCGCCAGCATCTGCGCCTAATAAACTTGAGTCGGCACGATCAATCGCAGCACTTAATTCCAACCCTTCAGTCTGTTCGACGGCTTGAATTAAACAACGACCCATTCGGCCTGCCGCGCCATTAATTGCTATACGTATTGCCATTATTGTTTATCTCACTTAAATCTAAATAAATACTACCATTTAGTTTGCATTTACTTGTATTTCAATATGACCGAAATACAAGTAAATGACCTCAGTCAGTTTTAATCAAAAAACTTCTTAACTGCGTCCAACCACGTACTGTGTTTTGGACTATGTTTGCTGTGACCACTACCTTGTAATGTCTCATCAAACTCCTGTAATAATTCTTTTTGTTTGGTCGACAATTTTACAGGCGTTTCAATAATCACTCGGCACATTAAGTCGCCAATTGCACCACCGCGCACTGACTTAATACCTTTACCACGAAGACGGAACTGTTGACCGGTTTGTGTTCCATCAGGGACTTTTAAACTTGCTTTGCCTTCTAAAGTTGGCACTTCCAGCTCGCCACCTAAGGTTGCAGTCACAAAACTAATCGGTACATCACAGTACAAATTACTGCCGTCACGGGTGAAAACATCATGTCGTTGTACTTGCATTTCAACATATAAATCACCAGGACCCGCACCGCCCGAGCCTGCTTCACCTTCACCTGAGAGGCGAATACGATCACCTGTATCAACGCCAGCAGGTACTTTAACTGACAGCGTTTTATGTTCTTGAATTTGACCTTCCCCGTGACAATCGCCACAAGGATCTTTAATCATTTGGCCTGTACCGTGACAATGTGGACAAGCTTGTTGCACTGAAAAGAAACCTTGCTGCATTCTTACTTGGCCATGACCCGCACATGTTGTACAAGTAACAGGTTGTGTGCCTTTTTTAGCGCCAGTGCCATCACATGTTTTACAGTTTACATGTACAGGAATACGAATTTTTTGCGTAGTGCCCGCGACCGCTTCTTCTAGCGTTAAATCTAAATGATAACGAAGATCTGCGCCGCGAAAGCTTTGTCGGCCTCCACCACCTGACTGGCCGAAAATGTCATTAAAGACATCGCCAAAAATATCACTAAAACCACCAGAACCGCCGCCTCTATGACCACCGCCAGCAGATTGATCAACACCTGCATGACCAAATTGATCATAAGCCGCACGTTTACGAGCATCAGATAAAATTTCATAGGCTTCTTTAGCCTCTTTGAAATGTTCTATTGCTTCAGCATTGTCAGGATTACGATCAGGATGATATTTCATCGCCATACGCCGATATGCTTTTTTAATTTCAGCCTCGGTCGCCGTGCGTGACACCTCTAATATTTCGTAACAATCTCGTTTGGCCATCTTTGTAATTACCTATTAAAACTTCTTCACATCTAAATACAACAAAACAGGCGCGAGAGAATCCCGCGCCTGTTTTTTAATAAACATAATCTAAATTAAGGTTTATTTTTTGTCATCTTCTACTTCTTCAAATTCAGCATCAACAACATCATCAGCTTCTTTCGCAGCATCTGCTGTTGCATCACCGGCTTCTGCATTTTCAGCATACGCTTTTTCTGCAAGTTTACCTGAAGCTTCAGTTAATGCCGCTGTTTTAGCTTCGATATCCGCTTTATCTTCACCTTTAATCGCTACTTCTAGATCGGTAATAGCTGCTTCAATTTTCACTTTTTCATCAGCGTCTAATTTGTCACCTAAATCAGCAATTGATTTTTTAGTTGAATGAATCAAACCATCAGCTTGGTTACGAACACTCACTAATTCTTGGAACTTACGATCTTCATCTGCATGGGCTTCAGCATCTTTAACCATTTTTTCAACTTCTTCATCAGACAAACCGCTTGATGCTTTAATGACAATAGATTGCTCTTTACCCGTTACTTTATCTTTAGCAGATACATTCAAAATACCATTTGCATCAATATCAAATGTTACTTCGATTTGTGGCTGACCACGTGGCGCAGGTGGAATATCAGCCAAATCGAAACGACCTAATGATTTATTTGCTGAGGCAACTTCACGCTCACCTTGTAAAACATGAATCGTTACCGCTGGTTGATTATCATCAGCTGTTGAAAACGTTTGATTCGCTTTAGTTGGGATCGTTGTGTTTTTCTCAACAAGTTTGGTCATTACACCACCCATTGTTTCGATACCCAAGCTCAACGGTGTCACGTCTAACAATAATACGTCTTTAACATCACCGGCTAATACCGCCGCTTGAATCGCTGCACCAGCAGCAACCGCTTCATCAGGGTTCACGTCTTTGCGAGGTTCTTTACCGAATAATTCTTTAACGGCTTCTTGAACCTTAGGCATACGTGTTTGACCACCAACCAAGATAACATCATCAATTTCAGATAAAGACAAACCAGAATCTTTAATCGCTTGTCTGCATGGCGCTAAACTACGGGTAATTAAATCATCAACCAATGATTCTAATTTCGAACGGGTTAAACGTAACTCCATGTGTTTAGGGCCAGACGCATCTGCCGTTACATAAGGAAGGTTAATGTCTGTTTGTTGGCTTGAAGACAATTCAATTTTTGCTTTTTCAGCCGCATCTTTAAGACGTTGCAATGCCAAAGGATCTTTAGACAAATCAATACCTTGGTCTTTTTTGAATTCTTCAACTAAATGTTCGATGATCCGTTGATCAAAATCTTCACCACCAAGGAATGTATCGCCATTAGTTGATAATACTTCAAACTGATGCTCACCTTCGATATCAGCAATTTCGATAACTGAAACGTCGAATGTACCACCACCTAAATCGTAAACAACAATTTTAGAATCGCCACGTTTTTTATCCATACCATAAGCTAGTGCTGCTGCTGTTGGCTCATTGATAATACGCTTGATTTCTAGACCGGCAATTTTACCTGCATCTTTAGTTGCTTGTCGTTGTGAATCATTAAAGTAAGCAGGAACGGTTACTACTGCTTCAGTTACTTCTTCGCCCAAAAACTCTTCGGCTGTTTTTTTCATTTTCATCAAAATACGAGCAGATACTTCAGGTGGCGCCATTTTTTTACCATTAGCATCGACCCAAGCATCGCCGTTATCTGCTTCAACGATTTTATATGGCACCATGTTAATGTCGCGTTGCACAACATCATCTTTAAATTTACGACCAATTAAACGCTTGATAGCAAATAAAGTATTTTTAGGATTTGTCACTGCTTGACGTTTAGCTGATTGACCAACGATAACTTCGCCATCTTTAGTAAATGCAACAATCGATGGCGTAGTGCGATCGCCTTCGCTATTTTCAATTATGCGTGCTTTACCATCTTCTAATACTGCAACACAGGAATTTGTTGTTCCTAAGTCAATACCAATAATTCTACCCATTGTTTTTTACTCCATCATTCTTGAATTTATAACTGGCTTATCCAGTTGTTGATTGATAGATGGGGGGACGAAATAAAATTTCAAGCCCCTACCCAGTCTAATGTTATTTTTTATTGAGAAACCACAACCATTGCTGGACGTAACAAACGACCATTAAATTGGAAGCCTTTTTGTGCAACCGTTAACACTTTATTCGCTTCAACACCTTCAACAGGTTGCATTGCCATGGCTTGGTGTAATTCAGGATCAAATTCGTCACCTTCGGCAGGATTAACTTGTTCTAAACCAAATTTATTGATCGATGATAAGAACATTTTCATTGTCATATCTAAACCGCCGCTGACGGCTTCTAATGTCGCGCCTTCTGCATTTGATGCGTTTAATCCTAATTCCATGCTGTCATAGACCGGCAGTAACTCTGCGACAAATCTATCTAAAGCATGTTTGTGAGCATTTTCTAAATCACGCGCTTGGCGTCGGCGTAAGTTTTCCATATCCGCACGGGCGCGTAATAAATCATTCCAGTGCTCATCAGCTTTATTTTGAGCTGCTTCTAATAAGGCGGTGGGATCATTCGCAGTAAGCTCTACTTCAGGTTCAATGTTTTCTGCTTCTGTATTATCGATGTTGTTGATGTCTTCGTTACTCATAATCACGTTTCCGGGTTAATAATCACAATCCAGATAGTTGGGGATGAAAAAACTAATTTCAAGCCAACATTTGATTTTTTATATGAATAACTAAGATAATCTGAGCACAATTTATTAGGCTTACTCAGTCGAACTTAACCACAGGCATTGGCCATCGGTCATTTTATTGAGTCGTTGTAAATTGGCATCGTGGGCGAGCAATTCATCTTGATTGGCTTTAATAACGCGTAATGGGCCTCGATTTGTCGGCGCAACAATCTCTGTATCCATTGTCTTATCGGTTTTAATAGGTGTTTCAGCAGCAAGCGACAAGCTAACCTGCCCACCTGTCATCGCTAAATAAACATCGGCCAAAATCTCGGCATCTAATAATGCCCCGTGCAACTCTCGATTAGAGTTATCAACATAATAACGTCGACATAAGGCATCCAAATTATTTTTCTGTCCGGGATGTTTATCTCGAGCTAATTTCAGGGTATCTAATACACTACAAACATCGGTAATTTGACGCTTTTTACCTTTTAACTTTGCTAATTCATGATTTAAAAAACCCACGTCAAATGCGGCGTTATGAATGATCAGTTCTGCGCCATCGATGAAACGCATAAAATCATCAACAACCGATGAAAATAAAGGTTTATCAGCTAAAAATTCAGGTGTAATTCCGTGAACTTCCATTGCGCCAGCGTCGATCTCACGTTTCGGATTGATGTATTGATGAAAGCGTTCGCCGGTTAAACGTCGATTAATGACTTCTACACAACCAATTTCAATAATCCGGTGATCATCAGCGGTGCTTAAACCTGTTGTTTCTGTATCTAACACCACCTGCCGTTTGATCTTCTGCTCAGCCACAATCACTACTCCGCTTAATATTTAATTCGTTTACTTCGCTTAATTACTTGGCAATTTTTTCTCTTGCTGCCACCGCTAGTTGATCGGCCCGTTCATTTTCAGCATGACCTTGATGACCTCGTACCCAAACCCAATCGAGTTTATGATTTTCTGCCGCTTTTTCCATTCTTTGCCACAAATCAACGTTTTTAACGGGTTGTTTCGATGCGGTTAACCAATTACGTTTTTTCCAACCCGGCAACCATTCCATCATACCTTTCATCACATATTGTGAATCTGTTGTAACGGTCACCTCACAAGGCCGGGTTAATGCTTCTAGCCCAGCAATAACCGCCATCATTTCCATTCGATTATTGGTGGTATCTTTTTCGCCGCCAGACAGTTCTTTTTCGACCCCTTTAGTCCGTAAAATGGTCCCCCAACCGCCAGGGCCAGGATTGCCACTGCATGCTCCATCGGTAAAAATGTCTATTTTATCCATTATTCTTTTCTCTTGTGAGTGGCTTTGATACTAAACGACCGGTCGGAAACAAATGTTTAACATGTTCATACATCGTAATCGGCGTTAGTGGAATCGTCCGTTTGGTCGCCACCAAAATCGTCACGCCAGAAAAAATCGGCCATAAACGTTTACCCATTCGCTCGATTAATGAAACTTTACTCAGCCATCTTTCTGACTGAATAGGTGGATGAAAAACCAAATGTTTGGTTGTCACTACTTCAAAATTTAATAATGCTAACCAATCTTTAATTCTAGTTTGACTAAAAAAATGTCCATGCCACGGCGGCGGCGATTTAAATGAAAATAAACGTCGTACTCCCCAAAAACTCCAAGGGTTAAAAGAACATAAAATTAATGTGCCATCAGCATCCAGTACGCGTTCAACTTCCCTTAATACTTGGTGCGGATCAACTGAAAACTCGATGACATGCACTAACAATAATGTGTCTATACAACGAGATTTAAAAGGTAAAGATTCATTACTTCCTTCAACATCCGCTGATTTCCCCATGGTTTTTTGCATTCTACTCAGTGCAACATCAGGTAATAATCGTTGTTCTAGACCGAGTTGAAATTGATACTTTCCAGAAAAATGGTGTGATAATGACTGTAAGACAGTTTTTTCTTGATTTAAAACTGAGCGGCCTAAAGGACTCTGCCACCAAGACAGCATTTTTTTTTGCATTTCCGTTCTATAATCGATCATGCAGACCTCAACAATGGAAGAATCATGTTAACTATTCAAGCCGTACCCGCTTTTGATGACAATTATATCTGGTTCATCCAAGCGCCGGATTCTAAAAATCTATTAATTGTCGATCCTGGCGATGCAAAACCAGTTATACAAGCTATTGAACAGCAACAATTAAAGCCCATAGCACTGTTAATTACTCATCATCATAGTGATCATACCGCTGGCATAGCAGAACTCATAAGGCGTTATGACATACCCGTTTATGGACCAAAATCTGAGGCTATCCCCTATCTAAGCCATCCACTATCAACCTGCGAAAACATTGATCTTAACTCAGCATTTCCTGCGATGACCATCCTTGATGTTCCCGGTCATACTAAAGGTCATATTGCTTATTTAATCGATGGTAACTTATTTTGTGGCGATACTTTATTTGCTGCTGGTTGTGGTCGTTTATTAGGCGGAACAGCAACGCAACTTCATGCATCATTACAATTAATCGCTCACTTACCAGATCAAACGAGTATTTTTTGTACTCATGAGTACACGCAGGCTAATCTTCGTTTTGCAGAAGCTGTCGAGCCAAATAATGCAAAAATAAAGCAACGCATCATCGATACAGATAACTTACGAAGGGAAGGCAAACCAAGTCTGCCTTCATTATTAATAACCGAACTACAAACTAATCCATTCTTGCGTTGTCAGCAGCCTGATGTTATTCAAGCTGCTGAGCACTTTTCAGGGCATTCATTAAACAGTTCGGAAGCCGTATTTACCAGCTTACGCTTGTGGAAAGATGATTTTTAACCAAATTATTTTTTTGCAATATTCTTATTAAAGTTAAGTGCTAACTTTCTGGTTTATCTTCAGCAAGAGGATCTTTATCTGTATGAACATCCATTTGCGGATAAGGAATACTGATGCCATTTTCGTCGAAGGCTAATTTAATTTTTTGTAATAAATCAGAACGAACCGGCCAATAATCACTCGCTTTAACCCAAGGACGAACATTAAAATTGACACTGCTATCAGCTAATTCGGCTACGGTAATTGCTGGTGCTGGATCAGCCAAAATCAATTCGTGTGTAGCTAAAATATCGGCCATTATGTGCTGCGCTTTGACCATATCATCGTCATAACCAATACCGAAAATTAAGTCGATACGACGGGTATCACGAGCAGAGTAATTGGTGATTGCACCCGCATAAATTTGTCCATTAGGAACGATGATTTCACGATTATCACCTGTTTTCATAATTGTGCTAAACACACTTATTTTTTCAACAATACCGCTGACACCACCGGCTTCGATAAAATCACCCAATTTAAATGGACGAAAAATAATCATCATGATGCCTGCTGCAAAGTTCTGTAAGGAATCTTTAAGCGCTAAACCAACCGCTAAACCTGCAGCACCCAATACCGCGATAAAAGATGTGGTATCAACACCGAGGCGATCTATTGAGGCAATCAAGAGAATGACCAACAAAACACCGGTCGTAATCGAACTCGCAAAGTTGACTAAAATCGGATCAAGATTAGCCCGAACCATAATCTTACGAAGCAATTTGACTAGCCATCGAATAACAATACGGCCTACGAATAAAATCGCGATTGCGGTTATAAAGTTCATAAAAAACAACCCAACTGGACTGTGCGTTACTGCTTCCATCATTTACACCCTCTTATTAATTTGTTGAACTATATCACCGACCAATTCAGGCCCTTGATAGATAAAACCACTGTAAATTTGTACCAGTGCGGCCCCAGCCTCTAGCTTTACTACGGCATCTTTGCCGGACATAATCCCACCTGCGGCAATGATCGGCAAGTTCCGGGGTAATACTTGACGAAATTGTCTGATAATCTCTGTAGATTTATCAAAAACAGGGCGCCCACTTAAGCCGCCTGCTTCTTCGCTATACGCTAATCCTGTTACACCATCGCGCGACATCGTAGTATTTGTTGCAATAACCGCATCGATTTCAAAGTGTGCAAAGGCATCGGCGAGTTGTTTAACTTCATCAATATCAAGATCTGGCGCGACTTTTACCGCCATTGGCACATAACGACCATGTTTGAGCTGCAGTATTTTTTGCTCTTTTTTTAACGCTGATAGCAATTCATTAAGTGACTCACCAAACTGCAAAGTTCTTAAACCCGGCGTATTCGGCGATGAGATATTGATAGTCACGTAATCCGCCGAGGAATAAACCTTTCGCAGTCCAACCAGGTAATCATCTACAGCTTTATCAACAGGCGTATCAAAATTTTTACCAATATTAATCCCGATAATTGCATCTTTTTTGGCTACTTTCACCTGCTCAATTAAGTGATCGACACCAAGATTATTAAAGCCCATTCGATTAATGATCGCTTCTGCTTCCGGCAATCTGAACAGCCGTGGTTTAGGATTACCTGCTTGTGGTCGAGGCGTTACGGTTCCAATTTCTATAAACCCAAAACCAATGGCTGATAAGGCATCGATATAATCACCATTTTTATCAAGTCCAGCCGCTAAGCCTACAGGATTAGGAAAATCTATTCCCATCACTCGCACAGGACTTGATGCGACTTTGGGATAAAGTAATGAGGATAGTCCAGACATTTCGAGTATGGAAAGACCTTTCAAACCCAAATGATGTGCTTTTTCAGCATCAAGTTGAAACATTCCCGCACGCATTAATTTATATAACATTATTCAACAACCATCGTTATGTTGTAACCCGTAAATTTTCTGATATTAATAACACCTGTATCAAAAATAAGATATTGCCCCTTAATACCCTGCAATACGCCACTGACGTCTGGTGTTTTATCAAAATTAAATGATTTAACTTTGTCAGGATATTGCACAACAGGGTATGCAATATTAACCACTTGCTCATCCTCTAACGGCATAATTGCAGCTGCGCCGAAACGTTCATGTAATGCCGTTATTTCGTCACTACACTCATTTATTAGTTGATCTCGTATTGCTATTAAGTCAAGATTTTCAGCTTCTCCTTTTAGCATTTTTCGCCAATCAGTGCGATCTGAAACATGAGATTTAAATATCACTTCAACTAGTCCTGATTGATAGCGACTTTGTACACGAAAAATAGGTAACGCCTGACTAGCGCCTTGATCAATCCACCGCGTTGGCACTTGATTAATACGCGTGATTCCCACTTTAATACCTGAACTGTTTGCCAAGTAGACAATGTGATCTTGCATACAAAAAGCTTCGCCCCACTCTGGCTCGCGACAGGTTCCTGCATCGTAATGGCAGGTTTCAGGCTTCATGATACAAAGATCGCATTGAGCTAACGTTTGAGAGCATGGAAAACAATAACCACCAGAATACGATTTTTTAATGCGACGATCGCATGCGGTGCAATGTATCTCGCCAGCGTACTTTAAATTAATTATTTTTCCGATCAAAGGTGTCATCGTAATCTGTTGTTCGCCCAGAACTAATTGGTATTCTACTGGTTGATTATTTGCTAGCAATGTCACTGTCATTTTAGACAGTTGCCCGTGAAATTTATTCAAAATTGCGCCTCAAAATAGATTTAGATTATCGTTTATTCTAACGCATTCCTTTAAAAATCTACTCTTGACTATTCAAATATTTAAAGTCGCAGACACTTTGGACAATGTACTTTATAATTAGGGACTATGTTATTACTAAAATTATTTCGCCTATGTAGTCTTTCTCTGACTACTTTACTGTTTCTAACAGCATGTAGCAGTCCGATAGTGCCTGTCAAACCAGAAACTACAGATCAACATGCTTCTAATCATAGTCAGAAGGTCGGTTATACCCCTTGGCAAAGTGCTTACGGGAAAATTCCGCAACCGTCACAAAATCTAATTAGTCATTTCCCTAGCGCCGATACTCAAGAAACAATAGTCTCCTTACCATCAATAGACCTTTGGCAACGCATTCGCAATGGCTATGGTATAGAAGAAGATATTCTAAATCCTGAAACACAGAAGCAACTTGACTGGTTTGCGAGTCGTCCAGATTTCATCAATACAGTTGCTGATCGAGCTAAACCCTATCTCTACTACATAGTAGGTGAATTAGAAAAACGAAATATGCCCCTCGAACTTGCTTTTTTACCCGTTATTGAGAGCGCTTACCAACCTCTAGCCAACTCAAGCAGTAATGCATCAGGTTTATGGCAATTTATTCCTGGGACAGGTAAAATTTTAGGACTAGATCAAAACTGGTGGTATGACGGGCGTCGAGATATCATTCAGTCAACTGATGCAGCCTTAGATTATTTACAAAAATTACACAAAGACTTTGGAGATTGGCAGCTTGCTCTTGCTGCTTATAATGGTGGAGAAGGAACCGTTGGGCGAGCAATCAAAGATAATATAAAAAGAGGTATGCCGACAGATTTCTGGTCATTAAACTTACCAGCCGAAACGTCTAAATATGTCCCAAAATTCATGGCAATTGCTCATTTGTTAAATGATCCCTCTGATTATGATCTTACACTGGATCCTATAGAAGATATTCCCGTTTTTACTGTTGTAGACACTGGGTCACAAATTGATTTAGCATTAGCTGCAAGATTAGCCGATATTAGTACTGATGAAATCCATCAACTCAATCCTGGATTTAATCGCTCAGCTACAGCGCCACAAGGTCCTCATCGATTAGTATTGCCACTAGATAAGGTTGAAACATTCCAACAAGGATTAGATGAATTAGCCGTCAATGATCGTGTCCACTGGTCAAAGCATACTGTTATGTCAGGTGAATCACTACAATCAATCTCTAAACGCTATAAAACAACTGTTAATGCTATAAAAAAAATAAACGGAATTAAAAGTAAAAGCAATGTGATCCGCTTAGGTAGTAATTTGTTAATTCCTGTTCTCTCTAGCAATTCAAATAACATTTCGGTTGCTTCACTCCAACATGTTAACGTCAAATCTCCCTCCGGCAATAAACAGATTTATGCAGTTAATGCTGGCGATACATGGTGGGATATCGCCAATAAACATAGTATTGATGTCATGGATTTAGTCTTATGGAATGATAAATCTCCAAAAGACATGCTCAGTGTTGGGCAAAAATTAGTCATATGGACAAATAATAATTCGACAAATGATGGTACTAAAAAAATAAATTACCTAACTAAAAAAGGTGATTCACTTTGGAAGATATCGCAAAAATTTAAGGTGAGTGTCGCGCAGCTTTTAGATTGGAATGGGTTAAGTGACCGTAGCTTGCTAAGACCAGGGCAAATACTGACTGTACATGTCATTGTCACTGCTCAGAATGAAAGCACACTATAAATGTTGCACATTGCCCTGTTCGAGCCTGAAATTCCACCCAATACTGGTAATATAATCAGGCTCTGTGCCAATGCGGGTGCTCAGTTACATCTCATTGAACCTCTAGGATTTGAGCTTGACGATAAACGCTTGCGTAGAGCTGGACTAGATTATCACGAATTTTCTAATGTTAAGATCCACTCTTCTTTTGATGAATTTTTGATCTGGTTAAAAGATAGACGTTTATTCGCTTGCACGACTAAGGCGACACAACATCATGATGAAGTCAGCTACCGAGATGAAGATGTCTTTTTATTCGGGCCAGAATCACGAGGATTACCGGCAGTCATACTAGACCATATACCTCCGCAAGGTAAAATAAGAATCCCTATGCAAGCGAATAGCCGCAGCCTAAATCTTTCTAATGCTACAGCGATAATTTTATACGAAGCATGGCGTCAGCTAGACTATCCGAATGCTATTTCGATAAATATCTAACTATTCCGAGTTCACTCTGCTTAATTTAAGAAGCCAATTTAGACTGCTTCGTATCTGATTACCTTAATCAATCTTAGGTTAACTGAAATTACTAACCTTGCATACGTTAAATAATTTATCGCTAGTGTCGAAATAATTCTAATCTATTTTATTAATAATGTTGCCTCGTGCTATTGAGGCATAATCCTCCACGATACCGAGCTTCGTCATTTAACAGCTCTATAATTTTTTTTGTACTCAAATAACCACGCTTTATTTCATATGTTCACACCTAGGGTGAATGAGAGGCTATTTTGGTACTTCCCAGCCTGTTATAAAGAACTAATGAAAGTCGGTTATTTACTAGGTACGTCAGTAAAAGGTCGTTTAGGCTGGGAAATTCGTGCAATGAGCTTGGGTGGAATTTCAACATTACAGATGTTGATTGATCAAGATGACAGTAATTTATTAACACGGCCACGATTACAGAAAAAACAGCTGCTATTTATTATGTTGAACAGTGCTTGTTCTATGCGTTATCGCAAAAAAGCCACACAACTGCTTTTTTGAGCACTACCATTCGTTTCTAATCAATATCTAATCGTTCGTGTTTAATGCCGCTTCTGAGTAGTTAAGCAAGATAAGCCCCGTTCGTTATTAGATGTCACAATAAAGTCATCGCGTGAGTCCCTATAAAACACTGTATTTAGCCTACCTGCCGTTCGCGTATAGCACTGATGGTAGTGGCCTAATAAATCTGTAGTAATTATGTGGATATTTGAGGAAGCTGTTCGGCAGTTGTCTGTTTAAGCTGAGCACGACGCATATCTAATGTCAACATTATTAAGATTAGGATTATCGGAAAAGGCTTGTTTCAAAATGTAGTTACCCAATGAGTTATTACCCTTCCTCGTTAGTTAACAATCAATGATAAGCATATGACGGCTATTTAAGCGGTAGCAGGTACTTTTATTTGTTCTTGTTCTTTTATCCAGCCTGCGACCTCTAAACATAGTACGTCACTCAAGTACAACCTAAATGCATCACTGCTGACTAAGTATTTGTCAGTGATCAT
>DRHW01000021.1 GCA_011053005.1 Methylophaga sp.
CCGAGTATACGTGCTAAATCACGAAGAAGATTATCGACAATTTGATTGCCTTTTTGTTTGCTGATAGCCGATAAGTCGTCAAATTTTATATAGCCAGCGTAACCTTCTGTCCCATTTGATAAATAACGTTTAATGTCTTCATTGAATGTGGCTTGATTGAGCAAACGTGTTAGACCATCGCGTTTTAGGTTTTCATTCAGAGCATCGAGACGTTGATTTAGCCTTGTAACCGTATCACCAATCTTTGCTGACATACTATTCATTGATTGGGCGACATGTTTCACTTCGGTGGTCCATGGTAGACGTTCGATAGTTGTAAATTCACCGTTGGTAATTAATGTTGCTTGTCTTTGTATCGCCTTAAGTGGTTGAAGAATTAAACGTAAGACCAACATGAGCAGCAAAAAAGCACCAATAAAAATCAGGCCTGAGTAAAGCAATGTTTTTTTTGCTTGTTGATAAAGTTTTAAATAACCATAAGCTGGATTGCCAATGACATATAATTTGCCTGAGATGGTCCAGCCAGAGCTTATCTCTGTGACGGCTGTGGCTGATTTCATCGGGAACCAGTCAATCAACCAATCAGGCACACCTTCAATTTGACTTGGGTTGTTAAGCTTGACTAGTACTTCGCCGTCTACATTTTCTAGACGCATTTCTTTGTAATAGCCCATATCGAATATCGCATTCATCATGGTTTGCAGAATAGGATCTTCTTCATTTTGCATGTGTGGGCTTAGCGATAGGCCCAACGACGTAGCGGTATCTTGTACGTGGATATCTGACTCAACTTCTAAATAATCACGAATACTATTCATACTGATCATAAAGCTGGCTGAAAAAACTATCAGGAAAATCAAACTGATGAGGATCGACAACTGCTTGGAAAGAGACATATGGGCTTCCTTACTTATCAGACCGAGGTCCAGATCTTAGATAATACCTGATAAAAATCAGCTAACTTAATGGAATTTGTTGAATTATTCAAAATCGTAACAATACCCTCTGTCCAGCACTTCAGCAAGTAACATCTATAATTTATAGGGTCATTATTAGTGCTTTAGTTTTTAGGGGGGGCTTGCTACGATCCCAATACGTTTTCAAAGGACAAGCAATGCTGTCAGTTTTACTCCAGATGGGGGTGTTAATAGCCTGTGGGTTTATATGGACACAGTTAGCACCAAAACATATTCCAGCACTTGCTCATCGTCGTGCTTTAACTGATCTTGTTTTTTATATCCTTCTGCCTGCACTGGTGTTAGATGTCATTTGGGGAACGCCAATGACACCAACATCCTTAAAGATCTCAGTGACAGCATTTTCTGGTCTAGTGACGGCAGCCGTTATCATGTGGCTAGTATTAAAGTTGATGCCCGTAAGTTCCTCACAAAAAGGGGCATTGATGCTGGCTGCTACTTTCCCAAATGTGACCTATTTGGGGTTGCCAGTAACGAACCAAGTATTGGGGTCATGGAGTAATGCTGTTGTGTTGCAATATGATTTGTTTGCTTGTACACCGGCACTGATGACATTCGGTATCTTATTGGCACAACATTATGGTGATAACCACATTAAGTCTCATCCTCTAAAGGCGCTGGCAACAGTTCCTCCGCTGTGGGCTGTTGTTGTTGCCTTAATATTGAATGCCTTAAATGTACCTCGACCTGAACTTATCCATCATTCTCTAAGTACATTGTCTGCTGGTGTAGTGCCTTTGATGTTAATTGCACTAGGAATGAGCATTCGGTGGGATAGTCTCCGATTACGTTATTTAGGATTATTATTCCCAGTTTCTCTAATTACCTTAATACTCGTACCGATCGTGGTGTTTTTCATCGGCCATCAAGTGGCATTAGAAAAAGACATTGCCGTGGCGACAGTCTTATTAGCGGCGATGCCGACGATGGTGTTTGGTGTTGTGATTTGTGAGCGATATCAATTAGACAGTCCGCTGTATGCGGCAGCGGTTACATTGACTACGTTATTAAGCTTAGTCAGCCTGCCTGTGTGGTTTCAATTTTTATCGGGTCAATGATTTTCCCAGACAAATCCTGCTGCTTCGACAGCGTCGATCATAATTTGCATAGCAGTTTCAATCTGCGCTTGATCGCCTCTCAGACTGAGTTCGATGAAGGGCACCTCACCGAGGTGTGGCAGACTGGATAATTTTAGATCAGGAAACTGATTAACAATATCATTCATTGTGGTGAGTAAATCTGATTCTCGTCCCTTAGTAATGGTGATGATACGCTCTGATTTTGGACGCAGGTCCCGTAATGAGTCATATTGATTATCTAAAACCCACTCGAACATTGGCCAAGCCATTTCTGGAAATCCAGGCATGAAATGATGATGTTTTAGACTAAAACCAGGTACTCGGTTGATTGGGTTGGGTATTATTTCACTACCCTCAGGTAAATATCCCATTAGAATGCGGTTAGGGTAGGCTGATTCGCCAAATTGAGCCTCAATTTCAGCAATAGCCTCAGGGTGTGGAATTATAGCCAAGTCATTGACCAGGGCCACCGTCTGCCGAGTTCGGTCATCAGGTGTCGCACCAATACCACCAAAACTAAACACAAGATCTTCTGACGCCATAGAAAATCGGAGGGCACGCTCTAATTGGTCTGGATCATCGCCAACAATGAATGTCCAGCTAAGTTCGAGTCCACGTTCAGCTAATACACTTTGAAGGCGAGCAAAGTGTTTATCTTGGCGTTTACCACTTAGAATTTCATCACCAATAATCAAAGCACCAATATTCATTCGCTGCTCACTTCCTCTCGATTTCGCATAAAATCGGCCGTTTGAACAAATGATGCCATCAATTGTTCAGCAAATAATGGCTCAAGATCCATCGATTTTAGCGCTTGCCCCATGCAATAAAGCCATTGGTCACGTTCTTCGATACCAATGGAGTAGGGTAAATGCCTTGCCCTTAATCGTGGGTGACCGAATTTATCTGTGTACAGTGACGGGCCGCCTAACCAGCCTGTTAAGAACATGTAAAACTTCTCTTCACTAATACTGATATCTTTAGGGTGATAGTCACGTATATGCTGAGTCTGTGGTGTTTCACACATTACTTCATAAAACGTTTTACACAGTTTTCTAACGCCAGCTTCGCCGCCAATTCGCTCATAAGGAGTTGCTATTTCAGCCATGATTAACTTTTAGATAAAAAGAGTAGTTTAACCTGCTTATCAGGCTCTTTAAAGTGAATCAAGGTTGCGACATGGTCGGCAGATACGGATAATTGTGACATCTTTTAGCAACCCTAAGGAGTTTTATCCTATGAGTGAAAAAATTATCATGCGAACTGGTGAAGCATTAGTCGCAGGTGGTCCAGCATTTACAGCAGCAGAACCAGAAGTTGTTATTGGCGAATTAGACGGACCGTTTGGTACTGCGTTTGCCAACTTAATTGGTGATCAAGTACAGGGTCACTCACGCGTATTAGCGCTGATGAATACAGATATGCAAGTTCGCCCAGCGACATTGATGGTCAGTAAAGTGACTGTTAAGAAAACAGCTTATACCAACATTTTGATGGGTACCGTTCAAGGCGCTATCGCAAACGGTGTATTAGATGCCGTTCGTAACGGTACTATTCCGAAAGAAAAAGCGAATGATTTAGGTATTATCGTTTCTGTTTGGTTGAACCCAAGCATCACCACTGTTGAAGATTTGGATCATGAAGCTTTATTCAATATCCATCGTGAAGCTACTCGTCGTGCTATTGAAAAAGCGATGAACAATGAACCAAGCATTGATTACTTGTTAGAAAATCAAGACAAATTAGTTCACAAGTATTATCAAAAAGAGTTAGATGCTAAGAAATAAATCTGAAAC
>DRHW01000022.1 GCA_011053005.1 Methylophaga sp.
CATAATGCAATGTTATGCCTTTATAGCGTGGCCATAGGCTGACTAACTGCTTAAATATTGGCCAACGTGTGCTGCGATTAGCATCCTGTGTTCGTACGAGATAAGCATCGCCAACAGGATCACTACCATCGGCTTCAATGCCTCGATCAATAAGTGCTTTTGCCTGTTCAAAATTTTCACCACTAAGCATCATACTTAAGCGCCAGGGTGGGGATTGATTAGCTTTGGAACGGCTTATATTAAATAAAGGACTGTTTTTTGTAGGATGGCAACCTGTCTGATGGTCTGCATTGTGACTGCAATATTGTTCATCAAACCCAAGCGTTACGGCGCTGGTAATAGACATACATTTGACACGGTAGGGCTTTGTCCATGTCAGCAAAATGACCTTAATGTTTTTGCTTAGATGAGGTTGGATTGTTTTTTCTAGTTGATTGAATTGTGAACGGCTTAGTGTCGAGCTATTTGAATCAAGTTGAATCCCAAGCTGTTGTGAAGATGGGACCGAGCGTTTATCAGCATAATATGCCGCAATTTTTTTAGATAATATGTCATCTTTTTTATATAAAATTAAAACATTCTTGCCAGTGAGCATTGAATGCGTGTCATCTGCCTGAATGCTAAAAGACATAGCAAACAATAAAACGAATGGCAGAAGGCGCTTAATCACAGATATATCCCGATGGCGAATGATGAAAGTTGCCTTGAATAATAACAAGCCAGCTAGCGCTTGTCGTTGTCTAAAAATAGGCAATGCTGACCCCAATAACTCAAATGAGCAGTGGAATGATTCAACAACAAAAAGGCTTATACTTAATCGCGATAATTGAGGCATTCAAAGGCGGACTAGCATTAATTACTGGTCTGAGTTTGCATGTGTTGATGAATGAAAATATTGCGCTATGGCTAAAGCGTCTGACTCATCATTATCACCTTGATCCTGCAGGCACTCTTGTTTCTCATCTCAACACTTTGGTGAGAGACATGTCTCATTGGAATCAGACATGGCTGATCATAGCTCTCTTTATTTATGCAACACTGCGTTTCGTTGAAGCATACGGACTATGGTTTGCTTATCGATGGACTGAGTGGATGGCCTTATTTAGTGCGGCTATTTATTTGCCTTTTGAGATCTACGAACTGACGATTAATGTGAATTTGCTAAGTTTCACCTTGCTGTCGATAAACGGTGTGATCGTTTGGTATCTCATTCGAATCATTTACCGCAAAAAAATACCCATGCCCAATAGGTAATAAATGAGGTTTAATTTTGTACATGAAGTATGAGAGACTTCCATACAAACGATGACACGAAAGGTGTACTGATGGCTAGTGATGGTAATGAAGCCAAATTAAATGAGTGGAAAGATAAGTTTTTCGCACTGACCAAAACACTTGAACAACAAAAAAAATATGATCAACAATTGGAACGTGGACTAACTCGCTTAGCATTGGCTGCTAATGGTTTAGATGAACAGCTTGACACACACCTAGACTCACTGCGCAAAGCGCTACGAAGTAATCAACCCAATACCAATGATGTTATTGCTACATTAGGAAAAATAGAAACAGCCATTGGCAAAATGGATGAGAAAAAACAGGCTTCCGATACTCTAGTTAGTCTGTTAAGTGATGTTATAAGCCAAATTAGTTGGCCGAAACTGCAACAAAAACCAGCAATTAAACTTCAAAAAAAAGCCCGTTCAGCTGATCAGACAGAGTTATCAGTAATTATCGATGAGTTAGTGGCCTTAGTTGAACAAGGGTTTGTTACTTCTGATGAGACCGAGCAGCCAAGTAAACCTGGGTTTTTAAGAAAACTATTTGCTAGTAAATCAGGTGTGGATGCTCAAGAATCATTAGAGCTTGAGAATGATGTTGCTACCTCTCGTGTTTCAGAAAAAAAAGAAGAGACAGTTCGTGAAAATAGCGATATGGACGTTGGCTATCAGCCACATTTGTTGCTTATTCATTTGCTCGAAAAGCTCTCTCTGCCAACTGAGTTCAGTAAAAAAGCCACATCAATTCGGCTCAGTATTCAAAAAGGGATTGCCATAGCTGAATTGCCTAGCGTTATCAATTCGATCGCAGACTTATTGAGTGAATTGGGCTCATCAGCTGTAGCTGAAAAGAAAGAGTATGAGAATTTCTTACGCGATTTAGCACAGAAAATTACTACCCTGGATAAACAGCTTTCCCAACTGGGTCATGATGATGCTTCAGCGTTTGCCAACCGTCATCTCATTGTGGATGACGTTGAGACAGAAATGCAGAGTCTGAGGGCTGATGTAGAAGAAGCGACTGAAATTAATATACTAAAACAGACGCTTAGCACGCGAATTGAAAATCTGAATCAACATATTAATAATTATCATCAAGCGGATAGCAATAGATTTGAAGTCTCACAAAAACAAATTCAAGCCTTAAACGAACGATTGAAAATAATGGAGACAGAAGCGAACACCCTCAAGCAAGCCACCACGCAGGCGCGTGCTCTAGCGATGAAAGATGCATTAACCGGTATTTGGAACCGCCAAGCACTGAATGAAGTCATGGAAACGGAATTCAGCCGCTGGTCACGTTACAATAAACCACTGACGATGGTGGTCTGGGATGTGGATTTTTTCAAAGTGGTGAATGATAACTTTGGTCATACGGCGGGTGATATTGTTCTCAAGACTATTGCTCAAATCTTTAAAAAAGCCACACGAAAATCTGATTTTATTGCTCGTTTTGGTGGTGAAGAGTTTGTTGGGCTGTTTCCTGAAACTAGCATAGATGATGCCCTTGTGATGGCGAATAATATTCGTGACACCATCGAGAATACACAATTTCAACATAGTGGAATGTCTGTTCCAATTACAGCATCAGCTGGTCTGGCTACCTTTGAACCAGGTGATAAAATTGATGATGTTTTTGAACGAGCAGACAAAGCACTTTATAAAGCAAAACAACAGGGACGTAATAATTGTCAAGTGGGAAGAAAGTCCAGTTAGACACTACAAGGGCGCTTTTTTCATTGTGCCTTAATTATGACCAACAAACTGTAATCTCAGTGAGTATCACTGCTTAATGAATCAGAGATAGTGATCATCCTGTAAAACAGAACCTCCTAGTCGTCCCGCTATAGCTAAGTTCATTTTAGAAGGCCTATCACCAATAAAAATGTACAGGTTTGAGAGTCAGCTGTATAAAATACAACGCTCATAAAAGACATCAGTTGAAAGGGTATTACGTTTGTTGAATGTCATTATTGTCACCATTGC
>DRHW01000023.1 GCA_011053005.1 Methylophaga sp.
CATCTTAAAGCACTAAAACAGGCTTGTCAGAAAGCGCCGCCCCTTGCCATCATTGCGACTGCGGGCACATCAAGTTCAGGAGCAATCGACAATATTGATGACATTGTAAGCATTTCAAAGAACATAGCTACTTGGGTGCATGTCGACGCCGCATGGGGTGGAAGTTTATTTCTGTTACCTGAATTGAGAGCCCAATATCATCAGTTGTCGGAGGTGGACAGTTTAACGTTTGATCCTCATAAAAGCTTATTTCAACCTCGCCCCTGCAGTATTCTCTTTACTCAACGTCCCTCAGCTGTACACGCAAAAGTGGATTACTTACACTCACCGCCAGCCGAAAAAGTAATGGGCTCATATGGTGGAGAGTTGTTTCTTCCCTTATGGCTCAACTGGAAAATCTTGGGCACAGAATGGTTCATCGATAAAACACGTCAACGACTGGCAATGGCTGAACAATTTGCTACTGCATTACATACTCTCACGAAGATGAATGTAATAAACCACGGCAGTGGGATTGTTTGTTTTCAAACTAGACAAGCACTACCTGAACACCTCATTCAGAAGGGAATAATCTCAAAGGCAACACTCGATAGTTCAGAGTACTATCGAGCGGTGTTCGCAGGCACAAGTAGCCAGAGTGATAGCTTACTTAAGGTCTTACGCCCTTTTCTTTAATTTGATTTTGCACACTATCAAAACGACGTAGCCATGTAGGTAAATTACTCATAGGCCCTTTCCAGCGACTACTCGCCTGCAATGCGGCTTTTTTCGATGGGTAAATACCATAAATGAGAACATACCAAGGTTTGTTATCACGTAAACTGACGAACCTAGCAATATCACCACTTAATTTGTGTTTTTCTATAAACTCATCAATTTCAGCCGACTCCCAAGAGCCCATTAGCTGAAAGGTATATTTCTTTTGCTCTTGTGCCAGAATCCACGCTTGAGAGTGAACAGCATCAAGTAATTTAGTTTCTTCCTTCTTCTCAGATTCAACTGAGGGAGATGAAGACCCAATACTGGGTGAGTCTGACTGAACAGCTATTTCCTCAACATCGATAGTATCTTCTGAGGAGAAGCTATCAGGCTCAACCGACTCTTTCTGCTGTATATCAGGCTGGGGAATTTCAGCTAATAAGTCAGCTAACCTTTGCCGCTCAGCGGCACGCTCGGCTGATTTATCCGCCATTTTTTCCGACTCATCACCAATGACTACCGTAGCTAAGTCATCGCCTGAAACGACTTCTGGTTCATCAAGTACAGATTGCTGATCACTCGAGAAAAATGCATTGATTTCATCCTGATAGTTCAAGATAACTAGAACGAAAAAAATCAGAACCACTGCTGGTGCCCACTTTTTTAGTTGTATATTGGGTAGCCTTAATCTTGGTAATGATTCAATTGCTCGATTAGGATTAATGGGTTGCACGCCTAATAACTGCTGATGAGCCAACTGGTTTAACTTTGCCATATTCCCATTAGATGCTTTAGTCATTCTTTGAATGGTTTTTCGAGAAAAGGGCGTCTCGCCCTGGTAACCAGCACTAGTGAGACGATGCATTAAATAGGCTTCTATCTCACCATTATCAAGCGCAGGAAGATCCATCGGCTGAGCATTTATATATGCTACCTTGTCAGAGGGCTCGGTGGTGATAACTGCTTGTAATAAAGGAGAGTTGACGTCGTCTACCCACGATAAATAATCAGCTAAATAACGACGTTCATCCTCTGTTAAACGAGCATGATCGTCAATCAGTAAAATCGGCACAATATTTAGACGCCTAAGTGCAACAAGTCGCTGTTTTAGTAATTCTTTGAGCCTATCAACATCAGTACTAGGTAGCGTTTCTGCTACCAGTGAAGACCAGATTCTCTGTAATTGTTCAGACTCATCTTGTTGTGATGACCAAAAATAAAAGCGTATATCAGAAGACGCATTCTCTTGGATGGCCCTCAGCAAGCTTGTTTTCCCCCTTCCCTCTTCAGCCGATAAAACGATAGGAGTCGACGTCGAACGGAGGAGATGCATAAGTAACAAACGTCGCTGCTTTAGATGACGTCCATCAAAGAATGCTGTGGAATCACTGACATTGATAAAAGGCAGTCGAGTCAAAGCCAATTTAGTGATATAGGCTGGTTCAGCTGATGCTGCGTTGATATCACTCATCACTTAATTACTCAGTGGGTTGAAACTCAGCTAACGTGTCTAGCAATTTCTGTTGATCATAAGCATCTGTTAAAACGGCTTCGCCGATACCCTTTAGCAACACTAATCTAATCACACCATCTTGTACTTTTTTATCAACGGACATTAATGACAGAAACTGTTCACTGTTCATTGGTTTCGGCCCCATCACTGGCAGCTCAGCTGATTCAAAAATGGCTTTGATCCGTTTTACTTCATCAAATGGCATCCAGCCCATTCGTGCGGATAAGTCTGCAGCCATTAACATACCCGTTGCTATAGCTTCGCCATGTAACCAATTTCCATACCCCATACCAGTCTCAATGGCATGACCAAAGGTGTGACCTAAATTAAGTAATGCTCTTATATCCTGTTCAGTTTCATCCTGAGCCACAATATTTGCCTTGTTTTGGCAAGAGCGTTCAATCGCATATGACAAGGCGTGGGGATCACGTTCTTTTAATAATTGAATGTTGTTTTCGAGCCATTCAAAGAAGGTGAGATCATTAATTAAACCGTATTTAATAACTTCAGCTATTCCCGAGGCAAGCTGTCTATCGTCCAGTGTATTGAGAGTATCCGTATCGGCAATAACACATTGAGGCTGATAAAAAGCACCAATCATATTTTTACCTAGCGCATGATTAACAGCCGTTTTCCCCCCGACAGAAGAATCAACTTGAGATAACAATGTCGTCGGAATTTGGATAAAGGGCACCCCGCGTTGATAACAAGCGGCTGCAAAGCCTGTCATGTCACCAATGACACCGCCACCCAAGGCAATTAATGTTACTTGTCGCGAAAAATGTTTTTCTAGCAAGGCATCAAATATTTTGTTCATTACCTCAAGCGTTTTGAACTCTTCACCATCCGGTAAAATAACACTCTCACATTGGTATCCATCCAAGAGTTTATTCACCTTGTCTAGATAGAGTGGAGCAACAGTCTCATTGGTGACAATGATCACTTCTTTACGCTTGATATGTGTGCGTAAAAGCGCAGCTTGAGATAATAATCCACTACCTATATAGATTGGATAACTACGTTCAGCCAAGGATACTTCTAATGTTTTCATGAGTGGTAGTCTTCGTTTCCCATTTTTGACAATTGATGGATCACTTCATTCACCGTGTGTTGAACAGACTGTTCACCGGTTTTTATAATAATATCAGCAACATCACGATATAAAGGATCGCGAATTGATAATAATGTTTCAATTTGCTGACGGCGATCTGTATTCTGTAATAGCGGTCTTTTCTTATCTTTCGCTGTACGACGATATAGCTGTTCCGCAGATGCAGACAAATAAATAACTTGGCCTCTGGCGCGAAGCCACTGCCTATTTTGTTCTGCCAAAATGGCACCACCGCCAGTAGCCACAACGGCACTTTTAAGACTCGTTAACTCTTCAATCGCCTTTGTCTCACGCTCGCGAAACCCAACTTCACCTTCCATCTCAAAGATCCAAGAGATAGACACACCCGTTTTTTTCTCGATAATTTTATCACTATCGTAAAACTTACGATGAAGCGCTTTTGCCAATTGTCGACCAATGGTTGATTTGCCGGCCCCCATTGGTCCGACGAGAAATATATTACCTGATATCAAAGTCACACGACCTTCATTAAATGAAACAAAAAAGCCGGACCATTATGATCCGGCTTTAAGAGTATGGCAATCGATGATGCCCTAATATTGAAAACCTTCTTTGACAATTTTAGGCGTTATGAAGACCAATAGCTCACGTTTTGTGTCAGTTTTTGTGGTATTCCTAAACATAAAACCAACGTAGGGAAGATCACCAAAGAATGGAACTCGTTCCAACGTATCAGATTTTGTTTGTTCGTAAATACCACCTAACACCACCGTTTCACCATTATCAACCAAAACTTGTGTTTGAACTTTTCGTGTATCAATACTTGGTATGCCATTGAATAGCGAACCGACAGCATCTTTGCTGACTTCAAGATCCATCACAATTCGATCATCTGGTGTAATTTGAGGGGTTACATCAAGCTTCAACACTGCCTCTTTAAACGATACATTTGTAGCACCACTCGAGGTTGCTTCTTGATATGGAATTTCCGTACCTTGCTCAATAGTGGCTTGTTTCTGATTTGAGGTAATAACACGTGGTGATGAGATTACTTCGCCTTTACCTTCTGTTTCCATCGCCGATAATTCAAGTTCAAGAATCATTCCTAAAGGTAACTTCGTTAATGCCAAACCAATGGTTCCCGATGGGCTAGTGACGGGAAGGTTTACATTTAGATTTTGTCCTAATGCTCTTGTGCCCGTTGGGGGAGTGACGGTATTTGGATTACTAACACCATCTGTAACAGTTAAATTAGACAAGGTTGATGACGTAGCTGCCCCTAATGTATTACTTTTTGCAGAAGCACCAAACCGCACACCTAACTCATTTTCAAAATCATTATTAGCAATAACGATACGTGACTCGATCAACACCTGACGGACAGGTTTATCGAGCTGCTCAATAACTTGACCAATTTCAGTAAGACTTTTTGCTGTGTCACGAATAAGAAGCGAATTAGTGCGAGCATCAATCGTAATATTGCCTCGATTCGATAAGAAACCACTAGCAGCCTCTCCTTCTCCTTGGAGAAGTGTTGCTAATTCATCCGCTTTCGCAAACTTCACTTCTACTATTTCAGTGTATAACGGTTCCAACTCGACTAATTGTTTTTGTGCCTCTAATTCTTGTTTTTCACGGGCAGCGATTTCAGCAGCAGGCGCCACTAACATTACGTTGCCATTTTGTCTCATCGCAAGTCCCTTGGTTTTTAAAATAATGTCCAAAGCTTGATCCCACGGGACATTTTTTAATCGAAGCGTTAAATTGCCTGTGACCGTATCACTGGTGACCAAATTCATACTGGTGAAATCAGCCAATAACTGTAATACCGCTCTCACTTCAATATTTTGAAAGTTAAGTGATAATTTTTCACCTGTATAGCCGACGCCATCACGGCCCTTTTTCTTATTTTCATCAATAACGATTGGCTTCACTTCAACCACTAATGTATTTTCAGATTGATACGCAAGATGTTCGTATTTTCCTGTGGTAGAAATTTTTAATTCTGTGGCCCCATTCTTTGCTTGTGTATCAATAAACTGAACAGGGGTGGCAAAGTCTGTCACATCCAATCGACGGTTCAAACGTTCAGGAAGAGCCACACCCGCTAGATCAACAACAAGATCTCCACGCTCATCTTTTACATTCATATTTGCTTGATCATTTTCTAAGGAGAGAATTATGCGAGCCTCTCCATTTTCACCACGCCTAAAATCTATATCAGTAATACTATTTTTCTCATTACCAACAGAAGTACGACTGACTTTTTTTGGACTACCATCGATCGTGATGGTCATGGCGTTACCAGCGCGTGCAATCGTATATGGCGTTTTATTAAGAAGGTTAATCACCATGCGTGTACGATTACCCGCTTCCACTGTTGCAATGCTCTTGGTGACACCCACGTTAATTTGTTTCACACGCTGAGTTAATGTGTTTTTTACATCGGCAAAATCAATAACAATACGAGCAGGATCATCGGTAGAAAAACTATTAGGCTCTGGTATCTCACCAGAAAATGTAAGCGCTATTTTTGCCTTATCTCCCGGTAAAGCACTGTAATCAAGAGAAACCAAGTCAACTGCAAGTAAAACCGGTGACGTCAGCATAAAAGTAAACAAGCTAATTAGTTGGAATTTAAAACGCTTTATCCAGCTAGAATCGATATCTAATGATGCTTTCGTATTCATGAATTTTCCATCTCTTATCATGTTCATTGGCTAATTTATCTCTACTGCTGGAACCGAGGTGTCACGCTCGATATATCCACCTTGGGTTTGCGGGACAATCTCTTTAAGTACAAGGCGACTTTCATTTATTTCCATTATTTGTCCGTAATTTTGCCCCATATAGTTTCCTTCCTGGACACGATGAATCACACCATCAGATGAACGTATCAAAGCCCATTTCTGTTCCTGTTCTAAGGTGCCTACGTACTGCAGTTGAGACAAATCAAAAAATTCTAACGCTTCTTTTCTGCGATTTTGGTCAGGACTAATCCCATTATCAATGACAGGCTCAGGTTGAGGGGGAGGAACATCTATTACGGTTGGAATAAAGGGATCGCGAAGTGCTGCTGCGGCATAGTCAAACTTGTCATACGGCTTCATTACAGGAATAGGTGGGATATCTGATTTTTGTTGACTTTTTATTTGTGCGATATAGGCAGTCAGATCCGATTTATCTTGTTGGCAGCCTGTCAATGCTAAGGCGCTAAGACCTAACAACAGTCTGAAAAACATATTACTTGCTGTAAATTTTGTTAATGAAGTCATTACTTTACTTCTCATCGTCAAAATAGCGATAGGTTTTAGCGGTGAGATTCATCGTCATATTACCCGTCGCAGCATTCATCGGCCCCATGCTTATATCATGCAAGGTGACAATTCTTGGAAGTGCGGCAACGCCACTCACAAATTCACCAAACTGATGATAATTACCTGTTACCGTCATTTGTATCGGCAGCTCAGCATAGAAATCCACTGGTTTCTCACCTTCGGGTTTAAATAGCTCAAACTCGAGTCCATTAATCAATCCTGTACGAGTGATATCAACAAGGAGATCGGGCACCTCGCTCTTTTTCGGTAATTGTTCCAGCATTGATGAGAACATAACCCGCATTTCTGCCAGTTGTTCCTTATAGGCCTCCAGATTAAATGCCTTAGCCTGCTTAATTTCAAAAG
>DRHW01000024.1 GCA_011053005.1 Methylophaga sp.
AAGCTAAACATAACAATATTCATTATGCCAAGCAGAGTAAAGGCCAATGACATATCGACTAGTAGAGGCCTAACGACAGTACCAATGGTGATGAATATCAGTGAGATACCTGTTAGCCTCAGAATTAATCGATGATTAAACGAGCGATTATAATTATCTGCCATGTTTACCCTTTTTATGACGTCGTGACTTTGCTTCATTTATCACTCTGGGTGAACCCATTGAAAGACAATAGTTGGGTGTCCATACAAGCAATGTCAATGTATTGAGTGCTTTTTCAGTTAATACAGAATTTGTCACTAAAGACATGACTATAAACGGAAAATTTAATTAACTAATTTAGTATATCAGCACTTGTCATTCAAACAATTCAATAAAAACTGCTATTCTTGCGAAGCAGTCGTAATACATAAGACCTCATAAAAGGATTCATATGCCAGAAGATTTACACATCAAAGTTCGAAATTTAGAAGAAGGTGATTACCCTCAATTAAAAACATTGATGGATAAAATCTACGAAGATATTGGTGGTGCATGGCCAGAACATACCATCGCAAAACTAATTGATGATCTCCCTGAAGGCCAAATTTGTGTCGTTGATCACGACCAAATCATCGGTGTGGCATTATCTGTTCAAGTTGATTATCTGCGCTTTAGTAATCCTCACACATACGATGATTTGATCAGCAAGAAAGAGACCATTCTGAATAACCCAAAAGGTGATGCTTTGTATGGTCTTGATGTGTTAATTCATCCCGATTATCGCGGTTATCGATTGGGTCGGCGTTTATATGAGGCTCGTAAAGAATTATGCCGTCAGCATAATCTTCGAGCTATTTTAGCGGGAGGCAGAATTCCTAATTATCATAATCATTCTGATGAAATGACCCCTGGCGAGTATTTCGAAGCAGTAAAAAATAAACGCATTTACGACCCGATATTAACCTTTCAGCTTTCCAATGACTTTCAGGTCACTCGTCTACTAAAACAATATCTTCCAGAGGATGAAAAATCCGAAGGGTATGCCACCTTACTAGAATGGCGAAATATATTCTTTGAACCAGAAAGTACCGTTATTGATACACGTAAAACGCAAGTCAGAATTGGCGCTATCCAATGGCAAATGCGTGAAGTCGAATCTGTTGAAGAATTATTACGGCAGGTCGAGTATTTCATCGATGCCTTGTCAGATTACAAAAGTGACTTTGCCCTTTTTCCTGAATTTTTCAATGCGCCCTTAATGGGCTTGAGTCCAAATCAACGTAATCAAACAGAAGCCATTCGATTTTTAGCCAGTTTTACTGAGCGCTTCAAAAATGAAATGTCACAAATGGCCGTCAGCTATAACATCAATGTTATTACAGGTTCAATGCCTCTGCTAGATGACGATGAGTTATACAATGTCAGTTATTTATGTCGTCGTGATGGCACTATCGAGATGCAAACCAAAGTACATATCACCCCCCATGAGCGACGAGATTGGGTGATTAAAGGTGGCAGTGAATTACGTGTGTTTGATACCGATGCTGGACGTATTGGGATATTAATTTGTTACGACGTTGAGTTCCCTGAACTAGCTAGATTACTTGCCTTACAAGAGATGGATATTCTGTTTGTTCCCTTTTGGACAGATACAAAAAATGGCTATCTGAGAGTACGTAATTGTGCTCAAGCGAGAGCAATTGAAAATGAATGTTATGTCGTCATTTGTGGCAGCTGTGGCAACTTACCGCAAGTGGAAAACTTGGATGTGCAATATTCACAGGCAGCAGTATTTTCACCTTCGGATTTTTCATACCCACATGATGCTGTGATGGCAGAAACAACACCTAATACTGAAATGATCATGTTCTCCGATTTAGACTTGGACAAGTTAAAACTCACACGAAGTGAAGGCTCTGTAAATAACCTCAAAGATCGCCGAGAAGATTTATTTACCCTTGAATGGAAAGGTAAACCTTCTCCTTCAAAAAACACATAAATCTCTGGATAGTTAAGCAAGGACATAGAATGGAAGCTGAAATGATGCAACCAAACGATATTGAGGAAATCGATCCGGCCAGCGGTGATATGGCCTATTTTTCAGTCTCAAATAATAAATTGAGAAATCTATATTTATTGACTTTTGGTCTGTATGCGATTTATTGGTTTTATAAAAACTGGCAGTTACAACAACCTTACATGAAGAAAAAAATCATGCCGAAAATGCGTGGCATATTTAATATTTTCTTCACTCACTCACTAGCCAAACGTATCAAAGCCAGTCTTACCCGCCAAAATCAACGAGAAAATGGCAGCTTGCTCTGGTTCGCTAGCTTATTTGTGTTGTTTTTAATCTTGGGTAACCTAGCTAGCACCTTAGCCGATCGCGGTATTGTTCCCCCCTACTTCAAACTCATTTGGATAATGCTGTTTTATATCAGCTCGTTTCCTTTAGTGGAGTTGCAAGACAAAATTAACCTGCTGAAAAATGATCCATTTGGACAATTGAATAGCCATTACAGCTGGATAAATATCAGCATCATGGTCGTAGGCGGTATTTTGTGGCTATTTGGCATTGTTGGTAGTTTAGCCATCATTTCCCCACCAGAATAAGTAACTGATTTTATTATTAAAAAGGATAGATATGTTATTACAAGATGTATATTTACTCGCTTTTAGCGGCTTATTCCTTATATTGCTAACGCTTCTAGTACAGTGGTTCATAGCTAGCTCCACTAAAGCCTCTCAAGCCGATGCGATACCAGGCAAAATCAGTGACAACCTGAGTCACGACTCATTTGTTTTTCGCGCTCATCGTACCTTCATGAATTCGTTGGAAAACTTGCCATTAATGCTTGGTACAACCTTTATGGCCATTCTTATCAGCGCTAATCCACTGTGGACAGGAATTTTTGTTTGGGTATTTGCCATTGCGAGACTCATTCACATGGCTTTGTATTATGCTATTGCTACCGAGAAAAACCCTAGTCCACGTACTTACTTTTTCATGCTTGGCTTGCTATCTAATGTAGCTTTATTAATTCTCTGTTTTATTACCTTAATCTAATCGCCAGAAAAAAATCATTAACCGCCCAACTGTAAGGCGGTTGATGATTGCTTGAAATTCATTAAAAAATATTAGAAGTACTTTTTCGTTCTTAATGCTAAGCCAACTAAAGACAACATCACGGGCACCTCAACAAGCACACCTACAACGGTAGCTAATGCCGCACCCGATTGAAGTCCAAAAAGACTAATAGCAACAGCAACGGCTAATTCGAAGAAATTAGATGTGCCAATCAGAGCGGCTGGCGCAGCGACATTAAAGGGTACTTTCCACAGGTATGCCCAACCATAAGCGATGAAAAAGATGCCATAGCTTTGAATCAGTAATGGGATGGCAATTAAGACAATGACCATCGGTTTAGCCAAAATAGTTTCAGCCTGAAAGCCAAATAACAAGATAACTGTTGCTAGCAAACCAAGTACGGACCACGGTTTTACGCTTGCAGTGAAACGACTTATTTCCTGATGGTCATGACGTTTATCGAGTTTTTTTCTAGTGAAATAGCCAGCTGTAAGTGGAATCACAACATATAAGACAACCGATATTAATAGGGTCTCCCACGGCACAACAATATCAGTAACACCTAGCAGTAAAGCAGTTATCGGGGCAAAAGCAAATATCATGATGATGTCGTTAATAGACACTTGGACTAGCGTGTAGTTGGCATCGCCTTTTACCAGTTGACTCCAAATAAATACCATTGCCGTACATGGTGCTACGCCCAGTAAAATCATACCAGCGATATATTCTTTAGCCGTTTGGGGATCAACCAAACCTACAAAAATATACTCAAAGAACAGAATACCAAGACCAGCCATGCTGAACGGTTTGATTAGCCAATTGACCACCAGCGTTAGACACAAACCTTTGGGCTTTTTACCCACATCTTTTATGGAAGTAAAGTCAACATTGACCATCATCGGGTAGACCATCAACCAGATAAACACAGCAACTAGAATGTTGACGTTCGCTATTTGCCAAGAGGCAATGGTTTCAAATATAAGTGGAAACACAACCCCCAACGTCATACCTGCCAATATACTAATTCCCACCCATACCGAAAGGTAGCGCTCGAAGAAGCCAATCGCTGAAGATATATCTTGATTCATACTAGCTCCTGTTCGATTCGTGTTTTTAACA
>DRHW01000025.1 GCA_011053005.1 Methylophaga sp.
CCAACGCATGAAGCTATCGATCCGGTACGTTTTATTGGTAATAGAAGTTCTGGCAAAATGGGCTTTGCAATGGCATCTGCAGCGGCAGATGCAGGTGCTGATGTTGTTTTAGTTGCGGGACCTGTTCATTTAACTACACCTCGTGGCGTAACACGTATTAATGTCGAAACGGCTCAGCAAATGCATGATGCGGTGATGAATGATGTGGCTGCGTCCGACATATTTATAGCATGTGCAGCGGTCGCCGATTATCAGCTTGAAACGGTGGCTGATAATAAAATAAAAAAAACGAAAAATGAAAAGCTACAATTAGACCTCATACCGACGCAGGATATAGTGTCAGCTGTAGCAAGTTTGCCTCATAAGCCTTTTGTCGTTGGTTTTGCCGCAGAAACGGAAGAAGTAACAAGTTATGCACAAGATAAATTGAAGCTGAAAGGTTTAGATATGATTGCCGCCAATCAAGTCGGTGAAAATATGGGCTTTGCCGTTGACGAGAATGCCTTACATGTATTTTGGCAAGACGGTTCGAAGCGATTACCTTTAGCCGCTAAAACCCAATTAGCACGTGATTTAATGACAATTATTATTGAGAGATATGATGCAAAAAATTCAACTTAAAGTACTGGATGCACGATTAGGTGACACCATTGAATTACCCAATTATGCAACAACAGGTTCGGCAGGATTGGATTTACGGGCATGTCTTGATGATGATCTTGTTTTAGAACCAGGTGCTACCACGCTTATTCCAACTGGTTTGGCGATTCATATTGACGACCCATCTTTGGCAGCAGTTATTTTGCCGCGTTCAGGTTTAGGTCATAAACATGGCATCGTTTTAGGTAATTTAGTGGGATTAATTGATAGCGATTATCAGGGACAGTTATTTGTTTCTTGTTGGAACCGCAGTCAAACAGCTTTCACTATTACGGTAGGTGAACGTATTGCTCAAATGGTTTTTGTGCCCGTAGCGCAAGTAGCATTTGAGCAGGTAGATGAATTTACCAGTTCAGAACGTGGCACGGGTGGTTTTGGCCATACAGGTCGGCATTAAATTAATTGATTAATTTTAAGAAGGCATTAAAGAGATGACTAAGCTTGCAGTGCTGCTAGGGAGTAAGGCCTTCACATTAGTGATTTTTGTTGTAGCTTTCCTTATCGTTGTGACTACTTTTTTGTGGCAACAGCAGATAAATTTGTCACAATTACAGCTACAACAAGAACAACAAAGTAAGCAGTATCAGCAAACGCTTATGATGCTGAATAAAGTGACCTCATCTCAAATTACGTTATTTCAAAAACAGCTAGCTTTATTGGCCCAAAGACCAGCACTTTCTGATGTATTAATCAGCAAAGATGCATCACAAATAGCCAATCAACAGCAGATATTGCACAACGCATTCCCAAGTGCAAAAAATGTCTGTCTGTTTGGCACTGATGTTGATAATGTCGATGCCAATGCCTGCATTCCAATTACTTATGCGACCTTAGAAAGTTTAAGACAAGCCAAAAAAGAAGGCACTTCATCAATTGCTCTACTTCAAGCAGGAACGGAAGCTGCGCATGTGTTATTGGCTGAGCGAGTCACCGATCAAGATAATAATGTTGTCGGTGTCTTAGTCATTACTTTCTCGCCAGAGATGGTGGCGGATTTATTGTTTAAACATGAACGGGTGGATGGTTACGCTGAGTTATTGCAAGGTGCTAATAATGAAGTGATACTAGCATTTCAAGGCAGCGTAAATGCCAAGCAAGGCATTACACCGCTGCAAATAAACGTTGCGGGCACACATTGGCATATCGCTTATTGGCCACAAAAAACGCCGGTGATTACACCCTCATTTATGCCGATAATCATTATGTTTGGCGCGCTTATTTTACTATGGTTATTATTAAAAGCCGTACGAATTTATTTGCATAAAACGGATATCGCAACCTTAAAACAGCAGTTATTTGATCTTAATAGCGGCGTGATGAAAACGAAATATACGTTAGTAGATAGTGGTTTACGAGATGTATCAGCGACTATCCAATCATATGCAAAAGTAGCGTCAACATCGTCTTCAGCTAATATTGAGCCGACCAAAAAAGAAACAACATTTGAAAGAATTAGTAAAAAACTAGAGGAAAATAAAACCAATAATCCGCACGAATTGGACATGCTGGAAGATAATGTCGAGATTGATCCTACTATTTTCAAAGCTTATGACATTCGCGGTATTGTTGATCAAACGTTAAACAGCCAAGTGGTGAACGTTATTGGCCGTGCAATTGGTAGTGAAGCCCAAGCATTAGGTCTCAATCATATTGTGGTAGGACGCGATGGCCGGTATTCGAGTCCAGAATATTCTGAGGCTTTAATTGCAGGAATTATGAGCACCGGATGTGATGTTACTGATCTTGGTATGGTGCCAACACCGGTGGTTTATTTTGCGAGTCATCATCTTGAAACCCAATCTGCGGTGATGATCACGGGCAGTCATAACCCATCGAATTATAATGGTATAAAGATTATCTTAGCCGGTAAATCAGTAGCGGGAGATGATCTACAAACACTTTATCGTCGAATTGATCAGGGTGAGCTTCTCAAAGGTCAAGGCACGCAGCATAAAGCAGATGTGAGCGTCGATTATATTAAAAGAATAGTGGATGATATTCATATATCACGACCGATGAAAATTGTAATCGATTGTGGCAATGGCGTAGCGGGCAGCATTGCACCTCAATTATTCCGTGCATTAGGCTGCGAAGTGATTGAACTATATTGCGAGGTTGATGGCGCCTTTCCAAACCATAATCCAGATCCTAGCCAACCTGATAATTTACAAGATCTCGTCCTTGCCGTTAAACAATATGATGCTGAGTTAGGTATCGCTTTTGATGGCGATGGTGATCGTTTAGGTGTTGTCGATAAAATGGGCAACATTATTTTTCCTGATCGAATGATGATGATGTTTGCACAAGATGTATTGTTACGCATGCCCGGCTCCGTTATTATTTACGACGTAAAAAGTACCAACTTATTAGGAGAAGAAATTTCGAGAGCAGGTGGTGAGGCTGTCATGTGGCAATCTGGTCATTCTGTGATCAAAAATAAAATGTTGGAAATGGGTGCTCAACTAGCCGGTGAGTTGAGTGGTCACATCTTTTTCAAAGAGCGTTGGTACGGATTTGATGACGGCATGTATGCGGCGGCAAGGTTACTCGAATTAGTCTGTCAAGATTCATTGCAACGTAATGCGACCGAGATATTTGCCGCATTGCCCAATAGAAAAAATACATCAGAACTCTTATTAGCAATGGATGCGGCAGAAAGTAAACGGTTTATTGCGAAACTTCAGCAAGAAGGTGATTTTTCAGCAGCGCAGCTTACAAAAATGGATGGTTTGCGAGCTGATTATGTGAATGGCTGGGGGTTAGTTCGTTCTTCAAATACAGTGCCAGGACTGACATTGCGATTTGAAGGTGATACCGATGATGACGTCGCTCAGATTCAACAATTATTTAAACAGCAAATGTTGGCGATAAATCCAACATTAACTATGCCGTTTACAGAAAAAACGGTTGTAACGGAAACGTTATTACCTGCTGATAATGAAGCAGTCGTTCTATCCTTGGATGACTCGGAAGGTTTAACTTTCGACGAACCGGTATCAAAAGCTCAAACATTACCCTTATCATCAACACCCGAAAAAAAATCAGGTTTAACACTAAAGGATATCGATTAAATAATGAGTATCAATACCCAGCGGGCATCGCATATTGCTCAGGTTCTAACTGAGGCGCTCCCTTACATTCAGCGATTTTCAGGCAAAACGCTTGTCATTAAATATGGTGGTAACGCCATGGTTGATGAAACATTAAAAAATAGCTTTGCTCGTGATGTAGTGTTATTAAAAGCCGTTGGTATAAATCCCGTTATCGTGCATGGCGGTGGCCCACAAATTGGTGATTTACTGAAACGTATCGGTAAAGAAAGCCAGTTTATTGATGGGATGCGTGTCACCGATAGTGAAACGATGGATGTCGTTGAAATGGTGTTGGGCGGCCAAGTGAACAAGAGTATTGTGAATTTGATTAATACTCACGGTGGTCGAGCAGTAGGCCTTACCGGTAAAGATGGTAATTTAATTTGTGCCGAAAAATTACATTCGGCTAAAAATACTGATGCTACGCAACCCTCTGAATTGTTCGATCTGGGTCAAGTTGGTAAAGTCAAAAGCATTGATACCAGCGTCATCGATATGTTGATTAAAAGTGACTTTATACCTGTTATTGCTCCGATTGGTGTGGGGGAAAATGGCCTGTCATTTAATATTAATGCTGATTTAGTGGCGGGAAAAATAGCCGAAGTATTACAAGCTGAAAAATTGATCTTGTTGACCAATACCGCTGGATTATTAGATGGCAATGGCGAGTTATTGACAGGACTGAATGCTAAACAAGTGAACCAATTGATTGATGACGGCGTTATTTATGGTGGCATGCTGCCAAAAATTGGCTGTGCTTTAGATGCGGTTCAAGCTGGCGTTACTACGGCTCATATCATTGATGGTCGGGTGCAGCATGCGGTGTTATTAGAAATGTTTACTGATGAGGGGGTTGGCACCTTGATTCGTGGAGGCTGGCAATGAGCGAGCAACAAAAACCAAGTCGAGATGATGTTAAAAGCTCACGTAAGCAAGCCATTCTTGAAGCGTTGGCTCATGAGTTGGAAAAAAATCCGGGCGAACGCATTACCACGGCACAGTTAGCAAAAGGTTTAGGTGTATCAGAAGCCGCTTTATATCGACACTTTCCTAGCAAAGCACGAATGTTTGAAGGCTTAATTGAATTTGCTGAAGATACCGTTTTTCGTTTAATCGGCCAAATTTTACAAAATGAACACAATGCCGTTGCACGATGTGAAAAAATAATTACTTTGTTATTAGGCTTTAGTGCTAAAAATCCAGGTATTAGTAGCATTCTTGTTGGCACAGCATTAACGGGGGAAACGGAACGACTTCGTCAACGTGTTAATCAGTTTTTTGAACGACTAGAAACCCAGTTTCGTCAAATATTACGTGAACGCGAATTAACGCTGACCCAAGCAGGCGGTCGACCTGTTAATGAAACTGCAAACTTGCTATTGATCGTTGTTGAAGGGCATTTACAACGATTTGTGCGTACCGGCTATCGTCAATCTCCATTAGTCGGTTGGGATCAACAATGGCAGTTAATGGCCACTATATTGCGAGCTTATGCATGATAAACGTAGTTATTTTTAGTCCTATGTCAGATGATGTTAAACGTGTATTAGAACAACAATCTGATATTGTACTCAGCGATGTTCAACCTGGTGTTTTAGATGATGTGTTAGGGCAAGTAGGCTCGCAGCATCCTGATATCTTTGTCATTACACAAGATTCTGAACATTTAAACGGCGATATTCTTTGCCACTTTTTAAGTAAACATTATCCGGCTGCTCAAAGCCTTATCTTGATCGATGAGGAGCCCAATTTTGATATGCTAAGAAATTCAGGCTTTAAAGCCCGTGGTTATATAGTAAAACAGCAGAAAATGGATATTGATAAAGCAGTGAGAGCTGTTCATTCTGGCGAAGCATGGCTTCCTAGAAAGCTTGTTGCTGAAATGCTTAATCGATTTGAAGCACAGACTATTCTAAGCTAGTCGCCTCTTTATGGGCTGATTCTTTCCTGATTGATAGCCGCCATGATTAATGACCAATAAATAAGCACCTTCGGGTGCTTATTTTGTTTTGGATGTTTGTTTTTTGCTCGTTTAAAAACATAACCTACGGCCATAGTTACCACCGTTATATTTTTGACATAATCACTGGCCACAATTTAAGTTTTTGATTTTTATGGTAAATTTGTTTTGGCGTGCTTTATGCTTACTGTTAAGCAAACAGATAAGTGAGGAGAACACCATGGCCATAAACTTCGATACAGCATTAGGTATTCATGCCGATGCTCTGCGGATCCGCGCACAGCGGACGGAGTTACTCGCATCTAATATGGCGAATGCCGATACCCCAAATTATAAAGCGCGAGATATTGATTTCCGGTCTGCCATGAAAATGGCGGAAAGTGGCCTGTCCACCAATATTGAAACAACGCATTCTAATCATATTAAGGTTGCTAATAACCAACTTGCATCGCCTGCCGTTCAGTATCGTTCGACGGTACAAGATTCGCTTGATGGCAACACGGTAGATGAACAAATAGAACAGGCACAGTTTATGCAAAACTCTGTCCAGTATCAGGCGAGCTTGAATTTTCTAGGTGGAAAATTCAGCGGCCTGTTAAGTGCAATTAAAGGGGAGTAGTCCTAATGTCTTTATTTAATGTGTTTGATATTGCCGGCAGCGGCATGAGCGCGCAGTCGTTACGGTTAAATACTACCGCCAGTAATTTGGCGAATGCTGATAGCGTGAGTAGTAGTGTTGATCAAGTGTACCGAACGCGAAGCCCCGTTTTTGCGGCGGTATTAGACGATGCTCAAAAAGGCTATAAGCAAGGTGGCGTCGAAGTAAAAGGGATTATTGAAAGCCAAGCGCCTGTTCGACAAGAATATAATCCGAGTCATCCTCTAGCAAATGAAGATGGTTATGTATTCCATTCAAATGTTGATCCGATTGCTGAAATGGCCAATATGATGTCGGCATCACGTTCTTACCAAAACAATGTTGAAGTTGCCAATACGTCGAAGCAATTATTGCTACGAACCTTGCAACTTGGCCAATAGGAGTTTGAATCATGGCAGTTAGCGGCATAGATAGCGATGGTGCTTATGCTTTCCTGAATAAGGGAGCAAAAGATACCTCAAAAGAAAAAGATGCGGGCGCGTTGGCAATGGAAGATTTTATGTCATTAATGACCTCTCAATTGAAGAATCAAGATCCATTAAAACCAATGGAAAGTGGTGACTTTTTGGGGCAAATTGCTGCATTCGGTACGGTGAGCGGGATTGGTGATTTGCAAAGCTCTTTTGATAGTTTTAGTAAAGCAATGCAATCGGATCAAGCTATACAGGGGTCGGCATTGGTGGGACGTTCAGTATTAGTACCATCATCTATTGGCAATATGACTGCTGAAAATGGCATGAAAGGTCAAATTAATGTCGCGGAACCGGTGACCGATTTGAAATTACAAATTTACAATGAAAATGGTGTTGCAGTAAGAACAATGCAAATGGGCGCTGCCGATGGATACACTAATTTCACGTGGGATGGTCTTGACGATAATGGTGAGGCATTAACGCCTGGCGTTTATCAATTTAAGGCAACGGGTACGGTCAATGATGCTAATACTGCATTTGCAACGGCAACAGTTGCAAAGGTTGATAGCGTACTAGTTGGCAGTGGTGGACAGGGTTTAGTCCTGAATTTGGGTGGTATTGGTTCAGTACCATTTAGCGAAGCACAAGAAATAACTTAAGGAGGACATCGCTATGTCTTTTAGTACAGCACTAAGTGGATTGAATGCGGCTACTGCCGATCTCAATGTAAAATCAAATAATATTGCCAATGTAAACACCACAGGTTTTAAGGCTTCACGCGCTGAGTTTGGTGATGTTTTTGCGACGTCTGCATTTGGTACATCTAGTAAAACAGCAGTAGGTAGTGGGGTTGTTTTATCTAATGTAGCTCAACAATTTAACCAAGGTAATTTAGAATTTACGGATAACTCCCTAGATTTAGCGATTACCGGTGAAGGTTTTTTTGCGATGGCACCAACTGAAGATAGTGGTGAAATCACATACACTAGAGCGGGCGCCTTTGGCATCAATAAAGATGGTTTTGTGGTGAATAGTGAAGGTAGTTTTTTACGGACTTTCCCGGTTGATGCCAATGGTAATATTTCAGCGACCAGTATGAGTGCTGCGAAACCATTGCAATTACCGTCATCGCAGGGTGCTCCGGAACCAACAACAGAATTGAAAATTGCAACTAATTTACCTTCAAATGCCGTTGCTCCAGCGGGCGGGGTGCCTATCGATCCTTTTGATCCGACATCATATAATAATTCTACTTCGGCAACGGTTTATGATTCATTGGGTAATGAACATATCGTCACCACCTATTACCAAAGATTAGATGCTGCGAATGCGACGCCAGTAGGCACCGATAATCAGTGGAATATGCAGGTTTACATTCAAGCTGCTGATATTAAACAGCCTTCGACACCTGCGCCAATCGGCACAGCACCAAATCAGCTTGTTCAATTAGGTGGTACTTCGACGATTCAGTTTAATAATGATGGCACGCTGGATACCGTTGGTCCTGCTGATCCTGTTCAATTAGTGATGGCAGGAACGACCGCATTAGCAAGTGGTGCGGCAGATCTAACCGTTGCTCTTAATCTCAATGGATCAACTCAAAATGCCGGTTCTTTTTCTGTAGGAGCATTAACGGTTAATGGTTTTCCTACAGGTCGTTTAACAGGTGTAGATGTCAGTGATGACGGCTTAATTCGTGCGACATACAGTAATGGTAATGCTATTCCTATCGGTAAAATTGCATTGGCTAATTTTGCCAATCCGCAAGCACTGAATAAAATCGGTAATACGCAGTGGAAAGAAACAACCGATTCGGGTCCTGTTATTGCCGGTGAAGCTGGAACAGGTAGTTTTGGTCAAATTCAGTCAGGCGCTTTGGAAACATCTAACGTCGACTTGACGAAAGAATTAGTGGGATTAATTACTGCACAACGTAATTTCCAAGCTAACTCTAAAGCCATTGAAACCAACAACACGATTACTCAGACGATAATCAATATTCGTTAATTTTAACCAGCTTTAATTTAAGTTCTAGCTAAACAAGTAATGTCAGTCGAGATCAGTGCCAACCCTAAATCATTAAGGTTGGCGTTTGATCTGATAAGGGGAGTTTATTATGGATCGCATGCTTTATATTTCTATGAATGCCGCTCAGCAGACTATGTTGTCGCAAGCTGCGAACAGTAATAATCTCGCCAACGTTAATACAACAGGCTTTCGAGCTGATTTTGAACAGTTTCGTAGTCAACCCGTTTTTGGCGAAGGTTTACCCACACGTGTTTATTCGATGTCTGAACGTCCAGCGACCGATTATCAGCAAGGTTCTGTTCAATCAACAGGTCGTGAATTAGATATATCGATTCAAGGTGACGGTTTTTTGGCAGTGCAAGGTAAAGATGGCCGAGAAGGTTATACCCGAGCAGGCGATTTACAAATTACCGCAGCAGGTCAATTAGTTACAGCTACGGGTTTGGCTGTGATGGGCGATGGTGGTCCGATAGCTATTCCACCTGCCGAAAAGATTGAGATTGGTGCTGACGGTACGATTACGATTCGTCCTGTTGGCGGCGAAGCGAATGCCTTGACGATTTTAGACCGTATTAAATTGGTTAAACCAGAATTGAACAATGTGTTCAAAGATAGTGATGGCTTAATGCGAATGAAAGATGGCACTGCTGCGCCAGTTGATGCCACGGTAACCGTTGCTTCGGGAACGCTAGAGAGCAGTAATGTCAATGCGGTCAGCTCATTGGTGAGTATGATCGAATTGCAACGACAATATGAAATGCAAGTCAAAATGATGAAGGCCGCCGATGATAATGGCGCGGCTTCGGCACGTATGTTGCAATTCAATTAATAACAACGCAATAAGGCGTTAACATCTTAAAGTAGGAGGTATCCCATGAATCAAGCATTATGGATTGCCAAAACAGGACTTGATGCACAACAAACACGGATGTCGGTTATATCAAATAACTTAGCGAACGTGAACACGACCGGTTTTAAACAAGATCGTGCAGTGTTTGAAGATTTACTTTATCAAACCATTCGTCAACCGGGTGCTCAATCATCTAGTAATACACAGTTACCATCAGGCTTAATGCTTGGTACAGGTGTGAGAACGGTTGCCACTGAAAAATTACATACCCAAGGTAATATTCAGCAAACAGGTAATGCGATGGATATGGCGATTCAAGGTCGTGGTTTTTTTCAGATTTTGATGCCGGATGGTTCGCTTTCATATACACGTGACGGTACATTTCAAATTGATTCCACGGGCCAAATGGTAATGTCGAATGGCTATCCATTAGAACCTTCGGTCACGATTCCGGAAGATGCTTTAAGCATTACGATCGGTAGTGATGGTGCGATTAGCGTTTTACAGTCAGGTCAAACAGCACCGACGGTAGTAGGTGATGTGGAATTAGCTGACTTTGTAAATCCAACAGGGTTACAAGCAATTGGTGAAAACTTATTTAAAGAATCTAGTGCGAGCGGTACAGCGATTACCGGTACGCCGGGTTTAGATGGCTTAGGTTCGGTTGTCGGTGGTGCACTTGAAACGTCGAACGTTAATGTGGTGACTGAACTCATAAACATGATAGAAACACAGCGTGCTTATGAGATGAACTCAAAAGCGATTTCAACGGCTGATCAAATGTTGCAGTACGCTTCACAAAATTTATAAGCATTCATTCTTAATGTTATAAGGCTACAAGCGCGAATTAAATCTTTAGGAATTATCTCATTCTCATCAGATTTAATTCGCGTTCATTTAAATGATGCGATATTTCACTCATTTAAAGCATTCTCTCCTAAGAAGCTGGATTCAGCTGGGCAAGCGCTATTTTCTTAGCCGCATTAAAATCACTTTTGCCACTGCCTAATTTAGGAATGGTCTCAACTTCAATCAATAAACTAGGCATCATTAAAGGATTTAGACCAGAGTCTGTAATGCACGCTTTGAGCGTTACATCCTCAATATTTCCTGCATAAAGTAATACTATTTTTTCGCCTTTTTTGTCATCAGGCACCGTCGTAGCCAAGATTTCTACATCTTCTGGAAGTTTGGCATTAATGTTCGTTTCGACAGCGCCAAGGCTAATCATTTCGCCACCAATTTTGGCAAAACGAGAATAGCGATCGACAATAATCAAAAAACCATCGTTATCTAAATGCCCCTTATCGCCGGTTTTATACCATTGATGTCCATTGATTTCGACTAATACATCAGCCGTTCTTTTAGCATCATTTAAATAACCCTGCATCACTTGAGTGCCGCCGATGAGAATTAGTCCATCTTCCCCTGTAGGCAGACTTTTTAAAGTGACGGGATCAACAATACGTACACTGCTACCCGGCAAGGGTAAGCCGACCGTTCCTTTTTTATTGCCGGTTTGAATTTTCCAATCGTCCATGCCGATTCGATCAGGTAGATTGACTGTTGCAACAGGCGTGGTTTCGGTCGTGCCATAACCTTCATAAATCGTTTTGCCAAATTTAAGACTAAAGCTATCACGGATTTCAGGATTAAGGCGCTCGGCACCCGCAACGACAATTCGTAATGAATCTAACATTAAAGGATGAATACGACTGTTTTTGGTAAACAGTCGTAAGAAGGTCGAAGTACCACAAAAAATAGTCGCTTGATGTTGATAGATGCCTTTAGCAATATTGAGCACATCGGTTGGATCGGGGTGACAAACTGCCGGCACACCTTCGATTAATGGCAATAAGCTCGTCACCGTTAAACCAAATGCATGAAACAGTGGCAAGCTTGAAATAATGACATCTTCGTCTCGGATATCGAGCACATCAGAAACCTGTTTAATGTTACCCATCATATTTTGATGACTCAACACCACACCTTTTGGCTCGCCCTCACTACCGCTTGAAAATAAGATGGTCGCTGGAGAACTAATACTGACTGCGTTGCCATAAAGGTAAATTAATAGGCTGGTCGGTAAACAAAAGCTGGTGATTAACGTGAGTATTTGTTCCGTTTTTTTGATCTCATCATGAATGTCTTCTAAATAAACAGGTGATGTGCGTTCAAATAAAGCATCGAGTTCAAACCCTTTTGCTTGTAGCTTTTTGATGAACCGACGCGAGGTATAAATCGTTTTAATTTCAGCTTTATTAACAGCGGATAATAATGAATCAATATTGGCAGTAAAGTTAAGATTGACCACTGTTTTACCGCTAATAAATGCACCCATATTCGCCAGTAGACCTGCGCTGCTCGTGGGTAATAAAAAGCCGACATTTTGCTCAGGACATTGTTGTTTGAAGCGACGCGAAAACAGCAGGCTTATTACCAGTGCTTTACGACGCGATAATGAAATATTGCTTTGAATATCGGTTACACAATGGGTTAACCCATTTTGTTTTGCCCGATCAATCCATGAATGTGCCAAGCTGGGCAAGGTTTCAGTATGACTACGCCATGTATCAATGGAGAGATCGAATACCGCACTTTTAACCGCAAATGCTTGGGTGTCAATCGACATTGGCTGACCAAAAGCAACAATCACATCTCTGCGTATGCGACTTTGGCGAAGTAACTGCATTTTACTGCTTGAGCGCGAAAATCGACTGCCCCATAAACCATGAAGATAAAACGGTAAGATGATGCCATCTACGTCTTCTACACAACGCTCAAATCCCTGTTTGAATTCGGCTAACTGACCATTTCGACTAATGGAACCTTCGGGAAATAAACAGACGACTTCGCCTTGTTTCAAGTGTTGATTAATCGTAGCAAGTGCGCCCTTACTACTGGTGCCTGATATTGGAATAACGCCAAATAGATCAAGAAACCATTTTAAATACCATTTCTGATAAATGCCTTTATCCATCACAAAGTAAACGGGGCGAGGACTGGCTATTTGAATCATTGCCCAATCTAACCAGCTAATATGATTACCCAGCAGTAGCACGCCGCCTTGAGATGGCATGTGATCAAAACCTTGCACATTAATGCGGTATTTACTGGCAAACACGATGCCCAGCAGATAGCGAACTAATGATTGTGGTAATTTAAAAACGGTATAACTTGCACCAATAAGCGTGACGACAGTGAGTAAATTAAGTAAGGTTTTACTTGAAATATCACCCATTGAAAAAGCAACGGTGAAGGCAAGAAAAATAACCATCACAACATTTTGAATCCAGTTGTTACCTGCCAGTACGGTGCCTAATTGTTGGGCTTTAGCGTGAAACTGAATTAAGGCATTAAGCGGCACAATAAATAAGCCGCCAAAAAAGCCAAAGGCAAGAATATCGATGGCGAATAACGTGGTTGATGTTAGTTGCGGTAAAAACAGCAAGCTAATGACCATGCCTAATGCGCCAAGAGGAATCAGACCGGATTCGATATACCGATCAGAAATTTTACCCGCCAATAATGAACCGATAACGATACCAATGCCTGAGCATGCAAGTAGACCTTGAATGACAATCGTATTATTAATTAACAACACTTCTTTTGCGAAGGCCGGAAAAATAGCCAATACCGCTTGTGATACGCCCCAGAAAACCGACAGGCCAATAATGGACAGCCAAATAATCGGATCAACACGCAGTAACTTGAAATTACTGCATAATGTTTTGCCGCTACGATATTTTTGCCAATCAAACGCTGCTACATTGCTGGCAGATTGCAGGTTAGGCAAACGCAAGGCAAAACCAAGCTCAATTAAACTGGCGGCAACAAGCAACCAGCCCAGTGGAGCAATCATGCGAATAATGTCGTCTTCTGTTGAAAATTGATGACCAGCTAATGCATTTTCAAAGAGGATAGAGAAGACAAACATTCCTAGTAATATCGCGATGATCGTAACCGATTGCACCACACCATTAGCTAAGGTTAAATGATTTTTGCCTGATATTTCACGGATGTAGCCATATTTAGCGGGTGAATAAATAGCGCTTTGTGCCGCGAGTAAAAATGTCATAGCAAAGGCGAATTCAAACCAACCTAAATAATATGAAGCGGTGATCAAGAGTGTTAGTACAACAGCGGCTGCAGCTGCCCATCGCATGATGTAAGGTTTTTTAAAGCGATCGGCTAAAAAACCAGAAGGGGTAAATAATAAGATGAAGGGTAATAAAATAAGCCCATTGACGATAGCTGTTAAAATAACCTGAGTTGAGCCATCATAAATTTTGAAAACAGTGTTTTGAATAATGATTTTATGGCCTAAATCGACAAATGCATTTAGGAAAATCATTGATATGAAGGCAAAAAAGCCTGTTGTTTTGAAAAGTGAGTTCATGCGTCGCTCTGGCTTTAGAAAATGTTAGATGACATCTTAATTTAGATGCATTCAATAAAGCGACTAAATATCCTACCTTTAAATGGTTAAAGCTAAATCAGTGAACGTTGGTAAATACATTCACTGTTTCAAGTAGCTTAATTTTCAATCACTTACTCTTTTGTGAGCCTGACGGCCAAAACATCACACAAAGCATGATGCAAAATGCCATTTGCCGTTGATCCGAGCAATAATTTTATGCCGTGACGACCGTGCGAACCAACCACAATTAAATCAACATGATTGCTTTCAGCTAAACGAACAAGGTTAAGACTCGGGCTGCCAAATTCTACCCATTGATTTTCAGTAGGAATATTAAATTTACGGCCAATATCAGCAAGATGCTTTTTACCTGAATCTAGCATGGCATCGCGCATGTCGACATCAATACTGATCATCGGTTCGTATGCAAAATCGGCAATGGGGAAGTCTTCGAGAATATGGCAAATACTGAGTTTTGCTTGATAACGTTCAGCGAGTTCTTGAGCGCGAGTTATCACTTGGCGGCCGTGCTCAGAAAAGTCAGCGGCAATAAGAATATGTTGATAATTTTCCATGAGATTGTTGCCTCATATACGTTAAGGGCAAGTAAATACTTGCCCTTGTTTTTAAATCATACGATATTATTTTTCACTTTCTAAAAAGCGTTCTGCATCTAATGCCGCCATGCAGCCAGCACCTGCCGATGTAATCGCTTGACGATAAATCGGATCAGATACGTCACCGGCTGCAAACACACCTTTAATGCTGGTTTGTGTGCCTTTTTTCAACTTAATGTAACCGTATTCCATGTCGAGTTGATCGATAAACATATCGGTATTAGGTTTGTGACCAATCGCAATAAACACACCTTGTACAGGCACATCTTGCAAGCTGTTATCTAGGTTGTTTTTAACACGTAAACCCGTTACGCCAGCTTGATCGCCTAATACTTCATCAAGTTGAGAATTCCATAAGATCTCAACATTGCCTTCTTCTGCTTTTTTCAGTAATTGTGCACTTAATATCTTTTCAGAAGTGAATTTATCGCGACGATGAATTACCGTTACTTTTGATGCGATATTAGATAAATATAACGCTTCTTCAACCGCCGTATTACCACCACCGATAACGGCCACAGGTTGGTTTTTATAGAAGAAACCATCACACGTTGCGCAAGCTGAAACGCCACGACCTTTGAATGCTTCTTCTGATTCCATACCTAAATATTGCGCAGAAGCGCCAGTAGCAATAATTAAAGCATCAGCGGTATATTCACCTGCATCGCCAATCAGACGAAATGGACGTTGGCTAAGATCAGAGGTATGAATATGATCAAAAATAATATCAGTACCAAAACGTTCGGCATGACGCTGCATACGTTGCATTAATTCAGGACCTTCAACACCTTGGTCATCACCTGGCCAGTTATCAACGTCAGTCGTTGTGGTCAGTTGTCCACCTTGTTCAATGCCAGTAATTAATACGGGTTCAAGTGCGGCACGAGCAGCATAAACTGCGGCGGTATAACCTGCTGGGCCTGAACCTAGAATAAGTAAGCGGCAATGTTTAGTGTCAGCCATGTTTTTCGATCTCCAATTAATTTGTGTCAATTTAGATAAGAGTACTCACTGCAGTTCATTTGGTAAAGCATCCCAGTTGAAAAGCTGTGTTAAAATTAGCCGTTATTTTATTAGCTTTATTGGAAATATTACATTGGCTCAGGTAACGCGAGTGAACGATAAAGAAAAACGACAAGTCATGTCTGCTGCGGTAGGTTTTCGCTTGCGCGAAGCAGCCCTCATTTTAGCGCTAGCAATAGCCGCTTATTTACTACTGTCGCTATGGACATATCAACCTACAGATTCTGCATGGTCGACGACAGGTACTAATGGCCCTATCTCAAATAAAGGTGGGATTGTCGGTGCTTGGTTAGCTGATATCTTATTATATGGCATCGGTTTTCCGGCTTATTTGTCGCCATTAATGGTGGGATTTAGTGGTTGGTTATTATTTAGCTGGGGTAAAAAAGCCGATTCTGAAGGTGCTTTACACTTTTGGATTTTAAAAGCGGTCGGTTTAATAATGGCGCTTTCTGCCGCGAGTGGATTATCAGCGTTAAGTATTACTTCTTATGCTGATTTATTGCCTTCTGGTGCTGGTGGTGCAGGTGGTGTTTTAGGGGCTATCGTGGGTAATGGATTTGTCTCTATTTTCGGTTCATCGGGTACTACCTTATTATTACTGGCAGTATTTTTAACTGGGGTGACGTTGTATACGGGTCTGTCATGGTTGATGGTGATCGATAGATTGGGCGCCGTTGCATTATTGATGGCTGCGCGTTCATCGCGCTGGATTCGTGAATTTAAAGAACAGCTACAGGTAAAAGAAACCATACAGCGCCGAGAAGTGACGTTTCGTGAACAAATTGAAAATAATCATAAAAGCGAAAAAGTTAAATCTCAACCTAAAGTTCGCGTTGAACCGGTAATCCAATCTTCTGGTGCGAGATCGTTCATAGAATCCGTTGTACCAAAAGCGGTCATTGATACGGTTATGCCAAAGGTGACAATAGATCCCGTTCCCGTTGTACCGACTAGTAAACGTGAAGAAAAAGAACGTCAAGTATCGTTATTTGAATCGCCTGAAGATGGCAATAAAATGCCAGCATTAGCTTTGCTTGATATGGCAACAGCCAGTGTTGGTGGTTTCAGCGAAGAGTTTTTAGAAACGATGTCGCGGTTAGTTGAGACTAAATTAAAAGACTTTGGTGTGTCTGTGCAAGTAGTTGATGTGCAACCTGGTCCAGTCGTAACTCGGTTTGAATTACAACCAGCTGCCGGCATCAAAGTCAGCCGCATTTCTGGTTTGGCTAAAGATTTGGCGCGTTCATTATCCGTTAGCAGTGTACGTGTGGTGGAAGTTATCCCTGGTAAACCCGTTGTTGGGCTAGAAATTCCGAATGAACATCGCGATATCGTGCGTTTGCGTGAGATTCTAGGTTCAGAAGGTTACGAAAACAATAAGTCTGTCTTGATGATGGCACTAGGTAAAGACATCGCTGGTCGTCCGGTATCGGTAGACTTAGAAAAAATGCCGCATTTATTAGTCGCTGGTACGACAGGTTCTGGTAAATCGGTTGCGGTAAACGCAATGATTTTAAGTTTGCTTTATAAGGCAACGCCCGAACAAGTTCGCCTGATCATGATTGATCCAAAAATGCTGGAATTATCGGTATATGAAGATATTCCTCATTTATTAACGCCTGTTGTAACGGATATGAAAGAAGCGGCCAATGCATTGCGTTGGTGCGTCGCTGAGATGGAACGACGTTATCCATTAATGGCGGCGATGGGCGTACGTAATATCACCGGCTTCAATAAAAAAGTACAAGATGCCATAGACAATGGTGAGCCGATTATTGATCCGACGGTTGATTTAGTGGATGGCGAACCGCCAGAAACATTAGTGCCGTTGCCATTTATCGTCGTTATTATTGATGAGCTTGCCGATATGATGATGGTGGTGGGTAAACAAGTTGAAGAATTAATTGCCCGTTTAGCACAAAAAGCGCGTGCTTCTGGTATTCACTTGATTTTAGCGACCCAAAGACCATCGGTAGATGTTATTACCGGTTTGATCAAAGCGAACATTCCTACTCGAATGGCCTTCCAAGTTTCATCACGCATTGATTCGCGCACGATTTTAGATCAAATGGGTGCTGAGCAACTGTTAGGACAGGGTGATATGTTGTTTTTACCACCTGGAACGAGTATTCCTGAACGGGTGCATGGTGCATTTGTTGATGATCATGAAGTACATCAAGTGGTTAATTTCTTGAAAAAACATGCACAACCTAATTATTTAGAAGAAATTACACGTGGTGTACCTGACGACGACGATGACGGTGGCAGTAATCTAAGCGATCCAAGTGACGGCGAACAAGATGCATTGTATGACCAAGCGGTGCAAATCGTTACTGAAAGCCAACGTGCCTCTATTTCAGGTGTGCAACGTCGCTTAAAAATTGGTTATAACCGTGCTGCACGTATTGTTGAAGCAATGGAAGCGGCGGGCGTCGTATCATCAATGCAAAGTAATGGTAGCCGCGAAGTATTAGCGCCCCCATCACGAGGCGATTATTAGGCTGAGTGCTTATCAGTAAAAAGCAATCATGTGTGTGATGTTGTGATAATCCTTCCAACATCTTATTTATTAAAAATAAAGCTTAAGCAACGATTCACGAGCAAAAGTGGTCGTAGTTCTGCAACGAGTCAACCTGACTCGCTGAACAATTGGAGTCTTGGTATGACAAGTAAAAAACTTCTGCAATATGGTGTGGTTGCTTTGACAATGTTGTTGTCATTTTCGGCGTCGGCGGCAGATTCTGCATCAGCTAAACTCAATGCATTTGTGAAAAATGTAGTGACTTATAAAGCCAATTTTCAACAAACTGTGCTTGATCCTCAAGGTAATGTGATGGAGCAGGCGAAAGGTGAGTTTATATTAGAACGTCCGGGTAAATTCCGTTGGGATTATCAAGAACCCTTCCCGCAACATATTGTGGCAGATGGCCAGCGTATTTGGTTTTATGATGTTGATTTGGAACAAGTTACTGTCAAATCACAAAAAGAAGCTCTTAGCGATACGCCAGCAAGCTTGTTGTCAGGAAACACCTTGGCTGCGGATAAGTACATATTGACCGATAAAGCTTCGGAAGACGGCATGCTATGGGTTGAACTTGTGCCTAAAAATGTCGACTCTAGCTTTCAGTCGATTGCTTTGGCATTTGATGATTCTGGCTTACGCACGATGATTATGAAAGATAGTTTTGATCAACGTACTCGCTTAGTTTTCAGCCAAGCAAAAGAAAATTCTAAACTAGCAAAAGACACTTTTGTTTTCACACCACCTAAAGGTGTTGATGTAGTAGGTGACACAGGCTTGTGAGTCTGTTTGGCAATACTGATGATCTAGCAGGACGACCACTCGCCGATAGAATGCGTCCAAAAACATTGGATGGTTATATCGGCCAACATCACTTGCTAGGTGAAGGTAAACCATTACGCCAAGCCATTGCTTCAGGTCATCCTCATTCGATGATTTTCTGGGGCCCGCCAGGCACGGGTAAAACCACCTTGGGGAAATTGATTGCCGGTTATTGTGATATGGAATTTATCACCATATCAGCCGTATTGGCGGGCGTAAAAGAAGTTCGCGCTGCGGTGACCAGGGCGCAGCAATTACAACAAGAACAAGGTCGACGTACTTTGTTATTTGTTGATGAAGTCCATCGTTTTAATAAATCTCAACAAGATGCCTTTCTACCTTATGTTGAAGATGGCACCTTTACATTTATTGGTGCAACCACTGAAAATCCATCATTTGAATTAAATAACGCCTTGTTATCGCGTGCTCGAGTGTATGTGCTTAAATCGCTTGAAGCTAAAGATTTACGTGAGATTATTGATCGCGCATTAAATGATGCCGAATTTGGCTTGGCCGATCGTGATATCGAATTTCCCGACGCATTACGAGATACGCTGTCAGAAGCGGCAGATGGTGATGGGCGGCGAGTGCTGAATTTGCTGGAAATTATCGTTGATTTAGCCGACAGCAAAGGTCAATCGACAGTAGATGAAGATGATTTATCTGAAGTATTAACCGGTACATTGCGTCGCTTTGATAAAGGCGGCGAAGCATTTTACGATCAGATCTCAGCTTTACATAAAGCGGTTCGAGGTTCTGCGCCAGATGCTGCATTATATTGGCTGTGTCGAATGCTTGATGGTGGCTGTGATCCGGTCTATTTAATGCGACGCATTGTTCGAATGGCGAGTGAAGATATCGGTAATGCTGATCCACGCGGTTTACGCATTGCCTTAGATGCGTGGGAAAGCTTTGATAAATTAGGTCGTCCAGAAGGTGAGCTGGGTATTGCTCAAGCAGTAATCTATTTAGCCAGCGCGCCGAAAAGTAATGCGGTTTATATGGCGTTTAATGCTGCAATGCAGGATGTTCGTAGCCAAGGTTCAGCTGAAGTCCCCTTACATTTACGCAATGCACCGACTAAGTTAATGAAAGAACTGGGTTATAAAAAGGGCTATCGTTATGCTCATGATGAGCCTGATGCTTATGCGGCCGGTGAAAATTATTTCCCTGATAATATGACACCGAGAAATTATTATCAGCCAGTTAATCGCGGCTTAGAAATTAAGATCGCTGAGAAATTAGCTCGCCTGAAAATGCTGGATAATCAGGCGACAAAATAACGTTCAACAGTTTTTAAAACCCAATAAAGTAACGACTATTGTGCTTTAAAGCGGCCTTGACCAAATAAGCGATAATCAAACTAACGATCACGGTAAAAGTGATAACGCCAAGCCAAACTACAACATCAGGCACATTTGTGAACAATACATAGGGACGATATTGGTCCGTTATATGTAAAATCCAAGTGTGTAAAAAGAAGATAGCAAAGCTATATGAGGCCAACAATTTTAAGCCCGGTATTGTTTTGTGTTCATAGCGAAAGAGTAATGACAGAAAGAAGAAACACAGCACTATTTTTTGGAAAATATTGATATCGATGCCGCCGTAAGAGAATATCTCAGCTTTTGAAGGTGCGCCCCTAGAGTCAAAATATATCGCTTGTATAATCGCTAACACAATCACGATAACACCAAAAATAAGCGTTTTTCCTTTCAGAAACGATTCAAAACTCTCACGGTTTATCGAGCAGTTAATACCGATTAAATAGACTGGAATATAGTACATAACCGAATGAATTGGCGACATACTCAAGATGGGTCTATGTACAAAAAATGCTGAGAAAAATAACAAAGCCAGCATGATAATCAGTCTAGGCGCTAGCGATAATCTAATATATCCAATGAATAATGGCGATATTAAAAACATGATCATAATGAAGGGAATGTACCAATAAGCGTACATAATTCGCCCCGTCCACAGATAACTCAAATACAGCTGCACATAATCCATCCACGACGAACCATCGGTTGCCATCATTCGGTCGAGAAAAGGAAAGGGTTCAGATGACAAGGCAAAATAGCAAAAGCCTAGGGTCGAAAGAATGAGGTAGGGCGCCAACACGTTTTTGGCTTTTTTGGACATAAAGTATTTCATTTCAAAATCTTTATAAAAAATATGATGAAAGAAAAACCCTGAAATAAAGACAAATAATGCCGTACCGCTGTAAACGATATTAGCGAGCACCTTTTCACTAAAGCTATCGACGGGCCAAGCGCCAAAGGAATGACCGGCAACGATAAATAATATCGCTACCCCTCTAAAATAATCAAAAGACACTAACCGCATCGCGTTCAACCTTAATTTAAAGCCAATATGATATCGACAATATGAGTGCCGACATAAAATGTGCTGCATATATTGAGTGGTTTACTATTGAGTAAGCAAGCTATAAATCACTAGCCCGCCATATTGATGGTAATCTATTGATTTTGTTTATTAAAATAGGTATTCTTTTTCATCTTTGATGAATAATAAGGCTAAAATCGCGAAGGCCATATTTTTATTGTGTTTGATGAAATCAGCTATTGTAGAAAATTAGTTTCCATAATCTCCACAATCATCGTTGCTGAAATGGTTTTCAAAGGGTGAGCCGATGAGGAGTGGATATCCCCCTCTTTATTACCTAATGCGATATCGACAAGCTCTGGCTTATCATCATAAATTAAAAAGACGATTTTTTTATTTAAGGCAATACAGTTAATCGTCACTGCATCAGCTTTAATGCCTTGTTTTCGTAAAGCCTGATCCAAAATGCCTAATACCGTGCCGATATTTTTATAGCGAGCATCGAAAATATCATTTGCTTGTGCGATCAACTCAGATAGATTTTTTAATGTTTTGTTCATAGAAATTTAAAGCTCACCGTTTAAGCTATATTTGCTCAGAGAAATCTTGCCGGTTTTAAAGGTGACGCCTTCAGACTCAAGTAATGCCTTTTGTTTTTGGTACTGGGCGCTGTTTTCAGCAAAAGAAAGTTCACCTTTGGCATTAACAATACGATGCCACGGTATCGCGCTTCCTGCGGGTAATTTTTTGAGTGTAGTGCCAACATAACGAGCATGATTTGGATAACCGGCCAACCGAGCAATGTGACCATAAGTCGCCACCCGTCCTTTAGGAATTGATGCGACAACTTGCCAGATTATTTCATTAAGATCGAGTTTATCTTGAGCCATTATTACTAGGATTCAGATTAGCTTAAAAATCGCTTGTTAAGCCAAGCTTGGCTTACCTCGCAGTAAAGAATACATATACCAAACTACGCCAATATTAATGAGCAATACCATAATAGTTAATGGCCCTGTGTTTACGATAACTTCATAAATCTCAAACGGTAAATAAATACCACCACTGATTAAGGCAAACCATTCAGTCCACACCAGCTCATTCCATAATCCATAGGCTTCGACCCATCTGATAAGAGTATAGATAACCGCGCCAATGGTGATCAGTGTCAAGTTAGAATTGTTGATATAACTGGCTTTATCAATCAGTAAACTGGGTAAATAGCTGGCGGGGTTTAAATGTAAGTCACCGAGGAATGATTCCAGTAATTTCTGAATGTTTTTACCGGCTAATTCATGAACACTCAGTGCAACGAGCAGAGCTACAAAGCCTTTTAATGCTTCCAAAATGGCGATTAATTTCAAGCCTTTTTTTTTGCTGGACATACCTACCTCATCTGGATCTAACACCCAGAATATGCGGAGTCAGTTTATCTATATATTGGGCTTTAGTGACGTACGATTGTTTATTGATTTGGCATTTTAACCCAATCTAGCCGACCATTTTCCATTATGTTCAACCGTACAATTTTCCTCGGTGTCATACGAAATATGATCGTTTATCTTTTTTATGTTCACCGCAATCTTAGCAAGCTGTTTTTGGATCAGTAATTCAAGATTATATTGACTTGTTTGTGACACAAAATCAGCAAGATTTTCATTCGTATCAAAAACACAGATCACCTTTAAACTCTTCGGAAAATGGGAATAATCAACCAAATGGGTGATCCAAACAAAGCCTTTTATTTCTTTTAATGCGGTTTCACACACATCGGTTAATACCGCCCGTAACTGATTGTCTAATTTCTTATCTGTTTTACGCATTATTTAAGTGAGTCTACCTAAGCGACTTTTTAGTCCTGACCTGACGGTTGAGCGTCTATTTTTAACGACTGATCAAACGTAAGAGTTCGATAAGGAAATGGAATTTCAATGCCTGCATCATCCAGAGCACGTTTTACTGCGGCAATCACTTCATCACGCGATATACGCACTTCTAATGGGGTTGAACCTGTCCACCAAGTGACTTCAAAATTAATAGAAGAATCGGCAAATTCTTGGGCGAATATTTCAACTTTTCTACGATCTGAAATAACACTTTTACATTCAAGTACGGCGTTTTTGATGACTTTTCGTGCTTGATCAACATCTTCTTTATACGCGACACCGCAAATAACGGTAATTCTGCGTTCAGGTATGTCAGTAAGTATCGTCAGAGGATTTTTAAATAACATACTATTAGGCATCACCACCAACTGGCCATCAGTTTGACGAATATGGGTTTCACGGACCAAAATATTTTCTACTTTACCTTCCAAACCTTCACATTCTATATAGTCGCCGATTCGCATTTGGGGTCTTAAAAGAATCAACACGCCAGACAGAAAATTTTCGAAAATATCCTTGAAGGCAAAACCAATGGCAACCGAGCCAATGCCTAGTCCAGCAAGCATTTTAGTGGGCGTAAGATTGGGAAATAAAACAATGGCCGCGATCATAAAACCGAGCATCCAAACGAATATGGATGACAGCAGTACCAATAGATTTATCAGGCTTTTTCGCATTTTTGTTGTTCTAAAAAAACGCGTTGCGATGCTAGAGCTTAGCTTTGCTAAGAAGTAAGTGATAACAATGATGACAATTGATAACAAAAATTGCGGCATCAGCTCAATGCCGCTTTTCGCCATTTCAAGCAACTGATCAAATAAAATTTTATCCACTTCCATTAATTATTTATCCTAAGTTTAAACGCCTACTCAGAAGGTGCTGTTGAATTTAACAAGTTTTCTGTCGATCCATCAGCGCGCTCTCCATCTACATGCTCTTTAGCTGTTTTATCTGGCTTAATATCGCTGACTTCGGCACTGATATTTGTTGGCTTTAATTTCTGAGGTATTTCCTGTCGGATATCCTCAGTGCCAGGATTTATCGACTCAAGTGCTTGTAGATTCGACGCATCCGACACTCTAACTTGATAAATAGGTTCGGGCATAATGATATTGGCTTCATCAAAGGCGACTTTTACCTTTTTAATGGTTTCACTGCGTACCTTGCCAAAGTCATGATACTGCTGGTCGACCCAAGCGAATACCCGAATAATGACGTTGAAATCGCCTAAATTCTCTACTAAAGCCAGCGGTTTTGGTGAATCGAGTATACCGTCCATATTCTTCAACGTTTCAAGTGCAAGATGTTGGGCTTCGTCCAAGTTTTGAGCCGAATCCACACCTAAATCGAAACTAAAGCGTCTTTCACTATTTCGGGTGAAGTTGGTAATGATGGCTTTATAAACTTGTGCATTGGGGATTCTTAAATGATTGCCATCGGGTGTAATTAAGATCGTTGCACGTGAGGTTAATCTCGCTACATTGCCCTCATTACCATCTATATTAACAAAGTCATTCATTTGAAATGGATTACGTATGCTTAACAAAATACTAGCAATGTAGTTTTCTACGGTGTCTCTCACCGCAAAACCAATCGCCAAACCGAAGATACCGGCAGCGCCCATAATCGTGCCTAATAATGCAGTTGCATCAAGCAATGACAACGCTACAACTAACCCCATAAAGATAAAAATAATATGGGTAATTTGACCTAATAAATCGGCGATAAAGGTATTTGCTGATACTTTACGAAAAAAACGTTCTTGTTTTGATACCCAGCTACCAATCCACCAAAACAGGATGAAAATAACTAAAGCAGTTACAAATAGTGGTAAATCGGAAACAATCTGCTTGCCTAGATTGAGTAATTTATTCCATGTGGTTTCCAGTCGTTTTTCAAGACTGCGGTTGACGACGATGTCATTTTCAACTTCAACAACACCTGCAACTTTGTTGGCTAGCGATTCAGCTTTTTGTTGAGTGATTATCGAACTTACTTCACCGCTTATTTGGACGACACCTTTATTAACATCTGCTTTAACAGTATTTAAGTCATCTATTTCCGTGAAGATCTCATCTAAGCGATTGCTAATTTTTTTATCACTATCATCCGTATTATCGGTAGAAATAACGTTAGTACTTGAACTAACATCAGCGTTATCTGCTTGAGTGCCTAATAAATCACTTATCTCATCGGCATAAACAGGCGATATCGTTTGTGCCAGTCCAATTAGTATCAAAATGCTAAAAATAGACGGTTTTCTGAGTTTTTTTTTAATCATAAAGTGCTTGTGGTTATTTTAAAATGAGTAATAGAAACTACCATAAAAGACCCAACTTAATAACTTACCAATCCTTTTTCTGCTGTTGTTTCATCTCAATTTCATAATCTGATGCCAGCTGTTGTTTTTGTTTTTCGGTCAGTACTTTTCCTGCCATTTGAAAGACTTCATGTTCCTCTTCATCCAAATGATGATGTACTTTATGGTGCAATTTTTTTGCTTCAACAAGCCACGCGGGTGAACTATAGTCCGTCTCTTCAAGGGCGGCGATCATTTCATCCATTTCGTGATGTTCTGCCACGCTGTGTCTTGATTTTTCTTGGGTTAAATCATCTTCCATTAGCGGTATATACAAATTTCTTTCTTCAGATGTAGCGTGAGCTTTTAATTGCGTTTTGAGTTCATTAAATAACTCATCACGACTTTCACTATCACCATGCGTTTCGATAAGTTCATCTGCTAATTTGCGTTGAATGTCATGATCTTTTCTTAAAGCTTCGAATATATTCATCATTATTTTCCTATATTGAATTTGATAATTGCATTTTAAAAGGTGTTACGGTTGTATTAAGCATCTGTTTGATGCTGTTTTTACTAAAGATAAATGATTTTAAGATTAGCCAAACCATTGTTCTATCGTTTGCTTGGCTTTCTCGCCATGTTCTTTTTTTATGTAAGCTGTAACAGCCACCGCAGCAGCCATTAAAACACCGATATCATCTGAATAACCGAGAATAGGCGTAAAGTCAGGAATCGCATCGATTGGCGAAATAAAATAACCTAAAGCGCCATAAATAGCCGATTTTGCCCACATTGGTGTGTCAGGATCTTTAGCGGAATAATAAAGTTTTAACGCCGGTTCTAAAACGGTTTTTCCAGCGACCTTCGCCACATTTTTAGATTTATCCCAAAAACTAGCGTCGGTAAATTGTTGCTCAAATTGATTGTCTGACATATTAATTCCTTAGTTTAAGGATGAAAATATAAATCCAATAGCAGATGCTTCTTGTTAGTCTTAATAATTCATTTAGGAGAAAGAATTAATTTTATAACCACAAGCAGTCAGCTCTTTTGCTACAGCATTTTTCCAACCTGAATTTGGATCCAACGCTACGTAAACTACGCCAATAATATCATTCGGTGTTTCGACTTCACCTTTAACTAATGAACAAACATTTTCTCTACCGAGCTTCGCCATTAAATAGCCATGTTCAAAGACAACGTTCTGTCTAGCTCTGTTTTTTGGCGGCACATTTGATTCATGAATCCCACGTCCATGATCACAACCGGTATAAAGAATTAAGGCAAAATCAGCGTCACTAGAATAATGTTCAATTTTTTCAATAATTGTCATTCCTGCATTAGCCTGCTCATGCAAAATAATAGCTTCTAATCCAAGTTGTTCTATGAAGCGGCTAACCTCATATTTAGCTTCATTGTCACGACCATGAACAATAAAAACTTTCCGTTTATTTCGTGCAACAGCTGGAGACTCCATCTGTGATGCTTGAAAAGTATTATTAACATTGTTTGTTATTGGCTGCCCAAACTCAAGCAAATCTAATAAGGGAGTAAATTGCTCTGAAATGTATGTACGTCTTTCAGCATAAGTGCCAAATTTTTCTTTAATATAACCCCAAAAAGAATCTAGATTTCGATGATGTTTCAGCCAAATGGGTAGCATAGAAGAAATATTCGAATTTTGTACAAGTTCACGACGAAGAAATTCAAACTCACTATTTTCAGCATATAATCCAGTAGCTCTTGCTGTTAGTAAATTAGCAAGGTAGCTTACTTTATCAAAATCATTTTCTAAAAATTCAATACTCAATTTTTAATTCCTTAAATTCTGAAGGTAGAGTTGTTGCGAACAGTAAATTGACTATACCTTAAAAAACTAGGTAATTAAGGGTTATAGCATCACGCCAATAAGTTTATATAAACATCATATCGAGTATTTTTGCTTTCAATACTGGTTGTAGGTTTTTGATCGCCGACAAATGGAGCTGATTTAGGACGTTTCACGACAACTCTTTTTAATGCCGTAGTTCGAGCAATAGTGAGTAGTTGCTCACTATCGGTATCAGGCCCCGCAAGTTGGTGTAATAAACGCATGTCTTTTTTGACGAGGGCTGATTTGTCTCGACTTGGATACATCGGATCCATGTAGATAACATCGGGATAAAATGCTTGTTCCAATGACCCTAAATAAGTTGTTGCATCGTGATTAATTAATGTCATGCGAGCAATCACGTCGACGATGTCTAGATTATTACCAGCACGTTGCAATGCATCATTTAATAAAGCAGCAATCAGTGGATTTCGTTCAATTAAGGTGACTTTGCAACCTAAATTAGCTAACACAAAAGCATCTCGCCCAAAGCCTGCTGTGGCATCAATAACGGTAGGATTAGCCCCTTTTTTTAAGCCGATGGCTTTAGCAAGTGGTTGACCTCGACCGCCACCAAATTGTCTGCGATGGGCATTTTTGCCTTCTTCAAAATCAATCAAAATAGGATTGCCTAGTTCAGGCGCTCGGATTTCGAGATGATGGGATGTTAATACGAGTTGAATATGTTGGGCATCGAGTTCGGCGAAAGGCAGGCTTAATGTGTCAGCCAACGCTTTCGCCGCCGCGATATGTTGATTTGAATCTGTACTGACTGAAAAGGGGGATTCACAATCCAAATTCATTACTTGCTTTTAGCTATAAATTGACCAAAACCGCGAGGTCCTTTGCCTGTTTTGATGGTTGAAACAACTTTTTTCGTTGTGCTATCAATAACGGAGATTGTCGCTTCGCCCCAGTTGACCACGTAGACAAATTGACCATCTTCGGTGATATCAATTCCATCCGGTGATTCGCCAACTTCAATCGTATCGATCACGCTACTACTGCGTGTATCAATGACTGAAACAGTACCGTCATCTTGGTTGGTGACATAAAGTGTGTGACCATCAGGACTTACTACAGCGCAGTATGGCCATTCGCCAACGTCAATGGTATCAACAAGTTTGGCTTGCTTAGTGTCGATAACGCTGACATCACTACTTTGTACATTCACTGTATATAAAGTCTGACCATCAGGCGATAAAGCTACGCCAAATGGCGCCTTACCAACTTTAATGGTGTTTAAAATGCCGTAATGTTGAGTATCGATAATCATCACAGTGTTGTCATCACGGTTTGTGACATAAAGTCGTTGTTGTTTATCGTCTACGATTAAACCTGCAGGTGATTTACCTACGGGAATCGTTGCGATGATTTTTGAGGTGTCTGCATTTAACACGCTGATGATATTTTTATACCAATCTGCAATGTAAACTCGCGTGCCCTCTTTATTTGTCGCTATACCGACGGGGCCGGCACCAACGGGAATGCGGTTAGTCACTTCCAGCGTATTGGTATCAATAATGGCGATATCCATACCGTCAGGATTAGAAACAAAAGCTTTATGTCCCGCTTGGCTCGTTGCGATACCCGCTGGGCGTTTGCCTTCGCCGATGTCGATTGTTTTAACTATTTTTTGAGTTTCAAGATCAATCACACTCACGCTATCGTTCAGCTGATTAGTCATGAATGCGTAAGAAGGCGGCAGTGTGGAGCACGCACTCAGCATGCTAATACCTACAAGAAAAAAGGCGACCCTTTTTAGGGCCGCCTTTATAAATGTTAAGCGAATATGCTCTAGCACTTATTTTTCCATGATAGTTTTAAGATTTTCTAAACCCGATGTGTAGACAGCTTGAACTGTTGCCATAGCATCTTTGTCAGATTGACCTTCTGGTACAGGAGGGTTATCCATGAATGAACGGTAGAATTTACCTTTCCATTTCACTTCTGAACCACCATCAACTGCTTTAACTGAGATCCAAGATTTGTAATTGTTAATAGGCAATGTGTAATAAGGCGTGTCTTTGCTATTAAATGTGATGGTTTTAACGACACTCATGTCGATAATTTTGTAGATCAACATCATTTTTTCATCGTTCACTGACTCTAACTCTTCAGTAATTGTTGGATGTCCTTCTGAAGCTAATGTTAATACACGTGTTTTTTCATCTTTTAATTCAAGGCTGGCAACCGCTGGATGCCATTTATCAAGAGCGCCGAAGTCTTTAACCATTGCCCATACTTTTTCAGGTGGTGCTTTAATGACGATTTTTTCTTCAACCATTTGACGCGTAGGACCATGAGCAGACGCTAACATAGGGACAGCGATCATCACTGCAGCAATAACATGTAAAAGTTTCTTCATATTTCTCTCCGTATTGGTGGTACTAATTGTAATTGTGAACTTACACAACTGAGAACGTAGATGTGTATGAAAAGTTCCAAAGACCAGAATCTGGTGGACACACTTTAGACGAACAGAGTGAAATTTTCCACAAGCAGATTTGACTTACTAGCCCATATTCTTGAAAATTAACGCCCTTTATTCTTTTATATTCGCTTGGAGACACTAGTGCCACTGATAAAAATCAGGGATTTGCACTTCTATCGTGGTGATAGAGCTATTTTTGACGGGGTGAATATTGATATTCAGCGCGGAAAAATTACCGCAATTATGGGGCCAAGCGGAACCGGTAAGACAACATTGTTGCGCTTAATCGGTGGACAGCTAAAGCCCGATAGCGGCACCATTGAAGTAGACGGTCAAAATGTTCATAAGCTTTCACATGCGGGTCTTTATGATTTGCGTAAGCGTATGGGTATGTTGTTTCAAAGCGGCGCATTGTTGACAGATATCTCTGTATTCGACAATGTTGCTTTTCCTCTGCGCGAGCATACTGATTTACCAGAAAGTATGATCCGTGATTTGGTCTTGATGAAATTACAAGCCGTAGGTTTGCGCAATGCTCGTGATTTAATGCCTGCCGAATTATCTGGCGGTATGTCGAGACGGGTCGCACTGGCACGAGCAGTCACGCTTGATCCAATGATGGTGATGTACGATGAGCCGTTCACAGGCCAAGATCCTATTTCAATGGGAACGATTGTTAATTTAATCCATCGTTTGAATGATGCAATGGGTTTGACCAGTATTGTGGTTTCGCATGATGTCAAAGAGACAACAGAAATTGCCGATGTTATCTATTTATTATCAGCGGGTAAGGTCATTGAGTCTGGATCGCCTGTGCAATTAAAACGTTCGTCGTCTCAGTGGGTGCAACAGTTTATTCAAGGTTTACCGGATGGTCCTGTGCCATTCCATTATCCCGGTGAAGATTTTGCTGACGATTTATTAAATTCTGAGGTGTCAGCATGATAGGTTTTATTCAGGGTTTAGGCCGCTCGGTAATCGAAACACTTCAACGCTTGGGCCGTGCCCATATCTTTCTATGGGATATGGTGAGAGGGATTCCTGAAGTATTACTTCGTTTTTCATTAGTTATTCAGCAATTACATTCAGTCGGCGTTATGTCGGTGATGATTATTCTGATATCAGGCTTATTTGTTGGCATGGTACTTGGTTTGCAAGGGTACAATACCTTAGTTGATTTTGGTGCTGAAGAGTCTTTAGGGGTTTTAGTCGCGTTATCTTTAGTGCGGGAATTAGGCCCTGTTGTGTGTGCTTTATTATTCGCAGGTCGTGCAGGCTCTGCGCTGACAGCGGAAATAGGTCTAATGAAAAGTACTGAACAATTGTCAGGCATGGAGATGATGGCAGTTGATCCTGTACGTCGTATTATTGCGCCACGTTTTGTTGCGGGCATTATTTCAATGCCGTTACTTGCTGCAATATTTAGTGCGGTCGGTGTATTTGGCGGGTTTTTAGTGGGTTATGGTTTGTTAGGTGTCGATGATGGCGCCTTCTGGTCACAAATGCAGGTCAAAACAGATTGGCATGATGATGTACTGAATGGCGTTATCAAAAGTATAGTATTCGGTGTCGTTGTTACTTGGATTGCACTATTTGAAGGCTATGATGCCGTACCTACTTCTGAAGGGGTAGGACGAGCAACAACACGAACGGTAGTGCATTCTGCCTTCGCAATTTTAGGGTTAGACTTTGTGCTGACGGCATTAATGTTTGGAGGAATATAAGTGATGCAAAAAAGAAATACCGAGATTACAGTCGGACTGTTTGTGGCCGCAGGTATTGTCGCTATATTTGTCTTGGCGATGAAAGTCAGCAATTTTACTGATTTTACTGATGATTCTGGTTATCAAGTAGTGGCAGAATTTGCCAATATTGGTGGATTAAAAGTGCGATCTCCAGTCACGATGGCTGGTGTGCGTGTTGGACGCGTATCAAACATTACGCTTGATGAGAATACGTATAATGCAAAAGTAACATTAGATTTGTATTCTAAATTTAGCAGCTTACCAACAGATACATCAGCGAGTATTTTTACCGCTGGTTTGTTGGGTGAGCAGTATATTGCTTTGGATGCAGGTGCAGAAGATGAATTTTTGAAGAATGGTGATGTCTTACATCTAACGCAACCAGCGTTGGTACTTGAGCAAGTCATTGGTCAGTTCTTATTTAGTAAAGCGGAAGGTGAATAAATAATGCGTGCAAATAAATATTTCTTTAACAAGGCGATGGCTGCGTTGTTAGTATTGTTTTCGATGGTTGGATTCTCGTCGTTTGCTGTGGCAGATGATATGCCTGAACCTCAAGCATTGGTAAAAGCATCATCCGATAAAATGATGAAGTCCTTGGAAGAGAATAAAGCGGAATTACAAGCTGATCCATCTCTAATTTATGGCTTAGTAACTGATGTGTTAACGCCGCATTTTGATTTTGAAAAAATGGCTAAATTGGCATTAGGTAAAAATTGGCGTGCGCTTTCTGCAACGCAACAATCACAATTTACCGATGAATTTAGACTGTTATTAATCAGGACTTATTCAACAGCGATGTTGGAATATACGAATGAAGAGATTCGTTTCTTACCTTTCCGTGATGATCTTAAAACTAAAAAAGTTCAAGTTGATATGGAAATCGTGCAAGCTCGTGGCCCAGCAATTCCTATGTCATTATCGTTATATGAAAATAAAAGCACAGAGTGGAAAGTTTACGATGTCAAAATTGACGGCATTAGTTTAGTCACCAATTACCGTTCTACTTTTGCAAATGAAATTCGTAACGATGGCATTGATAAGTTAATTGAACGTCTTGCCGTTAAGAATGAAAAAGTGAAAGCATGAGTCAAGTTGGTAAGTTAAAACATAATCCAGAGACAGACTACATCAATGTTTGCGGTGACCTAACGTTTACTACGGTGAATGATCTATTGGTTTCTGCACGACGTATATTTGCTCCCATCAAAGTATTAAGTATTGATTTGACTGAGGTAGGTTGCAGTGATAGTGCTGGACTCGCCTTATTGATTGATTGGATGCGTTTAGCTAAACAGCAAAATAAAAATATTGTGTTTTACAATATTCCCGCCCAAATGTTAGCCATGGCACATGCCAGTGGTTTGGACGAGTTACTACCTTTACAATAATTTTTTAATAAGTTGAAACAACACATGCACGCGATAGATATTCAAAAAATGATAGAAGCGGGATTACCTGATGCAACGGTAGAAGTATTGGGTGATGATGGCCAGCATTTTGAAGCAAGAGTCGTTAGCCCTTCTTTTGCTGGGAAATCACTTATTGCTCAACATAAAATGGTTTATGCCACATTAGGTAATAGCTTTGAAAGTGCATTACACGCACTCGCATTAAAGACTTCAGCGCCTCGTTAATTTAGCTTAGCTTGCGCGACAAAAATAAAAATAAAAATAAAAATTAGAGACTGCATGGATAAACTACTTATCAACGGCGGAGTCGCTTTAAATGGCGAAATTCGTATCTCTGGCGCTAAAAATGCCGCTCTACCTATTCTCATGGGCGCTTTGCTCGTTGATTCTCCTGTGAGAATTGGCAATGTCCCACATCTGCATGATATTACAACTACGCTCGAATTATTAGGTCGGATGGGCGTATCTATTACTGTTGATGAACGCTCTGGCGTTGTTATTGATCCGTCGACATTGACTGAGACAGAAGCGCCGTATGACTTAGTGAAAACGATGCGAGCGTCAATTTTAGTTTTAGGCCCGCTATTAGCTAAATTTGGTAAGGCTGATGTATCACTGCCAGGTGGTTGTGCAATTGGTTCACGTCCTGTTGATTTGCATTTACGTGGGCTTGAGCAAATGGGTGCACAGATTAAAGTTGAAAATGGTTATATACGTGCAAGCTCAAATGGTCGATTAAAAGGCGCACATATTTTCTTGGATCAAGTTACTGTAACTGGAACAGAAAATTTATTGATGGCAGCGACATTGGCTGAAGGTATCACAACGCTTGAAAATGCGGCACGTGAACCTGAAGTCGTTGACTTAGCACATTATCTAAACAATATGGGCGCAAAAATAACCGGTATTGGTACGGCAACATTAGTTATTGAAGGTGTCAAAGCGCTACACGGTGCGCCTTATAATATTCTGCCAGATCGCATTGAGACCGGAACATATTTGGTGGCTGCTGCAATGACGCGTGGCAAAGTAAAATTAAAAGATACCAATGCCAAAGATCTAGAAGCTGTGCTCTTGAAACTTGAGGAAGCGGGTGCTGATATTGAAGTTGGTGATGATTGGATATCACTCGATATGCATGGCAAACGCCCTAAAGCTGTTAGTGTTCGTACTGCACCTTATCCAGCTTTTCCAACCGATATGCAGGCGCAATTTACCGCTTTAAATAGTATTGCTGAAGGTCAAGGCACGATTGTTGAAACGGTATTCGAAAATAGATTTATGCATGTACAAGAATTACAACGTATGGGCGCTAACTTGCAGATAGAAGGCAATACTGTTTTGTGTATAGGACAAGAACAGTTAACCTCCGCACCTGTTATGGCAACAGATTTACGTGCATCTGCAGGTTTGGTGTTGGCTGCCCTTGTAGCTGATGGTGCAACGCTGGTAGAACATATCTACCATATTGATCGTGGTTACGAATGTATCGAAGAAAAACTTCAGCAATTAGGCGCTAATATTCGCCGCATACCTAGTTCAACAAGAGATTAAAATGTCCAATATCCTGACTTTAGCCTTATCGAAAGGACGCATCTTTAAAGATACTTTGCCGCTATTAAAAGCTGCAGGCATTGAGCCGCTTGATGACCCTGAAACAAGCCGTAAGTTAATTTTAGAAACCACTCAGCCTGATGTCCGAATCATTATTGTTCGCGCCTCAGATGTACCAACATATGTGGAATATGGTGGCGCAGATATTGGCGTAGCTGGGAAAGATGTCTTATTAGAACATCCTGATGCTGAATTATATGAACCGGTTGACCTCAAGATTGCCCGTTGTAAATTGATGACGGCTGGCAGAGTCAACGAACCAGCTAAAAATGGTCGTTTAAAAGTGGCCACTAAATTTGTTGAAAGTACCCGACGTTTTTATGCCGAACAAGGTCAACAAGTTGATATTATTAAACTTTATGGTTCAATGGAGCTCGCACCACTGGTCGGTATGGCCGATCGTATTGTCGATGTGGTTGATACTGGCGATACCTTGCGTGCTAATGGTTTAGTGCCTATGGAACTGATTGCTGATATTAGCTCACGTTTGGTGGTCAATAAGGCGTCAATGAAGATGAAGCATGGACGTATTCAGCAATTTATTGATGATATTCGCCGAGCAGTAAGAGAACAAAACAATGATTGATATTAAACAGCTTGACTTTGACGACAGTGATTTTTGGCCGCAACTTGAAGCCGTGCTTGCTTGGGAAGCCGTTTCAGATGCAACAATTAGCGATACCGTTAAACATATTTTAGCTGATGTGAAAAACAATGGTGATAAGGCTGTTTTAGAATATAGTCAACGTTTTGATCGCCTAACAGCACAAACAATGACTGAATTAGAAATTCCGATGTCTCGTGCTCACGCTGCTTTGGAATTGATCCCTGAAAGTCAACGCCAAGCGCTACAAGCAGCGGCTGATCGCGTACGTATTTATCACGAACACCAATTACAAGGTTCGTGGACTTATACTGAAGCAGATGGCACGATTTTAGGCCAACAAGTTACCGCGATTCAACGTGCAGGGTTATATGTTCCTGGCGGTAAAGCTGCGTATCCCTCATCAGTATTGATGAATGCGATTCCAGCTAAAGTCGCTGGCGTCGATGAGTTAATCATGGTTGTGCCAACACCTGATGGCGAAGTAAATAATCTAGTATTAGCAGCCGCTTCAATTGCAGGCGTAGATCGTATTTTTGCTATTGGTGGTGCACAAGCCGTTGCAGCACTAGCTTATGGTACTGAAACTGTTCCGCAGGTCGATAAAATTGTTGGTCCCGGCAATATTTATGTGGCAACAGCCAAAGGTATGGTTTTTGGTACGGTAGGCATAGATATGATTGCTGGACCATCTGAAATTCTAGTTATTTGTGATGGTAAAACCGATCCAGAATGGATTGCAATGGATTTATTTTCTCAAGCAGAACATGATGAAGATGCCCAGTCTATATTGGTTTCACCTGATGCTGATTTTTTACAGCAAGTCAGAAAGGCGATTACTCGTTTATTACCGACGATGGAACGACAAGAAATTATCAGTGCATCATTGAGTGGGCGCGGTGCTTTAATTCATGTCAATGATATGGAGCAAGCCGTTGAAGTGGCCAACTTTATTGCGCCTGAACATCTAGAGTTATCTGTTGAAGATCCAATGGCAATGTCGAAAAAAATTCGTCATGCTGGTGCTATCTTTATGGGGCGCTATACGCCAGAAGCCTTAGGTGATTATTGTGCTGGGCCCAATCACGTATTACCGACATCACGTACTGCGAGATTCAGCTCACCACTTGGTGTGTATGACTTTCAAAAACGTTCTAGTTTGATTCAAGTATCAGAGCAAGGTGCTCAACATTTAGGTCAGATTGCATCAGTGTTAGCCCGTGGTGAAAGTTTAACGGCGCATGCACGCTCTGCAGAATATCGTCTTAAGGACTGAATATAATGAGTCGTTTTTGGAGCCCTGTTGTCCATAAGCTAGAACCTTACGTACCTGGTGAACAACCCAAGATAGCTAATTTGACTAAGCTCAATACTAATGAAAACCCTTATGGGCCATCACCTAAAGTATTGGAGGCCATTCGATTAGCCACCAGCAATACATTGCGATTATACCCAGATCCTAATGCTGCAGAATTAAAACAAGCGATTGCTGATTATCATCAGGTAACACCTAATCAAGTCTTTGTTGGCAACGGTTCGGATGAAGTGTTAGCACATGTTTTTCACGCTTTTTTTCAACATGATGCACCGTTATTATTCCCCGATATTACCTATAGCTTTTATCCTGTTTATTGCCAGTTGTATCAAATTGACTATCAAACGATTCCTTTGACAGATGAATTTGAAATTAACGTGAATGATTATTGTCGTGATAATGGCGGCATCATATTCCCAAATCCTAATGCGCCAACTAGCCGTTTATTAGACTTGGAAGAAATTGAAGCATTACTACAAAAAAATACCGATTCAGTTGTGGTCATTGATGAGGCTTACATAGATTTTGGCGGTCAAACAGCTATCGTCTTAGTCGATAAATATCCTAATTTGTTGATCACTCAAACCTTATCGAAGTCTCGTTCTTTGGCGGGTATGCGAATTGGTTTTGCAGTAGGTCATCCAGATTTAATTGCAGGTTTAGAGCGGATTAAAGATAGCTTTAATTCTTATCCTTTAGATAGTCTTGCTATTACTGCTGGTGTTGCTGCTTTTGAAGATAAAGCTTACTTTGAGAAGACGTGTCAGAAAGTTATCAGTAGTCGTAAGTGGGTGACTGCAGAATTGAAATCGCTTGGTTTTACCGTATTACCTTCGGGTGCTAACTTTGTATTTGCAACGCATCCTGATAATGATGCTGCTAAATTAGCTACTGGATTGCGTAAGGAAGGCGTAATTGTTCGTCATTTCAATAAAGATAAAATTGATCAGTATTTACGTATTACGATTGGTAATACGGAAGAAAACCAACAGCTATTAGCAGTAATGGATACGCTTCTTTAGCTTGATAATTATTCTGTCGCGTTTTGGTCATGTAGCCGAATGCGTTGGAGTTCACGCAGTCTGATTAAATCATGTTCATATTGTTCGCTGCTTATAGTGCTATCAACTTGTAAACTTTCTAAACGTAATTTATTCTCGGCGATGTCTTTTTGGGTTGATTTAATCTGTTGATTTAAGTCATCTGAGATAGTCTGTCCACTCAATTCTTGGTCTGCGGCCCTTTGTTGTTGCTTGTGCAGTATATTTTTTAAATATTTCTGTTGTGCGATGGTATCTTCAACTTGTTTATTGATCGCCGCTAGTTGCTCATCTCGCGCTTTAATAAGATCTTGAACTGATGGATATACCTCTAATAAGTTTTGATCTACTTTTCTCTGCTCGATCTCAATACGTTTTAGTTCTTCCTGTTGTGCCTGCTTTAGCTGATTTGATTGTTCAATAGCTTGTTCAGCTTGCAGTTGCTCAATAGTTTCTGTGCGATTTAATACACGTTCTATGACGCGGAGTGTTTTATCATCTAATATTTCATAGCCTTGCTGAGCGGCGTAGGGTGGCAAGGTTTTACTTAAGGTGGACACGCCATTTTGATCAATGAAGTGGTATATGTTACCGGCGTAAGATGAGAGGCTAGGTAGCATGAAAGCTAGAGCCAATAGTGAAGGAAAATAACCATTTAATTTTTTCATAGGCTTCATTTTATAAGGAGTTTAAACAAAGGTGAACCCTCTAGAGCAAATAGTTTTGTTTTTAGTGTCAATAATTGCAAATACTTTCTCGGCGTTTAGTGGCGGTGGCGCAGGATTGATTCAGTTTCCATTGCTTATCTTTCTGGGGCTCAGTTTTTCTGTTGCTTTGGCAACGCATAAAGTAGCGAGTGTGGCCTTAGGCTTTGGTGCTATATTACGTTATCTTTCAACTAGCAAGTTAGAAAGAAAATTCGCATTGATGATAATCTTAGCTGGTGTGCCAGGAGTTGTGTTAGGTGGTAGTTTTATTTTATTGCTGCCTGAAGATATAGCGCTGATTTCATTGGGGATATTAACCGGAGGTCTTGGCTTATACTCAATTTTTAAACCTACATTAGGGCAAAGTGACAATCCTCAACATCGAGATAGATGGGGTTATATTCATGGAAGTAGTGTTTTATTCTTATTGGGTATATTGAATGGTTCGCTCACTTCAGGTACCGGCTTATTTGTCACGATTTGGCTGGTAGTCTGGTTCGGTTTAGATTATCAACGAGCAGTGGCTTATACGCTTATTTTAGTGGGTATCGTTTGGAATGGCGCAGGTGCTATTACCTTAGGTATCTTGGGCGAGATTCGTTGGGATTGGCTGCCTGCGCTTTTAGCAGGTTCATTAATTGGCGGTTATTTGGGATCTCATTTAGCAATTAAACATGGTAATCGCTGGATTAAACGTGCATTTGAAGTGATAACGCTGCTTATTTCGGCAAAGCTAATGTGGAATGGATTAAGCTGATTAGTGTTAATTGAAAGTGAAGTATAAGAATACTGTAGTTCCCAATTAACGCTAATCAAAATGTCGAATGCAGATTGCGAGAATAAAACTAGACGTCAACACCATACTGCTGACGATATGCTTGAACTGCCGGCAAATATTGCGCTAATTCAGCGTTATTTTGTAGAAAGGTTAATAAATCATTTAAGCCAATAATACTGACGACGGGAATTTTATGTTCCGCTTCTACTTCTTGAATTGCTGAGCGACTATCTTGACCACGTTCTTGACGATCTAGGGCAATAATAACGCCGGCAGGTATTGCATTTGCTTGTTTGATGATAGCTACCGATTCACGTACTGATGTACCCGCTGAAATAACATCATCAATGATCAATATTTTGCCTTGCAGTTCCGCGCCGACTAATTGACCACCTTCACCATGATCTTTCTTTTCTTTTCGGTTAAATACATAAGGCACATCGCGCTGATGATTATCCGCTAAGGCAATAACCGTTGTTGATGCTAAAGGAATGCCTTTGTAAGCCGGGCCAAATAGCACATCATAATCTAAGATTGATTCGCTGATGGCTTGTGCATAAAAACGCCCTAATCGAGCAAGGCTGGCACCCGTCTTAAATAAGCCACTATTAAAAAAGTAGGGGCTAGTTCGGCCAGACTTTAAAGTAAATGATCCAAAGCGTAATACACCCGTTGCAAGTGCAAATTCGATAAATTGTTGTTGATAGGGTTTCATGATGATTTTTTTAGTTGATAAAGAGCGGTTTGCCCAAATAAGTTGGGTAATAATTTTGTACCTAACGTATCTTTATGAGCGTGATTTACGATGCTACGTTGCTGAATTTCGATGCGTTTGCTAACGCATATTTTTTCAAAATCTTGAATCGTACATAGATGAATGTTGGGTGTGTCGAACCAATTATGAGGCAATGTTTTTGAAATAGGCATACGGCCACCAAAAGCGAGTTGCCAGCGACATTGCCAATGACCAAAATTAGGAAAGCCAATAATCGCTTGTTTGCCCACACGAACAATCTCATCAAGTAAAAAATCAGGATGATTAATGGCTTGTAAGGTCTGCGATAAAATCACCACATCAAAGCTCTGGTCGGCAAATTGTGGTAAACCTTGGTCAAGATCGGCTTGAATAACATTCACACCCGCCGCGATACACGCAGCAAATTTGCTGTTATCAATTTCTAAGCCGTAGCCAGTAATACCACGTTGTTGTAAGTGTTTTAATAAGGCGCCATTATCGCAACCTAAATCTAGAACGCGCGCACCATCAGGGATCCAGTCACTAATGATTTGAAGATCAATACGTAAACTCATGATGAGCACTCATTAGCTATTTGTTGCATATAGGTTTGTACTATTTCCATGTAGCGCGGTATCGGCATTAAAAACGCATCATGGCCTTGATGGGCTTCTATTTCAGCATAAGTGACATTTTTTCCAGCGCTAAGTAAAGCATCAACAATTTCTTGTGAACGCGCAGGTGAAAAGCGCCAATCGCTGGTAAATGAAATCACTAAACTACGTGCCTGAATATTCGCCATAGTCGCGGCAAGATCATCATTAAATGCTTTTGCGGGATCAAAATAATCCAGCGCTTTTGTCATTAATAAATAGGTATTGGCATCAAAACGCTCCACAAAGCTACTGCTTTGATATTGCAGATAACTTTCAATCTGAAACTCAACATCGTAGCCATAATTAATCGTGCCGTTACGTAATTCGCGACCAAATTTTTCGCCCATCGCTTCATCAGATAGATAAGTAATATGGCCTAACATTCTGGCTAAACCCAAACCCTGACGAGGCAAGGTATTATGCTCGGCATAATAACCATCATGGAAGTTAGGATCTGACTTTATCGCGGTTCTAGCCACTTCATTAAAGGCAATGTTTTGAGCTGATAATTTAGGTGCGGCAGCAATGATCAGCACATGTCGTAATCGTTCTGGCAAGCCAATCGCCCATTGCATTGCTTGCATGGCGCCTAGACTTCCACCGACAACGGCTGCCCATTGTTGAATGTTTAAGTGGTCAGCCAACACGGCTTGACTACGCACCCAATCTGCGACGGTAAGAATAGGAAAGTCAGGACCATAATGTTTGCCTGTTTCAGGATTAATACTGGTGGGGCCTGTTGAGCCTTTGCAACCCCCTAAATTATTCAAACATACTACGAAAAATTTGTTGGTATCAATGGCTTTACCGGGGCCAATGGCTGAGTCCCACCAACCGGGTTTTTTATCATCAGCATTATGAAAGCCCGCCGCATGATGATCGCCAGATAAGGCGTGACAGATTAATACCGCATTAGAGGCGGCGTTATTGAGTACGCCATAAGTTTCATAAATCAGATCGTAACTTGGCAAAGTACGACCGCAATCTAGAACGAGCGGCGAGTCAATATTTAAAATTGTGGGGCTCACCAATCCGACTGAATCGGCTGGCATTGTTTCCGGCATACTACTGTGAGTCCTTGGTAAATGAGTGCATATTATAGGTGATTAGCACCGAAAAGTTTATTGTTAGAGTCCGCCTTTTAACAAGGGTAGAACAAGCATGCTCAATAGCTGTAAACCCAGAATGGCGATAAGGGGAGATAAGTCTAAACCACTCATGGCAGGTAAGCGTCGGCGAATCGGTCTTAACAATGGACCATTCATTCGGCTTAGTAACGGTGATATAGGATTATTACTATGCGGTTGCACCCAACTTAATATCACTTCAACGATAATGCTGGCACAAAATAGCGTAATAAAAAGTGAGAAAACATCAGCCAGTGTCAAACGAATAATAACAACGACATTCAATAAACTCGGTATGACAAGCGCCATAAGTAATAGTTTTAAAACCGCTAGCGCAAACAGTAAAACAATCGTCGCCGTATCCCAGCGGCCTACAGGAGGGATAAAACGTCTTAAAAACTTCACCGGTATTTGGGTCGCGCGAATAATTAACTGCACTAATGGATTATGATATTCCCAATGTGCCCACTGCATAATAATACGCAACGCAACGATGCCCATATAAAGGCCAAATAAAACCTCGATCAGGAATAAATAGGGCTGAACAAAATAACCGTTAGGCATCGTCTTCTCCTAGTTGATCGGCTAATTCACGTGCACGCAAAGCCGCGGCAACCAAGGCATTTTCAAATAAACTGCGAATACCGCCATCTTCAAGTTCACTTAAAGCACGTTCAGTTGTTCCGCCTGGTGAGGTCACTTGTTCACGTAATGTTTTTGTTGTTTCATCGCTTTCTAGCGCCATTTTTGCGGCACCAAATGCCGTTTGCAAACAAAGCAAGCGTGCAGATTTGGCATCGAGTCCCATTTCTGCGGCAGCAAATTCCATTGCTTCCATAATAAGGAAGAAATACGCTGGACCACTACCAGATAATGCGGTAACAGCATCCATTTTTGCTTCATCATCGACCCATAATGCAAGCCCCACAGCACGAAGTATGGATTCAGCCAATTCATGTTGTTGCGTGCTGACATAATCATTAGCGGTCAGTGCGGTAGCGCCAGCTTGTACTAAAGACGGCGTATTAGGCATGGCACGTACAATGGCAACTTCTTCTTGTTCTAGCCATCGTGCGATATCATCAATACGAATGCCTGCGGCGATTGAGATCAGTAAGGTATCTGCGCGCCAATGTGGAGCCAATTGGCGTACAACAGATTGTAATTGTTGAGGTTTGACAGCCAATATTAATACATTTGCAGCCTTAGCCGCTTCAATATTGCTACTATAAGTGTGAACAGGATATTTTTCTGTCAGTGCTTGTAAACAAAGCGGTTCAGCATCTGATACATGAATATGATGAGGATTAAAACCATCAGAAATTAGCCCGCCAATTAGGCTGCGCGCCATATTTCCACCACCAATAAATGTAATGTTGCAGTCTTTCATAATCAGTTCCATTTTGCCTTTAGGATGTATATTAGTTTACTTGTTATTGCTAACTGGATGTAAGTCGTTTGTGTGATTTATCAACGTCTCTCACCAAAAAGAGCAGTGCCAATACGTACCATCGTACTGCCTTCTGCTATGGCTGTCGTCATATCTGCTGACATACCCATTGATAAGGTATCCACAGAAGGATAAAGGTTAGCTAGTTCGATAAATAATTTGTGTGCTTGGTTCAATGAATGTTGTTGTTGCACGGGATCATCAGTGTTGGTTGGGATGATCATTAAGCCACGCAACTGTAGATTATTAAGTTGAGATATTTGTTCAGCTAAGCTAAATACATCTGCCGCTGCGATACCTGATTTAGTCACTTCATTATCAATATTAATCTGGATGCAAATATTTAATTTACCGATATTATTCGGACGTTGGTTGTTTAGACGTTGGGCTATCTTAAGACGATCAACTGTTTGTACCCAATCAAAATTGGCAGCGATATCTTTTGTTTTATTAGATTGAATTGGGCCAATAAAATGCCATTCAATACTGAGGTCTGCAAGCGAACTCATTTTAACTAGGGCTTCTTGTAAATAATTTTCACCGAAACGACGTTGACCAGACTCCGCGACCTGTCGGATTATTTCTGCAGATTGAGTCTTGCTAACAGCGAGTAATTGCACTGAATTAGGCTTTATGCCTGCTTGATTTTCAGCAAGATTAATTGTTTCTATAATATGGTGTAGTTGATTATTTAACTCTGTCATGTTGCAAGCCTGTGATGAGCACGATACCTTTACGTTATAGACTGCCTGCTGAAGGTTGGACTAAAACTTAAAATGATTAGGAATATACATGGATATTACTGAATTACTGACCTTTAGTGCAAAAAATAACGCTTCAGATCTACATATTTCGGCAGGTGAACCCCCAATGATTCGGGTCGATGGCGATATCCGTCGAATTAATGTGCCAGAACTCGATAACACCGAAGTGCGTACGATGGTGTACGACATCATGAATGATAAACAGCGTAAAGATTTTGAGGAATTTTTAGAGGCAGATTTTTCATTTGAAATACCAGGTTTAGCCCGTTTTCGTGTTAATGCTTTTAATCAAAACCGTGGTGTGGCAGCGGTATTTCGAACGATTCCTTCAAAAGTATTGACTTTAGAAGAGCTCGGTGCACCTGATATTTTTAAAACGATTGCCGATAATCCACGAGGCATTGTGTTGGTGACCGGACCAACAGGATCGGGTAAATCAACGACATTGGCTGCGATGGTGGATTATAAAAATGATAAGTCAAATGAACATATTTTGACCATCGAAGATCCAATTGAATTTGTGCATAAAAGTAAAAAATGTCTGGTTAATCAACGAGAAGTTCATCGAGATACTTTGGGATTTAGTGAAGCCTTACGTTCCGCATTACGTGAAGATCCGGATATAATTTTAGTCGGTGAGTTACGTGATTTGGAAACGATAGAGCTGGCATTGACGGCAGCTGAAACTGGCCATTTGGTTTTCGGTACCTTGCATACTTCATCTGCTGCCAAAACAATAGATCGCATCATTGACGTATTTCCTGCTGCAGAAAAATCAATGGTACGTTCAATGTTATCGGAATCACTGCGAGCCGTTATTTCACAGACCTTATTGAAAAAAATCGGGGGCGGACGTGTTGCTGCTCATGAAATAATGATCGGTACCGCGGCGATTCGTAACTTGATCCGTGAAGATAAAGTGCCTCAAATGTATTCGGCTATTCAAACTGGCGGTGCAGTGGGCATGCAAACATTAGATCAGTGCTTACAAGACTTAGTACGCCGTCAAAAAATAACTAAATCTGATGCACTGCCAATGGCAGTGAATAAAGACTTATTCCGCTAGGAGGAAATGATGGATATCGTAACGATTCTTAAAGCCGCCGTTAAACATGATGCGTCAGATATTTTTATTACGGCAGGGCGTCCCGCTAGCTTAAAAGTTAATGCACGCCTAGCTACGCTGACTCAAGATGTTCTAACTGACGAAGAAGCAAGTGAGTTGGTTTTGAGCACGATGAGTGATGATCAGAAAAGAATTTTTGAGCGCGACAAGGAATGTAATTATTCTATCAGTACGTCCGGAGCTGGTCGTTTCCGAGCCAGTGCGCTTTATCAGCGTAATAAAATAGCAATGGTCTTGCGTCGAATTAAAGATCAAATTCCTACCATTGAAGAGTTACATGTTCCTGAAGTTATTAAAGAACTAGCTATGACAAAGCGCGGCATGATAATTTTTGTCGGCGGGACAGGGTCAGGTAAATCAACGACTTTGGCAGCCATGATTGGTTATCGAAATCAAAATAGTACTGGCCATATTCTCACCATTGAAGACCCTATTGAATTTGATCATAAGCATGCGGGTTGTGTGGTAACTCAACGTGAAGTAGGTATTGATACTGAATCCTATGAGATAGGCTTGAAAAACTCTTTACGACAAGCACCGGACGTGATTATGATCGGCGAAATTCGCGCCCAAGATACAATGGAATACGGAATTACTTTTTCTGAAACTGGGCACTTATGTCTCTCAACCTTGCATGCCAATAATGCTAATCAGGCAATGGATCGGATTATTAACTTCTTTCCAGAGGAAAGGCATAAACAGTTATTGTTGGATTTATCGCTAAATTTGAAGGCGGTCGTAGCACAACGGCTTATACCCAAAAAAGATGGAACAGGGCGTTGTGTAGCAGTAGAGGTGTTGATTAATACGCCTTTAGTAGCCGACTTAATTGAAAAAGGCAAAGTCACTGCAATTAAAGAGCTAATGAAACGGTCAGGTGAGTTAGGGATGCAAACGTTTGATCAATCAATATATAAGCTATACTTGGCTAATGAAATTACTTATGAAGAGGCTTTAAAAAATGCAGATTCAGAAAATGAAGTACGCTTGATGATTAAGTTGGGCTCGGATGCTGGTGGGATTCTTGATAATAGTATGGCGTTAGAATCAAATGATGGTAGTAATAATACCTTTCGGGTATGATATCTCGTACGAGTACGTGTTGAAAAATATAAAAAATTTGTAATAATTGTTACTGAAAATGGTAATGTAATATAAAAACTCAATCTTGAGATTGACTCGTGTAACTTTTTTGAATTGTAAAGGAAAACATTAAATGAAAATATCAATGAAATTAACAGCAGTTGCACTTGCGGCTAGTTTACTAGCTGGTTGTGCAGGTCCAAATAAACAAGGTGATAGCAACTATTTGCTATGTTCTCTTGCTGGTGGTTTAGTAGGTGGTGGTCTTGCGGCGGCGGCTGGTGATTCTAGCGAAGCAGCATTCGGTGGCGCTGTTGTTGGTGCCGGTTTATCTTTATTACTATGCCCAAGCGAAGAAGAAGCAGCTCCAGCTGTTGTGGCTGAGCCAGTTGAAGCTGCACCTCTTGACTCTGATTCTGATGGCGTATTTGATGATCAAGATATGTGTCCAAACACACCAGCAGGCGTTCAAGTTGATAGCGTAGGTTGCCCATTAGATACAGATAAAGATGGCGTTGCTGATTATAAAGATATGTGCCCAGGAACACCTTTAGGTACTGTTGTTGATGAAGCGGGTTGCCCATTAAAAGGTGAAAAAATCTTGTCTTTGACTGGCGTTAACTTTGCATTCGACAAAGCAGTTTTAACTCCTAATGCAGAAACAGTGCTTGAAGAAGCGGTTACACTGTTGAAAAACTCAGATTCAGTGATTGAAGTACGTGTAGAAGGTCACACTGATAGCGTTGGTGCTGAAGCTTATAACCAAAAATTGTCACAAGAACGTGCAGAAGCAGTGGTTGCATACTTAGTATCTCGTGGCGTGAAAGAACGTAGCTTAAAAGCTGTTGGTATGGGCGAAACTTCACCAGTAGCTGATAACACTACTGCTGATGGTCGTGCTGAAAACCGTCGTGTTGATTTCGTTGTTGAATAAAACACGTTAAGGTAATATCTACTCCGTTAATCGGAGTAGGTTATTAAATAAAAAAAGCCCCAATCTTTGATTGGGGCTTTTTTATGTGCGAAATAAAAGTTCTGGTTTAGCTGTATGTTTATATAGTTAGTGTTTGTATTTTGCAGGCTCTTTAAAATCAATAACGCTGGCGATGGGAGGAGGAATCTGAACATGAAAGCCTTTTGATTGTAAATCCTTAATGACTGTGTTGACATTTTCGCGTGCTAATTTACGTTCTGGCGTTAATGCTATCTCCATAACAAAAATAGGCTCTTTGCCCATTGAGTCATATAAAGCTTGCGGTACGTTTGAGAAATCATCTTTTTGAGTGATGTAGATATATAGCTCGGCTTTACGGCTGCTTTTATAGATATATGCGTTCATGTGTGGGGGTCTTATGAGATAGGTGGGTGATAAATAATTTGGACGAGGGTACCAGCAGGATCATAACAATAAAAACTACGTGCGCCATCTCGGTGAGTCCGGGGAGGCTGTCTTGTGATGATTTTATGATGATTTAAAAATGCGAACCATTGATCAACTTGCTCCGGGGTTTTGATTATAAAGCCAATATGATCTAGCTTTTGAGCGCCACTACTATCAAATTCGACGCTGGCACGGTGCAAAGCAAGATTATCGTTACCAGAGGTGAGGTACACGTTATTCGTATCAGGACGCCATTCAACTTGCATCCCGAGTAGCTCAACATAAAAATGCTCACAGACTTCAAGATCATGGACATAGAGTGCGACATGACGCATGCCTGCGGTGGCTGGTGGCCGCTTCATGCTTGTTCTCCAAATACTTGTTGGCAACATTTTAACCAAATGTTTTCGCCAAATTGATGCTGAATGACTAAGGGCAGAGCGATCGAGCCGTTCGATAATAATTTATCGTGAAAGGCTTTTAACTCGACATTATCAAGAGGGTTAACAATGTCACGTAAAGCATTTATCAGCGCCCAACCGACGGCATAACTCATAGGAATAGTTGGCGATTGGCTGTACCAGCTTAGTTCTCCCATCGCTTGTTCGTGACTAAAACCGAGTGCGTCAACCATCTTTTGTGCCGCGTCAGTTAATGAGAGTTTCTGGGTGTGAATTTCCACATCAATGATGATACGTAATGCTCGCCATAATCTATCACGTAGCATGATAATACGTTGACCTGGATGACGTTCAAACCCTTGTTCCAACATCATTTGTTCACAATAAAGTGCCCATCCCTCATATAAAGTGGCACTTGGGTTGAGTCTACGCAATAGCGCTGAACCCTCTGCCGATTGGTTAGCTGTGATAAATTGCAAATGATGGCCTGGCCATGCCTCATGAACACTTGTCTGACTAATTGCAGCAAAATTATGTTCTTTTAACTCAGCATTATTTTGGGTCGGGGTGACATAGTAATAGCCCGTTTGTAAGGGATCAGCAATACTCGGATCTAAGTAAGCAGCAAAAGGGATTTGATGCTGTAAAAACGAGGGTGTAGCAATGACGTTGAGCACTTGTTTATCAGGCAGGCTGACTAGGTCTTGTATGCGTAAAAATGCCTCCGCTGCTGCCATTTCTTGTTGATAACTTGCAAGTAATTGGTCTGCAGAAGGATGTTGGTGCTGGATATCCGCTAAAGTCAGTGTGCTATTTGATAATTCATCTTTTAACAACTGCTGTGTTTGGTCGAATAAGCGTCGGCCAAAAGCCTGTAGAGATTGGATATTAATGGGTAAAAAATGTTGTTGGTGTAATAAACGTTCAAAGTGTTCACGCCCACATGCAAAATCACCTTTACTGTGCGAGGAAAGCGACTTTAAGTCTTCTACAAAATGTTCTAAGGCTATGCTTGCATCGGCAATAGCTTGTTCGATTTGCTCATCATTATTCAGCGCTTGTTTAACCAAAGGATGTTCGGACATATGTTGGCAATAATCAAGCCCAGCTTCGGCTTCCAGTAATGCCATTTTTAACCATTGAGGAGGCATAATGGCAGGTGCGCTGTCTAAAAAAAGTTTAGCGTTTCGGAGGTGATCTGGTATCGCCATTAATCGTGACTTTAATGCATGATTAAAATCATTTACAGGCCTTAGAGTGAGTTGATCTAAGGCATTTATCGGCAAAAAACGGGTGGGGTCGCGATGACGCCAATCGTGATCCATTAAAGCATGATGTTCTAAATTAGCTTGGCTATATAATATTTGATAATTGATTTGGTGCTCGGCATCAAGGTCGTTGATGTTTATTTCATCTAAAGCAACCAGACATTTTTCATTGAGCACAATTTGAATGCCAATCGTTTCATCATCAAATGTACTTAGTTTATCTGCATAATCATCAATGCCAGCATCTAATGCGGCTTCTGGATGCAGGCGACACCATGCTGCTAAATAGCTTTGTTCGATGCGTTTGAAAGTATCTTGACTTGTTTTAGTCAACATTGATGATTTCATAGTCATGCGTGATTTCAGCTGTTTTACCTAACATAATAGTTGCGGAACAATACTTTTCTGTCGACAATTCTACCGCACGTTTCACTTGTGACTCTTTTAAATCTTTTCCGGTCACCTTGTAGTGGACATGAATTTTTGTAAATATTTTGGGGATTTCTTCGCTACGTTCACTGTCAATTTCAACGACACAATCACGAATATCTTGTCGTGCTTTTTTCAAAATCTGTACCATATCAAATGAGGTGCAACCGCCCAATCCCAGCAATAACAGCTCCATTGGGCGCATTCCTGTTCCATGACCGCCCATTTCTTCTGGACCATCCATCACAATAGTATGTCCTGTACCTGACTCACCTAAGAACATGACATCTTCAACCCACTTCACTCTTGCCTTCATTATTTTGCACTCTAATATAAATAAATAAGAATGATTTTGCCATATTAGCTTACTTGAGGGCAGTGTTAGTTTATTATTAGGGATATATAACGTCGTGGATCCGATTATGTCCCAGGTAAAATCATGGATTATTTGAAGCACAAAGCAATAGAAGAAGGGTTAGCTGACTTTTTCCGTTGTTGCCATAGCAAACATTATTCAGCGAAGTCAGTATTGATCCGTCCAGGCGATGCCGCAAATAGTTTGTATTATTTACGAGAAGGTTCGGTTGCCATTTCGATGGAAAATGAGCTCGGCGAAGAATTAATATTGGCCTATCTTAATCAAGGTGATTTTTTAGGGGAGGTAGGTTTATTTTCGGATGTTGCGGATCGCTCTGTAACTGTTCGAGCTAGAACAGACTGTAAAACCGAAGAAATCTCATATCAACAATTAAACCTGTTGTCAGAAACACAATTAAAAGCATGTTATCCCACCTTATTGCAGTTTCTTGCTGAGCAAATGGCTAGACGTTTATTATCCACAACAAGAAAAATGAGTGATTTAGTGTTCTTGGATGTTGCAGGTCGAGTAGAAGCGGCATTAAATGAGCTAGCATTGCAGCCTGACGCAATGAAACATGCTGATGGCATGCAAATTAAAGTGACAAGACAAGAGATTAGCAGAATGGTTGGCTGCTCTCGCGAAATGGCTGGCCGAGTTTTAAAACAATTACAAACTGACGGTGTGTTGTGGTCTCATGGCAAAACCTTAGTGCTCTTTGATGATACCAAGTAAGACTTGAACAACCTTTAGCCTAACTATTGAATAGCGTACTTAGTTCTAATCCCGGGTTTTCAGCGCGCATAAATATTTCACCGATTAAGAAACCATTCACGTGATGCTCACGCATTAACGCTACATCGGCCTGTGTATGAATGCCACTTTCTGTAATAACAGTATGATTCTCAGGTATGCAGGCTAGTAAATCTAGTGTGGTATCGAGCGATGTTTCAAAAGTACTTAAGTTACGGTTATTAATTCCGATAAGTGGCAAATTCAAAAATAATGCCCGTTCCAATTCGGCAAGATTATGGACCTCTACTAACACATCCATATTGAGTTGCATTGCTAAATCGCTTAATTCAAGCAAACGTTGATCATTTAAGGCAGACACAATGAGTAAAATACAATCTGCTCCAATCGCTCGCGCTTCAAATACTTGATAAGGATCGATAATAAAATCTTTACGAATAACCGGTAAAGAACATGCTGCACGTGCTTCTTGCAGATAAAATTCATGACCTTGGAAAAAATCGTGATCAGTTAATACCGACAAGCAGGCAGCGCCATGCTGTTCATAACTTTTGGCAATTTCTGCAGGCACAAAATGTTCACGTAATAAGCCTTTACTGGGTGATGCTTTTTTAATTTCAGCAATAACTGCGGATTGTCCTGAATTTATTTTAGCTTCAATGGCGGCGACAAAACCGCGAGGGGCATCGGCTTTTTCAGCCACTTCAATTAATTGAAGCTGGGTGACTTTTGCTTTGCGCTCAGCAATTTCTTCATATTTACGTTCAATGATTTTTTTGAGAATATCAGGCGTATCGGTCGTCATAATATAAAACCTTTTAAATGCTATGCGTTACTGGCGGTAATAAGTGCATCGAGTTTTTGCTGGGCGCCGCCATTATCGAGTTGGATTTGTGCGAGTTTAATGCCTTCGGCAAGTGTTGTTGTCAGATCAGCTGCATAAATTGCTGCACCCGCATTTAAAACAACGATATCTCTTGCTGGACCGGCTTCTCCTGCAAAAATGGATTTGATAACACTCAGGCTTTCATTTGCATTAGCGACCGAAAGCCCACTAATGTTGTGGCGTTGTAAGCCAAAATCTTCTGGGCAAATAGTATAAGTCGTGACTTCACCATTTTTTAATTCTGCAACGTAGGATTCGGAGCCAATACTAATTTCATCAAGACCATCTTCAGCATGAACAATTAGAACATGTTCGCTTCCAAGCTCTTTTAACACATGTGCCATTGGTTCAACCCACTGGCGGTCATAAACACCTAAGACTTGGCGTTTTGCTTTTGCCGGGTTGGTCAGCGGGCCTAATAGATTAAAAATAGTTCGCACGCCCATTTCATTTCGCGGGCCAGAAGCATATTTCATTGCGCCATGATGTTTTTGGGCAAACATAAAACAAACCCCAAAATTATCAATACAGTTTTTGACTTGAGTTGGCGTAATATCTAAATTGATGCCTGCCGCTTCTAATACGTCTGCGCTGCCTGAACTGCTGGTAATAGAGCGATTGCCATGTTTGGCAACTTTAGCGCCCGCAGCGGCAACGACAAAAGCGCTTGCAGTAGAAACATTAAATGTACTTGCACCATCGCCACCAGTACCACAGGTATCAACAATATGATCGCCTGTAATTTCAACGGGTGTTACTAAGCTTCGCATGACTTTAGCTGCTGCAGCAATTTCAGTGATTGTTTCACCTTTCATCTGCAAGCCAACTAAAAAACCACCAATTTGAGCCGATGTCGCCTGGCCTGTCATGATTTTTTGCATGACATCCATCATGTCTTCGCTAGATAAATCACGTCGTTGCATCACCGATTTGATGGCGGTTGATAATTTCATAAATACACTCGTTTAACGATCGAGAAAATTTTTCAGTAAGGCATGACCTTGTTCGGTCAAGATAGATTCGGGATGAAACTGAACGCCCTCAATAGGTAATGTTTTATGACGAACGCCCATGATTTCATCCAAACTACCATCTTCATTTTGAGTCCAAGCAGTGATTTCAAAACAATCTGGCAATGACTCTTTATTGATGATTAGAGAGTGATAGCGCGTAGCAATAATGGGGTTATCCAAACCTTCAAATACGCCGATATTTTTGTGATAAACAGGCGATGTTTTACCGTGCATAATCTGACGAGCATGAATCACTTCGCCGCCAAACGCTTGACCTATTGCCTGATGACCAAGACACACGCCTAAAATGGGTTTTTTACCGGCAAAATGTTTAATGACATCAAGCGAAACACCGGCTTCATTTGGCGTGCAGGGGCCAGGCGAAACCACAATTTTTTCAGGATTTAATGCCTCAATTTCTTCAATCGTAATTTTGTCGTTACGATGTACATGGACATCAGCACCTAGCTCACCAAAGTATTGGACGAGGTTGTAGGTGAAAGAATCATAATTGTCGATCATTAAAAGCATTAACACATACCGCTTAAATTATATAATGGTCGAATTCTAGCAAATAATGCCTGCTTTCAGGGGATTTTAATCGTAATCAGCGCTAAAGCGTCTAACGTCTTGCTCTAAAGAAATTTCGTAACAGGGCACTACTTTCATCAGCGAGCACACCATGTTCACAATCGACATGATGATTGAGCTGGGGTGTATTAAAAATATCAAAACAACTGCCTGCCGCGCCGGTTTTAGGTTCTTTCGCTGCAAATACTACACGTTTGATTCGCGCATGAACAATGGCGCCAGCACACATAATGCAAGGCTCTAAGCTTATATAAAGCGTGGCATCAGGCAAGCGATAATTCTCAACATACAGACAAGCTGCTCGTAAAGCCTGAATTTCAGCATGGGCAGTAGGATCGTTATTGGTAATCGGTTGGTTCCAGCCTTCACCGATGATTTGATCATCAAGCACTATCACCGCGCCGACCGGTACTTCGCCTTGTTGCTCGGCCTTTTTAGCAAGAGACAGCGCATGGACCATCCAATCTTGATCAGTCTGCATGGTGCGTAATATGGCGTTTAATTAGGTTGACCAAACGTTTGCTTGCTCCTTGGCTATTAGCCATTAATTGCAATGCGGTTTCGCCCATCTTGGCGCGTTGTTGTGGGTCTTGTAACAATTTAATAACTGCTTGAGCTAGCTCTTCTGTATTGTTGATTTGTTTCGCGGCATCGGCTTTGAGAAATTGTTGGGTGATTTCGTTAAAGTTGAAATAGTGAGGGCCAGTAATAATCGGCCGGGCAAGCGCCGCAGGTTCAAGAATATTATGACCACCGACAGGCACTAAACTACCGCCAACAAAAGCAACATCGCTTGCCGCATAAAATAAAGGTAATTCGCCCATCGTATCAACAACCATAACCTTGACTTCGGCAGGACAAGGACGCTGTTCGCTCCGACGTAAGGTTTTAAAACCCGCTTTATGAGAAAGTGCACTGACTCTGTCAAAACGTTCCGGATGACGGGGTACGATAATTAATAATAGATCGGGACAAGCTGCACGTACTTGACGAGACGCATTTAAAATAAGTGCTTCTTCACCTTCATGCGTGCTGGCGGCAACCCAAGTCGGACGATAACTGCCCCATAAACTTCTCATGGCGTTTGCTTGTTCCATTAAACCTGTTGGCAAGCTAATTTCGTATTTTAAGTTGCCAATGGCATGTACATTTCTAATATCAGCGCCTAATTGTTTAAAGCGCTGACGATCTGTTTCTGTTTGTGTCGCAATGAAACGCAAACTTTGTAATACCGTTTTAGTGAAGCCGGCAAATCGTGCGTAGCCTTTGGCAGAACGTTCAGACATTCGGGCATTGGCTAATACCAAAGGAATTTTTAATTGCTGGCATTTTAAGAGCAATGTTGGCCAGATTTCAGTTTCCATGATAATGCCAAATTGCGGATGGATCTGTTTGAGAAAACGTTGAACAGCAAACGAAACGTCATAAGGCAAATAGCAATGTGCAACAGTCTCACCATATAACAGTTTGACGCGGGCACTACCGGTTGGCGTCATCGTGGTGACAATGATTTGATGCTGAGGATATTCAGCAAATAATGTTTTGATAAGTGGTCGCGTTGCTTCAACTTCACCTACAGATACGGCATGGATCCAAATAACTTGTTGGTCAACGGACAGTAACGGACTATAACCAAAGCGTTCTGACCAACGTTGCCAATAGCTGGGCGCACGAATACCTCGCCACACCAATCGGAGAAGAATGAAGGGCAAAGCAATATAAAAAAGTATCGAATAAAGTAATTTCAAATCAGGCTCAGCTAGACAGGTTTTTAAGACGGTTTGTTCAAGCGACAAAACACTGAGAATGATAGCATAGGCGCAGTATTCTTAAATCCATAGCGACTATGAAAATATTTCAAAAACAATTTTTGCATCCACGCTTCTGGCCCAGTTGGTTAGGCTTGTTGTTTATGCGCTTATCTATTTATCTTCCAGTTAAGGCGCAGTTGTTTGCTGGGAGATGTATGGCGTGGATAATGACGCCGCTGATGCGAACGAGAAAAAAAATAGCGCGTCGTAATTTAGAACTTTGTTTTCCTGAACTTACTGACAAACAACGCACTGAACTATTGAAAGAAAACTTTCGAACCATGGGCATGATGTTGATTGAAACGGCGCTTAGCTGGTGGGCAAGTGACGAGCGTTTACAGAAACGAGTGCAGTACGAAGGTTTAGAGCATTTGGATGCGGCTTTAGCGAAAGGCAAAGGGGTTATTTTATTAACGGGTCATTTCACTAGCATGGAATTAGGTGGGCGATTAATTATGTTAAAACATCCTTGCTACGTTATGTTTCGTGAATTAAATAATCAATTATTTAATGCGGTGATGATGCAAGCCAGAACCTATCATAGCGAAGGTATAGTAATGCGTGATGACCCGCGACCGATGGTACGAGCTTTAAAGAAAAACAAAATCGTCTGGTATGCACCGGATCAAGATTTTGGGCGAAAAAGGAGCGTGTTTGCCACATTTTTTGGTGTGCCAGCTGCCACTGTTCCTGCGACGTCTCGAATAGTTAAAATGAGCGGTGCTGTCATTATTCCCTTTGTGCCAAGACGCGAAAAAGATGGTCGTTATACCTTAAGTTTATCTGCACCATTGGCAAACTTTCCGACAGGTGATGATGTTGCTGATGCACAAGTTATAAACGACTTAATAGAAAAAGAAGTACGTAAAACGCCAGCACAATATCTATGGATCCACCGCCGCTTCAAAACGCAAGCGGAAGGTAACAAAGGGGCGATATATAAAGTTAAAAAACAGATGAAATAGACGGAAAGTTATTCTCATTTAAATTTTTGAGTTTGCATGATGCAGATTTCAACATGAAATCATGATGGTGCAGCTTTTAATTTTCTACAATGGTCACATTGACAATCTTGCCTGAATCTTTATAGTAACGCGAATCATTACTATTAACCTCTATTACTTGCGAGACATCTCTTGGCCCATCATTTTACAAAAAAACAACTCATTACTCTCATTGCTATTGGACTTTTCAGCACGCAATCCAATGCCGAATCCCCAGTAGAATTAGGTTCAATTGTCGTCAATTCTTCAGACTGGTTAGGTGAGGCAAATGAAGAAAATGTTAAAACTTACACTGGATCACGAGATGTCGTGACATATGAAGAACTGCATGAAAGAGGCGCATTAAATTTAGAAGATGCACTTCGTAGTACAAATAGCGTACAAGTGCTTGATGAAACGGGGACTGGCATATTGCCTAATATTGGGGTCCGTGGTTTGAATCCTTTGAGAAGTGAGCGTTTGCAGATGCTAGTCGATGGCTATCCCATTAGCATCGGGCCATACACCAATGTTGGCGTTTCTTTATTCCCCGTCACTTTACCTAGTATTGAAAAAATAGATATTGTTCGAGGTGGCGCAGCGGTACATTACGGTCCTAACAATGTCGGTGGCGTACTGAATCTTATTACTAAACCTATTTCACGAGATTTTGAACAAACTATTCGTGAACGAATGACGGTTGCTGACAAAACGGGCAATGTATATTACGACAGTTATTACCGTGCATCAGGATTTGTCACTGATGACTTAGGTTTGCAACTTCAGGTTAATCTTCAAGATGGTGATGGTTTTCGTGATCATTCGGAAACGGATGTACAGAATATTATCTTGAATGCACAGTACTTTGTGAATGATAAAAATGAATTAGATATGCAACTTCAGTATTACAATGTGAATGCAGATCTTGCAGGCGCATTGAGCCCAAGTGCATACAAGTCTGATCGTACTCAATCTCAGCGTCCTTATGATGCTTACGATGCTGATATGCTCCGCGGCACTATGACTTGGACCTATACCCCTAATGATGATGTTGAATTTCAATGGCGTAATTTTGCTCACAAAGCAGATAGGACATTTGATTTTTCTCAAGGAGCAGGACCTTCGTCCACTTCGTTTGATCCATCACTTAATGCCGCGACCGTATCTAGTTCGCCCCGCGTATTCAATGTGTATGGTACTGAGCCGCGCATTACGGTTAGACAAGGCAACCATGTTTTTAAAGCCGGCGCTCGATTTGTAAAAGAACAAGTGAGCTTTGATGTCAACCGATTAACCCTTGCGACCAATAGTTATAGTGCCGTTAGAAATTGGCATTTTGATACCGAAGCCGTCGCCCTTTATGTGAGTGATTCTATTGAGTTGCTTGATAAAAAACTAATCGTAACACCAGGCGTGCGCTACGAAAATGTGAGCACTGATTTTGAAGATCAAATTACAAATGCGGTTGGGAAAAATGATACCGATAAATTTCTTCCTGGTTTGACGGTTGGTTTGCAAGCTACAGATGCCATTTTCTTATTTGCCAATGCTCAACGTTCATTGGTGCCGGTTCAAACAGCACAAGTGACTCGCGAGGGCGATGTTGCTAACGAACTAGCGTGGAATTATGAAGTAGGAACACGCGTTGCGGTAACGCCAGATGTAAGTGTCAGCGGTACATTATTCAAAATTGATTATAAAGATCAGATTCAATTTAATAACGCGACAAATACCTTCCAGAACTTGGGGGAAACACGTCATGAAGGTATTGAGTTAACGGCTGATTGGCAAGCAACAACTCACTTAGCGCTGGGTGCTGGATATACTTATCTTGAGACAGAACAGTTGACGGGAAATAACGAAGGTAATGAGTTACCTAATGCACCGCAACACAATATTAATGCTCATATCGACTATCGCGTTGGATTTTGGAAAGCAAGTCTGACCGGGTTACACGTTAGTGAAAGTTATAGTGACGCGGCCAATACAAAAATAGAAACGAGCAATGGTAGCGCAGGGCAATTACCCGCTTATACCTTGGTTAATACTCGTTTAAGTCGTGATTTTAATGTTAGCAGTAACAAACTAGAGATTGCATTGGCGATCAATAATTTACTTGATGAAGAATATTACTTCAGAGGTGTCGATGTCAGCCCTATTGGCAGACTTTCAGCACCAGGACGATCCTTTATTCTTGAAGGAAGTTTAGACTTTTAAACAGTTCATCAAATTATCAATGACACATTTACCCACAAGTTAACGTGGGTAAATGTGTGTGATTTTGATGAAGTTGTATTAGGAGAATGACATGAAGTTTATGCAATGCTTCCGAGTCTGTCAGCCAAAGCCGTCATGACTAATAACATCAATCAATCTCCATACGATGCTATAGAACAAGCTGCACAAGTATAAAAAAGCCGCTTTCCTATGTTAAGGAGAAGCGGCTTTTCATTTTTTTGATATTTTAATAACGGTTACCACTGATAGTTTACCGAACCAATAACCATACGTTCGTCGCCATAACGACAAGTGCTGTTGCAGAATAAGTATTTTTCGTTAGTTAAGTTTTGCGCTTTCATTGCCATAGACCAGTTCTTATCGACTTCGTAGCTTATTTTCAAGTCATAGAGGGGATAGTCATCCACCTTTTGGTTGGTGTCTGAACTCGAGATATAGCTAGTGCCTATATAACGAGCACCACCACCAATCACAACTTTAGGTAAACCTAAAGCTGCTAAGCGATAATCTGTCCAAATGCTCGCCACATTTGTTGGTCTTCCGGCGTGCAGTTACCACTATAATAATGACGCGGTGTTCTGGTGAAGGTTCTAAAGCCTCTGGTTGTGTCGTTAAAGTATCCAGCCATGGTTGTTCAACTTCACGTCGTCGCCATAGAGCGATACACATACCATTGGCTAAAGTCCGTAAATAAGCACGCGCTTCAAGCTCACTTCCGAAACCACCGGAAGCTGGTTTTATAAGCAAACGTAAAAAGGCATCTTGTGCCAAATCAGCCAAATCAGCCAAATCAGCCGCATTACCCAAACGACGGCGTAACCATCCTTGTAACCAAACGTGATGGTCGTAGTAAAGATTTTCTACAGAAGGAGAGGAAGTGGCATCGCCCGATTTCATAATGGTTTTTGGATCCTATTATTGCCTCAAAAGTTTTAATGCTTAAATGCTAATGAAAATAATTATCTTTTACAGTTTGCTGGTTATGCTTTAGGAATGCTCATTTGGTAATTAAACCTAATGTTTAGTAGGTGTTTATTGTTGATCATGGCTACTACTTCTTGTATTAGCTTAAATATCACTATTTACAGCAGAATGAGTTGATTTAGCTATCATGAAAAGTAAAGTTAGATTGGTCAGAATAAGTTTTCATTGACTCATTATTGAATTAGTTGAAAGCGAGCAGTTACAGGGAATTTAATAATTTTTATTTATTTTGTATTTAGCATGTTGATTAAACTTTGATATTTAAATGATATGATGTAGCATAACATATTGATTTTATTTACGAGCCTAATTACGACACATGAAAATATCCTCTCCTTACTTTCTATCAGCCTTCCTACCTACGGTGTTTTTATTTAATAGCTTAGCTGCTGAAGCAGAGACACAAAGACTTGAGACAGTTGTTGTTACTGCAAGTACCCGTGAAAATGATTTAAAAACAGCGCCAGCTAGCATTTCTGTGATCAGCAAAGAAGAGTTAAAACTTCGTGATGCTGATGATTTGACCGATGCGCTATCTTCAGAACCAGGGATTAATATCACCTCCATTGGTCAGACTCGTCGTGGGATAAGTATCCGGGGTATGCCGGAAGAACATACTTTATTTATGTTGAATGGACAGCGTCTCAGTTCTAGTAATGCGGTTATTGCTCACTCCGACTTTGAGCTAAGTTGGTTACCGCCCAGTGCGATAGAGCGTATCGAAGTTGTTCGTGGACCAATGTCTTCGCTTTATGGTTCTGATGCTTTAGGTGGTGTCATCAATGTCATTACGAAGGTACCCAATAAAGAGTTCTCTGGGGAAATATCAACAAGCTTGAGAGCTATTGAAGGTGAAGGTTCAGATGGCCGTACCTCAAAAAGCAATCTCTATATGGGCGGTCCAATTCTAGAGGATAAGTTAGCATTTACTTTTGCAGGTCAACTTTATGACCGTAATGAATTACCGTTGGAAACGGATCCATCGCAGTCGGATAGTGAGTCACGAGATGCTCATTCAGGTAGAGGTTCGTTAATCTGGACGCCGGTTGATGGACAGCGTTTTGATTTTGCATTCAGTCGAAGCCAAGATGACCGCAGCCGTAATGTGGCTGCACGTTCTGATTACTACCAATCTGACGATGATATTGATAGACAACATTATTCATTGGCTTATAAAGGCCAGTGGGACTGGGGGCACAGCGATGTGAATATTTATCAGTCTTCTATTGAGCGACAAAATACACGATCGTCTAATTCAACTGCGACGCGACCACAGGAAGTTAAAGACAAGGTTATAGATGGTCATATAGGTTTGCCTGTTGGAGAGCGACATTTTTTGACCTTGGGTGGTCAGATTCGTAGTGAAACATTATATGACGATGTGGCCGGTGGTAGCAGTGACAGCGTATCTGCAAACCATCGTTCGGCATTTGTTCAGGATGAGATTGATATTCTAAATAATCTGCAATTGGTTGCTGGTTTACGAGTTGATAACCATGAAAAATACGGTAACGAAACTAGCCCGCGATTGTATGTTGTCTACGAGCCAACTTCTAATCTGGTAGTTAAAGGCGGCTATGGACAGGGCTTTCGTGCACCAAGTTTGACTGAATTGTCTCCCGACTTTAGGGTTTTGGCTGCTGGTGGTTTGTTTTGGGCATACGGTAATCCTAATTTGCAACCTGAACTATCGGAAACCTATGAAATCGGTTTTGACTACAGTCTCGAGCAATGGTCTGTCTCAGCCAATGTATTCCAGAACAATTTAGAAAATTTGGTACAGACACAATGCCGTAGTTTTTGTGGTCTTCGTGGTCGTGAAATTCGTTATTACGAAAATGTAGATGAAGCGCGAATTCGTGGTGTTGAACTTGGCCTGATGCATGAGCTCAGCGAGACCGTCACACTCAACGCCAACTATACTTATTTGGATACTGAAGATCTCGGGAGCGGTAATGAGTTGGAGCGCCGTCCCCAAGATTCAGGAAACATTTTATTGAGTTGGATGTTTATGCCTCAGTCAACGTTGCGCTGGCGTTCAGAATTTATCGGCAAGCAATACGTAGGCGATGATCAATATACGCCTGCATACGATCTGCATCATATAGATTTTTCTTATGCAGTTACAGATCAGTTTACGGTCAATGCAGGTATCGAAAACCTGTTTAATGATCGTTTGCAGGAAAAATCTGACCTATATACTTTGGCTGAGCCGGGGCGAGCTTTCCGTCTTGGAATGACCGTCGGATTTTAACAGTATGAAAAGATACATCTATCTATTGGTACTGTTTTTATTATCTTTTTCTTCTCACGGAGCGGCAATCGCCGAGACAGGTTTTAGATTGAGTATTGTAACTAATGATTTTGTTTTACCTTCCAAATTAACCAAGTTGAAAAACTGGGCAGCGGCTCACCAAATCACACTAACGGGTGTGTATGTTGAGAAAATTAAGGAACAGCCAGACTGGTTGAATAGAGATCTGGTTATTGTGGATACACCGCGAGGTGGTGATCGAGCTAGAGTCATGGCGGCCATCAAGTCAGAGTTGGATGAGACACGTGTTCCTTGGGTCGCCGTAGGTGGTGGGCCTCCCTTATCGGGTAATTTACCCGCCGTTGTGATGCGTCAGTTGTTGGCCTATTACAGTGCAGGTGGAGAAACAAATTTTAACAATATGTTTGCCTATATTATTGCTTGGCAGCAGCAAAAACCGCTAGATAATATTGCTAAACCACTGGCGATGCCGGAAGCAGGGATCTATCATTTTGATGCTGATGGCATTTTTGAAAGCTGGCAAGATTATTTGCTATGGGGACAATCTCGCTGGGCAACGGATGCGCCAGTGTTAGCAATTGCAATGTCATCCAGCTTTATTTCAAATAGTCAGACACAATTTTATGATGAGTTGATGAAAAAAATTGAACAGGCAGGAGGCATTCCACTTGTTTTCTGGTTTGATCGATTAAAGCCTTCGGGTATTCAAGATGTTATTGCGGCGGCAAAACCAGTCATGCTTGTTAATACAACGCATATGATTGCTGGTGATATACGGCAAGCTGAGTTTCGTCAATTGGATATTCCTGTCGTGATCGGTTTGACCTCACGTGACTATGATATTGCATCTTGGCGGCAGGCTGAAAAGGGAATTCCAGCACATACGACAGCAGCGATGGTGACTATTCCTGAAAGTTGGGGGCTGAGTGATCCGCTGGTGCTTGCCGCATTGGAAGAGGGGGAACCGAAAGCGATTCCTGAACAACTTGATTTGTTAGTAGGACGTTTTATGGCGATGGCAAAACTTAAACAACAGCCTGTAGCACAAACTAGATTGGCCCTGATGTTTTGGAACTCGCCATCAGGTGAAAAAAATCTGTCGGCATCCA
>DRHW01000026.1 GCA_011053005.1 Methylophaga sp.
ACACGCTGATGATTATGTGACAGAAATATTTGGCAATCAACATAGTGTTATCGATAACATCAATAGGTTACCAGAGAAACTCCCCGCATTATTTACACATCTCACCAAATAACCGCAAACCATTCAATGCAATAGTTTGTTATCCTAATCTCTCGAAAAAAAACCAAGATAACAACCAGCCCCATAAATTAAGGAATGCACGATGACCAAATCGCATAAATATACAATAGCGGCTTGTATGATGACCGCTATTTACATGAGTCCTGTCAGTGCTGACTGGGGAAGTTTACTAGAAGATGTCACCACTAAAGGAAAAGCACTGTTATCAACAGACACTAAAACAGCAGCCTCATCTTTAGATACCAGCACCATCACATCAGGTTTAAAACAAGCACTTGATGTTGGCGCACGAAAAGCGATTGAAGATGTTAGCAAGCCAGGTGGTTATTTAACCAATCAACTTATACATATCGCCATGCCGCCACAGTTACAGCAAGTCAGTGGCTTAATGCATAAATTTGGCATGGGCGACCAAGCAGATGCATTTGAAGAGAGCATGAACCGTGCAGCAGAAAAAGCGGCACCAGAAGCGACTAATATTATCGTTAATGCGATCAAAAACATGAGCATTGAAGATGCTAAAGACATTCTTCAAGGCCCAGATAATGCAGCAACTGAATATTTCAAAGCGCAAACATCAGATAAATTAACCGGTTTATTTAAACCTACGATTAGTAGTTCATTGAATGAAGTCGGCGCCACAAAATACTACAATGATCTGACGGAAAAAGTCGCAGCACTACCATTAGTCGGCGAAAATGTGAACCTAAATTTGCCCAACTATGTCACTGATCAAGCTTTAAATGGCCTGTTTACCATGATCGCGGCAGAAGAAAAAAAGATTCGTGAAAACCCAGCAGCAAGAACGACTGATCTTTTAAAGAAAGTTTTCTCTTCACAATAATCTGATTTATTAATCATAAAATCATTGCTGCCATAACAAGAATCGGAGCATCCGATTTATATCATCATTTTATGATTTTTAGCGACATATAAATAACAGCCATTTTGCACTTAAGACTTTAACGAACAGATAGTTAAGCGTGATATGGCTGTTGTTTTTTTCTAAAAACCAACCATCAGCTACAACAAAATAGTTCAAGCTAATGCTTGATATTAAAAATATATTTACAGTCGATACACAATGCAAATATGTCATCATCGGCATGTAATCTGATAGTGCTTATATAAGCTATTTCATTTAAAAAATGACCGCAATTTACACTATTATTCTGTCGTTCTCGCCCAACAACTCCCAAAATAACCAGTGACATTGCCACTTATTAAGCCTATTCAATTATTCCGTTCTGTACTACTATAACCACTCATTTTTTACTGACACTCTTAGGAACTCATAATGGCTGAAGCACATAAACTAAATCTTAGTAGCCAAGGTATCGCTCTCAAAGCTTTATTCACTGGATACTTAATTGTGGTCGCTATTGGTTATTTAATGGCCATTGTACAAATTCAATTTACCCACGGTATGGCAGATGGAAAATTGGGATTATCTATCGACGATATCGTATATAGCTATTATGGCAAGCGTTCAGGCTCTGTGCTTGAGGCAAAGCTTAATGGCTCGATGAAAGTCATGGCGCCAGAAGAAGATCGTTTAAAAATCATTGACTGGGTCCATAAAGGCGCTGACGAAGAATCGTTTAACTCAACGGGCATTCGCAAAATTATGGAAACAAACTGTATTGCTTGCCACAGTGCCGGTTCAGGTATGTCAATTCCAGATTGGACCAAGTTTGAAAATGTCGCTAAAGCTGCTGAAACAGACACTGGAGCGACGTTCTCATCATTAGCTCGGGTATCGCATATTCACTTATTCGGTATTGCTTTTATCTTTATGTTTGTTGGTCTTATCTTTAGTTTAGCAGCCGGTGTACCTAGATATTTGAAAGCCGGAATGATCGTGACACCTTATATCTTTCTTATTCTAGATATCTCCTCATGGTGGTTAACAAAACTGAACCCTAACTTTGCATGGTTAGTCATTATCGGCGGTAGCGCAATGGCATTATCATTTGCATTTATGTGGACCGTATCAATGTATGAAATGTGGATCCGTCCGCGTAAAGGTGTAGATAATCGTGATGCATTATTAGACGAATAATCTAATATTAATCCGATAAAAAAACCCGCCTCGATGACTCTAGGCGGGTTTTTTATTGGGCGAAAGTTAAGCCTTAATAATCAAACAATCTGATAACAAGGTTTATAGTCATCCTCACCTTGGCCTAGTTTCATCCGTTGGTCTTTGACAAAACCGCGTAATAATTCATCCACCGCATTCATTAAACCAGCATCGCCATGTATTTTATAAGGGCCATGTTTAGCCACTTCACGTATGCCAAATGATTTAACATTACCGGCAACAATACCCGAAAAAGCCGAACGTAAATTAGAAGCCAATTCATGTTTTGGCAAGGTGCGATCGAGTTTTAACGCCGCCATCGATTCATGTGTCGGCATAAAAGGAAATTGTAAATCTGCTGCAATATTAAGCTGCCAATTAAAGTAATAAGCTTCACTGTTGGCGCGACGTTGTTCATGCACAAGCGTCACACTTTCCTTTGCTAAACTACCCACTTTATCCGGTTCACCAATCATAATTTGATACAGATCGGCAACATCATCACCAAGACAATATCTTAAGAATTTATCTAAGGTTTCAAAGTAAGCACGGCAGTTTTCAGGACCTGCAAAAATTAGCGGAATACCTGTTTTGTTGTCGGGGTGAAGTAAAATACTCAGTAGATATAAAATTTCTTCAACCGTACCCACACCACCCGGAAAAACAATAATGCAGTGACCAAGTCGAACAAATGCTTCTAAGCGTTTTTCGATATCCGGCATAATCACCAGTTCGTTAACAATCGCATTAGGTGATTCGGAAGCAATAATGCCTGGCTCGGTAATACCAATATAACGACCATTTTTATTTTGTTGTTTGGCATGACCAACCGCAGCACCCTTCATAGGCCCTTTCATCGCGCCAATGCCACAGCCGGTAATAATATCCAGACCACGTAGACCTAATTCATAGCCGACATGTTTTGCATAATCATATTCTTCGCGGGGAATGGAATGCCCTCCCCAACAAACGACTAAGTTTGGCGAAACATTAGGTTGAACAACGTCGGCATTACGCAAAATACGAAAGACTTTATTGGTCGCCGTCACCGTATCACCATCAGCGAGCACTTTAAAATCTGTATAAACAATATCGCGTAATACAGAAGATAAATGACCTTGAATACCTTTGATCATTTCACCATCAACAAATGATTGGCTAGGTGCATTTAATATTTTAAGCCTCACGCCACGTGATTCAGGATTAAGCGTTATCTCGAAATCAGAATAACGATTAAAAATTTCTTCTGCATCATCTTCATGACTATCCGTATTAAGTACGGCAAGTGCGCATTCTCTAAATAATTGGTAAAGATCGGCACTGGGATTACTAAGCTTGTAGATTTCATCCTGAGATAATAAATTCAGACCACGAGCAGGTCGAATAGACGTGTGAGCAATTTTGGTCATAGAGTTCCTTTGATTGATTTTCTATTTTCGACGCTAGTATTCATCGTAAATTAGGATCACTGTGTTAAAAAATGTAAATGGAATAAATAACCAACTTGACGATTTATCCCGTTAAAATTCAGTAGCAACTTCATTCATATTTATTTTTTTGCGAAATATTCTTTAGTCAATTTAAAAACAACCGGACTAAGTAATAACAAGGCAATTAAATTCGGAATAGCCATCATCGCATTTAAGGTGTCAGCTACTAACCAAATAAACGATAAATTGGCCATCGCGCCAATGGGAATCGCGATTATCCATGCGATTCGAAATGGCGTAATCGCTTTAACACCAAACAAATACGACACACATTTCTCGCCATAAATGCTCCAACCTAAAATGGTCGTGAAGGCAAAAAGGCTCAGGCCAAAAGTTACAATATAGCCGCCAAATCCTGGCAATGCCGACTCAAAAGCCAGTGAAGACAACGTCGCACCTGTTTCACCGCTCATCCAAGAACCTGACACAATAATCACTAAACCGGTAATCGAACAAATAACAATAGTATCGATAAATGTACCGGTCATCGCGATTGTGCCTTGTCGCACTGGACTATTAGTTGTTGATGCAGCATGCGCAATGGGCGCACTACCTAATCCTGCTTCATTTGAAAACACGCCACGTGCTACACCAAAACGAATGGCAGCCCACACTGCTGCACCCGCAAAACCACCAGTAGCGGCAATTGGCGTGAAGGCGTGAACAAAAATCAATTCAAAAGCAGCGGGGATTTGGTCAGCATGTAAACCTAAAATAACAATACCAGCCATCACATAACTTACCGCCATAAATGGCACTAGTCTGCCAGCAACATTAGCAATGCGTTTAATACCGCCTATCAACACCATCGCCACTAATACCGCAATCACAGAGCCTGTCAATAATGGTGGCACGCCAAAACTAGATGATAAAACATCGGCGACTGAGTTAGCTTGAATCGTATTACCAATACCAAAGCCAGCTAATGCACCGAATATGGCAAAGGTTGTGCCTAACCAAGCAAAGCGTTTACCCAGTCCATTTTTAATGTAATACATTGGACCGCCGACTTTATTACCATTGTCATCGGTTTCACGATAATGAACTGCCAGCACCGCTTCTGCATATTTAGTGGCCATGCCGACTAGAGCCGTCATCCACATCCAAAATAAAGCGCCGGGACCACCTAAAAATATTGCCGTTGCCACACCAGCAATATTACCCGTACCAATGGTTGCTGAAAGCGAAGCCATTAACGCATTAAACGGTGCGATATCGCCTTCACCTTGCTGCGTTTTAGTGGCGCGGCCTGCCCAAAGCATTTTCAGGCCGTAACCTAACTTGGCAATCGGCATGCCTCTTAGCCCGATCATCAACATAAAACCGGTGCCTAAGATCAATACCAACATCAATGGCCCCCAAACAATCCCATTAAGCTGGGTAATGAGATCGGTCATTAATGCCAGTATATCCATGCTTATTTGCTCCCAAAAATACGTTCAGTGACTTATTGTATTGCTAGATTAAGCGTCTTGTTTTGCTTCCAATGCTTCCCATTTTTCATAGCTAGCATCAAGCTCAGCCGTGACTTTTGCTAACTCAGCTTGAGTAGCAGCAATCTTATCTTCTGATTGTTTATAAAACGCAGGCTGACCAATTACATCGTGTAGCTCAGCTTGTTTTTTATCAAGCTCTTCAATTTTTTTAGGATAAGCAGCAAGATCCAACTGCTCTTGATAAGTCAGATTAGATTTTTTATTCGCCTTTTTTTCTACTGGTTTGGCTGATTTAGTCACAACAGTATTTTTTTGTGCTTCGTAGTCTTTATCTTGTTGGCGCTGTTGTTGCCAATCATCATAACCACCAACATATTCACGCACCACACCATCATCATCAAACACAATCGTACTGGTGGCTACGTTATTCAAGAAACTACGATCATGACTCACCAACAATAACGTGCCTTTGTAGTTCATCAATAAATCTTCTAACAAATCGAGCGTTTCAGCATCCAAGTCATTGGTCGGCTCATCCATCACTAATAAATTAGCAGGTTGAGTAAATAATTTAGCTAATAACAATCGGTTACGTTCACCACCCGACAACGCTTTAACGGGTGTGCGAGCGCGTTCTGGCGTGAACAAAAAGTCTTGTAAATAGCCAATAATGTGTTTTTGTGTACCACCTATTTCGACAAAATCACTCCCTTGGCTGACGTTTTCCGTAACACTTTTTTCTTCGTCTAACTGACTACGCAATTGATCGAAATAGGCAACATCGATTTTAGTACCACGAATGACATTGCCGGTTTCAGGTTCAGCGCGTCCAAGTAAAATAGCCAGCATGGTACTTTTACCACAGCCGTTGGCACCGATAATACCAATGCGATCGCCGCGTTGAATAACGGTTGAAAAGTCTTTGAATAACACACGACCATCGAAACTTTGACCTAAGTTTTCAGCTTCAAACACTAATTTGCCGCTACGATCAGAGTCTTGCAATTTCATTTTGACATTGCCCAACACTTCACGACGCTGACCACGTTCACGACGTAATTGTTCTAAAGCACGCACTCGGCCTTCATTACGCGTTCTTCTGGCTTTTACACCTTGGCGGATCCACACTTCTTCTTGTGCTAATTTTTTATCAAACAAGGCATTTTGTTGTGCTTCGTCTGATAATAAAGCTTCGCGACGTTCTAAGAAGTTGGCATAATCACCGGGAAAGCTGACCAAATTACCGCGATCTAATTGCACAATTCGAGTCGCTAATGCTTGTAAGAATGTCCGATCATGGGTGATGAACAGTAAAGTACCACCATAACTTTTCAAAAACTCTTCCAACCAAGTAATGGATGCAATATCCAAATGGTTAGTCGGCTCATCAAGTAATAAAATATCAGGCTGTTTAACTAAAGCTTGAGCGAGTAAAACACGGCGCTTCATCCCGCCTGATAAGCCTGCAAAATCAACATCACCATCTAATGATAATCGTGAGATAACACTTTCAACACGCTGTTCTACAGTCCAACCATCAACGGCTTCTAAGTTGTGTTGTACTTTTTCAAGTTCAGCTAAAATTTGGTCTGAACTATCGGTCGCTAAACGGTGAATTACATCATGATAAGCAATTAAAATAGGCGCAATTTCACCTAGGCCGTGAGCGACAACATCGAATACGCTACCCTTCGTACCTGCTGGAACTTCTTGTTCCAAACGAGCAATTTTTAAGCCTTGGCCTCTAATTTCACCTGAATCTTGTTTAATTTCACCTGCAATCAATTTCATCAAGGTTGATTTGCCAGCACCATTACGGCCGACAAGACACACTCGCTCACCTTGATCGAGCTGAAAATCAACTTTATCTAATAAATTGGGACCGCCATAACTAACGGTAATTTGTTTTAATGACAATAACGCCACGTTGCTACCTCTATAACTCTGGGCTGAAGAGTTATTCTTGCCCAGCTAATTCTAATTGTTCACTGGCTGCTAACCAGTCCATTTCTACTGTATCTAATTCTGTTTTTAAATTGCCTTGTTCGACTAATAAGGCTTTTAATTTATCTTTGGCTGCGCTTTCATAAAGGCTGTTATCGGCTAATTGCAGCTCGATATCATTCAATTTATTTTGCAAAACATCCATTTTCTGTTCGGCTTTTTTCACGATGTTTCGTAACGGTTGCAGTTTTTTACGTGCTTCCGCAGCATTGCGTCGGTCATCTTTTTTATTCGCGGTATTACTATTATCTACAGCCGTTTTTGCAGGTTTGTCTTTGTCGATTAACCACTGGCGATAATCATCAAGATCGCCATCAAACACTTTCGCTTGACCGTCTGACACTAACCATAAATCATCCGCGACAGTGCGTAATAAATGACGATCATGCGAGACAACAACCAACGCGCCTTCAAAATCTTGCAAGGCCATCGTTAATGCTAATCGCATATCTAAATCAAGATGGTTGGTCGGCTCGTCAAGTAATAATAAAGCCGGTTTTTGATAGACCAATAAGGCCAATACTAAGCGTGCTTTCTCACCACCTGAAAATGGACCAACAGGCGCAAGTGCGTCATCACCTTGAAAACCAAAACCACCAAGATGATTGCGTAATTCAGTTTCAGGTCGCAGCGGATCTAAGCGTTGCACATGCTGTAATGGACTTTCATCCATCGTCAATTGTTCTAATTGATGTTGAGCAAAGTAGGCAATTTTAATGTCTTTGCCTTCTTTACGCTTGCCATTTAGCGCAGGCAACTCACCCGCAATTAATTTAATTAGCGTTGACTTACCCGCGCCATTTGGCCCCAACAACCCAATGCGGTCGCCCGGTGCTAGTGACAAATTAACGCCCGATATCAACGGTTTATCATTATAGCCAACCGCTACTTTATCTAAACTTAATAAAGGCGCAACTAAACGTGTCGGCGGATAAAACCTAAAATGAAAGGGTGAATCTACATGCGCCGGTGCAATCAATTCCATTCGTTCGAGTGCTTTAATTCTACTCTGTGCTTGTTTGGCTTTAGTTGCTTGCGCTTTAAAACGGGTCACAAAGCTACGAATATGAGCAATTTCACGTTGTTGTTTATTGTGTGCGGATTGTTGATGAGCCAAATGTTCGGTACGCGCTAATTCGAATGCAGAATAATTACCAGTGTAAGCTTTTATCTTTTGTTGCTCGATATGGACAATTTGCGTGACCACGCGATCAAGGAAATCGCGATCATGCGAAATCAATACTAACGTGCCGGGATAACTCCGCAACCATTCTTCTAACCAATAAACCGCTTCTAAATCCAAATGGTTGGTTGGTTCATCAAGCAATAATAAATCTGAACGACACATCAATGCCTGCGCCAAATTTAACCGCATTCGCCAACCACCTGAAAATGACGTAACCGGCAATAATTCTTGTTCAGCGGTAAACCCTAAACCATGCATCAAACGCCCAGCACGACTACGTGCCGTATAACCATCAATTGCAGCTAATTTATCGTGTAACTCGCTTTGTTGATGACCATCATGTGTCGCTTCTGCCTGCGATAATTGCTGTTGCAAACGCATATATTCTTCGTCGCCCTGCAACACATATTCAATAGCAGCAATATCAACCGCGGGCGTTTCTTGTGCAACATGAGCAATCACCCACGCAGCAGGAATCGAAGCACTACCATGATCGGCCTGTAATTGATGACGAAATAAGGCAAATAAACTCGATTTTCCAGTGCCATTAGCACCCGTTAGACCGACGTTTTGTCCTGGATGAATCGTCAAATTGGCAGAATCAAATAAAAGCCTTGTGCCACGACGAATAGAAAGTTGATTTAGTTTTATCATGGCGCGCATTGTAGCAGGGACAAGGCGATCCTTGCTTAATTACACATAGCTTGTTTTACAGCAGTGAGCCTTGGCTATAAGTGACATTTGGCAATGACCAATCGATAGCTGACTTACTATGTGTAGCAAGATAACTATTTGCCTGACTAAAGTGTCGACATCCCAAAAAACCACGGTATGCCGATAGCGGTGATGGATGCGGCGCTTTTAAGACTAAATGCTTTGTTTGATCAATCATGGCACCCTTTTTCTGGGCATAACTTCCCCACAACATAAACACAACGTGTTCGCATTGTTGGTTCACGATATCGATGATCTTGTCGGTAAACGTCTCCCAACCCTGCCCTTGATGAGCATTGGCATGCGAATCTTCTACCGTTAAAACGGCATTTAATAACAACACACCTTGCTTAGCCCACGTTTCTAGATAACCATGATCGGCAGGTGGAATATCTAAATCAGTCTGCAATTCTTTATAGATATTGACTAACGATGGCGGTACTTTGACACCTGCTTGCACCGAAAAACAAAGACCATGCGCTTGCCCCGCTTGGTGATAAGGATCCTGTCCTAAAATAACCACCTTCACGTTATCTAATGCGGTCGCTTCTAAAGCATGAAACCAATCAGATTCGTTAGGGTAAATCACTTTTCCATGATGTTTTTGTGCCGCTAAAAAGCTTAATAAATTCTGCATATAAGACGCGTTAAATTCTGCGTTTAATGCCTTCTGCCAGCTAGGCGCTTTTTGTAAAGCCATAAAAACTCACTTGATAATGGAATATTTAAAATAATATCAGTTTTGTGATTAGAAAATTATCCGCATTAATCTCACATCAAAAGTGATATTGTTCTTACCATTTTCGCGCTGACAACACGCCATCTGTTTATATACCTTTAGGAATCAATTTGGACTTAATCCGCGATCCGATCCCTCAATTGCTTAGAAAAATAGCAATTCCAGCCAGTGTCGGCATGTTCTTCAATACAATGTATTACGTGGTGGATAATTTCTACGCAGGTATGTTGTCATCAACGGCCTTGGCCGGCATATCACTCGCCGCGCCGATTTATTTTATGGGTCTTGCGATATCTATTGGTGTCGGCCAAGGCACTAGTGCTTTAGTCGGTAATTCACTCGGTGCAGCAAGACAGCAAGAAGCAGAACAAATAGCGGGCAGCGCACTCTCCTTTGCTTGGGTTTGTGCTTTGGCGATGGGATTGTTGGTTCTATTCTTCGCGCCTAACATGTTCACACTGATGGGCGCAGAAGGCGATTATGCTAATGATGCGCTGAATTATCTTTCTATTATTTTGCCTACTTTAGTTTTTTTAGCTCACGGCATGGCGGCTAATGGCATATTAAATACGATGGGTGATACGACGAGCTTTCGTAATAGTTTAATCGTCGCCTTTTTAGCGAATATCGCACTTGATCCCTTATTTATATTCGTTTTTGATTGGGGCATTTATGGTTTAGCAGCGGCGACGGCTTTAACGCAATTAGGCAGCGCAATATATTTAACGGTTAAAGTACGACAAAGTAAATTAGGTAACTGTCTGAAGGCTAGTAACTTGCGTCCAAACCTATCGCATTATGCTTCACTCATCAGACAATCATTACCAGCGAGCGGCAATATGTTTTTGATTGCATTAGGTTCGATTATTGTCACTGCCGCAGTCACTCGGTTTGGTGAAGATGCGGTCGCCGGATTAGGCATTGCATTGCGTATAGAACAACTCGTTTTACTGCCTGCTATCGGTATTAACATTGCCGTATTGTCATTAATTAGCGTTAATTATGGCGCCAAACATTATCAACGCATGGAAAAAATAGCACTCGACTCGATCACTATTGGCACGATCATGATGGTATTCGGTGGCATATTATTATTTATTTTTGCCCGCCCACTTATCGTTTTATTTTCAGATAATCCCGCTGTGATTGAAGTGGGTGTTGGCTATTTGCGTGTTGAAGCCATTATTTTGCCTGCTTATATTTTAGCCTTTGTTTCTGGCGCGGTTTTACAAGGCATGAAACAACCCGAAATTCCCATGTATTTTAATATCGTTCGACAACTTTTATTGCCGCTCAGCTTAATCACCATTGCGCTGACGGTCATTGGCACTGACATTTATGGCGTGTGGTGGTCTATTGCCATTGCGAGTTGGATGACTGCCAGCGTGCAATATTTTCATATGAGACGTCGAGTGAAACAAAGACTCTAAACAGGGTCCATACAGCCCAAGTTAAGTCCACTTAAACCAGCTGAATTGAATGCTACTTTGCCGCTAAATTTATTAAAGGTGATAACACTTACTTTTAAAAACCGCTTAAATACATGCCATATTTACTGATTTCATCGTTAAGATAACAACATTCAAATAGTGGGCAACCCAAATCATGCATTCGTTTACTAGAAACGTCGTTCGTAGACAGCGAGATATCAATATAAATTAACTCATGCACCTCACTATTGTGACTCTGTTCACAAAAAGGCATAATTCCCGAAATCGAAGCTAGAGCAAAATTTATGATGTCAAAATCAGAAAAAACTGACTCGCAGTGGCGAGAATTGTTGGATGATGAACAATATCGTGTAACACGTCAGGCTGGTACTGAAAAAGCGTTTTCAGGTGAGTATGTCAATCATAGTGAAAATGGTGACTATCTATGTGTCTGTTGCCAAAACACCCTTTTTTCATCTAACAATAAATTCGAATCTGGCTGTGGCTGGCCTAGCTTCTCATCTCAAATCGAACATGGCGTTGTGACGCATCATGAGGATTTATCACATGGCATGGATAGAACCGAAGTTCGATGCCAATCTTGTGACGCTCATCTTGGTCATATATTTGATGATGGCCCCGCCCCAAACGGCTTTCGTTATTGCATCAACTCTGTCGCTTTAAATTTTGTAAAAAAAGAAGAATGACGCTAAGTGCTTGGTTTGTTTATATTGTTGAAGCAGAAAATGGTCACTTTTATACTGGTATTACCACCGATTTAGCGCGACGTTTGACCGAACATCAAACCAAACAAGGCGGCGCACGTTTTTTTCATACTAGTGCTGCTAAGCAAATGGTTTATCAAGAACCGCACCCAGACCGTAGTAGCGCGTCGAAGCGTGAAGCTGCAATCAAAAAAATGTCACGAAAAGCAAAGATTACTCTTATCGAAAACCAGTAAGGTCATGTATAATGGCGAGTTTTTCCAAGCTCCCATACAACAGGAACACCATCTTGCTTACTACTGCAAACATCACCATGCAATTCGGCGCAAAGCCATTATTTGAAAACGTCTCGGTTAAATTCGGCGAAGGCAATCGTTACGGACTTATCGGCGCAAATGGCTGTGGTAAATCCACGTTCATGAAAATCATCTCTAAAAAGCTAGAGCCGACTGCCGGTAATGTCAGCTACGATCCTCATGAAACGTATGCGGTGCTTGAGCAAGATCAATTCGCTTATGAAAATCAACGTGTTATTGACGTAGTTATCATGGGTAATAAAGCATTATGGGAAGTGCATCATGAACGTGATCGCATTTATAACTTGCCTGAAATGACCGAAGAAGACGGCATTAAAGTGGCTCATCTTGAAGGTGAATATGCTGAATTAGATGGTTACACTGCTGAATCTCGCGCGGGTGAATTATTGCTAGGTGTCGGAATTGGCACTGAACAACATTATGGCCCAATGAGTGAAATCGCACCGGGTTGGAAATTACGTATTTTGTTAGCCCAAGTTTTATTTGCTGATCCAGATATTTTATTACTCGACGAACCAACTAACCATTTGGATATCAACACGATCCGTTGGTTAGAAAGCATGATCAATCAACGTAGCGGCACGATGATTATCATCTCGCATGATCGCCATTTCTTAAACAGTGTTTGTACACATATGGCCGATATGGACTTTGGTGAGCTACGCGTTTATCCGGGTAACTACGACGAATACATGCTGGCATCGATTCAAGCACGTGAGCAGCAACTATCTGATAATGCTAAGAAAAAAGCACAGATTATTGAATTGCAAGACTTCGTTCGTCGATTCTCTGCTAACGCATCAAAAGCAAAACAAGCCACATCACGAGCAAAACAAATCGATAAAATTCAACTGGATGACATCAAACCATCTAGTCGTGTAAATCCTTTTATTCGTTTTGATCAAGATAAAAAATTATTCCGTAATGCCTTAGAACTACAAAGCATTACGCAAAGTTATGATGATGAAAAACCATTATTTAAAGATCTAAAACTAATGGTTGAAGTCGGTGAGCGCATTGCTATTATCGGGCCAAACGGTATCGGTAAATCAACACTGGTTAAGACATTAGCGGGTGAATTACCACCTAAATCAGGCGCGGTTAAATGGTCTGAAAATGCCAATATTGGTTATTACGCACAAGACCATGAAGCCTTATTTGATAACGACTTAACATTATTCGAATGGATGCAACAATGGGGTCAGCCATCAGATGATGAACAAGTTATTCGCGCCACATTAGGTCGTTTATTGTTCTCGGGTACCTCAATTGATAAAAAAGCGAAAGTGTTATCAGGTGGTGAAAAAGGCCGAATGATGTTTGGTAAATTGTTATTACAAAAACCAAATATTTTGATTATGGATGAACCGACGAATCACATGGATATGGAATCGATTGAATCGGTCAACATGGCTTTAACGCAATATGAAGGCACGTTGTTCTTTGTCAGTCACGATCGTGAGTTTGTATCATCATTAGCAACCCGCGTATTGGATATGACTGAAAACGGTATTGTCGATTTCCGTGGTAGTTATGAAGATTATTTGATGAGCCAAGGCGTTAAATAAGTCACACCAAAGAGCCAGCATTCGCTGGCTCTTTTCTATCTACATCCTTACTCCCCATTATTTAGTCATGTTGTGCGTTGTGTCGCCATAACAAAGCGTTTATATTGAATTCATTTTACTAATTCAAATAGACAGACTATGACCACCGAATCCTACCCTGCTAAAACCTGTGATATCTCACGCCTTGTTACTCAACCCAAATTAGTTGAAGCCACACTCGCTGGCAAAAAAACACAGCAACGTCGCGACGGCATTTATGCCTATCCCGGTGAAACCTTTGAACTGGAAGGCATACTATTTGTCGTCACCGATCTGACACGTGAAACACTCGATGACATGAATGATGAACGCGCCCAAGCTGAAGGTTATCCTGATCTAGCCTCTTACAAAGCACTTATTCTGCGTATGCACCAAGGTATGGAATGGGATCTAGACCATAAAGTATGGGTACATTGGTTTGAAAGAGCTTAATTCCATCGGGCTAAAATTGAATCTGTATGATCACGATAATTCCCGCTTTTCTTCTTAATTATCGGATTACAAGGAAAATGAGTCCCGTTAAGTATAAAAATTACCGGGAATTTTTAATCCCTTTAACAACAAGTTAAACATCAAGGAAGGTTATGGAATATGTAGGTACGGACTTAGAACCACTAAATAAAGATTTAAAAAATGATTTCTTGAGTCTTCGTAGATTCCTTTCTGAGCAAGATAAGTCTGGGCACTTACTATTTCTATATCGTGGTGAAGAGCAGCGAAATATCGTGCGCAGACTGATTAATGGTAGGTTAGGAATAAATAGCGGTAGCGAAGAGGTATTTCAAAGAGCTTTCTATTTCGGTGATAAAGCTAGACATTTTGCAGTAGACGTTTTTGATGATGACCGTAATTTCCTAACTGATATAAATGATTGCTCTGATGAAACTCTTGCGTTTATTTATGATCGTATATGCAATGTTTTAGAAGAACCAAGAGCTTGTCAAAAAATTAAGCAGAATACAGCAAGAGAATTTAGAGAGTTCTTTCAGGGGCGAAACAATCTTCGTGAGTTTATTCAAAAAATAAACGAGTCCTATACGCCTGAAACAAAACTAAAAGTCAGAGACTATTATCTATATTTTCTACATGTTGCAGGTGCGGCTGGTATTCGCAGAGAAACCATGTTCGTTTCAACATCAACAGATAAGCGAGTTGCGTATGAATTTTCTATTGCTGGGCGTAGAAAAAAATCCAGAATAATATTTCACTATTTTATTCCTCAACCATTTCATCTTCACGCGATAGCACCATGGGTAGCAGATCATCATCAACGAATAGCTTACGAAATCGGACTTCCAACATATAAGCCTACAGGATTATTCCCAAAGCAAAGAGAAGTTTCAGTGAAGGGTGCTTTATTTCCTCATTTTATATTAGGGGTAGAGCTAGTCAATGAAAGAAAGTTCATCATAAACTCAAACTTTTGTGAACATGACAATAGAGCGGATTTCGAAAGAATTGCAAGGCATGGGTTTACAATAGATCAATCTGATTTCCATAATAGGCTCTTTGACACTGGCTATATCAGATGGGGGCAGACCGATCTAGCTGGAAACTTCGAGTCAAATGATGTTTAACAAAGCGCTGCGTTAGGGAGCAATACAGATGGATACGCAAAAAGAAAGCACAGAAATAAAAACTGCAAAATCGATTGATATACCTGCATCGAATAAATCATTTAAGGTTGTGAAAATATTGACATGGCTTGCCGTAGTTTCATGGCTCATTATTTTCGCTAAAGTCAGTATAGCTAGCCCCTTGGGATTTGCAGCTATGCTAACTATTTTTATTGGACAATTAATGGTTTTAATCTATATCTCAAGAACTGCTAATGCACACGGTCGAAGTGGGATTGTATGGGCTGGCTTATCCTTTATTACGATACCTATTGGGAGCATAATTGCAGCATTAATGCTTGCAAAAATAAGAAAAGAAGAAATATTTGATGTCACGGCCCCCTAACAAAAAGGTGAAATTAACTTCAGCCACAAAAAGCGTGGCTTTCGTTGGGACGCGCAAAAAGCCGCGCCCCTTACCTAGATCGTTATGCATCAACAAAGGAGTCTTAAGTTGACTGCTAGTTATATAGAAAATTTACATTTAGAAAATGTAAGGCAATTCAAGAAACTTAATATAACTTTTAATAAAGGTTTCAATTTTATTGCGGGTCCAAACGGCTGTGGAAAAACCTCAATTCTCGCTGGTATATCCCACTGTTTTAGCCATCAAAGTTTTAAATTCTCTAGATTCAAAGACGACTCTCAATTTTGGGTTGATGTTAAAGTTAATAATAATGATAAAAGAATTGGGTCTGGCCCTCACTCACTGAATTTGGCAGGATATAGAAAAGACTCTCTAAAATCTTGGATAAAACCGCCTAAAGCTGAAGGTAGAGAGAGTCTTTCAATTAACGAAGCAATAACAATAATCAAAGGTTTTTGCCCATTATTTATTGGCGCGCATCGAAGTATTAAATATAAGCAAATAAGTGGCATGAAGCGTGAGATGCCTTTAGATCAGCAAATCAATAGCAATCTATCCTCTAGCTCGGAATCCTTATATGGAGAAAAGGAATCAAATATTAAGCAGTGGTTTGTAAATCGCTATTTTGTTATTGATAAAGACTGGGCTCAAGAAGAAAGAGCGAATTGGTTTCATATGATTGAAAACCTTCCATTTATTGGCCCGTTTAATAGCAATTTTTCTTATATTAGAACTGGACAAGAACTGGAGCCAATATTTTCTATTTATGGCGAAGAATGTTACTTGGAAGAGTTATCAGCTGGCTTTCAGGCAGTATTGTCAATAATAGCTAATATATTTGAATGGGTAGAGGGGACTAATGAGCCAGGTAAGAGAATCGCACTGAATGCAGAAGGAACCGTTTTAATAGATGAACTGGATTTGCATCTTCACCCTGAGTGGCAATTCAGCTTAAGAGAAGGTCTTTCAAGAATATTCCCGAATCTACAATTTATAGTAACAACTCATTCACCACACCTTCTTTCTTCTGCAGGGGAAAATGAAGTTATTATTATGCAAAAACAAGATGATAATAAATATACATTGCAGCCATCAAAGAAAAGATTTTCGGGGTGGAATACTGACCAAATATTATCTGAAATTATGGGAGTTAAAAGCCTCGAAAATAAAGATTACGAAAAGCTTATAGCGATTGCCTTAGTGAAAATTGAAGAATCATCAATACAGGGATTAAGGAATGCTATTTCAAACCTTGTTGAGGTTTGTCATCCAGGTGACTCTATTGTTACAGTATTGAAGGCACGTCTTGCTTCCATGGTGGCTTTACAGGATGATTAAATTAGAACGTGAGGTCGGGCCTCAGGGAATGATCGATAATAAATCACAATGGAAAAGTGATTTACAGAGTGCCATTGTTAAGTACGGTTCATACAAAGAAATTCCAGAAAAAGAAAAGCAAAAACTTATATCTTTTTATAATAATGAGGCAGTTAGAAATGGATTAGTGAAGAGCTCATTCGGTAAGTGTGCATTTTGTGAGTGTATACCTAGTGAGGGTGGAAATATTGAAATTGAGCATTTCAGACCAAAATCAAAATATCCTGAGCTTACATTTGAATGGAATAATTTTTTGCCATCATGCAGGAAGTGTAACGGCTCTAAGGACAGCCACGATACAGGGGTAGAGCCGATCATTAACCCTTACGATATAGATCCAAAAAATGCTTTCTATTTTAATGATATAGAAATTAAAGCTTGCGATAGCAACATGAAGCAACTAGCAGAAAAAACAATTGAAGTTTGTGGTCTTAATACTGTAAGGCTGTGGAAGCCAAGAGCTGAAATATTAATATCTTTACGAATTTTTTCAAGGTCCATAGAGGATGCCACAGAAGAACTAGCTAACGCTGATACTGATCGTAAAAGGGCTAATAAGGTAAAAAAACTAAGGGAAGCAATAGATACTATCGAAATGCTAACTTATGCGTCTGAAAAATACTCAAGTTTCTGCTGTGATTTCTTAGAGCGTTCAGATGCTTACTTTAAAGCAAAGCAGTTGGTTGAAAATGCATAACAAACGCGTCAAAGGCGACGCTCATACCTCGCGCGCTTTACGCGCGCGTTAGCAAGGTAAATGAATAACTTTCTTCAATAAATCACTGACTTGTTAAACCAAAACTGTGGAGCCGTGGTGCTGGAAATCAAGGAGATCGTCAGAATGTTTGATATTTGAATGGCCTAGCTAATAATCAAAGCTCTTTCCCCTATCACAATAATAAGCGCTGTTCCTTAAGTCGTCTTCACGCATGCTAGCTGTAAGCAAAACTCTTTCAAGTATGAATTTCTCGGTAATAATCGGCATTGATACACGTTAAGATAAATGGCTGTTGATTGAATATAATGATATGTTATATCACATTAAAAACTAGTTAATTAAGAAATACGCTATGAATAAATCACACATCACGATAATTAGAAAAAGCCATGCATTACGTATCCTGCTGATTACAATATTAATAATTGCTACTTTGACTATATTGTATTCGTCAAATACTGCAAAAAACACCCCGTACCCATCACCATTAATCCAGCCTAATCTTGTAACTAGTTATTCAGCCAGCAAAGACGAATTGCAAAATCATGAAGACAATAAACAAGAGCAGCAGCTGGTAGCTTCAAAGGTCAATTTTCATGATGTCCACTATCAAGTAAAACAGGGCGATAATCTTGAATCAATTTTCAATCATCAGAACATATCAGGCAATACGCTTAGCGAAATATTAGAGGCAGATGAACAATATCTTGATATTGATGTTTTAAAGCCCGGGGAGCAACTCACTTTCAGGTTTGATAATCACAATAAATTAGCTGAGTTAATGTTCGTTAGTAATCCCAGTAAAACGATTCTGTATCAACGACATGATGCAGAACATTTTGAGCATAAGCAGAAATTAATCCCTACGCAATGGGTAACTGACGTGGTTAGAGGCACCATTAAAAACAGCTTCTATGTTTCAGCGGCAAGCGCTGGGATGACAGATAAAACGATAATGAATATACAGAAACTATTAAGTCAGAAAATAAACTTTCGTCGTGATATCCGCAATGGTGACAGTTTTCAAGTAATCGTAGAGCGAGAAACGATAAATGGTTCGCCTGATGGCAAGAATTATGTGGTTGCCGCCCGTATCAACGGTAAAAATGTGAAATTATTAGGCGCTTATATGCATACTGATGGCGTGTATTACGATAAAAATGGCAACAATTTATCCCCCGCTTTATTGCGTTACCCGACCAAGCAACACTTTCGAGTCAGCTCCCCCTTTAATCCTAGAAGACTCAACCCCGTCACGGGGCGCTATGCATCACATAATGGTGTCGATTTTGCTATGCCTATTGGCACACCTGTTGTCTCGACGGGAGATGGTGTCATTGAACGAGTGGCAAGCCAAAAATATGCGGGGAAATATCTTGTGATTGATGAATTTGGACCTTTTTCGACTCGCTATTTGCATTTAAGCAAAATATTGGTTCATAAAGGACAAAAGGTATCGCGAGGTCAAGTTATCGCTCTGTCTGGTAATACTGGGCGTTCTACTGGGCCACATTTGCATTATGAGCTTCATATTGACGACAAGCCCGTTAATCCTATTACCGCAAAAATCCCTCTGCTGAAGTCGATACCAAAAACAGATTTCGCCGCGTATAAAGCACACGTTCATACGTTAGACGACTTAATGACGGGTAAAACAGATGTTGCAGCTTCAAACCTTGATTGGCTAGATAAGTGGGCGATGAATCAGCAACAGGCCAACTCAAACACATAATCGGTTTAAGCCGGACAACTTAATATCAACTGGGTAGTCGATTATCAGGCTAAAAGTAGCACTTAAGTAAAAAGCATATATTTTGCTTCTGTCGGCTTAAACCTGTCGATTTTATGTTCTAAGCTAAATTTAAGCATGCCACTCGATCATTTGATATTCAGTTTGAATATGGCCTAACCGAATTCATTTAAATAAAACGATTTTCACACAAACTTAAATTACAGCGTTTCGCTTTAGCTTATCAAGTGTTTGTTTAAAACTCAGTCTTCAATTTTAAAGCCAACCTTAATAGTGACCTGCCAATAGTGCACACCATTATTTTCGATATAACCGCGAGTTTCTACTACCTCAAACCAGTGCATGTTTTTAACTGATTGTGACGCTTTAGCAATCGCATTTTTAATCGCTTGATCTGAGCTTTCAGCCGAACTGCCCGTTAATTCAATATGTTTGTAAGTATGTTCTGTCATTTTAATATCCTCATTGTTTAAATAAACTAAGTAAAAGGTTTTCGACGAGCATGCAACTAATTAAATAATAAATGCCTGCTTAGCAATCCCATCGTTATCATCTTCTGTGACATTTACTGTGCTGAATAACGATAGCATTTCAACCCGATGTTAAGCCATCTTGATTCAAAAATAAAATATAACAACAATAAGCAATGCAACCTTTATTGCCCGACTGATCACAATTAAAGACTGGCTTACTATTACCAACCAGACATTTTATTAAAATACATTAACGCCAACTAAACTAGGCTATTTATCAATGCTAAGCCTTTGTACAGCCTAAATTATGAATAGATGTGAATGCTATATCAAAAATATTCAACAGACTGATTTAACTGTATTTTATATCTCAACTAGCGTACAATTACGCGATTGCTTTCTCCCCCCTATTAGTTTTACTTTTAAAACTGATCTTTCACAGGTTTATACATGTCCACAGAACAACAACCAACTACACCTACATTCGCAGAATTAGGCTTAGCAAGTCCTATCTTAAAAGCCGTCCAAGAAGCTGGCTATGAAACACCCTCGCCGATTCAGGCACAAAGTATTCCTCCGCTACTCGCAGGTCGCGACCTATTAGGTCAGGCGCAAACGGGTACCGGTAAAACAGCCGCTTTTGCATTACCGTTATTAGGTCGTATTGATCCTAAAATGAAAGCGCCACAAATGTTGGTATTAGCACCAACACGTGAGTTAGCGATTCAAGTAGCTGAAGCAATTCAAAGCTATGCTCGTCACATGAAAGGTTTACATGTGTTGCCAATCTATGGCGGACAAAGCATGGGCATTCAATTGCGCCAATTAGAACGTCACCCACAAGTTATTGTCGGCACGCCTGGTCGTGTTTTAGATCATATTCGTCGTGGCACATTAAAGTTAGGTGATTTAAAAGTATTAGTACTTGATGAAGCCGATGAAATGTTACGCATGGGCTTTATTGATGATGTTGAAACGATTTTAAAAGAGACGCCAGAAAGCCGTCAGGTAGCATTATTCTCAGCAACGATGCCTACCGCGATTCATCGTGTAGCCACTCGTTATTTGAAAGATCCTGTTGAAATTAAGATTAAATCTTTAACATCAACGGTTGATACGATTAACCAACGTTACTGGCAAGTAACGGGTATGCATAAATTGGATGCCCTAACGCGTATTTTAGAAGTTGAAACATTTGATGCGATGATCATTTTCGTTCGCACAAAAAATTCAACGACTGAATTAGCAGAAAAATTAGAAGCACGCGGTTATTCATGTTCACCTTTAAATGGTGATATGAACCAAGCAGCGCGTGAAAAAGCAATTGAACGCGTCAAAAAAGGTAAGTTAGATATCTTAGTTGCAACTGATGTTGCTGCGCGTGGGCTAGATATCGAACGTATGAGTCACGTTGTGAACTACGATGTGCCTTACGATACAGAGTCTTATGTACACCGTATTGGTCGTACAGGCCGTGCTGGTCGTAAAGGTGAAGCGATTTTATTTATTGCGCCACGCGAAAAACGTATGTTGTTTGCTATTGAAAAAGCAACACGCCAAACCATTACATTGATGCAATTACCTAGCACTGAAGATGTGGCTGATAAACGGGTAATGGAATTCAAGCAACAGCTTAGCGAAACGATTGAAGCACAAGATTTGAGCTTTTTTGAAGCAGTTGTCAGTAGTTATCAGCAAGAACATAACGCTGATCCAATTGAAGTCGCTGCAGCATTGGCTTATTTAGTACAAAAAAGCCGTCCGTTAAAACCGGTTAAGCATGTTCAAGAACGCCCTGCTCGTGAAGATCGTCCATCAAGAGATAGAGATGACAGACCTCGTGATAGCAGAGGAGAACGTGATCGTTCACCTCGTAGAAGCAGTGGTCAACAAGCTGAACAAGGTATGGATAGTTACCGCGTAGAAGTCGGTAAATCAGATGGTGTTGAAGCTAAGAACTTAGTCGGCGCGATTGCTAATGAAGCGGGCATTGATAGTAAAGATATTGGTCGCATTACGATTCTTGATGATTACAGTGTGATTGATCTACCAGAAGGCATGCCAAAAGATTTATTCCAACAATTAGGCAAAGTTTGGGTCAACAATAAACAATTGAACCTAAGCCCTGCAAAAGAAGGTTTTGAACATGCTAGTCGTGATCGCAAACCAAGAAGAACAGGCAAACCTCGTATGCGTCCACGTGATGGTGCAAAACGACCTTCTAGAGGCTAAATAACGCCATTAGAAAAACTTTAAAAGGACGCTCTTTAGCGTCCTTTTTTATTATCAGCTATGTAATAATGAATCATGCTTAATTTCATCTGGATCGCTTTTTTTACCATTGCCTTTATCGTTGCACTGATAAAGCTATTTGTATTCGGTGATACTCAGATATTTGATCAAATGATGACAGCTATGTTTAGCCTGTCAAAAAGCGCCTTCGAAATATCACTCGGTCTAACGGGGATATTAGCCTTATGGTTAGGCATTATGCGTATCGGCGAACGCAGCGGTTTTATTGATTTACTGACGCGGGGTTTAACGCCGCTTTTTGCTAAATTAATGCCCGAAGTACCGAAGAATCACCCTGCTTTGGGAGCGATGGTCATGAACATTGCAGCCAATGCCTTAGGTTTGGATAACGCTGCCACTCCGCTGGGCATCAAGGCGATGAAAGAACTGCAAACGATTAACCCAAACAAAGACACGGCAAGTAATGCTCAAATTCTATTTTTGGTGCTCAACACCTCGGCCGTCACGTTATTCCCTGTCACGATCTTCACTTATCGTGCTCAAATGGGCGCTGCAAATCCAACTGATGTGTTTATTCCAATCCTGATCGCAACGTATGCATCGACGATGATAGGTTTGCTCGCTGTAGCAACTGTACAAAAAATTAATCTGTTTGATAAAGTGATTGTTAGCTATCTCGGCGGATTCACCTTATTCATCGCGGCACTTTTATCTTATTTTTCTAGTCTGAATCAGGCCGACATGCTGACCCAGTCAGCACTGATCAGTAATATCATTTTATTTTCATTAGTCATGTTATTTATTGCCGGCGCTGTCATCAAAAAAGTAAATGCTTATGATGCGTTTATTGATGGCGCTAAAGAAGGTTTTGAAACCGCGATTAAAATCATCCCCTATCTCGTGGCAATGCTGGTTGCTATTGGCGTATTTCGTGCCAGTGGAGCACTCGACTTATTAGCCAACGGTTTACGTCATATTATCTTGTCGTTGAATTTAGATGATCGGTTTATTGATGCCATGCCAACGGCTTTAATGAAACCATTTAGCGGCAGTGGCGCTCGCGCCATGATGGTCGATACCATGCAAGTATATGGCGCGGATTCCTTTGCCGGTCGTTTAGCTTCGATTGTTCAAGGTAGCACTGAAACAACATTTTATGTTTTAGCGGTTTATTTTGGTTCAGTAGGTATCAAAAATATTCGTCATGCCGCAGCCTGTGGTATTGCCGCTGACATTGCAGGTATCGTTGCCGCTATCATGGTTGCTTACTGGTTCTTTGGCTAATGAGAAATGGTTAACTCCACGCTTATACTCAATAATAATCAAGCACATTGAGCAACAATAGAACAAAATATAGCACCCATTTTTTAGTCTTCGGTATTTGTAATGACAAGCCAACAAGCTAACTTAGAAAATATAACGCCTATCGTGGTGGTCGACATTTATAATGAAAATGACGATACCGTTGCCGATAAAACCTATTGTGTAATGGCAACGATTGATCCTGATTTGGTTGAGGCTTCGCCGCTGTCTAATGCTGATCTAGCTGAACAGCATGACGATATCATTCCTGATATAACTTATTGTGTATTGGCGACGCTTGATGGTGATACGTCTGAAATTTCGCCATTGATTGTCGCTGAACTATCTGAGCAAATCGATGAGGCTGTATCTGACAATGCTTATTGCGTCGTCACCACGATTGAAAATGATTTAGTCAATATCGCACCGCTCGTCGTGATTGATATCTATGACCAAATTGCCGATGCATTGGCCGATAAGGGGTATTATATTGCACCCGAATTGCTACCTGAAACGATGACGGCTTCTCTACATCAACATGTTACACTGCTTACTACTGATGATTATCAGACTGCGGGGATCGGCCGTCAACAAGCATTTCAACTCAATCAACAAATTCGCCGTGACGAAACTCGTTGGCTAGCAGAAGATAATGCCATTGATAACCAGTATCTCGATTGGATGGCCAGTTTACGGATTGAACTCAATCAACGTTTGTTTATGGGCTTGTTTAAATACGAAGCACATTATGCACATTACCCTCCCGGTGCTTTTTATCAACGTCATGTTGATGCCTTTAAGGGACAGTCTAATCGCGTATTAACCACATTGTTATACCTCAACCCTGATTGGAAAACCGCTGATGGTGGTGAACTACTGATCTATCATCCTGAAACCGAAGAAATCATCGAACAAATACTGCCTGAATACGGTAAATTTGTTGTATTCCTTAGCGATCAGTTTCCACATCAAGTGCTCAAAGCCAATCGGGATCGTTATAGCATTTCCGGTTGGTTTCATATCAATAGTTAACGAGGAAAACATGACGATGAACCATACAGACTTTGAATTAATTGAATTAGGTCATCCTCACCTTCGCCGTCACGCTGAAGTCGTTAAAGATGTTTCAGGTACTGATACTCAACATTTATTAGATGAACTATTAGCCTTTGTACTAGCAAAAAATGGCGTCGGTATTGCTGCGCCTCAAGTTGATATCAACCAGCGTATTTTCATCATGTGTTCTCGGCCTAACTCACGTTATCCTCTCGCACCCGATATGCCGCCAACATTTATTATTAATCCAGAAATCATCTGGCGTTCTGATGAAACTGAAAAAGGTTGGGAAGGTTGTTTAAGTTTACCGGGGATCCGAGGCCTCGTACCGCGTCATCAGGCGATAAAAGTACGTTATACCACTCGGTCAAATGAATCTATTGAAGTAGAATATACTGGCTTTGTTGCACGCATTTTTCAACATGAATTAGATCATCTTGACGGTATCGTTTATCTTGATCGGGTTGAAAGCACGCATGAAATCATGATGGAAAAAGAGTGGTTGAAACTGTTCACTAGTAACTAAGCCTAGTTTATCGTTAACTTAATAATAAGCAGAGAAAAAAATGCTCGATTTAACTGAATACACAAAATTCCTGATTGCGATCCTTGCGATATCTAATCCTATTGGTATTATCCCCGTCTTTTTGACGATGACTGCTGATGAGACGGTCGAGCAGCGTGTAAAAATCGGCAAAATCGTGGTGATTGCCACAACCTTAATTTTACTGATCACACTATTTTTCGGTGAATTTGTACTTAATGTGTTTGGGATCAGTATTGATTCGTTTCGAGTCGGTGGCGGCATTCTTATTTTACTGATGGCCATATCAATGTTGAACACATCACACGGCACTATTAAACAAAATAGAAATACCGTTGAGCAACATGATAGTCAATCTATTGCCGTTGTGCCCTTGGCGATGCCTCTGTTAGCGGGTCCTGGTGCAATTGGTACGGTGATTATTAATGCATCTAAAGGAACAGGCGTCATTCACTATGGTTTCTTAGCCGTTTCGATCATTTTATTGGGTGTTGTTTTATGGTTAATATTTAAAATAATGCCTTTAATAGCTAAACATATCAGCACAATTGGCATTAATATTTCGACTAGAATCATGGGTTTAATATTAGCCGCCATTGCTATCGAGTTTATTGCAAATGGTTTAAAAGGATTGTTTCCGGTATTAAATCAGTAAGTTAACTAAATAGTTTTCCGACAGCAATGCTTAATTCTGCTGAGCGTTGCGGTGCACGTAGAGCCTTCATGATATGTAAACGCATACCCGGCAGATACAAGACATCAACAATCAGCTGATTAAAGCCTTCTTGACCAGCATCATTGCGTGCCAGTTGTTCTTGAAATAATTGGCAAATGGCCTCTTGCTTTAGCACGCGCCAGATGCGCCCTGTAATCGTCGCTAAAACTTCAATATTTTGGCTACATGGATGCTTTAAAACTCGCTTGACCATTGAATCAACTAAACCGGTGGCGGGGCTATTTGAAGCCGCTCGCAGGCAGGTACACACTAGCTTAATATCGGGATTCTTTTCGTATAGTTCTGTGCTTAAACGATGTGCGAATACCTCAACTAGTCCCGCAACTGGCTCGGCATGTTCTAAAAAACCACTGACTGCATGCCATGGTTCCTCAGGTAGTCGTGGCAGCGTAGCAATCAAATCTATCGTTTCTCCACCATGATTAGCTAATCTAATCGCTACATCTGCAATGCCTTGCATCGCCAATGATTGCCACTCGTTCTTGTCTGTAATACCAGTGAAATAAGCAACAGCAGGTTCATAAAACGGTGATGCGGCCATTTTAAGTTCGTTGGTTACTTGTGCATTAAAAGCAGCCATTTTTTGTTGTTGAGGCACAAATGTATAGGGGCTATCTTTTAATGCGCCTTCGATATGCTTTCCGTCTTCAGCCGCTAACATACATTCGCCGACGCGATCTAACAGCATGACCAAAAACTCGTCTCTTGCTGCCTGAATAAGCAAACCTTGTTCATCTAAGGGTAATGTCAAAAACCATACATATTGCTTGTTTGTATCGTCAGGACTCCAAAAGACAATACCCAACAATGCCCGTTGTTGTAATGGATATGGATACGGCATGCTGGCTTTTTCAAAGCCGACAAACTCATTCGCTGTGAGTTTAACTACTCGGCGGCCCATATCAAACACTCGATAATGGACTCGGCTACGGTGTAGAAACTGGCCTAAGGTGGTTATTGCATTATCTGACATGACTAAAACCTAAGTGCGGTATTCGGCATTTATTTTCACATAATCATAAGAAAAATCACACGTCCAAATCGTATCAGAGGCATCACCTCGACCTAATACGACTCGAATCAAGATTTCATCTTGACTCGTTACTTGCTGGCCTTTTTGTTCTGTGTAATCTGCCGCAGGCTCACCGCCGTCGACAATACAGACATCGCCCAGATATATTGTGACTTTTGATAAATCAAAATCACGAATCCCACTACGTCCAACTGCGGCTAAGATTCGTCCCCAATTAGGATCAGAAGCGAATAATGCAGTTTTAACTAATGGTGAATGGGCAATTGTATAAGCAACTTGTCGACATTCTTCGCTATCTTGGCCTTGTTCGACGACGACTTCGATGAATTTAGTAGCGCCTTCACCATCACGCACAATCGCATGAGCAAGATGTTGACTGACTTCTGCAATGACCTGATATAAAGCCTGAGCATTCGCCGAATCAAAATCCGTAATAAGTTCATTACCCGCTTGGCCAGTTGCCATTAAGACACAGGCATCGTTGGTAGAAGTATCACCATCAACAGATATTCTATTGAAAGATTGATTTGCAGATTTTAGCAACATGGCATCTAACACCGACTTTTCAACGGCCGCATCTGTTGCAATATAGGACAGCATCGTCGCCATGTCAGGTCTAATCATGCCTGAGCCTTTGGCTATTCCCGTCACAGTGACAGTTTGACCATCAATCTCAACTTGTTTTGATAAAGCTTTGGCGATGGTATCTGTCGTCATAATCGCTTTTGCAGCAGCAAACCAATTATCAGTGGCTAAGTTTTGATAAGCCGCTGGCAATGCTGTTTTGATTTTTTCTACCGCTAATTGCTGACCAATGACACCCGTAGAAAAAGGTAATACAGTATTACTATTTAGGTATGAAAGTTCAGCGACGGCTTGGCAACAAGCTTGTGCTGCTAACATGCCCTTCTCGCCTGTTCCAGCATTAGCATTACCTGAATTTATCAGCAAATAACGTGGTGATGCTTGACTCTGATGTTGCTTAGCCAACGTTACAGGAGCGGCACAAAATGCATTTTGAGTATAAATTGCCGAGCTTACTGTGCCCGCAGTCAATTCGATTAATACTAAATCAATACGACCGACTGTTTTTATACCTGCGCTCGCCACGCCCAATTTAATTCCGGCTATTGCTAATAAATCTTGTTGTTGTGGAGCAAGAAGGTTTACTGGCATTAGTTAATAGCACCATGACATTGTTTGAATTTTTTGCCTGAACCGCATGGGCAAGGGTCATTACGTCCCACTTTCGAACCATCACGTAAATAAGGTGTTTCTGCAGCAGGAAGATGATTTTCTTCTTCATTATTGAGACTTGCTGCTTCCTCATGTTGATATTCCATTTCTACCGCTTGGCGGCGCTGTTCTTCAACAGCTTCCACATCTTCTGGTGCACGAACTTGTACACGAGAAATTAATGAAATGACTTCATGTTTAATACTATCTAACATGCTGGTAAATAACTGAAAGGCTTCGCGTTTAAATTCTTGTTTTGGATCTTTCTGAGCATAACCACGAAGGTTAATACCCTGACGTAAATAATCCATTTGTGCCAAATGCTCTTTCCACTGATTATCTAGCGTTTGCAGCATAATCGCTTTTTCGAAATGACGCATTAACTCAGCGCCTGTAGTGGCCTCTTTGGCATTACAAGCAGCTTGAACTGCTTCAATAACACGTTGATGCAAGCTTTCCTCATGAAGATCTTTGTCTTGCTCTAACCAGCTTGCGATGTCTAACTGTAATCCAAAGTCATCACGCAAGGCATTTTCTAGCCCAGAAATATTCCATTGCTCATCGATACTGTTCGGTGCTACATATTGGCTAATCATGTCTGTCAACACAGTTTCACGCATTGAAATAACGGTTTCAGACACATCATCTGCTGCCATTAATTGATTACGTTGTTCGTAAACGACTTTACGTTGATCATTCGCCACATCATCAAATTCAAGTAACTGTTTACGGATATCGAAGTTGTGACCTTCTACTTTGCGTTGTGCGTTTTCTATAGCACGAGATACCCAAGGATGCTCAATCGCTTCACCCTCTTCCATGCCGAGTTTTTGCATTAGACCCGCCATGCGTTCTGAGGCGAAGATCCGCATTAAATTATCTTCCAATGATAAGTAAAAACGGCTTGAACCAGCGTCACCTTGACGACCTGAACGACCACGTAATTGATTATCAATACGACGAGACTCATGACGTTCTGAACCAATTATATGTAAGCCACCAGCAGCCAGAACGGCATCATGTTTTACTTGCCATGCTTCTTTAGCCTTCACTTTTTGGGCATCTGTGGCATCTTCGCCTAAGGCTTCATAATCAGCATCTAAGCTACCACCTAAAACGATATCAGTACCACGACCCGCCATATTCGTGGCAATAGTCACAGTCCCTAAACTACCTGCTTGAGCAATAATCTGTGCTTCTTTCTCGTGAAATTTAGCATTAAGGACGGCATGTTTAATTTTAGCTTTATTCAATAAACCGTCTAAATACTCTGAGCTTTCAATTGATGATGTACCAATTAATACAGGCTGTTGGCGTTCAATACAGCGCTTAATATCTTCGACAATTGCTTCGTATTTTTCTTTTGTCGTCAAAAATATTTGATCGGCAGCATCTTTCCGTTGCATTGGTTTATGGGTAGGAATAACAATAACTTCCAAGCCATAAATTGATTGTAATTCAAAGGCTTCTGTATCCGCTGTACCCGTCATACCTGACAATTTTTGATATAAACGGAAATAGTTTTGGAAGGTGATAGAAGCTAATGTTTGATTTTCATTTTGAATAGCGACGCCTTCTTTAGCTTCAACCGCTTGGTGTAAGCCTTCAGACCATCTACGTCCCGGCATTGTACGACCGGTAAATTCATCAACAATAACTATTTCGTCATTTTGTACGATGTAATCAACATCACGCGTAAACAAAACATGTGCTCGTAACGCGGCGCTAACATGATGCATAAGGCCAATATTAGCGGCATCATACAAACTTGCCATTGGATCTAATAAACCGATTTCGGTTAATAAGCTTTCAATTTTTTCATGACCCGCTTCAGTAAAATGAACCTGTTTCGCTTTTTCATCGAGGGTGAAATCACCTTCAACTTCAACTTCAACTTCATCATCCTCACCAATTTGGCGAGTTAAACTTGGGATCAAGGTATCAACACGTTGATACAATTCAGCACTATTTTCAGCAGGACCAGAAATAATTAATGGCGTGCGAGCTTCATCGATCAAGATTGAATCCACTTCATCGATAACAGCAAAATGTAAGGAACGCTGTACTTTTTCTTCTAAGCTAAAGGCCATATTATCGCGCAGATAATCGAAGCCGAATTCGTTATTGGTACCGTAAGTAATATCACAGGCATAAGCAGCACGACGTTCATTCGGGGCTAAACCTGAAACAATAACACCGGTTGTTAAACCCAAGAAACCGTACAGTTGACTCATCGATTTTGAGTCACGTTGTGCCAAATAATCATTCACGGTAACAACATGCACACCTTCACCTTCTAAGGCATTCAAATACACCGCTAAGGTTGCCACTAACGTTTTACCTTCACCAGTACGCATTTCGGCAATTTTGCCATCGTTGAGCACCATGCCACCAATCAATTGCACATCAAAGTGACGCATACCTAAGACACGTACACTTGCTTCACGGACTACTGCAAATGCTTCCGGTAATAATTGGTCGATGGTCTCCCCATCTGCTATGCGTTGGCGAAATTCAGCTGTCTTTCCTTGTAAACTCTCATCACTCATTTGCTGTATTTCAGCTTCACGCAGGCCAATCTGTTCAATAATCTTGTTTAGTCCCTTAAGAAAACGTTCATTGCGACTACCGAAAATTTTGCTGAAAAACTTGCTTACCATTGCTTGTTACTACCTGTATTTGAGCGGAGGCTATTGCCCGGAATGAATATATTAGAATATAAACGCGTAATTATAACGCGCGAAATCTATTTGGTTCTAAAGTCAATTTATGGAGATGGGGAATATCTGTAAAAAATTCAAGCTCTATCGATTAACAAATTTATAAGGATCGATTTTTGTACCTTCTCGCAGCACTTCAAAATGTACGTGTGGTCCTGTCGAGCGTCCTGTTGATCCCATTAAAGCTATCGCCTCACCTTTTTTAATTCTGTCGCCTGTTTTGACGATTATTTTTTCATTATGTGCATATCGCGTGACATAACCATTACCATGATCAATCTCAATCAGTTCGCCGTAACCATTTCGATCACCGATATAACTGACAATACCATCAGCTACTGAAATAACTTTTGTGCCTTCTTTTGCAGCAAAGTCGATACCTGAATGAAAGGTTTTCTTACCGTTAAAAGGATCGATGCGATAGCCATATGACGATGATAGAAAGCCACCAACAACAGGTCGACCTTGCGGAATTGCAGAGGTAATGCTTTCTCGAGTTAAGAATAAATTCTGGATAGTATTAAGCTGTTCATTTTGCTTGCTAAATTTATCCGTCAGTTGAGACATTTCTGTTTTGAATAACGTAGGCGACAATGACTCGCCTTTTTCATCAATACCACCTTGTGCTGGTACTGAATCTAACTGAAATTCACTGACATCAACACCTGCAATTTCTGCCAATTTTTCTGTCAACGCAGTTAGTCGCATGGACTCTGCCTGTAATTGACCTAAACGCTTTGCATAATAGTCTTGTAGATTGGTCTCTTCTGGTTCTGCTACGATTTTTTTATCAGGTGATGGTGCTTCGGAGATGACAACGGGGACGGCGGTACTGAGAGTATGTAAGCGGCTAAGTAAATTGAAATGTTGGTTTATAATAAAGAGGCCTATCATCAGGAAAAGCATACTAAATCCCGCCAGCATAAATAGCTTTTTAGGTGAGATGTGCCAATGTCGGTGACTAGTATTATTAGGCGATATAATGATAATCTGCATAGTATTCTTTAACCTGAGTAGTTACTGTATTCATGACCAATAAGCCCGAAAAAGTGAGTCTCGTTTACAAACAAAACAGTCAGCTTTATAAAATAGCCCAAAGGGCACAGAAGCTTAACCATCTTAACTATATTGTGCAACAAGTTATGCCGCCTCAATTTTCTGCACACTGTTTGCTAGCGAATATCAACAATCAAACTATTATTATTCATACAGATAATGCCAGTTATGCAAGCTTACTGCGCTTTCAGGCAAGTACATTATGTAAAGTAATATCTGAACATACATCACAAAATATAACCAAATTAGAAGTAAAAGTTAAACCTTCTTTTCAAGCAATTCAACCTACAAATGTGCGACATATTTCTCTGCCTAGCAATGCGGCTGAGTCCCTAAGTCAAACAGCTGACAACTTAGATGATGGCCCATTAAAAACAGCTCTGCAAAAACTAGCTCAACGCTACAATAAATCGTAACGATTAACTCACGATCAATGCAGCAGGACGACTGAACATAATTGGCGCATCTTTTTCTTCTTCGAAACTAACCAGTTCCCAAGAATCTTCATCTGCCAATAACTTGCGCAATAATTTATTATTTACTTCATGGCCCGATTTATGGCCACTAAATGAACCGATCAAGCTATGTCCTAGCAAATATAAGTCGCCGATAGCATCTAACACTTTATGACGAACAAACTCATCTTCATAACGTAAACCATCTTCATTCATAACTCGATAATCATCTACGACTATCGCATTATCTAGACTTCCGCCTAATGCAAGATTGTTTTCACGTAACTTTTCGATATCTTTCATAAATCCAAAAGTACGAGCTCGACTAACTTCGCGAACAAATGATGTTGAGGAGAAATCAACATCAACTTGTTGTGGTCGTCCCTTAAATGCTGGATGCTCAAAATCAATCGAAAATGACACTTTGAAGCCTTCAAAAGGTTCAAATTTAGCCCATTTATCACCATCTTCTAATATAACGGTCTTTTTAATCCGAATAAATTGCTTAGGTGCATTTTGTTCTTCGATGCCTGCCGACTGCACTAAAAAAACAAAAGGCCCTGCGCTACCATCCATAATCGGTACTTCAGGTGCATTTAACTCTATATAAGCATTATCGATACCTAAACCAGCAAATGCGGATAATAAATGTTCAACGGTGGATACCCGCTGTCCATTTTGAACGAGTGTTGTTGATAATGCAGTTTCACCGACATTAACGGCTTTTGCCTCAAGTTCAACAACAGGATCCAGATCAACCCGACGAAAAATAATACCCGTGTTAGGCGCAGCTGGGCGCAAGGTCAAATAGACCGTATCACCACTATGCAACCCAACTCCGGTCGCACGAATCACGTTTTTCAATGTTCGTTGCTTAATCACCGTTTAATCCTCACAAATCTTTATAGATCTGAACATAATATCATAGGCTTATCCACTCTCGCCAATTACACCGCTACAAACTAATCAGCTTGGCGACGTAAAAAGGCAGGAATATCTAAATAATCCATATTGACATCACCGTTATCAAACTCTTTTTTCTGTTCTGGTTTACTGTTACGAATCACCGTCGGTTCATCATAATTAATATCTATTGATTTTTTTACAATCTCAATTTGCGGCGCAGCAGCAATAGGGGTTTCTTGCTTAGCTACTTTGATACCACCTAAACCAGTTGCGACAACAGTCACTCTAATCTCATCCGTCATTTCTGGATCGATAACCGTTCCAACCACCACGGTGGCATCTGCTGAAGCGAATTCTTTAATGATATTACCAACATCATCAAATTCACCAATGCTCATATCAAGGCCACCAGTAATATTAACTAACACACCACGAGCACCAGACAAATCAACGTCTTCTAATAATGGGCTAGAAACAGCTAATCGTGCTGCTTCTTTAGCACGGTTTTCACCAGATGCTTGACCGGTACCCATCATTGCCATGCCCATTTCAGACATAACAGTACGTACGTCAGCGAAATCCACGTTAATCATACCTTCACGGGTAATTAACTCAGCAATGCCTTGAACCGCACCTAACAACACATCATTAGCTGCTTTAAAAGCGCCTAACAATGTCATTTCGCGACCTAGCACAGCCAATAATTTTTCGTTAGGAATCGTAATTAAAGAATCAACATGCTGTGTTAATTCAGCAAGGCCTGCTTCGGCGATTTTTAATCGTTTAGCACCTTCAAAAGGAAAAGGCTTAGTCACTACGGCAACCGTTAAAATACCCATTTCTTTAGCAACTTGGGCGACAACAGGCGCTGCCCCAGTACCTGTACCACCGCCCATACCGGCAGTAATGAAGACCATGTCTGAACCTTTGATCAACTCCATCACACGTTCGCGATCTTCTAATGCGGCTTGTCGACCGACATCAGGATTAGCACCGGCACCCAATCCTTTCGTAATATCTGTACCTAACTGAAGTTGGGTTGGCGCAGAGCTTTTACGTAATGCTTGCGCATCAGTATTGGCACAAATAAAATCAACACCTTCGATTTGGTTTGCCACCATATGCTCAAGCGCATTACCGCCACCGCCACCCACACCAATTACTTTAATCACTGCTGTTTGTGTATATGTATCTATTAATTCAAAAGCCATTGTTTTTCTCCCCAGTTTTTTACTGATTGTATCTATATGTATTTATTAAGGTTGTTTTAAAAATTACCCTGAAACCAACTTTTCATTTTCGCTAACATGGACTTAAAGCCATCACCTGTACTTGTCTCGCTTCGTACTTTTGCACCATCTTGATGACCGAATAATAATAATCCCACACCAGTAGAATGAATCGGGTTACGGATAACATCGACTAAGCCGCCGACGTGTTGTGGTAAGCCTAATCTCACTGGTAAATGAAATACTTCTTCTGCTAATTCGACGACACCTTCCATTTTTGAGCTTCCGCCCGTTAACACCACACCTGCCGCTAATAATGGTTCAAAACCACTTCGACGCAATTCGGCTTGCACTAACATCAATAGCTCTTCGTAGCGTGGTTCAACGACTTCGGCCAATGTTTGTCTTGATAATTGACGAGGAGGTCTATCACCTACACTCGGCACTTCAATCGTTTCATCTTCGCGTGCCAATTGTCTTAATGCACAGGCGTATTTTATTTTTATTTCTTCGGCATATTGGGTTGGTGTACGTAAGGCTACGGCAATATCATTGGTCACTTGATCGCCAGCAATAGGAATTACTGCTGTATGACGAATCGCACCATCAAGAAAAACAGCAATATCTGTTGTGCCGCCACCGATATCAACGATGCATACACCTAACTCTTTTTCATCTTGTTCAAGTACTGACAAGCTTGATGCCATTTGTTCTAAGATAATCCCATCGACGGTCAAACCACAGCGCTCGATGCATTTAGTAATATTTTGTGCCGCACTCACTGCACCAGTAATTAAATGTACTTTTGCTTCCAACCGCACACCTGACATACCAATTGGCTCACGAATACCCTCTTGATTATCAATAATATATTCTTGAGGTAACACATGAAGCAATTGTTGATCACCTGGAAAATGCACTGCTTTAGCTGCATCTAACACTCGGTCAACATCACCTTGTGTGACTTCTTTATCGCGAATTGCAACGGTTCCATGGGAATTTAGGCTGCGAATGTGGCTACCTGCAATGCCGGCATACACTGAATGGATTTGGCAACCCGCCATTAACTCTGCTTCTTCGATCGCACGCTGAATCGATTGAACTGTTGATTCAATATTAACCACAACGCCCTTTTTCATACCACGGGCTGGGTGTGAACCAATGCCTATTATGTCCAAAGCATTATCATTAGGCCCCGAATCTAAATTGGGAGCGGCGACGATTGCCACGACTTTTGACGTACCAATATCCAGTCCAACAATCAGTTCTCTTTCATTTCTTTTTAACATCATATTGTTCCATTAAAATCATGTTTATGCCCTGCAACCCAAGCTACAGAAAGCCCATTGGTGTATCTCATATCCACAGCAGTTATGTCCTCTTGGTAGGGTTGTAATAGTTTTTTATAAGTAGTGGCAAATCGTTGCAAACGCTGTTCACTGTCAGTACGGCCCAACATGACATTCATCCCATTACTCAATTTAATTGTCCACGCTCTTCTTTCATTCATTTCAACTTCCTTCACGCTTAATCCAAGCGTGGCGACTAGTCGTGAGACTTCAGAATATTGTTCAACAACCTCGCGGCTACTGTCTTTTGGTCCTGTTAATTTTACTAAGCCATCAGGAAAACTGGCTTTTGTAGGGAAAAATAACTTTCCTTCATCATTCATCAAACCATCTTGGCCCCATAATGCGATTGCATGGTGTTCTTCAACAACCAAATGCAAACTATCGGGCCAAACACGTTTAACTTGTATCTCTTTTACCCAAGGAATGGCTTCGCCTGCTTCACGTAATTTCGCCACATTCACGCTCATGATTCCGCCTATTGCATAGGGTGTTACCGCTTCGACTAAAGCCTTTCTATCAACATGACTAAAATCACCATCCACTGTGACGTGTAATATTGGAAACATCGGCGATGTCTCCACTTGATCTAAATAAGCGCCACATCCAATCACGCCAGCAACCAACGTAAATGCCACGCCGTAACGCAACCAATATTTCCACTGGATAGGCGGACGTGCTTGACGAACAGGGATCCGCGTTGCACCTCGGCTACTTTTTCTAGCGATCAAGACTGTTTCCCCATGCTGTTTTCTAAAATCTTCCATACCAAATCAGCAAAACTCAAACCTGCTTGTTTTGCAGCCATTGGCACTAAACTATGATCGGTCATGCCAGGAATACTGTTCGCTTCTAATAAATAGAATTGGCCAGCTTCATCACGCATAAAATCAATTCGTCCCCAACCTGACATCCGCAAAGCTTTAAATGCTTGTAATGCTAATTGTTGACATTGCAATTCATCTTGTTTTGTTAACGTAGATGGGCATAAATATTGGGTTGTGTTTGCTTGATATTTAGCATCAAAATCATAAAACTCATGCGGTGTTTTAAGCTCGATAACTGGTAAAGCTTCATCAGCTAATACCGCAGCAGTAAACTCTTGGCCAACGATCCAACGTTCGGCAATGACTTCAGCATCAAATTGAGTAGCAAGCTTAATAGCGGCGCTTAAATCTATAGCAGATTTCACTTTGCTCATTCCAATGCTAGAACCTTCATTGACCGGTTTAATGATCAATGGCAAACCTAATTTAGCGATCAAAGCATCAACATCTGTCTGCGCAGTTACTTGTTGATATTCAGCCGTTGGCAAACCTTGTTGAAGCCAAACTTGCTTGCTCAACATTTTATTCATTGATAACACGGCGCCACTGATATCACTGCCGGTATAAGGCATGGCTATTGATTGCAATAAACCCTGAATCTCACCATCTTCGCCGCCACGTCCGTGTAATATGACAAACGCGCGATCAAATTTACCTGCTCGTAATTGCTCACAAACATCAAGCCCAACATCTATTTTATGGGCATCAATACCTTGCTCAACTAAGGCTGCTAACACAGCATGACCACTTTTAAGTGAAATCTCACGTTCAGCAGACCGTCCGCCCATTAACACGGCAACACGACCAAATTCAGCAGCTGATTGAACGACACGCATTACTCGACCTCACCTAAAATATGAACTTCTGTTACTAATTTCACACCTTGCATTTGTTCAACTTTTTGCTGAACAAGTCCAATCAGTGCTTCAATATCTGCTGATGTTGCAGCAGCATCATTAACGATAAAATTGGCATGTTTTTCTGAAACGCTTGCACCACCTATTTTCAAACCTTTCAATCCGCACAACTCAATCAAGCGTCCAGCAAAATCACCTTCAGGATTTCTAAAGACTGATCCTGCACAAGGTTGATTCGTCGGTTGACTTACATTACGGCGTTTTAATAAGGTTTTAATTTCTTCTACTTCATGTTCGGCACTACCTTCTGCCAAGCTTAATGTGGCAGCAACAAACCATTCATTTGCTGGTAACGCAACATGGCGATAACTTATTTCAAAATCTTCAGGATGACGATTACGGATAACGCCATGGCGATCAATCGTAGTGACATCACGAACAACAGACCATGTTTCACTATTATGGGCACCTGCATTCATCGCTAACGCGCCACCTAATGTACCTGGAATACCCGCCAAAAATGCCGTACCCGTTAATCCTGCTTTTGCTGCTTGTTTAGCCAATTTTGCACAATAAACACCCACTTCAGCTGTCATCGTTTGGCCATCAATTGCTAGTTGTTGCAATGTGCCTGATGTTGAAATAACGGTGCCAGCAAAACCACCATCGCGGATCAGTACATTACTGCCTAATCCCAACCATAATAAAGGTTCGTTCTCTGGTAATTGTGCTAAGAAAATTGCTAAGTCTTTAACATTTTCTGGACGATAAAAACGCTTAACCTTGCCACCTGTACGCCATGAAGTATGTTTGGCTAAGGTCTCATTAAGCCTTAAATCACCTTGCAGATTGTTGAATACAGTGCTCATACAGCAACGGTCTCTAACAACATGGGTAATTCACGCGCCATACTGCCAATATCACCCGCACCTAAAGTTAGTAAAGCATCACCATCACTCAATAACCCGGGCAATATTTCAAACAAATCTTGTTTATTATCAACAAAAACAGGCTCGACTTGACCGCGTAAGCGAATTGCACGACACAAACTTTTAGCATCTGCTCCTGCTATTTTGTGTTCACCCGCCGCATATACTTCCATCACCACCAATACATCAACGGTAGACAATATATGAGCAAAATCTTCAAATAAGTCACGGGTGCGGGTATATCTGTGTGGTTGAAATACCACGACAAGACGTTTATCTGGCCAGCTCGCTCTTAACGCGGCAACGGTTGCTGCAATTTCAGTAGGATGATGACCATAATCGTCGATCAACAACACTTCGCCATTCGGTGTTTTGATGTCACCTAAAATATTAAAACGACGATTAACACCCGAAAATTCAAGTAATGCGCGTTGACATGCTTCAATCGGCACACCTAAGTTTCTCGCTACTGCTAATGCTGCTGTAGCATTCAAAGCATTGTGTAAACCAGGCATATTCAAGGTAATAGGAAAGGTATGACCCGATTTTTTATCAATTACACTAAAATGACTTTGACCTTGTGCTTGTTGTAAGCCAATCAATTGGAAGTCTGCGCGTTCATCAGTGCCATAGGTCATCACTGGACGAATTACTTCAACCAATAATTCTTGCACCACAGGATCATCAATACACATCACAGCCAAACCATAAAATGGTAAATGGTGTAAAAATTCTATAAACGTTGCTTTTAATTTGCCAAAATCGCCGTCATAGGTCGCCATATGATCTTCATCAATATTGGTCACTACCGAAATCATTGGCTGTAAAAATAAAAATGACGCATCACTTTCATCAGCTTCGGCCACTAAATAACGACCACTACCTAATTTGGCATTAGTACCGGCGCTGTTCAAACGACCACCAATAACAAATGTTGGATCTAAGTCACCTTCACTTAATAAAGCCGCCACTAAACTCGTCGTCGTTGTTTTGCCATGTGTGCCAGCGATAGCGATGCCATAACTAAAGCGCATTAATTCAGCTAACATTTCAGCACGTGGCACGATAGGAATTCGACGTTCTCTGGCGGCTTGTAATTCGATATTGTCTTCTCCGACAGCCGTCGTAACCACCACGACTTCAGCACCCGCTAAATAATCAGGATCGTGACCAATCATCACCGTCGCACCTAAGTCACGCAAATGGTCGATCAATGCATTATTTGCAATATCAGAACCTGACACCTCATAGCCTAAGTTCAGCAATACTTCAGCAATACCGCCCATACCCACGCCACCGATACCAATGAAATGAATATGTTTAACTCGACTCTGCATGGCTGACGTTAATTTATGCATGGGTCACTTCCTTTAAACAAATATCGGCGACGACTTTTGCCGTACCTAATTTAGCTTGGCTACGTGCTGCATTGGCCATATTTAATAATTGCTCACGATCATTAATAAAAACGCTAAGTTGCTTGAATAAACCTTCGGCTGTCAGCGTATCTTCTGGCATTAAAATAGCAGCGCCCGATGTCATTAATGCCGAAGCATTATGAGTTTGATGATCATCAACAGCATAGGGATAAGGCACCAATATCGCACCTACGCCACTCGCCGCTAATTCTGCAATAGTCAATGCGCCAGCACGACAAATCACTAAGTCTGCCCATGCATACGCACTGGTCATATCCGCTATAAATGGGGTCACATCTGCTTTAATGTTGGCCGCGTTATAGTTTTGTTGGCATGGCACAAAATGACGTTCACCGCTTTGATGTTTTATTTCAAATAGGTTTGTTTCATCAGCGAGCGCAATTGCCTGCGGTACAACGTTATTTAATGCTTTAGCACCTAGGCTACCGCCTAATACTAACAAGCGAATCGGGCCTACTCTATTCGCGAAGCGACTATCAGGTGCAGCAATGGCTTCAATACTTGCTCGCACTGGATTACCAACCCAAACAGCCTCTTGAGATGTATCAAAACTTTGTGTGAAGCCTTCTAATATTTGTTTGGCAAATTTCGCTAATAAGCGATTAGTCATGCCCGGGATTGCATTTTGTTCATGAATGACAACTGGCACTCTTAATAGCCAAGCAGCAAAACCGCCAGGACCAGATGCAAAACCGCCCATTCCTAATACAACATCAGGTTTGATTTTTTTAATGGCCGTTATCGCCTCAAAAACCGCTTTTACTAATTTAAACGGTGCTAATAACCAGCCCATCATGCCATTGCCACGCAGGCCTTTAACATTGATATAGGTTAATGGATAACCCGCTGCAGGGACTAATTTAGCTTCAATACCATTTGCAGTGCCCATCCAGAAAACGTCACAATCTCGCGAGCGTAATTCACCGGCCACTGCTAATGCAGGAAAAACATGTCCACCGGTGCCGCCAGCCATAATCAATACACGCGTAGTCATCGACGTAACCTCGCTGCGGCTTTTTCTGGATGACGCGTTTCCATATCAACGCGGAATAATAATCCTATTGCGATACAAGCAATCACTAAACTACTGCCGCCATAACTCATCAGTGGCAAAGTCAAACCTTTGGTTGGCAATGCACCCATGTTTACACCCATATTGATACAGGCTTGTAGACCAATCCAAATACCAATGCCATAAGCAATTTGTGCTGCAAATACTTGGCCTGCTAACTCTGCTGCACGACCAATCACTAATGCACGCCATACGAATAAGAAGAATAAAACAATAATGCTCATTGCGCCGACTAAACCTAATTCTTCAGCCAAAATCGAGTACAAAAAGTCGGTATGTGCTTCGGGTAAATAAAACAGTTTTTGCATGCTACTGCCAAGTCCAACACCAAACCAATCTCCTCGTCCAAACGCAATCAAAGCTTGTGTCAATTGGAAACCACTATCAAAAGGATCAGCCCACGGATTCATGAAACTTTGTAGACGTTCCATGCGGTAAGGTTCAATCCAAATCATTAGCCAAAAACCAGCAGCCAGCGCACCGATTAATGCAGCAAAGACATCTAAACGTGCACCGCCTAAAAACAACATGGCGAGTACCGTTGATAAAATAACCACAACAGAACCTAGATCTGGCTGAGATAGTAATAAGACAGCCGCTATAACCAGTAAAAACAAAGGTGCAAATATTTTAAAGAACGATGCTTTCAACAAACCATAATGACGCTGTAAATAGTCCGCAATATAAACAATTGCTAATAACTTAATAATCTCAGCAACTTGAATATTAATCGGACCCAATGGCAACCAACGTCGGCTACCATTCACTAATCGGCCTACGCCGGGAATCAATACCAACACTAATAAAACAGTGCCAAATAACAATAAATGAGGCGCATATCTTTGCCATGTAGATAGGTGAATCGAATAGGTTAACCAAGCAAATCCTATCCCTGCAACAGCAAACAAAAACTGACGAGTAAAATAATAGAACGGTTGATCCATCTTACCCGCAGCCATACTGATCGATGCCGAGCCAACCATCACTACTCCAATGATCAACAAGGACATGGTTGCGAACAATAAAATACGATCTAGTGGCATTGCATCATTATTCATTTGCAATCGCCTTAACCGCTGTTTCAAAAGCATAACCACGTTCAACATAACCACTAAACATGTCAAAACTTGCACATGCGGGGGACAGTAAAACGTTATCTCCTGGCCGTGCTATCGCATGAGCTTGCGTTACCGCATCTTGTATTGTTTTCGCGTTATAAGTATCAATATTTGTCGGTACGATAGCTGCAATTAATGAAGCATCCCTACCCATTAAAATGACTGCATAAACATGCTTTTGCAATGTATCTGTTAATGCTGAGAAGTCTTGATCTTTACCTTCGCCACCGGCAATAAGGATGATTTTACCGCTCGCATCTAGCCCCTCAATCGCGGCAATACTGGCACCAATATTGGTTGCCTTTGAGTCATTAAGCCAACGAATATCATTGTGTTTGGCGACTAGACGGCAACGATGAGGTAAACCTGAATACTGTTGTAAGGCCACCAACATGGCTGGTAGCGATAAGCCCATCGCTGAGCCTAATGCTAATGCAGCTAGTGCATTCGACACATTATGCTTTCCAACAATTTTTAAGTCATCAACCGCAATTAATGCTTGATGACCTTCAGCTAACCACTGCTGACCGCTTTGTTCTATCACACCAAAATCGACACCTTGGCTCGCTTTCAAACTAAATCCAATTTGATTACGGCCAGTACGTGTTAATTTATTCACAATCACGTCATCACGATTAATGACCATTACGCCATCACCATCATATATCCGTGCTTTTGCAATTTGATAATCTTCTATGCTGTCATAACGATCTAAATGATCGGGACTGACATTTAGCACTGTTGATGCAAACGCATTCAACGACGTCACAGTTTCTAATTGAAAGCTTGATAATTCAAGAATGTAAAAATCAGGTGCTGGCTCACAAATCAAATCTAATGCAGGTGTACCTAAATTACCGCCGACACGCATTGTTTGACCAGACTGTTCGACCATTTCAGCTAATAAAGTGGTAACGGTACTTTTGCCATTTGAACCTGTAATAGCCACAATCGGTGCATTTGCATAACGAGCAAATAATTCAATATCACCTACTAACTCAACACCCAGTTTTTTCGCAGCTGCAATTTCAGGAAGACGCGGATCAACGCCAGGACTGATAACGATAACATCAGCTTGTTGTAACCAGTCGCTATCTAAACCACCAACATGCAGGATAACTTCAGGATATTCCGTCTGTAATGTAGTTAAACCAGGCGGTTGGTCACGCGTATCCATTACTGCTACGGTATAACCTTGTTTAACCAAAAATTGCACGCATGACAAACCTGTTTGGCCAAGACCAATAATCAGATATGACGGAATATGCGTCGCTTGATTAGCCATAAAACTCATCGTATTTTCAAACTCGCTAGACCGATTAACACCAAAAATACGGTAATAATCCAAAAACGGACGATGATGCGTGGTTCAGGCCAGCCTTTTAATTCATAGTGATGATGAATTGGTGCCATCAAAAAGACGCGTTTGCCACGTAATTTGTATGAAGCAACTTGTAAAATAACGGATAGGGTTTCAATAACAAACACCCCGCCCATGATGAGTAATACCAATTCTTGGTGAATTAACACGGCTACGGTGCCTAGTGCTGCACCCAATGCTAATGCGCCGATATCGCCCATAAAGACTTGTGCTGGATATGTATTAAACCAAAGGAAACCTAAACCAGCACCGACCATCGTGGCACAAAATACGGTTAATTCGCCGACACCCGGAATATAAGGAATTGAAAGATAGCGAGCAAACTCAGCATGACCCGTCACGTAACTAAATATGCCTAACGCCGCCGCCACCATTACTGTCGGCATGATCGCTAATCCATCTAAACCATCCGTCAGATTGACGGCATTACTACTGCCTACAATCACTAAGTAGGTCAGTAACATGTACCAACCACCAAGCGGAATAATGACATCTTTAAAAAATGGCACGATAAGTTGTGTTTCTACAGGGCCAATCGCTGTCATATATAAAAAGATGGCCGCACCGCCACCAATGACCGATTGCCAAAAATATTTATAACGACTTAATAAGCCTCTTGTATCTTGGCGTACTAATTTAATGTAATCATCGACAAAACCAACTATACCGAATGATAAAGTCACAATTAAAGCCACCCAGACATAACGGCTACTTAAATTTGCCCATAGCAAAGTACTAATCGCAATCGCTACTAAAATCAGTGCGCCACCCATTGTCGGTGTGCCTTTTTTACTCAAATGCGATTGTGGGCCATCATCACGAACAACTTGACCGATTTGTTTAAAACTTAAATGACGGATCATTGCAGGGCCAACAATTAAGGCAATCCCTAACGCAGTGATAACACCTAAGATGGCGCGTAATGTCAGATATTGAAATACATTAAACCCAGTATAGTACTGAGTTAAATATTCACTTAGTGATAACAACATTAGGCTTTGTCCTCTTGTGCTAACGAATCAGCTAACTTATCTAATTGCATAAAACGAGAACCTTTGATTAAACAGGTGACATCTTGTGTGATGGTTTGTTTGAGCACTGTTTCAAGCGCGGCTACATCGTCGAAATGTTGTGCACCTGCACCAAATGTTTCACAGGCATTTTTACTTTGTACGCCTACCGTCCATAATCGTTTAACACCTGCACTTTTTGCATCAACACCCATTTGACTATGTAACTGCTCACTATCAGCACCTAACTCGCCAAAATCACCTAACACTAACCAATGTTGGCCTGAAAACGTGGCTAATGTGGCTAATGCTTGTTTGTAAGACCCAGGGTTAGCGTTGTAGCTATCATCAATCAGTTGGGATTGATTCAGTCCTTTTCGTAATTGCAATCGATGTGGCACTGCAGCCACCGAGGCTAACCCCTTAACCATAGCTTCAGCAGAAATGCCCATCGCATGGGTAATTGTTATTGCCGCAAGTGCATTCGCCACATTATGTCGACCTGGCAATGGGACATTGATGTAGTGAAATTCGCCTGCAAGTTCCACCATGAAATGGCTTGAACTTGTATCCATTTGCAAGTCTTTTGCTGTGATATCCGCATCATTATCTAAGGCAAAACTTAAGCTTTTTCTGTTAGCAAGTACTTCCTTCCACGCATCAACAAAATCCATATCCGCATTGATGACACCGACACCATCATCTGTTAAACCGTAATAGATTTCTGCTTTTGCTTTAGCTACACCCATCAAATCGCCAAAACCTTCTAAATGAGCAGGGCCGACGTTATTTATAAGTGAAAACTGTGGCTGAGCCATTTCAACAAGACGCAAAATATCGCCTCGACGACTTGCGCCCATTTCTATCACGGCAAAATCAGTTAATGCGGTTAAACGCGTTAAGGTCAGTGGCACGCCTAAATCATTATTCAAATTGCCTTGTGTTGCGATCACGTTTCCAGATTGACGTAATATCGCGGCAATCATTTCTTTAACACTGGTTTTACCATTACTGCCGGTCACTGCAACAATTCTTGCATGACTTTGTTGACGCCAAAATGTCGCTAAAGCAGCAAAGGCTTTCACCACATCTGCTACGACTAATTGTGGCAAAGGATCGTGTTGTTTAACTGAAACAAGTGCAGCGCTAGCCCCCGCTTTTCTTGCCGCAGCAATATAATCATGACCATCAACACGCTCACCAGCAATGGCTACAAATAATGATCCTAAAAATACTTTACGGCTATCAATAGCTGTTCCTGTTATCGCGACATCTACAATGGGCGTATCACAACCTAAAACATCGGCAATTTGAGATAAAGACAACGGAAGACTCACGATTTAAACCTCTGTAACAATTGGCTAGCATCATTGGCTGCAAGCAATACATCTTGAACAGCTACCGAATCGCTAAACGGATATTTTACGCCAGCAACTTCTTGGTATTGTTCATGTCCTTTACCTGCAAGTAAGACGATATCAGTTGATTTAGCATGACTTGTCACGTAAGTAATCGCTAACTGACGATCATGTTCAACATGCACGTTTTGCGGTTGTTTAATGCCCGATAAAATGGCTTGAATGATAAGCTCTGGCATTTCACTTCTTGGATTATCATCCGTTAATACTATTTTGTCGGCATAACGTTCTGCTATTTCGCCCATGAGAGGTCGTTTGCCACTATCACGATCCCCGCCACAACCGAAGACACACCACAATTGGCTATCACCGCTTACATGAACACGTAATGATTTCAAAGCCTGTTCTAACGCATCTGGCGTATGTGCAAAATCAATCACAACCTGAGGCTGTTCGTTTCCGCCATAACATTGCATACGGCCATCAACAGATTGACATTGCGCCAACGCTTTTGCCACATCATCGAATGACACATCTATCGCTAATAAACTGCTTGCAGCGGCGAGTAAATTATCGACGTTAAAACGTCCTAATAATTGACTTTGAATATTGGCCGTTAAAGATTCATTAACTAATTCAAAACTAAAGCCATCACTTGTCGCGTCTACGTTTTTCGCTTGAAGCGTGACATCGTCAAAGCCCAGGCTGCTATAAGTCATTAACGCCAAATCATCTTTAGCAGATAAGCGTGTAATCAATAATTTACCGAAGTCATCGTCGTTATTGATCACCGCTGTTTTGATATTATCCATCTCAAATAAACGCTGTTTTGCTGAGGCGTAATTATCCATTGTTAGATGATAATCAAGATGATCACGACTCAGGTTAGTCAGTACTGCAACATCAACATCAACACTATTTAACCGACCTTGCTCAAGTGCATGAGAAGATGCTTCTATTACTACGTATTTAATAGATTGCTGACATAAATCAGCTAATGCTGCTTGCAAGCTAATAGGATCAGGCGTTGTCATACCATTAGACTGTAAATGACTCACCCTGCCGACGCCAAGAGTGCCAATCACACCACAAGGCAAACCTAAAAACTCTAAACTTTGAGCAATAAACTGACTCACTGAGGTCTTGCCATTTGTGCCCGTCACTGCAATGACGGTCATCGCTAATGAAGGATGGCCATAAAAACGAGCGGCAATTTCACCTACTTTATCAGCCAATTTTTTGATTGGATAAGCTTCAACATGGGCATCTGTTAATACTTTTAGTTCCTGCTCAGACAACGCTTGAGTAGCATCAAATAATACAGACTGCGCGCCTAATGTAAGTGCTTGCTCTAGATATAAACGGCGTTGGTCATTATCTGAGGATAATGAGATAAATAAATCACCACTTTGAACGCGTCGACTATCTAACGTTAATCCTGTTACAACAAAATCAGCAAGGATCGAAGGATCAGCTAACATTCCAGCTAGCAGCAACGGTAAAGATTGTTTATTAGTGACAATCATTGTTTTGCCACCAGCATACGTGACTCAGGTAAATTATCAGGATCAATATTTAACAAACGCATTGCCGAAGTCATGACAGATGAAAACACAGGCGCCGCAACGATACCACCGTAGTAACTACCTTGTGGCTCATCAATCATCACGACCATCGCTAAGCGTGGTTTACTCGCCGGAATCACCCCTGCAAATACAGCTACATATTTTGCAGCTGAATAACCACCAGCTGATGCTTTTTTCGCCGTACCTGTTTTACCCGCTACACGATAATTTTCCACAGCCGCTCTTTCAGCAGTACCACCCGGTAATGCAACGCTTTCCATCATGCTTAATACGTGTTTCATTGTATCTTCTGAAAATACCCGTTGGCCTTCAGGCAAATTATCTGTTTTCATCAAACTAACAGGTCTTAAAATGCCACCATTGGCAAGCACCATATAAGCTCTAGCTAATTGTAAGGTTGACGTAGCCATGCCATAACCAAAGGCTAAGGTTGCTCGGTCAAATGCACCCCATGTTTGTAAATCAGGCAAGCTGCCCATTGCTTCACCCGGGAAATAAGCGCCGGTTGGTTGGCCTAAACCAAATGATGAAAAACCTTGCCATAATTCTTCAGGCTCAACGGTTAAAGCAACTTTACTTGCCCCTACGTTGCTCGATTTTTGAATCAATGTTGCCAGACTAATTTCACCTAAATTATGATGATCTCTTATAGTATGACCGCCAGCACGAAAATGCCCTGGGTTGGTATCGATGATTGATTCTACTGTAAATTTTCCTGATTTTAAGCCTGTAGCTACAGTAAATGGTTTTACAGTAGAACCCGGCTCAAACAAATCAATAACGGCACGATTACGATAATCACTTGCACTCAAACCCCGACGATTATTCGGATTAAAAGCAGGCTGATTAACCATCGCTAAAACTTCGCCTGTTTGTACATCTAAAATTACTGCAGAACCAGAGCTTGCTTGGAATTTATTTACAGTTAACTTGAGTGCTTGATAACTCAAATATTGCAATCGTAAATCGATGCTCAATCTGATATCTTCACCTGCTTTACTGGCGACAAGTTGCTCACCACCACCAACATAGCGTCCATAGCGATCACGCATCATCCGCTTTAAACCTGGCACACCTTGCAAATACTCGTCATGCGTTAACTCTAGGCCTTCTTGTCCCTTATCATCAACATTCGTAAAGCCGATCAAATGCGCCGTCACTTCGCCTGCTGGATAAAAACGTTTGTATTCTCGCTGTAATGCTATGCCAGTAATATTCAGCTGCTTCACTTTGTCTGAGAGTTCAGGTGAAATACGTCTTTTTAAGTAGACAAACTCACGCCCTTTATTCGCTTTTATTTTTTTCTTAACCGAGCTGATATTGATGCCTAACAAATCAGCCAACTTAGGTAATTTAGTATCACTAACGGATACATCTTTTGGATTAACCCAAACCGAATCTACGGGTGTACTAATGGCTAAAGGCTCGTCATGTCTATCGAGGATCATCCCACGATGAGCAGGTACCGTCACATCACGAAGATGCCGTGCATCGCCTTGTCCACGTAAAAAATCTGAATTTAATACCTGAATATCTGCCAAACGCCAAGCAAGCCCTACCACTAAAATAATAAAAACCAGACGCACTAGGTTGAGTCGCCAAGACCCAACTTGAGTGACGATATTAGTCTGACGACTCATGGTTTGATCACCACCGTCATATCTGCTGTCGGCGCAACCATGTCCAAGCGAAGTTCGGCTTGTTGTTCAATTCTTGCAGGGCTCGCCCAAGTGCTTTGTTCCAATAACAAACGACCCCATTCTTCGTTAAGATGATCGCGTCGTTGTTCTGATTTTTGTAATGCGACGAATTCTATCCGACCAAGATGTTTGCTATAGACAACACCTACAGCAGTAATAACCACCGCAAAAACGATGACTAGCAAAGGTACTTCGATACGAATAGGTTCTAATTTATCGAGCAACATCAGATTAATTTCTCAACGATGCGTAATACAGCACTACGTGCTCGTGGATTAACGGCTAATTCATCCTTGCTCGCTTTAATTGCTTTACCAATCAACTTAACACGTGGGTTCAGCTCATCAGCTCGTACCGGAAAATAAGCAGGTAAATCATCACCTTTCGCTTGTTCACGAAAATAACGTTTAACGATGCGATCTTCTAAAGAGTGAAAACTGATCACCGCTAAGCGCCCACCGACAGCAAGTACATCTAATGCTTGTTCTAAACCCGTCGTTAAATCGCCTAGTTCATTATTGATATAAATACGGATTGCTTGAAATGTCCGTGTCGCTGGATGTTTGTGTTTTTCACGAAACGGGCTTGCTTTGTCGACTAAATCGGCAAGTTGTTTTGTTGTTGTAATTGGCGATGCATCGCGTGTTTCAACAATGGCACGAGCAATGCGCGTTCCAAACCGTTCTTCGCCCAAGGTTTTAATCACATGGGCAATATCTTCCATTTCAGCCGTTGCTAACCATTCTGCTGCACTCATTCCGGCATCAGGATTCATTCGCATATCTAATGGGCCATCTTTTTGAAAGCTAAAGCCACGCTCAGCTTCATCAAGTTGTGGAGATGACACGCCGATGTCTAATAAAATCCCATTAATTTTACCTTGCCAAACGCGAGCATAAGCCGCGGTCGCTAACTCAGCAAATGAACATTGTTCAATACTAAAACGGGGATCGCGCTTGGCTAAGTCTTGTCCTACAGAAATCGCTGCCGGATCTTTATCTAAACCCAGTAATCGTCCATCATCAGATAATTGCGTCAATACTTGACGTGCATGACCACCACGGCCGAACGTACCATCCACATAAATGCCATCCGCCTTAATATCTAAAGCTGCTACAGCTTCATTTAATAAAACCGGTAGATGTTCCGAACGACTAACCGTCATAACTGCGCCTTAAATTGAGAGACTTTCTAATTCAACGGGTAAAATACCGTCAAAGTTTTCTTCTAAACACTCATCCATTAGTGCATTCCATGTTTGTTCGTCCCACAACTCAAATTTATTACCTTGACCAATCATCACAGTGCTTTTATCTAAACCAGCAAACTCACGCAATTTAGCGGGTAATAAAATACGACCGTTACTGTCCATTTCGCATTCGGTGGCATAACCCAACAACATGCGTTTCAAACGACGTACTTGAGGATTTAAACTAGGTAGTTCAGATAATTTTTGTTCAACGCCTTCCCATTCAGGTAAAGGATATAGCTGTAAACAATGGTCAGAGTGATCAATAGTCACGACAAGACGACCTTCACAACACACGTCAAGATGCTTACGGAACTTGGCTGGAATGGCCATCCGTCCTTTTGCATCTAGATTAAATGTTGCTACGCCTCGAAACACTTGCCATCCTCAATTTATGCGATCCACTTTGATCCACAATTACCCACTAAAGGACACTATATGAGTGAACAAGGAGTGTGTCAAGCAACAGAATCACCTAAATCCTCTTTTTAACACAATGACTTAGCGAGGTTTTGTAAGTGTGGGGGAGATAACTATCAGGCGAGAACTAAGGACTACTTTTTTATCATAAAACTGGCATCGTAAGTTAATGTAGATTCTAGAAGTTGAAGCTATTCATCACGTCTAAATAAAACTTAAATATTCAGTAAACTAACTAGAGTACACATACATAAAATAGATTACACGCGGATAAATGCCATTTTAAGAAGTACTCTCATCTTTAGTGAGAGTACAAAATGTACTCATCTATCAAAAACAAATCTAAATTTAATCAACTAATAATTCACTTTTTCAATGCTAAGGTCGCGTTTCAATGCCTAATCGGCGATACTGGTATCCGTTAGAACATAAGCCAACTTGTATCACATAGTATTTTTTTGGCTTTAGCCTATCCTTAATAAAAAATGTAATCCGATACTCGATCCGCCTCATTGGGCCTGCCTGATGTTTCACTAGAGGGAAGAAGTATGAAACTTAAATATCGTTTGACAGCGATTATATTAGCGAATGCATTTGTTAATCCGATTTATGCACAAACCGTAGAAATCAATGCTACTGAGCTCGCTAATCTCAAAGCTCAAATTTTGGCACTACAAAATAGGCTGAGTCAGCTTGAAGAGCAAGCCGATGCAAGCACTTCTCAATTAGCGTCAAATGCTGATACTAAAGCCGAACTCGCTAGCCAAGAGGGCTCGGACACGATCCTTGAGTCTAAGGATGGTATTACCGTAGGCGGTGCCATTCGTACCAATTACAGCTATACCTCCTATGACGAGGGTAATAAAAATCGTGGTGGGGATTTCGATTTCGATATTTTCCGTCTGAACTTAAGTGGCACTATTGGCGACGTTTCTTTAAACGGCGAAATTCGCTTTTTCGATTATATGACGGCCATTAAATACGCATATGTCGGATACCAAATTAGTGAAAATTGGCAGACTGAGGTTGGTATTACTAAAGTACCATTTGGTAACAGCCCCTATAATTCGCAAAATTATTTCTTCAGCACTAACTATTATCTAGGGCTAGAAGATGACTTTGATTTGGGTGTCGTATTTAAACGAACGCTTGCCGATAACTGGCAACTTGATTTAGGTTTCTTTAAAAATGATGAATTAGGCGGCGTTGACGGTTACGTAGATAATCGTTCTGACCGATATTCCTATGATATTGTTGGCGGCCGGCCTCTAGGCGAAGGAATTTATGATGAGCCAACTCAGGCCATCGGGGAATACAATACGTTTAGTGGTCGATTTGCTTATCATTTTGATCAGGGTGCGCTATCCACAGAAGTGGGCGTATCGGGCCTATACGGTGGATTGCATGATGGGACCAAGCGTGTGGGAGATTACCAAGCCTGGGCACTTCATACTAATAGCCAATACCATAATTGGCATTTACAACTACAACAAAGCCAATACCGCTATGACATTGCTCAACTCGATCGTATTGCAGTAGGTGCCTATTCATTTTATGACTCTATTGCTGCTGAAGCCACCTCTACAACGGTCAATCTGGCGTACGATTTAGCAGTCAATTTCGGCCCCGTGACAGCCTTACAATTTTATAATAACTACGGCGTTGTATATAACAAGTCAGATAACACTGCTAATACTGTAATGAACGTGACTGGATTTTCAGTAGCCGCAGGTGGTCTGTTTACTTATTTTGACTGGGTACATGCCAAAAATCAGCCTTTTGTCGGCGGCAGTGGTTCTGGTGACAGCAATGATTATGAGCAACGTTTTAATATTAATATTGGCTATTACTTTTAAGTAAACATGAAGTTGCTAGCGCATTCTCAAATTAAACAACACACAATAAGGATAATCTGATGACAGATAATAATGATCCTATGGTTCCCGATGGCAAGGTGACCCCTATCGATACCGATTATCAAATAGGTCAGGACAATATTCTGCTTAATGTAGGGCCATTTGGCTTAGATATACACAATAGAGTTTTTGCCATCTCAGCACTCACAATCATTGCCTTTGTCGTGCTGACCCTGATGTTTCAAAATCAAGTTGAGCCCTTGTTTAGTGGTGTCAGAAACTGGTTAACAACTAATGTCGACTGGTTTTTCATTAGTGCTGCAAACGTTTTTGTACTGACATGCATTGCTCTGGTGGTTTCACCTTTGGGTCGAGTGCGTCTCGGCGGCACCGAGGCAACACCTGATTACAGCTATTTAAGCTGGTTTTCGATGTTATTTGCGGCAGGTATGGGCATTGGCCTGATGTTTTATGGCGTCTCCGAACCGCTAACCCATTTTGGCACTTCGTTTGCCGGAACCGCCACAGAAAATGGCGTACGTACCGATTGGGCTCCTTTGGCTGGCGCTATAGGTAATGCCGAGTCAGCAGAACGTTTAGCGATGGCGGCCACTATTTACCATTGGGCATTACATCCCTGGGCAATTTACGCTGTTATGGGCTTGGGTTTAGCATTATTTTCGTTTAACAAGGGCTTACCGCTAACAATCCGCTCGGTATTTTATCCAATATTGGGGGAGCGAGTATGGGGCTGGCCAGGTCATATCATCGATATATTGGCGGTACTAGCGACCTTATTTGGATTAGCAACATCACTGGGCTTAGGTGCCTCACAAGCCGCTTCCGGTTTACATTATCTGTTTGGCATTCCATTGGGCGAAACCACCCAGATCGTATTGGTAATAGGGATCACCGCATTGGCGCTTATTTCAGTAATGAAAGGATTGGATGCTGGGGTTAAAAAGTTATCTGAAATCAATATGATGCTAGCTTTTATATTATTGTTTTTTGTTGTCATCGTTGGACCAACCCTCGCTATTGCTACCGGTTTTGTCGATAACATCGTCGCCTATTTTCAGTATTTGCCGGAACTTGCCAATCCAGTAGGACGCGAAGACAGTAACTTTTCATCAGGCTGGACTGCATTTTACTGGGCTTGGTGGATATCATGGAGCCCTTTTGTCGGTATGTTCATTGCCCGAGTCTCCCGTGGCCGAACAGTGCGCGAGTTTATCATCTCAGTATTGTTAATACCTTCTATCGCGGGTGCATTTTGGATGACCGTCTTTGGTGGTACAGCGATCAAACAAGTTGTTGTAGATGGTTATCAAAAAGTAATTGAAGCAGACTTACCTTTACAGCTGTTTTACATGCTTGATGCATTACCGATGTCCAGTATCACATCGTTTATTGCCATTGTTTTAGTGATTGTGTTTTTTGTGACTTCGTCCGATTCTGGGTCACTAGTGATTGATGTCATTGCAGCGGGAGGCAAAGTTGATGCGCCTACGCCACAACGTGTATTCTGGTGCTTATTTGAAGGTCTAGTTGCGATAGCCCTTATTTTGGGGGGTGGATTAGTCGCTTTACAAGCGATGGCTGTATCTACCGGTCTACCCTTTACCATCGTGCTGCTGATTGCTGCCTTTTCCACGATTAAAGGTTTGATGTCAGAGCCTAGATAACTCACAATTTGGCGTATGCGTGCCCTGTTTCTAAGCTAAATGAGGTTTAGAAATAGAGCAAATAAACACATCACGGAGTAGGATAATGCAGGCTGAACAATCCGAAGTGTTGGACTTTTTAAGACGCCATCCGCCATTTTCAACATTACCTGACAAGGAGTCGGCCAACGTTGCCAATAATGTTGAAGTCGCTTATTACCGAGCAGACTCGACGATATTGCAACTCGGTCAAGATAATCATCAGTGGTATGTAATTCGCAGTGGCGCAGTAGAAGTTTTTCGTCGGGATGGACAATTATATAATCGTCTGGGAACGGGCGATTTTTTTGGCGAACAAAGTTTGATGCTTAATCGTCCGGTCCGCTTTCCCGTTACAGCGCTTGAAGACACCCTGATATACATTATTGGCGAACAAACATTTAATTATTTATTTGATAATTTTGAGCATTTTGCAGATTTTGTAGAAGTAGAAGATCAAACTCGTTTACGTCAATCAATGGCCAAACGTGAAGACGATAATGGATTACTTACCGCTAAGGTAGAGAACTTAATAACGACTTTACCCGTCACCGTATGCAGCTCTACTACCGTACATCAAGCAGCCCTTCGAATGACCGAAGAAAATGTTTCCTCATTATTAATCACTCGTTCTTCAACAAATCAAACAGAGCCTGAAACCCAAGTTATCGGCATTATTACGGACTTGGATATTAGGCGACGCTTAGTTGCAGAAGGTTTAAGCAGCGAAATTCCTGTGGCAGATATCATGACCACAGAATTAATTTATGTGCAGAGTCATCAATTTGTGTTTGAAGCAATGATGTTAATGCTCAAACACAATGTTCAGCATCTTCCCGTGCTGCGAAAAAGCCAACCAATTGGTCTTATAAGCCATATTGATATTTTGCGTTACGAATCGGAAAACAGCTTATTTGTAGTAAAAAATATTTTTAGCGGCCAAAGTGTAGATGAGTTAGCCTCCCTCATTCATGACGTACAAGGTTGTTTTACCCGTATGGTCCACCAAGATGCCAATTCGCAAATGATAGGCAGTGCAATGGCCGTGGTGGGTCGCAGTTTTAAACAACGCTTATGTGAGCTTGGAGAAGCATCTCTGGGTCCGCCACCGGTGCCCTATTGTTTTTTAGCCCTAGGCTCTATGGCACGAGGCGAACAACTGATAGTAACCGACCAGGATAATGCCATTATTCTTAGTAACAATTATGACCCCGATCTACATGGCAGTTATTTTGAGGCGCTGGCCAATTTTGTCTGCGACGGCTTGGCGCGTTGTGGTTACAGCTACTGCACTGGCGACATAATGGCCACCAACACTCGGTGGCGCCAACCATTGGCGGTTTGGCAACAATATTTTAGCCAATGGATTGAGCAACCTAGCGCTGAGTCTTTATTGCACAGCGCAATTTTCTTTGATCTAGAAGGCATATGGGGTCAGACCCATTGGGCGGAACAACTTAATCGATTGATCAGACAGAAAGCCCATAAAAACTCGCATTTTTTAGCATGTATGGCCCGTAATGCCTTACTTAGAACCCCTCCCCTGGGATTCTTTAAGGACTTTGTGATGGAGACAGATGGTCGCCAGACAAATTCGATTAATATGAAACGACGAGGTACCGCGCCAATAGCTGACCTTATTCGTTTACATGCCCTCGCCATAGGCTCATCGGCACGCAATAGTTTTGAGCGGCTGAAAGATGTTATTGAAGCGGGAATCCTTCCACCCGGCAGAGGACAGGATTTACGTGATGCCCTAGAATTTATCGCGATGGTCAGGATTCGTCATCAAGCCTTAGATATTGAACTTAAACGCGAGCCAGATAACAATATAGAGCCAGAATATCTCTCGGATTTTGATCGGAAAAATCTTAAAGAAGCCTTTCAGATATTGAGCAGTGCACAACGTTATATGAAATTCAGATACCAACCCGGTAGGGTCAATTGAGAGGGCGATATGTTTTATCTTGGTAAAGATCAACTTACAGATAAAACCCAAAGCTTGACCGCAACAGACCACGCTGATTGGAGAAAACACTTTGCCTTATTGGCAAAGACGAGTAAATATCCCGCATTAAAAGCCTTTTATCAGGCAGGGGTTGTCACTGCATCCACGCCTATAAGTGATGTACCGATGGTTGCTCTAGATTTCGAAACCACCGGCTTAGACTCAAATCGAGACAGCATTGTCAGTATTGGTTTAGTTGATATGAGTTTGACACGTATACGCTGTGCTAGCGCCAGACACTGGATAGTCAAACCTGAAACCCAGTTGCATTCAAGATCTGTTGTGGTGCATGGGATCACCCATTCCGCTGTCGCAGACGCTCCAGATTTGTCCACTGTGATAGATGAATTATTACTTCGATTACAGGGCAAGATCGTGGTGGTACACCATAGCCCTATTGAACGAGGGTTTCTGAATGCAGCCCTTAAACATCACATACACGAAGGGATCGAATTTCCAGTTATTGACACCATGGCTCTTGAGGCACGTTTTTCCCGCAAACTAAGTAAATCGTTGTGGCGCTATTTAATGAGGCGAAATCTGGCGTCGATCCGCTTGACGGATAGTCGTACTCGCTATCATTTACCATATTATCGGCAACATAACGCTTTGACCGATGCCTTAGCATGTGCTGAATTATTGCAAGCTCAGTGCGCAACTCATCTGACAACCGATACTTTGCTAAATACTATCTGGTCTTAGTCTCGGCAAAAAGCCTATGCTTAGTCAACTTCGCTGCCGGAATGCTCGGTTGATTCGCAATGTTACTGACCAAACTCATCATCTTTCCACTACACCTAGAATTCCTACTGTTGATTAAGTTGCAGATAAACTCATATCAGCATTAATTTATCAGCCTGTATGTAAGGCGGCGTTTAACTTGAGAGGGATTCGATGACCAAAAGAATGAGGTCATTTACAGAACAAGATGATTCTGTAACTGTCAGCATATCAGGGCGTTAGTACTAACTAAGTAGAAATAATACAAACACGTTGATACTTAAATACTAAAATCAAAAATTGAGATGGTCGATAAGCCGGGTTCTGTCGAGGACAATCATTCATCTGGGACAAGCATCACTACTTGCCTCAAGCAACCTACCCAAGAACGATACGGGCCGTATCTGTCTGCCGAAACAAACTGCTCTTCTATTTGGTCTTGCTCCGGGTGGGGTTTACCTTGCCACGCCTGTTACCAGCCGCGCGGTGCGCTCTTACCGCACCCTTTCACCCTTACCTAACTATTCGAAAATAATCAGGCGGTATACTCTCTGTTGCACTTGCCGTAGGCTTGCGCCTCCCAGAAGTTATCTGGCACCCTGCCCATTGGAGCCCGGACTTTCCTCACAATTAGTCTAGCTAAAAGCGCGATTGCCTGACCATCTCAGCGGCAGATCATACCTGACAACTAGTCTTTGTGCTGAAGTTTAAGCGCCATGTCATATGCATTGTTCTTGCTAATGCCTAATAATGATGACGTCATTGCCGCGGCTTTTTTTACCGGCAACTCCTTAAGCAATAAACTTAACACTCGATTGACGTCTACTTCGCTAGCATCTTGTTGTTGTTTTGCCCCTTCCACCAGTAAAACACATTCACCACGTTGTTGGTTTGCATCATTAGACACCCAATCTAATAATTCGGCTAATGGTTTAGTGTTGATGGTTTCGTGCAATTTGGTCAGTTCTCTAGCCAAACACGCGCGGCGTTCTTGACCAAAAACCGTCACCATATCAACGAGTGTTGATTGCAATCGACGTGGACTGTCATAAAAAATTAAGGTGCGTGTGTCAGCAGCTAATTTTTCTAATGTTTGTAGCCGTGCGCCTTGTTTATGTGGCAAAAAACCTTCGAAGCTAAATCTATCTGATGGTAAACCTGAAGCAGAAAGTGCTGCTATGACCGCACAACTGCCCGGGATAGGAATGACCGGAATGCCATGTTCACGGACAAGTGAAACTAATTTATAACCCGGATCACTAATCAACGGCGTGCCAGCATCACTAATTAAAGCAATAGACTCACCTTGTTGTAATCGCGCTAATAAGGTTTCACTGCGCTGTTGTTCATTATGATCATGCAGAGAAACGCTGGGTGTTTTTATCGCAAAATGCTGGAACAAAAAGCCACTATGGCGTGTGTCTTCTGCGGCTATTACATCAACAGTTTGCAATATTTCAATTGCCCGTTGTGACATATCTGCTAGGTTGCCAATCGGCGTGGCGACAATATACAAACATGCTATTTCATTTTCTGACACAAAGAACGCCTTTAATAATTACTCAGTTCTGGTCGTAATATACGTGAGTTGATACTATGTTTCTCTAAATTTATCATTCCCGATGCGACGCCATGACTCAACGATTCTATTTAAGCTTATTTATAATCATCGCTCTCAGCCTGAGTGCATGCCAACCCGGAATGTCACCCAATGCTATTCGACCCGATAATACTGCTTTGCTTGCGGAACAATCAGGCGACTTTTTATCGGCATCACAGCAATATACTGATCTAGCTAAGACCGCTGGTGAACCTCAAAAATCACAATTCAATTTACGTGCAGCTATTGCATTTTGGCGTCTCAATCAAATTGAACAAGTGAGAAATAGTCTCGTGAATGTTGATCCGAAAGTGTTGAATGAAACTCAGCAATTAAATGTCGCGTTACTGCAAGCCAATCTGGCTTTAACCGATTCTCAGCCACAACAAGCCTTAGCAGCGCTCGCCCCTTTTGATTTAACCTATACAGCTCAAGCACAAAAACAACAGGCGCTTAAACTTAAAATACAAGCTTACGCAATGACTGAAAACTGGTTAGAAAAAGCCAATAGTCATATTTTACTTGCACCATTATTAGCTGATGAAGAAAAAGCTCAAAATCAACAATTGCTTTGGTCTGCACTGATGTCGCTAACACCTGAAGCATTAGATTTATTTAACCCAAGTATTCCGCCAGCCATTGATAGTGGTTGGTTTGCATTGGCGTATTTGGTGAAAACTTATGGTGATAAACCCGAGGTATTCACCGCCGCTTTAGAAGATTGGAAACGTAATTACCCTAATCATCCTGCCGATCCTCAGCTTTATACTGATCCTGAATTGTATATGGGTGGAATTGGCTTAGGTTCTTCTGATCAGCTAATACCAACAGATATTACCGATGTGAGTGATATTGCTATTTTGCTACCTGAAACAGGCCCTTATAAAGCTGCAGCAGAAGCCATTAAACGCGGTATTCTTGCAGCTCACTTTAATAGCAAATCTACCGCCCGATTACATTTCCTTGCTGTTGATACCGACAAACAGACCGGCTTAAGTAATGTATTACAAGAATATCAGCATGCTATCGACCTGCATGCGAGCCTCGTCATTGGTCCTTTAGATAAAGAATCTGTGCAAATTCTAGCGAATGCACCGAACTTACCTATTCCAGTACTAGCACTTAATCGTTTAGCCAATGACGCCACCAGACAAAACTTATTCCAATTTGGTTTAGCGCCAGAAGATGAAGCTGTGGCCGTTGCTGATTATGCTAAGAAACAAAATTACCAACGCGCTATAATTTTAGCGCCTAGTAATGAATGGGGAGCGCGTATTGCTGATGCATTTAAAACTGAGTGGCAACAAAATGGTGGAACAATACTCAGACAAGCAAATTACAATCCTATTCAAAACGATTACGCTACGACGCTCAAACCATTATTGGGTTTAGAGGCCAGCGAACAACGTTATGATGCAGTAAGACAGCGTGTCGGTAATTCCTTAGAATTTGAACCTCGTCGTCGACAAGATGTTGACTTTATTTTCCTTATCGCTAAGCCTTTAAAAGCCCGTCAACTTGTGCCTCAGCTTAAGTTTCATCGCTCAGGCCAACTACCTATTATTGCAACCTCCCATGTTTATGAAGGGTATGATAATCGCCAGCAAAACGTTGATCTTAATAAGCTTGTTATCGGCGATATACCCTGGGTGTTTAATGATCTAGCTCAAACTGATCCGACTTATGTCGCCTTGTATAACGAATCACCCGATCATTTTGCAGAATTTGTTCGCTTATATGCTTTGGGGGCTGATGCTTATAATCTAGTGCCTCAACTCAATAATTTAAGCCAGTCTCCCGAATCAAGTTTTAGTGGGGCAACGGGTGAGCTTTCGATTAACACAACAGGTCAAGTCATCCGTATTCCTAAATGGGCAAAATTTAATAACGGCTTACTCGAGCTTTTACCCGTGTCAGAGCCATTAGCCATTGCGCCGTAAATGGGTGAAGCATTGACAATAGGGCAACAAGCAGAATTGCTGGCTTGCCAATATTTACAAAAGCATAAGCTCAAATTAATAACAAAAAATTATCATTGTCGCCGCGGTGAAATTGATTTAATCATGCAAGATAAGATGACATTGGTTTTTATTGAAGTTCGTTATCGTAAAAACGAACGTTTTGGTAGCGCATTAGAAAGTGTCAATTATAAAAAACAAGCCAAAATAATTATCACTGCCGAACATTATTTATTACAAAATACACAATCTTACTCAGGCTATCGATTCGATGTCATTGCAATATCACCAACACCACAAGCAGATGACATAATATGGGTGAAAGATGCCTTTCATAGCAACTAAATACTAGCAAGCCTGTCTCACACAGGTGATAATAAACTCTTACACTTAACAGGATATAAACATGCCTAAACTGAAAGCCCTCATATTATTAATTATGCCCGTCATCTTATTGCAAGGCTGCGCGGCTGCCGTTGTTACCGGGGCGGCTACCGGTGTTGCGGTAGTTCATGACCGACGTTCTGCAGGTACTGTTCTTGATGATCAATCTATTGAAATAAAAGTGTCGAGCATTTTATATTCTAATAAGAAAATCTATGATCAAAGCCATGTTAATGCGACGAGCTACAATGGCGTTGTATTGCTAACAGGTGAAACACCAAACGAACAACTTAAGCAAGAAGTGACAAAAGAAGTACAAACTATTCTCAACGTCCGTCGCGTTCAAAACGAGTTAGTGATTGCAGCACCAAGCTCATTACCTTCTCGTAGTAGTGACGCTTGGATCACTTCAAAAATAAAAGCAAAACTTACTGCTGATAAATATATCGATCCGTTTTTTGTAAAAGTAGTGACTGAGCATGGTGTAGTTTATCTTCTTGGCTTAGTCAGCCACGCAGAAGCTGATCGAGTTGTAGATATCGTAAGTCAATCTGCTGGTGTACAACGTGTAATTAAAATATTCGAATACATCGACTAATAATTGTTTATCGTCATACCCGATCTTTTATCATGAGAGATCGGGTATTTTGATGTAAATTAGAATGGCTTCACAACAACTAAAATAACGACGGCAAGCAAAATCAACACTGGTAATTCATTAAACCAACGATAAAACACATGACTGTGCTGGTTAGTATCATGACTAAATTGACGAAGCAATCGACCACAATAGCCATGATAGGCAAGCAACATTAAAACAAATGTCAGTTTAGCGTGTAGCCAATGCATCGTCTTAAGTTGTTCAAAAGAATAAAAGCTCAATAACCACAAGCCAAATATTACTGTTAAGATTGCACTTGGTGTCATAATCCCCCGATACAACTTCCGTTCCATCACTTTAAAACATTCATTTCCAGTTTTATCAACACACATAGCATGATAAACAAATAATCTTGGCAGATAAAAAAGCGCTGCAAACCAGGTTATTACAAAAATAATATGAAACGCTTTAACCCACAACATGGTTAGTCCTTTTAGTCTAGAATAGTACTCAGTTTAATTTCTTGCGGAGATCAATATGACCAATCTTACCATTGATGAACGTCGTCATTTTAGCCGTATTCCATTCGATGCCCAAGCACATATTCATGCTGATAAAGGTGAGTTACATCCTAACTGTGAGGTATTGGATGTGTCGCTAAATGGCATTTTAATCGTTAAACCTATCGGTTGGCGTGGACAACTCAATGATCAATTTCAAATAGATCTATTACTCGAAAATGCACAACTCGTTATTAAAATGGCAGCAATCGTTGCCCACATAGACGATAATTCCATCGGCTTTAACTGTAAAAATATCGATTTAGAAAGTATTAGCCACCTAAAACGACTCGTCGAGCTTAATCTAGGCGATGAAGCCTTATTACATCGTGAACTTTCTTCACTGATCCAGTAACGCTGAAATCGCATCGGATAAATGTTTAACGGCTGTCACTTTTATGCCTTTTATCGGTTTTCGTGGCGCATTGGCAATTGGCACAATCGCATGGCTAAAACCATGTTTCGCTGCGTCATGAATACGCTCTTCACCTGCTTGCACCGGTCTGATTTCTCCTGTCAAACCTACTTCACCAAATAATACCCAATCTTGCGGAACCGGCTTGTTTCGTAAGCTAGATAACACAGCCGCTAAAACGGCTAGATCAGCCCCTGTTTCGCTTAGTTTGACCCCGCCCACCACATTGATAAATACATCTTGATCATTGCAGGTAATACCGCCATGGCGGTGTAAAATAGCCAATAACATCGCTAAACGATTCTGCTCTAAACCAACCGAAACACGCCGTGGATTACCTAATGGGCTATCATCAACCAATGCTTGTACTTCCACCAACATTGGGCGACTACCTTCTCTGATAACGGTTACGACACTGCCAGCCAGTGCAGCTTCACCACGTGTCAAAAAGATAGCAGAAGGATTACTTACTTCTTTTAAACCCAGCTCAGTCATCGCAAACACGCCCAGTTCATTAATCGCACCAAAACGATTTTTAACTGCACGTAATATTCTAAATCGGCTGGACGTATCGCCCTCAAAATACAATACCGTATCAACCATATGCTCTAATACACGAGGTCCCGCTAAAGCACCCTGCTTCGTAACATGACCCACTAAAATGAGCGTTGTACCACTAGATTTAGCAAAACGAACTAACTGTGCTGCACTTTCTCGTACTTGAGCAACCGTACCCGGAGCTGATTGTAAAAGTTCAGTAAACACTGTTTGAATCGAATCAATGACCATCACTTGCGGTTTTCGAGCATGGGCAGTAGCAATCATCTGTTCAGCGTGTGTTTCAGCCATCAAATCCAGTGGCGCATTTTCTAATTGCAAACGTTCGGCACGTAAGCGGATCTGCTGTAAGGATTCTTCACCACTAATATATAAAGGGCTAACACCACTAGTTTTAGCCATTATCGCCATTGCTTGCAATAATAGCGTTGATTTCCCAATCCCCGGATCACCACCAATCAGCACGACTGACCCCGTAACCAAACCACCACCTAAAACACGATCGAGTTCATCCAAACCGGTCGTCCAACGAACCGCCTGTTCTGACGTCACTTCGCTTAAAGATTGAACCTGATTTTTTTGTTCACCTGCATAGCCAGTATGACGACTGATCGTAGATTGGCTACTTGCTGATGCCGGGGCTTGTATCTCTTCTTCTAAACTATTCCAAGCACCACATTCTGCACATCGTCCGCCCCATTGTGGCGTTTGTGCACCGCATTCTTTACAGCGATAGACGCGTTTAACTTTGGCCATGATGATAATCCCTTGTTACACGTTCATTTAATTGGCACAGTAATTCATAGGAAATCGTATTAGCCTTTTGAGCCATATCATCGACCGTTAATAAGTCATTGCCCCACAAAATGACTTCATCACCGATAGCAACTTCAGTTACATTTGAAAGATCAATCGCAATCATATCCATCGATACTCGACCTAAAATCGCGACTTTTTGCTGATGGATCACTACCGAGCCAACATTCGACAAATGTCGACTATAACCATCGCCATAGCCGATGCTGACAATGCCAACTTGCCCTGTTTTATCTGCAGTCCAGTTGCCACCATAACCTACACTATCGCCAATATTTAAAGCATGCATAGCGATTAATTCAGAGCGTAACAACATCACCGGTTTTAAAGCTAAATCTTGCGGGCTTTGATCATCAAAAGGTGAGGAACCATATAACATGATGCCTGGACGTATCCATTCACCATGACTTTCTTCAATAGATAGGATTGCTGCTGAATTAGCCATGCTAGTTGCTAAACCATACTGATTAGCACTCTCCATTAAAAGGTCTAATTGTTGTTGATTTCTTGAGTCGCCGATTAAGTCTGAATTGGCAAAATGGCTCATCAAGCCAATATTCCCTTCGATATTCGAGCTAGTTTTTAACACAGCTAAAGCCTGTTCAATCTGTTCACAACTCAACCCTAAACGGTGCATGCCCGTTTCAAGCATTAACCAACAAAAACTTAAAGGCTTATTCAGCTGGACTGATGTCAATAATTCCAGCTGGAAAGCATGATGAAATACAAGAGACAACACGTTATTAGCAGCAGCATGTAAATCATCAAGTGCGCGTACACCTTCGAGAATGACTATCGGTTGTTGAATACCTGCTGCACGTAACCGCAAACCTTCAGAAACCCTTGCAACCGCAAAAGCATCACTCGCGTGCAATGCTTGTGCAACTTGAATGGCACCATGACCATAAGCATCTGCTTTAATCACCGACATGACTTTACTGTTTGGCGCTAGCTGTTTTACACGCTCAAAATTATGTTGCAGTGCAGCTAAATTAATCTCAGCAACAGGATAAGTGGCCACGATTAATGCTCACCATAATCATCGTAATTTTGATAAGCAAAGTTTTCAAAACGAGTGTATTTGCCTTGGAAGGTTAGCGCCACGGTGCCTATAGGACCATTACGCTGTTTACCGATAATGATCTCCGCTTTGCCTTTATCCGTCGAATCTTCGTTATAAACCTCGTCACGATAGATAAATACGATTAAATCTGCATCTTGCTCAATCGCTCCAGATTCACGTAAATCAGACATGATTGGGCGTTTATTGGGACGTTGCTCTAGACTTCGATTAAGCTGAGATAAAGCAATAACTGGGACTTCAAGCTCTTTGGCTAAGGCTTTAAGCGAACGAGAGATCTCAGATACTTCGGTAGTTCTATTCTCGCCAGTTTTACCACTGCCTTGCATCAACTGAATATAATCGATAACAATTAAGCTAAGGCCATGTTCACGTTTTAAGCGACGAGCTCGGGCACGTAATTCAGTCACCGACAACGCAGGTGTGTCGTCAATAAACAAAGGCGCTTCATTCAATAACGCGATGGCCGAGGTTAAACGCGGCCAATCATCATCATTTAAACGTCCTGTACGCAAACGATGCTGATCTATTTGACCCAGCGACGATAACATACGCATCGCAAGTGCATCGGCAGGCATTTCCATACTAAATACCGCGACCGGTTCTTTGCTTTTAATCGCGGCATTTTCTGCCAAGTTCATTGCAAAAGTCGTTTTCCCCATTGAAGGTCGACCAGCGACAATCACTAAATCCGCTGGCTGTAAACCTGAGGTTTGCATATCAAAATCAGTAAACCCAGTAGAAAGACCCGTAATCGGACTATCATTTTCAAATAAAGTATCAATCCGATCAACAACTTTACTCAGCACTTCTTTAACCTGAATAAAACCGCCACTCCGTTTAGCACCTTTTTCAGCAATTTCAAAGACTTGCCGCTCAGCTTGATCCAGCATATCTTCACTGCTGCGACCATCAGGATTAAACGCATCATTGGAAATATTAGTGCCAATTGCAATCAGTTGGCGGAGGATAGATCGCTCACGAACGATAGAAGCGTAGGCCACAATATTGGCGGCGCTCGGCGTATTTCGAGCGAGCATACCCAAGTATGCTAACTGACCGACTTGATCAAGTTCGCCACGGGTATCATGCCATTCGGCTAGGGTAATAACGTCAACAGGGTGAGACTTTTCGAATAATGCTGCAATACCACGAAAGATCAGCTGATGATCACGGCGGTAGAAATCATGGTCGACTAGTAAATCAGCGACTTTCTCCCAACTCGTATTATCAAGCATGAGACCGCCCAGCACAGATTGCTCGGCTTCGATGGAATGAGGCGGGATCTTGAGTGCTTGTGTCGCCATATCCGTATAGGATTCAGGATAGTTTAAATCGTCATCCACAGCAGTCACCCAGTTGTGTTTACCCACATTATTTTAGACAGCTAAACCAGATTAAGACTAATAGGGCTTAACTAAAATTAGGTAATGGAGCCGAGATAAACTCGACTCCATTGATCTTACTTTTTATGCTTCGTTTTCTTGTGCTTTTGCAATGGCTTCAGCTTCTTCTAACGCTTTAGCTCTTGCTTTGCTATTTTCTTCAGCTTCAGCTTGTGCTTGCAGTTGAGCTTCAGATGTTACATTTACTTTAACAACAGCAAGTACATCAGCATGCAGTTGAATAGTAATATCGTATTCACCTGTATGTCGTAATGGACCTTCAGGAAGACGAACTTCATTACGGTCAATATCAGCACCAGCGGCATTCAATACATCCGTGATGTCTGAAGCGCCTACTGAACCAAACAACTTACCTTCGATACCAGCGTTAGCCATGATGTTTACATCACCTGCTTTAACTAGTTTAGCTTTACGTACTTCAGCTTCAGCCTGTAATTTAGCTGCGGCTGCTTCAAGCTCTGCACGACGCGTTTCAAAGATTTCTCTGTTACGTTTGTTTGCAGATAAAGCTTTACCTTTAGGTACTAGGAAATTACGTCCAAAGCCAGACTTAACTGAAACTTCATCACCTAGATTTCCAAGCTTCTGCATTTTTTCTAGCAAAATTACTTGCATCGTTCTACCCTCATTCGCAGTGAAACACTGCTCTTTAAAGTCACTCGTCGCTTACTATATTAAGTCGACGAAAATTAAACCACTGTTCCAAAACACCTATTATTGTGAGCAATACCGCCATCTGCGGCATCATCACAAGCAGTAACACATATACAGCTACCAACCAAAATGACTGTCTTTTTTGTTGTCTGACAATGGCATGTACCACTGACAAACCTTGCAAGGTAAATACAACTAACAACACTGGCAAACATGCTCTTAATATTGACATACCATCACCCAAAGGTAAGGCGGTCACCACCATCATGATCAATGTCAATATCGCAATAGATTTGCCCAGACGAAGCTGTTGAAATTCATCTGCAAAACCACCTGGATTATACAATTTAGCTTGCCATGAACGTCCAATCAACAAACCCAACATAATATTGAGACTCAAACCTGCGGCCATTAAACCGGTCATCATGCTTGATAAGTTCAATACTATTGCCTGCGTTTGTGTTTGATCAAACTGCCAATTTGGCTGCTGAGTTAAGCTTTCTGCAAATGGTGCAATCACTTGCTGCCACCACAAACTGGGATCAGGAATTACTAAGTAAAAACCTAATACCACGACAATACTTAACGCTGTCGTAGCTAATAAACTCATCGCCAACGACCGTGTATAACCCAATATCCAACTGGCACCCAATATCGGTAACCAACTTGATATTAAAAACAATCCAGAGAGATAAAAATTGTTCAGTAACAATCCCGCTATTAATGAAAAAATAACGGTCGTTGCTAAAACAACCTTAATCCCTTCTTTTGGCCCCATACGTAACGTACAAAGCGCAATCACCCCACTTGCTAAATAGCTAAAGGGCGGTAACATCAAAGCGGCAACCGAGAGTAATGCAATTACACCAGCAGCTTGCCAGCGTCCTCGCATTGAAAATTGTGCAATCCCCTGCAACATTTCTTTACGCTTTATTTAGATTCGATGTTTCGGATAACAATACGTTTTTACTTATGCATGTCACAGTAAGGAATCAACGCTAGGAAACGCGCACGTTTCACACATGTTGAAAGCTGACGTTGGTAACGTGCTTTAGTACCTGTAATACGACTAGGAACAATTTTTCCTGTTTCCGTGATGTAATTTTTCAATAAAGTTACATCTTTATAATCGATTTGCTTAACACCTTCAGCGGTGAAGCGACAAAATCTTCTACGTCTAAAAAAACGTGCCATTGTATGCTCCTTGGGTTTTAAGCGTTATCGCGTCTACGCGGTTTTTCTTCTTCATCTTTACGCATCATTGGAGATGGTTCAGTAACCGCCCCGTCAGTAGATACGACAAGGTTACGAATAACAGCGTCATTGAAACGGAAAGCAGTAGTAACTTCATTCAATTGTTCAATACCACATTCAACATTCATTAGAATGTAGTGTGCTTTATGAATTTTATTGATTGGGTAAGCTAATTGACGGCGGCCCCAGTCTTCGAAGCGATGCACAATACCACCATTGCTTGTTAGGATCTGCTGGTATTTTTCAACCATTGCAGGTACTTGTTCACTCTGATCAGGGTGGACCAGAAACACGATTTCGTAATGTCTCATAAGAGCTCCTCACGGTTTATACAGCCCCAATTTTTGAGGCAAGGAGTTTCGCCGATTTTTAACTTTCATTAAAGGCAATCGACAATTTTACGTTATGTTGTTACTTAATCACAAGTTACGTTGTCTAAATGCTTCAAATAAACACACACCTGCGGCCACCGAAACATTCAAGCTTTCCGCTCCACCTTGCATAGGGATATACATGACATGATCGCAACACTCACGAGTCAAACGTCGAATACCGCGTCCCTCAGCGCCAAGAACAATAGCTAAAGGACCTTTCAAGTCGGCGTCATAAAGTGTTACTTCACTTTCGCCCGATGTTCCAACGACCCAAATACCACGAGCTTGTAAATCGCGCAAAACACGCGCCAAATTAGTCACTTGTATAAAAGGTAAACGCTCTGCGGCACCGCTTGATACTTTTAACGCAGTGCTGGTTAAACTAGATGCACGATCTTTAGGCGCAATAACCGCATGTGCACCCGCCGCTTCAGCGGTTCTCATACAAGCACCTAAGTTATGGGGATCTTGTACGCCATCCAAAACAAGTAAAAACGGATTACCTTTAAGATCATCCAGTATTTTATCGAGATCTGTTTCATCTAAATCACGTAATGGCGTACAGCGTGCAACGCCACCTTGGTGTCTAGCATCTGGCGCCATTTCATCTAGCTGATAACTATCCACTTTGTGAATAGAAACATCGTGTGGTTTAGCCGCTTCAATAATAGCCGCAATACGATCATCATGACGTTCATCTGATAACCACACTTCGGTCACACGCGTTACAGGCATTTCAAGTGCTGCCTGTATTGCGTGTAAACCGAAGATTAGATCATTGCGTGATGCGTTGCTATTACTGCGATCGTTATTAGTATTGGCCGCTTTGCGGTGTTTGGAATGCTTTTGATTCTTGCCCTTCGATGACGGGTTTGACATAAATTTCTACTCGACGATTTAATTGACGACCGGCTTCGGTATCGTTAGTTGCTCTTGGTTCCATTTCACCACGACCGACAGTGACTAGACGATCAGTTGGAATGCCACGAGAAGCAAAATAATTGACTACAGATGCAGCACGTTGTTGTGAAAGTTGCATATTATAGCTTTCTGAACCGACGCTGTCCGTATGACCGACTACATGAACAATCGTATTTGGATAGCGTTCTAAAATATCAGACACTTTCATCAACGTTGGCATAAACGTTGATTTTAATGCTGCGCTACCAAAATCAAAAGAGATCTCACTTGATACATCAATCTTCAAACTTTCATCTTGCAGACGTTGTACTTCAATATTGTGAGCGGCCTGTTCAGAGGCTAAGGCGGCTTCCACTTCTTGTTGTTGATTATCCATATAATGGCCGACACCTGCGCCAGCCATTGCACCAACTGCGGTGCCAATCAATACCCCACCTTTATCATTTTTAATTGAATGCCCTAACAAAGCACCCGCAACAGCGCCGACAGCGGCCCCTGTTTTAGCTCGTTGGTTTGGATCATTGGCAGCACAACCTACTAAGCTGACACTGATGGCTGCAACTAATAATAATTTCTTCATACTCATATCCTTTGTTTAAAAATAGACCATAAGGCATCGCCCAATTATACTGGTTCACCCACTTATAATGCTGAGTTATATATTATGGAACGTAGCTTCATCCCAATTAATATTGCCCTACTGACGGTGTCTGACACACGAACCTTAGAGAACGATACATCAGGTAAAGTTCTTCGTGAAGGTATTTTAAGTGCTGGTCATCAACTTGCCGCACAACAAATCGTACCAGATGACACTTACCAAATCCGTGCCATTATTTCAAAATGGATTGCTGATCCTAGTATTCATGCTGTCATCACAACTGGTGGTACAGGCTTAACTGGTCGAGATGGTACGCCGGAAGCAGTACAAGTATTGTTTGATAAAGAAATCGCAGGTTTTGGGGAGTTATTTCGCCAAATATCGTTTGAAACAATTAAAACATCTACGATTCAATCTCGCGCTATTGGAGGCGTTGCCAATGGTACTTTCATATTTTGTTTGCCCGGTTCAAGCGGCGCGTGTCTAACAGGCTGGAATGATATTCTGAGAGAACAACTTGATGCACGCCATCGCCCCTGTAACTTTATTGATCTCATACCCCGTTTACTAGAGAAATGACCACGCTAATTTTATACACCACCTCCGGCTGTCATCTTTGCGAACTAGCAGACGCCATATTGAAAACACTCGCCACTCAATATCAGCTAACCATAATAACAACTGAAATTGCTGATGATGATGAGCTCGTTGCACGTTATGGTATTCGCATTCCCGTTGTACAGTTTGCTGATAACAGCGATATTGGCTGGCCTTTTAACCAGCAAGACATCGAAAATAGACTTAAAGAGGAATAATATTGACGAGCAAAGGTCAGCATTTACTAAAATCGTTATACTGTACCTTTTATTTTCAGTAAGATTTTCTTAATAATGACCGTTCAATACATCGATACCGCCGCCGAACTCACGAACTTTTGTCAACAAATTGCCCATACAACATGGATGACCGTTGACACTGAATTCTTACGTGAAAAGACTTACTCACCTCAACTCTGTTTAATTCAAGTGGCCACCGAAGAGGCCATTGCCTGCATTGATCCGATTGCACTCACTGACCTTACACCGATTTTAGATCTTATTTACAATCCCAATATCGCCGTTGTTTTTCATGCTGCCCGCCAAGATCTCGAACTGTTATATCTGATTCGAGATGAACTGCCGACCAATGTATTTGATACCCAACTGGCTGCTACGGTATTAGGTTATGGCGACCAAATTGGTTACGGCAATCTGGTCAAAATGTGTATCAATGTCGAATTGGATAAGGCGCATTCTCGTACCGACTGGACAAAACGTCCCTTAGATCCCGATCAAATTGACTATGCCGCGGACGATGTTCGTTACTTACGTGATGTTTACAAATTACTAAGCCAACAATTGGCAGACAAAAAACGTACGCATTGGCTAGATGAAGATTTCGCAACATTGACTAGCATCGATACTTATCTTGTTAAGCCCGAAACAATGTGGCGTAAGGTAAAAGGATTTGGTCGTTTAAAAGGTGTTCAATTAGCGATCTTACAACGTCTCGCTGCATGGCGTGAACAACGTGCAGTGGCATCAAATCGCCCTCGCCGCTGGATATTAAAAGACGATGTATTACTTGATTTAGCTAAATTAGCACCCGATTCATTAGATAAATTTAGCTTAATTCGTGGTTTAGAAACCAATACCGTCAATAGACACGGTAAAGAATTGCTAGCTGAAATAGCCTTAGCCAAAGCCTCACCAAAAGCGGAATGGCCAACCATTAAAAAGACAGAACCACTTACACCCCAACAAGATTCCATTGTCGATGCTTTAATGTCTTTACTCAGAAAATATTGTATCGAACAAGAAATTGCTCCGGTTGCTATTGCTTCTCGCAAAGATGTCGAACGAATGGTCGCAGGTGAAACAGATATACCGTTGTTACAAGGATGGCGTAATGACATTGTCGGTCATCATTTGAAAGCCTTTTTAAATGGCGAAGTAACGATTAGTACCGACCAAAATCAACTTAATACTCAAGAAAAAGGATAACTTTATGTCAGCACTTATTTGTGGCTCGTTCGCTTTTGACACCATCATGGTATTTCCAGATCAATTCCAAAATCACATCATGCCTGACAAAGTACATATGCTAAACGTGGCATTTTTAGTCCCTGAATTACGCCGTGAATTTGGTGGTTGTGCTGGAAATATCGCCTACAACTTAAAACTGTTAGGTGATGAACCTGTTCCTATGGGCACAGTAGGTAGTGACTTTTCTAGCTATGCAACATGGATGGATCAACATCAAATAAGTCGTCGTCATGTTCATGTAAAAAAAGGTAGTTATACCGCCCAAGCGTTCATTACCACGGACATGAACGATAACCAAATTACAGCATTCCACCCCGGTGCGATGAACTTAGCCCATGAAACTAATATTAGCGAAGCAAAAGACATTACCTTAGCGATTGTTTCACCTGATGGTCGTGACGGTATGATCCAACACGCTCAGCAATTACATGAAGCAGGCATTCCATTTATCTTCGATCCAGGCCAAGGTTTACCGATGTTTAATGGCGAAGATTTACTTAACTTTACCAAACAAGCAACCTATATCACCTTAAATGACTATGAAGCCCAACTGTTCCAGGATCGTACCGGTTTATCGGAAACGGATATAGCCGAGCATGTTGAAGCGTTAATCATTACTAGAGGTGGTGAAGGTTCACATATTTATACTGCAGGTCAAAGACTAGATATCCCATGTGCTAAAACATCAAAACTTGCTGATCCAACAGGTTGTGGAGATGCTTATCGTGCAGGCTTAATTCATGGCATTATGCATGGCAAAGATTGGGAAACAACAGGTCGTATTGCATCATTACTAGGCGCCATCAAAATCGAGCAACATGGTACTCAAAACCATAGTTTCACTGCTGAAGAGTTTGCAGATCGATACAAAGCGTCTTTCAATCAAAATATCTAATAAAAATGACTTTCTAAGACAAGTGAGATAGAGATATTCAATACCGATGTCTCTACCTCATTATTTAGACGATGTCTAACCGCAACACATAATTCACCAAACCGAGAACAAGGTCACGTTGATTCAAAGAGCCAGCCTTTACATGCTCTTATATATAAGGATATGATTCAATGACTGCTAAACACAAGGCGTGGTAATGACTGAATCAAGGACAAAAAATAAAGGCTTTACCCTTGTTGAGCTTATGATCACATTAGCCATTGCTGCTATTTTAGTTGGTTTAGCCGCTCCTAGTTTTAATGATCTTATTAAAGACAGTCGCTTAACTACACAAATTAATAGCCTTACAGCATCTCTTAATTTCGCTCGAAGTGAAGCTATCAAACGTGCTATAACCGTTACTGTCTGTAAAAGTGATGATGGTGAGGAGTGTGGTGGTAACTGGAACGAAGGCTGGATTATTTATGAAGACATCAATGGAAATGGTTCTGTAGATACTGACGACACAATTATTCGTGTTAATTCAGCGTTAACGACTGGCAACACACTCGTTTTTCCAAGTAAAAACCGAGTTACATATCAGCCTGATGGCTTTGCTATCGGCTACAACTCAACATTCACTATTTGTGATGATCGCGGATATACTAAGGCAAAAGGTCTTGTCGTATCAAATACTGGTCGGGTAAGAATTGCTGAACAATCTGACTTAACAAGTTGCACAGAATGATTACCATTCAAGATTACAGCACAAAACTTAAGACTAAAGGGTTTACGCTATTGGAAGTCATGATAGCCGTTTTCGTATTAGCACTTGGTCTATTAGGCTTAGCCAGCTTACAAATGATTAGTCTTAAAAACAATCATAGTGCTCAATACAGAACATCGGCTACCATTATCGCTTACGATATCATTGACAGAATGAGATTAAATCGAACAGCTGATTATTCGACAGCGCTTACAGATGAACCATCAACAATCTCAGGTTCTACACTTAATGGGGCGGATTTAATCGCTTGGAAAACTGCATTAGAAGAATTACCTGAAGGTAAAGGTTCGGTAACGGTAAGCGGTGATATCGTAACAGTTGTAGTTCAATGGGATGATTCTCGTGGTAGCGGCGGCAGTGATAATCAATCATTTACTGTGAGTAGTGAACGATGAAAATTAATCCAATTCATAAACAACAAAATGGTTTAACGCTTATAGAATTAATGATTGCCATAGTACTGGGATTAATTCTAGTTGCAGGCGTTATTCAAATCTTCGTGACAAACAAGCAAACTTATCGTGTTACAGAAGCCCAATCACGACTCCAAGATAATGCTCGATTTGCATTAGAAATTTTAACGCGTGATATTCGTTCTACTGGCTATAGCGGTTGTAGGGCCATAGAGAAAATGAATATTAATCAAATCGCTAATGCACCAATTCCATCACCAATGGGTGTAAATACGATCATAACAGGCAGTGATGCAGATTCAGCAACGACATGGAGTCCTTCAACACCAGCAGAATTAGGAACAACAGTGATTGGTGGAACTGATGTCATCACACTCCAACGTGGTACGAGCTGCGGTGCCACATTAACCGAAAATATAGGTAGCTCAGATGGAGAGATTCCAGTAGTACTGCCTAATTCATGCAAAATATCTGAAAAAGATATTTTAATGATTGCAGACTGTGAAGATGGACATATTTTCAGAGTAACAAGCATAAACGATAATTCAGGCAGTACATCTCAAGCTATCGGCCATAATAGTACTCTTAATCAAACTGATAATTTTTGTAAATCATATCCAGCTTCAGATCCAGATGATCCTTCTCCAGCACCATCAGTGTGTTTAACTGGCGAATCAAAGCAGTATAACTACGATGCTGAAGTATTCAAATTTTCTGCCATCACCTACTTTATTAAACTTGGTCACAATGGGGAGCCGGCGCTTTGGTCATATGATCAAACAACGGCTACTGGTGCAAATAACCCATCTGAACTTATAGAAGGTATTGAGAATCTTCAAGTACTTTATGGTGCAGATGATAACGACGATGACATCGTGGATCGATATGTAACAGCGAAAGTCATTAATGATGCAAATGACTGGGATAAAGTAATCAGTGCTCAAATTAGCATTTTGGCACAAACATTAGACACTAACCTAACCACGAGTAACCAGTCAGTAGAATTCAATGGCAGTACTATAGCCGGAACTGAAGGAAGACTGAGAAGAGTATTCTCATCGACTATTGCCATTAGAAATCGGGTGCAATAAACATGGCTAAACATCATTTAGTGAAACAACAAGGTGTGGTGTTAGTAATAAGTTTAATCATGCTATTAATTATGACTATTCTTGCTATCAGCAGCATGAGTACTACGATTTTAGAAGAAAAAATGTCGGGGAATTTTAAAGATAGAAATATGGCATTTCAAGCTGCTGAGGCAGGATTAAGAGCAGGAGAATCTTATCTCCGTACAACACCCGTTTTACCTGTATTCGATGGCTCTGGGGGACTATATCTACCGAC
>DRHW01000027.1 GCA_011053005.1 Methylophaga sp.
GAAATCAGCAACAGTCCATCTCATTCCCAATCGGAATCATGACTGTTTTAGCGCTTATTTTTCACGGTGCGGATATCTTTCTAACGATGGATGATGGCTGGGATTTAAGCCTATTTAGTACTTTAGCAGTTGCATCTTGGTTAATGGCCCTTATCGCACTTATTATTGGCGCCAGACAAAAAACGGCACATCCTGGCATCGTCATTTATCCACTGGTTGCGCTGAGTCTTATTCTTAAAACATCTGTACCTAGCGAACCGACGACGACACTGAGTAATCCTGCTTTAGAGTGGCACATATTGCTGTCATTAGCCGCTTATAGTTTATTCACTTTAGCAGCCCTGCAAGCTATTATCTTAGCTATTCAAGAACAACAATTACGCCAGCGCCACCTAGTTGGTCTTATGAGAAAATTGCCCCCGTTACAATCCATGGAAACCACCTTATTTCAACTTATTTCAGCCGGTTTTATTTTACTGACTTTAGGTTTAACCGCTGGAATGTTCTTTATCCATGATATTTTCGCTCAGCATCTGCTTCATAAAACCGTATTATCGCTTATTGCTTGGTGTGTATTCGCAACACTTTTGCATGGTAGATTGCGTTACGGATGGCGCGGAAAAACAGCCATTAAATGGACACTGATTGGTTTTATATTTTTAGTATTCGCCTATTTTGGCAGCAAATTTGTTCTGGAATTTTTAATAACTCATGCCTGAAACAACCTCACTCACGGTACTTTTTACACTTCTTTTTGTTCTGCTGTTATTTTCTGCATTCTTTTCTAGTGCAGAAACGGCCTTAATGTCGCTCAACCGTTATCGTCTTCGTCATTTAGAACATGAAGGTCATGCTGGCGCAATACGGGCGAGTCAATTACTAGCGCGTCCTGATCGGCTTATCGGTTTAATTCTACTTGGCAATAACTTCGTCAATATATTTGCTTCAGCCATTGCTACGGTTATCGGTGTCAAACTTTATGGTGAAAACGGCATCGTCATCGCCACATTCATACTTACGTTAGTGGTATTACTGTTTGCCGAAGTCACTCCAAAAACATTAGCTGCTTTACATCCTGAACGTGTGGCCTTTCCAGCCAGCATGGTGCTCAAACCGATGTTGATTTTGCTGTTTCCATTAGTCTGGTTTACCAACGCCATTACTAATCGTTTACTTGCTTTACTTGGCGTGTCACCAGAAGATTCATCCTCTGCGGCAATCAATAGCGAAGAACTTCGTATGGCATTAATGGAAGCTGGCAGTATCATCCCTAAACGTCATAAAAAAATGTTAGTGAGTATTCTTGACCTAGAAAAAGTAACCGTAAATGACGTCATGGTGCCGAGAAATGAAATAGAAGGCATCGACATTAATGGCCCTATGCCCGACATTATTAAACAACTCTCTTATTGCAGTAATACCCGTTTACCGGTGTATGAAGATAGTATGGACAATATTATTGGTATTATTCATGTTAGAAAAGCAATGCATTTATTGGCTCAGGATAACCTGACCAAAGAAAGCTTAAACAGTATTATCAAACAGGTTTATTTTGTGCCTGAAGGCACTGCGCTGAATACTCAGCTCATTCAGTTCCAAAAGCATCATAGACGAACCGGCCTTGTGGTTGATGAATACGGTGACATTTTAGGTTTAATCACTTTGGAAGACATCTTTCGTGAAATTGTCGGTGAGTTTACAGCCGATTCGATTGATGAAGATAAAGATATTCATCCTCAAGAAGATGGCAGTTACTTAATCAATGGTTCGGCTAACATCCGTGATATTAACCGAAATAATCACTGGCATTTGCCCATTGATGGTCCTAAGACAATCAATGGTTTGATTCTTGAAATATTAGAAACAATTCCAGAACCGGGTGTCAGCTTACGCGTTAAAGATTATGTTATTGAGGTTGTTCAGACGACAGAGAATACGATTAAAACGGTACGGATCCGCATTGCCGAATCACAACCGGACGAAGTATAAAAGCCATTGTTATCATTATTATTTATTGATTAAATAACTTGTTAATTATTGATTTATTTATGTTCAAATCCCCTTTGCATTCCAAGCATATTCATAATGTAAAGCTTCCTGTCAGCCCAATTTTCAGGTTAAAGTGTCACTATAAGACTTTTCATAATAAGTATTTTTTCGTCGGAAGAATGCAAAAGCAGCTACATATAAAACGGCTTATGACAAGGTCCTACATTTAAAAGATTTCAAGGAAAATAATATGCGTGTTGTATTTAAGATTATAATTTTTATCGTAATTCTCGTCATCGCAAGCCTTATCGCTTTGCCTTTTATTATTGACCCTAACGATTACAAACAAGAAATATCAAGTCAGGTAGAAAAAGCAACCGGACGTAATCTTACGTTAGATGGTGATATTAAATTATCTGTTTTTCCTTGGATTGCACTTGAGCTTGGGCCATTGTCATTAAGTAATGCTGCCGGCTTTAAAGCCGATTCATTTGCAAAAGTTCAACAAGCTGAAATCCGCATTAAATTAATGCCATTACTCAAAAAACAGCTTGAAATGGACACTGTTGTTTTAGATGGTTTAGTACTGAATCTAGAAAAAGATAAAGCAGGCAAAACTAACTGGGATGATCTCATTACAAAGAACGATACAACGCCAGACAATACAAAAAAAGACGATACTTCGCCTGATAAAGGCCCCGCTCTGTCTACGATCAACATTGCTGGTGTTAAATTAACCAATGCCAACATTTTATGGGCAGATGCTTCAGCTGATCAAACCTATCAATTACAAAATTTCAACCTTAATACCGATCCATTAATCCCTGGTAAACCAACGGCGTTAGATATGGAGTTTGACGTTGCCAGCACTAAGCCACAAGCAAAAGCTCACATCAAATTAGATTCTAATGTGATGGTGGACTTAGCTAAACAGCAGTACATGCTGACAGATTTGAATGTAACAACTCAAGCAACAGGTAAAGACCTACCCTTTTCAGAAACTAATCTGACACTGAGTGGCGATATTAATGCAGATATGATGAAGCAACTTGTTACCGTTGATGATTTAAAACTAGCGGCACAAGCAAAAAATGACAAACAATCTATTGATGCTGAATTATCTGCTCAATTTTCCTCAAATTTAGCAACACAGCAATCAATGATTAAAGGCTTAAAATTAACGGCTGAAGTACTCGACCCAACATTGCCAAGTGGTAAAGCCAACGTAGATCTAACTGCTGATGTTTCGGCAGATATGAAACAACAAACAATGACCTTATCAGCCTTAGTTGTCGATGCGTATGACGTCATCATTAACGGTGATGTTAAAGCCAGCAAATTATTATCAGATACGCCTAACTTCGTTGGTAATCTTATTGTTAAACCTTTTGATTTAAGAAAACTGGCAAATAATCTTAAAATTGAATTACCTGAAATGGCTGACGATAGTACGCTACAGATGGTTCAGCTCACAACGGAATTCGAAGGTTCGACTCAACACATTAACGCCAAACAACTTAATCTGACATTAGACCAAAGTAACTTAACTGGCCGTTTAGCTATCAATAATTTTGCTAAACCTGCGTTTGACTTCAAATTAAATCTTGATCAAATTGATGCCGATCGCTACTTGCCACCTGTGAATAAAACGGAAGACGAACCTAAAACTGTTGCTACAACGCCAGCAAATACTTCAGCGACCGATAATCAATTGCCATTAGATGCTTTACGCCAAATCAATGCTAAAGGCACCATTGATATTGGTAAACTTAAAATCAGTGGCACTCATAGTGAAAAAATCCACATAGAAATTAACGCAGCAAATGGTTTAGTTAATTTAAGTCCACTAAGTGCCAATATGTACCAAGGCCAATATCAAGGTAATGTTGGCCTTGATGCACGCGGTAAAACATTGAAATTAAGTCTTAATGAGAGTTTAAAAGGCGTACAAGTTGGCCCCCTGTTAAAAGACTTCACGGGTGATGATAAATTATCAGGTATCGCCAATGCTCAAGCAAAATTAACAGGCGATGGTGCAACTATGATGCAAATCAAGCAAACCTTGTCTGGCAATGGTAACTTTTCATTTACAGATGGTGCAGTTAAAGGTATCAATATTGCTGAAAGCATCCGCAAGGCAAAAGCAGCACTTAAAGGTGAAAAACTGTCTGAATCAGATGCGCCGGTTCAAACAGACTTTTCAAACTTAAGTGGAACATTCACTGCGACGAACGGCATTATCGATAACCAAGACTTACTTGCGATGTCGCCTTTATTACGTATTAATGGCGCCGGTAAAATTGATCTACCTAAAGAAGGTATCAATTATGGGCTTAAAGTATCCATCGTTGAAACATCTAAAGGCCAAGGTGGTAAGACTTTAGATGACTTAAAAGGCTTGACCATTCCTGTTAAAATTACTGGCACATTTAGTCAACCTAAACCAAGCGTTGATTTAGCGAATATGCTTAAAGATAAAGCAAAGGAAGAAGTTAAAGCCAAAGTAACTGAAAAATTAAAAGATAAACTCGGTGATGATTTGGGTGGTTTACTGGGCGGAGCCTTAGATCCAAAATCAAAAGATTCCAAAAAAGAGTCAACTAAAGATTCAACGACTGAACCTGCTGAAGAAAAAACACCAGAACAACAGTTGAAAGATAAATTAAAAGGCTTTTTCTAGGCCAGATCAAAGTATGAGACAAAGCACTTGCTTAGTTAGGAGTGCTTTGCATCTACGCTATTCTAACTTCACTTCTATTTAACTTAACGACGCTTAACTGCACCCAACCGTTCTAATATTCCTTTTTAAATCTCCAATAACTTGATGAGTGCTTATGACTAATCCACTATTTAGTGATCGACTACTGGATTGGTTTGACCAACATGGTCGTAAAGATCTTCCTTGGCAACAGCAGCCTTCGCCTTATCACGTTTGGCTGTCAGAAATAATGCTTCAACAAACTCAAGTTAGTACAGTCATTCCGTATTACAAGAAGTTTACCGATCGTTTTACGACTATTTCAGCACTCGCAAACGCCCCGGTTGATGATGTACTCGCTCTATGGACGGGGTTGGGTTATTACGCAAGAGCAAGAAATCTACATAAAGCTGCCATTATCATGGAGGAATCACATCAAGGACAAATGCCAACGTCATTAGATGAACTGGTTGCTCTTCCGGGGATCGGTCGTTCAACGGCTGGAGCAATCATGGCTTTAGCTCATCACCAACAGTTTCCGATTCTTGATGGTAATGTTAAACGTGTATTAACACGCTATTCGGCTATAGCGGGCTGGCCAGGCAATAAACAAATTGAGAATAAACTATGGCTCATTGCAGAAGCATTATTACCTGAACATAGAATCGCGAATTATATTCAAGCACAAATGGATTTAGGGGCGACCTTATGCACTCGTAGCAAACCAAATTGTTCATCTTGTCCGCTCAATGGCGATTGCCAAGCTTATTTAAACGGTAACCCTACTGACTACCCAACGAGTAAACCTAAAAAACATATTCCAACTCGCCAGTCGCATTGGATAGTCGCCCAAGCCGCAACCGGAGAAATATTATTAGAACGGCGAGCAGCAGTAGGAATTTGGGGAGGGTTGTGGAGTTTCCCGGAACTGGATAATGCTAAAGATATTGATCACATATGTACAAAGCACTTAAGTATCACTACAGATAGTGTCACTTCATTACACACTATCAAACATGTTTTTAGTCATTTTAAACTTGAAATATATCCACACCTTATCCAATGTGAACTGAACAACAATTATATCGCCGAGAATAAAAACTTATCATGGTATAAAATAGACGAGGCATTACTTCTTGGTTTGCCCGCACCGGTTAAATCACTTATAGAATCATTACAGTAAAAAGAGGACTCTCATGGCACATACCGTTCATTGCGTGAAACTAAATAAAGAAGCAGAAGGTTTAGACTTTCCTCCTTATCCTGGCGAATTAGGTAAAAAAATCTATGAGTCAGTATCTAAAGAAGGTTGGCAGTTATGGTTAGGCCAACAAACCATACTTATAAATGAGTACCGTCTTTCACTTGCAGATCCAAAATCACAGTCATTTTTGAAGGAAGAGCTTGAGAAGTTTTTCTTTGGTGAAGGCTCAAGTCTACCTAAAGAATTTGTCGCCAAATAGCCTAAAACACACTGATTTGCGCAGAAGTCGCTAATTACGCATCAATGAGTAAAATGTCAATAATTTTATTTCAAATAAAGCCATTGAGTTTATAACAAGAAAAAACCCCGTATTAATGCGGGGTTAGAGCACTAAACAGTGCTGTTCATTGGTGTAAATTTATTGAATAAAACAAAAAATGTTGTTTTTTGAATAAATACAAAGGCTAATTAATTTTTAATGCGTATAATGAACTCAGCTTCTTTTAGGAGTTACACAAGTTGGCTTCTAAGAAATTAGTAAGCAAGAATTAAGAAAAATATTGAGGTAGTTATGGCAGATCAAGTTACAGGTACAGTTAAGTGGTTCAACGATGCTAAAGGTTTTGGCTTTATTGAACAAGCAAGTGGTCCAGATGTATTCGTACATCACAGCGCAATTCAATCAGATGGTTTTAAATCATTGAAAGAAGGCCAAGCAGTAACGATGGAAGTTACTCAAGGCGCTAAAGGTCCACAAGCTGAGAATGTTATTCCTGGCTAGTTAGTCCGAAAGTATATTAAAGAAGGCCGGTTTGGATTATTCCACCGGCCTTTTTTATTGCCTATCGTTTACGATTTTCAGTAAATCAATGAATGATTAATGCTTATAAGACAACACAATACCAACGGGCATGTGACAACCAGTCATCAACACGCTGGATCTAAGAATATCTCCTACCATATCAACAACTCGTAATGTCCTATTAATAATAAGTATGTGGAATAGAGAGATACTAATTTATGCTCGCCAGAAAAAATAATTGGAGAGCAATATCATGACCACAATTTCGCCACGTCAGTTTATTAACACCCAACGCTACGGCGTATTATCAACATTCTCAGTAGCAGAAGCAGGTTATCCATTTGGCTCAATCGCTCCCTATATTGTCACTGATAAGGGTGAGCTAGCCATTTTTATTAGCCACTTAGCCGAGCACACTCACAATATTCAGGTAAATCCAAAGATCTCTTTGACCATTTTTGATCCCAAAGATGCTGCCAATCCAACAGCGGGAATGCGATTAACCTGTTTGGCAGTAGCGATACCAGCCCAAGACCAAATATCATTACGAGAAACCTATTTAAATAAATTTCCTGATTCTGAGATGATTTTAAGTTTACCTGGTTTTCATTTTTATCTACTAAAGCTCGTAAAAATTCACTTAGTCGCTGGTTTTGGGCAAGTAAGATGGTTAGAAGCTGAGCAACTATCTCTTTAAAGCTATCTCTTTATCTATTTTTAAAATCAGATAATTGAGTTTTATTTAAAGCAATAATATCCTACACTGAGCGAATGTTGATAAAAGATAATCAAATATAAACCAACGGTGAGATAAGTGCTCAATTCGCATCACTGATTAATATACAGGTACTAATAATGGATCAATCAGCACGCTATTCTGATTTGAGTTTAAGAGAAGAAGATCTTATCGCCAACGGTCAACATATCCTCGTTGCTTACCATATGAAACCAGCTGAAGGTAATGGCTATTTAGAAACAGCAGCTCATTTTGCAGCAGAATCATCGACCGGTACAAATGTTGAAGTTTCAACAACTGATGATTTTACGAAAGGCGTTGATGCTTTAGTTTATGAAATTGATGAAGCTAAAGGTTTAATGAAAATAGCCTATCCTAGCGAACTTTTTGACCGTAATATTACCGATGGGCGTGCGATGATCGTATCGTTTTTAACCTTGGTAATTGGTAATAATCAAGGTATGAGCGATGTTAAATGCGGTCAAATTCAAGATTTCTACATGCCGCCACGAATGCTGCAATTATTTGATGGTCCATCTAAAGACATCACTGATATTTGGCGAATTCTTGGCCGCCCACTGGTCGATGGTGGCTATATTGCAGGTACTATTATTAAGCCAAAACTAGGCTTGCGTCCCGAACCCTTCGCTGAAGCAGCTTACCAGTTTTGGTTAGGCGGTGATTTTATTAAAAATGATGAACCACAAGGCAACCAAATCTTCTGTCCGATGAAAAAAGTCATTCCCTTAGTGGCTGATGCAATGAAGCGAGCTCAAGATGAAACTGGTGAAGCTAAACTCTTCTCAGCCAATATTACCGCTGATGATCATTACGAAATGTTAGCCCGTGCAGATTACATTTTAGAAACATTTGGGCCCGATGCCGATAAAGTCGCATTATTAGTCGATGGTTATGTTGGTGGCCCTGGAATGATTACCACTGCTCGCCGCAACTACCCTAATCAATATTTGCATTATCATCGTGCAGGTCATGGAGCAGTTACCTCGCCATCATCAGTACGTGGTTACACCGCTTTTGTACTCGCCAAAATGGCACGTTTACAAGGTGCTTCTGGTATTCATGTTGGCACAATGGGTTACGGTAAAATGGAAGGCGCTGCTGATGATCGCAATATCGCCTATATGATCGAACGTGATAGTGCTGATGGTCCTTATTATCACCAAGAATGGTATGGCATGAAACCAACAACGCCTATTATCTCTGGAGGTATGAATGCGTTACGTTTACCAGGTTTCTTCGAAAACTTGGGTCATGGTAATGTTATCAACACCTCAGGTGGTGGCGCTTATGGGCATATTGATAGCCCAGCAGCTGGTGCAACGTCACTTCGTCAAGCATTTGAATGTTGGAAAGCAGGTGAAAATCCGATTGAATTTGCAAAAGACCATTATGAGTTTGCACGTGCCTTTGAATCTTTTCCTGGCGATGCTGACACGTTATATCCAGGCTGGCGTGAAAGATTGAGCGTACATAAATAAAGCTAAATATCTCCTCCTCGCCTCGGCGAGAGAATATCACTGTAGCTCAGCATTCGTTTTCCCAAATTCTTTTACAACTATAAAGACACTAGTGATGAATGACATTAGCCAATACCTTGTTAAAGAAGAACCTTTTTATCAATCTCAAGATGATGAAATTGAACTTTACACGGCTGCTTATCAATCTCGTTTGCCAGTGATGATTAAAGGCCCTACTGGCTGTGGCAAGTCACGCTTTGTCGAATATATGGCATGGAAATTAAACAAACCCTTAATTACCGTCGCCTGTAACGAAGATATGACGGCCTCTGATTTAGTGGGTCGCTACTTATTAGATGCAAATGGTACACGTTGGTTAGATGGCCCATTAACGGTCGCTGCTCGTATTGGTGCGATTTGTTATTTAGATGAAATCGTCGAAGCTCGCCAAGATACTACGGTAGTCATTCATCCATTAACTGACCACCGTCGTACTTTACCATTAGATAAAAAAGGCGAATTACTTAAAGCGCATCCTGATTTCCAAATGGTGATTTCTTATAATCCTGGCTATCAAAGTCTGATGAAAGATCTCAAACAATCTACTAAACAACGTTTCACCGCTTTTGAGTTTAATTATCCTACGCCAGAAACTGAATCTTCTATATTACAAAAAGAAACAGGTATCGCTGCTGACCTGGCAGATAAATTAGTCAAAGTGGCCTCGATAGCGCGTAACTTAAAAGGTCATGGTTTAGACGAAGGTATTTCTACTCGCTTATTGACCTATGCAGCAGTTTTGATTGGTAATGGTGTTGACACTAAAGCCGCATGTCGCATGGCATTAGTAACTCCAATTACCGATGATACCGATATCCGCGATACCTTAGATCATGCCATCACTGCTGTATTTACTTAAGTAGATCATCCTTTGCCATGACTGAGCTTGTGATACATCCTGAGCGAATAAAACTTAAATGTAGCTTCGAAAAAATTGATGCTGTATTTGATGAATGTCTACAAGAAGCTCGCATATATTTAAGCGAACAAGGCATTGAAGCGTATTTCGAAGGTGCATCACTGGTTTGTATGATGGGCCGTGGTGTTGAACCTGTACTTAGTTATCTCGAAGATATGCCCGCCATTGCTGGTCAACTGGGCGAAGCCGTGCTTAAACTCATTGCTGAAACCATATGGACAATATCTCGTACGCCTAATGGTCAATCTATACCTATCTTCCTCGATACTTTAAGCGCGGTGTCTCGTCGACTAGGTGATATTGGAGCTCTAAAAAAATATCTCGAGATTGTCCTCAACATGATGACCACAACGACCTTATCTATTCATGGCCATCATGCCACTATGCCAAGTCCGGCATTATCTAACCTGTTAGAAAAGATGCCGTATTTAATCAGTCAATTATCACTCGCTGGTCTGAAAAATTGGGTGGATTACGGCATTCGTTACTACCGACTTCATCCTGAACGCCAAAAAGATTTTTTTAGCTTGCAATCTGCAGATAGCTTAGCCGTCATGCAAAAAGAACGGCATGGCGTATTGTTTTATGATCATCAACGCAAACTTAATTTATATCTTCAGGGTTTATGGGGAATCACGCCGCAACTCGTCCCCTATTCGCTCGGTTTTGACGAGTTACGTAAACCACAAGCTTATTTTGATCAATTAGGTATGCACATTCCTGATGTATATGACGACCTACCTCGTGTTGCAGGCATTGATCGCTACCGAGCAACGCTCGCCCATATGGCTGCACATCAACGTTGGACGCGTCCTTTAATGGCCGATAATTACACTCCTTTGCAACGGATGGCGATTGAAGTTTTCGAAGATTGTCGTGTGGAACATTTAGCTATTCGCCAATACCCCGGTCTACAGATATTATTTTTAAGTCTCCATCCTATTCCGATTGCAGATACCTGTGATCTGGAAACACAATCCTGCTTACGTCATCGCCTAGCAGTGTTATCGCGAGCATTACTTGATCCTGAACATATTTATAATGATCCCGATTTGCTCGAATTTACTGAGATTTTTCATAGAACGATGAAATGTAATGAATCATCTACCAAAGAAATAGCCCATATTGCATTATCTTACGTCACGCGTACACGTCGCAAAGGCGATCAACTTGCCAATATTTCTTTTGATAATACTGATGTTGATTATCGAGATGATAATCGCCATATGTGGATCTTTACAGAACAAGCTGATCAACAAGATACCACCATTTCGTCACTACAATCCCAGTCAACAGATAAAACTAAAAGTCTGCCGCCCCGCCATTACCCAGAGTGGGATTATTATTCAAAAAGCTATCGACCAGATTGGGTTAGCGTTTATGAAGCCTTACATCCCGCCACGAATGCTCAAGAGATTGATCAACTCTTACAAAAACACGCTGCCGTACTTAAACGTATGAGTCGTATTTTAGAAATGCTCAAACCTCAACATTACATCCGTATGCGTTATCAAGAACAAGGTTCAGAATTAGATCTCGATATCGCAATTCGTTCACTAATTGATTTAAAAAGTGGCAATATGCCTGATCCACGAATCAATATGAGCCACCAGCATAATAGCCGTAATATTGCCGTGTTATTGCTAGTCGATTTATCTGCCTCGACTAATGATATTCCGCAAGGTTGCCAACAAACCATACTACAACTATGCCAAGAAGCCGTCTCGCTACTCGCTTGGTCAATAGACCAACTAGGGGATAAATTTGCCATCGCGGGGTTTCATTCAAATACGCGTCATGATGTGCGTTATCATCATATAAAAGGGTTTAACGAAAGCTGGAATGATGATGTTAAAGCGCGTATTGCCGCTATGAAAGCAGGCTATTCGACACGAATGGGCGCAGCAATGCGTCATGCAGCGCACTATCTTGAAGCCCAAAAAACGGATAA
>DRHW01000028.1 GCA_011053005.1 Methylophaga sp.
AGTTGAACCGACTTATCAAAACTTATTCGTTAAATCGAATCTGTCAGGTGAATTCACCGTTATCAATCCGTATATGGTTGATGATTTGAAAGCACGCGGTTTATGGGATGACGTCATGATCAATGACCTCAAATACTTCGATGGTAGTTTGCAAGCGATTGATCGTGTACCGGCTGAATTAAAAGAACTGTATGTAACGGCATTTGAAATGGATGCACGTTGGTTAATTGAAGCCGCATCACGTCGTCAAAAATGGTTAGACCAAGCACAAAGCTTAAACTTATATATGGCTGAACCATCAGGTAAAAAGATGGACAACCTATACAAACTTGCTTGGGTTCGTGGTCTTAAAACCACTTATTACCTACGTTCAATGGGTGCAACAGCCGCTGAAAAAACCAGCAGCACACAAACTGTTGCAGCCGTCGCCGCGGTAGCAGCACCCGTTTCAAATGCAGATGACGAACTCGTATTAGGTGAAGGTATGGAAGCACCTAAAGCGTGTTCAATTTTAGAACCAGATTGTGAGGCTTGTCAGTAATGTTAAATTGGGATGATCCTTTTGCAGCGCAAGCTGACAAAGTTGAAAGCAATGAAACCTACACGGTTGCCACACCGCCGCCAGTAGAAGCCAATACACCAAAAATGTCATTGCCGCTGGCGAATGTTGCGCCTGTTAACCCTGACGACAAACGTGTCGTCAACGGTATGACAGATATCAACCAACTAGCACCGTTCAAATATCCTTGGGCATGGCAATACTTTCTTAATGCCAACAAGAATCATTGGACACCGCTTGATATCAACATGGCACAAGACGTACACGACTACCGTCATAAACTGACTTTAGAAGAACGTCATGTATACGAAAATGTATTGTCGTACTTAACGACATCCGACATTCTCGCCATGCGTAATATCGGTTTAGCCGTAATGGAAAAAATGTCAGCGCCTGAGTTACAAATCTATCAAGCGCGCCAAGTGTATGAAGAAGCATTACATACGTGGACATACCAACATTGCATCGAAACCATTGGTCTTGATCAAAGCGAAATCTACAATCGCTACCGCGTTGTGCCTGAAATCAACCAAAAGATTCAACTGGCCAATAGTCGCCTAAACTCGATTATGCGTAGTGATATTGACCTGCATGATCGTGACGAACTAGAAAACTTTGTTATGGCCTACGCCTTCTTTGCTGCTATTTTTGAAGGTTGCTGGTTCTACAATGGTTTCAGCCCAATATTTGCCTTGCAACGTCGTGGTTTAATGAAAGGCACCGCCGAACAATTGCAATACATCATGCGTGATGAAGTGATGCATGCCTCATTCGGTATTCGTGTTGTAAAACAAATCATTAAAGAAGAAAACGTTGTTTTAGACCCCGCTAAAATTCAAGCGATGTTTGAAGAAGCCGAAGAAGCAGAACGCATCTACGCCAGCTACATTTTACGTGACCCAATATTAGGTTACTCAAAAGAAGATCACGTAGCCCAGTTCCGCTTCATCGCTAATCGTCGTGCCAAACAACTCGGGTTTGAAGAACCCTTCCCCGGCGCCGAAGCTGCCCTTCCTTGGTTAGATGAACAATCTAATATGAAGAAGGAGAAAAACTTCTTCGAAACCAAGGTTACAGAGTACCAGACAGGTGGCGCACTTAATTGGGATTAGAAATTTGATAAAAAAGCCGGCATTTATGCCGGTTTTTTACGATTTAAGGAATGTAAATGGAAAAGACTGAAGTCTCTGTTTTTTGCAGCTATTCTCACAAAGATGAAGAACTAAAAAATACACTTATAAATCACTTAGCACCGCTACTAAGACAAAAGATAATAACCGAATGGCACGATAGAAAAATTCTTCCAGGACAAGAGTGGGAAAAAGAAATTGATGAGAAGATCAAAACGGCTGATCTAATACTCTTATTAATAAGTTCTGATTTTATCGCTTCCGATTATTGCTTTGATAATGAGCTATCGATAGCTCTTGATAGACATGATACAAATTCTGCCGTAGTAGTACCAATTATTCTAAGACCTACCGACTGGCATGACATGCCGTTTTCCAAGATACAATCACTACCTCACGGAGCTATTCCAATCACTAAATGGGAAAATTCAGATGAGGCTTGTCTAGATATAACCAACGGAATAAAAAAAGTAATCCAAGATATTATTAAGTTCAAAAACAGAAGTGGTGAAAGAGCTGGCCTTCTAAGTATGCATGACGTTCTATCTAAAGAAGTAAATCGTTTGGATGATGCATTTAATAGACTTGAAACTCAAGTATGTAGTGGTATCCCAACCGGTCTTCACGGATTTGACTTAGCAATTGATGGATTACATCCTGCTGAATTAATTGTAATAGCTTCTCGACCCGCAATGGGCAAAACAGCCTTGGCTCTAAATATTGCAAGTCACATTGCTTTAGTAGAAAAAAAATCAGTAGCATACTTCTCTATTAATTCACCAGCAGAGACAACAACTCGTAGATTAATATCTATGATAGGCTCAATTAATAATTCTGATTTACTCAGGGGTAACCTGTCTGATGATGAGTGGCCTCGTCTGACCTCAGCCATTACACTATTAGCTGATGCTCCAATATTTATTGATGAAAGTGTTTTAATGTCTATTGATGAGCTAAGAGAAAAATTAATATTATTTAAGGAACAACATAACCTTAAAGCCGTGTTTATTGACTCTCTACAAGATATTGCATACAAAGAAAAGTCTATAGATAAAAATATTTCATACTCTGAATACGCTCATAAACTCAAACATCTTGCTAGAGAAATAAATTTACCAATAGTTGTCACTGTTTCTCTTCCTAGAAATGTTGAACTCAGGGCTAACAAGCGTCCACTTAACAGCGATTTATCAGAGTTTGATAGTCTCATCAATTGTGCAGATGTTGTTTCGTACTTATATAGGGGAGAACTATACGATGATTTTAACTTTATGGATGAGAATAATTCTGAACTTATTGTGGCTAAAAATAATAATGGTCTAATTGGTACAATTAAATTAGCTTACGACACGAAATATTCAAGTTTTTCTAATACAGAATAAAGATAGAATCAAAAATCAATGGGGTCAGTGTCTGACCGGTCCCCACGAAATATTACAAAATCAATGGGGTCAGTGTGAATAGGTTTAATATCCTTAATTCCCATTTTATCGCCGCCAAAAACTAAGCTATTTGGTGGGATGAAGTGGACGAGTGTTTGAGCGTAGCGAGTTGTCGTCCACGCCCACTAAATAGTTTAGTTTTTGGAAATCAGGCGATAAGGGTGGCCTTTTCTTTGGTTCTGTTTCTTTTGGCCACGCAAAAGAAATGAACGCCCAGCGGCAGCAATGAAGGTGAAAAAATATTTTATTACATGGAGAAACGCTTATGGAGGAGAAAGCAATAATAAAAATACCTTTGATATCTCTATTAAAGCTACTACTAACATTTATGGCTTTATTTGCACCTGTTTTTTATCTGATTGGTTTAGCTTTTTATAATAGCTTCTTATCCACATATGGCATTAGTACCGAGACATTTACCCTTACTGTACAAGATACGTATTTTGGGGCTTATCTAGCTATCACTACACTTTTACACTCAGTCTCTGACTGGGTTGCAATGGTAGTTATCGAGCTATTAAAAACGCCTAGACTTTACTGGTTAGCTGGTTTTATTCTGGTATTATTCCTTTTTTTCTATTATTCATCTCAATGGTCAGAGATTAAGAGCAAACCATTCATCCAAAAGATAATCGCATGCTGCAATGAAAAGCGGACTAAATACCATTGGCATAACAATAAATTCAGTGCATCAGTCATTCTTACAATCATCGTTCTTTATTTAATATCATCAGTTTTTATTATACTTTTTGCTCTATTTTCATACGCAGCGCTACCCTATTTGGTTGGTTCTCAACCCGGTAAATATTTAGCAGAGAAAAATATTCAGTCATTTCAAGAAAAAGGCTGTCATTTTGAGAAAAATGAACGCTGGAGTAATTGTAGGATTCTTCAATCAAAAGACGGAAAAATACTGTACGAAGGTATTTTGATTGCAAGCTCTGAAACGCGCATTGCCTTCTTTACAAAATCAGGCGCTGTAATCGCACAAATTCCGAATGGAGCAGTAATCATAAACATACCGAATACCAAATAAAGGGGACAAAGGATTGGTCAGGGTCAGTGTGGATTGGTCAGGGACGCTACCCTTTTATATTAAAAATTACCGGTGAATCGCAAAATAAAGGCCACCACATGTTCGATAAGAAAAAAGTCAACGATCTAGTATTAAGCTCTCTTGCCGCTGATGCCTATTCTTTAGGTGCTCATTGGATTTATGATGCACAGGAATTAGAAACCTTAGCGATTAACTGGGAAGCGCTTAATGACGCTCAAGCAAGCTGGCATAAAGGTAAGCTTGCAGGTGATTTTACTCATTATGGCGATCAGACATTGTGGCTATATCAGTTTTTAGAGGGTAAAGAACATTTTGATGTCAGTGACTATATGGCGTTTTGGCAAAGCAAAATAGAAAGCTATCACGGTTATATTGATGGTGCTGTTAAAGGCACGCTAGAAAATATTAAGAATAAGGTGACACCTACCGGTTCGGCTTCAATCGATACCTCGATTATCGGCAGGATTGCCCCCCTACTTTTAGTTTCAGATTCAAAAGAGGCGTTTTTAGACAATGTGGAGCGTTTTGTCGCCTGTACTCATAATTCACAGGCATTGATTGTTGCTTCGAAATTTTTTGCCATTGTATTAGTTGAGGTATTAGCTGGAAAAGGAATTGAGCAGGCAATTTTAGAATTAAAAACAGACTTTGATGCAACGATACAAGCCTATATTGATAAAGGTCTGGAATCCCATTCGGCTAACACAGTTGACGCTATCAGAAGCTTTGGCCCTGCTTGTGGCATTGGTGGCGGCTTTCCTAGCGTGATTCACTTGTTAGCTAAATACGATAACCTTAAGGATATGCTTATTCAAAATGCAAAAGCAGGCGGAGACACTAGTAGTAGAGCAATGATCGCAACCATCATTTTTATGGCTCAGAAGAATAAAAGCATGGATGAAATTCCATCTGCATGGTTAAAGGTAAACGCAACTATTGAATAGTGCTTTTACGAATCAGTGTGAATAGGTTTAATATCCTTAATTCCCATGTTATCGCCGCCAAAAACTAAGTAATTTGGTGGGATGAAATGAATGGGACTTTAATCAAAAAAATAAGCCTCAAAATATAGGAAGATAAAATGGATTTCACACCAATATTTAAAGCAGTACTCCAACTTTGGTATTTCATACCCTTCTTCATCTTTATTGCCATAATAAAATCACCCTGGTTTAAAGGCATTATCGGTGAGTTCATCGTTAATGTAATGGCTAAGATAAAGCTTGATAAAGACACTTATCATTTAATCAAAAATGTCACTTTACCGACTGACGATGGCACAACTCAAGTTGATCATATTATTGTGTCTATCTATGGCGTATTTGTCGTTGAAACTAAAAATATCAAAGGTTGGATTTTTGGCAGTGAGCATCAAAAGATGTGGACACAACAGATTTATAAACATAAAAACAAATTTCAAAATCCACTACACCAAAATTATAAACACGTTAAGACCGTTCAATCCTTATTAAATCTTGATGATTTACAAGTTCATTCACTTGTTGTGTTTGTGGGTGATAGTCACTTTAAAACGAAGATACCTGACAATGTGACTTATGGCATGGGGTATATTCGTTATATTCAATCTAAGATAGAAACCGTGTTGACCGAAACAGAAAAACTTTCCGTCATCGAAGCGATTGAATCAGGTAGATTAACGCGTTCACTCAAGACTAACCGAGAACATATTCAGCATGTAAAAGACATTATTGCTGAAAAAGCCAGCCAACAGAATTGCCCTAAATGTGGCAGTGAAATGATAAAACGTGAAGTCAAAAAAGGAACAAATAAAGGCAATTTATTTTGGGGATGTTCTACTTATCCCAAATGTCGCTCAACTGCGGTTTTTCAAAGCGAATAAGTATTAGGAATCAAAGTGCCAGAGATGCTCAAATAGAAGCCGGAAGTTCTAGGGCAACCCAATAATATATTGGTCAATACCTAGTAAGTTAAATGTAGACTCATTTGCCAATTCTAAATATTAGTTTTTAAGCTCGAACGACTCGATTTCTACCGCTGCTTTTTGCTTGATACATCGCACCGTCAGCCCTCGAATCAATGGTGTCAGTATCGATCGATTTAAGAGCTCACGAAACCAATGAGGATCAAAGTCTGACCCCATCGATATTATGTCATTAACTCAGGTTTTTGCTAATCCACTGCTCTACGTCTGTAGGCTTATTTTCATCAGGCCATTAAAGGATGTATCCTTTTCCCAAGCGACGCCTCTTCCTTGGGCAAACACTGTCCGATATTTTTTTATATGATTACTTTGATCGTCTGCCAGTTCAGTCATCAATTCCGGAACAGTCCATTCTCTTCGCTGGAATGTTCGTTGGAGTACTGATTCCAATTTATTTGCAACCTCTCCATAGGTAACGGTATCTCCAGCCAAATATACGATTTGATTTCGAATACACGGTTCGTAAAAGACAATTTCAGCTGTGAGCGCGCCAATATCTTCGGGTGTTGTTAAGGTGACAGCCGTATCTAAACTTCCGAGTGCGCTAACAATATTATGCTCAAGATCAATTATTATCCCGTTGACTTGAAAGTACACAATAATCAGTATTGGCAATCAATCAATATCATGAAGCGAATCTGAACGATTCAGATATTTTTCTTCAAAATCAACTAATGCCATGTTCAATATTTTACCTTCCTATAGTGTTTAGATACCTTCGCCCTATTTCCGCAGGTATCCATACTGCACCATCTGCGTTTGTGACTGCGTGAGTTGTCAACAAACATCAACACACAGTCAGGGTTTAAACAGCGTTTGAGGTATTTCCATTGATCACTGGCGAGTAAAGTAGCGAGTTCAAATGCAAAAAAGCCGATAAGCTCTTCGGTTGAGTAATAGGTTTTTGAATTATTCAATTGATACCCCTCAGAGGATATCTCAAGCTGATAATGCGATTTATAATTTTTCAAATAGTCATTTAGCGATGCAATATCGCCTTCATCCAGACTTTCATTATCAATAATTTCGGTAAGAATGAGTCTTGCCTTTTTTCTGAATTCAAGCAATTTCTTTAGCTCAAGCTCCTGCGCAAAATCAGCGTGTATATTGGCTTGATCGAGCCATTCTGCCACATCTTCCTCAGACATAAATAAATCAATTAACTCACCTCTTACGTTGAATTCCGTATTAATTAAATCCACGCTCAGGTTGTTAGCTACAAATAGGTATTGTTTTTTTATCTCATTCATATAACCACTATACATGCATTTGACAGGTTAGTTAACTACTGTTAATTTATAACCTGTATAAATATGTTATACAGGTTAGTTTAATCGGTAGCTGGAGATAATCATGAAAAAAAATATATTAAATAGTTACAACAAAATATCGAATAGTAATAGAACAAATTTTAGATGGCTAAATCCGTTAATCGCTGGTGGTGGCAATGAAAAATTAAGGTCAGAATTTTTATTATTAAACGACAAAGCAATCTTTTCAAATGTGAGCGATGTGGTGATGGCATGGCAGACAAAGACTAGAAAACTGATAATGCGTTTACCTCTTTTATTGCTGTTAACACCGCAATTGACGATGGCGAAGCAATCTGATGGCTATAATGAAGTGACTAAGACCCACTCCTCTGAGACCTCAGTGGTGAGTTATGGTTATGAATACGTAGACGGATTGAAGATCTTTTATCGGGAAGCAGGCGATAGAAACAAACCTGTTATTGTATTGCTGCATGGCTTTCCAGCTTCATCACATATGTATCGCGAAGTACTAGCTGGACTGGCGGAAGATTATTATTTAATAGCCCCTGACTATCCTGGTTTCGGTAATAGCAGCTTTCCCGATCCAAAAGTATTTGACTATACATTTGATAATCTTGCCCGGGTGATGGATCTCTTTTTAGAACAAAAAGGCATTGATCAATTTTCAATGATGATTCAGGACTATGGCGCACCCGTTGGCTTCAGGCTAGCTGTTAAACATCCTGATCGTGTTACCGCGATTATTACTCAAAATGGCAATGCCTATAAAGAAGGCTTGTCGGTAAAAGGTTGGGGACCGATATTCGATTACTGGAAACAAAAAACGCCAGAGTTGGAAACGACTATTGCTGAAAATGTTTTTACCTTTGAGGGCATGAAATGGCAATTTACACACGGTACACAAAAACCAGACTCTGTCTTACCAGATAATTGGGTGTTGGCTTATGCAAAGCTTTCTAGAACAGGACAAACACGAGCTCAGTTGGACTTGTTTTATGATTACCAAAACAATGTTTTGAAGTATCCTGAATGGCAAAATTATCTGCGAACTTATAAGCCACCAGTGCTCGTTGTTTGGGGTAAAAATGATGCCTTCTTCCCTGAAAAGGGTGCTGAGGGATTTAAGAAAGATGTGGAAGATCTCGACTATAACATTCTCGATACCGGCCACTTTGCACTTGAAGAACAAGCACCGTTTATCATAAATAAAATCAGGGCGTTTTTATCTTCAAGAAATATTAGGTAAACCTATTTTAAAAATATTACACATATCATTTTTAGTTTTTGGGCAGGTGCTTGCCTGCCCATTATTACTTACAGAATGACGGATTAATTAGACACTGGCCCTTTTGGTTTATCAACAGCCATTTTCTGGCTGTTAGCTTACCAAGATTAAATTGATGCGAGCGCTTGGTCGATATCTGCAATCAAATCATCAATATGCTCAATACCAACACATAAACGTACAAGATCTTTACGGACGCCTGCTTCTATTAGTTCTTGGTCATCGAGCTGGCGGTGTGTCGTACTCGCTGGATGGCATGCTAGCGTCTTGGTATCACCAATATTAACGAGTAATGTGACCAATTCTAGTTTGTCCATAAAGCGCGTGCATGCTTCTAACCCGCCTTTAATGCCGAAGGTGAATAATGAAGATGGAATGCCTCCGTCCATATATTTTTGCGAGAGTGCATATTCGCTGTCGCCTTCCAAACCACCAAATTGAACCCAACTTACTTTAGGATGATTTTTAAGATGACGCGCTAACGTTATCGCATTTTGGCAATGTCGTTCCATTCTCAACGACAAGGTTTCAATGCCCTGTAAAATGAGAAAAGCGTTGAATGGTGAAAGTGCACCACCTGTGTTGCGTAGTGCTACCGTACGTGCGCGTGCGATGTAGGCTGCTGGCCCGAAAGAGTCAGTGTACACAACGCCATGATAGGCAGGTTCTGGATTAGAGAACTGTGGGAAACGCGGATTATCTTTCCAGTTGAATTTACCCGAATCAATGATAATACCGCCGAGACTTGTGCCGTGTCCGCCAAGGTATTTAGTCAAAGAATGCACGATAATGTCAGCACCGTGTTCGAACGGTCGACAAAGCGCGGGCGTGGGTACGGTATTATCGACCATGAGAGGAATGCCAGCAGCATGTGCTACTTCAGCAATAGCAGCGATATCCACAACATTACCGGCTGGGTTGCCCACAGATTCGCAATACACTAATTTAGTGTTTTCATCTATTGCAGCAGCAAAGGCAGCAGGATCACGGGCATCAACCAATCGCGCTTCAACGCCTTGAGCACGTAGTGTGTGTCGAAAGAAAGTGTAAGTGCCACCATAAACTTGGCTAGTAGCCACAATATTGTCACCAGCTTCGACTAAGGTTTGTATCGCAGCCGTAATAGCCGCCATACCAGAAGCAAAGGCCAAACCAGCAATACCACCTTCCAATTGTGCGACACGTTGTTCAAGCACATCGCATGTTGGATTCATAATGCGCGTGTAGATATTGCCCGGTACTTTAAGATCAAAAAGATCAGCACCATGTTGAGTATCATCAAAATAATAACTCGCGGTTTGATAGATTGGCACTGCTACTGCGTGTGTTTGTGGGTCGCCAGCAAAGCCACCGTGAACTGCAACTGTTTCGCGCTTCATTACGTATCTCCAGTGAAGTCAATTGTGTAAATAAAATAGTGGTCATCAGTATACAGAAAACCTTCTGTAATACGAGGTCAAATAGGCCATCGTATAAATGATAAAACGTTAATATCCAAGCCTAAATTTGGAAATAAAGTGAAATGTAGACCAAGATTAAAAAATGCTAACCGTCTTGAAATATTAAGCTAAGAACAATCACTTAATCTGTCTTGAATAAGTCAATATCTCCTGTTTTACGTATCGAAAGTTCTTTCTCTGCCACTTTTTTAAACAGACCGGACATTGCCTTTTCCACGACATACTGTCCCAATTGCTCTGGTTTTACTGTTGCTATGCTCTCTGCCTGAGGTTCAATGATTTCGCTTTGGTGATTATCATCTGGCTGTGCTGTTGATACTTGGTCTGCCATTCCTTTAACTTTAAGTAATTGGCTGTAAAGTTCGATGGCTCCATTGGCATGGAGTTGTTCCGTTATCGCAGGTAATAAAACGGTCTGAAGTGCTGCCCCACTTTGTTCTTTCAAATAATTAGTGGCAGATGCATTGTCCGAAGTTATCAATGTCTGAAGCTTAGCCGTCGTCATATTCATCACAATATTTTTGAGGATAGGTCCTGCGACGGGAATAGTATTTTCTGCCGCTTGGTTAATTAGGGTTTCCAGTAATGCTGCTTTTGGATTGACTTGCATTTCCCTAGCGGTGCCTATAACAACGCCCAAGGGTGGTGGTAATAAAATACGTACCAATGGATTATCAAGATATCCACCTTCCGTCTTCAACTGATCGATCACCAGATCAATGCCTCTATCAAGCCTCTGGCCAAACTGACCTGCTACAAACTGTTGGAATTTTGCTTGTGTGGCGAGTTTGGTATCGTCGATAAAAGATGAACAGGAAGATAAACCCATTGATAGCAGAATAATTACCGCAATTTGACGCATAGATGTTTCCAAGAAAATGCTTGCCAATCACTACAATAATGACTGACAGGGAAATAAGATAATGTACAAATCGCACACTCGTGTTTAGGATCTATTTCCCTTAACCGTGGAAATTTTACGCTATCTTTTTCCGAAACAATATCTTTCTGATTTATCTTTTATCATCTAAATAATGGCCCGTTTATTCTTGTGTCCAATTATAAAAAATATAACAACAGTCTGTTGTTATTTTATGTGAATCATTGAAATCAATGTCGATCAATTCATTTTGTAAATTGATCAACTTTAATGGCTTTAAATAGTCCAACAATCACTAATTAAATGAGGTTATTTATATGATGCCATTATCAATTCTAGAACTTGGTCGAGTTCGCCAAGGTGCTGATCGTCGAACGGCGCTCAATGAAGCTCGTGCACTTGCTCAGCATGCAGAGCAATTAGGTTATGGACGTATTTGGGTAGCAGAGCATCATAATTCGGTAGGTGTTACTACAGCCGCTACGTCCATTGTTATTGCTCATATAGCTGCTGGTACGACTAAAATACGTGTCGGTGCTGGTGGCATTATGTTGCCTAATCATGCGCCTTATATCATTGCTGAACAGTTCGGCACATTAGAAGCGCTGTTCCCCGGCCGCATTGATCTTGGTTTGGGCCGTGCTCCGGGAACCGATCAACTGACGTTGCGTGCCTTGCGTCGAGATCCATCCAACGCTGAAAACTTTCCGCAAGATGTCCAAGAGTTGCAGGCTTTTCTTGGACCTAAAACGGCTGACCAGTCAATAGAAGCGGTACCTGGTTCAGGGAGTAATGTGCCTATTTGGATCTTGGGTTCTAGTTTATTTGGTGCACAGTTGGCAGCGAATTTAGGGTTGCCTTATGGTTTCGCATCTCATTTTGCACCGAAAGCGCTTGATCAGGCTTTAGAAATCTATCGGACAAATTTCCAACCTTCAGCACAATTAGATAAGCCTTACGCAATAGTAGGTGTTAATGTGGTGGCGGCTGATACTGACGAGGAAGCACGTTACCTTGCCACATCACAGCAAATGTCTTTTGCCGATCTTGTTCGTGGTACTCGCGGCTTAATGAAACCACCCATTGAAAACATAGAAACGTACTGGTCGCCTCAAGAAAAAAGTCATGCAGGACAAATGCTTGCTTGTAGTGTCATCGGCAGTCGTGAAACTGTTCGCAACGGCTTACTAAACCTTATCGAAAAAACGCAAGCAGACGAACTCATGATCGTCTCTGATATTTTTGATCCGGTAAAACGACTACGTTCTATTGAAATTACAGCGCAGGCGATGGCGTAAATACTCGCGATATTTTGACCAAGATAAGATGATCCTCTTCAACGACGTTGGACTTAAAGAAAAACTCGACGAGTTATAAATAAACGAAACGTTAAGCTAATCTTTAAATCCATGTCGTGACTATTTATTACGCATAACTCTCAGTAATTCGAGTGTGTTATCAGCCGTGTCGAGAACGGCTAAAATAACTTGATTTATGTGGACTATTGCAAAACCTACCAGCAGTGCTATGCCACCTTTTATCAGCTTATCTTGAGCGCCATCATCACTCATCACATAGCCGCTCAATAGCCACAGCAGGCCACCAAAAACCATCATCCAGCCTAAAAAGGATGAGAGCTTCAATAAGACGCGTGCCATTCCGTAAGATGTTGGCACATCGTCATGATGTCTAGACTCATTTGATTGAGTAGTGACATCTTGGGAAGTTGTGTTATTAGTCGAAACGGTTACTTCGGGAGGTTCTAAATACCATTCACCATGCACTTGTCGCCCGATATAAGTGCCGTTTTTGATTTTAGCGATAACATTTTCAACGGGTACGCCAAGTCTATCTGCGTACATCGTTGCTTCAAGTAATCCATCTGGTCTAGCCATTGCTTACATTCCTGAAGATTGCGTTTAAGGACATTTAAAAGGCCGTAATCTATACCTCTCACCTCATTATGTCTATAAGAAAGAAATAGGATGTTTTAATATTTTAGCCATCCAAATATTCAACCATAGTCCGCCATACATAATCGATGGTACAAGTGAATAAAAACCGGAATAAAGGAGGCAGATTTAGCACTTTTACTTCGCCTTCCTGATGCAAATTCCCGAGAATTTGATTCATGGCATCGGTTATATTCGTTATATTCAATCCAAATTAAAATCGAGACCAAACAATTGCTTAAGTGAAAATCCTCGATTAAAATATACTATTTCCTAAAGCTAAGGCACTGTAACATAGGCTTTAATTAATAGAATTCAGCAGTTCCAATATCGCATCTAATCGCTGTTGTGGGTGTCTCATTTCCAACAAGTTTTGTTTGAACTCGGCAGGCATTGCAATCAAGCTATTGACCAAAAAACTAAACTCAATAGGTGGCTTAGTTTGCCAATACTCTCCAGCGAGGATTTCTTGAACTTCATTATTGCCATAGCTGATGGTCATTAAGCGATGCAGGATTTTTTCACGAGTTTGTTTTAATGTTACTAAGTCGTCATCTTCAAGTTGCTCATCTTCATATGGCTCACAAGCCCATATATTAAATGGCAAGGTCTGTCGTTCTTTTTGCAACTTAAGTCGGGTTTCAAAGTTGACGAGTATTGTCATGCGCCCATCATCCATCTCTTCCAAAAGCTCAACCTTTCCTGCAGAAAAAACAGCACATGGCTTATAGGTAGATTGATTGCTACTGAGTACTTCTTCCTGAGTTTGAACCCGTGTATTGGCATGTACCAGTTTTTCGGTATGACAAACGCCCATCATCACGTTGTGATCGATGCAATATTTGACCATTTTTCGATAACGGGGTTCAAAAACATGCAACGCAGTAGGCACCCAGGGGAAATTAACTGAATTAGGTATTGGAAAAAGTGCAACTTCAATCATAAGGTTAAACGCTTTTTATAAGTGAATGAACGGATACTTTTATAGGCCAATGTGTACTACTGGGGTCAGACTCGATTTATTTTAAACCGCAACAATACAATGTCGTTTTTCTGACCCCTTCTTCAGTTATTCTTAACTATATAGTATGAGATTATTTTTGCGTATAACTTTCAAAACGCGAAATATACTCATCAAAATTTTGTTCCAACATCTCAGTGTAGCGTTGTGTGAAGAACTTTATCGCTGCTTGCTTCTCTGCTTGTAGCTTGTCAGCACTTTCAACTGAACGCGCTACGCTAAAGGCATTAAATCGTGCGGCAGAAAATAAAATTGATGTATTTACATCATCGACTGAACTCTCTGGCACTTGCTGGTTTGCAACAGCAATAAACTCATCAGCACGTTGTTGAAATGTTTTTTTCGCAGGTGAATTTTCACTCATTATTATTCTCTCAATATTGTTATTTAGTTTAAATTGTAGTTGTTGGAGCAGCTGCGATCATATCAGGTGTGGGCCGTTTTAGTGTTTCGTGTTTTAATAAAATCGGTATATTCACCCAATAATTTGAAGTCATACTTGAGAAATATACTGGTTTTAAATCCTATATTATTAACCTCTAACGCCATTTTAAAACATTGATGTCACCATATCTAAAAATAGATTTTCTCTGTCTATTTGCCAAAATATTCTCGATTTACTCATTAAGATATAGTTAAGTTAAGAACAATAAATGATCTATAGAATTAGCTGAAGACAATGCAAAATAAACATGACTCAAATGATGATTATAAAATTTACTTATAGTATTCTAAGACCAGAGGCGGGCCTATTTCAGTAAAAGTTGTGACAATTTCTAGCAACGATACCCCTTAGTCAGCCTATGCGATGTTATATTTTTATACTAAACTGGGGAGCACTATGAAGCAGTCTTTTTTAATTGTCTTTTTTGCCATTTTCTTTATTGGACTATCAGGTTGTTCAAATGAACATGTCATTTCAACCGATGAAGGTCATATGATTGATAGCCAATCCAAACCTGAAGTCGATGAAGATACCGGAATGATTAAATACGAAGATGAAGAAGGTCGAGAAAATCAAGTTCCTGTTGATGATGTAAAAGAAATAAAAGAAAGATAATTAACATGCGGCGAACTTTGTTTCGCCGCTTTTTTTATATAAGTATGGGGCTGTTTACAACTCGTATTTTGCTAAAAATCGACATTCCACTCCATTATTCCCTTGAGTTCAACTGGATTTAAACGCCCTATTTATCATCCGTTTGAAAACCAATAATCTTGTTCATTGCCTTATGTGTGCAAAATGCTATGAATAATTTCATCTTTCGATTTGCCCTGTATGCGTAGATTGTAATAATACTGGCAAAGTGCTGAAAAATTATGTGGCGTTTTTGTATTGGGAAGTTGGGTAAACCATTCTAAAAGATGAACAGCTGTTTCATTAATATTGTGTTCAAGCAGCATATCTTCTAATTGCGCTACCCGATTAGCAACCATTCGGGGATTCTCATCAAATTTATTAGACGCGATAATTAATAATTTTTCAGCCTGTTCAGCTTGGGCTTTCTCATCGGTTATTGTTTCAGTACTGCGTTTAATCAACCATTGTTGTGGTGACATATCTACGCGTCCATCTAACCAAATAGGTGTTTTTGTTTCATCAATAACTGGCGCTGCTTCCATCAGTGGTAGCTCAGTACTTTGATCACAGCCAGAAAGCACAAAAAATGATGTAAAACACATGATTAACAAGGTAGGTATAGTTGAAACTGCACGATAAGCCATGATATTTCCAGACAACGATATAAAAATATTACTTATCATAGAGCGTTCAAATTATAATTACATCGGACTTCACCCTAATTTAGCAGGGAAGACATCCTTAGTGTTCAAACAAGTATTTACGGCTTAAAAATCAATATAAACATATTAAAATAAAATACTCGCTCAACTTCAAACTAGCATGGCTACAACACAGGTTAACGCGTTATCTCTGAACGGATATGAATTTATGAAACTACTCTATACCAATGAAAACCGCTATTTAGTCCATAACATTCAAAACTTAGTTGAAAATGCGGGCATAAACATTATGCTTAAAAATGAATATGCAGCTGGCGCAGCGGGTGATCTTGTTCCCCATGAAACTTGGCTTGAACTATGGGCAGTTAACGATATTGACTATGACAACGCCATGGAAGTTATCTCGTCGTCTTTTAGTCATGACGGTGATGTTAGCTGGTTATGTAGCAATTGTCAGGAGATGAATGATGCTTCTTTTGATTTTTGTTGGAACTGTGAACACAGCGCGCCATCCATTTTATAGTGTTCTATAAGAGGTATTTAGCTTTGTTTGGTACAGGAATTAATCGATCTTTATTTGTTTCTTAATTGTTCAGCTATCAGATTTATGAGCCCGTTCCGAACCAGATTTTTTGCCACCACCTGATTTTTTATTAACCGTCGCCCATGCAATTTTTTCAGCCTCTTTTTCTGAAACATCTTGTTCTAAATAGGTTTCTTTAATATGGTCGGCTTTGCGTTTTTGTTTATCAGTGTATTTTTCTTTACTTCCTTTAGTCATCACAACCCACCTCAGAAAACGAGTAATTTAAAACGATGTTAAATATTCGTAATATCTTAATTACTGTGATCGGAGTTGTAATTTAAGAGTCCGTTGCTTGCGCTTGATTAAGCGTTTTAATGAGAATCGATTCAGCATTTTCTAATGCCAACTCAAAATCAAACATTGCGCCTTCTTCCATCAGGTCATGAAGTGCTATTTCAAGATTGTCTTTTGTAGGTGTATCCAATTTTATTGCAGATAAATAGGCGTATGAAGCTGCCACTTCTTCTGGTGACTCAGCATTTGTGCCACCATTATCAATAATTTGTACCACTTCTTTAATTGAATTTACCGCTTTAACTTGCTCGGGCGTCATAAATGTCTCCTATGATTTTGCTTAAATAAAGTCATAATATATAAAAACTACTTAAAAATAATGTGAATATCAAATTACCTTGACTATGATTTGTATTGAATATTATCCGAAGTCTAACACAAGAAAAATTTAGAATGCCTTCGACCGACACTTGTTTTTAGAATCGCTTTGATTAAAAACCTTTCTGCATTTATAACACTGTTGCCATTTGTAAATGCTCACCCAATGTTGGTAGAGCTTTATGTGCAAACGCCTGAATATCGCTATTATCACACTGCGAACCACGTTCAAATAACTCAATCACCTCTTCATGCGCTTTAGTTTGATTTTTTTAATATTTTTATATAAGTCTCATCAAATGATTCGCCATCTCTTACGATTTGGCTTTACTACGTACAATCGATACAGTGGAGCTATTCTAATTGCACATAAACAACGTCGATACTTAGGAAAGTAATCAGAATATTTTGATTGTTGAAAGTAAGATAGGAATCAACAACAACCTAGCCTGTTAATTATTAAAAATTTTTATACTAACAACGCTATTTGCACTATAAAATAGTTGCATATTAAATTTTAAACATGAATACAACACTATGTCTCACTTTGATACAGAAATTGATACCTCGGGCTTAAACTGCCCTCTCCCATTATTAAAAACTAAAAAAGCACTCACTAATATGCAAGTGGGTGAACGATTAAGAATCATTGCTACCGATCGTGCAGCGTTTATTGATATTCCTGTTTATTGCGAAATATCTGTGCACCAATTAATCGATACATCTGAAATAGACGATAAGTTGATTTTTGTGATTGAAAAAGGCGATGTTTGAGGCAGAGGCTATTTAATTTATAACGATGAATCAACCTTCTTAAATCTTGTCTTTCACCTTGATGATTAAAACAATTAACATGATGTAGACCGTTGTTAACGCTTAAAAACAGACAAAAATAAGTGTTTAATCAAATTTTCACTAATTATGAGTCAAATGCCGTAAATATAAGCTAAATAACCTGTTTTTATATTTGATGTAGCTTGTAAAATCCCACCAAAATTATTTTGGAGAGATTTAAGTGTCAAGAAGACTTACTACTTTAACCGTTATATTAACAGGCTTAGCGTCACAGGCATCAGCAGACGTAACGACACCTGAAAAAGTACATAACTTATCAACAATGCTAGTAACAGGTGAGCAAGAATCAGCAAGCCTTAATATAGATTCACCGTCAGTGGCTGGATCGAGGTTAAATTTATCAGCTAAAGAAAACCCTGCTTCGGTAGCCATTGCTAATAGAGCGTTAATGAGTCAAATCGGGGCACGTGATTTACAAGATGCAGCAAATATTTTGCCCGGCGTTAATCTTGCCAAATTTCCTGGTTCTGGTGCTTCTGCTTCATTACGTGGATTTACGGGTTCGCAAGTTAATCATTTGTTTAATGGTATTCCACTGGCATATGTTATTGCTGCCAGACCGGTCGATTCGTGGCTATATGATCGCGTTGAAGCCGTCGGTGGTCCTTCGTCATTTTTATATGGGGCAAGTTCAGTTGGTGGCAGTCTAAATTACATCACGAAAGTAGCAGAGCGTAAAGATCAAGAGATCACTGGCCAGCTGAGTTATGGTCGTTTTGATCGAAAAAAAGCTGCGGTAGGTGTCAATCAAGCCATAAATGATCATAACTGGTTGCGTTTTGATTATAGTAAAACCGATAGTAATGGCTATATTGATCGAAATGAAGATAAGACCGATAGCGTAGCGTTTTCTTGGTTAAGTGATATTAACGACAAACTCACTCATACATTAGCATTTGAATATCAAGAAGAGGAAGAAGATAGCCCTTATTGGGGAACACCGACATTAAATCCTCAAGTCGGTAAATTAGCCATCGATAAAAGCACGCGTGATAATAATTACAATGTTCAAGATGGTCTTTATCAACAGCGTGTCCGCTGGTTACGTTCCGTTACTGATTATCAATTCAACGAAAAAACCACATTAACCAATACCCTTTATCATTATCGTGCTGAGCGTGATTATCAAAACCTTGAAAAATATAAATATAATAGCGACAACTCGTTAATTACACGATCAGCAGGTTACCAACAGCGTCATGAACAAGAGATGACAGGCAATAGAATTGAAGTCACGCACAATGGCGAGCTATTTAATCGTCATAGTGATTGGGCATTCGGTTTAGATTACAACGTCAATCATCATACGGGCTTTCCTTCAAGTTCTGGCACATTTGATACGATAGATCCACACGCTTTCAGTCCAGATGATTTTTCTGATCTTGGTATCGGACCATTAACTGAAGGTCGTAGCAATACGGTAGAAATGGCATCTGTATTTGTTGAAAATCGTCAAAGCTTAACGAATCGTTTATCGTTGATTTCTGCATTACGATATGACCATATCGACTTTAGCTTAAAAAGTGCACCATCAAGTGACGAAACAAACAGTCGTTGGGATACATTCTCTGGCCGTTTAGGTTTGGTATTTGCTCTAAACGATGATGTTAGTTTTTATGGTCAATACAGCACGTCTGCTGAGCCGCCTGGAGGAACATTAACCACGTCGGGCAATTCGACCATTGATGACTTTGATATTAGTAAAGGCCGTCAGTTTGAGATTGGTGCTAAGTTCAATTATCTAGATGATCGCGGCGTAGCCACTATTGCTGCCTATCATATCGTACGTGAAAACTTCTTAGTGACGGATCCAAACGATAGCACTAAATCTCTACAAGTTGGGCAACAAACATCTAAAGGCATTGAGCTCGCTTCGTCTTTTCAATTAACGCCTCAATTACGTGCAGATGGTAATATTGCTTTTGTTCACGCTGAATATGATGAGTTTTTTGAAAGTGGTACCTCTTATCAAGGCAATACCCCTAAAAGTGTGCCCAACCGTGTTGCTAATTTATGGTTGATTAATCAACCAACAGTAGATTGGCAGCTAGGATTTGGCTCAAGATATGTTGCTTCTGTTGATGCAAATAATGCAAATACACAAAGCTTAGCCTCTTACACTCTATTTGATGCTTATGCTCGTTACAGTGTTAATACGCATCTTGACGTGACATTACGTGGGCGCAATCTATCCGATAAGATTTATGCTTATGTCGGTTCGAGTACACAATATTATGTTGGTGAGCCTCGCACTGTTGAGTTAACTCTGGATCTAAAGTACTAGATGCGTCTACTTTTTCTTTGGCACCGTTGGTTTGGCATCGGGCTATGTATTTTCATGGCCTTATGGTTTATATCAGGCATCGTCATGCTATATATCGGCTACCCAAAACTGACACCTACAGAACATCTAAATGCCTTACCGGAGCTATCGATAACATCAAATTACATTGATGTCGATATTGCTCAACGCAACACAGGACAATCGATAGAACCTAAAAGTATCACACTCAGTTCAATCGCTGGTGCGCCCTTTTATCTATTTAAATACCCCAATCTTCCGTCTATTGCTATCAACGCATTATCAGGTGAGCGTGTTGAAAAAATTAACGAACAGCAGGCATTAAACTCAGCGCGTGCTTTTTATAATCAACCTGATGCACGTTATCTTGGACTCATAGATAAAGATGCATGGACGCAATCAACTGGACTAGATGATGAACGACCGTTCCATGTTGTAAAAATTAATGATAAAGCTCAACGCCTGCTTTATATCTCATCACATAATGGTCAAATAGTACGTGATGCGACATTCAATGAGCGTAGCTGGGGCTGGGTGGGTGCTTGGTTACATTGGATTTATCCACTTAGATCGATGCCTTGGTGGGCTGATTTAATTATTTATCTATCACTTATTGCAACCCTAATGTCTATGCTTGGTCAATTTTTAGGCATTAAACGTTGGCGATTTAAAGCTCAATATAAAAGTGGTTCTCACTCGCCATACCGTAAGGGCTTTGCACGGTGGCATCATATCTTTGGTCTATTATTTGGCTTTATATTAATCGCTTGGGTATTCAGTGGACTGATGTCGATGCGACCCTGGGATATACTGAAAAGCCGCTCACAATTGCCCGTTGAACAATTTCAAAATGGTCGCTTAAGTAATATTAATTCACCATTGCCGACTCAAGAATTATTGACTAAATTGAACGATAGCGGATTTCACCCTAGAGAGCTATCGTGGCATAAAGTGGATGGACAATTTTGGCTTACTGCTTATAACAGTGAAGGCCATACTCGTATTATTCCGTTGTTTGGATCGGCTGAAATCAGTACGGAAATGCCATTAAATACTATTTTAAGCGGTCTCAAAAATATCGCCCCACTGAGTACGATGCAATATGAATGGATAAGAAAGTACGATTTTTATTATTTTAGTCGTGAAACCCAAAGTATGTATGGTAGTCGCACACGTCCATTACCCATATTACGTGTAAAATTTTCTGATCCTGCTGAAACATGGCTGCATGTTGATCCGGCTAGCGGGACGATATTAGACAATAAAGATCAGCGACAACGAATAGATCGCTGGCTATTCAATCTATTACATAGTTGGGATTGGCAACTGCTTTTAGAAAGACCTCTACTTCGCGAGTTATTAATGATTATATTTAGCCTAGGCGGTTTAACAATTAGCATTAGTGGCATAGTGCTTGGCTGGCGTCGTGTTCAACGAAAAATACGTACAGCTGTGTAAATTTTAAACATTAAACTTAGTCAGATGCTGATTTTCACGGCTAGCAATTAACGGTTTAGATTATGTTGAGTGATTATCACAAACTTAAGAAGACCACTCTTTATCTGCTAGGTGTCTTCACTAATAACCTATTCAAAACCTATTCCTCTTAGACTATGATCAATAACGGCTTCTAGCTCTGACTTTGGATGTCCACAACGCGCCATCGTCGCCGTCCCTCTAAGGGTGACAGAAAGACAAAAGGCTTTCACTTTCGCCTCTTTATCGAATCCTAAGCGTTTTGACTCTTGATCATTGCTGAGAATCGCTTCTAACAACTTTTGTACGTAATCAACCGTGTTATTTAACAATTGGCTTGCTTCAGCAGGAATATCACCGCTAGCTACTTCTGTTTGACACTGTACAAGATAACAACCTTTCGTCGTTTCTGATTCACATTGCACGGCAACGATAGACATCATATACGTCTTCAAACGTTGCTTTAAGGGAAGATCAGCTTGATTTAAAGCAGCTGATAGACATTCTATTTTTGACTTAGCATAAAGTTTTGAGGCTAGAATAAATAAAGCCTCTTTATTACCAAAGGTGCTGTACATGCTAGGTTTATTAATACCCATACGCTGTGTCAACTCAGCGATAGAAGCTCCGATGTAACCCTTTTCCCAGAACACTTCCATTGCCGCTTTTAGTGCAACTTCTTCGTTAAATATTTTTTTTCTACCGACAGCCATACCGGCCTCCACCTATTTTTAAAATTACGTTTGACATACTATACCGATTGGTATAAATTATATCAAATGTACCGATCGGTACAGTATTATATTTATTTTTAAATTCTGCAAAGGAATCAGACAATGTCTATTTCAGTAAAGGGTAAAGTTGCATTAGTGACTGGTGCTAATCGTGGTATCGGTAAAGCAATTGTTGAATCCTTCTTAAATCACGGTGCAAGCAAAGTATATCTGGCTGTTCGCGATCCACAATCTACAAAAGAGTTAGAAGCGCAATTTGGTGATAAAGTCATCACATTGCAAGCTGATGTTTCAGATAAAGCATCAATCATTAAATTAGCAGCTCAAGCTAAAGACGTCGACATTGTGGTCAATAATGCAGGGATTATGCGTTTTGCTTCGCCACTTAGTGATAACGTTGAAGAAGCATTAACTGAAGAATTGAACATCAATGCATTCGGTCTATTACGAGTTGCCAATGCGTTTGCTGAGATATTAGAGGCCAATAAAGGGGCTTTGGTACAATTAAACTCTATCGCATCACTCAGAACATTTGGTGATATCTCAACGTATTGTGCTTCAAAAGCAGCCTCATATGCATTAACTCAGGGACTAAGAGAAAAGCTTGGCGAAAAAGGTGTTAGCGTGCTCAGTGTTCACCCAGGTCCTATTGCAACAGATATGGGTGCATCAGCTGGATTTGATGGCGCACCTGCTGCAACGTCAGTTTCAGAAGGTATTATTGCCGCACTCGAAAGCGGCGATTTCCATTTATTTCCTGATGAGTTAGCCAAACAGTTTGAAGTCGCTTACCAAAATTTTGCAGATAACATTATCACTGCAGATCTAGCCGTCTAATATACTTTTTACACAAGATTTAACTCAGAGCACTACTGTAGATTTTATCGTAGTGCTCTGAGCATTAAGAGTAACTAATTAGTTCATCAATTCTTGTCAGTTCATTCGTCAATTTAATATACCTGGCATCCCAAATAAACAAGCTTTGCCCGCTTAACAATTACGCTTATAATCGCGACATTTTAATCTTAAGTTTATCTAATTTTAGGTCGTGGTTAATGCAAACAATAATGCCCTCCCCTCAGTCTTTTCAAGACAAGCTCGCCAAATTACGTGAAAATCGTTTATTCGAAATCATTGTGGTCAGTGTTATTTTATTTTCTGCGATGGTGACGGGTGTTAAAACCTACGATATTCCTCAGCAAATTTTACGTTTAGTCGATTGGTTAGATTATGCAATCACTGTCTTTTTTGTTATTGAAATTAGCTTTCGTTATTTGGCCGAACCTAATAAACGAGATTTCTTCAAAAGTGGTTGGAATATTTTTGACACGATAATCGTCACCGTCAGTTTAATTCCGGTTAGTGATAGTGAGCTTGCTTACGTTGCTCGTTTAATTAGAATTTTCCGTGTATTACGAATGGTATCGGTGATTCCCGAGTTACGCCACTTACTTAACTCGCTACTTAAGGCATTGCCTCAACTCGGCTATGTTGCATTGATGATGTTTATTATTGTCTATATTTTTGCAGCCATAGGCACAACATTATTTGCCGGTATTAATGAGTTTTTATGGGGAGATATTGCGGTATCAATGCTGACATTATTTCGTGTAATGACGTTTGAGGATTGGACTGACGTCATGTATGAAACAATGGAAGTTTACCCGCTGAGCTGGATTTTTTACTTGGTATTTATTTTTCTCAATACCTTTGCATTTCTTAATATGTTGATAGGTATTGTGGTCAATGTCATGGAGCAAGAACGTGCTGAAGCCTATAAAGAAGCACATAAAAACGATGTCACGATTGAAGATTTATCTGCACAAATTGCTGAGTTAAAACAAATTATTACCGCTAAATAATGCAGGTTCAGTTTAGGTAGATAACACGATTTCATAGTGGTTTTGCATTGCTATTTAAACTCGTTTTTTAATGCTCTAATGGCGATGTCTTACAACTAATTGATCCGCATCACCATCAAAAAAGCCACCCTAAATTAAGGTGGCTTTTTTTACATCAAGGCTAACTTTACTCGTTGATGACTACACTCGTAATTTACGACGGAAGCCCATAAAACCTAACAATGCTGGCGCAAACAACAATGCTGCTGCTGGAATAGGCACGGCTGATACTGGAACCGTAATATCAGGTGGAACAAAGCCTGAAGGCTGTGAATGAATTTCTGCAAATTGATTTAGATTTTTAGCAACCAACGTACCTTCGATATTTTGATTAGTTGTGACATCAGCATTTAACGCTAACACGCTACCACCAAATTGTGCAGCAACGTTTAAGCTTGTTGCATCAACAAAGTTCCATAACAATATTGAACCTAAATTAGATGCAGAACCACCCAAAAAGTTAGCATGAAGATTTAGATCCGTAGCACCGTCGCTGAAAACATTAAACAAAATGCTGGTAGCTGTTCCGACATTGAAAGCAAATTCGTATGCGCTATCGAAAAAGCTTTTTGCATTAGCGATGGAGAATATTGCTAAACCATTACTATCAGCAGTCGCATTAAATGTGACTTTTCCATAATTAATGCTGTAATTACTATTTGAATCAAGCCCAGATAAATTATCTGAAAATTGGCTTAGGGTATTAATCGCATTAGTCGCTGTTGCTGCTGGATCAAATGGCGTTGTAACGGTTTGATTCAATACATGGCCCGAACCATTTGCACCAGCGTAACCAGTTACCGTTCCACCATAAATAGTGTTACCACCATTGGTATTGACGTTACCAGATATATTACCAACAACAGACGTCGAACCATTGCCATTTGCATTATTTTGAACAGTACCTGATACCGAGCCAAAATACGCATCGCCACCATCATTGATATTGATGTTTCCTGCTACATTGCCCGCAACATTAACGCCCTTGCCTTTAGTTTGAATGTAGCCCGTTGTATTACCGCCAACCGTCAATGAAGGTACTACAGTATTCGATGTAGAGTGCATGTTGTACGTACCGCCAGATACGTTTCCACCAATCAAGGCATTGCCATCTACGTGTGAATTACTCGTTACATTACCTGATGTTATAAGGTTGTATTGATTTAACAATGAAAGTGCTTCAACCTCAACCGGACTGGCATTGGCTATTTGACTGATGCCAACGAAGAGCATTCCTGCGATAGAAAATTTAGAAATTTGCACGTTTTTGTATTCCTTAAAAAGGGAAATCAGCCAATAATAATGGAAACACTTTAGCGGGTATTGAATGAGCTAGCAATTGTACTTTAGTACTACTGAGACCAGTATTTGACAAAATATTGGTCCATATAATATCTGCATACTTGCTCAACGTTGGCTACTCTAATATGCGTGCCCAACTAGTCAATAAATTTATTGCTACTTTTGATTTGCAACGATATCTAAATCATGGTTATAGACTGTAGTGTCGATTTCCAACAGACCTAGAATAGTGTGAAAAACATTATCATGACTAAATCTTTCTGCACTTTTTTTATTGATGAGGTCGAAATTGACTTCTTGTTGATCGACATTTTTACCGAGCCACAACACCATCGGAACATGTTTCTGAACATCTGGTGCGAGCATATAAGGAAGGCCATGTAAATAAAGGCCATTTTCACCTAATGATTCACCATGGTCACTGACATACAACATCATCGCTTCAAAATAATCATCATTTTTCTTCAAAAAATTGATCGTTTCAGATAAGAAATAATCCGTGTATAAAGTAGCATTATCATAGGCATTATTAATTTCTTCTGAACTACATTGTTCCAATTGATTTGTTTGGCAGGTTGGTGTGAAGTGTTCAAATTCTTTTGGATAACGCTTGTAATAAGCTGGTCCATGATTGCCGATTTGATGCAAAATAATAAAAATGTCGCCAGTTGGATGTTCATCAATATATGATTGTAAATGTGACAACATACCGACATCACGACATTCAACATCACATACGGGATTGTTCTCTGCTGTTTTATAGCTATGATATTCAGCCCTATCAGCGACCCCTTTTGAACTTGAATTATTATCTAACCACAATACATTTACACCTGCCTGTTTGGTGATATCTAATAAGTTACCGATGGCTTGTGCTTTGGTCTTACTATAATCTGAACGACCTGCCATACCAAATAAACAAGGGACAGAAACCGCAGTTGAAGTGCCACATGACCAAACATTACTAAAATTAATAATGTGTTCTTTTTTGAGTCTAGGATTAGTTTCTTTTGCATAACCGTTAAGAGAGAAATGATCGGCACGCGCCGTTTCACCAACAACTAATATGATGAGCTCCCTATCTGGTACATCCTCTGAAATATGGGCATCCAAGCCTATAGACTTAAACACAGCAGTTGATGTGCCAACCATACCGCCAATATATTTACCCACAGAATAAATATAATACGAAGGGTTAGCGTAGTTTCTAAGTGATTTATTTTCACGAAGAAAAGAGGCATAGAAATCACCTAAAGATAGGATTGTTACAGCGGCAATAACAAGTGAAATAATTATTAATCCTAGCCGAGACAATACCGATTTTTTGAAGCTTGATGTTACTAACGGTACTTTATAAACCCATATCGCTGGCAAAATACCTAAAAATAATAGATATAAAAATTGCGTGATACTAAATAAATCGAACGCTTCGCCACTGTCCGTCTTCATAATATTATCGATCATCACCTCATCGATAATGACATGATAGGTATCCATAAAATAAGCGGCGGCGGCAGACAAAAGTAATAAAGCGATTAATACTGGTTTAATAGTGTATTTATAACAAAGTAAGGACAAAATAACGATGTTTACACAGCTAAAAACCAGCGCCAACGAGATAATAAATAGTGTACTTAGAAAGCCAGATAGCGGGTAAATTTTAAGTACTTCTTGAAAAAAGGTGACGTTGCCGAAGACGGTAAAAAAAATCG
>DRHW01000029.1 GCA_011053005.1 Methylophaga sp.
ACTCATATCACCGCTGCTGGCAATCAGTTTAGAACCTGCCACTGCTCTTAACGCGACAGCTTTAACCATGTCATTGGCGGCAATCCCGTCTACGACTTCTTTTGCTAAAACAATATCTTCGAGGTAAGACGCAATAGCTGCGGTGTTTGAAACGGCTTGTACCAATTGTTCAAGACTGGTCCGATTTTGTTCTAATTCCATTTTATAGCTGCGTTCGAAAAATATATAAGCCGAAACAGACGCAATCAGTGTAGCGACAAGCGTAATACTAAGAATAAGCCGAACAGCGATTCTGTCAAAAAACTTAATCAACATAGTTAATCACTTGAACATCATCAGTCACATCTTCCAATTGGATATAAGCTATGGCTGATTTATTTTTTTTAATAAAATCAATAATGGTCGTCACACTTTCTAACGTTCTTGGCGGCGTCGCGCGCCCCGAAAATATTAACCTAGCCCAATAAGCGTTAATTTCACTAACCGTTTTATTAACGAGTTGATTATAAAATAATTTTCGTACAACAGAACTGGCCTTTTGATCAATCGGCAACGCCGCTTGCCCATCTGGAAAAAAGGACGTGCGGCCCATATAAATATCAATGACTTGTTTTTTTGTCAGCGCTTTTACTTCGTTATTTTTATTTGCAACAACAACAACTTCCGCCTGCGATATTCCAGAATAACTGAATACCAAGAGAACGATGAGTGCGTTTAATATCTTCATATTAAAAAATAAAATCTATGGAAGCAGAAAAAACATCCAGTTGCCTTTTTTCAGCAATCGCACCATGAGGTGTATCGAGTAAAAGACTGCCATACTCATCTACCCATGTTTTATCCCACTGGAATTTTAAGGCGACTTTAGGTTGAACATCCCAACGGGCGCCAACGCTCACCGTATGCTGGCCCGCATAAAATTGGTTAAAAACATACTGGCTAACGTTTTGCAGTAAAGCATATGAACCAGAGGGTGCCGTTGGCATTATCAAGCGATCATCTAACGATTTCACCCATGAACCAGAAATAAACGGTGTCACAGAGCCGAGCTTTCTGCCTACGCTAAGATAGCTTGACATCGTGCCTGACGTGAGTTTTGAGTCTGTATGAACCACACTCAACTCTGATTGAACTAACCAGTCATTCTTGTCGTAGCTTACACCTGCGGCATAATAACGAACCATTTTGTTATCAATCGTTAAATCAGCATAATCACCTGCCAGAGGCCATCCAGAAAAAGATGCTTTTTGAAGAGCCTGTTCTAATGGTTTAATCGAATTATTGGTAATCTGAGTTTGAGCTTGGTTGTAGGTAAACCTTACATTCCAGATGTCATTTTCCCAGCCAATGCTTGCTCCGAATAGTTGCTTTAAATGAACTTCACTGACATCTTGAGTGTAAAAATCATAATTGGCCTGGCCGTACCACATATTGGTACTAAATAAGCCGTCAAATAATGGCTGTTTGTATTTTAAATCTATACCATCAACGCCATTGACAGGACGTAAACCGTAAAATTCTGTGGGCAGATGTGTCCAAAGTCTAGCAAAGCCAACATGTCTGTAATCAGACATCAAAAAGCTACCTACTCCGACACGACCTAGTCGAAGATCTAGCTTAGGGCTAATTTTATAATTGACATACGCCCATTGGATAGACTTGTTGAGTGAGTTTTCGCTTCTTTTTATGGCTAGTAATTGCAAGGCAAAATCTAGTTTTTCGCTCGCATAGTAGTTCGCTTGAATGCCTAGATTCGAATTTTGTCCCCAATCGTATTCATCAAAAATACCTTGTTGACTGACCATTTCTCGATAACCAAGATCTTGATCGGAATTTTTTGTCAATCCAACCGTACCAAAACCGTTGAGCTTAAAATTTGATAACTGGGTTTCCACAGCCAACACTTCAGTATTAAAACAAAATGTTAAGCATAAAACGAAAAACTGAGGCCATATCTTGTTAGGTATAATCATACTTATAATAATAGTCTTTCATAAATGGCCTTAAATTCTTCTATATCATAGTCTATTTATTGATTTACACCAGCAACAAGGTGTCCATGCTAATAAAAAGGTTATTTAACAATGAAATATTTAATTAATTACTGATTACTCAATTAAAATTGCGCTTAAATGTTAGTCAAAAAAGCATTGCCGATAAGAGTTAATTTGAGCTGTGTGAAATAATTCTCATGCGATACCTCAAGTTATAATCAACAAGCCTTAAATTTCTCACTTAAATGTTTAATATTAGTAGTATATTGTGTTGACATACTAAATAACAATCATTATCATTTGTATTAATGTTTATTTAAGAACGGAAATATCATGATTGTATGTATTTGTAACAATGTGAACTCTCAAACGATCACTTCTGCTATCGATATGGGTGCAACAACAATTCAAGCCGTGCGTGAAGCAACTGGCGCGGCAACATGCTGTGGAAAATGTCAGTTTAAAGTTCATAGTCTTGTTCAAAATCATATTGTTGATTCAAGTCAATTAATGAAGCATGCAGCTATTCAGGGCTAGTCATTTCAACTATGACCCTTGATTAAGCTTTATAGGTCGGCCTTGCCAAACTAAATCGCTTTCAAAGATTTACATTTTTTCTTCCTTGCAACTCCATTCCACATTCACTACAGCTTCTTTTTTTCATATTCCATTCAAGACACCTATAGCCGCCAATCAACGTTTTGCCGTATCATTACCACAGCGATATGCACAAAGCACATTCCGCTATTGTGTTTAAGGCTATTAGCGTGCGTATTAAATAAATACCCATGACTTACAGTAAAAAAGGAAATAATAATGAAAGGCGATAAACAAGTAATAGCATTACTTAATAAAGCATTAGGTAATGAGCTTATAGCGATTAATCAATATTTTTTACATGCCAAAATGTACAAAGATTGGGGCATGACAAATTTGGCTGAATATGAATATCATGAATCCATTGATGAAATGAAACATGCTGACTCATTAGTAGACCGCATTTTATTTCTTGAAGGTTTACCTAATTTGCAAGATCTTGGCGCCCTTCGTATTGGTGAAAATACTAAAGAAATGCTTGAGTGCGATCTAGCCTTAGAATATGACGCATTACCTGATTTACGTGAAGGCATTGTTGCAGCAGAAAAAGCGGGCGACTATGTTTCGCGTGACTTGTTTAAAAATATTTTAGAATCTGAAGAAGAACATATTGATTGGCTTGAAGCTCAATTGGGTCTCGTGGAAAAAATGGGTATTCAAAATTATATTCAAGCACAAATTGTCAAAAAAGCGGACTAACAGCTTATTTTAAGCGTAGTACGTTTAATAATATAAAATAGAAAACCTAGATACCAGAATGATTTATCATTCTGGTATCTTTCGTTTATAGGTACCATCTATACAACCAACTTTTCTTTATTACAGAATATAGATAACAATGTTATGTGCTACCCGTCGTTGAACGATGATTTCGTTAATATTAGTATGGCTATCTGGTTAAAAAACAATCCTATTAATTTCCTATATCATTGTTTTTAAAGTAATAAAATTCTGCCCCCCTCATTATGAATAAGTTTGTTCACTTTATGTCATATTGACTAGATTTATCATCATTAAATCTCTATGATGAAATTTAATTAGTATTACAAATTGACTGGACTCTTATGGTTAATCTAATGAATCAAGATACTTTTTGCTGGCTAATACTCTCGTTGTTTCTTTGTATCGGTACAACTACAGCCCATGGTGATGATGTAATTCAAGGTGGTTTTTTGGATTTTAATGTTTATCCTTACCAGACAAAAGTCAATCACGACAGTACTTTTACTATTAATGCCTATTTAAATTTTTCACATCGATTTTCTTACTTTAGCCTTACAAATTTTAGTAACCAAGATGACAATGGTAAGTTGCCCAACATTGATACATTTTATACTGAGCAAAATATCAGGTGGCAGCTCTCTGAAAAATCGCCCTTTCAACTCACTCTGCAATCTAACCTTCGCTCTGGTTCTCAAAATGATCGTCATCGATTAGGCATCCGCTGGAGTCTCAACAAATCAGTATTTATTGCTCCGCTTTTAAATACTATCAATCTCAAGTATTTTCTTAATTGGCATATGGTTCAATTTGATCACCAAGACCAATATGTATGGCAAATTGAACATGCCTTTTCAATGACTTTCCCTTATATCTCTGATCGACTGTATTTAAGTGGATTTGCCGATCATACTTTTAATGAAAGACTCGCTTCAGCCATCCCTAATAATCCTATCGTCGCTGAAGCCCAACTTGGTTATGAATTATTATCAAATACTTTTGCCGTTGCTGAATACCGCATTAATCAATATCGACGCAATGACGTCAATAATATTGCCATCGGATTGGAGTACAAAAAAAGTTGGTAGCACAACTGCCAGACTATTTATCAAAATAACTTTAAAGTGTGGATAACCATGAGTGAAGCAGAAAACAAGAAAGCACGGCAGCAAAGAGATATTTTGCAACGCGCAAGCGCGATGCATTGGGTACATTGGACGATTCTTGCGCTATCCATGTCATTAACTATTGCCGCTTGGCTTATCTCTAAAGATCAAATAAACCAGAAAGTAGAAGCTCAATTTAATCGAGAATCGGCTCAAATAGTATCTCAAGTACAAGAAAGAATGGCATTGTATCAAAATGCTTTATGGGGAGGCGTTGCGCTAATGGATGTCCATAATGGCTATATTGATGTGAAGCAATGGAATGTCTATGCTAAACGACTTGATATTGCTAATACCTATCCAGGAATTAATGGTATAGGTATTATTTTCAACATCCAAAGGGATAAATTAGAGCAGTACCTAGCACGACAACGAATTTTAAGACCAGATTATTTACCTCATCCCTTACACCAAGAAGCTGAATATTGGCCCATTACCTACGTTGAACCTGTATCTGCTAACAGACAAGCAATTGGTCTAGATATGGTCTTTGAGAACAATAGATATAATGCTGTAAAAATGGCTCGGGATAGCGGTCTTGCTCAATTAACAGCACCGATCACATTAGTACAAGACTCACAAAAAACACCCGGATTTTTACTCTTTACACCTTTTTATAAACAAGTTGGCAAGATAAACGCTATTGAACAACGTAGAGATAATATCCTCGGTGTAAGTTATGCACCTTTTATTATGACCAAATTTATGCTCGGGACTTTAGAAAAGCAACAAAGAGACATTCTGCTGACAATTTCCGATGGCGAAGATCTTTTATTCACTGACAATAATGGTCTTCAAGCGAATCAAATAGATCCTTCACCTTTATTCAAAAAACATGTCGACATTGAAATATACGGTAGAACATGGACATTTGATATTGAATCAAACAAAGAATTTAGAGAATCAACATCCAGCAATCTACCACCAATAATTCTACTCGGTGGTCTGATCATTAATGCATTCTTACTGGCGCTTTTTTTATTTCTAACTAAAGCTAATCGAAACGCACTTCAACACGCTGATGAAATGACGGTCAGTCTGAAAGATAAAGCCGAACGCTTGGAAAAATCTAATCATGATCTCGAACAATTCTCATACATTGCATCACACGATTTGAAATCACCGCTCAATGCTATTCGACAACTCGCTTCGTGGATCAAAGAGGATTGTGATGAATTATTGCCTGCAGAATCTAAAGAACATCTATCTTTACTTCAGGCTCGTACAGAAAGAATGATGAAACTACTGAGCGATTTATTAAGCTACTCGCGAATTAACCGCTTTGCTTATGAGAATGAAACCATTAATTTATGTGAGATGGTAAAAGATTGTTTTGAGCTGTTAGGAAATCCAGAAGGCTTTAGTTATGATGCACCTTATATTGACATAGAAATCCCTCTGATTCCATTTGAAATCACCCTCAGAAACCTAATTTCAAATAGTATTAAACACCATGATAAAAAGACCGGAAACATCACTATAGATTATCAACTGAATATGGGGATTCATCGTTTTTCTATTAGTGATGATGGTCCAGGCATTCCGGTCAATTTACAAGCAAAGGTCATGGAGATGTTTCAAACCTTACAACCGCGAGATAAAGTCGAAGGTAGTGGAATGGGACTTGCCTTTGTTCAAAAAATCGTTGAACATCATAACGGAACTATTACCATCAAATCAGAAGATGGAAAACGAGGCACAACGATTATCATTCACTGGCCTCTCAAGTATTTAAAACAATTAGATACGTAATCTACTGTTGGAAAAGCATTCTATGAATAAACCTAGTAAGCCCGTCACTTTATTTTTAATTGAAGATGACGATATTGATGCCTTAACCATCGAACGAAGTTTTAAAAAAAATCGAGTTTCGAACTCTATTATACGAGCCACAGATGGTATTGATGCGTTAGAAAAACTACGCTCAGGGAATATTCCAAAACCATTTATAATTCTTCTGGATCTCCATATGCCTCGCATGGGTGGTCATGAGTTTCTTGATATTTTAAGGGCTGATGAAGAATATCAAAACACCGTCGTCTTTATTCTGACCACTTCTAAAGCCCACGAAGATATTAATGGTAGTTACCAGCATAAAGTGGCTGGCTATTATGTAAAAGAAGAGGCAGGCGAAAATTTTTGTAATATTGTAAATGTGTTGACTAGTTACTGGAAAATAGTCCATTTCCCCGATGAGTAAATAAGTTTAATAACAAATAGTTAAAGATCTAAATTAAAGCGAGATATATAAATCCCTATGAATATATTAATTGTTGATGATGACCAAGTAGATCGTGAAAGTATCAAAAGGTCTTTAAAACGTCCCGACTATTCGTCTCAGGTTCAAGAAGTAGAAAGTGTCGATGCGGCACTTGCTATTATCAAACATCAACACTTCGATGTTATTTTGCTCGATTACAATTTACCTCAGCGCAACGGTATCGAGCTATTACTAGAATTACAGGGTGATTCTACTATTGATAATACAGCCATTATCATGATGAGTAGTAACGAAGAAGATGAGCTTGCTCTCGAGTGTATCCGCGCAGGTGCCCAAGATTTTTTAACCAAAACTGAAATTAGTGCGTTTAGATTAACCCGCGCCATTATAAATGCACGTACACGTTCCGAGATGGAGCAGCAATTATTCAAAAGTTATACGAAAACAAAAGAATTAGCTGAAAAAGATAGCCTAACAGGATTAGCGAATCGCTATTTCTTTGATGAATCTTTAAAGTTAGACATTGCCAACAATATACGAACAAACGAACTTATTGCACTATTACTGATTGATCTTGATCACTTTAAGTTTGTAAATGATAACTATGGCCATGATATCGGTGATCAACTGTTAATCAATGTTGTAAATCGCATTCAGTCATGTCTCCGTGGCAGCGAGCTATTTTCTCGGCTAGGTGGCGATGAGTTTGCAATTACCATAACAAATTTGCAATCAGCCTCTGATGCAAGTCATGTTGCAAAACGCATTATAGCTATATTTGATGAACCATTTGAAATAGGTGACTTATCGATTAAATCGAGTGTCAGTATCGGTATATCTGTACATCCAAAAGATGCAACGGGTGCCAAAGAGTTATTTAAATATGCCGATATAGCAATGTATCGAGCAAAAAAATTAGGCCGTGGCCAATTTTGCTTTTTCGAATCATCGCTACAACAACAATTTTTTTCTGAATATCAGTTGGAAACCGATTTAAGAATTGCCACCGAAAATAATGACTTTTCGCTCAATTATCAACCTGTGTTAGATGGCATCACCAAAAACTTAGTCGGTGTTGAAGCACTAATTCGTTGGAATAATGACGGCACGATGGTAGGACCAGATACATTCATTCCCATAGCTGAAAAAACACTATTAATTCTAGATATTGGAAAATGGGTCATTACAGAAGCAATCAGTCAGTTAGCTGAATGGAATAAACATTTGAGCACGCCAATTTCAATGGCGATTAACCTTTCGGCCGTTCAACTCAAAGACCTAAGCTTATTAGAACATATCAATACTTGCCTATCAAACTACCGTGTAGATGCTAATCTAATCACATTTGAGCTGACAGAAACCGCATTACTCATTGATTCGGAACAGTCGACACACACTATTGAAAAAATCAGTGAGGTGGGTTGTAAAATTGCCCTTGATGACTTTGGAACTGGATTTTCTTCTTTATCTCACCTTATCCAGTACCCATTAAATATCATAAAGATTGATAAATCATTAATGCCAAGCGTGAGTGATGAAAAAAAAGTAAAACACATTTTAATTGGATTAGTATCGATGGTTAAATCATTAGGCCATGAATTAGTCGCAGAAGGAATCGAACAAGAATCAGACTTAGAGCTGTGCACATCGTTAGCGATTGATAAACTTCAAGGTTATTATTTTGATAAACCATTAACAGCAAATCAGCTAAAAGATAAATACCTATCTTAAAGAAGCGCTACTTTTAGTCAGTATTGTCTTTATGAGCAGCATTGAAAACAGCAATGATCGATACATAGTTGATTTACTATAAATAATAGAATGTCCGGAGACCCCTCATTAATGTCAACCGCCAATGCACGTCATATTTTAGTTAAGACAAAAGAAGAAGCCGAAGTTATCAAAAAACAAATAGCAGAAGGAAAATACTTCGCCCTTCTCGCTAAAAAACATTCTTTATGTAAATCATCAGCTAAAAAAGGCGGTGATTTGGGTGAGTTTGGGCCAGGAAAAATGGTCAAAGCATTTGATAATGTTGTGTTTAAAAAACCGGTTTTGAAAGTTCATGGTCCCATTAAAACGCAGTTTGGTTTCCATTTAATTCAAACCATTTATCGTAGCTAAGCATAATATAAAATGCTTATTTCAACAGTTAACATTCAATTCTTTTGTAGAAGTCAGGTTAGAAATGCACAAACATAATATTGAAAAGTGGCAACAAGAGCATGATTTTTCTCTTCAAAATAAACAGGGTGAACGTCGAACTTACTATGTTTTAATTCTTACGGCTATCACTATGCTCATAGAGATCGTCGCTGGCACGGCATACGGTTCAATGGCGCTTCTGGCTGATGGTTGGCATATGGCAACTCATGTTGCCGCTTTTATGATTGCGATATTTGCTTATCGCTATGCTCGTAAACATGCCAACAATCCAGCTTTTTCATTCGGTACTGGCAAGGTCAATGCGCTAGGCGGATTTGCCAGTGCGCTCGCACTGGCCGTGGTCGCTTTAGTCATGCTTATTGAGTCGTTACAAAGAATATTTGAACCTCATGCCATTCAATTTAATGATGCCATCATCATTGCTAGCATTGGTTTACTGGTCAATATCGTCAGTGCTTTTTTACTAAAAGATGATCATAGTCATGCACATCAACATTCTGATGATGCACACGGCGATCATCATGAACATCACGATCATACTTTAAAGGCGGCTTATGCCCATGTCTTAGCTGATGCGATGACATCAGTACTTGCTATTATCGCCTTGTTAGCAGGGAAATATTTAGGTTGGAACTCATTGGATCCTATTATAGGGATTTTAGGTGCCATCATTATTACACGTTGGGCATATGGGCTTATTAAAGAAACAAGCCCGCTATTACTTGATGCCAGCATCGCTAAGGAATATAAATCTGCTATAGCAAAAGTGATCGAAAACGATGCTGATAACCAAATTGCTGATATTCATGTTTGGAAGATTGGCTCTAATGATTACGCCGCTATTATTTCTATCGTTACCCATGTGCCAAAAACACCTGAATACTACAAGGCCTTATTGAACGAATTTGATAAATTGTCACATCTCACCATTGAAATAAATACGTGTACTGATGAACAATGTGAACAGCCCGACTAAACGTTGGCAAACTAAAATAATAATCAATCTTAAAGGTTAAAGCGATGTGGATTTTATACGCCTTCCTCGCTGCATTTACAGCAGCACTCGTCGCTATTTTTGCCAAGTTAGGCTTACAAAATGTTGACCCAACATTAGCAACGACCTTGCGTGCCGTGATAATGGCAGTATTTTTAATGATCGTTTCTGTATTACTCGGTAAATTCAATGGTTTTGAATTTTCTACTAGCCTGAGCCCTAGAGAATGGCTTTTATTATCGATGGCCGGTATAGCAGGCGCCTTATCATGGTTATTTTATTTTTATGCATTGAAAGATGGCCCTGCTGTTATGGTGGTGGCCATTGATCGACTTAGCCTCGTTTTTGTGATTGTGCTTGCCGCTATTTTTCTTCAAGAAACGCTTACATGGCGAACATTAACAGGCGTTTTACTCATGGTAGCAGGCGCTTTGTTTATTTCTTTAAAAGACAAAGAATTTTCAATCATTAGCTCGTATTTGCTACGATTATTCAAATAGCGATATGATGAAAGCGGGTTATTTGTCATCGGATTAACTGATTGGGTAGCCTTTAATTTTTTAATCAGCACTAACACATCATTAATGTTGTTTACTTATTAAATATTTGATTGTGATTACACCGCTATTACTAATATTAAACTGCCCCATAAGGGTTTAAGTTAGGTAAACTGGCCACTTTGAAATATAACTCGTCCAGAATAATATTGTTTTATTTATATCAGCATGTTGTGGAGCATCATCAATGAATCCAGAAAAAGTCGTCTTTGGTTTTTTTATCGTCTTAGCATTAACACTTAACTTTGGCTTTTTTCTAGGTGATATTGATGATCCAAATCATCATCATGTTTATGAATTATTTGCTGTTGTTGTCGTCAACGTCATTGCTACCATTTTAAAGTTTGGTGACCGTACACAAATGGGGGCAATTTTGCTCGCAACGAGCTTAGTTGCTGTTTTACAATTGTTCGCTGCTACTATTGTGTGGACATTCTCTGTTCATATTCTTGATTCGGGTTTAACACCAGCACTGATGTCAAGTATCGTGTCATTAACGGGTGGTGCGCTACTAGCCAATGTCATATCAGTTATATTATTGATTATTGAAACCGTTATGTTACGTCGTTAATGTAAGCATCCTGATCAGTCATGTATAACATCATTTTCATCTTCTTCCGACGCATGCGTTTGCCTTTGCTCACGCTAGTGACTGTCTTTTCAATAACCGCATTTGGCTTAACACTGATTCCAAGCCACGATCCTGATGGCAATGTCTGGTATATGAGCTTCTTCCATGCGCTCTATTTTGTTAGTTTTATGTCGACAACAATTGGTTTTGGAGAAGTACCGTATGAATTTAATGATGCTCAACGCCTGTGGGTCATGTTCTCGATCTATTTTTCGGTTGTTGTCTGGTTATATGCCATTGGTACGCTGCTTACTTTGATCCAAGACAAAACATTTCAACAAGCCTTAAAAGAACTCCGTTTTTCACGAAAAATTAAATACTTAACTGAACCTTTTTATATTGTGTGTGGTTATGGTGAAACAGGATCTGCTTTAGTCGGCGTGCTAACACAACGCAATCAAAACGCAGTCGTTATTGATATTAATCCTGATGTTATCAACTTATTGAAGCTACAAAATTTACGTCAATTTGTTCCCGGTTTACATGGTGATGCTTCTCGCCCTATTCATTTAATTGAAGCGGGTTTAGAACATGCTTTGTGCCAAGGCATTATTGCAGTAACGGATAATAATGAAGTTAATTTGAAAATAGCATTAACCTCTAAACTACTAAATCCTAAGCTCAAAGTTATATGCCGTGCAGACTCTCACGAAATTGAAGATAATATGTCTTCATTTGGTACAGATTACATCATTGATCCCTTTGATACCTTCGCCACTCATTTAGCAACAGCCATTCAATCGCCTGCATTAAATTTATTAACAATGTGGTTGACTGGAGCTCGCTATCAAGCCTTAAATCATCCTATCTATCCCCCTCAAAAAGGGCGATGGATCATTTGTGGTTATGGCCGATTCGGTAAAACAGTTTATCGACAACTTAAAAACAATAACATTAACCCTTTCATCATCGAAGCATCACCCGATCTCACCGGTTTACCGACTTCTGAAATATCGTCAGATGATTGGATAAAAGGCTGGGGAACGGATGCACAGACACTTGATAAAGCTGGCATACGAGACGCTGTAGGTATCATCGCAGGTACTGATAATGACTCAAACAATCTATCCATTATTATGACAGCCAAAGCCATGAATACAGATTTATTCATCGTTGCACGCAATAATATGGAAGAAAACAAACGACTTTTCGATGCGATTAAAGCGGACATCGTGATGCATCCAAGCTCAATAATCGCGAATAAAATCAGTGGATTACTTGCAACTCCACTGCTTTATGCTTTCTTAGGGTTAGCCAGTTACCAAACCCGTGATTGGGCCAGCGAAATGGTTAAACGTACCTGTTTAGTAGTTAAAGCACATGTTCCGGAAGTGTGGGAATTGACCATCAATAGTTCACAAGCCCTCGCTGTTTACAATAAAATATCGTCTAATGAGACAGTCACTATCGGTCATATCTTAAGTAATCCTCGTAAGCGTGATGAACAAGTGAATGCAATGCCATTATTATTACAACGTAATGGCATGCTGACATTACTGCCAGATGATGGGATGCCATTACAGATCAACGATAAAATATTGCTTAGTGGACAATTAGCTTCTCGCTTTAAAATGGAATGGACGTTATTAAACAAATACGCGCTAGACTATATTTTATATGGTGAATACACACCAAAAAACTGGCTTACACATTTGATCTCACGTCGATAATAACAATGTGAAAATCAGTTAATGACGGTAGCGCTGAGCATGTTCCATCGTTAATTCTTCTTTGCTTGCCACGCGAACATTCATAACTTGACCACTAAAAACTAATCGCTCTCCTGCCGCTGGATGATTACCATCAAGCACGACTTTGCCATCAGCAATATCGGTTACCGTATATAAAATCACATCACCCGTTGGATCTTCACCTTCAAATTGTGCACCTATTTTAAGTGCTTCAACAGGAAAAACATCACTTGGTTCAATTTGCAATAATGCTTCGTCGTAATCGCCAAATGCATCTTCAGGCTGTAAATCAACCATTACAGCATCACCTTTATTTTTCCCCATCAACGCTTCTTCAACTTTTGGAAAAATATTATGGTAGCCACCTAATAAATAATTGACTGGATCAGTACTCGAATCAAGCACATTGCCATCAGTATCTTTTAACTCATAGCGTAAGCTGACAACGGTATTTTTATCAATTTTCATCGGGAATTCCTATTATTCATATTGGTGTTTATTTTAATCTATTTTGACAGTTCGTTTTTAAAACTCAGCATCTATTTGAAAATTCATTACTTCATTAGTAACGGGATGATTAATTGTCAGACTTTCAGCATGCAGATGAAGGCGTTCGGATTTATGACCATAAAGATCATCACCGACAATCGGCATATTTAAACCTTTACTGTGAGCAGCATGTACACGTAGTTGGTGTGTACGTCCTGTTATCGGGTAAAAATAGACCTTGGTGTGTTGATGATTGCTGTGTATCACTTGCCATTTTGTTTTAGCGGCTTTGCCGTATTGATAGCAAACTAACTGTCGTGGTCTGTCATCTAAATCCACTCGAAGCGGTAGATCAATGATGCCCTCTTGTACCGTTAGTTCACCCTCTAATAATGCAACATAGCGCTTTTTAACGCTGCGACTTATAAATTGTTTTTGCAGATTTTTATGTACATCTTTAGATAGAGCAATCACCATCAATCCTGAAGTCGACATATCAAGTCGATGCACAATAAGCGGTCCCGATGCTTGCGGATAACGCTGTTTCATCCGTGAATAAACTGAATCCTCAATGCTTTTTCCTGGCACTGATAAAAACTCACTCGGCTTATTAATTACCACCATGACATCGTCTTCATAAACAATATCAATCGTTTTACCTTCAGCAGGATTGGTTAATAAAGGATTTTCGTCCATTTCAACCCCATCTAACATATGAGCAAGAATCGGCTGACACTTACCTAAACATGCCCCATAAAAGCTAAGATGCTGCCTAATTTCAGATTTAGGTGATGCACCCCACCAAAACTCGGCAATAGCCAAAGGTTTCATCTCATGCAGGAAAGCATAATGTAATAACTTGGGCGCGGCACATTCGCCCGCTCCGGCTGGTGGTGTTTGTTGCGGTGTTTCTTTAAAAATATCATAAATATTTTTATAAACACCTTTATTATTTAGAAAGCTATAACGTTCAAATAATTGTTGCTGTAAATGGGCTGATGCGATTTTACGCTGTTGTTTTAATGCGGTCAGTTTATCCTTAATACTGGCCACATCTACCTCAGCATTTTGAACGCGTGCGTCCCAATAAATAGTTAAATCACGTAGCTGATTTTTATCGTGAATACTTTCTTTGCTTAATTGTTCCTTGCAGTGTAAAAACGCCTGTAAATCTAATGTTAGTTCTGCGTCAATCCTACGTGTTTTTCTTGTTTTACGGTTTTCTATCATTAACTGGCGATGAGTTTCTATCGAGATCGATGCCGCTGCTTTCTCAGATTTTAATGCCTGTTCGTATAAGGCTAGTTGTGGATTAGCTTCTAACTTTTTAATCTGATCATTCATCAAATTAATGTCAGCTCGTCCAGCTAAAAAGAAACTATCTTCGGCCAACATATCAAAAACAGGCGGCACAAAATGAGGTAGATGATTTTGTTCAGCTAATTTGCCTGAAAAAGCCGCTAAATAACCGATCTCGCCTTGTTTATTTTGCACTAATAACACACCAAACATTTTACCAATGGCGGTATCTAAATCACCCGTCAGCCCAAAATTATGCTGCCACTGTGTTTGTGTAGCTATATATGCTTGTAGCTCCTTAGCAGCAATTAAACACAAAGGATGCGGTTGATAATAAAAAGGAAAAGTAAACCGTTCAGGCAATGCCTGCGAAGCTATTGATTCTTTAAATGGGGTAAAATGATTTTCTTGCAAAACAACCTCAATAGCCAGCAAAACGGCGAGCGATAAATCGAACTACACCGCTCAAACTCATAGCGAACACAATGAAATGAAAAAAGTATTAATAATTGGTTACGTCTGGCCGGAGCCCAATTCATCAGCGGCAGGCAGTCATATGATGTCAATTTTACGTCAATATACACAACAAAACTGGCAAGTTGAATTTGCAACGCCTTCTCAGCCGACTGATCACATGATTGATTTGGCAAGCGAAGGGATTTCTAGCCATCAAATCGCATTAAATTGTGACAGTTTTGATCGCTATATTTCTGACTATCAGCCAGATATTGTCATGTTTGACCGCTTTATGATGGAAGAACAATTTGGCTGGCGAGTAGAAAAAAATTGTCCTAAAGCACTTAAAATTTTAGATACCGAAGATCTACAATGTTTACGTCATGCGAGACATAAAGCGAATAAAGAAAATCGTGAAATGACACAGATCGATTTATTTAGTGACTTAGCAAAACGTGAAATCGCAGCAATCTTACGCTGTGATCTTTCTCTGATTATCTCTAGCTTTGAAATGAACTTATTAACCAATACCTTCAAGATTGATCCACGTTTACTACATCACTTACCGTTTATGGTTGATCTTGCAAAATGTCCAACGACAACGCGCCCTTTTGCCGAACGACAACACTTTATGACTATTGGTAATTTTCGGCATGCACCCAACTGGGATGTAGTGTTACACCTTCAACAAATATGGCCGCTGATTAAAAAACAACTTCCCAAAGCTGAATTGCACATCTATGGCTCCTATCCTCCGCCCAAAGCGACAGCATTAAATAATCCTAAAACAGGGTTTTTAATTAAAGGTTGGGCCGAAAATGCTTTAGTGGTCATGGAACAAGCTCGCGTTTGTTTAGCACCGATAAGATTTGGCGCAGGCATTAAAGGAAAATTATTAGATGCGATGATCATGCAAACACCCAGCGTGACATCATCATTAGGTAGCGAAGGTATGCATGACCAAGAACCATGGCCCGGGTTTATTCAAGATGATGTCACTGAGTTTGTCACCGCGGCAGTCAACTTATATAACAATGAACAGGTTTGGCTTAAGGCACAACAACAAGCCTCCTCATTATTAGCATCACTTTATGATAATCGACTACTGGGCCCTAGATTAATAGCCACAATCATTGATATCACAGCTAATTTGGCTTCACACCGCCTAGCCAATTTTACCGGCAGCATGCTTAAACATCATTCAATGATGAGTACCAAATACATGTCGCAATGGATTGCTGCAAAAAATGCACACTAATTCACTATCATATTATGACGTAACAATAGTTGCATTCTCATGCTACTTAAATGCTTTTTTACTTGCTATTTAATTACAAAAAACGGGTTTGAATCTGCACTTTTCTAGTTATTTTCACAATAGATGTTGTTTTTGTTAACACAAATATTCAAATCAAATGAAGATGCCTTATGACTGCTACAAAAGATAAACTTTTGACCCCGTATAATTGGGTCATTGCCTTTATCGCTCACCAAGCTCAAATGAGCTTTGGTGTATAAAGTCATGATAGTCAATTCAAAGCGCTAAGTACTGTTATCCTGATGGTGCCGCATAAATATGTTGCTGTATCATCTCCTCAAAAGACTTTATGCTAGCCTGATAAAGCATATTTAATCTAGCCATAGCAGTCTCATCCAATTGGCTATGGTTATTTGATGTCTTCAATGCTTGCTCAAGTTCAACAACATAGTTGAAAAATGCCTTAGCGCCCATAGTCACGGCCATTCCTTTCACTGTGTGAATAGTAATCAGGATAGCGTTAACGTCTTCGCTCTGCTTAGCATCGGCTAAATCTTCTAATAAATTTGCCATATTAGGGACGTACATAGCGAATATTTTTTCTAAGAGTGCTTTATCACCATTGCAACGACGAAGAATGATATCAAATGACTCAATCTCTCCTACATTATTAATGTCGGCCTGCAGAAGTGCCGAATCATGATTCGTCTGTGAGTCAGTTATCTCAGAGCCTAAGTATTTGTTAGTCAAGGTCAAGATTTCATCAATAAGTAAGTCTAATTCTATCGGCTTTCCAACATGACTATTCATGCCTGCCGCCAAACAAATTGCTCTATCTGCAACGGACGCATTCGCTGTCATTGCTAAAATAGGTAAATCGACAAAACGCTTATCTGCTCTGATCCGACGCGTGGCTTCAAGTCCATCCATATTCGGCATTTGAACATCCATGATGATAATGTCATACTCATTTTTATCATCGAAGACGCTATTGATTGCTTCTAAACCATCATATGCTTCATCAATTATTGCTCCTTCTGCAAGCAGAAGTTCATGAGCTATTTGCCGATTAAAAGCATTATCCTCTACTAATAAAATCCTTAAATCAGTCAGTCTTTGTTCAGTTTGAGTAACTATAGTCTGGCTCAACTCTTCGCCATTAAGTGTTTGATGGATAGCAGTAATCAGTTGTAATGGTGTTACCGGTTTTGTTAGTAATGCTTTGAACGGAGCCTCACCAGCAAGTTGGGTTTGGCTTAACACATCACGACCAAAAGCTGTGACCATAATAATGACTGAATGTTCATGCACCAAATTAAGTGCCTTAATCTTCTCAGCCGTTGCGACGCCGTCTAAATCAGGCATACGCCAATCCATCAATATTAATTGATATGGCTGGTCTATTTTATCTGCATGGATGATTTTTTCTATGGCTTGTTGACCACTTGATGCTCGCTCACTAGTCCAACCAAGCGATTGAACAGTACTGGCTAAAATCTCATTTGAAGCCTGATTGTCATCAACAATCAAAATACGTAACTGAGAATTGAACTGTGAAGTAGCATCTTTGAGCGTGACGTTATTACTTTTTTCTAAAGTCAGTTCAAACCAAAAGCGACTTCCTTTTCCGAGTTCGCTCTCCAGCTGCAATTGGCCGCCCATAAGTTCAACCAAGTTTTTACAAATGACAAGTCCAAGACCTGTACCGCCAAAACGGCGAGTAGTTGAAGATTCGGCTTGCTCAAAGCCTTGGAATATTTTTTCAGCTTGTTCTGCACTGATACCAATTCCTGTATCTGTAACAGAAAATTGAATGTCAATCTTATCTTTAGTAGTCGATAGAAGTCTTATTGAAATAGTGACATTACCGGTCTCCGTAAACTTGATAGCATTTCCAGTCAAATTTATTAGGATCTGTTGAAATCTAAAGCTATCACCAATCAATATACTCGGAAGATTAGAATCAATATCAAACAGTACCTCGATATTTTTATCGTGTAAATTGCCACCAATAATAGTAGCGACATCCGACAATAAGTTATCAAGCTCGAATGGATGGACGTCAAGGGAAAGTTTACCCGCATCTATTTTTGAGAAATCTAAAATATCATTTAGTAATTGCAATAATGATTTAGCCGCTGAGCTGGCTTTTGCTATGTAGTCCTGTTGCGTTAGCGTAAGCGATGTCTTTTGTATAAGTTGTAACATACCTAAAACAGCATTCATTGGCGTTCTTATTTCATGGCTCATATTAGCAACAAACGATGATTTGGCCTGACTGGCAGCATCAGCTTGTTCTTTGGCTGCTTGCATATAAGCCTGATAATTGTGTTGTTGCGTTATATCAAGATTCATTCCTGTAACGTTAATCGGTTTACCTTTTGCATCTTTTTCAACTTGGGCTGATGCTCTGATATAGCGCACGCTCTGATCCGGAAGAATAATTCTGAAGGTAAGATCATAGTCACTTGTTCCTTCAACTAACCCTTGCAATGCACTATCCGTAAGTTTTTTATCTTCTGGGTGCAAACACATGAGCCAGTGGTTATAGTCTAATCCGTTATTTTTAAGTGTGAGTGGCAGCTCATAAATCTCAAACATGCGATCATTCCACTGCAAGGTATTGTCACGTATATGCCAGCTCCAAATACCAAGCCCTGCCAAATTTGATGCAATATGAAGTTGTCCATTGAGCAGCAATAATTCAGCATTGTCACGTGCTTGTTTTTTACGAAAACGATTTACAGTGACGACATAGGTAATTGCACTCACTAGGGTACTTATTAACATGCCGACAAGAAAAATCACTATCGTTGATGGCTGCTTTAAGTGTTCGATAAAGTTAGCGTTTGCGTTAACGTCTATCTTCCACTGCCGACCGTATACAGTAAGATTTTGAGTACTAGATAGAACAGACTTAATGGTACTTGATTGAGCTGAATCATAAAAAACTGTCGGTACGGAGTTTGGCGTTATATCCGTTATGACTACACTCATCAATTTATCATCTATGTGAAATTCGTTTAAAAGCTCTTCGGATATAATAGGCGCATAAGTCCATCCAAAGCCTTCTTGTAGGCGCAGTTGAACCGTATCTGGTGTGTAGCCTGTTTTAAAAACAGGCATAAGAAACAAGAATGATTGCTTGGGCAGCCCTGATGCTTGTACAAGTGTAATGGGTCCTGATAGCTGTGGGTCGCCAGAAGAAATTGCATTTTTTGCTGCTGTTTTTCTATTTTTTTCACTTGCGATATCAAGTCCAATAGCTAGACTGTTATCCTCTCGAGGAAATATGTATTGGATTACATAACGCTCGCCAGTATTCGGCGATAACTCACGAATAGCAAAATTAGGCCAATCATCTTGCTGTGCCTCAGTAATAAAGGCATCGCTGTCATGTTGTGGAATACGACGAATGAAACCGAAACCAAGAGCACCCGGAAATTCTTTTTTATAGTCCCTCGTGTAGCTATAAATAAGAAAATTCTTTCTACTTAGTCTATCAGGATAGGATGTAGCAATATGACCCCTTAACCCCCTAAGACCATATTGATAAAGAGTCACTTTTTCTTTGAGACTAGTATTAATTTGACTAGTAAACGCGTTCAGCCGTTGCTTTGAATGTAAATCGTTTTGTTTGTGTTGCCATAATGCAATAGCTAAACTGAAAGCCAGACCAATGAAAAAAATAAACAGGAATAACCTAAGCGCTATAGTCGGAGAAGATGTTTTATTTTGATCGGTTTCGTCTACCATATTATATTCTGTGATATGCCGTGATTAATGTAACGAACTATAACGACCATTCAACAGGTAAGCAAATTTATATAATAAGCAGAAAAAGAGGCCTAGGCAGTTAATTATGCTAGAGATTTTATTCTCTCGGCAAGTGTTCAGGTTTCTCAAAAAACGTAATACTTAGACTGGAAAATCTATTCATAGACAGGTAGCAGCAGCTTAGAAGCATTCAATCTGCAGCTTCAATAATCACTCGCAGTATTGTATTGAGGCTTGAGATCAGCCATAACGGCTCGGTTTCTGCCCTGCGCTTTTGCTTGATACATCGCTTCATCAGCAATCATAATCAGCTCTTCTAATTTTTTATTCATGATTTCTCTACCTGAAAAGCACACAGCACCAAAGCTTGCGGTTATTTGCATAGGCTGATCATCAAAGCTAAATTCAGTCGACTCGATCCTATGTCTGAGTCGCTCAATATACATTTCAACATCAATAATATTCAGTTCACAGTATAGGAGAAATTCTTCTCCGCCATAGCGGCAAAATATATCGTAGGGACGAATAAAATTAAGAATATTCTTAGTGAACTCTACTAACACATTGTCACCACAACTATGTCCGTAGGAGTCATTGAAACGTTTAAAATGGTCTATATCTATCAAAATAAGCGAGCCATACTCTTTACTTTGACGTGATAACTTATTTAATTGTTTTTGGATTTGTATTAAGCCATATCGTCGATTATAAATTGATGTTAATTCATCTGTAGTTGCATCTCGTGATAACTTTGCTTGCAGCTCCAAAGTAAATCTTTGTTCTTGAATTGAGCGAAATGCTACTTTCAATTTTATATCAAGAATTCTAGGTTCAACGGGTTTAGCTAAGTAATCATCCGCACCACTTTCGAGTGCAAGGATATGCTCATCCATCGACGTATTTTGGGTTAGCATAATAATAAAAGGATGGTATTCAGAAACTGTATCGCGTACGAGTTTGCACAGTGTTATGCCGTCAATAACGGGCATCATCCAATCCAAAACCATCGCAAACGGTTCTTTGCATGTTTTGATGTACTCATAGGCAGTATTGCCATCACTAAAAGGTATAGCAGTAAAGCCTGCCTTTTCAACAATAGCTGCACTAATGGTTCTAGATATGTCTTCGTCATCAATGACGAGCACCTTCATCACCACACTCTCTTTGCTACCTACATTTTCCTGTTCGGACATGATCAATGTCTCTCATAATTAACTACTTCACAATCTATCATAATGATGCGAAAAATATTGCCTTTTGGCTATATTGAGACAATCTTTTTCCCTTTACTGCGAAATGTCTCACGTTGTGTGGTTTCAGCGGGCAGATTTTCAACTAAAACGCTGGAGCCGCAAAAAAGCCATGACCCTCTTTTAATAACATTATGGTTTACTAAAGCGAGTGAAATGAGTAGCCAAGAGAACTAAATCTACTCACCTTTTGACATGCTTAATTACGAGTGACAAAATTTTCATCTTGCTGTAGTTGATGGATTAGCGATGGTATTTCACTTGGGTGTAATAAGGCATGGTATGGATTAATACCCAATTGTGCATCGAGTGTTTGATGTAGGATCCACACCGAGGTGATGCCGCTATTGTGAGTTCCTGCTATATCAGACGCTAGACTAACGCCGACATCAACCACATCATGGGCTTGGCAATTGCCAAGTTTAAGTGCCTTATTGAAAATCAAACGCGCCGGTTTCTCCTCTGGTCCTTGACCGCAAATAATGATGTGATCAATGACTTTGTCACTACCGCGATCAAATGCTATAAAGATGAAAAGGCATGGCTTAAGGCTTAGAAAAATGCGTCATCGTTACTCGCTTCACGTTATGATAAACAATTATTAGGCCCAGCATTAATCAGCAAAATAACGGATATTGAACATAATCTAGAAACACATCGCTTAGACAATTTTACCGGCAGTATGCTTAAACATCATTCGATGATGAGTACCAAATACATGTCACAATGGATCGAAGCAAAAACGCCATTCCACCTATCGAATAAATGACTAAATAGTTAAAAAATTATAGTTGTTTTAGAAACCGCTTACTCTCTTCTACTACGTTATCGATACTTGGCTTAAGCTCAAGCATTGCTGGTTCTTTATCACTACGTAATACTTTCATATCGTTTTTATCATACAGCGTGTAATGAAAGTAATCGGATGCAGTAAAAGGAAATGTTACTTTATAATTTTTATCAAAAATGGATACATAATTATAGTTGCCCATCACCAAGTAAGGTAAGGCTGAAAACAGATCGCCAGCGAGACTATGTTCCTTATAAGACGTTGTTACGCCCAACTTAGCTAGTAGCGTTTGAGGGATTTGAATATGAGATGTTTTAGTATTGATCTGCTGAGGTTTTTCACCTGGCATCCACATAATCATAGGCACATGAACTTGTTGCTCAGGAAATGCCTCATTATGACCATGTCCCCAATGACCTTTTTCCATAAATTCTTCACCATGATCACCGGTAAAAAGCACAATCGTATTATCTAACTTATTATTTTGTTTCAGATAATCCAATAACCGTCCTACCTCCTTATCAACATGATGTGCGGCATTAATGTAGCGGTTATGTATGAGGTCGACATTATTCAATAAATCAAGCTTGGCATAATTCATTTCTTTCAAATAATCTGGTCGAATAACATCCTCTTCAGGAAAGGTGTATGGCGCATGGGTTGATTCAAAAAACATGAAGGTATAAGAAGGTTTGTTTTTATTGGTTTGTTCTAAGTGATTTATGATATTGGTAACATTATCCACATCTCGTTTCCAAGCCACGCCTGATTTTATTTCATGTAAATCTTCTTCTGGAATGCCTACAAAGGTGGTGTGCCTTAACTCCGGATAATCGAAACTTTGACTCGTATAAAGGCCTAGCTGATAGTTTTTTTGCCGTATAACATTCATCAAAACAGGCGCTACTCTTTGTTCTTCAAAACTATACCAATACGGTGCATGTAAACCATAAAACATTGAAAATATTCCCATTCGTGTTCTATTGCCACCGCTGTAATGTTGGTTAAACGTCACTGATTTTTTTGAAAGAGCCCATAAGTTAGGTGTAATTTCAGGATCCAATAAATCCCAGCGAAAAGATTCGGCAACTAACATAATAATATTAGGATATTCATCCAAAGGCTTAGTTTCAATCTTTGAAAGCGGATAAACAACTTTACCTTTGCCGAACTTTAAATCTTTTGTAGATGCCGGTTTAATCCCTATTCTTTTTAAAAAATGTGTGCCATGACTATTTAAATTAAATGGAATGACAATTCCCGCTCGTAGATAATCTTCTTTACCTACGTATTTGCTATAAGCATGTACACTCTCCTCGACTAGCAACACAGCTAACATCAGGTTAATAAAAGTGACAAATAATCGTTTTGAGACCCAGCTCTTTTTTTCTGATACTCGTTGAGCAAGCCAAAGAACCAAGATGGTACTGCTCAGCACAGCGACAACTTGCAACACAATGGTGATCATCGTGTCCGTCGTTGCCCCGAGCGCTTCAACACCTCCTGGTGTTATTAATAAATTCCAAACGAAGCCATTAAAATGATATTCATACAACTGGAACAATTTATAGTCAGCATATATCGCTAGAATAGCTAAACTGCTCAGAAACCAAGCTACAAAATAAACAAGCCATAAATGCCATTTATGGGTGTTTTTAGCTAGTTTTAAACTCCAGATAACAATCTTTGAAATGAGAATGGCAGGTAATAAATAAAAAACAGCGTAACCAGTTGTCGCTGCTAACATATATAGCTTAACGCTAAGCGTATTAGGATCGGCGTATTGCCAAAACAATGACATCAAAGCAAAAACTGCAAAGAAAATGATAGTGAAGTAAGTGCGTAAAACGGTATTTGCTTGAAGCATCATTAAAAGCTTAATCATTATAAAAACAAAAAGATTAAACTTTGTTTCTTAAGGTAGGCTTAAGCTGATGATCGACCTCGGCTGTTGAAGACTATTGAATATAGCCTAAAGATATCAAACGTAACTTAGATACCTGTAAACTAAGCTTCTTCACACGTATTTATCAGGCAAAAAAACAGACCCTTTATGCAAAAAGTTATCTTACTTGTTGATGTTCAAAATATTTACTACACCACGCAGCACAGCCACCATTGTAATTTTGATTACAATGAATTTTGGTCGCAAGCGACGTCAAATCGACAGGTAGTCAAAGCCTTTGCTTATGCCATTGATCGAGGCGATGAAAAACAAAGACAGTTCCAAAATATACTTAAAGCAATAGGTTTTGAGGTTAAATTAAAACCGTTTATTCAAAGATCTGATGGATCGGCAAAAGGTGATTGGGATGTGGGTATTACTATTGACGCAATGGAATATGCACAACAAGCAGATGTTGTCGTATTAGCATCAGGTGATGGAGACTTTGATTTATTAGTCAAAAAAATACGCTCTGATTACGATATTTCAGTCGAAGTGTACGGCGTTAGACAACTTACTGCCAGCTCATTAATAGATGCGGCATCAAAATATATCCCCATAGAAAACAAGTTGTTATTGATATAATAAAGAAATAAGATTAAGTTAGCATTCAATCTTCAATGAATAAAAAATCCTTATAGTGGATATATTCATCTCTTGAGATAGTCTTTATTTCACCACGCTTACCAAAACGAATTTTGTTAGTTACCCGTTTAATCTAGAGGATATAAAATGAAAAAATTGTTTGCCACAGCTTTGCTAATGATGAGTTTTTCGGCGTTCAGCAATGCGGCCGTTATTCCCGAAAATGTTATTGCACCAGAGGTCGTTAATATTAAATTAAAATCGTATACCGCTGAGGACAATCGCGCCACGTTGGATGTTAGCTTATACAACCCTAATGATTTTAAACTGCCAGTGAAAGAAATGTATGGTGATATATACCTTAACGATACTGTTATCGCCAAGATGGAAGCGCTCGGTGAAAAAAGTTTAGGTCCGCGTGAAACACAAATATTTACTGTTCCTGTTACGGTAAAACCAGATGAATTAACAAACGCAAGCAGTAAGGTGATGCTCACCGGCGTCGCTAATTATCGTTTTAAAGGCTATATGATGTCACCTGTTGGTGAAATACCCGTTGAACATCAAGGCCAGTTAACAAGAGAGCAAATAATGGCATTTTTTCAGGCGGTGCTAACGATTAGCCAATCAAACTAAATATATAAGATGGTTTTTTGCCAAAGCGATACATTGAAAGCGACTGTAAATACACAAACAGCCCTTAAAGCTAAATAATATTTATCCTTTCTGGTATTATTTACCGGTCGCACACAGCGTGACAGAAATCTCGCTTATCAGTATTAAGCTCAACTAAATATCGGATTTAGGCTTGATTGCCCAGAACCGATTTTTAACAAAATTATAGTCAGGATATTTATGCCAAAAATTATTATTGAAAAAAACCCAAGTGAAGAACGTTTAAAAGAGTTAGGTGTTTCAGCTTGGGAAACATGGGATTGCCCTGTTACAGAGTTCAGACTTGATTTCGACGAAACAGAAAAAGCCTATATCCTTGAAGGCGAAATCGTTGTAACGCCAGACGGCGAACCTTCAGTAACTATCGTTCCTGGTGACTATGTTATTTTCCCAGTCGGCTTAAAAAGCATGTGGAAAGTGACTAAACAACTTCGTAAACATTACAGCTACGACTAGTCGCACTATAAGGCATCTTCGGATGCCTTATTTTTATATGACACAAATTAACTCACCTTGCGTACGTAATTGCTGCCTCAATGAACAAGATGTTTGTCTCGGCTGTTTTCGTAGTTTAGAAGAAATTAAACGATGGGGACGTAGCGACACATCGAGTCAGCAAAAAACTCAAATTTTGCTTAACGCTACAAGCCGACAACATAATAATAAGATCAAAGCTTAAGTGCATTTTTATGAATTTTATAAAACGCTATCTGACTAAACGGGTTTTACGAAAGCACCCTATTCCTTTCAGCACTTGGCATCGCATCACCGCTAAAATTCCACTAATCGCTACACGCACCAATAAAGAAAAAGCACGGTTACGGTTACTTTCGACCTTATTTCTTCATCAAAAGTCATTTACCGGTGTACATGATCTCGAAGTAACCTTCGATATGGGCGTCACAATTGCTGCTCAAGCCTGTCTTGAGATTCTCTATTTAGGCTTAAATGCCTTCGATGGCTGGATTGAAATTATTATTTATCCCTCAGCTTTTGTCGTCAGCCGCGATGTAACCGATGAAAATGGTATTGTTCACGCCCAAAGCAACGGTTTAAGTGGCGAATCTTGGGGACGTGGACCTGTTATTTTATCTTGGCATGATGTCGAGCATGATAGTTATCAGTTGCACCCAGGCCATAATGTTGTCATCCACGAGTTTGCCCATAAATTAGATATGTTATCGGGTCGAGCTAATGGTCAGCCGCCTTTAACGCGTGATATGTCTCTACAAGATTGGTCTGATGCTTTAGGTGAGGCTCATGCTAAGTTGATTAGCCAAATTGAACATCATCAACATAGCTATATTAATAATTATGCCGCTACTAATCCTGCTGAATTTTTTGCAGTGAGTTGTGAATACTTCTTCACCGCACCACAGTTGCTTGAAAAGCAATGTCCGGAGGTATATCAGCAATTAAAATCTTATTTCAAACAAGATTTACTCCTGAATAAAACTAAGATTAAAAAATAAATATAAAATTCGTGTCAACCGATATCGATTTGCACCGTTGTTATAACTGTAGACTCTTCTACACAACGGAGAAAATAAGATGAAAATTAAATTACTACTTTTAACTGCAGTTATCGCGTTAGCCACAAGTTCGGCAGCATCGGCTGACTCTGATCATCGACGCGATTATGGACATAATCAAAACTATGGCCATACAGATCATCGCTCAGTGAACAGAAATAGCACACCTTTTTCATTTAATTTGATTATTCCGGCGCCGACTTATATTGTTCAACGATCATACGCACGTCCTAATTATTACAATGACTATAGATATCGTCATAACTATAACGAGAGACATCACCACCATGACAAACACTCTAACCGAAACCATATTCGAGGATTTAGAGGAACACGATAAGTCATCAGGTAATCAATAACCTTATCCTATTCTTCAATCTTGGTAATAATGGCTCATAGCGGCTAAAAAGCTATGAGTCTATAAGGACAATCATTAATGTCTGACCTGCTTAACAAATTTTTAGCTGAAAATGAAAGTCAGGCATTTCGAATGGCGCAGTTTGCGACGGGGAACCGTGATGATGCCTTAGATATAGTGCAAGAAGCGATGATTAAATTAGTTAAAAAGTATCGGGATTTTCCAGAACTGGAATGGCCACCAATATTTCATCGTATTTTACAAAGACAAATCACTGACTGGTATCGTAGCAAACAAATTCGCCAAAAATACTTTGCATGGTTACCTAGTAAAGAGGATGAAAAAACAGATGACGTACTTGATTATGTAGAAGATACATCAGCAAGAACACCTGAAATTCATTTACTAAATGAACAAGCAATTGAAGTGTTACAGAAAGAATTACAACTATTACCACTCAGACAACGACAAGCTTTTTTATTACGCTGCTGGCAAGGTTTAGATACAGCACAAACTGCCGAAGCAATGAGTTGTTCGACAGGAAGCGTTAAAACGCATTACCATCGTGCATTAACCGTTTTACGTAACAAATTGGGGGAGACATGGCCATGAATAATAATTTTGAAAATGATGTAAAACAACAGCTAGATTTGAGTGTGACGACACTTGATGCCATGACACAATCTCAATTAACTCAAGCGCGTTATAAAGCCCTAGAACAAGCTAAAACAAAAGATACTCACCTTAGTCGATGGTTTACAGGTTTAGCTTCTGCCACCATTGTCACGTTATTAGTTATGACGATAATGCCAACAAATCAAACATCGAGTATCCCAATCCCAGCAATAGCGAGCAGTCCTGCATGGATATTAGTTTCTGATACTTCAGATATGAATGATTTAGAACTATATCAATATCTTGACTTTTATCAATGGGTTGAGGACACAGAAGGCTCTAACAGTTAGGGACAGCTTAAGGACTACAAATGAAAATACATACAGCATTAAATTTAATAACCATTATGCTTACTTCAGTGATGATGAGTTGCGCATTTTCTGGCAATATTGACGAGGCAACGCAACAGCAACGAGCTGAACAATGGCAAAATATGACACCTGCACAACAAGCTGAGGCCAAACAACGTTACGAAAAATTTAAACGTCTTTCACCTGACCAGCAACAGAAAATTCGAAAATATCGCGATCGCTTTCAACAATTGCCAGAAAAAGAACAACAGCGCTTAAAAGAAAGTCGTGAAAAATTTAAACAAATGCCTGAACAACAACGCCAAAAAATGCGTGAAGAATGGACGAATATGTCACCAGAACAACGACAACAAATACGTGATAAACATAAATAAAAAAGCCCCTAGTATAAGCAATACTAGGGGCTTTTTTAATGATCAATGTTGATCTGAATTTATAGTGGTAATTGACTCGCAATCAAACCAATCAAGCCACCAAATACACCGCCCCAAACCACTAACCAACCCAAATGCTGGCGAATCATTGCTTGAATGATATCTTTAACCATCTGCGGTGTTAGCTCTTCTAAACGCGATGAAACAACATGTTCAATTTGTAAATGAATGTCTTGCCCCACCGATGCATTCGCCAATTTTTCACGCACGCTATTTTGAAAAGAATCACTATGCGCTAAATCATTAAGTGACTGTTTCATTTTGACGATGAAAGGTGCTTTGAGTGGTGTTAACGCTTCTAGACCACCAAACATGCCCAACATGCTGCCAAATGACGATTCCATGATAGTTTCAACTAAACTGTCATAAGTACCGCTTAAGTCCGTTTCCTCAATCACATCATGAAAATCAAGTTGATGATGATCTTGATTGTTGCCCATTTCTAGAAAAAACCGATCCAAATTGTCTTTACTAAAAAATTGTTCCATCACTAAGCTATGAATACCCGCTTTAAAATCTTCAAAACGAGCACTAATAACACCTGAACCATATAAACCAGGTACTTTTTCGAATAACATATAAACCGCTAGCCAGTTTGTCACCCCGCCTGCTAAGGCAAACAGCCCCGTCGCTAATACTGGTTCACGAAATGGCGCATTTAAAACCAGTCCTGTCGCAACCAGACCCGCAGCAATCACATTGGTTATAAGGCTTTTATTCATGTTGTTAGTCTTCAATCCATTTGCTTAATGCTTCAATAATTTTAGTCGCTTGATCTTTACTAGAAATATTGAATTTTGAACGTTGGCTATATTCGCCATTGCGTTTTTGGTAGCGACGAATTGTGTATTTATCTGGTCCAAATTCACCTGTCTTACGATCAAGATCTTGATAACGATACATTAAAGTCGCCCAAGCGCCTTTTGTTAATACGACTTTATCTAATTCTTTGACGGTCATCTCGTCGCCTTCCATATACTCGACCGTTAATTCATCTACTGTTTCAGCCATAAAACTGTTCCTTTATATTAAAAATTATCTAAAAAATTGGGTTAATGCTTTACTGAGCAAGTAGGCGTCTTGGCTACCTGCAAGTTCGCGAATAGAGTGCATACCAAAAGTCGGTACACCAATATCTAATGTTTTCACTCCTAATGCAGCTGCGGTCAAAGGACCAATCGTACTACCACACGCCATATCACTACGAACGACAAAATCTTGCACTGGCACATCTTGTTGTTCACATAATTGGCGGAAAAAGGCACCGGTTTCGCTATTTGTTGCATAACGTTGATTGGCATTCGACTTAATCACCGGCCCATGATTAAGTTTAGGGCCGTGTTCGGCATCATGTCTATCAGCATAATTCGGATGAATTGCATGGGCATTATCTACAGAAATCATCATAGAATGTTGAATCATACGATGATGAGATTCGATATCGGGACATAAACGCATTAATACGGATTCGAGTAATGTTCCTTGTGCGCCAGAAGTTGACATACTGCCCACTTCTTCATGATCGGTACATATTAATAAGCTAGGCGTTGCAGTATCTGCTTTAAGTAAGGCATGCAAACCGACATAGCAGCTCAACAGATTATCTAGACGAGCACTACTAATAAAATCATCATTCAAACCGATGACTGCCGCGCCTTGTGTATCGTATAAGCTAACTTCATAATCTAGCACTTTAGCGATATCGCAGCCTGGTTGCTGTTGTTTAATCTGTGTTAATAATAAATCACGGAAATCTTTAGTTTCGCCTTCAGCTAATTGCAGCACAATCGGCGGCAAATGAAGTTGCTGATTAATACTACGATTCTGGTTTACTTCACGATCAAGATGAATAGCTAAACTCGGAATGGTTGCAATCGCTTTTTTGAAATCAATTAAGGTATGTTTAATCTGTTGCTGCGAATCAACATAACTCACTCGTCCGGCCATTGATAAATCACGATCAAACCACGGATTCAACAAGGCGCCGCCATATACTTCCACCCCTAATTGCCATAAGGTTTGACTGACTTTTTCTGGTCGTGGTTTTACATGTAAACAAGGACTATCTGTATGTGTACCGACCATATGAAAGCCGGTTACTGCCAAATCAACATCAGGCAAAGTAAAAGCAATAATCGATGAATCATTACGCGTTACATAATAACGGCCTGCGGCTAATTTTCCCCATGCATCTTTTTCATCTAAAACGTTAAACCCTTGTTCATCAAGCTCAGCACGTATCGTTGCGACAGCGTGAAATGGTGTCGGTGAGGCATCTAAAAATTTTAATAAATTTTGGTTAAATTCAGTTGAAGCAGTGTGGTCTGTCATCAGTTTTGTAAACTCATAAAATGATAATTAATAGTGTTCGTGTTGAGATGATTTAGCTAGCGTTACCTTTAAGTTTCATCATCTTCAACTTTTTTCTTACGTATTCGACGTGATGAACCGCCATGCATACGACAGCGATCGGCTAAACAGCCTTGGTCCCAACCCTCAGGTTGCCTAATAACAACGGACAGCTTACAACGCCGACCATTGGCTAACTGAGCACCACATTCAGGGCGATAACGTTTAACCTTTTCCCAACCTTCTAGCGTTTGTGTTGCTTTACGAATCGTTTTTGCCTGCTTCAAGGTTAAATCACGATCAGCTATCACTTCTTTTTTCTGATCAGAATTTCGCCACCAAAAACGAACTACTGGTATAGGTAAGCCAAAACGTCGTGCTAAATCATCTGGTTTTCTATAACTATCTAAGCTTAATAGCAGCAACGCTGCTTTTTCTAGTCGTGCAGTTAACTCTTTACTTTCTTCAGGCGTCATTCCGACTCGCTATGCCCGCTTCTAATAAAGAAATAACTTCATCTGCTAGATTTTCAACTTCACTCAATGGCTTAGCAATATCACGTACTGAAATCCCTGCTTTAATGACGCTATCAGGGTCACCAGTAATTAATGGATGCCATTCAGGTAAAGGCTCTCCTTCTGCTAACAATCGATATGCACACGTTTCCGGTAACCAATCAAAATATTCAGCATGATCAACGCTTAGTTGAATGCAGTCAGGCATTAATGTTTCACGATTGTCATAATCTTTACAGCGACAGCTGGACACGTCTAATAAGGTACATGCAGCACGCGTGTAGTAAATTTGTCCATCATCTTCATCTTCTAATTTATGTAAACAACAACGACCACAGCCATCACACAAGCTTTCCCACTCATCATGGCTCATTTGGCTTAGCCGCTTTTCTTTCCAGAATTCTTTAGATGTTTTATCCTGTTCGGTCATGAGCACTTCTTTAGATTTAACAACAATACTTTCGCCTTTGATTAAGCAATGTCAGCCCCAGTCGCTATTGCTTGCGGGTGATATTGCCATTCATTCTTGTAACGAATGGCATGATGCCAAACCTTACGTATTAAAAACACCGTTTAGTATACAACAGCTGGTTGATTTACCGACAATAGACTTAGCGATTATCAGCGAAATCACAGAGACATTGCCAAAGACACAAGCAATGCAATGGCTGGGTTTAATGCGTAATGCGCATGCCCAACACATTATTGTTATTTCTGAAATAACCGGTGCGATGCAACAAGGTTGGCAATTAGCAGATTATCTTGCCTTAGGCATGAAACGTATGGCCATTGTTGAAAATTATCACCTCTATAGTTACAACATCGAAACATATCAGCTTAAACGCGATTGGCTAAATAGTCGTTTCTGGGCTAATCCGGATAACTTTGATAAATATCGCTGGTAGTAAAAATTTAATACATCATTAATTTCTCTGCTTTGAGCCTATTTGCATGTAATTAACTTGTCATAATTAAAACATAGACTACTGCGTTAATTAAATGACTAATAGTGGTGAAGAGTGAAGTTATCTGATGTATCAAAAGTTTTAATCACTATCATTGTGAGCTTTATTATCGGCGCTGTTGCAATAGGAATATGGGGATGGAGTGAGCTAGATAAACCCTACAAAATCTCACAAAGCTTTCAAACATATAAATCAGCCTTTGACACTGATACTCGTATTCTTCTTGAACGCTATTTAGTCACCGGCAATGCAGGTAATTTACAACAAGCAGAAGAAATACTTGATAGTTTGCTCGCCACTAATATTAATTGGTTAACGCAGCAAGACAATCTTAAGATCAAAGAATCAATTAAAAATCTGCAAAATAATGTTCAACTAGTACGCTCTGCCGGCAAACTTGCGGGCGATCCACAAGCATTACTGATCAATAATGAACGCGAACGTGCCGGCGATCTGAGTCAACTAAGAAAATATGTGAACGCAGCTAATACTTATGATCCTCTTAACAAAATTACGTTTTTTGATCAGCTAGTGCAGCTGAACGAATCTTTAGAAAAAATCACTTTATATCGCCAACAATATTTTGCTAAACCGTCAGACCAATCAAAACAATCGTTAATCGGTGAAAATATTAGCTTTTCTAAAGTACTAGATAGCCTGTCAGCCCTTCCCCGTTTTGGTATTTATACCGAGGTTGATGAAGATACATTAATAGCAGAAGAACCAGAAGAAATAGGTCAATTAAGTCTAGATTCCTTAACATCTCTAACAAATCGTTATACAAAAGAGCTGGATAATACGGCAGCGCTAGCAATACGCTCTAAGACGAGTCAGTTAGCTCTTAATAATTCCATGGAACAGCTCACCGCATTATTAAATAGTCATCAAAGCGAGATAGATAATATTAAGCAAGACATAACGTCACGGGTAAAATGGCTGATGATAGCCTCGCTTGCCGTGATTATTTTTGCGATCGCTTTACTATTTATCTTACAAAATAAAGTGATTGTTCACCTGACTCAGCTTGAAGTCTTTCTTCGTCAATTATTGCAAGGTAATTACACGCAAACGCTACAGTCAAATATGCACTATCAAGAAGTCGTATCCGTAAAGAAATCAGCCCTACAACTACAATCGCATTTAACAACACTAATTGACAATCTTGGTATCGAATCACAACAAATCATCAATGCCAGCGGCAACATGCGATCCATATCAGAACAAGCGTTATCATTAACAAATGAACAAAATTTATCGACAGATCAGGTTGCTACAGCAGTCACTCAATTATCCTATTCGTTTAAGAGTGTTGCAGATAATGCTGAAAATGCTTCAACATCGGCTAATTTAGCTAATCAGGCAGCGGCTGATGCGAGTCTAGAACTCAGTCAAACGGCATTTTCAGTACAAACATTAGCGACTAATCTCATTTTAGTTGAACAAATTATGGTTAGGTTAGAAGAAAGTGGAAAAAATATTGGCGCTGTTTTAGAGGTTATACAAAATGTGGCTGAGCAGACAAACCTTCTCGCCTTAAATGCTGCTATTGAAGCTGCTAGAGCCGGTGAGCATGGTCGAGGTTTTGCCGTTGTGGCAGATGAAGTTAGGCAGTTAGCGTCAAGAACAACGTCTTCTACCGATGAAATTCGCACTATTATTCAGCAATTAGTTGCCTCGAGCACCGAAGCATCTCAAACGGTTAATGTACAAAGTAAAGCCGCACAAAAATGTGTTAGCCAAATGAGTAGCACCCAAAATGCAATCGAACCTGTCATTAAAGCATTTGAAAATATAAGCCTGTTGAACACACATATTGCTGAATCAACACAAGAACAAGTATTAACGGTGGATGAAATTGCAAAAAATAGTGTAATTATTAAACAGCACTCCGATCGTGTAACTGTCAGTATTAATGACTTGATAACATCAAGTGACCGTTTAGATTCAGTCAATAAAGCGTTAGAAAACTTGATAACGAAAATAAAAAATTAACCTATCAACAAGTTATCAGCAAAATATTGTTTTAATTATTATACGTAGTAATGATTTATTAATTTCTTTTGACAACAAACAAACTTCTTAATCGTTATCTAAAGTTTAAATGAATTGATCTTTGTATATATAAACATACCTTTTCATTTAAGTTCGTCTAGATAACATAAAAATTCTGTTATTAATTTCCTTCATAGTACTAAAGTACAATATCGAAGTGAGTTAAGATTACTTATCATATATTTTTTTTAATGCCAAACGTGGTGTGAGCCATGTACGGAAAGCTACGGATCTTCAACGATAAGACTGCCGGGCCGCAAAACTAAACAGAGAAAACATATGACACTTTTTAAACAAATGTTAACAGCAACTGCATTAGTTCTTTCAATTTCTGGCGTAGCATCAGCTAGTAGTTATCATTCTCATCATTATAATCATGGCTGCGGTGACGACTCTTCAACGTGTGACAATCTACAACAATACAGCCAAGATTTCACAACAACAGACTTTGACGTGACTAAAAATAATAAATATTTTTTCGGCTTTGATGCCTTAGTTGCACCAGCAGATAATTTTAAAATCACCTCAGCAACATTGACAATTAATACTAATTCAAATGGACTTTTTGATTATCTTTACGCATTCAATGATGGTTTTTTAACACAAGCTGCTTCAATATCTAAAGGTGGCAGCACTACCTTTTCTTTAGGCTCAAGTTTATTTGATGATATTTTAGCCGGGATTAACTTCAAAGCTTGGTTTTCATTAGGATCTGAAAGCATATCTCAAGCGATGTTAAACGTTAACGGTGAATATTGCCCACCAGAAGTAAGTGAAGTCCCTGTACCTGCCGCAGCATTTTTGTTTGCTCCTGCATTATTAGGGTTCATGGGTTTACGTCGTAAAACGAAAAGCACAATCGCTTAAATACTAAAATAGTTAGAATAAAAAAGGCCGTAGTGAATTGAATCACTACGGCCTTTTTGTGTTTAATTCTGTTATTAATTCCCCCCGTAGTACTAAAGTACAATATCTAAGAGTATCCGACTTATTTATCATATGTTTTTAATGCCAAACGTGGTGTGAGCCATGTACGGAAAGCTACGGATCTTTAACTATTAAAGATTGCCGAACCGCAAAACTAAACAGGGAATAAGATATGACACTTTTTAAACAAATGTTAACGGCAACAGCATTAATTTTTTCAATTTCTGGCGTAGCATCGGCTAGTAGTTATCATTCTCATCATTATAATCATGGCTGCGGTGATGACGCTTCAACGTGTGACAATCTACAACAATACAGCCAAAACTTCACAACAACAGACTTTGACGTGACTAAAAATGATAAATATTTTTTTGGCTTTGACGCCTTAGTTGCGCCAGCAGAGAATTTTAAAATCACCTCAGCAACATTGACAATTAATACTAATTCAAATGGACTTTTTGATTACCTTTACGCATTCAATGATGGTTTTTTAACACAAGCTGCTTCAATATCTAAAGGTGGTAGCACTACCTTTTCTTTAGGCTCAAGTTTATTTGATGATATTTTAGCTGGCATTAACTTCAAAGCTTGGTTTTCATTAGGATCTGAAAGCATATCTCAAGCGATGTTAAACGTTAACGGTGAATATTGCCCACCAGAAGTAAGTGAAGTCCCTGTACCTGCCGCAGCATTTTTGTTTGCTCCTGCATTATTAGGTTTCATGGGCTTACGTCGTAAAACGAAAAGCACAATCGCTTAAATACTAAAATAGTTAGCATAAAAAAGGCCGTAGTGATTTTGTCACTACGGCCCTTTTGTTTTAATGCTGAAGATTAAGCATTAAAGCATCAAATTAGGCTATCTCTATTAATGTTTCACCGGGTGTCACTCGATCGCCTTTAACGACATAAACCGCTTTGATCGTACCCGAAATATTCGCTAATAATTCAGTCTCCATTTTCATGGCTTCCATTACTAATAATGACTGTCCTGCTTCAACCTTATCGCCTTCTTTAACAAAGATTTCAAAGACATTGCCAGGTAATGGCGCAGTTACATGACCAGGTTCAGTGGCTTTTTTCCGATCTGTACCATTTTCGCTGACATATTCATTTAGTGCTTCAAAAGTGACTTCTTCTGGCATGCCATCAAGTGAAAGATAAAACTTACGTTTACCGCCACCACTGTCACCTACACCTGTCACAGCAATATCGTAGGTCTCGCCATGTACATCAATTTTAAACTCGGTCGCCATTGCCTCATGACCTTGTCTCACACTATTTGCAGGCAATAAAACTTCAGGTTTCAAAGTGCCATCTTTACGCTGTTGTAAAAACTCACGGCCAAGTTCAGGGAACATAGCATAAGTCAGTACATCATCTTCTGATAATGCTAAGTCGCCAATTTCAGCTCTTAACTTTTTCATTTCAGGTGCTAATCCATCAGCAGGACGAGAATCATTAACCTGCTCATTACCAATGGCTTTTTTCTGTAATTGAGCATTTACCGGCGCAGGTGCTTGACCATAACCACCTTGTAAATAACGTTTTACCTCATTGGTAATCGTTTTATAACGCTCTCCGGCAAGCACATTGTAAACCGCTTGAGTACCCACTATTTGTGATGTTGGTGTCACTAGCGGCGGATAACCTAAATCAGCACGGACTCGTGGAATCTCTGCAAATACCTCTTGAATACGATCTAAGGCATTTTGTTCCTTAAGTTGGTTTGCCAAGTTTGACATCATGCCGCCAGGCACTTGATTAATTTGAACTGACACATCTTCACGGGTAAATTCACTTTCAAATTGATGATATTTCTTACGAATATCAGTGAAATAATGAGCAATCTCACCTAGTAGCTCAAGATCAAGCCCTGTATCCCATTGGGTATTACGTAAAGCCGCTACTTGTGATTCAGTCGCTGGATGGCTTGTTCCCGATGCAAATGATGATATGGCCGTATCAATACGATCCACGCCCGCTTCAATCGCTTTCATCTGGCACTGTGCAGCCAAACCTGCTGTCGAATGACTATGAATAACTAAAGGCAAATCGACTTCAGCTTTAATCGCTTGAACTAAGTCAAAAGTCGGATATGGTGCCAATAAGCCTGCCATATCTTTAATAACAATAGAGTCTGCACCCATGTCACGTAATGCTTTCGCTTGGGCAACAAATAACTCATGCGTATGAACAGGACTTGTTGTGTAAGCAATGGTGCCTTGTGCATGCTTACCTGCTTTTTTGACTGCGGTCATCGCTGTTTCTAAATTGCGTAAATCATTAAGCGCATCAAAAACTCGAAATACATCGATACCGTTTTCAGCCGCACGTTCAACAAAAGCACTGACCACGTCATCAGCATAATGGCGATAACCTAATAAATTCTGACCACGTAATAACATCTGTAAACGAGTGTTTGGTAGCGCTTGTTTTAATTGGCGTAGTCTTTCCCAAGGATCTTCTTTAAGAAAGCGCACGCAGGCATCAAAAGTAGCGCCGCCCCAAACTTCTAGTGACCAATAGCCAACTCTATCTAGCTTGTCACAAATAGGTAGCATGTCGTCGGTGCGCATGCGAGTAGCGATCAGTGACTGATGAGCATCACGTAAAATAACGTCGGTAACTTGTATTGGTTTCATTAATTTCTCCAGCGAATCTTAGGCTTACCAGCCTGTATGGGCTGCTATAGCAGCGGCCAATGCCAGCGCTACCGCGCTCGGATCTTGTTTATCGGAATAGTTCAGTAATTCAGGGTGATCAGGTACGAAACTGGTATTAAAATGCCCTGAACGGAAATCAGGATGATTAAGAATTTGCTTATAGTAATTTGCGGTGGTTTTAATGCCATGTAAACGCATATCATCGAGTGCACGTTGGCCTCGATTCAGCACATCTTCCCAATCTAAAGCCCATACCACCAGTTTTAAACACATTGAGTCGTAATAAGGTGGTATTTCATAACCCGTATAGATCGCCGTATCAACACGAACGCCAGGTCCACCGGGCGCATAATAATGCGTGATGCGACCAAAACTCGGTAGAAAATCATTTTTCGGATCTTCTGCATTAATTCGAAATTGCAATGCAAAACCGCGATATTGGATGTCTTGCTGGCGATAACTCAGCGTCAAACCCGCCGCAATACGGAGTTGTTCACGTACCACGTCAACACCCGTAATCTGTTCTGTAATAGTATGTTCTACTTGTATACGGGTATTCATTTCCATGAAATACACTTCATTACCCGTCAATAAAAACTCAACCGTGCCCGCATTTTCATAGCCAACGGCTTTTGCCGCTCGCACCGCTAAATTCCCCATATAATCTCGTTGTTCTGGGGTTAGCTGTGGACTTGGTGCTATTTCAATTAGTTTTTGATTACGTCGTTGTATAGAACAATCACGCTCGTAAAGATGAACGACGTTGCCATGTTTATCGGCTAAGATCTGCACTTCGATATGACGCGGATTGACGATACATTTTTCTAGGAAAACTTCAGCAGATCCAAATGCTTTGGTTGCTTCAGAAATAACGCGTGGATATTGCTGACGAAGTTCTGCTGCACTATCACATCGTCTAATACCGCGACCACCGCCACCAGATGTCGCTTTGATCATGATTGGATAACCAAACTCTTCAGCCAATGTTAAGGCTTCATCTAAGTCGGCTAAATTGCCTTCGGAACCCGGCGTTATAGGAACGCCCGCTTTTCGCATACTGTCACGAGCTGATGTTTTGTCACCCATACCAGCGATAACGCTAGACTTAGGGCCGATAAATGTAATGTTATTTTTTTCGCAAAGACGAGCAAATTCGGCATTTTCAGATAGGAAACCATAACCAGGATGAATCGCATCACAACCAGTCTCTACGGCTAGCTTTACAATGCGTAAGGGATCTAAATAACCTGCAAGAGGATCTTCACCCAAAGAAAATGATTGGTCAGCTCTTTTAACATGTAAACCATAACGATCGGGTTCAGTGTAAATGGCTACTGAACGTATGCCCATCTCAGCGCAGGCACGAATAATTCGAACGGCTATTTCACCTCGGTTGGCGATCAGAACTTTTTTTAGCATCGCTATCTCTCAATTTTAATTTCGAATAAGCTTAGAGTAAACGCTACATAAAAAATAATTGATATAATTTTTATCAGTGATAAGCTAAACCTTATGCATGATTATAAAGGTATGTAATGCAACAAATTTCTCAACAACTTCTTAGTCGTCTTTCCTTCCGCCAACTACAAGTATTTCAGGCAGTTTATGAGCAACAAGGTTACCGAAAAGCGGCAGATTTACTCGGTTTGACACAACCTGCTGTCAGCTCTCAAATCCGAAAACTCGAAGAAGCCTTAGGTCAACCTTTATTTGAATATGTCGGTCGAAAAGTCTATTGCACACGTGCTGGCGAACATGTTGCTCAACGTGTGCAAAAAATGTTTGATCAAGTAGGTTACCTACAAGGTGATCTACATAGCCTTGACGGCAAACTTTCTGGCGAATTGAGCATTGGTGCAGTCACGACAGTGCAATCAATAGTACCTTATTTATTAAAAGGTTTCATGGATTTGCATCCAGCTGTTAATGTCAAACTTCGTATTGTTAATCGCGGTCAAGCGCTGAGCTTGCTCGATAACAATACCGATGATTTGTTGATTATGTGTATGGTGCCCAGTGATCGTGCATTATATTCACTCCCTTTTCTTGATAATGAACTTATTCCTGTTATTGCGGCAAACCACGTATTCAAAAGAAGAAAAAAACTTACACCTCAGCAGTTTCTAAATGCTAATCTTTTGCTTCGTGAATCAGGCTCTGGCACTCGTTTAGCTTTGGAACAACATTGCCAACAGCATCGTCTTGCCATTAATCCATTTATGGAAATGGGTTCAAATGAAGCGATTAAATATGCAGTTATGGCTGGAATGGGCGTGGGGATTTTGCCCAAACTAAGCATCTTATCTGAGCTTAAAACGGGCAGTATTAAAACCATACCTATAAAAGGATTTCCACTGCGTAGAAGCTGGTGTTTGGTCTACCCATCGGGTAA
>DRHW01000030.1 GCA_011053005.1 Methylophaga sp.
AACTAACACTGGCTCTGGAGCTGCAATACGTTCTGGGTAAAACGCCGCTTCAGTCCGGTATTTTTATGATTCCCATCATGGCTGCGGCCGCTGTCGGTGGCCCTATAGCTGGCTACTTATCGAATCGGTTCGGTGTGCGCCTGGTCTCCAGCATGTCGCTGGCAGTCGCAGCATTGGCACTGGCATTTTTAGCGCTGACTGAACTGCAGACGCCTGGCTGGATTGTGCCAACGCTGTTGGGGCTCCTAGGGCTTACATTGAGCATCGGGATGACGTCTTCATCCATTGCCATTATGGGTTCGGTAGACGCTGAAAAAGGTGGTGTTGCCGGGTCGCTGGAGGCGACAGCGTACGAGTTGGGTACTGGACTTGGGATCACATTCTTCGGTGTATTTATGTCCAGTATGTTTATGCACACGGTTTCGTTTGCGCCTGAGCTTGCAGAGCCGCTGGCTGAACAAGCCGCACGGTCGATCAGTGACAGTTACATTGTTGCCCAGGGGCTGAATGAACCTCTAGCAACTGCAGTGATTGACGCTGCCAGAGTCGCTTTTTCAGAAACCCACTCGACCTTGCTGATGACATCGGCAGCCCTGATTGGGCTTTTGGCTTGCGTTATTCCCTTCATGCTGCGAACCAAAAAGTTCAGACTATATTGAAAATAAAATGGTACTAACTTGAGAAATCAATGATATAGGCAAGCAACTAAAAGTAGGCATCAAATGTTGCTGGTGTATTCCTGTAATTAAGAAGTTATTTGAATAATATTTCGTGACCGCACCACAAAAAAAACGCCCAACAAAAGTTGGGCGTTTTTTATTTATAAGCTAATAAAATAAACCGCATTTAAGATGAACTAGCGATCATCACTGATTTAATATTAACAAACTCTTTTATACCAAAGCCGCCATGTTCTCTACCATAACCGCTGTTTTTTACACCACCAAACGGTAAGTTGGGTTGTGCCAAACCATAGCCATTAATGTTGACCATTCCGGTATTGAAGTGTTTAACAGCAAGTTCTATCGCGTGTTCTTCATTTTTAGAGAAGATACCGCCGCCTAAGCCATAACTTGAGTCATTGGCAATTCGCATTGCATCTTCATCATCTTTTGCTTTTATAAGGGCTGCAACTGGGCCAAACAATTCGTCATCGTAGGCTGGCATATTTGGTTTTACATTTTCTAGTATTGAGGCGGGGTAAAAATAGCCTTTTCCTTCTGGGATTTCGCAACCACACACAACCGTCGCACCAGCAGCAATAGATTCAGTTACTTGCTCGTGTAATTTTTCACGCAAGTCTTTTCTCGCCAAAGGTCCTAAGTCTGTATCGTCAGATCTTGGATCACCTAATTTAAGTTGCATCATGGCTTGTTTAAAACCTTTCTTAAATGCTTCGTAATTTTTTTCTGTCACGATAAAGCGTTTTGCAGAAACACAGGTTTCGCCATTATTGATGACTCGTCCCATAACACACGCTTTAATAGCTGATGGAATATCTGCATCATCAAGTACCATGTATGCATCATTACTGCCTAATTCTAATACTGTCTTTTTGACGTATTTAGCCGCTTCTTGTGCCACCAATTTACCAACTTTGTCACTACCGGTAAAAGTAACGCCTTTGATGCCGTCATGACTAATCAACTTGCTGGCCGTTTCACCATCAATTAACAACGATTGATAAGCGTATTTTGGAAAGCCGGCTTCTTCATAAAGTGCTTGAATTTTTTGTGCCATGCCAAATACGTTCGATGCATGTTTCATCACTGTAGTATTACCAGCAACTAAGTTAGAGATACTGTATCTAATGACTTGATATAACGGGAAATTCCAAGGTTCAATACCTAAAATAACGCCAAGAGGCTGGTAGGTGACAAATGCTTTACCTTGGTCATAATCACGCTTTTCATTGGCTAATGCTTTCTCTGCAATGCTCGCAGTGTATTTACAAATCGCAACACAATGAGCCACCTCTTGTTTAGCTTGAGATTGCACTTTACCCATCTCATCGATCATCAATTTTACTAGTTCATCTTCATTATCAGCGAGGACGTTTGCTAAGGAGTTTGCTAGTTCGGCACGTTCTGCAACTGTAACGAGTTTCCATTTCTCGAAGCAGTGATCAGCATTTTGTACAGCTTCTTTAGCCTCATCATATGACATCAAGGTATATTCTTTTAATGTTTCCTCAGTGAAGGGATTGATAGTTTTTATTACTTTACTCATAAATTTGTCCTATCTTGTTATGGTTATTAATTGACACTTACAAAGTCAACGCCGTCTTTTAAGATGATTTATCATCGCTTTACCATGACTCATTGAATGTGTAACTAAGCAAGTGAATAAATACGGTTTAATACGGATCTACTAAAAGGTTTGAGCAATGCTGTCGTTACCATTGAACAGCTCAACAATGCTGTTTTCTTTGACTGGATTTTTAACCCGATATAACACGGCTAAGGCGACATCTTCACGGGTAATAACCGCTTGGCTTTTATCTTTAGGTCGCTCAGTGCTGAAATTGGCTTTCGATTTATCGTTAGTCAGTGTGCCGGGGCGAATAATGGTGTATTGCAAACCGCTGTTTATAAGATGCTCATCAGCCATATGTTTAGCTACTAAATAGGGCTGCATAGTTTCGGAGCCTTTTAAAGGTTCATCAGCGCCTATCGAACTAATCATAATAAAATGCTTAACGTGATTAGACTTTGCGTAATCGGCGGCACGACATGCTGCCCACAAATCAATTAGTAAAGTTTTATCAGCACCCGTGCTAGCGCCTGATCCGGCTACAAACACAACATTTGAACACTGATCAAATGCGGCACTAAAGTCACTGTTTAAATCTTGCTCAAAGATAGTCAGATTTTCACTATTAATATCAGATAATTTTTGTTTATCTCGAACAAGTGCAACCACATGATGACCGTCATCCAACATCTGTTGGGTCAAGATTTTTCCAATTTGGCCGCTTGCACCAATAATTAATGTACGGTTCATTTTGCCTCCATCATATAAAAATATTTTTAAATCAAAGAATGATTTTTTGTTTAGTTTTAGATGATTCTGATGCCAATTAAGATCAACATGAATACATTGGCTGCAAGACCGATCAAAAAGAAATAACTACGTGGACTTGGATTTTTCTCAGTCGCAATACCGTAATACAGAATCATATGTAAAATTCTTGCTACAAGGTAAACCCACACTGCAATAGCAAATAGAGCACCTTGATAATTAAGAATAAAGGCAAAAAGAACCGTACCGACAAACAGTAGGCTATTCTCTAACGTATTCTGAAAGGTGCGGTGAGATCTAAAGACAAAACTCTCGTGAGATAAATCACTACTAATCTTGCCGGGAACCGAATTCGGCTGATTAGCTTTACTAATGCTAGCGACACCCCATTGAATGAGTACCATTACTAAATATAGATAAAACGCCAAGTAAACCGTGTCGGCAAACTCAATCATGTGTTTTTCTCCTTTAAAATAGGGTTAGGGCTATGCTCGATTAATAATGTTTGAATCAATGATTTCGTTCAATCTGATTCGAAGATTAAGGGTGATTGCTTCATCCCATAACATGTCGATTAATATAGGCGGATCAGATTAAAGAATATGTCAGTCGAATCATAAAGCTTTGTAGTCTTTGTCTTGCAATAAAGTACTTAAATTTATTGAGACAAGATCAATCTGCAACCCTTTTTGAAAAAAATTAATCTTAATTAGATGTTTGATTGCCCAAAATTTCTCATTGGAAAGCCGATGAAAACAGGATTACAAAGGCAATAAGTTAATCAATTGAAGTGCAAGAAAATCATTTCAAGATATTGGTAAGTAACTCAAAGCTAGCATCAACTTTAGCAAGTATATTTTTTAGATTTAGCCATTATTTGTATAATTTAGGGTCGATAATTTGTTGTAATAGCTAGCCTAATCGGTCACTATTGCGTTCAAGAATTTCTTGCTGATAGATAATCGCTTTTGTTTTATCATCATTTGGAGAGAAATTTTAGTCTGTATTTTATTTGTCTAGAAATTAAAGGGGATTTAATTTCTATTAACGATAACGTTATGAATAAACAAACAAGGAAGTAGTAATGAACTTAAATAAATACCTAGTAGCAACTTTTCTTATATCGCTTACCGGTTGTATTGGCGGAACTCAACCAATCAATTTCAAAGCCAGTGATGCTATAACTAAAGCCAATTACAATCAAAACAAGAAAAATAATGGTGTGATCCTGCTAGATGTGAACTGGGGAAGAGTATGGAGCTGTGGTGGCTATGAAAATGCTCAGTTAATTAGCTTAGCTTTCGATAAATTGCCTATTATTGACGCTTCTAATGAGGCTGTTCCAAATATCGTTCTTCAAAGTCCATCAAGAATCAATCCCGCTGAAAAATTTATGAATTATGCTTATTCAATTCCAGCTGGCGAATATGCCCTTAGTGCTTTCAGCATAAAAGCAGCTAGATCTGTTGCCGAAGTCGGTTTTTTTACAGCAGAACGAAACACGCTTTTTACAGCAGGCAAGCCGGTGGGTGGTACTTTTAGTGTGGCGGAGGGAGAAACGGTATTTTTAGGTAATTTCTATTTAGATTGCACTTATGAGCCAACTCTTTGGCGATATTACTCTAAAAGCAAACAGGCTTTTCAAGAACAGATTATCGAATACCAACATAGCTTTCCATATCTAGATCTCAGTGACGTTAAATTCAGACTATTCAAAACAAAAAACTTTGGTAATGACTATGAGCTTGAATAGCTAAAGCTCGATCAATGAGATTGATTTATTTTAATCTGATTTTCAATAAATTCATGAAAACATTGAGTTCAGCTTCGATTAAAATTTAACTTAATTTTTAAGGACTCAATCCTAATGGGGAACAGTTAAAAATTATATTAATCACCATCACTTGCATAAAACAATCAAAACGATAACTCAACGTGCTTATTGAGCGTTAGACCTATATTGTCTACAATGACTGACTTTAAATCTACTTCAGGTCACTAATATGAACGACACTACATCGCTTCCCGTTTTACCCGATCGTCTTTCGATCGATCCAAAAAGCCCTCACCATATTGCAGAAATTTTTGAGCACAATATTGGCATAAGGGTGAATGGCAAAGAGCGGAACGATGTCGATGAATATTGCATTAGTGAAGGTTGGGTGAAGATTGCATCATTAAAGGCTGTCGATCGTCGTGGACAACCGCTTATGATGAAGATTAAAGGCACTATTGAAGCGTATTATCTTTAATCATATTTAAAAAGAGACAGGTTTATTTTTCGTATAACTGTAAACCGTAGAGACAATCGAAAAAGCTAAGAAAAACTACTCAGCGGTATTGATAAACCTGTTTCTTTCGTTAAAATTTAATATCGTGTTATTTATTAAGATTGTGAAATAAGTTATTGTTTAATATTTGTTTTATTGTGTCTTTTTAATGCTAAACTGCTCGTGTCACTATGTTCAGTACTACGCATGTCGATCTGAATAGTCATCATGTCATAACATGACGAAATTGCTAACTTCACTATATAAATCCTAATCATGCTAGTCGATTCAACCTCAATAACAAGGCAACAATAATGGGAAGCTTGGATACTTTACGCAACGAGTTTAAACAGTTTTTACTAGCATTATTAGAAAGCTACGTGCCCGGTTTATCTAACCTATTGTTCGATGGTTTTGTGTTGGTTTGGATTATTGCTTTCACCGTATTTTTGCATATCATTTTGCATGTTTTTATACGCCGCTCATTATTAAAACTAGCCAGTAAAACAGTAGGGAAATGGCCTCAAGCACTACTTGAAGGCAGACTTTTTCAACGAGTTTCCTTTGTGCTTCAGGGCATAGTGGTGCATTTTCAAGCGAGTCTTTGGCTTGATGAACCGTCATTTCTACTTCGTGTAATACAAGGCGCTGCCAGCCAGTGGATTTTGTTATTTGGCATGTTGGCTTTGTTTTCTGTACTCAACACATTCGAGCGATTGCTCAATGCACGTACTAATAAGATACGTTTTCCATTTCGCGGTTTGATTCAAACAATCAAACTCATTCTCAGTATATTGTTTGGCTTGTTGGCTATTTCTTTATTAATGGGTAAATCTCCCGTTATTTTGTTTAGTGGTTTAGGTGCATTATCGGCGATTTTATTATTAGTATTTAAAGACGCTATTCTGGGATTAGTGGCAGGAATTCAGCTTTCTGCTAACCAAATGTTGTCGGTTGGTGACTGGTTAGAAATGCCAAAATATGGGGCTGATGGTGATGTTATTGACATTGCTTTAACCACGGTAAAGGTGCAGAACTGGGACAAAACGATCACTACGATACCGACTTATGCACTGATTTCGGATTCATTTAAAAATTGGCGTGGTATGTCGGATGCCGGTGGTAGACGAATTAAACGTAGTGTTTTGATTGAAACATCGAGCATTGGCTTTTTAGATGAAACACTTTATTTATACCTTAAAAAATCAGATTTTTTGGGTAGTTACTTAGATGAAAAATCGGAAGCAATTAAACTCGCTAATGAAGAAAAAAAGATAGATATGTCGGTTCGGCTCAATGGTCGTCGATTAACCAACATTGGTACATTTAGAAATTACATGGTTTCCTACCTAAAATCGCATCCGTATATCCGTCAAGATATGACGCTTATTGTCCGCCAGATGGATTCCTCAAGTAATGGTGTTCCGATCGAGATCTATGCGTTTACTAACACAACAAGTTGGAATTTATACGAAGACATACAATCGGATATTTTTGATCATATCTTTGCTGTGTTACCTGAATTTGGCTTACGAATTCATGAAGCGCCCACCGGACATGATGTGAGGGGTTTGGTAGGTATGCAGCAAACAACAGAGAAACAACAAGTAGCAGAATAACCAATGAACCTTAGGTTTATGTTCAATGACATGTTGACTGATAAATAAACAGAAAAAGCGTCTTATTATGAAGGGATGCCAGCAAAATGATTAGGCGTGTTTGACTCCCTTGAATTACTTAATCAGCAAGTACCTCATTTTGAGGTAATCTAGTGTATCTGGGAAATATGTTCTGAATTAATACGTTACTAAATAAGCCTTGCTAAGGAGCCAAAATCCTAATGGAAAATCTTGCAGAAATTATCATACTTTTGGGCGTGGCTGTTGCAGTTGTAGTGTCGTGTTTACGTTTTCATATTCCGACGAGTCTTGGTTATCTATTTGTTGGTGTGATTGTCGGCCCGTATACTTTTGGACCTCATGTTCAAGTACCTGAGCTTAAATCATTGGCTGAGTTTGGCGTCGTTTTTTTATTATTTACGATTGGCCTCAACTTTTCATTGCCACAATTACATGCATTACGGCATCAAGTTTTTGGTTTTGGAACGGCGCAAGTTGTGTTCACAACTATTGTGGTCGGCCTCGTCGTATGGCTAGCGGGATTACCTATTGCAGCCGCGTTTGTGATTGGTGCCGTTTTTGCTCAATCATCCACTACGATTATTGGTAGTCAATTAGCTGAGCAGGGTGAAGAGAACAGTCATCACGGTCGACTTGGACTTGCAATGTCGGTCTTTCAAGATGTTACAGCAGTACCATTTTTGGTTGTCATTCCTGTGTTAGGTATGGCGGCAGGTGCAGATATGTTAGCCGCTAATCTTGGCTTGGCAATTTTAAAAGCAATCGCAGCATTTGCATTGGTCTTCTTTGCTGGCCGCTGGTTATTGCGTCCTCTTTTTCGCCTTGTCACCCAAAAACAATCTTCTGAAGCATTTACCTTAACGGTCTTACTGGTGGCGCTACTTGCGGCTTGGTCTACCAATAGTCTTGGCTTATCTTTAGCTTTCGGTGCTTTTTTAGTTGGAATGATGCTCGGTGAGACAGAGTTTCGCCATCAGATGGAGTCAAGCATTCGTCCATTCCGTGATGTGTTGCTGGGTCTATTCTTTGTCGGTATCGGCATGTTATTTGATCCGGCAATCATTCCTTCAATATGGCTTTGGGCTTTACTTGGTGTATTACTTATCGTTGTTAGTAAAACACTGATCGTGGTCACGATGGTACGCAGAAGTGGCGTGGATATTCTATCTGCATGGCGTACTGGTTTATTGTTATCGGTTGGCGGAGAGTTTGGTTTTGCACTTGTTTTCATCGCATTAGATGCCAATGTGATTACGCCTGAAATAGGGCAGATAGCGATGACGTCCGTGCTTTTTTCGATGATCGCTGGTGCTTTTTTAATTCGTTTTAACGGTGTTATTGCAACGTGGCTGACAGGTTCAAAAGGTGAAGAAGATTTAGGCAATCCTGCTGAAGCCGCGTCGATGATGCAGCATGTTGTTATTGGTGGTTATGGTCGTGTTGGCCACGCGGTAGCAGTCTTATTGAGATCAAGTGGTATTGCCAATGTTGCCTTTGACACGGATTCAAAGCGTGTGGCACAAGGGCGATCTGATGGAAACCCGGTATCGTATGGCGATATATCTGAACCTGAATTGCAAACGACGATCAATATTGGCCAAGCCTCTTTAGTTATCATAACGATTAACAATACTACGATGGCATTGCGTGCCGTTACATCGATACGTCGTGCTTATCCACATGTACCGATTATCGCACGAGCACGGGATTTGAAAGCAAGTTCACAACTGATTGAAGCGGGCGCTGCTTTTGCCTATCCCGAAACATTGGAAGCCAGCTTGCGTTTAGGTGCAACAGCACTAGAAATGCTGCGTGTGCCAACCAATGATATCGATTCTGTCGTTCAAGATGTCAGGGATTGGAATTACAAATCTATCGATGAAGAACGGGCGGATAAGTAGTTAATGATTAGTCATATAAACCAAGCATGAAGTTTGAATGAAAATGTCATTATGTTTATTTGCGATTTTTGATCATTTTTTCAAAATCTAAATAAGTTTAGCCAATTAACATTAAAAAGTTGTACTCTAAAATGCGGTATAATTTGGCACTTTCTTATTTAAAATCATTCGTTTTGTTCACGGTTTTTTGTAAATTTAATCAAAACAATGCGTCGAAGAATGGTCTTTAAATAACCATTAATTGACGACAATCTCTTATTCCTTTTTAAAATGACACTAAATAAATGACTGATATAACAATCGCAACCCACAATGGTAATTTTCATGCTGATGATGTGTTCAGTATCGCTGCACTTAAAAGCATATTCCCATCTTTTAAACTTATCCGCACCCGCGATTTAGAACTTATTGCTAAGGCAGATGTTGTTATCGATGTCGGTGGGGAATACGACGCAGAGACTGATCGGTTTGATCATCATCAACGTGGTGGGGCAGGCGAACGTGAAAATGGTATTCCATATTCTTCATTTGGTTTGGTTTGGCAGAAATATGGCGTGCAGATATGTCAAGGTAATCAAAGTGTTGCCAATGCTCTTGATGCAGGACTAGTATCAACGATTGATGCAATTGATTGTGGTCATGTTGAAGGCGTTTCGCAAGGCATTAGTCTCAGCCAAACGATTTCAATGTTTAATCCAACTTGGCAAGAAGATAGTGATTTTGATCATTGTTTTGATGAAGCCGTGGAGTTTGCATCGCGTGTTTTAACACGATTTATTGCAGCTGCAAATGGTGGTATCAGTGCAAAAGCTATTGTGGCTAAGGCCATTGATAATGCCGAAGATCCGAGAGTGATTGTGTTAGAAAAATATACACCATGGAAAAAAACGGTTCATGCTTTATCTCAAGACGCTTTGTATATGGTTTACCCTTCTCAAACCGGTCAATGGCGAATTCAAACTGTGCCTGTAGAGCCGGGTTCATTTGAAGATAGAAAGTCATTGCCTAAACAATGGGCGGGCTTGTCGGATAAAGCGCTGCAAGAAGTGACTGGGATTGATGATGCGATGTTCTGTCACAATGGTTTATTCATTGCTGGTGCAGCCTCGTTTGAAAGTACGATGAAAATGGCAACTATTGCACTTGATCAATCATAAATTATTAGTATAAAAATATTTATTTCAAAAAGTTATTGTCTGTATTTAATGCAGATTTTAACAATAGGAAAGTAGTGATGAACCGACGTAAACAAGGTATTGATATTGTAAAAATGCGTATTAAAAAGGCTAAAGCTAAATTAGCCCCAAAAAATAAGCCTAAATACATCAGCAAAGCCAAACGAGCAAAATTAGAATCTGAATCTGTTGAAAATGTTGTTGTAGAACGTGAAGAGTTGAGCTGATCTAAATTTAAGACAAACCGTAGTCATCTATACATTTAATCGATTTACAGGAAATAAGTTATATGAATATTGATCAAAATGATTTGAATACTGATTATTTAGAAGAGGCACCGACTAGCCAACAGCTTAGCGATATGCGTGGCAATGTCATTGTTGAATTTGGTGTACCTGAGTGTCCACATTGTCAGCTTACAGAGCCACTGTTGCAAGAGGTGTTGTCTACTCATCCTGAGCTAACCCATATCAAAATATATGATGGAAAAGGTAAACCTTTAGGAAGAAGATTTAAGGTTAAACTCTGGCCAACATTGATTTTTCTACAAGATGGACAAGAGATAGATCGGCTTGTTCGACCTTCAAATGTGGATCAGATTTATCAACTAGTGATGCAATTTAAATAAAAGCTAAACGGGGATAGGACTGAAATCTGATGTTTAAAATACACACTAAGTCTGAAAAATTTCATGTCAAACATGAAACACATAAAGAAACCTTATTAAAATTTGTTGCTTTGGCGCTCGTATTTATAAGCTATTTTTTATATATGAGTTGGAAGTATGACGCCTCGACCGGCTTTGCCGTTGCCGTATTGACGTGGAGTTTTTTTGTACTATGTACGCCGATTGCTGATGGCGGCTTTATTTTGGCATTTCCAATTCGTTTATTGTTCGGCATTAAAATGTCTATCACGCAAGTTGTGCTGTGGTTTGTTGCAATTGGCTTTAATATGTATATGCTGGCGACGGATCCAAAAGCCTATGACTTGGCCTTTTTAACACAGTTGTTAAAGCATATTTTGACTGAGCCGTACCCGTATTGGAGCATTTTAATACTGAGTGCCGCAGGTACTTTATTATCAATCTATTTTGGTGATGAGATGATGGATGTGGCGTCACATAAACAGCGACAAAGTCATCATCGTCATGGCTTAAAATACCGAACAATCGTTATTGCAGGTTTATGTATTTTAACGATAGTCACTTATTACTATTTATTAAATAGCTTAAATATAGCATTACCTAAATAGTTGGCATATAACACAACAAGAATTCCACCAATAAGAACAAATATAGGTTATATGCCTTAATAATCTATCAAATAACGTATTTATTTATGCGTGTTTTCAGGTTTAATGGACGGCTAAATTTAGCTTTCATATTAGGTTTATTCATGAAAAAGAAAATTCTACCTTCGTGCATCCATATTATATTGATGGTGGCAGCGTCTAATGCTTTTGCTGAAGAAGCACCTGCGACTAAAACGAATGCAAATTCAGCTCTAACCTTAGGCACAATGCAGGTGAGTGCTGGTCGTACCGGCACGTTGCGTAGTGAGGATATGCTGACATCGGTTGATATTCTCAGTAGTAGTTTGATTGAAAATCAAAATGTTGATAATAGTTGGGAGTTATTTTCTCAGCTGCCGGGTGTTGCTCTCACTAACTTTAATCAAGGTGCTATTTCTGGTGAATTTGCTATTCGTGGTTTTAATGGTGAAGGTGATATTAACGCGGTTAAATTATTAATCGATGGCATCCCAAGTAATACCAATTCAGGCAATATGGAATATATCGACACGGTTTTTCCGCTGGATATTGATTCTATAGAGTTAGTGCGTGGCACAAATGATCCACGTTATGGTCTGCATAATATTGCTGGTAATGCCAATATAGCAACGCGGATCGGCGGCAATTATACCGAAGCACGGACTGGTGCTGGAAGTTACGATACTTACGATTTACAAGTTTCTAAAGGTATTGAAAGCAATACCTTTAGCCAAAATTACTCATTGAATTATCATGAATCTGGTGGCTATCGCGACCATGCCGATGCCGATAAATTTAGTTTTGCCGGTAAGTGGTTTGTAACACCAGATAATGCAAATTTTACAGCGGGTATTATTGCCCGTTGGCACCAAAGTGAAGCGAAATCTCCCGGTTATTTAACATTAAAAGAAACGCGCGCCGATCCTCAACAAGCGTTTTCAGAAGGTGCAACCGATGGCACTGAATATGACATCGGTCAATATAGTGCTCATTTAGATGTTGAGCTCAGTGATCGATTATTTTGGTCGGTGAAAAGTTATATAAACACGTTTGATAAGTCTCGTTGGGTGAAGTTTGCTCCGGGTGCTGTTCAGCAAGAACGGGTTGAAGACGAAATGCATTATGGTGCTATTTCAACTTTAACCTATCGCCAAAGCGATATGTTGCGGCTTGAAGGCGGTGTCAATTATGAACACCAACAAAATGAAAATATTCGATATGCTGATATTGATCGTGTTCGACAATCTCAGACACGTAATCAAGATTTTGAATTAGATAATTTTGGTGCATTTGTGCAAGCTTCCATTGCACCAACATCATGGTTAGAACTTGTCCCTGCGTTACGAGTTGATACCTTAAACGGTGATTTCAGTAATAAATTGAATAACACGACTAAAAAAATAAATGATTATGATGCGATTTGGCAGCCGAAATTCAGTGCAGTGATTACGCCAATAGACGGTTATAGTCTTTATGGAAACTGGGGTCGAACCTTTCAAGTGGGTGTCGGTGCCAGTGCGTATTACAGTGACGGTCAACCCAAGCTTGAACCTTCGATCAATGATGGTTGGGAAGTGGGCTTAAAATTTAAACCAATAGAATCTCTCGAAGGACGCGTTGCTTATTGGGAGCAAACAGCCAGTAATGAAGTGCGTAGAATCTTATTAAGCGCCAATGATGATAGTGAAAACGTGGGTGAAACGAAGCGACGAGGCATTGATCTGCAAGCAAGTTTACAGATTAGTGATCCTTTATCGATTTGGGCGTCTTATTCTTGGCAAGAAGCGATTATCGAAAAACCGGGTGAAACAGATTTAAATACGCGAGGAAAAGAGTTAAATCATACTCCTGACTTTTTGTTTAGTGCTGGAGCAAACTATAAAATCACACCTAAACTGACTAGTTCATTAACGGCTTACGCTCAAGGCGATTATTATGTTGAAAGGACCAATAGTCTGACGGGCCAATTTGGTGATTATTATTGGCTAAACATGGCTTTTGATTATCAAGTAACGCAAACAGTGAGCCTTAATCTTCAAGTGAAAAACTTAACTGATCAAGATTCTGAATATGTGTGGGATTATGACATGACTGGTAATACACGACATTCAGAAGCTGATGGTCGCACGGTTTATGGGGCTATTACAGTCAGATACTAATGCCAAATAACGTTAAATCAAAAGCCAATACACGGAAGTTATGGCTGAACACGCATTTATATTTAGGTCTTATCTTTGGCCTATTTTTTGTTATGACGGGCATAACAGGCAGCATATTGGCTTTTTATGTCGATATAGATGAGTTGTTGAATCCTGAACTTGTGATTGCTCATCATGAAAATCAGCATAAGCAATCTTACGAAACCTTGTTTCAAGCGCTCAAAACAGCAGAACCAAGCCGCGATAAAGCATGGCGACTTGAACTTCCTGATAATCCTAACCGGATGGTCACCGCGCGTTATTACAAGCCAGAAGAAACCAAGCATCTTGATTTTGCACCGCTGATTGTTTCTGTGAATCCATATACTGCCGAAGTCGTTGCCAGCCGTTTTTGGGGCGAGTTTGCGATGACTTGGATTTATGATCTGCATTATACCTTGCTGCTAAATGGCACTGGTCGTGTGGCTATGTCAATTATTGGTATCTTCATATTTTTATCACTTTGCACGGGTATTTATCTTTGGTGGCCGACCAAACATACACTGAAAACAGCCTTTTCTTTTAAACGACATACTAGCTCAAAACGTAATATTTATGATATACACAAACTCAGCGGAGTTTATAGTTTGCCTATTTTGGTAATAGTTGTCGTAACAGGTGTTTTGCTGGGTTTTCCCTATGTTGAACCTGCTGTACAAGCATTGTCACCACTATATAAACCTGCAAGTACTAGCTCAATACTCATTGATAACGGGCAACGTCTTCCTGTAGATAAAATTGTTGATATCGCTCAACAACAATTTCCTAAAGCAAACGTTAAGTGGATAGAAACCCCGAATGGCATCACGGGATCGTATCGAATTAATTTGAGGCAAGAGGGCGAACCTAGCCAACGCTTTCCTAAAACAAATGTCTGGCTTGACCAATATAGTGGGAAAATATTAGCGATTCGAGATATTCATAAAGATGGTGCTGGCGATACGTTTTTACGCTGGTTGCATCCACTTCACACTGGCCAAGCATTTGGATTAACTGGGCGGATTATTGTCTGTATCTCCGGTTTATTGCCCGTTATATTATTTGTCACGGGTTATATTCGCTGGCGACAAAAACAACGTAAAAAAACTAATGTAATACATAAGTTTAGCTAGGCTAAGTATTCTGAGATAACACAAACTCTTGGTTTTAATGGGATGTTAAATGTGCTTTTCTAACGCCCCACGCTGTGTAAAACTGTGCCATTAATAATAACAATAGAATCAGCATTGCCACCCATAAAAAAGGCACGGTTTTAGATTGTCGTGGCATTAATTCTTCTACCATTAAGGTTTGGTGTTGTTGCTTATCTATTGTATCCATCGTGGCAGAAAAGCTAGAAACTGAATCAGCTGAAAACACGCGATAAGGGATATTGAGCGAGCTAAAAAATACCTGTAATTTTTTCTCTGGTCTACTTGCCGTCCAGCCATCATCATTGACGGGTACTGTAGAGCCTATATTTTTTACTTGGCCCATATAAATCCAATAAAGAGTGATGTTTTCTTGCTGATAAAGTCTCGCTATCGTTTGCTTTTCATCATCGGTAAATTCTTGGCCACCATCGGATACTAATAATACAGTGCGAGCACCTCGGTAGGTTTGTGTGCTATACATTTCTGCTGCTTTAATTAAGGCGCTGGCAATATTGGTTTCAGAAAGACCTCTACCTAAAGAGCTGGCATTAATCGTGGCATGAATGGTTTCCCGGTTATAACTCAAAGGTAATATATCGAGCGCTTTATTGCTGAATAAAATAAAGCCAAAACGATCGTCGGGGCGTTTATTGACAAACTCCAGTAAATATTGATTAGCCACACGTCGCTTACTATTGCCTTTACCGACAGAACGACTAGTTGAAGCACCTTCAGACTTTTTTGATTTTGATACAAAAGGATCGTCCATGCTTCGACTACGATCAACCAACATCAATACTTCAGCACCACTGCCTACACGCTCAACGATTTTTTCAGGAATATAGGGCTGGGCGAGGGAGATAATTAAACAAGTGATAACAATAGAGGCCAGTGACTTTAACGTAATGCCAATCAATTTTGATATCGGATCAATCGATATGAAGTTAGCGTAGGCAATCGTTTTGACTTGAGTACGCGTGAACCACGGTAACAAGAGTAAAGGCAGCAGCAACAGCATTAATGGTTGGGCCAACTGATAATTAAAAAATGTCATATAAAAAAGTAGTTTAGTTGTTTTTTTCAAAGGTTGATTTGAATACTAGCACTGACGCTTTACCAAAGCCATAACTGGTCATCAATAAGCTGGTATATAAATAAATGTTAAATATATCTGGACCAAGACCTATGGGATTGAAGGTGTCGTGTAATGGATCTAATGTGGGAAACAACGCATACATTAAAAATAGGCTGGAGTTAGTAAATGCACCCATAACCATCGCCCATCGAACATGCCAAGGTAAGAAGACTTTAGCAGCATAAAAACCCAAGATTAATGCGCTCATAATTAAAAAATCTAAATGTGCTTGTAATACCCGTTTAGGGCTACCGGGAAAAATAGCTTTTAAAATATCAAGATGGTTATACAGTCCAACCAGGCTCCACGCCAATAATAGCGCCATGATTATCCATAAACAGGCACCTCTTAGCATCACAACATTGCCTGCGTGTTTTGAATTTTGTGTCATACTCATTCCTCTCATTTATAGTCGTTTTTAGAGATTATTATGTCTCTCTGAGAGGATTAATACCTTGTTCAAACGGCGCTATAACTTGACTGAAACGGTGATAAAAAATGGTCCAATATGATTTATTAAAGGCCTCACACGATAAAACGCACGATGGGGTGAGTTTGGCTCGATTAGGGGGACAGCGCTTTTGTACTGATGATCATTCACCCTCAGATCGACAGGCGTGGTTAAAGGAAATAATAGGTAAAGAATACGCTAATGTAGATATTTCACCGCTGAGCGATGTTCAATTATTTAATGATATGGCTATTTATCCATGGCGCCATGGTATGCGTTTATCACCGATTCAATCTAATGCCATTAAGTTAAAACGTTTAATGAAGGAACCAACGGAAGCCGTTCAAGACTGTTATTTTGCTGTTGTCTTAACATCAGGCAAATACTCGTTAGAGCAAGCAGGGCGGGAAGTATTCTTACAACCTGGTGATATGACGCTATATGATGCAACAGAGCCACATAGTATTGTTATGCCTCAGACTTCATCTAAAATTCTGATTTCAATTCCACGTAATTTATTAGACTCACGCATTTTTAACGTAGGTAAAATGACAGCAAAACATATTCCTTCAAAATCAGGCATAGGCGCGGTGGTGTCCTCTTTTATCCAAACGACGGTCAATCAACTTAATACGCTAGAACAAGCAGCGTTTCTTGAACTATCAGATCCCATACTCGATATGCTGACGTTATCGTTACAGCAATTAAATACTCGCTCTGTTGAGCTGTCTCAGCATCGAACGCTCACCTTGATGCGTGTGAAACAGTTTGTTCATAACCATATTGAAGAGTGTGAGTTAAATGCTGAAATGATTTCAAATGGCGTGGGCTTATCGCTTCGATATATAAATAATTTATTCAATGCCGAAGATACCTCGTTAATGCGATTTTTAACCCAACAAAGACTTACTATAGCGAAACGTCGTTTAAGCAATCATCTGTTCAATCATAAAACAATTACCGAGCTCGCCATGCAAAGCGGCTTTAATAATATGGCACATTTTAGTCGTGTGTTTAAACAAAATTATGGTGTGTCACCACGTCAATTTCGAGTGCTCAATTTGACGCATTATTTAAATGATAAAGCCTAATATTTAAGAAAATGTATACCAAACAAATTAAACACAACTCCCTAGATTATATGGCCGCTTTGAAATTGAGAACCGATATTTTGAGGAGGCCTTTAGGTAAACAGCTTTCCTTTTCTGATACAGCAGGTGAAGAAGCTCAGTTACATTTTGGCTATTACAAGCATCATCATTTGCTTGCTTGTGTAGTTATCAAGTCAGTGAGGAATGCTGCCACTGCAAAATTGAGACAAATGGCCGTTGATACGCATTTACAAGGTCAAGGCATCGGTAAAGCATTGATAGTGGATATTGAGAAGATTTTAAAACAGACTGGCTATAAAACTATTGAGTTGTCTGCACGAAAAACAGCACAGGGTTTTTATGAAAAATTAGGTTACAACGCCTTGGGAAGTGTTTATTTAGAGCATGGAATTGAACATCTATCCATGCAAAAAATGCTCTAATCAAGTTATGTTCAACACAACTGGGTCACCGCCAGCTTATAATCGTCGATGCTTAGTGCTAGAGCCAAATGTGTGCATATGAATATATTTAGTGACACTAATTGGTGCATGCGAGAGTTTAAGATGCACATTAATTTATTAAGTAACTGATTTTATATGTTAAATATTATTGGCATAGCGATTGCTATTCTTACAATGAATTCTGCAATGGCGTAGAAGGCGATTTAATTTAAATTTTTAATGGTAATGAAGCCATATCTAACCTGTGTAGATATGGTTTTTGTGTTTATAACATAAGGAAAAACAATATGTCCTATCTAGAACCGACAGAGTTCGTAACCAAGATGGTCGATGGCGGTGAAGCAAAAGTCTTCATGTCGACAAAAGACACGTTGATTCGTGGCTTTATGGCGGGTGCTACTTTAGCACTTGCTGCTGTATTTGCTATCACGGTCGCTGTTCAATCAGGATCACCATTATTAGGAGCGATACTGTTTCCTGTTGGTTTTATCATGTTGTATTTGATGAAGTTTGATTTATTAACAGGTGTGTTTATGTTGGTGCCTTTAGCACTTTTAGATAAACGACCCGGTGTGACGTTTGGCGGTGTGATGAGAAACTGGGGTTTAGTGTTTGTGGGTAATTTAGGCGGCGCTTTAACGATCGCCTTTTTGATGTCATTCATTTTTACCTACGGTTATAACACTGATGGTGGTGCCATTGCAGCAAAAGTAAGCAGTATTGGTGAGTCGAGAACATTAGGTTATTCAACCTATGGAATTGAAGGTTGGTTTACTATTTTCATCCGTGGCATGTTATGTAATTGGATGGTTTCGATGGGAGTAGTGGGGGCGATGATTTCTACTTCAGCCAGCGGTAAAATGATGGCGATGTGGATGCCTATCATGTTGTTCTTTTTTATGGGGTTTGAGCATTCAATTGTTAATATGTTTCTATTCCCATTCTCTATGATCATGGGCGGTGAATTCACGGTGATGGATTATCTAATATGGAATGAAATTCCAACTGTATTAGGTAATTTGGTCGGTGGTTTTGTGTTTGTCGCATTACCTTTATATTACACACACGTTAGAACAAGTCCGAACCGTAAATAAGCGATTTATATCAGCCTCAACTAAGTAATTAGTTGGGGCTTTTTTATGAAAGCAAGCGAGGGATATATAATGAATAAACAAACGATGACTGATGTAATTGTGAGTACCAAGGCCAGTAAAGGCATTACATGGGAAAAAATGGGCATGGATTTGCATTTATCACCCGTCTGGTTAGCCTCAGCCTGTTTGGGGATGAACAGTGCAACACCAGAGCAGGCTAAAGCGATTGTTGGTTATCTCGGTTTAGATAGTAATGTCGCAACGGCGCTTGAAGACTATCCGGTTAAAACATGGGATCAGCAAATACCAACCGATCCACTTATTTATCGTTTTCACGAAATTACCGGTGTATATGGCAGTACGTTGAAAACGGTGATTCAAGAAAAATTCGGTGATGGTATTATGAGCGCAATCGATTTTTCAATGGACGTTGAAAAAATTGAAGATCCTAAAGGGGACCGTGTCTTAGTCACGATGAATGGTAAATTTTTGCCTTATAAAAGTTGGTAACAATGATCGATATCAAAATGCCGGTAGTATCTTCATTAAAGTTTATTATCGGCATTTTTATAGGATGATATTGCTCATTTTGACCCAATATTCAAACCGATCTGCCTGATTATGGCTCACCAATTAAACATCACCGTTGGTCAGTATTCTGATAAAGGTCGCAAGGCGATTAATCAAGATTTTCATGGTGTGTATATCCCCGAACAACCGGTACTAACATCAAAAGGTATAGCCATTGCTTTGGCGGATGGTATTAGCAGTAGTGAAGTTAGCCAAATTGCAAGTGAGGCAACGGTGAGAGGCTTTTTGATTGACTATTATTGTACGTCGGAAGCATGGTCGGTTAATAAATCAGCCTTACAAGTTTTAACGGCAACGAACTCTTGGTTGCATTCACAATCGCATCGTAGTGAGCATCGTTACAATAAAGACAAGGGGTATGTCTGCACCTTAAGCTGCATCATTTTGAAATCGACAACGGCGCACTTATTTCATATTGGTGATTCGCGAATTTATCGACTTCGTAATGATCTTCTAGAGCAATTAACCGAAGATCACCGAAGCTGGCATGGTGAAACTGAAAGTCATCTCAGCCGAGCAATGGGCGTGATGCCGCAATTGGATATTGATTACCAAACGCAGGCTTTGATGTTAGATGATATTTTTATTTTGGCAACAGATGGTGTGTATGAATTTGTCAGCACAGGGTTCATTATCGACACTATTCAACAGCAAAATGATGATTTAGATGCCGCGGCTAAATGTATTATCGACAAGGCTTTTGAACTAGGCAGCGACGATAATCTCACCGTTCAATTAGTTCGAATTGATCAATTACCGACTCAGAATGTCGATGAGTTATATCAACAATTAACCGCATTACCTTTTCCACCGATATTAGAGGCACGAACGGTCTTTGATGGTTACACCATTGTTAGAAGTGTACATGCCAGCAGTCGAAGTCATGTTTATTTAGCCATTGATAATGAAAGTAATGACTTGGTTATTATCAAAACACCTTCCGTTAATTTGCAAAGTGATGCCGCTTATTTAGAACGTTTTTTGATGGAAGAGTGGGTCGCACGACGCATCAACAGTCCTTACGTATTAAAGCCCTGTTTTCAATCTCGCAAGCGTCATTATCTTTATATTGTGATGGAGTATATTGAAGGTCAAACCTTAACCCAGTGGATGCGTGATAACCCTAAACCGAGCATGTTAGCAGTACGTGATATCGTAGGGCAGATTGCCAAAGGATTGATGGCATTTCATCGGCTGGAAATGTTGCACCAAGATTTACGACCTGAAAATATAATGATCGATAGCGCAGGTACGGTGAAAATTATTGATTTTGGTTCGACTAAAATGGCGGGCTTAACTGAAATTTCCAGTCCGTTGGAACGAGATCCTATTTTAGGAACGGCTCAATATACGGCACCCGAATATTATTTAGGAGAAAGTGGCACAACGCGATCGGATATGTTTTCTTTGGCAGTCATTTGTTATCAAATGTTATCAGGTAGATTGCCGTATGGTATTCATGTTTCCAAAGCGCGTAGCAAGTCGGCACAAAATAAACTGTCTTATCAAACCGTACTTCATGAAGAACGTGAGATCCCCGCTTGGATTGATGACACGTTAAAAAGAGCATTACAGCCTAATCCTTTTAAACGTTATGAAGAATTATCTGAGTTTATATTTGATTTAAGTCATCCCAATAAAACGTTTTTACATAAAACAGCACCACCGTTAATGGAGCGTAATCCTGTGTTATTTTGGAAAAGTGTTTCATTAGTTTTGCTGTGTGGTGTTCTATATTTAGCTATTTTTAAATAGTCACGCTGTTATGCACTGTGATTGCTATTGGAGCAACCTCAGTGCATAACAATGAGTGAATAATAAATCACCATGCAGCATTATTAAATTTTATAACGTTCTAACCAATGTGCATAAGGCGCAGGCAACACCCAAGCTGGTTTTTCAACGCCTAATGCTTTTGCTGCGGTGTATGTCCAATGTGGGTTTTCTAAATGAGCGCGACCAATCATTACGATATCGAGTGCATCATGTTCAACCGCATGCTCTGCAAGATCAGGTTTACCAAAGCCCCAAGCTGATGAAACAGGCAATTGTGTTGAATCCTTGATCCGTTTAGCAATAGGTTCCATAAAAGCTGGTCCCCACGGAATATTGGCATCAGGTGTTGAAAAGCCAACGCTGACGCTCATCATATCAAGACCCGCTTCACGAAATTGATTAGTTAATTCAATGGATTCCAGTAACGTTTCCTCATCACGGCCATCAAATTCTAGTACGCCAAACCTCATCGTGAAAGGAAGGTGTTCAGGCCATACTTTTCTAACGGCTGCCATTGTTTCTAGCAAAAACTTAGAGCGGCCTTTCAAATCACCACCATATTCATCGGTACGTTTGTTGGAGTGGGTTGAAAAAAAGCTTTGCGCTAAATAACCATGGGCAAAATGTAATTCTAGCCATTCATAACCTGCATTTAAGGCGCGTTTTGCAGCTAAAACAAAATCAGCTTTAACACGTTCAATATCTTCAATAGTCATTTCATGCGGAACTTGAGGTAAAAGATCGCCACCAAATGCGACAGCAGAAGGGGCAATGGTTTGCCATGCGCGTGAATCATCAACTTTCATATGATCATCACCTTCCCACGGACGATTTGCACTGGCTTTACGGCCTGCATGGGCAATTTGTAAGCCAGGTACGGCGCCGTATTTTTTAATCGCTTTAACAATGTTGGCATGTTCTACCGCTTGTTCGTCATTCCAAATCCCTAAACAACCCGGTGTAATTCGACCTTCAGGTGATACGGCGGTCGCTTCAACAATCAGTAAACCCACACCACCTTTGGCAATTTCAGTGTAATGGGCTAGATGCCAGTCATTGGGTACGCCATCATCTGCCATGTATTGACACATCGGTGGTACGGCAATGCGGTTGCGTAATGTGATGCTTTTTAATTTAAAAGGTGTAAACAGTTTAGACATGGTGATTCCTGTAAATAAATGAGGTCAATCAGAGGCTTTGTTAAAATATTAAAGGCCTATGATTGAGTTGAAGATGTCATTAATATGCGCTTTTAATCACGCCGCCATCGACTCTTAATGCTGCACCTGTTGTAGCAGAAGCCAGAGGACTCGCGATATAGGTGACTAAGCTTGCAACTTCTTCTGTGGTCGCAAAGCGTTTGATTAATGAAGTTGGTCTAACGTTTTCAAAAAAATCCTGTTCAAATTCTGCTACAGAAGTACCTTGTTCTTTTGCTAATGTTTCAACAAAATCGCCCACACCACGAGAACGGGTTGGGCCCGGTAATATGCTATTTACTGTAATAGCGGTACCTACTAAAGATTCTGCTAAGCCACGAGAAACGGCTATTTGAGCCGATTTAGTCACACCATAATGAATCATTTCAGGCGGGATCTGGATGCCACTTTCACTGGAAATAAAGATGATTCTTCCCCAGTTTTTAGTTTTCATTGCGGGTAAATATAATCGAGATAAACGAACACCACTTAATACATTGACATTAAAGTGTTTTTCCCAATCTTCATCAGGCGTGTTTTCAAATTCTTTAGGTTCAAAAATACCTAGGTTATTGATCAATATATCGACTTCTGGATAGGCATTTGCTAATAATTCGGCTGTATGAGCTTGGCTTAGATCGCCAGCAAAACCGACGACATCAACACCGGCTTCCTGTTTAATTTGGGCAATGGCTTTATCGACAGAATCTTGTTGTCTGCCATTAATGATAACGTGTGCACCTTCTTTGGCTAATGACACGGCAATGGCGTAACCAATTCCAGCGGTTGAACCACTCACCAGCGCTTTTTTGTTTTTTAATTGTAAGTCCATATTGAGCTTCCTTTATATAAGTTTGAAATTTAAAAATTAATATTCACTAGCTATCATTTAAGACTGAGTTTGTTTAGTAATGTGGAGTGTGAGCTTATTCGCTATAGGTGCAACTAAGGTGATAGCAGGAAAGGCTACAACAAATGCAAAACACCATGCCTTTAACCATAAAAGGATTCCCCCGTTGTGCAGACCAATATTAAAAATAGTGATAACAAACGACATCAAACAAGACATCATCAGCGCCATAAAGAAAGCAAAGACGAGTTTTTTGTGTTTGGGGTTAATCATATTATTTGCTCCGCTTTAATCTCTATCAATCTCAAATTTTTTTACTAACGAAGACCACCCGTAATAAACAGTGTTTCGCCAGTGATCCAAGATGAATCATTTGAGGCAAAAAAGACGACTGCTGGTGCAATATCATCAGGTGTTCCAATACGGCCTAATGGCGTCATTTCGGCGACGCTTTTGCTTTGTTCTGACATACCTGTGTTATGGAGACCTTCGGTTTCGACCATGCCTGGATTGACTGAATTAACACGAATATTACGCGGAGCGAGTTCTTTAGAAAAAGTACGGGTAATAGAATCAACAGCCGATTTAGTGGCGTTATAAACAGCAAGGCCAGGAAAGGCCATTGTGCTGACCAATGAGCTAATGTTAATAATGCTGCCGCCTTGTTCATTAAAATATTTGAGGGCTTGTTGCGTGGTTAAAATAAGCCCCAGCATATTGAGATCAACTTGCTTATGAAAATGTGCTTCGGTAATGTCTTCGATAGGAGATGGGTTATAAATACCCGCATTGTTCACTAAAATATCAATGGCGCCATAAGCACTTTTACTGGCGGTAAATAAGCGTTCAATATCTGCTCTTTTGGATACATCAGCTTGCACCGCAATAGCATTACCACCTTTACTTAAAATTTCTGCGATCACTTTTTCCGCTGCAGCCTGACTTGTCGAATAATTAACAATGACAGACGCACCTTCTGCTGCAAGATGTTTGGCGATGGCTGCACCGATGCCTTTTGATGCCCCCGTTACTATCGCTATTTTGTTGTCTAATTTTTGGCTCATAAAAATCTTCCTAAAAATACTGATGAATATTTGACATGGAATACAGTATATTAGTGATGTTTATATAGATAAAGGTGGTGTAACTGGAAACACTGTCTTGTTTTACGGGATAATAACAGTGGATAGATTTGATGCGATGCTCGCTTTTACCCGCGTGGTTGAGCTCAATAGTTTTACTAAGGCGGCCAATTCTTTAAATATGCCAAAGGCTACACTTTCGGCGCAAGTTGCTGCATTAGAAAAGTATTTGAATGTAAAGCTGTTACATCGTACGACTCGAAATGTCAGTGTGACGCATGATGGCGCTGCATATTACGAAAGAGTATTACGCTTATTGCAAGATCTTGATGAAACCGAGTCATTGGTCACCCAATCTCGAATCGCTTATCGTGGGCGATTACGCGTTGATATTGCCACGACCATTGCTCGTAGAATTATTTTGCCGGCATTAGATGATTTCATTAAACGCTATCCCGAAATAGAACTTGAACTGGGCTGTACTGATCGTACGGTGAATTTATTACAAGAGGGCGTAGATTGTGCAATAAGAGGTGGTATGCCAATAGATGAAACCTTGGTTGCACGCAAATTGATCACCACTAGTCAAATTACATGTGCAACACCGACTTATCTTGAACGGCATGGCATGCCTAAATCATTAGCTGAGTTAGAGCTGCATTCCGTTGTCAATTATCAATCACCTCGAACCGCTCAAATCATTCCTTTTTATTATCAGATAGATGATGAATTGGTTGGCGTGCAAGGTAGAAGAAAACTAGCGATTAATGATATTGATTCCTGTGTGAATGCGGTGCTGGCTAATATAGGTATTGCACAATTACCGTATTTTGGGGTGAGAGACTATATTAATAATGGTCAGTTGATTCAACTATTACCAGAATTTCAGGCAGAACCTGCACCTTTATATATAGTGTATTTACAAAATAGACATTTATCGGCCAATGTTAGAGCATTTGTTGACTGGGTTATTGCGTTGTTTAAACAAGAAGAGGCGGGTTATTTAAAGTGTTGTAAAAAGATTGAATAAATAATGCCTATGACATGTCGCTACTCTTGTGGGCATGTTAATAATGTGCCGGGATTCAGCAACATAGAGAGAGTATGATTTTTGGCTAAAATATATAGGAGGTTTTCACATTAACAAGCAATAAAGTGTCACGCTTGCTAATGTATGACCCTAATTTTACTTAATCACTCATTTTACGGCGAGAGCATTATGATCAACCAACTAAAGGAAAAATATCAACTATCCTTATTGTTGCTACTTGCTTTTGTAGCTGTGCTTGGGATTACCCCGTTTGTGGTTATACGTTACCTTAGTGGCAATCTTGCTGCTGTACTTATTGATATAGCTTTGATAGTAGGCATCGTAGCATTAGTTTGTTATGCGCATTACTTTAAGAAAATACGAATTATTAGTGTGATATCTGCTGTATTTATTAATGCCGGCGTCGTATTGATCGTATCCGTGAATGGGGTAGACAGTTTTTTGTGGGTTTACCCCGTTTTCGTAACTACTTTTATTTTAGTCAAACCGATAGAAGCGCTTTGCATTAATGGGTTCGCCGGCGTTGCTCTGGTGGCGCTGTCTGATATTTTTGACATTATTTCACTGGAAGCTTACATCGCGACAACAATAATGTTGTCTTTGAGTTTCTTTGTTTATGCAAGTCATGGTGTAAAGCAGTTTCAATTACTGGAAAAACTAAATATGATTGATGCACTAACGGGTGCATTAAATCGCAGAGCCATGAGCACAGATCTCAAAGCTGCTTTATACAATGCCGAGCGGAATGGTATTAAGCCGCTATTAGCGATATTAGATTTAGATTACTTTAAGAGAGTAAATGACAAGTATGGTCATTGCGTAGGGGATCAAGTACTAAAAGATTTCGTTACGATTACGACTTCCAACATTCGTCAATATGATCGGCTTTATCGATTTGGTGGGGAAGAGTTCGTATTGTTGATTCCTGAGATAAAAGATCAACAACATATATTTATTCAAACACTTAGTTCAGCTATTAAAGCAGAGTTAAGAACACCTGATGGTGAAGAGATAACCGTGTCATTTGGTGTCGCGTTATGGGAACCTGGCACTACTGAAGATTCATGGTTGCAACGTGCAGATGAAGCACTTTATCTAGCGAAGGCAAAAGGACGAGATTGTGCTGTATTCAGTAATGAATAGCGTGTCTTGATATGCTTTTTATACTATTTCGATACCCATGTTATTTGATAAAAAACTATGTCTTAGATCTGGACTTCTCAAGAGTGCCTATCTGAATGTAGGTTTTGCAAATGCTGAGTGACCGTTATTGCATCTTTTAGATTACGTTTTGCTTTTACAACGCGTTTGTCTTCAAGCATCGCTATCATCGCAATAATGCCTAATAAAGCAGCAATAGTTTCAACAATCAAACCACCAGATTTTAAAGCGATATATTCAGCAGAAGCGATAATCAAAAAGATTTGGATAATCATCCATTGTGATGCTAACTTTTCTTTATGACAGGTCTTTATCTTAAGCTGCCATAGCCTGACCAGTTCATTGAGTTCTGCATCGGTTAAGATGGCAAGGTTGGCATAATAATCAATACCAATAAGCTCATCATTATAGTTTCGCGACACTAAGTGAACATTTTCAGCCATGTCTTTTAAAGCAGAAAAAACATCCTCATCACGTTCTTTTATCATTATGTTCTCCTTACAACACGGTTCTACTATCTGATATTTACAGTGATCATAATAGGGGAGTATCTCCCAAGCTAGCAAGGATAAAATTCCCTGAAAAACGCACCATTGTTTATTGGATTCAAATGACGGATAAAGACCGTTCCAAATCTGTGCAAATAACAAATTTTAATGTTGCCGTTTGGTGCGATTTTCACATTTTTAGAAAAGGATGTTTTGTAAGTAACTGAATTTACTACGTTTAAAAGATGGCACGCTCATTGCTTTTCTATATTTAAATTCTGCAATGGCGTGGAAACTAATTTAGTTTTTTAATGGTAACGAAGCCGTATCTATCTCGTATAGATATGGCTTTTTGTTTTTATAGCGTTTCGTTTTTATATTGTAAGGAAAAAATAATGAATTTCACCAGAAAACCAATCGTATTGGCATTACTTGCTTCAGGAGTAAGCGCGATGGGCACGGCTAATGTTGCCTATGCTGAAGATGCTTTTTTCGATGCATTAACAGGCGGTAAAGTGAGTTTTACTGCTCGTGCTCGTTATGAAGCTGTGAAAGAAGATAATGCTAAGAAAGATGCTGATGCTTATACATTGCGTAGCACATTAGGTTATCAAACAGGGAGTTTTAAGGGCTTTGGTGCATTTGTTGAATTTGAAGATGTGCGTGCCGTAGGCGATGAAGACTTCAATAATTTTGAAAATGGTCATACCAACTATTCAGTCGTTGCTGATCCGGTTGGTACAGAAGTCAACCAAGGTTATTTAAGTTATAACGGTTTTGATACTGAATTTAAATTAGGACGCCAAGAGATCACCTATCGTGATGCACCATTTCATCGTTTTATAGGTAACGTGTTATGGCGTCAAAATCATCAATCATTCGATGGTTTTAGCTTGGTTAATAAATCATTTGATAACACTAAAATTGGTTATGCCCATATCGAAAACGTGAATACTATTTTTGGTGAAGATAGCATAGGTAAAGCTCAAAATGTTGATATGAATAGTGATTTATTTAATATTCAATACAGTGGCTTACCAATTGGTAATTTAGAAGCTTATGCTTATTTACTTGATAATGAAGACGTTATTACGAGTTCAACGGAAACATTTGGTGCTCGTCTATCAGGTAGCCAAGCGATTAATGACGATTGGCAAGTGCTTTATAGTCTTGAATACGCGAATCAAGATGATTATAAAGATGGCCTGATGGATGACCAAAACTACTACCTGGCTGAGTTAGGTGGTAAATATAATGGTTGGACAGCGAAATTCTCATACGAAATGCAAGAGGGCGACGGCACTTATAGCTTCAATACGCCTTTAGGGACGAATCATGCATTCCAAGGTTGGGCTGATATTTTCTTAGCAACGCCGAGCCGAGGTTTGGAAGATATGTATTTCACGGTGGTGGGTAATGTCTTAGGTGCAAAAGTGGTGGCGGTTTACCATGACTTTGAAACCGATGCTGATAGTCTTGATGCAGGTAATGAATTCGATATTTTAGCTGAAAAAACATTCAATACACATTACACCGTTGGTGTTCAATATGCCGATTACAATGCGGGTGATGCATCATTAGGCTATGTTGATACTCAAAAATTCTGGGTTTACGGCCAACTTAAATTTTAAATAAATAGTCTCTTCCTCGTGGCTATTGCCGAGCAACATCCTTGTTGTTCGGCTTTTTTTTATCCCTAATAAGTCCTTGCTTATTAAACGTCGATTTTTGAAATAAAAAGATAGTTTGAATGCTAAATAAGCGACATTATCTGGTCGCAATTATTTGGTGCGAGCATTTTATATTGCACGATTCTTGTGCGCTAAGTTGGAATTAGGTCATCCTAATGTACTGATTTTTAAGTTATTTAATTTTGGCATCAATTGTGCTTTATATATTATGCCAAACAATTTTTTACTGTCATTTTAAATTGTTTGGCTTCTCTCTCTGCTCAATTTACGTTGCAGTTTGGGATAAGCCTTAGCAACAAAGGCTTATCCCATTTTTAAATTAACTACTTCATAAGGAATATGTAATGGGCTATTTAATTGATACGTTCTACTTAAGCCGTGAGTTACTCAAACTTTCTTTAATGGTGTTCGTTTCGCCATTAGGTTTGCTCGCCGTTTATCTATTTAGTTGGGAATGAGCTAATTTGAACGTAGTAGTTTAAGTTTAGAGAAATAAATATGGATTTAAAAATAGTTGCTACTGTTTCGGTCAGTTTATTGTTGCTTGTCATCATTAAATATTGGTTATCGAATAACAAAAGACAGGCAGCTAAAATAAAGCTTGGATTTCGTCTAATCGAGCATATTCAGAAAGTCATCTCATGCTGCCAACAGCATAGAGGAATAAGTAATGCGATATTACAAGGTAATAAAAGCCTTAGGACTCAGCTTATTTCTACCCAATTACACTTAGATGAGCTCGTTGCTGAAGGCAATATTTTGGGTTTGAAAGCATTTCCGCAATGGGAATCGTTTATTGGTCATTGGCCTAAATTGAAAATGCATTCATTAGAGCGTGATTTAACGTCTCAAAACTTGCTTCGTCAGCATAATGTGATGGTTTATGGGCATTTGTCATTATTAGATGAATTAATGAGTGAGCATGATCTTACTTGGATTATGTTGGGTTCAAGTATTCATATGTCTCAACTGTGTATTGATACCTTAAAAGTAGCTGAAACGATTGGTCAATCAAGAGCCATTGGCTCGGGAGTTTGTTCGCGAGGCGAATGTCTTGGCATCGACAAAATATCATTAAGCTTTTTGCGTATTTCGATCATTTCACCTACCAATGAATTATTAACAGAGTTGAGCCAAGTCGAAGATCCTGTATTACTATCTCAGCTTACGGCTGCATCAAAACTCATCAAGGAGGCCGTTGATAAGTTGGTAGCAACGATTGAAGATAAAGTGCTAATTGATGGCAAAATAGAATTGGATGCAGCTGATTTTTTCAAACTGGCAACACAACCTATTGATGCTTTGAACGGCGTCTACAAAAGTCTTGTTGCTCATTCATCTCGCGCCACGAATTAATATCGAGCCTAATGTTTAAAGCAATTAATACCATCGTTATCAGCGATCAACCAGCATCAACACTGTTATTAAAAAAAGTGTTCGAATCGACAGAATATAAAATTATTTTTGAAAGCTCGATTTTAGATAAGCAGCTTTCTGGTTCATGGATGATCGAACCTGATCTATTGATTATCATCAATAGACAACTCGGGTCGGGAACATTAGAACAATTAAAAACCATTATTACTCATTATCCATTGCCTATCGTTGTATTTAGCAATGTGGATACTAATGATGCTATTCATGAAGCTATTGAGACCGGTATTAGTAGCTATATTGTAAATGGCTTAGATGAAAAACGTATTATCAACATCTTAAAAACAGCATCTATAAGGTTTAACCATCAGCAGCAATTATTAAAACAGCTAGAAGATTTGAAAACGAGCTTAGCTGAGAGAAAAATTATTGATCGAGCTAAAGGCTTAGTGATGCAGCAAAGACAATGTTCAGAAGATGATGCTTATAAATTATTACGAACATCAGCCATGAAGCAAAATTTAAAATTAGCGACCTTATCAAAAACGATAATAGAAGCCGCAGTTTTATTTAATTAATGAATGAATGCACATTAATGAATACTGAGTAGGTAAAGCACGCACTATTAGAGGGCGTTTTTCATACCAATAATGCTTGAAGATTCGCTGGAGTGTTATTGAAAGTTTAAAATACTGTTTTTAAGTTATTGTATTAATTGGTTATTGCAATGTAAGTAATAGTTGGCATCGTAACTGCATACACTAAAGTCATGAATTAATAATCCAACGGTGGATTGTTCTTACTATCCCGGTTGGGAAAATAGATAAAGGCGTCTCTCAAGATAATCATCTTGAAGAGCGCCTTTTTTTTGGAAAAAATTTATTATTGGAGTAGCTACATGGACACCATAAAACTGGTAAGGCCTGAGTTTACTAGACACTTTTCTGATTCTGAAAATACAGTCGTTCATACTCATTAGGTGATATTCGTCCATTACTGGTATGACGACGTTTTGGATTGTAAAACATTTCGATGTAATGAAACATCGCTTGTTTAGCATGTTCTCTGGTTTTATATTTTATCCGCCTGATTTGTTCCTTCTTAAGATTACTGAAAAAGCTTTCTGCAACGGCATTATCCCAACAGTTACCACGGCGACTCATACTTCGTTCGATATTTAATTTACTCAATAACTTTCTGAAGTTACGACTGGCGTATTGAGAGCCTTGATCAGAGTGAAACTTTACAGTTCCTGTCGGTTTGCGACGCCAATAAGCCATCGTCAGTGCATCGAGTACCACGTCATCAGTCATTCTCTCGCTCATCGACCAACCCACAATATTACGAGCATATAAATCCATGACCACGGCCAAAAACAAAAAGCCCTCATGAGTGTGGATATAGGTAATATCACTGACCCACCATTGGTTCGGTGAGCTGACGACAAATTCACGCTTTAAAACATTGGGAGCTGTATTGTCTGGCTTGCCTGAGTAATACCCCTTTGGTGTTTTATAACCACGTTCGGCTTTGATGTTTGTTTGTTGCATTAGTCGTAACACACGGTCTCGGCCACATTGAATCTTCGCTTCTTTTAGATCCAAGTAAATATTACGGTAACCGTAATGACCACCACTTTCCAGCCAATACTGTTTGATATAGGCAAGTAGGCGTTTATCCTCTCGTTCACGCTGACTAACGGGATGTTTCAACCAGGTATAGTAGCCACTAGGATGAAGATCAACGGCTGCACACAATAAGCGAACGGGATAATATTGACTGCGAGCTTTTATGAAGGCATAGCGTTCTTTGACTCGCAGGCAAAGAACACGGCGGCTTCCTTTAGGATGTCACGCTCTTTTTGTGTCCGTTTTAGTTCACGTTTGAGACGGGCAACTTCAGCCTGAAGATCGTGTTGTTCCTCACGCTTTTTGGCAGGTTTTGATAATTCTTTTTGCCATTTGTACAAGCTTTTGGTGCTCACACCCAATCGCTTGGCAACTTCAGAAACATTATAGCCATGAACAATAACTTGATTCACCGCTTCTTGTTTAAATTCGTTCGTATATCGGATCCCTGTTCCCATTTTTTTGACCCCTTATGGTTTAAGTTACATTTTTACCATAAAAAGTGTCTACAGTTTTCAGGCCTTACCA
>DRHW01000031.1 GCA_011053005.1 Methylophaga sp.
ATCAGCCTTGGCAATAACAGACAATGACTCGGGTAGCATTAAATCTTCTTCTTCAATAATGCCGTTTTCAGACCAGGTCATTGCTCGCTCAAGGATATTCTCCAACTCACGAATATTTCCGGGAAAATGGTATGCATTGAGTGCTTTGGTAGCCGCGGCAGTTAATTCAGGTGTGTTTTCATTATTTTTTTCTGCCAAATTCGATAAAACATGGCTGACTAGTAACGGAATGTCCGCCTGTCTATCTCTCAGAGGTGGTACAGCTAACTCAATCACATTCAAACGATAAAATAAATCTTCTCTGAATGTGCCTTTTTGAACACACTCTGCTAAGTTTTTATGGGTCGCTGATAAGATTCTGACATCAACACTAATTTCTTCATTTCCCCCCACTGGACGAATCGCTTTTTCTTGAATAGCGCGTAGCAGCTTAACCTGCATCATCAAGGGTAAGTCAGCCACTTCATCAAGGAATAATGTGCCACCATTAGCTGCCTGAAATAAACCATCTTTGTCAGAGACGGCGCCGGTAAAAGCCCCTTTTTTATGTCCGAAGAACTCACTTTCGACTAATTCAGTAGGAATAGCCCCACAATTGATAGGCACGAAAGTCTGTTCAGAGCGTGAACCAAGTTCATGAATTAATCGTGCAACAAGCTCCTTTCCTGTCCCTGATTCCCCTGTTACATAAACTGGCGCTTGGCTACGAGCAAGCTTACTGATTTTGCCTCTAAGAGATCGAATGATATCCGTCTCGCCAAGCAAGCGATCACGTGACCGTCGCTCATTAAAAGACGTTTTTTTCGGTGACACATTCAAGGCTGAGGTTACTAAGTCCCTAAGAACCTGAAGACGTAATGGTTTTGAAACAAAATCAAAGGCGCCGGATTTTAGTGCTTCAACTGCCATATCCACATTGCCATGTGCGGTGATAACGGCGACTGGACATTCAGGATACTTAGTGTTGATAGTTTTGACGATATCGAGTCCAGTGCCATCGGGTAAACGCATATCAGTAAAACATAAATCAAATGCTTGTTGTTTTAGCGCCTGATTGGCCTGAGCGACATTTTCAGCCGTCACGCAATCAATCGACATACCTGACAACGTCATGGTCAATAACTCTAAAATATCCTGTTCATCATCAATGACTAAGGCTTGTTTATTACTCACACCAAAACATCCTGTTGAATAGGAAAACTAATACGAAAATGGCCTGATGAATCGGCTTCTTTAATATAATTTAAGCGTGCACCGTTTGCCTGACATAATTCTCGTGCCAAATATAATCCTAAGCCTGTGCCACCCTTTCGTAGTGAATGAAAAGGCTCAAACAAATGCGGCAACACATCATCTGCTACGCCAGGACCATTATCAAATACATCTAAAAAAAGTTCATTACCATGTTGGACCATTACAAGGGTAATTCTCGCACTGGCTGTATCTTTCGTTGAATAGAACCAAGCATTATCCAACAGGTTCCAAAGCACTTGATACAGCTGTTCCGGATCCATGGCAATATAGCTTGTTGTAGCTTCACAATCTATGATGATTTCATCTGGCTGAGCTTGTTTCGACTCTTTAAATTCGTTAATAAATTTCTCTAACCAATTAGCCAGAACCATCAACGAAGGCTCAACCGTTTTACGTCGACTCATCTCTAAAATGGTTTCGATAATACTGTTAACTCTGAGACTATGACGCAAAATAATATCCGTTAACTTCACCGTCATTGGGTCAGCGGCTTGCTGCTCAGCTAGTAACTCTCCAGCATGACTAATAGCAGCAAGAGGATTACGAATCTCATGGGCAATACTCGCTGTTAATCTGCCTAGAGAGGCTAATTTTAACTGTTGAGCTTCTTGAGCTAATGCAGAGGTATTTTCTATATATACAAGAACTTCACCACTATCTAAGCTTGCAGCAGTAGCTTTAATTTCGGGTGAATCTGGTGTCGATTGAAAAGGTAGGAAGCTCTCCGTACTATGATGCTGCCATAACCATATTTGCTCGGCTAACTCAGGTGCAATATCAGCTAACCTAGCATCTGAGGTATCTTGGTTTATGCCTAGTAAGGTTCTAGCAGATTCATTCAGCATCGTCACTGCACCCTTTGTATCCAGAGCGATAACCCCAGTTTTCATCCGGCTGATGATGTGCTGATTAAGTACTGCCATATTTTCTACATCGCGGCGATGTTGCTCAGCTACAACTTGTGTGGTTTGAATTTTTTTCGACAGCCACTGGGCCAACCATGCAGTAACAAAAAACGTTGCCCCTAAAATACCCGCCTGATTATACTTCGTGACCCCATCGCTACTGATGTGCATATAAGCAACTTCAAATAAAATAGCCAGCGATGCAAGCGCAGCGATAAAGATAGCAAGTCGACCAGGGATAAGTGCGCCACCCGCGACAACGACAACTAACATCAATGAGCCCAAACCTGTATTAATGCCGCCACTACTATGAATAATCATGGTTAGTGCAATTATGTCAATCACTAATTGCAAACGGATTTGCGTTTGAACATGCCCAAACTTTAAGGCTGTTACCGTGAACAAAAAGAAGGCTAAGACCAAATAAGCAAGGCTAATGAGCTTGTAGAGTTTGGGATCGGCTTCGCCAATAAACTCAGGGGGAAGTTGCAAGAAAAAAACAGAACATAATATTAAGGCTAATATTACGCGATAAACATTAAAGACGGTTAAGGCCCGCCATGTAGCGGGATCTTGATCTAATGCTTTTAATGCAGTGTTATGCTGCATCATTTTGACTGACGAAATTCCTCTAGGTGCTGAGTTGAGCAAAAATAATGATGATTCTGTTGAATGGCCTCATGATCAGCAACATGAAGTCCACACTGCTCACAGCGAACTAAATTTTCAGTTTCAATGGTTTTTTCTGCTGACTTTGTCTTTCTCAATAAACTTGAAATGATCAGATAAAGTAATAAACCGATGGCTAATAAAATTAAAATACGCATACTTTGCCTCAAAAAAAAGGGTACCCATTAAGGATACCCTTTTTCACTTTAACTGGGTGTAAACTAGCTACGTGATGCGCGTTTACGTTCATGCTCCAGCAAGAATTTTTTACGAACACGCAGGGCTTTAGGAGTGACTTCCAACAATTCATCTTCACCAATAAATTCTAAAGCTTGTTCTAAACTCATGCGGATTGGCGGAACAAGTGTTACCGCTTCATCAGAACCAGATGCACGCATATTTGTTAATTGCTTACCTTTAAGCGGATTAACAACTAAATCATTATCACGTGAGTGGATACCAATGACCATTCCTTCATATACTTCATCGTTATGACCGATGAACATACGTCCACGATCTTGTAGGTTGAAGATAGCAAATGCTACAGCTTTACCGACGCCATTAGCAATCAACACACCATTAATACGTTTACCAAAAGTGCCCACCTTCATTGGTGCGTAATGATCAAACACACTATAGATTAAACCAGTACC
>DRHW01000032.1 GCA_011053005.1 Methylophaga sp.
ATTATAGCCATGAACAATAACTTGATTCACCGCTTCTTGTTTAAATTCGTTCGTATATCGGATCCCTGTTCCCATTTTTTTGACCCCTTATGGTTTAAGTTACATTTTTACCATAAAAAGTGTCTACAGTTTTCAGGCCTTACCACAATGCATTTGGATAGAAGACTCTGATCTACCTGATGCAAAAACAATTAAAGCTATACAAACAAGAATTGATGATGTTGAACAATGGAGACTAAGTAGTAAAGATGCTGGAACGCGCTCTATGGCAAATAGACCTCATCAGTTCCGAGAAATGAACTTTAGTAAGAAAAGCACAATCGTTATTCCAATAAGAAGTTCTGAGGTTAGAGCTTACTTACCAGTAGATTTATATGGTGGTGAAGCAAGGGTTACTAATTTAGCATACGCACTTTATGATGCCCCGACTTTTAACCTGGCTATTATTTCTTCAAAGCTGCATTTAGTGTGGATTTCAGCTATATGTGGAAAGTTAGAAACAAGGCTGAGTTATTCAAATAAAATGGGATGGCATACTTTCCCTTTACCAGCCCTCACAGAAAAAAACAAAGCTGATCTAACACGTTGTGCTGAAGATATTCTTCTTGCACGTGAAGCTCATTTTCCAGCGACTATTGCCGATTTATATGATCCAGAAACAATTCCGGTCAATCTACGTGAAGCGCATGAGCGGAATGATGGAGTATTGGAACGTATTTATATTGGTCGACGCTTTAAGAATGATACAGAGCGTCTTGAAAAGCTGTTTGAACTTTATACCAAGATGACGACCAAACCTGCTAAATAAGCATAAAGAGTCAGTTTAAATTAAAGGCACTTTTTTCTGACATATAGTTTTTTAAATATCAGAAACCTACCCAGCTTCTGAAATAAGACTTGTATATCTACCAGAAATTGACATATGATAATTCTTATTTCAGAAACATGGCGCTTTATTGATATATGAATATTAATGACTATCAGGCAGGTCAATACGAAGACCGTTATGAGTATAAGGCTTTTGTACCTGAACTAATCTGTCACGAGTGGATTGTTTCTGATTCTGAATTGATAGAATTACTTGGTCGCGCAGACCGCGCATTAGGTGAGCTGAATGCATTTAGCCAGTTGATCCCTGATATTGATTTTTTTATTCGAATGCATGTTGCCAAAGAAGCGACGCAATCAAGCCGTATTGAAGGTACACAGACTAATATTGAAGATGCCTTTAAGGATGCAGATGACCTGAGGCCAGAAGAGCGGGATGATTGGTCTGAAGTGCAAAACTATATTCAAGCTATCAATTCAGCCATTACCTCATTAGAAACCTTACCTTTGTCTTCAAGATTATTGCGTGAAACTCATGCAAAACTGATGCAAGGTGTACGCGGTGAGCATAAACAACCCGGTGAGTTCAGAGTAAGTCAGAATTGGATTGGTGTGAGTTTAAAAAATGCAGTGTTTGTGCCACCGCATCATGACCGCGTGCCTGACTTAATGAGCGATTTAGAGAAGTTTCTGCATACCGAGAAACACTTTATTCACCCATTGCTTCGTATCGCGATTGCTCATTATCAGTTTGAAACTATTCATCCTTTTTTAGATGGTAATGGTCGCCTAGGCCGATTGATGATTTCACTTTATTTGGCATCTGAAGGACTACTTCATAAACCTGCATTATATTTATCAGATTATTTTGAACGCAATAAAACCACTTATGTCGATAGGTTAATGGCTGTTCGCCAGGGTAATCATATGCGTGATTGGTTAATCTTTTTTCTATATGGTGTTGAAGAAACAGCACGTGCATCTGCTGGCGTATTTCGAGCGGTGATTGATTTGAAACAACGCATTGAGCGAGATGTGTTACCTCGCTTTAGTGCTCGCAGACAAGATAACGCACACGTTCTTATGCGGCAGTTATATGCTCGGCCCGTTATCGACGTAAAATGGGTTACAAATATTCTTGATACTTCGACTAATACAGCATCGACACTGATTGGTGATCTGGTCAACTATGGAGTACTTGTCGAGATTACTGGCCAACGTCGCAACCGTTTATTTGTATTTAACGATTACCTAAACCTATTCAGATAATAATTATGACTAAAACAATTCCTACCGTTTCAGTGAGCTACGCCAGTAATGGCAGCTCAACTAAATCCAATATATCAGGTATGCGCTTAATGCAAGAACGAGCCTATGAACGGCGCGGCGAACAATATCTGTTGATTAAGTCGCCACCAGCATCTGGTAAAAGCCGGGCGTTGATGTTTATTGCTCTTGATAAGCTGAGTAATCAAGGGATTAAGCAAGCAATAATTGTCGTCCCAGAAAAATCTATTGGCTCAAGCTTCAACGATGAGCCTTTGAGTGAGTTCGGGTTTTGGGCTGATTGGCATATAGAACCTAAATGGAACTTGTGCAATGCACCCGGCAACGATAATGGTGGAAAGGTTAATTCTTTAGGTGCGTTTTTGCAAAGTGATGATAAGATTTTGGTTTGTACACATGCCACATTTCGTTTTGCGGTTGAACAATTTGGTATTGAGGCGTTTGATAACCGACTGATTGCAATCGATGAATTTCATCATGTATCGGCCAACCCCGATAATAAGCTTGGTGCACATCTTAGAGACTTCCTTGAACGTGATAAGGTGCACCTCGTCGCTATGACTGGCTCTTATTTCAGGGGCGATGCAGAGGCCGTACTTGCACCGGAAGATGAATCAAAGTTCGATACAGTGACCTATACCTATTATGAGCAGTTAAATGGTTATGAGTATTTGAAAAACTTGGATATTGGCTATTTCTTTTATTCAGGCCCATATTCAAATGACATTCTCAAAGTGCTTAATGTCGGTGAAAAAACGATTATCCATATACCAAATGTGAACTCACGAGAAAGTACCAAAGATAAAATTCGTGAAGTAGAGCATATCATTGAGGAGTTGGGTGAGTGGCAAGGTATTGATCCTGAAACGGGATTCCAACTGGTTAAAACTTCTTCAGGCCGTATTTTAAAAATTGCTGACTTGGTTGACGATGATCAAATTAAGCGTGACCGTGTATCAGCGGCATTGAAAGATCCTAGCCAAAAAAATAATCGTGATCATGTCGATATGATTATCGCTCTAGGCATGGCAAAAGAAGGCTTTGATTGGATTTGGTGTGAACATGCTTTGACTGTTGGTTATCGCTCAAGTTTGACTGAGATCGTGCAAATCATCGGCCGTGCAACACGTGATGCGCCAGGTAAAACGCATGCAAGATTTACTAACCTTATTGCTGAGCCGGATGCTTCTGAGCAACTTGTCACTGAGGCAGTGAATGATACTCTCAAGGCTATTGCAGCCAGTTTGTTGATGGAGCAGGTATTAGCGCCTCGCTTTGAGTTTCAACCCAAAAACAAAGACAGTGGCCCAATGGATGGTTTTGATTATGGTGAAGCTGGTTATGACCCTAAAAAATGTAATGTTGGGGTTAATGAAGAAACCGGAAAATTCCATATCGAAATAAAAGGACTTGCAAAACCTAAAACAGAGGAAGCTTCACGAATCTGTCAAGAAGATTTAAATGAAGTCATCGCATCATTTGTTCAGGATAAAACAGCGATTGAAAGAGGTTTGTTTGATGAAGAGCTGGTTGCTGAAGAATTGACTCAGGTTCGACTTGGCAAAATCATTAAAGATAAATATCCAAATTTAGATGAAGAAGATCAGGAAGCTGTTCGACAACATGCTATTGCGGCTTTGAACCTGACACAGCAAGCTAAAAAAGCTCTAGATGATTCAAGCTCAGATAGTGATGCCAAACCAAATACTGCACTTATCGTAGGTATAAGAAAGTTTGCAATGGATGTACGTGAATTAGACATTGACCTAATTGACCGTATTAATCCATTTAGTGAGGCATATGCCATTCTAGCCAAAACAATGAGCGAAGAAAGCCTTAAACAAGTAGCCGCTGTTATTTCTGCAAAACGAACTGCCTTGACGCCTGATGAGGCTAAAGAAATGGCTTTGAGAGCAGTGAAATTCAAGAAGGAACGCGGAAGACTACCTTCAATTAGTGCAGCAGATCCTTGGGAACAAAAAATGGCTGAAGGTGCGGCGGCATTTGTTCGTTTTAAAGATGAGGGTAAATATGACTGATCTTGACGATTTACGTGCAGAATTAGATGCCTTTGCTCAACCAGAGAAAAAGAAAAGCCTTTCTGCAAAAGAAGAACGCATTATTGCTGGCTTTGAAGAAATTCAGCATTTTGTTGAAGAGCATGGAAAAGTGCCTCAGCATGGTGAAGACAAGGATATTTTTGAACGTTTATATGCTGTCAGGTTGGAAAGGTTGTGTGCTCAGGAAGAATGCCGAACATTATTAACGCCTTTAGATCATCAAGGTTTATTAGGGACTTACTCCGAACAAGCTGATAGTGCTATTGAGTCGATGGATGATGACGCTCTACTGGCTGAGCTGGATGGGTTAGCAGCTTCTTCGGAGATTACTGAACTAAAGCATGTTCGTAGTACTGAGCAAAAGCGCGTTGTGGAAGAAATGGCCAGTCGCGATGTATGCACACATTTTGAAGAGTTTAAGCCTCTATTCGATAAAGTTCAGCAAGAATTAGACGCTGGCTTGCGTGACACTAAACCATTGCAGCAACAGCCAGAAATATTTATTGGTGACTGGTTTATCCTCTATGGTCAAAAAGCTTATGTTGCAGAAATTGAAGACATCACCAGAAATGTCAGTGGTCATAAAGACGGTAGATTAAGGGTTATCTTTGATAATGGAACAGAAAGCAATCTACTCATTCGGTCATTACAAAAAGCTTTGATGAAAGATGAAACAGCTCGAATCATTATGAAAATTTCACAAGGGCCATTGTTTGCAGACACAAATGAAGATGACGGTTTGGCCAGTGGTACGATTTATGTGCTGAGAAGTCAGTCGCAACACCCTTTTGTTGCTGAACATCGAGCGTTGATACATAAAATTGGTGTGACAGGCGGGAAAGTAGAAACACGCATTGCTAATGCTGCCCAGGATTCCACCTACTTGCTTGCTGAAGTTGAAATTGTTGCTACATATCAGCTTTCAGGTATTAACCGAACAAAGCTCGAAAAGTTACTACACAAGATATTTTCTGCAGCACAAATTGATCTCACTATTGAAGATCGGTTTGGTAGACCTGTAAAGCCTAGAGAATGGTTTCTAGTACCCATTTCCGTGATTGATAAAGCTGTAGATGCGATTCGTGATGGTTCAATCACTCAGCTTGTTTATGATCCTAAAGTTGCTCAACTCGTTAGTCATATCCATCAATGATCAACTTAAGCCCTATCAAAGAGGATGTTGGTCCATTCAGAGTATGTATTTAACAGTGATGAGAACTGTTCCAAATTTGTACCGTATTTGTACCGTGCACCGCTATATTAGGGTAGTTTGAGGCAGTTTTTGATAATTGGCGGGCGCTGTAAGCTATTGATTTTTAAATAAATATCGTATTGTTAAACTGACTTAAAATCCCTCGGCTTCACGGCCGTGCCGGTTCGATTCCGGCCCTAGGTACCAACAAATACGGAGCCTCAGCAGTTTATACTGCTGGGGCTTTTTATTGCCCTTCGGGGATTTTGCGTAACAACATCTTCTAAGCAACTTTATCCATCAAAACTAAACTTGGTTTTTTAAGGCCTTCTTCCCCACACACTTTTTCATATCCATTAATTAAGCTACCAAATTCTGCTACAGAATAATCGGTGGTGATCCGAGTTGATGTATGCCCCCAGTAAATCTTGCCAGCCCTCAAATGAAACAGTCGTCGCTCGAAGATTTGAGTCGTAGTTATGTTTTAAAGCGTGCACCCTCACATGTTTAAGAGCTACTTGTTCTTGTACCTTTTTCCATTCAGTGCTCTCAACATATTTTGTAATCGTTTACCTTGATAAATTAAATACATACTCTTTATGAAAAATAAATATTTGGGACACTAAACTCACGCCTCAGATGGATATATTTATGAGCAAAGGCAAGTTGTGTTCCAGTTTTGTTCCATACACATGATAGAAATGAACTTATTTTGTTCGTTTCAAGTAGTGCTAAGTAGCAATATTAATACTTGGCACTATATTGAAAATGAAAAGTATCTAAATTCTGGCAGAATGGAAGTGAAAGTAGTTATAAACTTAATACGTTTATAAGGGGTGATTCAGGCGACAATGTTTACGCATAAAGTTCAGTCGATAGGGGGTGACTTGTATCGTAGTAAGTATGTCTTCTAACCTTGTAAAACCAAATGGACGTGTTCTTCATTGTTGGTGTTTACATGATGATTTTACGAAACACGGTTTGATTTATCGTTGTTATATCTACGACATTATTAACTTATAAGAGCATCAATTTCGTGACCAATTTCACTGTGGCTAACTAGGCGATGAAACCACTTATCAGCCACCGTGTCGCTTTGTAGTCCTAATAAAGCGCCCAGTACCATGCCCCGATGGACGTTGTCACCGCCTAAGTTCGTATTTACCTTAAGTGCTTGCCAAGGATCGTTGTAGTATTTATAGGCTAAATACAATACAACCGGCCAAGAATCTGAAATGTAGCAGGCTCGCGAAAACATATTTCCTACTACCTGATGATCAGGTAAGTTGCGTTTTACAAGGTCTGAGACATCGAAACCTGACGATCTTTTTCCAGCTTCTGCCAAAAGTGTCTTAGTACCACTCTCATCTGGCCCTTCCATAAGTCCACAAAGCAGATTTACGTAGTGATCACATACTTGCATTAAGGAGTCATCGGGATGTGTAAGAGCTAAGTGCTCTCGACATGTGGTTTGTATTGCATACTCATTGGCACCTTTAAGACGTTCCGAAAAAACTAACGGAGCTATTGTGACTAATCCGCCTATTGAAGCAGTATCGTGTGTTTTCATGGCGCACTTTTCCGGTTTACGGCCTTGTGCATAGTTAGCAAAAAAGCCTCGGTGATATGACTCTGCATAAGTATCTGGGTGCGCTGGTGGTACTGCAGTCATGAAGTCAATATAAGCGTTAACAAATGCCTGTCTGTCATAACTTTCGGAGGTGCTGGCAAGGACTCGCATTAAAACACGGGCACAGTGTGCGTTTAAAGTGTTCTCTCCTGCCTGCATGCCTTGATGATAATGCATGTTGGGCGTATCCCAGAACTGAGCCTTGTCTTTTAAAATCACATCTCCCACAACGTCGATGGTCGTACTACTTGATTTATCACTGGATTGACGGCCTCCTTTACGCTTTGAATGTAAAGACATAATAGAGGACGGATGAAACTTAGGCGCACTCTCAAACTGCTGAATACCCCCTGGGAAAGCGCGCTCTATTTCGAGTGGCTGATAAAACCAATGCACTGGCATGGCCAGTGCATCTGCAATGAATTGTGTTTTAAGTGAGCTAGCGATGCGAAGTGATAGAGAAGAATGATGGCTCACAAAAATACCTCTAAATATTGAGTCAGATATAACTAAACTACTTATTTAAAAACTGCTTTTACACAATATCTAGGTTGATTGACTCGTTAAAAAGTCTGGCCTACGCACTTTATACAACAATTTTTATCATTTGGATAAACAAAGCAAAGGCGATTACCACCTTAAAGGTTTTTGTTTTATCTCATAACTATGTCATCGCTATTAATCTTAATTACTTTTTAACGACCCATTTAAGTTTATATCTTGTGCCCAAACATAATCATGGGAAAAAGGAATTTGTAGCGCAGCTTCAACAATATAACGGGAATACAAAGTCGTGTTCATTTCTTGATGAAAAAATTCACGACAACGGCTAGCCCAAGCTTGTCGTTTTTCATCATCACGGTGAAAAGCTAAAATTTTATTGACTAAATCAGTCTCATTTTCATAATAAACGACCGTTTCATCTGGCAATAATTCATCAAATCTATGTGCGTTATGGGTAAACTGTAAAATACCATTACCGGCTAGCTGAGCCATTCGAGCAGATGAGTACCAATAAAAATTATTTTGTCGATTTAAATTCAGCCCCATTTTTGTTTGTGATAGGACATGCTCATAATCTCTACCCCATATAGCTGGCTTACCGTGGCCTCCAAACACTTGGAAATTCATTTTACCTTCAACTGAAGTTTGTATATTTTTGACCAAATCTAGACGATCGGTATGCTTGGTAGCATGGCTACAGAACAATAAATCAATGGGTAATGAGGTTTTTTTTGAGTTATCTAAGACATCAATAGAAGGTTCTACAGGGTTAGGCATATGGTATATACGCGCGCCAATCCCTTCTAACATCGATAATTCTTTACGCCCAGTTGAAACAAATAGAGCATCTGCAACCTCAGCGCGATACTTTAAACGCTCGACGTTGTTCGGTGCAAAGAGGCCATCATTATTACAATGCACAATAGTACAATTAGGTTGTTGTTTCTTTATCCTAGCCAGCGTTTTATTAGTAATAATGTCGCAATGACCAGCAATCAATATATCCGGCTCAACAGCTTCGCTCATTTCAATTAATCTTTGATTAGCTTTTTTATGACCTAAGTCTCTAATTCGAAATGGTGCCTCAAATGCAGCCACATCACGATCACTAAAGCTCTGTACATAAAAATCGTTTTTTATTAAACCGTACCTAAGCTTTTCATTCCAACTGACACTTGTTTTACCATAACTTCTGAGTTGTTGATAATCTACATGTAACACTCTCATGGACTTGCCTTTATATTAATGTTTGATTTGTTTTTATTTTTTGCACACTGACCGGAATGACTTCTTTGCATCTAGCCACAACGCTATATAATATCAGGTGTTGCAAATAGCCTAACCATCATCATTCCTGTGTGATAGAGGATACCGAGCCTGAAATTTTTAAGATTATATATGCTATACCTCTTGTCAAAAAGGTATCACATAGAGATGCAAATGATCTTTACAAAAAATGATGTCTTTACAGCAATAAATAGTTTGAAAGCTTATATTTATACTCAGGGTTTAACTATAAATATAAGCTTTTACTATCGATCAACAAAACCTTAACTAACTCTCAAAAATTAATACTATGAATAATTACAAACGCCACTGTTTTATTGGCTTAATGCTGCTATGGTTATTTACCTTCTCCAGTAAAGGGGTTCTCTTTCAATTAAGTTTGTATTTGCTTCCTATCCTCGTTATCTCATACAGTCCAACTCGACAAGCTCTCTTTCATTACATTAAGCCCATTATATTTCCAAGCAGCCTAATGCTACTAGGCCCCATTTTAATCACCAGCTTAATTGCTTTATGGATTCGAGATGTTCCAATTGATAAAGATGTTTTCGATATCTTTTGGCGGCTTATTTTATTACCCGTTTCTATAACCGTCACCTGTCTTTATTACAAAATTTCGGCCAAAACAATACTATTTAGTTTTATAGCGGTCGCTTTCATACATGCCTGTATAGGTTTTATCGAAGCATTCTTTGAACTACCCATTGGGCGTGGTCAATGGGGTAATCGATTGAGTGGTTTGATATCAAATCCTAACTCTTTTGGCTTATTAATGATTTCAGGTGCCATAGCTGCATTACACCAAAGTGTCACAGCAACTGAGCGTAAAACAAAGTATGCCTGTATTCTAGCTTGTTGTGTTTTTGTTATAGGCTGGGAGGGTTCGGGAAGCCGATCGGCAGGGTTAGCCTTAGCCGCAGGCATCCTTATCTTGATTGCTTATCACTACAGAAGCTTAATTCAATTAATTAAGACCAATATTTTCACTTCAACAATAATACTAGGGCTATGCGTTATCGGCATAATATCGTTCTTTTATAGTGATTTTTTTACCGTACGCATACTCAATAAGGATATTTCTACCGATCTCAGATTACCTATTTGGGAATATTATTTCAATGAGACAAAGCATGCTATATGGCTAGGCCGCTCTGTTAATGAGATAAAAGAGTTTCACTATCTTGGTGAAGGCTATTACCCACATAATCTTTATTTAGAGATATTACTCAGATCGGGTCTCATCGGCCTAACAGCCTTTCTATTGCTTATCAGCATTATTTTAAGAAAAATTCTATCATCATCAGATGAGTATAAACCGTTTTGTTTAGCCTTATTTATTGCCATCTTAATCAATTGTTTTTTCAACGCAACAATATTAGGAAACGAAATGTCTCAAGGGGTCATTACAATTATGTTAGTTGTTTATTTAATGCAAATAAATAGAGGGATAAAAACTGTAGTGGCCAAGTATTAACGCAGTAAATTTAAACCATTTTTTCAACCTGGAAGCGTGTTATTTGTTAACAGTACTTGATTTAGGTCTAGAGAGATCGTTGGCAATGAACTATCACAACCCCAATATAGATTATGGGCCTAGGTACCGTAATCGAAGCCTCAGCAGTTTATTCTGCTGGGCTTTTTATTGGCTAAAGAGAGGCTTAAACTGATAAGTGACTACATATACCTAAGGATGGAAGATTAATAATTCCTAATTCCTAATTCCTAAGCCCGCTGCGTCCCTGGAAAAAATCATCAACAATAAAGCAATTCAAGATCTTATGATTGTCATACTTTAGTTTTTAATGGCTGGGAATGGTGGACATGATTTCGAGATTTTCAGCCACATATCATCAAGCCTTTATATTGTTTTCTCTCTCTTGATTCTCACCTTCGGCTTTCGAATTTTCAGGCACCTTAAAAAGGCGGTGAGACTTTGACGCGTTCCTAGTGAGTGAGCAGATCAGGCGTACATTTTCATTAACCTTTTATGCTGATACTTAGCGCAAATAGCTTGATCACGTGCTTTATTTTGTTTCAAAACCGCGAGGAGTTGGTTATCGATTATTTTTCGGGAGTAAGAAAGTAGATTTATGGATTGAAGGGAGCTATAGCAATGAACAATATCAGGAAAATGAAATTTTTTGCGCAGAATGGACGGGTTTTAGAAATACTAATTTATAAGCACATATTGACAATAGTCATGCAGATAAAAATATTGAATCATCAAATCAGGTGAAGCACTGCGGCAGGCGTTATATATGTTTTTTAGTGCATATTTAATAGTGAAAGGTTTAAGCAAAGAATAATTTATTAATAACCCTATACTTATTTGATATTCTTATTTTAACCAGTATAATCATTAATATACATTGATCAGATATATGCTTTTTAATGCATATTTATACCGTTGTAAATATTGTTATTCATCCTATTCCGATCTCAGACCAAGCCTAATTCAGCGAAAAATTCAGTGTCGTGCCAAATATTTAATGTTTTTAATCGTTAAATGCAAGCGCGAGACACTTCCATCTAAATATATTCTATATTCTCGGAGAAATACTTTGAGTCATTACAAACCTTATAATGGACCAGCAGCAGGTTGGGGCGCTTTAATTAGTGTTACCAAAAACTGGTTAGGCAGTAAAAATGCCATGCACAATATCCGTGCTATGTTAAAAACGAATCAAGATCATGGCATGGATTGTCCGGGGTGTGCGTGGGGCGAAACGCCTGAAAAAGGCTTGGTCAAGTTTTGTGAGAATGGTGCTAAAGCGGTGAACTGGGAAGCCACTAGCCGCCGAGTTGATCCAGCATTTTTTGCTAAACACAGCGTCAGCGACTTAAAGCTAGAAAGCGACCATTGGCTTGAATCTCAAGGCCGTCTTACGCATCCGATGCGTTACAACGCACAAACGGATCACTATGAAGCGACGACTTGGATGGAAGCGTTTCAATTAGTCGCTCAACATCTGAAAAACATGGATTCACCGCATCAGGCAGAGTTTTATACTTCTGGCCGTGCAAGTAATGAAGCCGCCTTTCTTTATCAATTGTTTGTTCGTGCAGTCGGCACCAACAACTTTCCTGACTGCTCAAATATGTGTCATGAAGCGAGCGGCATTGCAATGGCTGAAACCGTCGGCGTGGGCAAAGGTACCGTTGAGTTTGGCGATTTTGAACATGCTGAAGCGATTTTTGTTATCGGACAAAATCCCGGAACGAATCATCCACGTATGCTCGAGCCATTACGCGAAGCAGTTAAACGCGGCGCACAAGTTATTTGTTTTAATCCATTAAAAGAACGCGGTTTAGAGCGTTTTCAGCATCCTCAAAGTCCATTAGAAATGTTGACTAATGATTCTGAACCGACGAATACTGCTTTTTTCCGCCCTAATTTAGGTGGTGATATGGCGGCTATTCGCGGTATGGCGAAATTTCTATGGGAATGGGAAAAGGAAGCGCTTGCCAATGATGGACCTGCAGTATTTGACCGTGAATTTATTGCCGAACATACCAGTGGTGTTGATGAGTATTTAGCGATACTTGATGACACTAGTTGGCAGCATATTGAAACGCAATCGGGTTTAAGTTTGGCGGAAATTGAAATGGCCGCCAATATGTACCGCAAAGCCAACAGCGTCATTATGTGTTGGGCGATGGGTATAACTCAGCATCAGCATTCAGTTTCCATCATTCAAGATATTGTTAGCTTGCAGTTATTACGAGGTAATATCGGTAAACCCGGCGCTGGTTTATCACCGGTTCGTGGACATAGTAATGTTCAAGGTGATCGCACAATGGGCATTGATGAAAAACCACCAACGTGGTTCCTTGATGCATTAGAAAAACGTTTTCAGTTCAACGTACCAAGAGAACACGGTCATACTACCGTTGAAGCCATTTCAGCCATGGAACAAAAACAAATTAAAGTGTTTTTTGGGCTTGGCGGCAATTTCGTTCAGGCTGCACCGGATACGCCACGTACCCATGCCGCCATGCAAAATTGTGATTTAACGGTACAGATTTCTACTAAACTTAATCGCAGTCATATTACTACGGGTAAAGAAGCGTTAATTTTACCTTGCTTTGGTCGAACTGAAATCGATTATCAAAAAAGTGGCAAGCAAGGCATTACCGTTGAAGATACTTTCAGCATGGTGCATATGTCTTACGGACAGCTCAAACCGTTTTCAGCGTTAATGAAATCAGAAGCAGCCATTATTGCCGGTATCGCAGAAGCTACCCTGGGCAAGCAGCCGGTTGATTGGCAATGGTTGGTAGAAGATTATGATCGTATTCGTGATCTTATTGCCGATGTGATCCCCGGTTTTAATGATTTCAACCAACGCGTCGATCAACCCGGTGGCTTTTACTTAGGCAATCCAGCTGCTGAACGCATTTGGAATACGGCAACGAGCAAGGCCAGATTTATCCCAAATAAATTGCCTGAAACTTTGTTACATAACAAAATAACCAGCACCGGCGAGAAACCAGATTTGATCTTGCAAACCATGCGTTCACACGATCAATACAACACCACTATTTATAGTTTGAATGATCGTTATCGTGGCGTGTATGGCATGCGTGACGTGATCTTTATGAATGAAGCTGATATTCAACGTTTAGGCCTAGAGCATGGCCAAAAAGTCGATATTAATTCGTTGTGGGATGATGGTAAAGAACGTCGAGTGAATAATTTTACAGTGTTGAGTTTTGATGTTCCTCAAGGTCAGGCCGCAGCATATTATCCAGAAACGAATCCTCTAGTACCGTTGGATAGCTACGGTGATAAAACCTTCACGCCAACCTCTAAGTTTGTGGCAATCAAGGTTACGGCAAGCCAAGCGGTTAATGCGGCATAAGCTTACCAAGATATAAACAATGCGAGTCAGCAGCTTTTAGCTGTGTAGATTCGATTGTCAGCCTAAGTACCAAAAATATGAAGCCTCAGTAGTTATTCTGCTGGGGCTTTTTATTGGCCTTGGAGAGTTTTGCGTAGCAACATCTTCTGAGATGCTTTATGCATCAAGACTAAACTTGCGTTTTAGGCATCATCTTTCCCTACAGATTTCAGATGTCTTAATTAAATTAGCCAACTCTGTAGCAGTATAATCGGTAATATTTTGTAATCACCTACCGCTCTGACCATTATGAATCAGCCTTGAACAAATTATTTTTATACTGAAAATTGCTTACTGTATTAATTTGAATACAATAACTGCTTATTTCGCATACCGAGAATGAATCAAAATGACCTCTAAATCGATTATTGATCCTCAAACAAACTGTTGGTCAACGCAACACGCTAGCAGAGCGGCGATATTAATTGATGGTGAAAACTATTTTGGTGCTTTATATGAGGCTATTTTGAATGCCCGCCAAATGATTATGATTTTGGCATGGGATATTGATAGCCGTATGCGTTTAACACGCAGCGAAGATGGCACAGAAGATCATGATTTAAGCGATGTATTGTGTAGCGCGCTTGAAGCTAATCCCGAGTTACATATTTATATTCTAAATTGGGATTGGGCGATGCTTTATTCATTTGAACGTGAATGGTTGCCAAATTATCGAACACAGTGGAAAAACCAATCACGTTTGCATTTTGAGCTAGATGGCGAATGCCCGACGGGTTCTTCACAACATCAAAAAGTGATTGTTATTGATGATTCGGTCGCTTTTTGTGGTGGCTTCGATTTAGGTAAAGATCGTTGGGATACCTCTTCGCATAGCGCAGATGATCCAAGTCGAGTTAATCCCGACCAATCTAGTTATCCGCCTTTCCATGATTTGCAATGGTTAGTCGAAGGCGATATTGCTCAACAATTAGGCAAACTTACCCGTGAAAGATGGCATCGAGTGACTCATCAGCATGTGGCTGATTGTAAAAAATCATCCACATCGCCATGGCCGGAACGTGTTGAGCCTGATTTTGAAAATGTCGATATTAATATCTCGCTTACTTTTCCAAAATATCAAGATTATCCTGCTCATAGAGAAGTTGAGCAATTATATATTGACAGTATAAGGTCAGCTAACACGCTGATTTATATTGAAAATCAGTATCTGTCATCCCAGTCAATTATGGCGGCACTCATCGAGCGATTAGAAGAAAAAGATGGGCCGAATGTGGTGATGGTTTTACCAAAACAAACAGGTGGTTGGTTAGAACAGAATACGATGGATGTATTACGCGCTCGTATTATTGTCAAAATTCATGAGTCGGATCTACATGGTCATTTGCGTGTGTGTTATCCACATCAAAAAGCATTAGGCGAGCAGTACATCAGCGTGCATAGCAAAACGATGATTATTGATGACCATTTTTTACGGGTAGGTTCATCAAATTTGAGTAATCGTTCGATGGGGTTTGATAGTGAATGTGATCTGTCGATTGAAGCCAAAACGACCGCTGAGTCTGAAAAAATAAAAGAAATTCGCGAGCGTCTTCTTGCCGAACATTCAGGTCTTTCTGTTGAACAGTTTAGAGAAGAACTGGAAAAACATGCTGATTTATTGGCGTTGATAGATGCACGGGCTGATAATGATCACTCCCTAAAACCTTTGCATTGTGAGGTTGATGGGCTGGTGGATCAACTGTTACCCGATTACCAAGTGATTGATCCTGAAAAGCCGATCAACGCAGAAGATATGGCAACGTTATTAGTGCCGGTAAAACAACAAAAATCATTTAAAAAACAGTGGTTGAGTGCTGCGGCGATTATTATCTTTCTCATTGCAATGACACTGATTTGGCGATTTACGCCTTTAGCAGATGCGATTAGCCAAGATTCAATTTCAAATTTGGCAGCACAAATCGAAAAGCTACCCTTCTCACCTGTTATTATTTTGTTTTTTTTCGCACTGGCTAGTGTATTGGCCTTCCCCGTGACCTTACTTATCATTGCTTCAGTGCTGACATTTGGCCCGTGGTGGGGCAGTTTATATGCGCTTATCGGCTCTATTATTGGTTCATTATCAGGTTTTGCAATTGGCAGTTTAGTCGGGAAAAGTCTCATTGAAAAACTAACAGGTTCAGCGATAAGCCGGTTGAGTAAACGCATTTCTAAGCACGGTATTTTATCGGTTATCACGGTTCGGATTATTCCCGTCGCACCTTTTACCATCATTAACTTAATTGCAGGTGCTTCGCATATTAAGTTGCGTGATTTTTTTATCGGTACAGTGATCGGGCTACTTCCAGGGATTATGACCCTCACCTTGTTTGCTGATTCCTTGATTGAAACCATTAAAAATCCCGACCCAAGTCAAATAATGATTCTAATAGGCGTCATGGCATTGGTGGTATTGGTTACTGTTGGCCTTAAAAAATTGTTTAAGTCGGATAATGAACAAGGATGATGTTAAAAGTTGCTACTTATAATATTCATGCAGGTATCGGACATGACAGGCAGTTTGATATGCATAGAATTACCGCCGTTATTAATGAATTAGATGCCGATATCATTGCACTGCAAGAAGTCGAGCATCAATTAATAGACGACCAGCTCTTGCTGCAATTTTTGGAGACCTATACCGACTATAAGGTTATTTCTGATGTGACGTTTAAACGAGATAATTATGATTACGGTAATGTCTTATTATCAAAACAGCCTTTGGCTGACGTTATCTACCATGATTTAAGTGTCGCCGGACGCGAGCCGAGAAGTTTAATCGAAGCGCAGTTAGTCTTTGATAATAAAAAAATAATCATCATGTCGACGCATCTTGGTTTAAGGCCTTTTGAACGTCGATTTCAAGTACAAAAAATATTATCATTATTGGCTACTCGCGCCGATCAGCAAACGATTTTTATGGGGGATTTGAACGAGTGGTTTTTATGGGGACGGCCACATCGTTGGTTGAAAAGACATTTTAAACAATCCCATAATTTACCGACCTTTCCTGCAAGATATCCCTTTCTGTGTTTAGATAAAATATGGGTATCGCCTGCCAACGCATTGATAAACGTAGCTGTGCATCGATCGCCATTGGCAAGAGTCGCGTCTGATCACTTACCTATTATTGCAAAAATTGAAATAATTTAGCCGTTTACATTTTGGAGGATTTCGTATTGACGAATCCATCACCATCTAGTCGTCGTACATTTATAAAATCAGCGTTACAGTTAAGTTCTGCCCTTGTTTTGGCAAGGCTTGCACCCGCGTGGGCCACGCCACTAGGACGCAGTTATGGCGAGTTAATTCAGACTGATCAGCCAATTAACTTATTAATAGAACAATCGCCGATGATGGTTGCAGGTAAGTCCTCACTTCCAATAACAATAAATGGCTCAATGCCTGGTCCATTAATCCGGCTTCGTGAAGGGCAACGTGCTCAGATCAATGTGACCAATGCGCTTAAAAAAGATACTTCCATTCATTGGCACGGGCTGATTCTTCCTGCAAATATGGATGGTGTTCCGGGTGTAAGTTTTGCGGGCATTAAACCAAAAACGACCTTTAGTTATGAATTTGATGTCGCTCAAAATGGCACGTATTGGTACCACGGTCATTCTGGTTTTCAAGAACAAATTGGTAATCTTGGCCCTATGATCATCGATCCTGCTGATGGCGATATTGGTGCTGATCGCGAGCACGTGATTTTACTCAGTGACTGGACGATTGATGACCCTCACGATATTTACCGTAATTTGAAAGTTTCTGAAGGTTATTACAACTACCAACAACGTACTGTATCCGATACTTTTGACGATATTAAAAAACAAGGATTAGCTGAAACGTGGCAACAACGCTCGATGTGGAACAAGATGCGGATGAGCTCACGAGATATTCTTGATGTCAGTGGCTCTGTTTATACATATTTAATGAATGGCAGAGATAGTGCCACAAATTGGACGGGACTCTATAAACCGGGTGAAAAAATACGTTTAAGAATTATTAATGGGTCTGCTATGACCTTTTTTGATTTTAGAATACCGGGACTCGAAATGCTTGTTGTAGCAGCCGATGGTCAGCCAGTGAAGGCTGTCGCGGTGGATGAGTTTCGTATTGGTGTCGCCGAAGTTTATGATGTCATCATTCAGCCTAAAGACAGCCGACCTTACACGTTCTTTGCTGAAAGCATGGATCGAAGTGGTTATGTCCGTGGCACGCTTGCAACAGAACTAGGCCAACAAGCCGAAGTGCCTAAATTAAGATCTGCTCCTGAAAGAGGCATGGATGTGATGGGAATGAGTCATGATATGGCTGCGATGGATGGCATGAGTATGGACCATGAGATGGCTGCAATGGATGGCATGAGTATGGATCATGATATGAATGCCATGCATATGGGCCACGACATGGAAAATATGGACAGTATGGCCAAGGAGACTCAGCGACCAACTGCGCCTGTTATCAACATTCACCATACAAAATCAGGACATGGTGCTGGTAATTCGATGATTGCAGAAAATCCTATCAGTCGTTTAAACGAGCCGGGAATTGGCTTAGAAAATGTTGATCATCGTGTTTTAGTCTATGGTGACCTGATTGGTGCACATCCTTGGCCCGATGAAAGAGAGCCTGAACGTGAACTACAATTGCATCTTACCGGCAATATGGAAAGATATATGTGGTCATTTGATGGGGTTAAATATGATGAAGTGATTGATCCTATTCAGTTTCATTATGGTGAAAGACTGAGACTGATTTTAGTGAATGATACGATGATGGAACATCCTATTCACTTACACGGGATGTGGATGGAGCTAGAAAATGGTCAATACCCAAGACCACGAAAACACACCATTAGTTTAAAGCCAAATGAAGTGGTTTCATTACAAATCAGTGCTGATGCCCCGGGTAATTGGGCCTTTCATTGTCACCTGCTCTATCATATGGAAGCAGGGATGTTTCGCGTTGTTTCTGTCGTTTAAGTAATTGATTTAATGAATATATTAAAAATAGTAATAGGCTGGTCGATCTGCTGCTTTTGCTCAGTATTATTTGCCGAAGATAGGCAGCATGATAACGCTGACTGGCCAGCACCTATGGCATCGATGCTCACAGGTAAATTCATGGTCGATCGATTAGAGTTAAGTCAAACAGACAGCGGGGCAAATGTCGCCACGTGGGATGTGCTCGCTTGGTATGGCGGCGATGAGCATCGTGTGTATTTCAAGAGTGAAGGTCAAAACCAGTTAAATGATGGTGAGCCTACTGATCTTGAAAGCACAGAGGCATTGGTCAGTACATTGATCTCCCCTTTTTGGGAAATTCAAGCAGGTCTTGGTTTGCGTGGTCCTTTGGATTCTGATGTGAGTCGTGAACACTACGCCGTATTTAGTTTGTTTGGACTCGCGCCCTATCGTTTTGGAATGGATAACGCGTTAACCATTAATGAAAATGGCGATATAGCGGCAAAGCTAGAGACTGAATATGATCTTCGTTTAAGCCAGGTTTCATATTTACAGCCAAGGCTAGAAGTTGCTGCCGCTTTAACAGATGCACTTGAATATGACCGTCCCAAAGGACTGAATAGTATCAGACTAGGACTTCGTTATCGTTATGAACTCAGCCGAGAATTTGCACCTTATATTGGTGGTTATTGGCAGCAGTCTTTTGGAGAAACGGCCGATATCATAGAAGCAAAAGGTAAAGATGATACTGAATTTGGTCTCGTGCTTGGGGTACGAATGTGGTTTTAAAAACGACCGAGATTAATGAACACGCTTTAGTTCAATATCATAAAATACAACAACACCGTAATTATAGGAACAGTCGATGAATGAACCCTTTTCCAAAGAGTCTGAATCAGCGTTGATTAACGTGTTAGACCGCTTAACGACAACGCTGGAAAGCTTTTTACCAGATGACAAAAAACAAACACCGCCAGCATTGCCCGACGCGTTGGCATATCGCTGGCAATATAGTCAGGGTATGTTTGTTAAAGGATCGTTAGTGCCTGTCACATCGCCTCAACTGATCGAATTTGCTGATCTTAAAAATATCGACCGGCAGAGTGAGCGTTTGTTTGAAAATACCAGCCAGTTTGTACATGGTTATCCCGCTAATAATGTGTTGATGACCGGTGCGAGAGGTACGGGGAAATCATCATTAGTTCGCGCTTGCTTGGCGGCTTTTCATGATAAGGGACTACGTCTTATTGAGGTTGAAAAAGAACATCTCAATGATCTGCCGGATATTCTTAATTTAATTAGAAACAACCAACATAAATATCTTATTTTTTGTGATGACTTGTCGTTCGAAGAAGGCGAAAACAGCTATAAAGGCTTAAAAACGGTACTTGATGGCTCAATTGTCGGATCATTACCCAATGTCTTAGTCTATGCGACATCCAACAGAAAACACCTGATTACAGAACGGATGATCGACAACCTTGAGACTAGAAAAGGCGATCAAGGTGAGATCCATCCCGGTGATGGGCTTGAAGAAAAAATCTCTCTGTCAGACCGTTTTGGTTTACACCTTAATTTTTATGGCTTTACTCAAGATCAATATTTAGAAGCGGTAAATCATTGGCTGATGAGTTTTGGTTTTCATCTTTCTGATGATGAGCAGATAAGGCTTGAAGCGATTCAGTGGGCGACACAACGCGGAACGCGCTCAGGCCGTACAGCATGGCAGTTTGCACGAGATTATGCGGGCAGAAAAATGATGAATCAAACAAAGACATCGAGCTAGCCTAACAAGTCGCTGATTTTTAATATTCATAAACATTAGCGTGTATCAAAGCCTCAGCACTGTAAATTGCCGAGGCTTTTTTATGTATTGCCTTTTTATATTTGAGAGTCAAAGAACGATGTAGTAATTTACCTGTTTCAACTTCCTGAACAGTGATGTCTAATGAAAGCTAATCTAACCGCCCTTTTACTGATGCTTATTGTTAGCAGCTGCGCCATTCAACCCACGGTAATTAAAACGGCTGATGGTCAACAACTTTACACATTCACATGCAGTACGGGTATTGAACAGTGCGAGCAATCAGCTGCAACATGGTGTATTGCAGGCTATGATGTTATTCAGCATACGGCACATAGTTCAAAGGTTGTGCCGCATTATGGCGAATATCCTGTGACATTAATCAGCGATAATCTAACCGTTAAATGTAAGTAGTATCGGTTTAATGAGCCGATCTGTTGCAGAAAATCATCAGTTTATACTGGCACAACATTAAAATATTCACTCAAGCCTGCAAGAATATTTGTCGTGGCAATCGCCGATAAAATAAGTCCCATCACTCGACTTATTACACGGGCACCGCTACTGCCAATCAAACGATTAACGCCGCCAGCAAGCAACATCAAGATATAAGCGACAAGTAGCACCGATAACATAACAAGTGCAGTTTGGACTTGCTCCCAAACAGTAAATACGGTGTTTTTGGTTAATAATACTGCGGCTAACATAGCTCCAGGGCTTGCTATTGACGGCACGGCAAGCGGAAAAATAGCGGTGTCTCGGTGATCATCCTCCAACATTTTTATTTCACCATCTATTTTGCTATCACCAAATATCATCGTTAGGGCGAATAGAAATAAAACAATGCCGCCTGATATTTGAAAGGCTGGAAGCGGAATGGATAAGGCTTTTAATAACAGCTCACCCACAACCAAAAAGAAGATTAAGATGCCGGCAGAAACGATCGTTGCAAGTAAGGCGATTCGGCGTTTTGTTTTTTTATCGTATTGGTCGGTGACCGCAATAAATACAGGTATCGTCCCGATCGGGTCAATAACGGCAAAGAATGAGATAAAAACAGCTAAAATGTCGATCATTTAAGGTAAACCATGAGTGAGTAAAAAAGTTTAAATCTTGCCAAACAAGTTTGGCGATGAGACTAATTCGAGTTGCCTATTATAGTTTTATTTTGTGTTAATGAGCGTATCGTGTCTTTTAAATAATTGAACCAATCAAACAAGAAAGGATGGCGTTATGTCTAAAACAGCATTAATTATTGTCGATTTGCAAAACGATTATTTTAAAGGGGGTAAGTGGGAATTAGAAGGCACTGAAGCGGCAACGATAAAAGCAGCCTCTTTACTCAAACGGTTTAGAGAAAAAGGCTTGCCAGTTGTGCATGTGCGCCATGAGTTTCCAACGGTTGATGCGCCCTTTTTTGCACCAAGCTCAGAAGGGGTAAAAGTATGTCCATCTGTACAAGAAGTTGAAGGCGAAGCCGTCGTTATCAAACATCAAATTAATAGTTTCAGAGAGACCAATCTAAAAGAAATTTTAGATAAACTAGACATTGATAGTTTGATTATTTGTGGTGCGATGAGTCATATGTGCATTGATGCGGTAACTCGTGCTGCAACTGACTTTGGATATACCTGCTCTGTCGCCCATGATGCATGTGCAACGTTAGCTTTAGATTTTGAGGGGGTTCATGTGCCCGCCAAACAAGTACATGCTGCATTTATGGCGGCGCTGGGTTTTGCGTATGCCAATGTCGTTTCAACGGAAAAATTATTAGTGGATATTTAGGCTAGTTTTATAAAGCAGTACGATTACATTAGCTCAAGGATTTATCAAGCGTCGTATTTCTGCCGCCACCTAAACCACATAAGGCACACAATACGCTGGCAATTGCACATAACCATAATGGCACACTCCAACTCCCCGTGTTTGTGTGTAATGCACCGGCAAGCATAGGGCCAACCGCGGCTAATAAATATCCCACACTTTGTGACATGCCAGAAAGCGATGCAGCTTGTTGCGAATTATCGGTACGTAAACCAATAAACGATAAGCCTAAAATAAAACAAGCGCCCGAACAAAAGCCCAGCATCACCGTCCATATAAATGCAAAATCAGGCATATAAAGTAAGCCCAGCGCACTGATACCACTCAATATTGCCAAACTAAAGCTCAGTGCACGTTGATCATGTAATTTAGCTAGTAGTGGGATTAATACCAAGCCTGGAACTGCGGTGGCAAATTGAAAAGCACCATGATAAACACCTGCTTGCACGGCGGTGTGACCGGAGTCGGTGAGAATGCTGGGTAGCCAAGTAATAATTATGTAATTTAAAAAAGAGTTTAAACCTAGCAGTAGCGAGATCTGCCAAGCTAATAAATATCGCCAAACAGGCTTTGAGGCTGCAATTTTCTGGCTATTATTGGCAGGTTTAGTGTGTTTACCGAGCTGGGCTGTCCATACAATTAGGCTCATTAAAGTAATGATGGCTATCGAACCTAAAGCAAGCTGCCAACCCAAGTGATTAAGTTGGCTCAGTGGAAATACCATCGCCGAAAAACCACCCGATGCAATCCCCATCGTCAATACATAGGCCGAGGTCATGATGGCGATTTTTGCAGGAAAATCTCGCTTAATTAGACTCGGTAATAATACATTTCCGATGGCGATGCCAACGCCAATAATGGCGGTTCCGATAAGTAACATGAAGGATGAATCAACAATACGTGCTGAAATCCCTAGCATGATCAACATTAAAGCGATAAATAAAGCATGTTCTAAGCCTTGTTTCTTGGCGAGAGTTGCTGCCAATGGCGAAATAATGGCAAAGGCTATTAATGGTAGTGTTGTTAGAAATCCCGCTTGTGATGCGGTGAGGCTAAAATTAGCAATAATTTGCTCTAGTACGGGTGCAATACCAGTAAAAGGAGCACGCAAATTAGCCGCAATGAGTAATATACCCATAACCAGTAAGATGCCTGAAATACGAGATTGTAGTTTGTTACGAAGCTTAGGAAACGTCATCAGAGGGTTTGATTTTATGCCAACAAGAAGACTCGCTAGTATAAAGGCTTAAGCCGTTGTGATCTTTTTAAATCACCGTTTGATCGGCTTATCATTAAATATCGTTTAAATTTATTCCGACCTGCCAAGCGACATCAGGCTGCCAGTTGTTCATCCATCGTAGAATTTCATTTGCCGGCATTGGCCTTGCGATGCCATAACCTTGTGCCCATTCACAGCCCAGCTGCAATAATGCCGTGGCGTGTTCAATGGTTTCCACGCCTTCGGCAATAACATTCCGTTTGAATGATTTTGCTAAGGCAATGACGCCCTCAACAATCGCTAAATCATCTGCATCGGTCAACATACCGCGAACAAAAGATTGGTCGATTTTAATTAAGTTGACGGGTAAGCGTCGAAGGTAAGTTAATGATGAATAGCCTGTACCGAAGTCATCTAAGGCAAACTCTACACCCAATGCCCTACATGCCTGCATGGTGGTAGATACTTGCCGGAGATCGCTCAATGAACTGGTTTCCAAAACTTCTAATTTTAAACTGTGTGGATTGACATTAGGTTGAGCGGCCAACAGTGATTCTAACCGCCTTACAAAGTCTGGTTGTTGTAATTGATAGGCGCTAATGTTCACACTGATAGGAATATATTCTCCCTTACTTTGCCACTGCATGGCTTGAGCTAATGCCGTTTCGATGACCCATTCGCCAATTTCCAAGCTAATCATGTGGCCTTCTATAGCGGGCAAAAATTCTAAAGGTGGGACTAAGCCACGTACAGGATGTTGCCAGCGTATCAAGGCTTCTACGCCTATCACTTTGCCTAGTCGCATATCGACTTGAGGTTGATAGTGCAGTACGAATTCTCGTCGTTCTAGAGCTGAACGAATATTGCCAAGGCTTTCTCGTTGAATTTGGACTGCTTTATCTTGTGCGGTGTCAAACATGTGATAGCGATTCTTTCCCGCTAGCTTTGCCATATACATTGCTTGGTCGGCATGACGAACCAGTTGTTCGGCATCCACATCATCGGGTGGGTATAGTGTAAATCCTATGCTGGCCGATACTTGCATTACAATATCATCAATATTAATCGGTGTAGCAGAGGCCTTTAAAAGTCGATCTAATACCGAGTAACAGCTTGCAATGTTATCTAAATCAGACAGAATCGCGACAAATTCATCACCACCAATTCGTGACAGTGTGTCACCTTCACGCAAAACATCTTTTATACGGCACGATAGATTAATGAGCATTTTATCGCCGAGTTCATGTCCATAAGTATCATTGATTTTTTTGAAACCATCTAAATCTAGTAATACTACCGCGAGGGATTTTTGGCGTCGCTGGCATTGGGTCATGGCTTGGTTTAAATGAGTTGCCAGTAATTCACGGTTAGGCAAATTAGTCAAAATATCGTAATGAGCCATTTTATCTAATATTTCATGCTGTTCTTTTTGTTGTAAAAGAAGGTGTGTTTGAGTTTTATTACTTTCTGTCAGTTCTCCGAGTAATGATTCATTTTCAAATCGCAACCTGATGTTGTTCACCAGTACATTATTGAATCGTTTTGAGATGATCGTCATCATTATTAGGTAAAGGATCACTAGCGCTGCTGCAAACTGAAAACCTATTACAAACAACCCGTAAGATAAAGGTAAAAGTGATGAAAAAACATAGCTGTAATAACTGGATAAGCTGCTTGAATTAGAGCTCGCAGCCGCAGCAGATAACCCTCCTAAAACAAAAGGGATAATCAACTGGGTGCCAAGAGGCCAGTTTGCATTCATTAATAGGCTCAGTCCTCCTAGCAGTGCGCCATTGAGAAAAGCACCAACAGCATAAATGGTTTCGTAATACTTGAGTTGCTTGGGGGGTAAAGTAGGAGTGTCTGAACTCAGATTATTGATCGTCTTTTTTATGAACAATAATCGAAGGATCGCCACGGTGACAATTGATAATGTCCAGCTAGCTAAGGTTATTGGCTGAAGAACGTCATTCAACAAAAAAAGAATGAGTACAAGTCCTATTACTAGGCTAGTGACTATCGCGACCGGGCCTTCAGCAAATAAAAGGTGTAATCGATGACGATCAACTTGAGACTGTATTTGTTGCTTTTCTATGATGTCCATATCACCGCTTTAATCTTTTGATACATAGTCTTTCTGATCAACTTCAATCGTGCTGTAAGTGTTTTAGGTGCTACACAATGTAGCACAGACAGATATCATTATCGTAAGATTGTGAAGGCTTTTACTACGAAATAAATAGAGTTCCAAATAATGAAGCCCCAACAGATGACCCTGCTGGGGCTTCATTAATCGTTTATAGATAACAAAAAGTGATTGTTTCGGTATACAACCGCCTAATCCACTTTCCTAAAAACAAACAGCTCATTTCCTTGAATATCATTGAGATGTAATTTTAATCCTTCGAGTGAATAAGACTGAACGTTAGCCATGTTCCGATTAAACTTATTTGAAGTCTCCATATTCATGCAGGCTTTTCTCGTCGAAGCAATCGCACCAAATATCATGCTTTTTTGATCGAGACTTTTAATGCCGCCGCTAAAGTTATTACAACCATCCGTGCCGAATATTTGTTTTTTATGTAGATTAATTTCTAACCGAGGTCTTTCGCCATTATCTAAATCTATGGTTTCGCCGTTGATCGATTCTAAAGCCCAAATATCATTGAGTCTTAAAGAGTCATCTCTATTTTTTTGTATCACTTTGACCAAGCGGTATTTGATGGAAGATGCATCTGCAGGCACGTGTTCAGCAGCGATGGCTTGTTCGTTAACGATTATTTTATAAACATAACCTTGTTCATATTCAAAGCCTTCAATCGGCGAATAAAGCAGTGTCCAGCCATTTGGTTTTAATTCATCTCCTTTTTGAATCTGCAAACATTCCATTGAACCAACGCCAGTGCATTCTGACTTTAAACTATTCACCCAATAAACCTGTTCATTGTTTTGCAATGAAACAGCTTCAATTTTGGTCGTTTCAGCATCGTTATCATGGTCTGTTTTTGAACAAGCAAACACGCTGAGTGACAAACATAGAATAAAAATAAATCGTTTTTCCATCATAGATTCCTTCATTGGTTTATTTAATAACGCGAGCATTAGCGTAGTGTAAATAATTCTTGATGGAATTGTTTGGGATCAAGACCATGCTTAATAAGCTCTTTGCGTAATGTTTCACCAAACTCGGCAGGGCCACAAAACCAAACACTGGTGTTTTGCCAGTTTGGCACGCGCGCTCTAATCTGATCGGCATCTAAACGACCCGGTTGATTATCTACTGTTAAATGCAGTTTTACTTTTGATGCTTCAACATCTGCCAACAAATTAGCTCTGACTACGTGATTGATTTGGCGCGTTAAATGGAAAAAGTCGATATCTTTACCATCTGGTGCTACTTCAAGCTCTTTCATTCGCGCCATAAACGGCGTAATGCCAATGCCAGCACCAATCCAGATTTGATGGGGTTGATCATCATTAAAATTAAACGTGCCATAAGGACCTTCCATTGTAATGGGCATTCCGATGCTTAATTTATCACTCAATCTGCCGGTATGGTCGCCTAAGGCTTTGATCATAAAATGAACCAAGCGTGTTGCAGGATCCCATGTTGAGGCAATGGTGTAAGGATGTGCGCCCTCTTTTTTATCTGACATGGCAAAGGCAAATTGTCCTGCTTGATGACCCGGCCAATCTGCTGCCATTTTTACTGTCACACCCATAATGCCCATATCATGATGATGTTCGAGTGCTGTAATCTCAGCTTTTACTTTACGTTTAGCACCAACTTTGCCTAACAAGATCCAAATAGCTGCATAAAAACCACCCGCTAATAATGTCGCCATTAACCAGCCGATAGGTTGTGACCAATAACCGAACTTAATCAAAATAACGGCATGATAGACAAATAATAAGTAAGTTACGGCTAATAAATTATGCGTTTTAGCAAACCATCGATAAGGAAAGCGTTTAACCAACGCCAAAACAATTAATAGTGCCACGGCATAAAAGGCCCATTCACCGATGGTTTCAGCTAACCCACGTTGCGAGCGAAACAATCCTTCAAAAAATGGTAAATCAGGCTGACCTGTTCTTGGTCTACGTTCTGGTCTTGCTAGCCAGCCCCAGCCGACCATCCATTTAGTCCCTTTGGCAAACCACCAATGTGATGTTGCAAACACTAAAGCGCTAATCCCTAGCCACTTATGTAGCCGATACATCTTATCTAGCCCTTTTAAATACGGTTCAATAAACTTGGGTCTCAGTGCTAATAACATTGCGATACTCATTACTGTCATCGCCATCACACCAGTGTATTGGACAAATACGGCACGAAATGAAAAGTAGGTAAAGGGATTAGGTAATAAACTATCGGCAAATAACCACAAAACGGTGGGTAACAACAGTACAAGCAATAACACGTATTTAATATTTTTCATTTAAAGAGTCAATCTGTTGGTTAAAATCAGTTTGAGAACATACCTCAACCGGGGTTAAGGTTCAGTTAATATCCATACTAAATTATAGAATATAGGTTCATTGTGGCGGTATTTTATAAAAATATGCCCTAGCTTGATAGCTAACAAGCTAGCCATCATAATGCTGTTTTCATATATGAAGTATTATTTCGGCTTGATTGATATCGAGACAATATTCAGGAGTTTAAAATGAGCCACACGATTGATTCACCCGTTACCGAGTTACTGAAGCAATTATCCATTGCGTTTGATGTCATTGAAATTCCGCTATCTGAAGACAAAAAGCCGATCCGTAATTTAGAAGAATTACTGACCGCTGAAGGTCGCGATCCGTCATCAGTTGTACGTAGCTTGTTATTCAAAACAGGTTCAGGATCTTTTGTATTACTTGGCGTTGCTGGCGGTGGACGTGCTGATTGGGGCGTGGTACGTAAACATATTGATGAACGAAAACTTCGAATGGCTGAGTTTGATGAAGTCAGCGAAGTAACGGGTTATGTTGTCGGCGCCGTTCCACCGATTGCCTTACCTGAAACCATTCGCGTCTTGCTCGATAATAGCGTGACTGAATACGATACGGTGATTATTGGGAGTGGCGTGCTCGGCTATGCTTTAGCGCTTGCTAGCAAAGATCTACAAACGGCGATGAATGGTGCTGATGTCGGAAATTTTGTAAAAGTAGAAAACACTGAAAATTAAAATGAATTCAAATACCCCAAACAGCTATTTAAGCTTAATAAAAAACCATGCGGGATTACTGTCTATTGCTTTTTTAGCGGTATTTACCGGTAATTTGGGGCAAAGTTTTTTTATCGGTCTGTTCCAAGCGCCCATTAGTCAGCAATTAAATTTATCGGCTGGTGAGTTTGGTGGTATTTACTCTGCGATTACTATCGTCGGTGGTTTTTTGGTGATGTTTTTTGGCCCCAAAATAGATTGGGTATCGCCTAAGCGTTATGCCTTAACCCTGTTGATCGCATTAACCCTTGGATTATTACTGTTGACGCTCTCACCATGGTGGGCATTGGGAATTTTCGGACTCGGGTTATTGCGCTTATGCGGTCAGGGTTTAATGACTCATCTTGGCAGTACTCTGGCTGGGCGCGAGTTTAGCGTTAATCGAGGTCGCGCTTTGGGTTTTGTCGGCTTAGCAATGCCATCGGGTGAAATTATTCTGCCACCTCTAACCGCATTATTGCTTGTCTGGCTAACATGGCAACAAGTATGGTGGTGCATACTCGCTATTATTCTTGTGGGCTGGCTGTGTCTTTTTGTTTTTATTGATTGGCCTGATGCCCCACATCAACATAAAGCAGCAGCAGATAAAGGTCTTCAAGGTTCTAATCCTCTGCGTGAATCACGATTCTGGTTATTGATTCCCATGTTGTCTGCTTTGCCATTTACCTTGACGGGTATTTTTGTCTATCAGTCTCAAATGACGGCGCATCTTGGTGCATCCACGACCACTTACGCACTTGCGCTGACGGGTATGGGGATGATTCGGTTTCCTATGGCATTATTGGGTGGACGTTGGATTGATGATTTAGGCGTTAATCTCATCGCACGGTTTTATTTGTTACCTTTTGCATTGGCATTATTTGCCGCGGGTTGGTTGGGTGGCAATATCGGTATTTGGCTGTTGATGCTGGGTGCGGGTTTATCAATGAGTATGTCATCAGCAGTATCTGATAGTTTGATGGTTAAGATCTGGGGCAAACAGAATCTAGGTCGAGTACGTTCTCTTCGATCGTCTTTTCTGGTGTTTTCGACTGGTATTTGCCCTGCACTATTAGGTTTTTTGCTTGATGCCCACGTTCATTTTCAACATATTTTATTTGGCATGTTGGTATTTGTTATTGTTGCATGGCTTCTGGCACAGAAGCCGATTAGACAAGCACAGCAACAAGCTAATGCTTGAGCAGGTACTTTAGAGAACCAATAGTAGCGTTCGATTTATTTCGCTGCATTAGCCGTTGTGATTAATAATTCCATCATCAGATCAGATGCGCCGAGATGCGGTGCAATTTTTATGTCGATGCTTGGATAATGTGGCTGGGTGTCATTTACGATATTGGGAATATCCTCAACTACATGACGGCCTGAATTCAAGAAGTAAGGCAATACGATGATCGATGTCGCACCATCATCTACACATTTTTTGATGCCGTCAGGGATTAATGTTTCTGCCAGCTCTAAGAAACCAGCATGAATAATGTCGTATTGATCAGCACAATTGAGTTTTAATTTTTCTGCTAAAACAATCACTTCGTCATTTGATTGTTGACGACGACTGCCATGTGCAATGAGTAATAAAGCTTTCATTTTAAATATCCTAAGAACATAAATTTTTATCTAGTGAAGCGTGGGACGTCATTAAACGAGTAATGAGATTGCAATACTAGCAGTAAGACACCAAATCACGACAAAGATAGCCGATAAACGCCAAACTTTCAGCATAGTAAATCCAATTATGCCAATTGCTAAATCAAACGCGTTGTTTATCGCCGATGTGAAAATGGGATTATAAAGAGCAGCGGCTAAAAGCCCAACTACGACGGCATTAACACCTGAAAAAGCATTGGCAACGATAGCATGATGAGAAACCGCTCGCCAAAAGGGAAGAATGCCAGCAACAAGTAAAAATCCCGGAGTAAATATAAATAATAAGGCAATGGTAGCGCCTAACCATGCACTATCTCCGGTAGGAATTACTGCACCCAAATATGCCGAAAAAGCGAATATGGGGCCAGGTATTGCTTGCGCCGCACCATAACCAGCAAGGAATGTTTCGCTTGATATCCAGCCAGTTGATACGACGGATTCTTCTAATAATGGTAATACAACATGTCCGCCACCAAAAACCAGTGCACCTGCCCTATAGAATGCATCAGCGATCGATATTAATGATGGATCTTGCGTAACAAATAATGGCAATCCAACCAGCAAGGTGACAAACAAGCACAGCAATGTGCCGCCCAGCTTTCTTCCATAATGGATTGGCAGATGCGCAGTCTGTTCGACAGCACCCTCTTTACACATGATTATCCCTGCAATTGCGCCGCAGATTATGACCAATAATTGAAGCCACGCATTATCGACAATGATCAGTACGGCTGCAGAAATAAGCGCTATAACAATTCGTTGATTATCAGGGCAGAGCTTTTTAGACATGCTTATTACGGCATCAGCAACTACAGCAAAAGCAACGATCTTTAAACCGTGAATCGCTGCGTCGCCTACGGGCCCAGACAATGCCGGTAATAACGATGCAAATACGATTAAAAGTAAGGCAGAAGGTAAGGTGAAAGCAATAAAAGCCGCTAGTCCACCTAACCAGCCAGCACGAACGAGTCCCAGACTAAACCCGAGTTGGCTGCTCGCAGGGCCAGGTAAAAATTGGCAGATGGCAAGTAATTGACTAAATTGACTATCGCTGACCCAGCTTCGACGATCAACGAGTTCTTTTTTGAAATAAGCCAAATGAGCAATAGGTCCACCAAAAGCAGTCAGGCCAAGCTTCAAAAAAGTGAAGAATACTTCGGCGAGATTGCCTTGGTGCTGATTATTCTTTTCCATAGCGCTTGTCACCGGTCGCAGTATGCTTGCTAAGATTTAAAGTCGTCGACGATCTCATGCGTCGGACGTGCAAATTTTTATTGAATTATGCCTTTCATTTTTAATGACTTGATTGTTAGCGCTTTTCGAAAAAACAAGTCAGCAGGTGATTTAATTTTAATATGGTTGGCAAAAAACCATACCTTGCCTTGGGTTTCGATATAACCAACATACCAGCCATGCTCATCTTGCCAGCCTGTTTTAACCCATAGCTTATAATCTGAGGTTTCTTCAGTAAGCATAATGTCTTTTAATATTTGGACGTTACGATGCTTAATAGGCAGCTGTTCTAAATACACTTTACGCAGAAAATTAACCTGATCTCTAACGGAAACTCTTAAGTCACCATCTAACCAAAAAGTAGAGATGACAGAGCCTGTTTCACGATTTCCATAATCAAAATCAGCAAGATATTGCTTATATTTTATATCGCCGACCTTTACCGCAAACCGTTGATAACACCAAACACAAGAGCGTGAAAATGCAGTAGCCAATGTCTGGTCTTGATTCCACGGTGTGAACTCTCTTTCGACACCATCCCATTTAATGATTTCAAACTGATCTTTGATGACGCCCTCTTCCAAGGCGATTAATGTGTTTGGTATTTTAAAGGTTGAGGCAGGTATGTAGCCTTCTTCTATTTTTGTTGCATTATGTTGATATTCGGTGCGGCCATCGAAGGACTGGACGAGTAGTGTTCCGTCTATTTCATTATCGGCATACAACTTAGAAAGCTCATTGTCATCGGAGAATGAGGGCATAGACATGAATAACAAGCTAAGACTCAACAATACTTTTCTAATCATAAATACCTTAGACAATAAAAATTGAACACCGAATTTATTCGATGATGCTTTTAGTGCAGGCGATTAATTTCTCATTTATTTCATGATTCATAATCTTGCCAGACTCAACATCAAAATTATCATAGAAACTAGGCACTGATATCGCCGCTTTTACATGACCGTCAAAATGAGGGCTCGCGTTTTCAGCTAAAGACAAAACATTTTGAGCGCCACCAGGGCCGGGTGATGTGGCAAGTAGAAAAAGTGGTTTACCTTGATAGACTTTATTGTTTATACGAGAGCACCAGTCAAAAAGGTTTTTAAATGCAGCAGAATATGAGCCATTATGTTCTGCGAATGAAATCACAACAAGGTCACTTCCCGCTATTTTTTCCAAAAATGCTTTTGCCAACTCGGGCTGTCCAAGCTCGGCTTCTTTGTCTACGCTAAATAATGGTAGTTCATAGTCATTTAAATCGACAACGTCGACCGTCGCTCCATCAATTAAGCCTGCGGTATAACGGGCTAACATTTTATTGATTGAGTGTTTACTGCTACTTGCACCGAATGCTAATACGTTCATTTTAAGCCTTAATTATATGAGTTTAGATAGTGTTTACTTCTATAAATACATTAAGCATGCTGGCAATAATATTTAGCCGTGTGTTCAACGCTATAGATGAAGCGGGTAACACAAATAGTTAGTTACCCGCAAAGAATGATGTTTAATGATTAACCTTTTTTAGCCGCTTCATAAAGTGGCATCACTTTCGGTGCTAACGCTTGTAAGTCTTTAATTCGGTTTTGGCTATCTGGATGAGTACTTAAAAATTCAGGTGGCGCACCTGTGTTTTGAGCAGACATTTTTTGCCACAACGTAACAGCAGCATTAGGATTGTAACCAGCGCGAGCAGCGAGTTCTAAACCAATACGATCTGCTTCGCGTTCTTGTTCGCGACCATTCGGTAAAGAGAAGAATAATTGGGTGCCAAGTTGAGCACCTTGCGTTGCTAAACCACCAATCATGCTGTCACCGGCCAAAGCACCTAATGCTTGCAGTCCGTATTGTTGTACATACGCTTGCGACATACGTTCACGACCGTGTTCACGTAAAGCATGAGCAATTTCATGACCAATAACGGCAGCAAGTTCATCATCAGTAGCGTTGATTTTTTCAACTAAACCACTAAAGACCATGATTTTTCCACCCGGCATGCAGTAAGCGTTGAGGTCATCATTTTTTTCGACATTAACTTCCCACGCCCATTTTGCTGCATCGGCTCTAAACACGCCGACTTGTGCTATAAGTCGATTAGAAATCGCGGTGACACGTTTAAGCATCGCAGCATCGGTATTAAGCGTTTTGTCGGATTTATTTTTTTGTAATGTTTCGTTATAAGCTTGACCAGACATCGCGACCACTTCGCTTGCGGGCAACATCAAAAATTGACTGCGCTCTACGCCTGATAAACTATTGTTGGTCGTTGTGGCGCAGCTCGTGACTAAAAGAGCAGATGCGATAAAAAGCAGTAGATTGATCTTTTTCATGTGAGTCCTTATTTTTGCTCTGGGATAGGGTGTTGACTGTGATAATGCGTAGCGGAATTATAGCGTTGATTTGTAAATTCGGCGAATGATGCTTTAAGTTTTAATAATGACAAAAAAGTGGGGTTCGAATACATATTGCAGATTGTCATTCAATATTTTTTGCGTGATCAAAAATACTGAAATCAACTTTGGGTAAGGATTCAAATCCCGGTCTTGCAAAGAGATAGCCTTGCATCAGTTCAATGCCAGCCTCTTTTAACCAATTCATTTCTTCGACCGTTTCTATGCCTTCAGCTAACGGTGTAATATTCAGTTCGCGGAACATGTTGAGGCAATTTCTTATGATGGATTGCCGTGTTTTATCTTGTTCAATATTACGTATAAGATCCATATCAAACTTGGCGATGTTTGTTTGAAAATTGGCTAGTAAACCTAAGCCTGCGTACCCTGAACCAAAATCATCGATGGCGGTAATAAAGCCTAATTTACTATAATATTCGAGTATGTTTTTAACAATGCTCACATCCTCAAATTTTTCAACTTCAGTAAATTCAAACATGATTTTATTGGTAGGGAAACCATACTTATCGGCCGCTTCTAAGGTGGTTCGGATACAACGCTCGGGTTTATAAATCGCTTTAGGAAGAAAGTTAATGCTCAGTATTGAATCTAATTTTAATTGAGCGGCAAGCGAGATCGCCTTAACTCTACAGAGCTGATCAAATAGATAGCGATTGTCATCGTTTACTTTGGATATTATTGAATACGCAGATTCATTATTTAAGCCCCGTACTAGCGCTTCATAACCATAAACCTGCTGAGTTTGGCAATTGATAATGGGTTGAAAAGCCATCGTAAAATCAAAGTCTAAACTATTTTCATCGGCACAATTACTACATGAAAATCTATCGTAAACGATTATTTCTTTTTCCATTTCCCCACCACTCTTTAATTTCTTAAAAGTAAAAACATCGTATTTTTTAACGTTAACATAGCTTATCAATATTAGATATTTATAGGAATTCAATGCGGTATAAATAGAGAAATTTTGTGGCATAAAAAAGTGAAAGAAGTGCATATTCTGCTTACTTACAGCAACGATACAATATTAGTTAATATGGCTAGATGAGTGCTAAAGTGTAGAAATTTAACCAACATTAAACAGTAATAAAAAGAGGGTTCACAAGTATGACAATTGCCTCATGGTTTGTATTAGTCGGCACGATTATGCTGAGCATGGGATTTCTTACTGTTGTGATAAATCGCCTGCCGATTACATCATCAATGTTTTACCTTGCCGTCGGCATTGTGGTTGGGCCAACAGGTTTTGCCTTTTTTCATTTCAATCCTCTTGAACAATCTGAAATACTTGAAGTGCTGACCGAATGCGCGGTGCTTATTTCGCTGTTCGCAGCTGGGGTTAAAATGCCTGTTCCTTTTTCTTTTAAACGCTGGCGTAGCCCGCTGCAATTAGCGTTTATTTCTATGTTAATCACTGTGTCGCTGGTGGCTTTTTTTGGTTATTTTGTGTTGCATTTACCATTAGGCGCGGCGATTTTATTAGGTGCTATTATTGCGCCCACCGATCCGGTACTCGCCACCGATGTGCAGGTTCGTCATCATGGTGATAAAGATCAATTACGGTTTGCATTAACCTGTGAAGCAGGGATCAACGACGGTACTGCTTTTCCCTTTGTAATGTTGGGTTTGGGGCTGTTAGGGCTACATGAACTGGGTGATTATGGTAGCCAGTGGTTTTTAATTGATGTTATCTGGGCAACGTCGGCTGGGGTCGCTATTGGGGTGTTATTTGGTTGTTTACTAGGCTATTTGGTGTGGTATGTACAAAAACAAGGCCAAGAAATTTCCATTTTGCATGATTTTTTAGGGCTAGGATTGGTTGCTACCGTCTACGGTCTTAGCTTGTTGGTGGATGCGTGGGGATTTTTAGCTGTATTTGCTGCCGCTGTCGCCCTGAGACAAACCGAAACATGGCTGGCTTTAAATCAAAAATCACTTAAAACACGGGCGGCATTACAAAATACTAGTATGACCAACGAGGCGACGATAACTTTCAAACCGTTAAGCGAAGGTGCTTTGGTTTTTAATGAGCATTTGGAGCGTTTATCAGAGTTGGTATTGATTATCTTATTGGGCGGCACCTTATTTATTGATTCTTGGAGTTGGCAAGCGGTAGGCTTTGCAGCTTTTGTATTTATGGTTGCACGACCACTCAGTGTTTATCTCGGTTTGTGGCGATCAGGAATGCCAATGCACGTACGCAGTATGAGTGCATGGTTTGGCGTGCGAGGCATTGGCTCTCTTTATTATCTAATGTATGCCATTCAGCATGGGCTTCCCGAAGATCTCTCGATGCAGCTTATTAATGTGGTGTTCATTACCATCACACTTTCCATTTTTATACATGGGATAAGTGTTAAACCTTTGGTGAAGCGTTACGAAAACTGAGTGTCTTTATCTGAACGTTAACTGTTTAGATTTGATAAATGATGAGCCTCGTTTTATTCGCCTGGTTTTGGCACGTCGTCCTTGTCTAAGCTCTGCTCTTTTGTGACTTCTTTCGACCACTTACGCTCACCTGCATCGAGATTGAGGCCGTCTTGATCCTGAGTAGATACTGGAGAAAACCTAAGACGGGTAAATAGAGGGAAATGATCCGAACCAATCGAAGGTAAGCGCTTAATAGATAGTAGTGTGAAATGTCCACTATGGAACAAATGGTCTAGCGGCCAACGCAAAAAAAAGTATTTTGCATTAAATGTGTTGTACATGCCACGCCCTACTCGTGGATCTAACAAGCCGCTGATTTTGCGAAAAAGGCGTGTTGTGGCAGACCAAGCAACATCATTAAGATCACCCGTTACAATGATAGGTTGGTCACTTTCAGCGGCACTGCGCGCTACAATTACTAATTCTGCATCTCGTTTATCTGACTTTTCATTTTCCGTTGGGCTTGGCGGTGCTGGATGCACAAAATGCATGCGAACTTTGTCCCCTGTTCGTAGTACTAAATAAGCATGCATCGATGGCACATCTTCTTCGACGAGATACGATATTTCAGGTTCTTCTAAAGGTAATCTTGAAAAAACATGCATGCCATATAAATTGTCGAGAGGACATTTGATGCTATATGGCATATCAGCTTCTAATACGCTGAGCTTGTCTTGCCACCATTGGTCGGACTCTAACGTGACCAAGACATCCGGTTGGTATTTTTTAACCAGCTTGATTAAAGCCTCAGCATTATGATTTGGAGCCAGTACGTTAGACGTGAGGATGCTGAGCTGTCTTTCAGGATCATGACCGCTAGCGGTTTTCACTTCTTTGGACCATAACACCGTGTAAGGCAAAATCCACCACAACTGCCATATAAAGCATACGCCCGTCACCATGATGAGTGACCATGTTATGACTGACTGGCTATCGAGAAATACAATATCAACTATCAATAACACGGCTGCAATTATTGCAATTTGCAAACGTGGAAAATCCATTCCTCTAATGATCCAGTGCTGGTTATTAGACAAAGGAAGCAAAGAAGCCAAGGCAGTTAATACTGTACAAAAAATAAGTACCGGTAACATATAAGACCTAATTCTTAGTGGTTATTTTGGTATGACTTAGGTAAACAGCGTCTCTTCATAAACTGCGAGCTAGTCGGTAAATTTTGATCAAATCTAGTGTGTAATTTTTTTCACAGGGTGAAAAGAGTGTTTGTTTAGGCTTAATTTTACGGGGTATTTTTCTTAAAGGGTTTAGAAAAATGAAAAATAAGAAAACCTACCGTGGATAGTATAAGCGCAATTTCATAACGACTATAAGCCACCGATATCCCAATAGCAGCCGTTATCCATAAGCCCGCAGCGGTTGCGGTGCCTTGTGTGCCTTCTTGGTTTTTAAATATCGCACCACCACCAATAAACCCCATGCCAGTGATAATGCCATACATCACCCTCGCTTCAGCATCTGCGGAGCCGGTATAAACATCGATGCCGACCAGCATAAAAGCACACGATGAAATAGACACTAAAGGAAACGTTCTTAAACCTGCACCATCGTTATTTAATTCTCGATTAAGCGCGATCGGCAGTGATAGTAAAAAGGTAATCAATAATTGAATTAAATTAAAGATAATTAAATCGAAATCAAGGTCAAAATTAAACATAACGAGTGTCCATTTTCACTGCGTTTTTAAATTAGAAACGCTAAGTTTGTCAGAAAGGATGTGCTGCTAAAATAATAGCATTGTTTATAAATAGTGCGTAACCACTTGTTTGTGGTCGCAGAATAAAATGTCTTATAAACAATTTCTTACGGTGTTATTGTTGCCAGCGGCTATCTGGCACACGCTGTAAATGAAGATGAGCCATCAGCCGGATTGTGGGTCTAATCAAAAACTGCACACTACCAATTATAAACAACCACGCTGCCACTTTTTCTAATGATGGATAAAGAAAAATAATACTTCCCGCCAAAAACCAAATCGCGATGAAAAAATCATTAACAATGCTTAGCACTTCATATCTACGGCGAATAACCAGTTGCTCGTGACCGAGTGTTAGCGTTAATGGGTTATCGATATTTTGCTTGTCGTTCATAGAAAACCTTTTATCAATTAAAAATGTATAACGTAGCGGAACAGGCGAAAAGCGGTCATATTAAATAGTCATTAACTATGCCAAGCAGATTAGGCCGACCAGTGCTTAATGATTATCTTTAACCAGCTTGAAAAATGTGCCATCCCAAGGAATATATGCAACGTTAGCATTCACTTGAATCATCGTAGTACCAGGATGCGTCCAGCTTATTGGGCATCCAACATCCAAAATTTCAACAGAGGATTTATTGATTTCTAAGGCTAAAAATGATGCCCTATATAAGTCATGAAACTCAGCTTCGCTAACGTCTTTAACCGTAAACTGAGGCTGTGAACATGTTTCACCTTGAAAGCTAACCGATGATTTAGCATAAACGGCCTTCGAACCAAACCACTCACTGGCTTCATCGACCCCAATAGCACTAATTCCGGGAAATTTAGCATCGGTCACCGTCCATTCGCCGATGTACCAATCATTTGTACAGCCTGACGTTGCGAGGATAGATAATAGAATGAGCATGTAACGCATTAGAACTCCTGAATGCTTGAGGTGAAACGGACTATATCAACCTTTATGAAAGCCAATGCTTATAGGGCTAGATTGAAGATTTTGCTTAACGTTTTATTCAGACCAAACGGCATATTCATTGCCATTTGGATCGGTAAAATGAAATCTACGACCGCCAGGAAAAGCAAAAATAGCTATGCTAATTTCTCCACCCGCAGACTTTACTTTTTCAATCGTTTCTTCAAGATTATGGCTATACAATATAACAAGTACGCTGCCATTAGATGTCGTTGCGGTTTGCTCTGATTTAAAAAAACCGCCATCTAATCCCGCGTTCTCTATAGCAATATAATCTGGTCCATAATCGACAAAAGACCAGCCAAATGCTGCACTAAAAAAGTGTTTAGTGACATCGAGATCTAATGACGGCATTTCGATGTAATTAATTTTCCCTGATGCTTTCAACGCTTTCTCCTTATGATGGTATCGCTGCTTAATCTATCAAGTTGATATCGAGAGAATTTAATAACCTGACCGCTTCATAACGACTAAATGTCGCGTTCTTAATGAGATTGTTTTTAATATTTATATCGTAATTCTCAGCTTCAGCAAAGTTTGCATCAGTAAGATTGGTATTGTTGAACAAACTATTCATTAAGTCGGTATGAGAAAAATTGATGCTGCTTAAATTCGCTTCTCTAAAATCAACATCATGTGCTCGGCACTTATGAATGACTATTTTTTGTAAGTTTAAACCATAAAAAGAAGAGGAATTAATCATGCATTCCTTAAATGATAACGGTGTGGAAAGCACTAGTCCCCGCCAATAAGCCTGCGTCCAGTTCACGCCAATAATTTTGCAATCATTAAACGTAACATCGGCAAACTTGCTATTAGATACCGCTAAATTATTAAGATTACAGTCACTAAATTGACAATTATTGAACTCACAATTATCAAAAATGGCTTCATTAAAGTCGCATGATTTAAAACTGCAGTTATCAAACACTTTGTCAGAAATCTTGTGTTCAGAACACTTTAAATCTTTGAAAGTTTGACCGTTAAAATTTTGATCATCATTGCTGAACTCTTTCACTGAATCTCCGACGTTATTTATCTGTTGTAACAGCCTGTCCTTTAACTACATTCTCTGCTAACTACATTCTCTGCATGCTGAGGTAAATCATCTGTAATTTCGAACCATGGAGCTTTGCTCGCAACGAAAATATGACACTCAGCTTTTACTTCCGGATTGCTGTCGAGAGTTCCAAGTGGAAAACCATAGGTTTCAGGGTTTGCATCGAATTTAGTATAGATACTCGAACCGCAGTTCGAGCAAAACGCTTTATGTTCGCCCGGAGACGACTCATAGAATTTAATTAACGCCTGACCTTCTACAGTGTGCCAGTTTGAAGATTTGACTTTAGCACGTGTTCTGAATGCTGAGGCATGGAGCTTCCTACACATTGAGCAGTGACAGTTCACTATGTCAGTCAATGGACCATTAATTTCGTATTTGATACCTCCGCAGAGACAACTACCTGTTTGCTTCATTGATGTAACTCCGTGACATTAAACCAATCGAAGCTGACCCTATTGGTTTTTTCAAGCTGTTCATCGATCAATCTAATCGTAATATTTTCTAATACGTTTCCATTGCGCTTAGTAGAAGCGGAGTCCATAAGTTTGCAAGCTTGAAGTATCCAATCACGATGCATTATCTCGGCTATATCACTAAAGAATGTTGCCGCCACTTTGCTTAATAAAGCTCTGTTCTCCTCGTTATAAAGCTGCGTATATGTATTGTAATTTTGTCGTAAATCTATGCAGTGATCTCGAAGAAGTTTGAAGTCGCTGATTAATTTGGACTTAGTCATTTTGCATGCCTAACGCCCGTATAAACTGCGGAGTCAGATTTAATGCGATTGTTAGGATGTGTTTCCATACAACCCTTTTTTAACAGGAATCGATAACTCAAATTTATCTACCAACGCTTGCACCACATCAAAAAACCAGCTTGACGCATCAGGATGTACGTAAATATCTTTAATAATTGTTTTTAAATTAACATGCATTTCTATGCCGATTGGAGTATTTACTGTTGGATTAATTGTTGAATAAGTTGATACAAACAGTCTTACCTCTTTCTCAAATTTGAAATGCGGTCTTTTTATAAAAAATGGACTTTCGTATGTTAGCTGTCCGAGGATGTCTTCAAGTTTTTTATATATAACAGGCTCAAAAGCAACTTTGTATTTATATTTTTTGAGATCCTTTTTGCTTACGGACTCGGCAAGGTCTTTCACTGTCGTTTGTATTGCAACCGAGTTTTCAGTTTTTCCATAGATTTCCCACATTACCATGTTCTCATCTAGATTTTGATGCCAGCAATTAATATATGCATTTTTGATCAAATGCTGCTGAAAATCGGTGGTGTTTTGAATGGGACCATCTTTAGTATTTTCTTCCTTTTCAAACTCTTTATAAATCTTATCAAGAGTTTGTTTCATCTCCAGAGGAAACATTCCTTCATGCTTGTCTTTGAATGTATCTACTCTGGCCAGCCATAATGATTTTTTGCTTAGTAAAGAGATAAATTTTGATAAATCTAAGTACTTCCACAGGACTGTACCTTCATCGATCTCAGCACTCTTAGCTATTAATTCAGGGAACATATATAAATCCTAACTTGTTATTAACGTGAATTATTACCGAAATTCCTTGCATTCCCCATTTTAGAAAACCTTCTCAAAAACGTAAGTACAGTAATCATCAAACTAGGTAAAAAGAATAATGTGATCAGTGTCGAGAATAATAGTCCAGATAAGACAACAATACCCACGCCACGATAAAGTTCAGTACCTGCACCCGGAATAAAGACTAGCGGTGCTAAGCCAAAAATCGTGGTGGCAGTTGACATTAATATTGGACGAAGACGTGTTGCTACGGCTTGATTGACGGCATCTTTGATGCTGTTTTTACCATTCTCTAAATTTTTACGGGCTTGTTCAACGATTAATATCGGGTTATTGACGACGGTACCGAGCAAGATAATAAAGCCGAGCATGGTGATCATATCAAACGGTTGAACGATGGGATTAAAGCCAAGACTGGTGATGAGCGCCGCTGATGCATTAACACCAACCAACCCCAAAATACCGCCAGCAATACCTAATGGAATGGTCGCTAATATTAAAAATGGATAGAACCAGTGTTTAAATATGGCGACTAATAATAGGTAGATAAGTATCAAAGCAATGAGGAAGTTGCTTGATAATGAATCACGCGTTGCATCAAGTTGGTCAGCTGCACCAGAAATACTAATTGATACACCTTTGCCTATTTCGCCATCGGTTCGCATAGCAGGAATCATCTCGTCACGTACCATTTTAACGGCCGTTTCCAGTGCGATATCGCGAGGCGGAATAATAAATAATGTAACGGTTCGACGACCGTCAATACGTCTTAATTCATCGCTATCGACCGTTTCAATAAGATCGGCTAAAGCATTAAGTGGTAATACGGTTCCGCTTGGTGTTGAAACGGGTTGTGTTGCGAGTTGTGACAAGGTTTGGTTTTGCCCTGAATTACTAAAGAGGAAAATATCAACTTTGTCGTCATCTAAAAAGAACTCGTCTACATAAGCGCCGTCACTCAATGCCGCCACAGTGTAGCCAAATTCATTGGCATCAATACCGAGTTCAGCTAAACGTTCCCATCTAGGCTGAACTTCTATTAAAGGCTGATCAAGCGATAATGTATTGGGATCAGAAGATATTTGTGCTTCGCTAAATAACTGCTGGGCCTTAAGTAATGCATTTTGTGTTGTCTGATATAACTCGGCTTGATTAGCACCTGAAATATCAAGGTTAACTGCTCGTGAGCCACCATCATTACTAGAAATTATAGAACCGCGTGATGAGAATGCACGCATACCAGGATAGCTTCGAAACAGATCGGTGAGCGCTTTCATCATTGGCTCTATATCTTGTGACCGAGTTGGCTCAGCTAATACCCAAACATAGCCCGGCCCAACGCGTTGATAATAGTATTTTAATGAAGGTAATACGATATTGCCGTTATCAAATTCGGTTGGTTCTGCATTTAATGCTTTGGTGAGGTGCTCAATTATTTCATCCCCTATTTTTTGCATTTCAGTAAAATTATAGCCTGGGGGGGCAATCATATTAGTGAATGCTTTCGGCTCCTCACCTTCAGGTAGGTATTCGGCTGCGGGCATATAGTGCCATGCGATACCGATGGTTAATATCGGTATTAATATTAACGACACTAATCGTGTAGTGAGCGATGAATTAAATGAATGAATAAGGTTCATTAAAAACACAGTGGATTTTGAGGGTTTTGTGTTTTGTTGTGTATTTAAGCCAAAATGGGCTGATGCCGCGGGCACGACGGCAACGGCAAATAACATTGAGGCGAGAATAGCAGTCGATACTGCAATGGCGATATCTGAATATAATTGGCCTGCTTCTTCAGTGACAAATAACACTGGTGCAAAGACTAAAACGGTGGTTAAACTTGATGCAAGTACCGCTGTCCAGACATCTTTGATCCCTTCTATCGCCGCTTCAAAGCGTTGTAATCCACGTCTTCGTGCTTGCTCAATACTTTCTAATACGACAATGGTGTTATCGACGGTCATGCCAATAGCAAAGGCAATACCGGCCATTGATATCACGTTAATGGTGCGATCAAAGACCAACAAACCAATAAATGCGGCAATGGTGCAAATCGGCATACCTATTAAGCCAATTAACGTGGCGCGACCTGAGCGTAAAAATAAAAATAGGATGAGTGTGGCTAAGAAACCACCAAGTATGAGGTTACGCGTTACATTATCAATAGACTCTTCTACATAACGTACATCATCGCCAGTCAATTTAATGGTAAGCCCATTTGGTTCTAATTGATTCCTGCTGATTTCGTCTATCACCTGAGTCATGGCTTTTTTAATATTGATCACATTCGAACCAGATTCTCGTCTCACAGACAAGGTAAGAGCGTGTTCATTATTGACAATAGCAATGCCCCTACTTTCGTAGTGATCCAGCTTGACCTCAGCCACATCTTCTAATCGAATATCAGTGCCATTTTGATGGATCAGAATAAGGCGTTTTAAGCTGTCAGTATCTTTAAACCTGCCCGTTGTTCTAATCAGATAACGGCGCTTTCCTTCGTTTAAATCACCAGCAGAAGTATCATGATTACGCGCGCGAATGGCATCTCTTACATCGGTTAACGATAAACCACGATAAGCTAATTTTTCAGGGTCAATATAAATTTGAATTTGGCGTTCAGCGCCACCGCGTAAATTGACACTTGATACTCCCGGGACGCGTTCCATTAATGGCCTAACTTCATCATCAATGAAATCTGTCACCATTTGCATATCGAGATTAAATGGATTTCCTGGCAGCGGAGTAACCGCATAGTGCATAAAGGCATTTTCAGAAAAAGAACTACTAATTATTCGTGGTTGATTTACATTTTCTGGGTAGCTCGATACTTGGCTTAATGCATTGGTAACTTCAATTAATGTCTCATTAATATTAATACCAGATGAAAATTCTAGCTCAACTCTCGCTTGAGAGGTTTCAGCCGTAGACTTCATTCTGCTTAAATTCGGCACGCTACTTAAATAACGCTCTTGTTCAAGCAGAATTTCTTTTTCAATATCCTGAGGTGTAGCGCCAGGCCAACCGGTTATGACACTGATAGTTCGTACATCGAGGTCGGGAATCATTTGTACGGGAATGCGTGAAGCGGCCGCAATACCAAGCACAACAATGATCAGGACGATAACGGTTAATAATTTCCCGTGATAAATTGGACGAGTGATCATAACCGTCTAATCTCTTGTTTGATTAATTGAGACGAGTTGCTCGTGATGAAGTACTTCATTACCACGGATGACAACTAAATCATCAACACTCAAACCCTTTGTAATATTAACGCCTTCGGCCGTTGTCCGACCCAGTTCGACTTTACGACGTAAAGCCTTGTCATCTTTAATAATAAAAACGCTACGACTGCCATCAGAGTTTATAAGCAATGCATCTCTTGGGATAAGTACCTGCTTATCATTCGTTATTTTTATATTAAACTCCGCTGTTGCTGATGTGCCAGGTAGTAACGATAAGGTTTTATTGTCGAGTGTCACTCTGACTAAAAATGCTCTCGCTAAGCTATTACTGACAGGAACGATGGACTGGATCGTCGCATCGAGATGTTGATCGGGGTAAGCATCTGAAACGACACTGACGGTAGCGCCTCGATTGATGTCAGCAAAATGTTCTTGTGGCACATTAATATCTAATCGAATTTCATCAAGATTAACCAGTTCAAGAACAGGATTGCCACGACTCACCCACTCCCCCACTTCTGACATTTTATTGCTGATTACGCCTGAAAAAGGCGCGATGAGTTCATGTCGACGTAACGTTTCTTCTATTAGTGCTTGCGATGCATTAGCGGATAATAGTTCTGCATTTTTTAACGCTAAGTTGGCCTTACGTATCGCTAACTCATTTTGTGGCAGCGTTTTTCGAGTGACTAAACCTTGGGCCTCTTTTACCATCCTGTCAGCTTCACTGCGATCAGCAATGACTCTTGTGACGGTGGCTTTAGCTTGCTTTAGCTCATATTCACTCATCACGGGATCAAGCAGGAGTAATACGTCACCTTTTTTAACGTGGCTGCCCGAATCGACATTAACTTTGGTAATCAGTCCATCGACTCTCGGTGACAGCATGCTATGTTTTTCAGCGGTTAACGAGCCTGAAAGTCTTAGTATTTGACTGCTAGATGAGATAACGGGTTTGATAACATCCACGACCATATTTTCTTTAGCTTGGCTAACTGAAATTAGGCCAGATAAAATGAATAAACAAAAAGTATAAAAAAATGACTGCAGGCAATAACGACTAGACATAGCTGTGAATGTATCCTTGGCTTGTTAGATTATTAGAATCGTGAGAAGTAAACGGATTTAGTTGTATCTTGCAATAAGTACAAATGATTATCATTATCATACTAAATTAAGCGATTCATTGAGTAACTTTTTTGCGACTACTAATCCTTCGTGATGACAAGCTAAGCTTTTCTAACCAAGCACTTGCGGGTTGAGTTGCCACACAGAAAAGTTGAGTGCAAACGCGAAGCTTACCCAAAGCAAGTAAGGAATCATGATTGCGCCTGCAACAACACGTACTCGCCAAAAAGACACTATCGTTAAAACAATAAGCAACCAAAGCACACCGATATTAATTAGTGCCAAGGCGCCGTGGTGCCAAGCAAAAAATAGCCAACTCCAAAGTGCGTTTACGGCTAGTTGCACGAGAAATAAATTAAGTGCAGAACGGTTGGCACGATAGCCACCTTGACGCCATATTAACCACGTGGCGATTGCCATTAAAGCATATAAAATGGACCACACTGGGCCAAAAACAGCCGCTGGTGGTGCCCATGTTGGCTGGGTAAGTTCAGTATAAAAAGAAGCGGCTTGAATCGATGCCACAGCGCCAATGGCTGATGCAACAAAACAAATCGCTAGCCAAGCGAGCAAGCCCAGCAACTGAGTTCGTTTAGAAAAGGGTGACATGCCAAACTCCAATTGAATGCGTTAATGTCAAAAACGTAATATTTTTAAGTGTGATGACAAGTAATAAGCGCTTAAGCAATGCTTAGATAAATACCACTCAATGCGATAGCGCCGCCAATAAAACGACTGATAGTGTGTAGGTTTACTTGTTTCATTAATGATCCTAAACCTATGCCTGCTGTGTGCAGCATTGCCGTTGCCAATGCAAAACCAATCGCATATGAACCTGCACTTAATGATGCTGGCATTTCTGTTCCATGTGCATGACCGTGAAAGACGGCAAAGATGCCGACAATGATGCAGCTATATGCTGTTGGCAGTTTAAATGCACCTGCAATTAAGATCCCTAATACTAAAATAGACAGCAAAATGCCTTGCTCAACAAACGGTATTGCAACGCCAGAAAAGCCTAGAACACCACCTAACAGCATTACGCCAACGAAGGTGCAAGGCACCACCCATAATGCTCGTCCGCCAATTTGCGCCGCCCAAAGACCGACAGCAATCATCGCTAATAGATGATCCGCGCCGCCGATTGGATGACTAAAACCGTGCATAAACCCTGTTGTATCACCGACACCGGTATGTGCTAAAGCAAGGCTTGGCAAGGCGAAAAACAGGATGAGTAATTTCGAGATAGTTTTAAACATTAGATTTTTCCTAAGATTGTAAATAAATGTATTTTTTATGTGTGAGGCAAACTTCATTTGCTCGTGCAAACCTCAAGTGCTTCACCCGTGTTTCCATCAGTATTATGTTGATAAAGTGTGCCTTTTCCGCCCTTATTCCACCACACTAATTTACCACCGACATACCGTGTGCCGCTAGCTGAAATGGCAATTTGCATCGTGTAAACTTCATTTTGGTATTGAACCGTGGCCGAATCTTGCTGAATATAGGAGACGACAATGCTTTTTCCACTCTCGCAGTGGTAGTGATATTCGTTTGTCGTTGTGGGAGTCGTTGCTGGTGGATATTGTTCATGTTGCAACGCACAAGCGCTGATAAGTATCGTAGATGTAAATGCCAGAGCAGTGAGGGCTTTCATGTGTGATATCCAATAATTATGTGATTTAGCAACCTAATAGCCTAATTTTTAAATTTAGCTTATTTAGTGTCAAAACCTTTTTTCTTCAAAAATGCTTTCATGTGAGGTCGCATGGGTTTACTCACCATGTCTGATATTTGTCGTGTCCACGTATCATCTCGTGAGCCACTTGACCTGTTTTGATAGTACTTACTACATGTTTTATTATAGGTCTCTAAGTCAGTTTGATTTTCATGATAATAATCTTCATGTAAAATCATCTGAGCTGGCAACCGTGGTTTTTGCTCTGGTTTTTCATCTGGATAGCCAAGGCACATGCCAAAAACAGGATAAACCTGATTAGGTATTTTTAACAGTTCACAAACAGCATCAGGGTTATTGCGAATACCGCCAATAAACACACCACCAAGACCCATTGATTCTGCCGCTACAAGCGCGTTTTCAGCGGCCAGTGCGACATCAACTGTGGCGATAAGAAATTGTTCGGTATAACCTGAAGCCATTTCTTTATTTTCAAACAGACAAGCATTTTCTGCTCTTTTCAAATCGGCACAAAAAACTAAGAATAATGGACTTTCTTCGACCCATGTCTGGTTACCTGTCAGTTCAGCTAACTTTTTTCTATTTTGTTTATCAATAACCCGAATCACGCTATAGGCTTGAATAAAATTGGACGTAGCAGCCGAACCTGCTGCTTCAATAATATTGATGAGTATTTCATCGCTGATCGGCTCTTGCGTATATTTTCGAATAGAACGGTGATTTTTGAGAAGTGCAATGACTTGATTCATATGATTATTCTCGCTATGGCATTATGTAAAATAAAACTAAATTTTTTTGTTCACTACAAGTGTAAGATCCGAACAATCGGCATCATATTAAATTGATATTAATGTCATTTGAGAGAGCGGTTTAAAGGTTTTCCAAATCTGTTGATGATTTCTGTTGAGGATCTAAATGCAATTGATAAGTTATGTTTAATGACGTTGGATCATCGTCAACCGCTTTCACCTGCAGATCAATAATTGTTCCATCACTTAGCCAATAGGCATCTGCTGTTTTAATACGTTTAATACTGTCGATTTTTCTCGATAAGGGCTTACCGTATTTTGAGCTTAATGCGTCAGTAAGTGATTGAAATACCAGTAAAGTTAAAGGAAAGGATCTTTGTTTAATAAGATTCAATGTGACTTGAGTAAGTGCGTCATCTATAAAATAGAACTTAACATTGTACAACTCTTTAATCACTCGCAAATCATCAAGCTGAACCAGCTCTTTCGCACCTGTTTCCAAGGTGTCTCCTTCTTCATTAAGATAGGACCCTTCTACCATTTTAATGACCTCTGATGGCGTCATTCCTAGGGTCGTTTCACCCCAGAGAGCTTGCGCCTGCGCAGAAAAAGTCATCATCAATATTACTATCGACAATACGCTTTGAAGAAAAGATTTATTCATCTGGCTTCCTTTAATGGTTTTTCAATTACTTACTTCTGCTTTAAATTTCTAGCACACATGTGGAGTATAGCGTTTCACAGTTTAGTGTCGTGACTTGTTATTAGGGACAATAATATTCTATAGATAAATCAACGTTAATGACCTGTTAGTCAAAAATCAAGCAAAAAAGGCGAATTATCAATGACCTGTAAAACTCTTAGTTGATGAATCAATGCTTTTATCGACAGCATGCTTCAATAAAGGTTTGTTAATCTTTTTTTAGTTTGCTACATGTGCTTAAACTAAGTTATTTGTTTAGCTTTGCTTCAAGATGCTGCTTAATGCCAGCCCATTCATGTTTAACGATGCTGAAAACGACAGAGTCTCTGATGCGACCATTGGGCATGACCATGTGGCTACGTAATAAGCCTTCTTCTTTTGCACCTAAACGTAGAATGGCATTGCGTGATGTGGTGTTCAAATAATCTGTAATGAATTCCACGCGGTTTAAAGATAAAGTTTCAAAAGCGTGTCTTAATAGTAGGTATTTAGCTTCTGTATTTATTCCGGTTTTTTGCCAAGATTTGCCCAAAAAAGTAGAGCCTATTTCAACTCTTCGATGTGCCAAATTCGCTTTCATAAACCGTGTGGATCCCACGACGTTATTGGTTTTTTTATCGATAATTGCAAAAACTAAACCGTCACCTAATTCATAATTTTTGTTTGCTTGTTCAAAGAATAAATCAATGTTATCAGGGTGAGGAACCATCGTGACAAACAGCTTCCATAATTCACCGTCAGAAATCGCTTCGCATAAGCCGTCACGATGATGTATCGATAATGGTTCAAGTTTTACGACATCACCTTCTAATGTTATTTTTTCAAATTTCATGACGATTCTTTTCTCTTAATATTTTTAACTTTAATGATGTTTTAATTTCAAAATACGTAGTGGCAACAGCGTGAAAGTATTAACCACTCGCAGGGCTGTTTAACTCGATTTCTTCAAGTTTCTTCAAATCTTCGGGGGAAAGACCTTCGTTTTTTGGCGTGAAAGCTTTGTTTTGGATCTGCTTAGCCCACGCTTCATTTAGCTCGATAACCTTTGCCACGTAAGGCGCGTTTTCATGATCCGGAATATCGGGATCGTATACTTCAGCCATTTCTCGCATAAAGCTTCGGTCCATTTCTCCGAACATCGTCGATATTTGGTGCGTTTTCTCTTCACTTATTCCCAAAGCTATGAGTGCTGAACGACCTATACGCAACGAACTATCGAATGTTTCGCGAATAATATCGCGACAACCTACCGCCCATAAATCATAGACATGGTGGCGATCGATAGCACGCGCGATGACGTGGATATGAGGATACGTTTTGGCAATGTATTGGGCCAGTTCGGTGATGTCTTGTTTTTTATTGATTGCAATCACGAGAATATCCGCCTCGTCGATGCCCGCTGCATGCAACATATCTGGACGAGTCGCATCGCCGTAATACACTTCCATTTTAAAGGCACGCAGCATTTCTAAGTTCGAGGGGCTGTAGTCGATCACCGTGGTTTCGAATCCGGTACCACGTAACATACGATTAGCAATGCCGCCAACGCGACCATGACCTGCAATGATGACTTTGCGTTTTCGATCGATGGCATCTGCTGCACGATCAATTTTGACTTGATAACGTGGCGCAATAATGCGTTCGTAAATGATAAATAGTAGCGGCGTCAGTAGCATTGAAAGCGCCACGATTAATAATAATTGTTCTGCAATATCGGCAGGAATGACATTAATGCCAACGGTGAAGGAAAGCAGCACAAAACCAAATTCTCCAGCTTGTGCGAGACCTAAGGCAGCCAACCACAGATTGGCACCACGTAGCTTTAAAATATAACCAACGAATAACATGACAAGTATTTTTAAAAGGATTAGTGCGATAGTAAGTGCTACGATAACTAAGAAGTGATCAAATAATAGACTAAAGTTTATCCCCGCGCCTACTGTCATGAAAAACAGCCCGAGTAATAGTCCTTTAAATGGTTCGATATCAGATTCAAGCTCATGTTTATACTGACTATTCGCCAATACTACGCCCGCTAAGAATGTACCGAGTGCTGGCGATAAACCCACTAAAGACATCAACAGTGCGATGCCAACGATTAACAACAATGCACTGGCAGTGAATAGCTCTCGCAAATGTGCAGAAGCGATATATCGAAATACTGGGGCTGTTAAACGGCTTCCGCCAATGATGATCGTTGCGATGGCGGCGATAGTTACCAATGCTTTTTGCCAACCGTTTAACCCTGCAACAAGACTCATGCCTGAATCATGGGCCACAGAAGTACTCGCCACAACTGTATTATGATCAAGTCCGCCCGTGAGACTGGGCAAGGCTAATAGTGGTAGCAATGCCAACATTGGGATCACGGCGATATCTTGAAATAACAGCACCGAAAAGCTGCCTTTGCCGCCATCAGATTGCATTAGCCCTTTTTCGTTTAGTGTTTGTAATACGATGGCCGTTGAAGATAGTGAGAATACAAGACCAATAGCCAAAGCCACTGGCCAAGTCAGGTCTAATAATATGGCTACTCCCGTTACCAACGCGGTCGTGAGTAAAACTTGTAAGCCGCCTAAACCTAATAAACGTGTACGCATTTGCCACAGTAGATGTGGCTCAAGTTCTAGCCCGACAAGGAACAGCATCATCACAACACCAAATTCGGCGATGTGTTGTAACGAGCCGACATCGACCAGTAACAATGACAATAGTGGGCTAATCGCGATGCCTGCAATCAAATAACCCAGTACAGAACCCAACTTGAAGTGCGAGGCGATTGGCACGGCAGCTACGCCGGCAAATAGAAAGATGAAGATCAATAGCAAGTTGTCAGTCAAGGTAATGTCCTTTTAATGGGTGAAGCTAAATGATTGCGGTTTATGATCTTCTGGTGATTTTACGGACAGAAGTTTTCTCATCAATTTACATGATTTTCTGTCGGAGTTATATGAGAACATCTGCCCCATTTTTTCAGACAAAAATGACGTTGTTATTATGTAAGATTAAGACCGCCGTCAGCGAGAATAATCTCGCCTGTTAAATAGCTATTCGCAACAAGCATTGAGGCAATATGTGCGATTTCGTTGGATTTTGCGCCTCGCTTCATCGGTGATTTTTCATTCCATAGCTTATGTGCCTCAACCCAGCTTTCCGTCATTGGTGTATCAACAAGGCCAGGCGCAATGGCATTTACTCGAATATCAGGTGACAAACTTAACGCTAAAAGTTTCGTCATATGATTGAGTGCCGCTTTACTTGCAGCATAAGGAATAGAAGCACCTTTAGGTCGCACACCAGCATGCGAACTGATGTTTACAATACAACTTGGGCGTTCTTGTGTTGAAGAATTTCTAAGTGCTTCTTCAGCTTCAGCAATTAAAGTCCACGGTGCAATAACATTAACTTCGTAAAGATCACGCCATACTTCTGCTGAAGCTTCTTTGAGTGAATCATGAGGAATCACGGCATTAATGCCTGCATTATTGATAAGCACATCTAATTGCCCATAACGTGCCAAGACATCAGATATTAGTTGCTTTGTTTGAACTTGATCAGATAAGTCCGCTTGAATGTATGCTGCGTTAGGAATGCTGCTCGCTAAATGTTCACCTTCGGCGACAGATGATCTCGAATGAAATACGACGGTAAATCCATCATGGGCAAGTTGAAGTGCGATAGATTTGCCGATACCAGATGTTGAACCGGTGACCAGTACAACTCGACCCTTGTTGTTTTCTTGATTAAAACTCATTGTTCGCTCACCTCAACTATTCAATATCAGATTGCAGATTTGTCACGCTTTCTACTTTGTTGAAAGCCATATAATACAAAGATGAATGACAATAATTGTTGCGCAATCAGTATTGGGTAACCTTGTAAGTACATTAAACTCGCCATGCTTAGATTCATCAGCATAAAAAACAACCAGCCATTCGCGTTATTTTTAGCCATATAATAACTGCCAAGCAAGAACCCCAACATCACGCCTATTTCTAATATTTGTGTAACGGAAGTGAGCCCGCCATAAATATTAAAACTATGTACAAGCCCAAATACGATAGAACCATATATTGAAACAGAGACAAATTGATTGAAGCGTTTGTGCTGTTTTTTATGGTCATGATAGGTGTTATATAAACCAAGCAACATAGCAGGAATCGCACCTGCTTCGATAGAACCGGCAATCCAATTTTGTTGTCCGACTAGAATAATTACCCACGCTGGGACACCTAGAATATAAATAATCCAAGCGATGATTTTTAGTTTTTTCTTGACGATATCGTGCTTATTTTCAGAAAGCGAAAATAGTATCTTATTGATGAGATAAAACCCTCCGCCCCAGATTTGTAAAATTACATCCACACTATTCCTCACTGATAAATAACTTGATGATTCAATCAAAAGAGAAGAATTTTATATCAAGTGGTTACTTACTTTTATTAGATTTTATAACGACCAAATATTAGCTGAATGGCTTGTTCTTGATTGGCGAAATCGGCTGAGATTTAAGTTGTGCTGGAATACATCGGCAAGTTAAGGCACTGGCTTTTGTCGTTGACTTGTAAGCCTAATTTTTGAGTCATTTATTCTATTTTATGGGCGATCTTCTAAAGCTAATAATCGTTCACTTCGCCAAACCCTAATGACATGAATGACTTCTTTATCTCTTAAATAAACGATACGAAAAGGTAGATGAATTAATTCACGAATATTTTCTTCATTAAACTCAGGCACTTTCCGACCAATTTCTGGATTATCTAATAAAGTCTCAATACGTTTAATGATATTAACAACAAACTTATCACCTATCTGAGGTATGTCTTGTTCACGATAGTATTCTTTTATAAAGGCTAAAGGATCCGTTAGACCTGCCGATAACAAGTGTTACCGTTAATAGGAATATCCTGATGTTTAACCGCCACCTCAAAAAAGAACTCGAAGATCAGCGTCAAGAATTAGAGACTCTCCGCCAGCTTGTTGCCCAGATGGATCGGGGTATGTTGTCCATTACGTTGAATGCCGACTTCAATATCTCTGCCGTAAATCAAGGATTTGCCGATGCACTTGGTTTCCAACGAGAGCAGATGATGGGGCGGCCATTGTCAGAAATGGTGCCGTCTTACGTTTCTAAGTTGCCCTGTTTTCGGAACTTCAATGAAGCCGTCGCAAAGTTCGCGCCGGTCAGCGACAACTATCGCTACTTGCGGGCTGATGGCTCCCTAGCCTGGTTGAATGTTCAATGGCTTCCGGTACGAGGAGCTGACGGCAAGCTATCTTACGTACAGGGTTATGCTCGCGACGTAACCAAAACAATAGAGGACTCAAAAGAAAGCAAGTCTTTCATTGATGCGCTGATCCGCTCCACAGCGGTTATCCAGTTCAACCTTGATGGCACGGTCATCACCGCAAACGAGCAGTTTCTGCAGGCTATGGGCTACCGATTAGAACAACTTGTCGGTCAGCACCACAGTAAGTTTTGTACTCCTGATGAGGCCGCCTCGCCTGAATACATTGCCTTCTGGCAAAAGCTAAACAGCGGCGAGTTCGTGGCCGACCGCTTCAAGCGGATCGATAGTAGTGGCGTAGAGGTCTGGCTTGAAGCCACTTATAACCCGGTCTACGACGCTGAAAACAACCTCTGCAAGGTCGTTAAGTTCGCAAGCGTTGTCACTGACCAGGTTGCACGGGAAGCAGAAGTACGCGATGGCGCGAGCGTTGCCTACGACGTTTCACAGCAAACAGATGTAAGCGCCAAAAAGGGTGCTGCGGTAGTTCAGCAGACGGTCGAAACCATGCAGCAGATAGCCACGCAAATGCAGGCGGCGACCGAAAGCATTGAAGCGCTGGGCAAACAGTCCTTACAGATCAACGACATTGTGCAAACCATCCGCGGCATCGCAGAACAGACAAACCTACTGGCGCTAAACGCGGCTATTGAGGCCGCCAGGGCCGGTGAACACGGCCGAGGATTCGCTGTGGTTGCCGACGAGGTACGAACGTTGGCTGCTCGCACCAGTAAAGCCACCGAGGAGATTGTGGGGGTAGTCGATCAAAACAAGACGCTCTCAGATGAAGTCATGCGCCAGATGTTCAGCTCCCGAGAAAAAGCTGAGCAAGGTCTAGAACTAGCAAGCCAGTCGGGCACCGTGATTGTAGAGATCCAAGAAGGAGCCAAACAGGTGGTAGACGCTGTAGGGCGCTTTGCCAACGAATTGCAGTAGCGGAAGCCCCAAGCACTGGTTGCTTGACCGTTATATCTTGGTAGCTCAAGCCCTATCGCGGATGAAACTAAGCTTGCCAGATTTCTTGTTGATTGAACGCGATGCACACAACGGAACTTTTAATCGATAGCGGCGGTGACTACTGATGATCAGCTCATTTGTTCTCAGTAAATCGGGGACGCGCTTCAATCAGATTTTCAAAGGACAGGCAATTCTGGTTCTGGTTTCAGAAACGGTTCGGGATCAACTGGGCCGCTTGAATAAATACCAAAATGAAGATGCGGTGGTGTTGTTTTGGCGTTACCAGTGTTGCCGACATAGCCTAGTATCTCGCCTTTTTTAACCTTGTCGCCGGATTCAACTGCGAAGGAATCCAGATGAGCATAATAATAACGGGCACTGCCGAATCCAATCATACTTCCCGATAGCCAGACGTATTCGCCACCTCTAGCACCGGTGCCGGTTCTGACATAACCATCAATCACCGCTGTGACTGGGGTTCCTCTCTCTGCAAAAATATCCACGCCGTGATGTTTTCGAGCGCCGCCATCACGATCAACACCAAAGAAGCTGCCTATATCCCGCTGGGCTGCGCCTTCTACGGGAAACGGTAATGAGCCGCCACTGGCGATCGCCAGCGAATAGTCTGCTTTAGCAAACAATTCGGGTTGGAGAACAAATCGATAGTCACCCGCTTTGGATACCACCTGACTATTAGTTGCATCATCTGCGTCCAACTCCATGACGGTTGACCAATCTTGGTCGTTTTTTCCGCGTCGCTCTAGGCTGGCGTAAAGCCGAGTGTCAGCAGTATCCAGCCGTGAGAATTGCCATATCAGCTTTTCGCCACGCACAAGTGACACTTGATAAACATGTGCTTCAACGTCATCACTCCCAAAGGTTTCGGTTGTGCGGTGCTGAACCCCAGCTTGCACTGGCTGTTCACCTGCCCGATCAACCGCTTGTGTCCAGCGTTGTCCTAATGGACTATCCAATAACCCGGCTATTCGCAAACGCCAGACGAAGATATCTCTTGGTGACCAACCTAGAATATCGAAAGCAACGTATCGGACTGCGTTTTCACTACTTTCAACCGCGCCCTGACGCAGGTCATTACGAAAAGTCAGAAGAACGATAAGTAACGCCAAAAGGAAAAAAAGTAACCAAGATCGTTTAATACGTATTTTTGACTTTTTTGGGGCCTGATCAAATGTGTCATGTTGTGTCTGGACATTATCAGGCACAAATGTTTGCTCGCTGTCAGATGTTTCGGACGGATCACTCATAGCAATATTCATCTCTTCTTTGCTTTTTGATATGACAACTATAAATCAAATACTCTGATCCCATTGATTTCCTCCTCTTTAAGCCACCCACCACCGCCATCTAGGCACAAATCTTAGTTTAGAGATTATTTCCTATAAGTAGGGAGCCCAATCAACAGTGCAACAGTAATAAATCTAATAGACACCAATACTCTAGCGAAAAGGCGAATAAATATCTATTTGGCCGAACGCTCGCGTTCCATGCACTGCAAAAGGCAGTATTAAAGAGAATACAAAAGCTACGTAGACGATGGTCTTCTGTTCTTAGGGGAACGGATCGACTAAGTCAGCTACACTAACCCCATTGATCACCGCGATCAGACAGGTGCTAGGGGCTTGTTCTTATTTTATCGGGTAACACCGGTTGGCGTAGTACCAGTCTCCCCTTAACTTTTGCAGGAGAAAAAAATGTCAAATATCAACATTGAACTTACTTCCACCATTAGCGAAGATAACAAACTGGAACTCGCCCTTGGCGAGATCGAGATACCGCAACCGGGCGAAAACCAGGTGGTCATCCGCATTGAAGCCGCTCCTCTCAACCCGTCAGACCTAGGGGTGATGTTCAGCGCAGCTGATATGACGACTGCCAGCCAATCCGGTAGTGCTGATCGCCCGATCATCAGTGCTGATGTCCCAGCCGAGTTCATGGATGCCGTTAAAAAGCGAGTTGGCAAGCCTATTCCCGTGGGCAATGAAGGTGCAGGAACCGTTGTCGCTGCAGGCTCATCCGCCGCCGCACAAAACCTGATGGGCAAAACCGTTGCGTTCATTGGCGGTGGTAGCTACCGCAAATACCTTTGTGCCAATGTGCAAAGCTGTCTGGAACTGGAGTCAGGTACGACGGCAGTCGAAGGCGCTTCCAGTTATGTGAATCCACTGACTGCATTAACCATGGTAGAAACCATGCGCGCTGAAGGTCACAAGGCTATCGTTCACGCTGCTGCTGCCTCTAACCTTGGGCAAATGCTCAACCGTATCTGCATCGCCGACGGCATCGACCTAGTCAATATTGTCCGCAAGCCGGAACAGGAAGCATTGCTACGCGATATGGGTGCCAAGTACGTGGTCAATTCCAGCAGCAACAGCTTTATGTCAGACCTGACCCAAGCACTGATCGACACCGGCGCTACTATCGCTTTCGACCCCATCGGTGGCGGTAGTCTGGCTAGCGATATTCTCACATGCATGGAAGCCGCCATCTCTCGCAACATGACTGAATACAGCGTGTATGGATCTGATATCTACAAACAGGTTTATATTTATGGCGGCCTTGATCGCAGCCCCATCACACTGAACCGCAGCTTTGGTTTTGCCTGGGGCGTAAATGGCTTTTTGTTGTTCAATGCATTAGGAAAGTTAGGTAATGAAACCACCGCTGTCATGCGCAAACGCATCGCCGCCGAGATCAAAACTACTTTCGCCAGTCACTATACTCACGAAGTATCCCTGGCCGGTGCATTACAAATGGATGCGATCTCCGCTTATCGCAAGCAAGCTACCGGAGAGAAGTTCCTGATCAAACCACAGAGCTAACCTTTAGCGTCGGCGACAAGGTCATACTGGGCGCTGAAGTCAGATTGACTCCAGCGCTGGCATCAAAGGTAAACCTACGGATCGATGTATGACCCCATTGAACGCTTAGCTTAGTGTTATGATTTTTTAGTAGCTCTTAACATCCAAGCTGTTTTTTCATGTACACGCATACGGTCAGATACAAGAGCTGCAGTTGATTCATCATCTACACTTTGCGCAATTTTTAAAACTTTACGGGACGTTTTAATTACTTGCTCATGACCTTTCGTTAAAATCTCAACCATTTCGGATGAACTTGGAACTCCATCCACTTCTTTTATAGAGCTGAGTTTAGAAAATTCTTTGTAAGTTCCTGGTGCAGGCACATCAAGAGTTCTAATACGTTCAGCAATATCATCAACAGCAACAGCTAACTCCGTATATTGCTCTTCAAACATCAAGTGCAATTCACGAAATTGTAAACCCGTTACATTCCAGTGAAAGTTATGTGTTTGTAAATACAAGGTGTAAGAATCAGCTAATAGTTCTTTCAAACCATTTGATATTTCTGTTCTATTCTCTTTGTTAATACCAATATCTATCATTTTATTTCCTCATTTGTAAAAATTGATTGTTCATAATGGCACGTGAAACAACTAAATCATAACGATCTAGTTAAGGTGCACGCGCGATAGTGCGAAAAATCAATGGGGTCAGTGTGAATCGATTGTTAAACAATAAGATGAAAACCCATAAAAACTATTAGAATCAATGATGCGGTTTATAAGATACCAATCAATCGAAACTGACCCCCCCCATTGATTAAATTAAGCCAAATAAATCATCAAAAAAAGAACCGGCTTATATGCCGGTTCTTCGTAATCGCTTAGTTGATGACACCGCAGGCTAAGCGCGCGCCGCCACCGCCAAGTGGTTTAGGATCATCCGAATAATTGTCACCATTAACATGAATCATCAAAGAGCGATTAGACAGATCTTTAAGCGTTAATCTAGGTGATAGCACCGGCAAGGTGGCCCGACCCTCTTCATCGACATATAAGACAGGCAAATCACCCTTGTGACCTTTAAAACTCCAAGGTTCAGCATGCTGTCCATTGCTCGCTGGGTCATAATGGCTGCCCGCTGCACCCCCGGGAACTAAATCACCATTTTTTTTCTTTGCTCCACACGATGCAACTTCATGCACATGAAAGCCATGAATACCGGTAGGTAGATTGCTAAGGTTGGGCGTAAATATTGTTCCATAGGGATGGTTGCTAATCGTGACTGTTCCGACGCTCTCCCCCGTTTTGAGGTTGGTCATATCAACAGTGATCTGATTCGAAGCGAAAGCCGTTGAGGTGAGAAAGAGTGAGGTTAGAAAAGCATATTTAAGCTTCATGTTATCTCCTATTTATGTGTTATTTGCAGATGTTCCTGTCTCTATTATTTACTCCTTTCATCGTTATGTGTTTATAACGATGAAAGCAGACCTGTCACACTATCAAAAGCTAGTCTGATATTGGCATAACGCCAAGCGCAGCGGAAAATTTGTCCGACAGAAGCGCCTTGTTAAGTTCTATTCGTACCATGAAGAAGTATCTACATCTAGCTCTTCAGATTCGACGGTAAATTCTTCAGGGTTGTCTACATGAGACTTCATATTCAACGTGAAGGGGTAGCATTCATTTATTTCGCAAAGATCGTCCTTCGGCCCATATTCTTGTGTGACATGTACATTACCACTGGCAACCACATAGATAAATTCATTATCAATTCCCGTGCACTCAATCTCTTCAACTTCGGTGTATTCAATATAAACATGATTCGCAAGAAGCGACAAACTATCGGGTATAGCGCTCACAGCGGTAGAAATAACAGCCTCTCTTACCTTTTCTTCAAGCGCTTCGATAACAATTCGCTCAAGATCATTTAATTGATTTAGAGAATCCTTTGCTATTTCTATAACTACTTTTGCATCATGAAAAAACGACTTCGGCGAAACATCAAAATACTTCTCTGTTATATGCGTATATTTATTGAAGAAATTGAACTCGCCAAGAAACTCAGAAATACACTCACTCAAATGCTCAAGTACGGCTTCGCCAAGGTAAGCATCTGATATATTTGATTGCGCGCAGTATTTAATCTGCTGCCTTCTTGTAACCTCATGCCTATCACTCTCGCGCTCATACCAAATAGCATTTTTTACCTGCTTAGGTGGTGCTTTTCTTTGAATTACATGCAATACCAGCTCTCTCATCGAGAAAGCAAAATTGTGAAATCTTAGAGGATTACCATGCGACGCATAATTTCTTAAGCTAGCCACAAATAGTCGATTTTCGAATTCTGTCTCCAGAAGAGACTGAAAACCTTGCATGAAATCCAGTGACAATAGTTTTTTGAGCTTCATGCTCCCCCTGAGAACTTAACGCCCAAGCTCAGCCGCATTCTTGCCGTAGCGAAGCGGAGGCAAGAACGTCGGCTGGAGCGCCTTGTTGGGCTTGCTTAGCCGGGTAGCTTCGCTGCAAGCACGTCAACTTTCTCGATTGACGGCGGCTCGGAGAACAACTCACCGGCTTTTGCCATTAACGCCGCAGCAACCTTGCCCGACAGATGCGCTTGTCGGCCCGCTTCATTGGGGAAGGCATCAAAGATTCCGAAGGTTTGTGGCCCAAGGCGTATGCCAAACCAAGCGGTCGTGGCTGGCTCTTCCATGACGATGGGAAGACCACTCATAAGGAAGCTCTCAACCTCTTTCTCTTTTCCAGGTTTCGCTTCGAGGCGAACGAACAACGCTACTTTGACCATGACATATCTCCTATTGTTGTGACGACATTACTATACGCTACGTTTCTTGCAAGCCCAACGCCGCGCTCAGGGGCGGACAATGCTATGCACCTTTGTGCGAAAATGGGAGCGCAGCGACCAGCACAAAGGTGCATAGCATTGGCCGTCCCTCTGCAGCGCTTTGTTAGGCGCGATTTCCAGATTTCTGAGTTTGGTCCGCATCTTGTAGTATTTTTATACCGCCACGAATCACCACGATTGATATTATTGTTCCCACAATTAGGTCGGGATAGCGACTGCCAACGATGGCAACAAGAACACCAGATATAATTACCCCCAAGTTGGCAATGACATCATTTGTTGAAAATATCCACGAAGCGCGCATGTGTACGCCGCTATCTTTGTGCTTGGAAATGAGAATTAAACAAATGATGTTTGCCAGGAGGGCAACCGCACCGACAACAATGATAAGAGTGCTTTGAGGTTCACTGCCAAAAAACATACGCCTGATCACTTCGAATAAAACGCCAAGCCCCAAAATTATTTGTAGGTAACCGCTCACTCTAGCCGCCTTTGCTTGCTTCACGACTCCTTTCCCAACTGCATATAGTGACAGACCATAGACAGTAGCATCAGCTAGCATATCTAGCGAGTCAGCGATAAGCCCGGTAGATTGCGCCAACCAGCCCAGCGTTAATTCAGTAACAAACATAAATGCATTGATAGATAACAGAATGATGAGAGTTTTCTTTTCCAGACTCTCCGCTTGTTCTGCCCCACAACCACAATCTGACATATTTCCTCCTACTTCAGTAAGGCGCCTAACTTGTTATTAACGGGAATAATAATTCCCTGTAATTTATATACATATACGGACTATAATTCCCTGTAATTGAATAATCAAGTAAAAAGCAGGAATTATTAATGGCCTATCAAATACCTCCTTCTGAAAAAGCGCAATTTAAACCTCATTCGATTCGTTTGATGGATCAAGTGAGGGAGGTGATGCGCTATCATCATTACTCAATCCGAACAGAGGAAGCTTATATTAAGTGGATCCTTGCATTCATACGTTTTAATGGTAAGCAGCATCCGAAGTCGTTGGGTAAGCGTGAAATTGAAGGTTTTTTATCTGACATGGCGGTGAATAAGAACTATGCGGCATCAACACAAAGCCTTGCCCTAAATGCCATTGTGTTTCTTTATAAGCGTGTTTTAGATTTACCTATTGCCGATGATTTAGAGCCTACACGCTCAAAAAAGGCTGTTCGTTTGCCTGTTGTGTTGAGTAAAACGGAGGCCGCTCAGATTTTATCTGCAATGACAGGTGTCAATGCATTGTTAGCAAAGCTGATGTATGGCGCAGGTTTACGAGTGATGGAGTTACTTCGTTTGCGAGTCCAGGATATTGATTTTGCCAATGGGTACTTAATCGTACGTGATGGTAAAGGTGGCAAGGATAGGTCAACATTATTAGCTCAATCAATTGTGCCTGAGTTGAAGGCGCACTTAGTGGAAATAAAAGCGTTGTTTGAGCAAGATCGTGCAGACAATGTTGCGGGCGTTTATTTACCCAATCTGTTGGATAAAAAGTTTCCAAATGCAGGTGTGACATGGGGTTGGCAATATGCTTTTCCTTCTAAAACATTATCAACGGATCCCCGAACGGGAGCGATCCGACGTCATCATTTAGATGAGTCCGGTTTAGGAAAGGCGTTGCGTGCAGCGAAAGTTAAAGTGGGGATTGATAAACGCGTGACATCACATATATTTCGACATTCATTTGCCACGCACTTGTTGGAAGCGGGTACCAATATTCGTGTAGTACAAAAGTTATTGGGCCACGCTGATGTGAAAACGACCGAGATTTATACTCATGTTTTGCAACAAAATCTTCAGGCAGTGACAAGTCCTCTAGAGTTGATTCAGTCTGCGATTGACAATGATTCATCCTCTTAAGTCATAACCCGTTTCAAATTGATACTTTAACTAGCTGGCGGAACGACCTCCTGTTGATGACACTATAAACAGGAACTAGACGACCGGTCTATTCTTTGTTATGGTATGTCCATGAATGCAATTACTCAAACACGAACAGGTGATACACGCCAACATATTTTATCCGTTGCTAAGACGCTTATTCTTGGTAAGGGCTTTAGTGCGGTTGGGTTAAGTGAGATCCTTAAAACAGCACAAGTACCTAAGGGATCTTTCTACCACTACTTCGATTCAAAAGAACATTTTGGTACCGCGCTGCTTGAAAACTACTTTGATGAGTACTTGGCTAAATTAGATGTGACGCTAGATGTGACGAATGGCAAAGCCGCCTTGCCATTATTATTCGACTATTTTGAAGGTTGGAAAAGCAATCAATGTAGCGACATTACAAATACCAAATGTTTGGTGGTAAAACTTAGTGGTGAAGTGTCGGATTTATCAGAAGCGATGCGTCTCGCTTTAAAATTAGGTACGCAACGCGTGATTTCACGTTTGGCACAGTGTCTTCAGCAAGCGGTTGATAATAAAGAAATTGTACTTGCTGACGATGCGCTAACGATTGCTAAAGAGATTTATTATCTTTGGATTGGCGCGACACTGATGGCAAAAGTGAATCATACAGCGGATGCCTTTGATGTTGCCAGTAAGGCACTTTATTCACGTCTTAAAGGCGTTTAACCAATAGTCATTCAGTCAATTTATTTGTGTAAAAAATAGTTGACCGGTCTATTAGTAGCCGGATTTGGCTAGTCGCAAGTCTATTGAATGCGTTTATTTAAATAGTTAAGGAAAATTAATGACATCACTAAAAGATAAAGTAGCTCTTATTACAGGCTCATCAAGAGGTATTGGCGCTGAGATAGCGATGACGTTTGCACTAGCTGGCGCTAAAGTCGTTATTAATTATTCTGGTAATAAACAAGCTGCCGACAAGGTGGTGGCTGACATCACGAATACTGGTGGTGTGGCGATTGCGATTAAAGCCGATGTGAGTAGTTCGGCTCAAGTTGAGGCGTTATTTGAATCAGCCATTTCTCATTTCGGGAAGCTCAATATTTTGGTGAATAATGCAGGATCGATCATCTATAAAACCATCGAAAATACGACGGATGAAGACTTTGATCGTATTTTTTCCATTAATGTTAAAGGCACATTTAATACGCTTCGTCAGGCGGCTTCGCGCCTTGAAGATGGCGGTCGTGTGATTAATTTCTCTAGTACAACCACACGCTTATTGATGCCAACTTACGGCGCTTATTGTGCAACAAAAGGTGCAGTAGAGCAGCTTACTAGAGTGTTTTCTAAAGAAGTGGGTCAACGAAATATCACCGTGAACTCGGTTTCGCCAGGGCCTACTAATACCGAATTATTTAAAGAAGGTAAAAGTGAAGAAGTGATTAATCGACTTGCTGGTATGGCGGCATTAGGTCGAATAGCTGAGCCGACAGATATCGCTCGTGTCGTGTTGTTTCTGGCAAGTGAAGATGCCTCGTGGGTGACAGGACAAAATATTGGTGCCAACGGCGGCTTTGCATAAGCATTCGCGTTGGATAATTTAATTTATGTGCCGCCTGTCTTTAGACGTGGCATGGCATGATGAGGAAAAGAATAATGAACAATTTTAACTTTTATAACCCTACTCGCATTTTATTTGGTGAAAATAAGATTGCTGAGATGACAAACTTTATTCCACAAGATGCACGTGTACTAGTGCTGTTTGGCGGGGAGAGTGCTCGCAAGCATGGCACATTAGGCGAAGTGATTACTTCGTTAGGCGACCGTTATGTAGAAGAGTTCGGCGGCATTGAGGCGAACCCAAGCTACAGCACGCTGATGAAAGCTGTTCAACAAATTAAAGATAACAAACTTGATTATTTAATTGGTGTGGGTGGCGGTTCAGTGATTGATGGCGTTAAATTTATTTCGCTTGCCGTGTCATGTAAAGGTGATGCGTGGCAAGAAATTTTAGTCGATAAAGCAAAAGGTATCACCCAAGCCTTACCATTTGGTGCTGTATTGACCTTGCCAGCAACTGGGTCGGAAATGAACAGTAATTCAGTCGTCACACGTTATGAAACACGTGAAAAAATGGCGTTTAGCAGCCAACTTGTTTACCCGCAATTTTCAGTGCTTGATCCCACTAAAGTTTCGACATTACCACCTCGCCAAATAGCGAATGGTATCGTCGATGCGTTTACTCACACGATGGAGCAATATTTAACATATCCGGTTAATGCACGGGTGCAAGATCGCTTTGCAGAAGGTTTATTAACCACCTTGGTTGAGATTGGTCCAGCGATATTAAAAGACCCGACTAATTACGAGTTGCAAGCAAATTTTATGTGGACAGCGACCTTAGCGCTTAATGGTTTGATTGGTGCGGGTGTGCCTCAAGATTGGGCGACACATATGATTGGTCATGAGCTTACCGCTTTACATGGTTTGGATCACGCTCAAACCTTGGCCATTATTTTACCGAGCGTCATGAGTGAGCAACGTGAGCAAAAACACGACAAACTCATTCAATATGCAGAACGTGTGTGGAATATTACCGAAGGCGATGATGATACTCGCATCGATCTTGCCATTGCTAAAACACGTGATTTCTTTGAACAAATGGGTGTTCGCACTCACCTAAAAGATTATCAGTTAGGCTTGGCTGATATTCCTCAAATGATCAAACAGTTGGGTGAGCATGGACTGACGCAATTGGGCGAGCATAGCGATATCGATTTAGCAAAAAGCACCAAAATATTGGAAGCCAGCGTTTAAGGCCTATTCAGCTTACGTACGCAATTTACGATTTTATGAAGGACAATTTTATGAATGACACAACACAGCAAGACCTGACATTATTATCACCTATTCAATTGGGTGCTATAAGCCTGAAAAATAGAGTGGTGATGGCGCCGTTAACACGAAATCGTGCTGGCGGAGGTTTGGCGCCTACAGAGATGAATGTTGAATATTATCGCCAACGCGCTAGCACAGGTTTAATCATTACTGAAGGTAGTCAAATCGCTCACGAGGCGGCAGGCTATCCGAATACGCCGGGTATTTATACACAGCAACAAATTGATGGCTGGAAAAAAGTAACGGATGCCGTGCATGAAAAAGGCGGCAAAATAGTATTACAACTTTGGCATTGTGGTCGTGTATCACATAGTTCTTTATTACCGAATGATATGCTGCCACAAGCGCCTTCTGCTATAAAGCTTAAAGGCGAAGTGTACACTTATGAAGGTATGCAGCCCTACGAAACACCTCATGCATTATCACTTGATGAAATTCAAGATGTGATCGAGATGTATAAAAAAGCCGCTCAAAATTGCCTTGAAGCGGGGTTTGATGGTGTTGAAGTTCATGGTGCAAATGGTTATTTGCTTGATCAATTTCTTCGCGATGGTAGCAATCATCGTGATGATATTTATGGTGGCAACCTAGAAAACCGTTCACGTTTATTACTAGAAGTGGTTGAAGCAGTCAGTAATATTTGGGGCGCTGATCGTGTTGGTGTACGTTTATCGCCATTACAACCGTTTAATGACATGACCGATAGCGATCCAAAAGCGACGTTTAGTTATGTTGTACAAGCACTTAATCAATTTAATCTCGCTTATCTACATGTTACTGAAATGGGCGCTGAAGCGCCGGGTGCAGCTGGCTCCGCTTTTGATTTAACAACATTACGCCCATTGTGGAATGGTCATTATATGACCAATAGTGAATATACCTTTGAAACAGGTAATGCGGCGATTCAGAACAATGACGCGGATCTTATTTCTTTTGGAAAGTTACTTATTAGTAATCCTGACTTAGTCGAACGGTTTGCTACTAATGCGCCATTAAATGACTTTGATTCAAGCACTTTTTACGGTGGTGATGAGCATGGTTATACCGATTATCCCTTTATGAAATAGCATGCTTTTTTCAATGAAAAATTAGGAAAATATTCAGCAATTACCTAAACATAGCAATATTTAGACAGGGAAATGGAATTCCTTTGTTTAAACAACATATAATGTCTTAAAAATATTATTTAAGGATTATGTGCTAAATGAGATTTTCATTTTACAAAAAACAAATGATGTATCTCGTTGCGATGATGTTAGCAGCACATTCTGTACTATCTTATGCCGCAGCACCGCTTGAAAAAGTCTCTTTACAATTAGATTGGAAATATCAGTTTGAATTTGCTGGCTTTATCATGGCCAAAGAAAAAGGCTTTTATAACGATGTCGGACTAGATGTTGAGCTACGCGAATACAAAGAAGGCATTGATATTGTTGATAGCGTACTTTCAAGACAAAGTAACTACGGTATTTATAACTCAAGCGTCGTGGTCAGTGATGGTAAGTTAAAACCGACTATATTAATGGCGACCTATTATCAAAAATCGCCGCTGATTTTTGTGACGTCAAAAGACATTAAACAACCTAGCGATTTGGTTGGTAAACGAATTATGGGCACCACCGATGAGCTTAAATATAGTTCATTAGCATTGATGTTAGACCATTTTTTTATCAATAAGAAAAATGCGAGACTTCTAGAACATTCCTTCAATATCAATGACTTCATCGAGCATAAAGTCGATGCGATGAGCGCATTTCGGACCAATCAGCTTTTTGAGCTTGATCAACTCAATATCCCATACAACATCATCGATCCGGCTGATTATGGCTTTTCAATGAGCGCGGTTAATTTATTCACTTCTTATTCAGAAGCATTGAGTCATCCAGAAAGAAGTCGATATTTTATTGATGCATCGAATAAAGGCTGGGCTTATGCCTTGGCTCATCCACAAGAAACTATCGACGTTATTTATAATCATTATTCAAAAGAAAAAAGCCTCGATGCGCTGACATATGAAGCTGAAGTAACTAGAAAAATGATGTTATTAGACTTCTTTGAAATCGGTGCAACCAATCAAGAGCTTACGGTTCGCGCAGTTAATCAGCTTCAATATAGTGGTCTGCTTGATAAGAGTGAAAAATTGAGTACATTCATTTTTCAAAATGCACTGCATGAATTTGGTAGCGGTGTTCATTTTTCTGATGAACAAATGAAGTATTTGCAAAATAAGAAAGAAATTCGTCTGTGTATTTCTCCTGACTGGTTACCCTTCGAAGCCATTAAGGATGGAAAATACATTGGCATTACTGCCGACGTAATAAGTAAGTTTAGAAAGCAACTACCTATTCCCATTACATTAATTCCCACAAAAGATTGGACGACGTCGCTGCTCAAGGCTAAAGCGCGTGAATGTGATATTTTTTCACTAGCGGCTTCTACGCCAGAACGTCTCAAATACATGGATTTTACTCAGCCATATATTGATCTTCCTATTGCCCTAGCAACAAAAATGAATACGCTTTTTGTTAATGACATTTCTGAAGTTAAAGATCAAAAGCTAGGTGTCGTTAAGGGCTATGTAATAGGAGAGTTACTTCGTAACAAAATACCCGATATCAATGTGGTTGAAGTAGCATCCATAAGCGATGGCCTTGCTCGAGTTGAAAGTGGTGAATTATATGGCTACATCGATAATTTGATGGTGCTTGCCAATTCAATTCAAAAGGAATTTGCTGGGGTGTTGAAAATTTCATCGCGTCTAGATGAAAATATAAAGCTCTCTATGGCCTCTCGTAATGACGAACCAGAGCTTAATGCAGTACTTAATGAGCTGGTTAAGAACCTAAGTGACTCAGAACTACAAGTGATCTATAACAAATGGATCGTCGTGACAGATGATCACGAATTTGATTATAGCTACGCATGGAAATTATTTGCGATCATCGTTTTAATTCTGTCAGGCTATATTTTTCATTACATTAAGCTGAAAAAATTAAACAATTCGTTGTTAACATTATCGATCACCGATAAATTAACGGGACTTTATAATCGAGTGAAAACAGATGAAGTGCTTGCTGAGAAAAAGGCAGAAGTGGATAGGTATAACACTGATTTATCGGTTATTTTGCTAGATATCGACTTTTTCAAACAGACTAATGACAGTTATGGCCATCTCACTGGCGATAAAGTACTCATTGAGTTTGCTCAGATCATTAAACAAAATATACGAGTGACCGATTATGTCGGGCGTTGGGGGGGCGAGGAGTTTTTGATTATTTGTCCTAATACGGGCATTAATGACACGATGCTACTTGCTAACAAGCTACTCGATAAAATCAGAAATCATAGTTTTTCTGAACATATCAGTATTACCGCAAGTGCTGGTGTTAGTGTGTTTATAGAAGGTAAGACGATTGATGCGACGATACATGGTGCTGACCAAGCGCTTTATCAATCTAAAGAAAATGGCCGAGATCAAGTGACCGCATTTAATCCTGATACGGTCAATTAATTGTCTGATTGGTATTAACGCGCACTCGATTTGCCGTTTATTGCCACAAAACAAGTGCTCATTACTTTAATCACTTACCGCGTTACAACATGCCTTCTTTAACGATAAAGGCAATAATGTCCGATAAGCCTTGACCTATTTTAAGGTTAGTAAACACATAAGGGCGGTCAACTCGCATTCTTTTAGTGTCACTGTCCATCACTTCAAGTGAAGCACCGACATACGGTGCTAAATCTATTTTGTTAATCACCAAAAGATCAGAGCGAGTAATGCCAGGGCCGCCTTTTCTGGGGATTTTTTCACCTTCAGCGACATCAATTACGTAAATCGTAATATCTGCCAATTCAGGGCTAAACGTGGCAGATAAGTTATCGCCACCGCTTTCGATAAAGATTAGATCTAAATCTGGAAAGGCCTGACTGAGATCTTCAACCGCCGCTAAATTCATTGAAGCATCTTCGCGAATCGCCGTGTGAGGGCAACCACCCGTCTCTACACCCACGATCCGATCGGCGGATAATGCCTCACTTTTGACCAAAAATTGAGCATCTTCTTTGGTGTAAATATCATTGGTAACGACGGCTAATTGATAATCATCACGCATTGCTTTGCATAAGGCATCAAGTAATGCTGTTTTGCCGGAGCCTACTGGGCCGCCAACGCCAATTCGTAACGGTGCTTTTTTATTCGTCATATTTTTACTCTTTATCTATTCTTTAAAATTAGGATAATTTGAATTTGAACGTGTTCTTATAATTAGGCATTAAGATCTAAATAAACGGGTGTATTGTGTTTCATGACGGGCGCTAGCATAAGCCAAAGCTGGTGCTGAACTGCCTATATTTTCATCGGTGACAGTTAAACCTTTTTTGACTGCTAACGCTAAGTCTTCGGCGAGATCACGTAATATTCGTTGTCCTGCCATTTGTCCTAATGGAATGAGTTTAACGCCCGAAATCACCATGTTTTCTAACCATGTCCACGCAAAACCTTGTGCCCCTTGCGCTATCGAAATATTCCACTGACTGAGCGCTAAGGCAAAACCTGCCGTTTGTGATTTTGCTAATATTAGTTTCCATTGATCAGCGAGATTCATTTCTAAATCTTCTAATAGTCTGACCATTGCCCTACCACGGTTTTTTTCTTCTAGTCGAAGTTCACTGGTTTCTCGATGAGCAAGCAGAATGTCTATCCAACGTGATAAATCAGCTTCATCTTCATTTTCACAGGCCGCCACCATTCTGACCAATAATGGTATTTCAAGATCTTGCAGCGTGGTTGCAATCAGATCGGCAAGCCAATCATGTAATTGCAGTTCAGTGGTGATCCACTGGCATTCCACCGCCCATTCAAGCCCTTGAGAATAGGTAAAACCACCTACAGGTAAGGCACTGCTTGATAACTGCATCAAGCGAATTAAACTAATATCCGTCATTATTTTGTGAACGAGTGCATTTTAATGATGGTGATGACCGTGATCATGACTGCTACTTGCATTACTGCCGTAAGCACCGGCTTCTGGTTCAAAAGGCACTTTTTCAACTTTTACTTTTAAACCGAGTCCTATCAACATGTCATCTAAAACATGATCATGCAAATATTGGATGCGGCCCGGATTAATCTGTAAAGCAACATGACGATTACCAAGATGGTAACAAGCCCGCGCCATTAACCATGCATCATCACAACTCACGGTTGATACGGTTTCATTAGCGGCAATGATTTTGACAAAAATGCCATCTTCGCTGGCTAACACATCACCATTTTGCAGCACTTGACCGCGCTCTAGAAACAAACCGACATCACGACCATCATCCAAAACGGCGCGTAATCGACTTTTAACACGACTAGCGAGTGGTAATGTCAACGTGGCGTTTTCAGCGGCTTTAGTAGTGAGTTTTTTTGTTAAATTAATCATAGTTAGAATAAGTAATAGCGTTGTGCCAAAGGTAATTCCACCGCTGGCTCACAGGTTAATAGTTCGCCGTCAGCATAAACTTGGTAAGTCTGCGAATCGACTTCGATATTAGGTTGATAATCATTCAAAATCATATCGGCTTTTTTTACATTTCGGCAATTTTTTACTACCCCGATCATGCTTTTTAAGTCGAGTTTTTCAGCAATGCCATCGTCTTTTGCCGCTTGTGATACAAAGGTCATACGCGTCGCATGTCGTGCACCGCCGAGGCTGGCAAACATCATACGATAATGTACAGGTTGCGGAGTTGGAATTGATGCATTGGGATCACCCATCGGCGCTGCGACGATCATGCCGCCTTTAATAATTAAATTAGGCTTAGTGGCAAAAAATGCTGGCGACCATAATATTAAATCGGCCAACTTACCGACTTCAATTGAGCCGATTTCATGGGACATACCATGTGCGATCGCAGGATTAATAGTGTATTTAGCGATATAACGCTTTGCTCGAAAGTTATCGGCATCGGTATCTTTATCCGTCGCTAAAGGGCCACGCTGTACTTTCATTTTATGTGCCGTCTGCCAAGTGCGAGTAATTACTTCGCCTACTCGACCCATAGCCTGTGAGTCTGATGCTATCATCGAAAAAGCGCCAAGATCATGCAAAATATCTTCTGCAGCAATAGTTTCACGTCTGATGCGTGATTCGGCAAAGGCAACATCTTCAGCAATATTAGGATCAAGATGATGGCAAACCATCAACATATCTAAATGTTCATCCACAGTATTAATCGTGTAAGGTCGAGTCGGATTGGTCGATGAAGGCAATACAAATGACTCACCACAGGCCTTAATAATGTCTGGCGCATGGCCGCCGCCAGCGCCTTCTGTATGATAAGTGTGAATGGTTCTACCTTTCATTGCTGCTAAGGTATGTTCAAGAAAACCTGATTCATTCAAGGTGTCCGTATGAATCGCGACTTGAATATCCATTTTTTCAGCAACGGATAAACAAGTATCAATTGACGCCGGTGTGGTACCCCAATCTTCATGTAATTTAAGGCCAATCGCACCTGCGAGCACTTGTTCTGCTAAAGGTTCTGGCAAACTTGCATTACCTTTGCCTAAAAAACCGATGTTCATTGGTAACTCATCCGCCGCTTGCAACATACGATGCATATTCCAGATACCTGAAGTACAGGTTGTGGCATTGGTACCGGTTGCAGGGCCTGTTCCACCACCGATCATCGTGGTCACGCCTGACATTAAGGCTTCTTCGATTTGTTGGGGACAGATGAAATGAATATGTGAGTCGATGCCGCCTGCGGTTAAAATTTGACCTTCGCCCGCGATAACCTCTGTTCCAGCTCCTACTACAATATCAACACCAGGTTGAACATCAGGATTACCCGCTTTGCCGATAGCAACAATACGACCATGTTTAATACCTACATCGGCTTTGATAATGCCCCAGTGGTCCATAATTAAAGCATTGGTAATCAGTACATCTACGACATCAGCATCACAGCGTTGGCTTTGTCCCATGCCATCACGAATAACTTTACCGCCGCCAAATTTAACTTCATCACCGTAAATAGTGCGGTCGTCTTCGACTTTTATCCACAGCTCTGTATCACCAAGGCGGACGCGATCGCCCGTCGTTGGTCCATACATCTCCATATAGGCTTGTCTGCTTATAGTGCTCATCTTTTACTCTCCAAGGCATCCATTACTTCACCGTTAAAACCGTAAACCTTACGATCACCAGCATAAGCAACCAGTTCTACTTCGCGTGTTTGGCCGGGTTCAAAACGTATTGCTGTTCCTGCTGCAATATCGAGTCTAAAACCGTAGGTCTTTTCACGATCAAATTCTAAAGCTGGATTGGTTTCAAAAAAATGATAATGCGAACCGACTTGAATGGGTCGATCGCCGGTATTACCTACATTCACGATAACGGTGGCGCGACCTGCGTTGAGCGTGATGTCACCTTTGGCGACAATTATTTCACCTGGAATCATGTGAAGTCTCCTGTTGCGTGCAATCAAACAATGGGATCATGAACGGTCACTAATTTAGTGCCGTCAGGAAAAGTCGCTTCTACTTGTATGTCATGAATCATTTCTGCGATGCCAGTCATGACATCATCACGCGTTAATAAAGTACGGCCGTAATCCATCAATTCAGCAACGCTTCGCCCATCTCGCGCACCTTCTAAAATAGCAGCGCTAATATAAGCGATGGCTTCGGGATGATTGAGTTTTACACCACGTAATTTTCGACGTTCAGCCAATAATCCTGCGGTAAATATCAATAATTTATCTTTTTCTCTAGGAGTCAAATTCATCTTTATAACCTATTCATTATGTGGCCCAAATTCTTGGCGGACAGGCTTTGCGTTGTAATATGGCGGGTCTTAATTCCGTCCATATTTGGGTAAATAGTTTACGGCATTGAGCGGTCGAGTTGCCTAAATAACGTATCACTAAACAATCTTCTATTAAGGTTGCGGCAATTAAGTGATTATCAGTATCTTGTAACGTAGATCTTGCTTGTTCGAGTAGTTCATTGTTAGCAGGAGTAGCGACTAACATTGCCATCACTGCATGACCACGTAAACCCGTCGGCGAATTTAATTTCTCAGCATTGATGTGCATGCGTTCCATTAATAAAGGCACGCCATCACGACGGAGCAAAAAATCTAAGTTTAGTTGTCCTGTGGTAAAGGTTTCATTGTTGACGGGCAAGCCCAAACAGTGTGTTTCCCACCCTATAAATCGTGCATTAGGTGCGAGATCAATCTGCGTACTCATCCGTGCTTGAGCACCAGGAAAATAAATGTTTTCTTGCGGCATCCATTCTAAGGAAGCGTGGTCGGCAATTTTTAAGAATTGTTTTTGGTGAGCTGTTTGGCCTTGGCTACGATAAAACTTAGTCGCGCCGGGAGTGGTTAATAATGTGCTAGCGTTGGCATGAATGGTGGTGTTGATGGTCAGCGTATCGCCACCGACAACACCGCCAGGAGGATGAAGAATATATAAATGACACACATCGCCTTCTGGGTAGAAAGGTCTTTGCACGTGGAGTGGTCCGCGTTGACTGCGATGTGACAATACGGTTTTATCGCTGCGATGAGAAAATTCTAAATCAAGTTGTGCTAGCCAGCCTGACGGAACATCTTCCGCCAAGCTGTTCAATGGATTCATGCTAAGTAAATACTCACTAATTACTCCGTTAACGTAGATTTACACCGATAGGTATTTGCTTATTTTAGCAACATCTACGTCTTTTCTGAGATCTTCGTGAATAAATTTTCCTGAATCAATCACAATCAGTCTATCGGCAATAGCCATCGTGAAGCTAAGTACTTGTTCAGAAACAATAATGGTGATGTCACGCATTTGTTGGATTTCATTCAAAATTTTAGCAATATCTTTAATGATTGAAGGTTGAATGCCTTCTGTCGGCTCATCTAATAACAGTACTTTGGGATTAGTGACCAATGCTCTAGCGATAGCTAGTTGTTGTTGCTGTCCGCCCGATAAGTTGCCGCCCTTACGATGACGCATATCGAACAAAACAGGGAACAATGCATAGATATCTTCTGGTACGCGTTTCATGCCAGATACTTGCATGCCCGTTTCAATATTTTCCTGAACAGTGAGCGTTGGAAAAATCATACGACCTTGTGGCACGTAAGCAATGCCATTGGCAACGCGTTGGTGGCTCTCATTTTTGGTGACATCTTCACCATCAATTTTAATGCTGCCTTCGCCCGCTTCTAAAATACCAATGAGTGATTTGAATAACGTGGTTTTTCCCATACCATTTCGGCCCATTATGGCCAATGTTTCATTCTTTTTTGCTGTAAAGCTGATGCCATGAATCACTTCACTTTGCCCATAACTCACATGTAAATCGGATACTTCAAGCATAATTAATACCTCTTTTCTTAGTGTCCTAGATAGACTTCAATGACATCAGGATTATTTTGGACTGTTTTCATATCACCTTCGGCAAGAATTTTGCCTTGGTGAAGTACCGTTACTTTGTGTGCAATGCGGGCAACAAATTCCATATCATGTTCGATAACTAATACTGAACGACCTTTGCTGATGCGGTTTAATAGCTCGGCTGTTAGCTCACGTTCTTTTACGCTCATGCCAGCAACGGGTTCATCTAACATGAGTAATTCCGGATCTTGAATCAGCAACATGCCTATTTCTAACCATTGTTTTTGACCGTGGCTAAGTAACGCGGCTTCCATGCTCAGGAAATCTTCCAGAAACACTTCACCAGCAATTTCTCTAATACGAGCATCAACTTTGGCGGTGCGGTTAAACAGTAATGAGCCCATTACGCTTCGGCCTTGTGGATACGACACTTCAAGATTGTCGTAAACAGACAAGTTTTCATAAATAGAAGGTGTTTGAAACTTGCGGCCTACACCTGCATGCACAATTTGATGTTCAGAAAGCTTGGAAAGCTCTTTATTTTTAAATTTAATACTGCCTGATGTGGATTTTGTTTTGCCACAAATCAGGTCAAGCAAGGTGGTTTTACCCGCACCGTTTGGGCCAATCACCACCCTTAATTCATTGGTATCAACATAAAGACTCAAGTTATCTACCGCTTTAAATCCATCAAATGAAACGGTTAAATCTTCAATGGCCAGTGCGAAATCGGTATTACTACTCATGACATATATTCCTTAAGACGTGAAGTCGAGTGCGAATTTAAGCGAAAGTAAGAATCAGAATGTTTCATTTACTGTCCTTTACTGAGCTAGCATTTTTATTACTGATTAATGCTTTAGCTGAGCTTAAAAATTTTGGTTTAGGAATACGGTCTAGGTGAGGTTTACCGTATTTATCCCAAATACCTGCAAGGCCATTAGGGAAGAACATAACGACGGCGATGAACAAGCCGCCCATCAAGAACAACCATAATTCAGGGAATGTTTCTGAAAAGATTGTTTTGCCAGAATTCACCAATAAAGTACCGTAAACCACACCAATCAATGACATACGACCACCTACGGCGGCATAGATGACCATTTCAATTGAGGGTACGATGCCGACAAATGAAGGTGACATAAAGCCAACTTGCAAGGTGAACATGGCACCACCAATTGCTGCAATCACTGCAGATACACAAAAGATAAAGATCTTAAAGTTTGATACGTCATAACCTGAGAAGCGAACCCTATCTTCTTTGTCACGCATGGCTAATAATAAGCGTCCAAACTTGCTGGTTAGGATGAAGCGGCTGATTAAAATCACTCCAAATAATAGAAATGCATTGATGAAGTACAAGATGTATTTTGCTGAATCTTCACGAATATCCCAGCCATGGATTGTTTTTAAATCAGTGATACCGTTAATACCGCCGGTGTAACCTTGTTGGCCCACAATCAATACGGTGATGATTACCGCGATAACTTGGGTGATGATGGCAAAATAAACCCCACCGACTCGACGTTTAAACATTGAATAGCCGATGATGAAGGCAAAGATAGCAGGAACAGCAATCACCGCGAATAAAGTAAAACTAAAACTATGGAATGGTACCCAAAACCACGGTAGCTCGGTCAATTGGTTCCAATCCATAAAGTCAGGAATCCCCGGTGTTGATTGGATACTAGTGCTTTCTATATCAGAGGCTTCAAGCTTTAAAAACATCGCCATGCAATAACCGCCTAGCCCGAAAAACACCCCTTGTCCTAAACTTAAAATACCGCCGTAACCCCATAATAGAACCAAACTCACTGCCACAAAGGCGTAGGTTAAGTATTTTCCCACCATGTTTAAGCGAAATAGGTCGAGTGATGCAGGCAAAATGATTAAGATCAATATGGCAAGAATAGCCAAGCCGATCGCTCCATTTTTCCCACCTAAAAAACGTTCATACAGAAAATTCATGTTGTGCTCCTCGTTCGCTTATTTACGGACTTTGATTGAGAACAGGCCTTCAGGGCGCATCATCAAAATAATAACCAGCGTTAATAAGGTCAGTACTTTGGCCATAGATCCACTGATGAAAAATTCTAAAATTGACTGTGCCTGAGCGATGGTAAAGGCCGATGCAATCGTGCCAAATAAACTTGCTGCACCACCAAATACAACCACCATAAAGGTATCAACAATATAAAGAGAGCCTGATGTTGGTCCAGTTGATGCAATTGTTGTGAAGGCTGCGCCTGCGATACCTGCGATACCGCAACCTAAAGCGAAGGTTAAGCGATCTATTTTCTTTGTATTGATGCCCACAGCGCCACTCATAATTCTGTTTTGTGTGGTGGCGCGAACAGCTAAACCCCAATTTGATCGATACATTAAGATATAAACACCAATTGTTACGACGGCGGTTAAACCTAAAACGAACATACCGTTGATTGGGATATAGATTGAATCTGTTGGTTGGTACGAGCCCATTAACCAGTCTGGTAATGTTGGGCTTACTTCGCGTGCACCAAATAGTGAACGGAAAGTTTGCTGCATGATTAAACTTAAACCCCATGTCGCTAATAGCGTATCAAGTGGTCTTTTGTATAAGTGCCGTATCAAAATAAACTCGGTGAGATACCCCAATATCCCGGCAATAAAAAAGGAGGCCATTATTGCAAACAGGAAGTAATATTGCGTAAACCACGGGAAATACGTTTCACTTATCACAGACATTAGATACGTTGTATAAGCACCTACTGCCATAAATTCGCCATGGGCCATGTTGATAACGCCCATTTGTCCAAAAATAATCGCCAGACCAAGTGCCATAAGTAGAAGTACACTGAACAAACTTAAGCCTGCAAAGCCTTGCATGGCAAAAATCGATGTTAACTCTTGTATTGAATACTCACCCATAACACATACTCCGTAATAAAGTTTCTAACGAAAACATTACAATTACTCACTATCTGGTTTTAATAACAGGTTGGTCATGATGACCAACCTGTCTCTACATTAACTATTTGAAACTAAGGGCTGCCTATTGGTAACCTTTAGGGAATGGATTTGGTTCAATTAAGTCTGACTCATAAACTACTGTCGCTTGACCATCTTTGTTCCATTGTCCAACGCGTGCTTTGCTCCATAAATGATGGTTAGGATGTAATTTCACATAACCTTCTGGTGCAGTATCTAACGCGATTTCGCCTTTTTCAGATTCAGCTACTACTTTGTCGACATCAAACGTACCTGCTTTTTCGACCGCTGCTTTCCATAACCAAGGACCTAAATAAGCGGCTTGAGTAACATCACCCATTACGCTGTCATCGCCCCACATTGCTTTGAATTCTTTAACAAATTTTGCATTGTTAGGATTATCTAGGCTTTCGAAATATTTCATGATTGAGTAGAAACCTTCCAAGTTTTCACCACCAATACCTAACACTTCATCTTCTGTTACTGAAATGGTTAACAAGGTTTGTTTGTCGCTTGTAATACCCGCTGCTTTAAGCTGTTTAAACCAAGCAACGTTACTGCCACCTACTACTGCGGCATAAATTACGTCAGGTTTTTTAAGACGAATTTTATTGATGGTTGAACCAAATTGCGTGTCGCCTAATGGTTTGTAATCTTCGCCCACTACTTTGCCGCCCAATACATTTTCAATGTGTTTACGAGCAATTTTCATTGATGTACGAGGCCAGATGTAATCAGAACCAATTAGATAGAATGTTTTTGCACCCTTTTCTTTCGCTACCCAATCCAAACCAGCAAGGATTTGTTGTGTTGCTTCTTGGCCTGTGTAGAAAACGTTATGTGATTGCTCTAGACCTTCATAAAATGTCGGGTAATAAAGTAAGCCGTTTTCTTGTTCAAATACAGGTAATACCGCTTTACGTGATGCTGATGTCCAGCAACCAAAGACCGCTGCTACTTTATCTTGAACTAAAAGCTTACGAGATTTTTCAGCAAACGTTGGCCAATCACTCGCACCATCTTCTTGAATGATTTTAATTTGACGACCTAAAATACCGCCAGACTCATTGATTTGTTTAATCGCTAATTTTTCAGCTTCTTGAGCACCGGTTTCACTGATCGCCATTGTGCCGGTCAATGAATGCAAAATACCGACTGTGACCGTTGAATCTGTCACTGCTTGGCCTGTAGTGGTTGCTTCTATTGCCATTGCTGAGGTTGACATAAATCCTGCCGCGACCATTGCCGTTAGCAATGCTGCGGTTTTTCCTAAGAACTTTCTTCGATTAAATTGACTCATCATATATCTCCTGTTGATATAATTTTTAGTACATTTTCTATTTCTATAAAGTAGTGACGCTCAATGTCCCAGCATCCAAGGTCTTGCGGTTTTCTTCGTTTGCATCGATAGGCCGTGTCCTGTAGTTGTTGAGTTAGTTTTTTCTTTCGATGCCGGTTTACAGCTATGTGAACCCGTGCAACCACAGCTTGAGCGTCTAGCTTGCTTAGGTTCATGAGCGGCTTTTTCATTTCGTTCATGTGCCACTCTCGTTGCTGAACTTACGAGCGCTAAATGGGGTGCCGAGATGATTCTCGGCGCCATTTCGCCACAGTTTTCACACAACGATGGATTAGCAGATTCGCTCATCTTACGAAGCGCACTGAATGTTCCACATGATTCACATTGATAGTCATATAACGGCATCGAATATCTCCAATTACGATGTAGAGCTTAAATCTGAACCTGGCAGTACCAGTTTCGAAGGACCATCCGCATTGGGACGAATATCAAAATCAAATATTCCTGTGGGGATCCATAAGGTTGCACAAGCATTAGGAATATCAACAATACCGCTGATATGCCCTTCTACTGGCGCTGTACCCAGAATTGAAACAGCCTGCTCGCCGGTGTAACCAAATTTTTTCAGATATTCAATCGCATTCAAACAGGCTTGTTTGTAGGCCATATTTACATCTAAATAACCTTGCTTACCTTGCTCATCAACCGAAATACCTTCAAAAATCATATAGTCGCTGTAGTTCGGGCTGACTGGACTAGGTTGGAAAATAGGATTTTTAACACCGTATTTTTTAACGCCATCTTTAATCAACGTCACTTTGATATCTAAGTAACCTGCCATTTCAATCGCACCACAAAATGTGATTTCGCCATCACCTTGTGAGAAATGAAGATCGCCCATTGATAAGCCGCCATCTTTGACATAAACAGGGAAAAAGACTTTTGAACCTTTCGTCAGATTCTTAATGTCACAGTTACCACCATGTTCCCGAGGTGGCACTGTTCTAGCACCTTCTTTCGCTGCTGCAGCAGCGGCATCGCCCTTCATACGGCCCATTAAAGCGGCTTTTTCATTAGGTGGTAAAGCAAGAGCAGGAACGCGATCGGGATCAGTCGCAATCAAATCACCTTCACGTTTATTCCACGTTTCTAATAACTCGTGCGATGGCAAACAACCAATCAGTCCTGGATGCATGATGCCTGCAAACTTAACATTCGGTACATGGCGAGAGGTGGTGTAGATGCCATGAAAATCCCAAATAGATTTTCTCGCATCAGGATAATGGTCAGTTAAAAAACCACCGCCGTTTTCTCTGGCAAAAATCCCATTAAAACCCCATTGTGATTCATCAAAGGTGCCGACATCTAAGATATCAACCACCATTAAATCGCCGGGTTCTGCCCCTTCAACACCAATTGGGCCGCTTAAGTAATGCACTTGCAATAAATCAACATCACGAACATCGTCAGCACTATCGTTGTTTTCAATTTGGCCGCCCGTCCAATCCATGCATTCAACACGAAACTCATCGCCGGGTTTGACCATCGAAATCATCGGAAGATCAGGATGCCAACGATTGTGGATCTGACCGTCTTGCTCCCATGGTTTTTTACTTAAATCTAGTTTTACTAAGGTTTTCATTATTCTCTCCAGTTAATTGGAAAAGTCTTGCTTGAACGGTTGTTAGAATTGCAACTGCATACCAACAACAAGTGAATCTGTATCGGATTGATTAGTTACTTCAAGGTTTCTGTAAACCGCTGAAACTTGTGCGTTATAACCATCGATGATGTAGTTCACACCAAAGTCAGTCCGTTTTGTTTCAACGCCGTTATCAGCATCAAAGTTTTGGTAGTGAACGATAGGCATAAATTGGCCCCAACCTACTTTTTGGTTGAAGATAAAGCCGGCACCTAGTGCATAAGACTCGCCTTGTTCACTTAAAAACACATCATCGGTGTCATAATCGTAATAAGCGGCTTCAAACGATACGGCGCCCGCTTCTAATTTTTTCTCAATCAATAAATCAGCGCCCCATTGACTGTAATCACCTACATCCGTTGCAGAAGCGGCGCCATCACCTTTCGAGCGACCAAAGACACCGACGGTGAAGATATCTTTTGCACCTAAGTAATTGCCTGTTCCGTAATAACCTGGTTCTGTATCCCAAAAGCTATATTGCAAACGACCGGCATACATCAAATCATCGCTTTGATTTGGGTTGCTGGTAGAAATTCTGTCTGCTGCAGGAATAGTCGTTGAATCAAGTCCACTGTAGAAAAATATTTTGTCGCCTTCAAAAGCACCAAAAGAGTAAGCAAGACGTTCATCTAATGTTGTACCGACAAGTGCCACACCTTCATCACGGCCTATCGTGCCGCCATTCCAGCCATAACGTGCAGCGACGTTCTGCCAGTAGCCATCACCCGATGTGTAATAAGGGCCCGCCATATTGGCGCGGCTACTTGGCGATAAGAAACGACCTGCCCAGATCGCAAAATCAGGCGTGATTTGGAAAATACCCGCAGCATCAATGACTTTCATTGATTCATCACTGTTGATTTCAGTGTTGAACATACCTTTGATGTATTTATTCAACGAACCGCCGAAATAAAGACGGGCGCTATCAAGATTGAAGTCGTTCGAGTTACCACCATCATTTGCTGAGTCTTCAACGTTGCTAAAACTACTGCGAACGCCAAAACCAACACTGACATATTTATCTTCACCGAATGAGATGGTTCCGGCTGCTTGTGAAACGACTGGTGTCATACTTGCTGTACTGGCTAGAGCAATTGCAATGGCAAGGCTTCTATTTTTGATTTTCATGTGGCTACCCCTGAGAGAATTATTCGACATTTATATGGTTCACTGACTAGCGTCGTTGCTCATCAAACTTGAACTTCAGGAGTTATATTAGAGAGATGTTCTACATGCTTAAATACGTTAAATTGCGTAGAAACGATGTCAAGAATTTGGGATAGGATGAGCTTAAACTTTTTAAGTGAGGATATTTCAGTGAAGTCAATGAAGCGTAGTAAACAAAAAACGAACGTATTATTAATAAGTGCGGTGTGTCTTAGCTTAAGTGCATGTGGGGAATTTAGTTATAAACGCGGTGCCAGTGCTAATGACTTTCAGCAAGAGAAAAAAAGCTGTGCAACGCAGCATAAAAATGACGCTGATGTTGATGCTTGTTTAGCGAACAGTGGCTGGATCGTTGTGAGTGCCGATAAACCGTTGTTTGCAGAAGCAACGACGACTGATAATAAAATGCCAGTTCAGATGACTTCTGACGATAAAGTCATCGCAGAAAAACCGGTTGATCCTTTAGAATTAATTGCCGTTGGTTCGTGGTGGAAAACAGGCGCGGCACCTAATGCACTTATTGCTGATAGTGAACAATGTGTGACTGAACTCGGTGAGGCACATCAGACTCGCAATAATATGAGTTTGGTCACCAGAGGATTAGTAGGTTGTATGAGTGCTAAAGGCTGGTTTGCATTAAAAAAATAGGCCAATGATTAAGCGACCCAGCATGTTCACGCTTGTAAGCCTTTCATCAATAAGGGAGTCTGTTAATGTGACATCGGTGTAATTAATCTTATTTTTTAGGCTATATACAGTCCCTATTTTGTCTTGCTGCTTCAGGAGAGCTGAATAACATCTCCCACTCTGTGAACTGTTTCAATTCATTTTCATCATCGTCTTAGCAACATTGTTCTAATTGGTTTAGAATTCATATTACAAACAGTCATTAAATCTAAATTGATTTATGTTGATTTTTTAATGACATGTGTGTGTTTAGGTCTATTTATAAGGAAAGCACTTTCAATTCCGACTACTCCCTTTTTTACTAGGTGACTAATGAACTTAGTTAAAATAAACATAACTCGCCCCATCTTATTTCCCCTGCTTTTTTTAGGCATCGTGTTTATATCGATGTCGATCGCTCTGTTATATATTGAAGAGAACTCAAAAAAGAATGTGCATTCTGCATTGGATATTGTGTTGCATATCACTGAAGAAGCATTATTGCGCTGGTCAGAAAGTCAATTAGATAATTTGTCACGTACGGTCAACGATCAACAAGTCGTTTCTTTAACCGAAAAGTTACTGTTTGAACATGATAATCGTCAAAATGTATTTGATACGCCAACATTAAAAGAACTAAGAACGTTGGTGACCGAAAAAATAAACCATCATCGCAACTTAGATTTTTTCATTATAGCTCCAGATAGAATTAATATCGCTTCTCGACATAATGCCAATATAGGCAGGGTTAATATCATTGTTAAGCATAGAAAAGCACTCTTAGATCGTGTTTTTTTGGGTGAAAGTTTGTTTATTCCGACTTTTAATATTGATGATCCTGTGCCAGATAACAATTTACCGATGATGTCGAGCGTATTCCTGCATAAACAGCCTGCTGTTTTTGTCGCATCACCTATTTTAGATGCTTCTGGCACTGTTATCGCGGTGCTTGCATTACAACTTGATCCTAGCGATGATTTCACCCGAATCATGGCGATTAGTCGTATTGGTCAAACAGGTCAAACCTATGCTTTTGATCACAATGGATTATTACTGACCAAAAGTCGATTTGGCGAACGCCTTAAGTTAGCCAACGTTATTACTCAAGATGAAGGCGTATTATCGATTTACGTGACCGATCCGGGGGGCAATGTCTTAGATGGTTTTGTACCTAAAACATCAATAGACAAGTGGCCATTAACCTTGATGGCTGAGCGAGCAATATCAGGCGATGAGACACCTTATGAGGGTGTTTACCGAGACTATCGAGGTGTGCCCGTTTTTGGCGCTTGGTTATGGAGTTCAACATTAGATATCGGTATTGCCACAGAAGTCAGTGCAAAAGAAGCATTACGTGGTTATACATTTACAAAACTTTCGCTCAGTCTTATTTTTATATTGATTTCGTTGCTAACGCTGGGCTTGGTTTTTTTATTAGTGCAATTTCAAGAAAAAGAAAAACAAGCATTAAAAGAACACACTGCTCAGCTTGAACAAGCGGTATTAGAAGCGCGCTCTGAATTAGAACAAGCGAATGAAAATTTAAGAGCCTTAAGTGAGACTGATCCGCTGACTCAGCTTGCTAATCGCCGTTTGTATGAACATCGTTTGGCTGGAAAAATAGCCTTTGCAAAACGGGCATTGCAACCGTTATCACTGATGATAATTGATATCGATTATTTCAAACCCTTTAACGACAATTACGGCCATAAACAGGGTGATATTACATTGAAAAATGTCGCTCAGTCTATTGCCCATACCTTAACCCGAACGACCGATTTTGTCGCGCGTTATGGGGGGGAGGAATTTGTCGTTTTAATGTCATCAACAGATGCAAACGGTGCTTATCGGCTTGCTGAGAAAATTAGAGCAGATATTGAACAACTAGCTCTTGAACATAAATATTCGAAAATCAAAAACGTAGTGACTGTGAGTATCGGTGTGTCATCTTTAATGAACGAGGCTTTAAATGAAACAGACTTATTTAAGCAAGCAGATACCGCACTCTATCAGGCAAAAGCAAATGGTAGAAATCAGGTTGTTATCTATGAAGATGATTAATAAATAAATCTATTTATCAGACTATCCCAGCAATTAACCTCTTATCGCATGCAATTTATTTGATGCGAGGGATGCGGCAGCGGTTCTGGTTTCTACACCTAGTTTCACAAATATATGTTCGGTATGTTTGTTAATTGTTCTTGGGCTGGTGCCGAGTATTTCGCTGATGCTTTTATCTGTTTTGCCTAAAATCAGCCAATGCAGCACTTCAGATTCGCGATTAGTTAAATTAAAAATGGCTTTAAGCGCTTCAATTTGAGCCGTTTCAGATTCTTCACGTAAGATGATTAACCATTGTTCTTGACTATGGATATCTGCAGGATTGAAGATAAGTCTTCCTGTCGGACACTGCACTATCAGCGGTCTTAACCTGTTTTCTCCACCAAGATGTAATTGGTCAATCCACTGATGAAATATATCGGGCATGCCAGAATTAGGCACCGTAGTAGACTCCATATATTGAGTGATCAGCGATCTCGCCATGGGTGTTTGCCAGATAATTTTTCCTGTTGCAGGTAACACCGCAATCGCTGCCTGACCAAAAGTATCCAATGCACCTTGGGTTTGATTCAATACTCGCGAGTTGCGAAGGTGGGTATTCAATCGTGCGATCACTTCAATCGGACTGAGTGGCTTTGTAACATAATCAATGCCGCCCGATGTAAAACCAGCAACCACATGTTCAGGCTCGGTTAGACCCGTCATAAAAATAACGGGAATATGACGCGTATTTAAATCATTTTTTAAGTGACGGCAGACTTCAAAACCATCCATTTCAGGCATGACCGCATCAAGCAAAATAATATCAGGCGTGACTTTGCGGCTGATCTCCAATGCGCGTTGACCATTATTGGCAATTAATACGGTATAGCCTGACTCCACTAAAGAATCATGCAACAATGCCAAGGTCTCAGGTATGTCATCGACGATCAACACCACCACATCTTGCAGATGATTAGACATCGGTGAGCGCCTTGAGCTTATCTTCTATAAACTGTTTCATACTTTCCAATTCAAAATGGTCTGACATTCGCCGTATATCATTGATAAATAGTTGATAGTCAGTCTCTTGTTCTTCTAGTTCGCTGATGAGTTTACGCACACCAACGACATAACCCATATCAATCATGTCTAATAGTTGATTGAGCACATCACGTGGTGGTACTTGATAATGTTGGTTTTCCAGTGCGCTTAGCTTTTTAGGCTCTGGTGCTTTAGCTTGGGGCTCTGCCTCGATCCACTCGAGATTTAATCGCTCGCCTATCCAATTGATAAGCTCTAATAAATTGACTGGTTTGATAATAAAGTCTTTATCCGATATGCCGGATGAATTTTCAAGGTTTCTATCAAAAGCATTGGCAGAGATAATGCCAATTAGCACATTGGAACGGTGAATATTTCTAATCAAATGAATAGTTTCCCAGCCATCCATTTCAGGCATAGCGAGATCCATAAAAATAATTTCTGGTTGAAACTGTGGGTAAAGCTGCAAACATTCTGCGCCTGATGCTGCTTCTTTAACATCAAATCCCAAAGGCTCAAGAATATTAATCAAAAGTTCTCGGTCTACAGGTTCATTATCGACCACGAGTATTTTTCGCGTTGGCCCTTTGTAGCCAATGGGCATTTGCATGGCCATTGCTGATAAACCATTTTCAATGATCACCGTTGGTAAGTACAGACGCACTTTAAACACAGTGCCTACGCCCACTTGGCTTTCTACATTGAGTTCACCGCCCATTAATTCGGTGAGCAATTTGCAAATCGTTAAACCTAAGCCTGTCCCACCAACGCCTTTAGCTTCCGTACCACGAACAAATGATTCAAAAATAGTTTCTAATTCGGAAGATTTGATGCCGGGTCCGGTATCTTCAACCTCCATCGATAAAAACTCACGCGCATAGGTAAACCGTAAATTGATCGACCCAGTTTGCGTATATTTGACCGCATTGCCAATAATATTGAGCAATATTTGGCTGAGACGCTTTTGATCTGCACGCACGACAGGCGGCATATCTGCACTGATTTGGTAATTAAACTGCAAGCCTTTGTTAGTGGCCTGTAGCTCGAACATACTAATAATATGTTGAATATATTCAGGTAGTCTCAGCGTTTTTATATCAAACTTTAATTTACCGTTTTCTATTCGTGCAATATCTAAGGTACCTTCAATGAGTGACAGTAAATGATCGCCACTTCTCAGAATGACTTTAACGGCATGGCGATTTTTGGCTTCATCAGTAGCATTATTATCGAGTAATTGGGCATAACCTAAAATGCTATTAAGCGGCGTGCGTAATTCATGGCTAATCCCCGTGATATAACGGCTTTTAGCTTGGTTAGCTTGTTCGGCAATTAAACGTGCCTGTTGTAATTCTTTATCAGTATGATCATGTAAAACAATTTCTCGCTGCAATAAACTGGTTTGATAATTGGATTCTTGTTGAGCGACTTTTCGGCTTTTCGAGGTCAATATTACCCACCAAACAATAATACCGCTGACCAAGACAAGCGCTGAAAAAGCCTTGATAAATCCAGCTCTTAGTTCCGATAAGACATAGATAACATTTTCGGTTACCGTTAATTCAATATGCAGATAAATAAGACCAAAAATCGATGCAAGCAGTAAAAACATCAGTACCATCAACAGCACATAATGACCGATACCGCTGTCAATATAAGACCATAAGGACTTGGGTAAAAATTTGGTCATTAGCCCTTTCCACTGCTCGTTTAATCTTGCATGAGGCTTACACGCATCGTCACACCGGACATCAAGACAGCAGCATAAAGAACAAATCGGCCCCTGATAAGCGGGACAATGAGCGATATCATTAATTTCATATTCTCGCTCACAGATGCTGCATATTTCGGTCGTTTTACTCGGGTGAAATTTAAAGGGTTTTCGTGCGAGATAATATTTACCTTTAGTCAACCAAGCGATAAGCGGAGAAAAAATAAACGCTGTTGCCATGGCAATGAAGGATGAAAAAGCTTGGGCTTCAAAGCCAAATATGCCAATAAATGCTAATACCGATAGCACCGATGCAATGACCATAGCGCCCACACCAACGGGATTAATATCGTATAAATAGGCGCGACGAAATTCAATGCCTTTTGGACTTAAACCGAGTGGTTTGTTGATCACTAAATCAGCTACCACGGCAGTTATCCATGCAATGGCAATATTGGAATACAAGCCTAATACTTGTTCCAGCGCCTGAAAAACATCTAATAACATCAGCATGGTGGCTATTAGCACATTAAATAACAACCAGACGACGCGTCCAGGATGACTGTGTGTTAAACGAGCAAAGAAGTTAGACCACGCTAATGAGCCAGCATAAGCATTGGTGACGTTAATTTTGATTTGAGAGAGCACCACAAAAAATACGGTGACTGCCAATATTATTTCGGGGTTTGAAAACACATAACTAAAACCTACGGCATACATATGTGTGGGGTTGACGGCTTCTTCGATCGACTTATTAGCCATCAATGCAAGATAGGCCAGTAACACACCAGCAAACATTTTAAACATGCCGATAAATATCCAGCCTGGTCCAGCTAGAAATACGCCAAGATGCCAACGAAACTTATTGTTTGCTGTTTTTTCGGGCATAAAACGAAGAAAATCTACCTGCTCGCCCACTTGTGGGATTAATGCCATACCAATGCCGATAGCAGTCGCGAACATATAAATATTAAAACCGCTGTCATAGCCTGATTTACCGGCAAAACTCATTAAACCTTGAATGGCTTCTGGTTGCTTAATTAAGATGCAAATAAAGGGTAATGCCATTAAAATCAACCAAATAGGCTGAGTAATCATCTGGAGTTTACTAATAAGTGTCACACCGTGAGTGACCAGTGGAATGATGACGATGGCTGAGATCAAATACCAAATATACAAGGGCATATCAAAATACATGCCCAAGGCATAGGCCATGATCACCGCTTCTAAAGCGAACAAAATAAAGGTAAAGGTCGCATATACAAATGATGAAATGGTTGAACCGATATAGCCAAAACCCGCACCACGGGTTAGTAAATCCATATCAAGACCATATTTCGCCGCATAGTGGCTAATGGGTAAACTGGTTAAGAAAATAATCAAACTAACAACAAGAATGGCCGAAAAGGCATTCACAAACCCATAGTTAACGGCAAGCGTGCCACCAATGGCTTCTAATACTAAAAACGAAATGGCACCTAATGCCGTGTTTGAAACGCGAAAAATCGACCATTTTCTAAAGGAATGAGGTGTAAAGCGTAAGGCGTAATCTTCTAAGGTTTCGTTACCCACCCAAGTATTGTATTCGCGGCGACTTTTAATGATACGCATGGGCGCATTGTGTTCTTCAGGATCGAGCAATGCATCATTCGTTTTCAATTTATTGCCTTGATATATTTTAGTGGGATGTTGAGTTGGCTGGCATTAATAATACATACAGCGAGCGGTAATTAAATACATATATTGTGCCGTAAATATAAGGTAATGATTTTGAATTATTTTTTATTAATTTTAAGGTTTTTATCAAACCATATATTGCAGCATATTAGTGCGTTAGGATGCTTGATGTTCCTAATTAGTGCGTGATGAGGGATATCTATCGTTTACTGGGGATTGATTTGACGAGGTAAAAGCCACCAAATTTTCTGCGTCGTGTTGTATAAATAATTAGGCATTACTTTTTATAATTATTATTAGGTACACTAAGGTTCTTGTTGATAAGAGCTTTGTGAATTTAATTGATGGCTAATACAAAATTTAAATTTTATACGCTTATTTTTATCATTACGGTAATGCTACTTGCTGCGCTCGTGGTTGCGGATAATTATATTCTTGCCAAACATGCTACTCAATCAGAAAGCCAAGTACATAATCAATTAACGCCTGTCGCAAATGCACTTACCTTTAATTTGTATACCAATATTCAGATTATTAAAGGGTTACCGGCCTTATTTTCGATTAATCCCACGTTGTCACAAAAAGATTATGCAACGGCTGCGGCCAAAATATTTGAAGGCCAAACTCAACTTATAAATATTGTAGCGGCCCCCGATCTTATTATTAAATATGTCTATCCGATTCAAGGCAATGAAGCGGTAAAAAATGTCGATTACAGAACATTGCCTAACCAGATAGGTTCCGTTAATAGGGCTGTCGCTACTAAAAAGCTAGTGTTGGCAGGTCCATTGACGCTTGTGCAGGGAGGACAAGGTTTAGTGTCTAGAATCCCTGTGTACATGAATGATCCAGATGGTCATGAATTCTTTTGGGGATTGGTTTCGACGGTGATCGATGCAAATCGGCTTTATCAAGCAAGCGGTTTATCAGATGCTGCATTGTCTATTGATGTTGCGATTAGGGGTAGAGATGGATTGGGAGAAAAGGGCGAAGTATTTTTTGGCAATCCTGATTTATTTGAGCAAAAAAATATAGCGTCGATTATTACGGTTCCCAATGGTTCATGGCTTATTGTGGCCAGACCAAAAGGTGGTTGGGAAAAACTCCCTGATGATATCTGGTTAACACGCTTATATCTGGTGGTTGCAGCATTATTGCTCTTTTTTATACTGTTTTCATTTTTAAAAACATCAATGAAAGCATCACTGGCAAATCTAAAGTTTAGAAGTCTTATCGTGACTTCACCTATCCCTTATATTTTATTAAATACCAAACAACAGATCACTTTCCTTAATGATACGTTTATAAAAACATTTGGTTATACAATCAAAGATATACCGACGATCGCAGCGTGGCGGGCAAAAGCCTATCCTGATCAACAATATAGAGAGCATGTCGCTTACTCTTGGAATCGCTATGTGGAAGAGTTTCAAACATCTGCTGACATGCTTTCGCCTATAGAAGTCAATATACAGAGTAAGTACGGTAAGACGCACACGGCATTAAAAAGTCTTTCAGAAAATATTGATAATAGCGGCTCAGAATATACGATCGTGCTCTATGACATCACAGAGCGAAAACGAGCTGAAGAACAACTACAAATTTCCAAACATCAATTAGAAAAAGTCATTGAAGGTGCAGAGTTAGGCTATTGGGATTGGAATTATAAAACGGGTGAGCATTATGTGAATGACCGATGGTTATCTATGCTAGGTCTATTTCAACATCAAATGAAAAATTCGATAAGCGACTGGGAACTGCTTATTCACCCTGACGATAAACAAGCAGCGATGGATCTCGTTCAAACCCATATAAAGTCAAATCAAGCTTATGTAGTCGAATTTAGAATGCAACATGTTGATGGCCATTGGGTGTGGATACAAGGTGCAGGCGCGGTGGTTGAGTACGATGAGCTTACTAAAGAGCCGCTCAGGTTATGTGGTACTCATCAAGACATTACTGCCAGAAAAAAAATTGAAGAAAAATTGTTGTTATCTGCTCGGGTATTTTCGGATACTTATGAAGGTATTTTAATCACGGATACCAATAATATAATTATTGATGTGAACCCTGCCTATTGTGACATTACGGGATATAGCCGTGAGGAAGTGATTGGTCAAACGCCCGATATTTTAAACTCAGGTATGCAGTCAGAAGCGTTTTATGGAGAAATTTGGCAGGAACTTCAGGAGCAAGGTCATTGGCAAGGTGAAGTCAGGCATCGTAAAAAAGATGGTCAAGTCTATGTCGAGTTATTAACCTTCTCTCAACTGCTGGATGATAAGGGTCAAGTTATTAACTATATTGGTATTTTTACGGATATTACCGACCGGAAACAGCAGCAAGAAAAATTAAGTTTAATGGCACATTACGATTTGCTAACAGGATTGCCAAATCGTGTTTTATTCGCCGACCGCTTTCATCAAGCGATTGCTCATAGTAAACGCACCAAATCACAGTTAGCAGTATGTTTCCTTGATTTAGATCACTTCAAACCGGTTAATGATAATTATGGTCATGAAGTGGGCGATCAATTATTGATTCAAGTGGCAGAAAGAATTAAGGCGAGTCTTAGAGAAGAGGACACGGTGTCTCGTCAAGGTGGTGATGAGTTTGCCTTTTTGCTAAATGATGTTGATTCATTTGAACATTGCAAGCTGACTTTAGAGCGTTTACATCGCTCGCTCGCTCAACCGTATCTTATTGATGGCTATGCTCATAATATCTCAGCGTCTACAGGCGTCACTATTTTCCCTAGCGATAATAGTGATATTGATACTTTATTGCGTCATGCCGACCAAGCGATGTATCAATCAAAGCAAGCTGGTCGAAATCGTTACCAATTATTTGATACCCAAGATGATCAAGATGTCGTTAATAAACATCATCGATTAGCTGAGATTGAACGTGGTTTAATCAATAATGAATTCACCTTATATTACCAACCTAAAGTGAATATGATGACAGGTGAGGTCTTCGGTGTTGAAGCGCTGCTTCGCTGGCTTCATCCAGAAAAAGGTCTGCTGCCACCTTTATCCTTTTTGCCGTTTATTGATGGCACTGATTTAGAGATTATGATTGGTCAATGGGTTATAAACGAGGCTTTAGAACAATTACAGTATTGGAATCAGCAGGGAATAAAGCTTGAAGTCAGTGTTAATATCGCATCACACCATTTACGTTCTCCGCTCTTTTGCACGCAGCTTTCTGATGCTTTAGCTGAATATTCAGCGGTCGATCCACATTCACTACAGCTAGAGATATTAGAAAGCAGTGCTTTGGGTGATCTCGATGCGATCAGTAGCATCATTAAAACAATTCAAAATACGTTCGGTGTGAATGTTGCCTTAGATGATTTTGGTACTGGCTATTCATCACTAACTCATTTACGTAATTTATCTGCCAACACGCTCAAAATAGATCAGAGTTTTGTTCGTGATATTCTTGAAGATCCGAGTGACTACGCCATTATAGAAGGCGTTATTGGCCTCGCGAATGCCTTTAATCGCAAAGTTATTGCTGAGGGTGTCGAGTCTCAAGAGCATGGTGAGATCCTTATTATGATGGGGTGTGAGCAAGCACAAGGTTATGGCATAGCGAAACCTATGCCTGCCGATCAATTTGTTGATTGGTTAAACAATTACCAGCCAAATCAAGTATGGGTTGAGTTTGGCCAACAGCACCGAAGCGATAAAGAAAACAAAGTAAAATTGTTCAGATTAGTGGCACGATATTGGATGAATCGTTTTGTCAGTAATATTGAGTCATCGGCTGATACGATAAAAAGTTGGCCGTTGATGTCAGACTACAATGATCATTGCGGAAAGTGGCTCAAGCGAGAACGACAAGAGCTGTTATTTGCCAAGGAGCCCTTGCTCCAACTTAATAAAACATATGAAGAGCTTCATGGCATTGCCCGATATTTGCGAGGTCAATACCTAGCAGGCAATATCGAGCAAGCCCAAGCAGGACTTGTCGAGTTACGCCTTATTTTTGATGATCTGTTCATTAATACCAAAAGTCTTTGAGATAATAAAAGCGTAGATCCTAAGCCTGATATTAAGGATTTAGGGTCTACGCTCATTTTTATTAATTATCGTTTATTGATTAAAGTGTTTATCTAAATTATTCAGCCCCGCTTCATAAATACCGGTGATGGCAGTGACGGCTTCTTCATCCGTTGCATCCTTGGCATCAAAACTTGAGCTCCAAGTGACGGTTGATTTACCATCGGCAGCAGGTGAAACCGAGATAGTTGAAACATAATCACTAACTGGCAATGGCGACAGTACAATCGCGTAGGTATAACTTCTTTTTGCATCATCACGTGAAACTTGTTTTTCGGTAATTGTCGCGCCATTACCCAAGGTCAATAAACGTGTATCGCTCGTTGCGGTGTGTGTTAACACACTGCTAACAACGACAGGATGCCAAACATCAAGATGATTAAAATCCCCAATCATTTTCCATGTTGTATCTGGGCTTGCATTGACTGTGACACTTTTGCTGACGTTTAAATCGCCTGCAAAACTGGTCATTGCTGTCGTTAATAATACTGCTGATAATGTTGTTTTTATTATTGTATTTAACATAACTCTCTCGCTTCTAATTTAATTAAGATCGGAGTTCAATTATGCGGTTTATGCTGATCTTAAATAAATACTCCTGAGGGCTATAGCTCTTAAGGATTATAAAACACACATGCCGTAGTTATAGCAGTAAAAGACGAGAATTCAGGTCATCGGGTTTAATGGGTTTCATCATAAACTGGGCGCCCTGTTGTTCAATCGCTTCACGTACTTTTAGATCAGTGGTTCCGGTGATGATAATGATAGGAATAGATCGTTGATAATATCCTTGTATGTGCGACGCAAGTTCAAGTCCCGTCTCATTGATCAATTGATAATCAGCAATAATGACCTCGGGTGCTGTTGTATGTTGTTCTAGCATTTGAGTGACTTCTACGGATGATGCCATTGTTTCAACATCACAGTGCCACGACAGTAATAATTTTTCCATGGCATAACGTGTCGTTGCATCATCTTCAATCACCCAGATCTGTTTATTTATCGATGCTTGCTGCGGTAATGTTTGTACTTGACCAATTAAAGTTGCATCGCCATTGGGAATATCAACATAGAAGCAGGCCCCTTTTGCTAATTGTGAGTCAACACCGAGATTTAATTGTAATAATGTGGTGATTTGTTGCACTATCGACAGGCCTAATCCTAAGCCTTTGTCGGAAAGTTGTTGGGCTGCTTGGTCCCGGTAAAAAGCATCAAATATTTTATCTTTCGATTGATGATCTAACCCTATTCCGGTATCGATGACACAGATCCTTGTATGCTGTTTTAAACGTCGGCAACCCAGCAGTACTTTGCCCTGCGGAGTGTAACGAATGGCATTCGATAATAAATTTCTTAAGACTCGTTCAAGTAGTATTGGATCGGTATACACGCAAGAAGATGTCTCCACCGTTTTAAAAGACAATGCATGTTGTTTAGCTTGTAATTCAAAATCAAGACTGAGTTTATCTAATATATCTTGCAGGTAAAAATGTTCTTGATGAACAGGAAATTCGCTGGATTCTAATAGACTGAGATCAAGTAAGCTACCAAACATAGTGTTCATACCATCGACAGCGATTTGTGTTTTATCAATCAACTGCGTTTGTTCAGCTTTATCTTTACTATCTTTTAACAAGGTGGTGAGCAGGCCAATGGTATGTAAAGGCTGTCTCAGATCGTGACTGGCTGCTCTTAATAAGCCAGATTTTGCTTGGTTAGCTTTATCCGCCTCTTGTTTAAGTTTTGTTTGAATATCCAGTTGGGTTGTTGTGCCTTCCAGTACGGTTGATAATTGACTGATCTGACGGGTTTTAATGAGTGCAATGAACAAATATATTGTCAGTAATAAAGTCATTAGACTACCAATAATTAAACCCGCAGAAGGTAGCCATGAGTCTGCATCTGAAAATAAGGCAGTATTAGGAAATACGACCAGTATCCACTGTTGGTCTGCCACGTTGAGCGAATAGGTCCATGATTGCCTTTGTTGCTGTTTGACTTTATCAACAGTATTTAACACTTTGCTAGAAGAATACAGAACTTGTTGGCTGGCGGTGTTGGCATCATACAACGCTATATCCACTTGATTATTATTATCAGAAAATACATCTTCAACCAGTGATTCAATATTATAGTTACCCATAACCAAGCCTGCCAATTGCTTTTGCCCGAAATCATTTCGAGTGAAAATGGGGTGCAAAGCTTGAAAACCATAAAACTGTCTATTGCCATAATAGAGCGAAATTCGCTGAGTGATAACAGTCGTTTCCATGCGTTCGGCTTTATTTATTAGGCGTTCTCTGGAACCAATCGAGGCGAGATTTAACCCCGCTTGTATGTCTCTATTTTTGGGTGAGATCAAGAATTTTATTGGATAGACGGCTTCACGCGTATTCACAGGCGTTGGCATACCGTGGCCTGTTATTTCATAAACGCGAAAGCTTGGGTCGCTTTTTTGCACTTCTTTTTCGAATATTGCAACGTTTTCACCTTTGATTTTAGGCACCCAACCTAAAGCGACAGTGCCTGAATGATATTTGGTATCCGAAGCTACGTAGCTTGCGAGCTGTGAACGCGATACATCGCCCAAGACATGAAAAAGCACCTCAATTTCGTTTAAGGAATCAAGTGATATGTCTAAGTTAGTTTGAATTTGTTTTACTTGTGATTGGGTATGTTTTTGGGTTTGTAAATAGAGGCGTTCACTGGCGATATCTTGTAGTTCTAAAAATCCTGCAATGGATAAGATTAAGCCTATCAGTAATATTAATAAGCCTATAATGGCTTGCAAACGAGCCCGTTTATCGCTAAACAATAGTGTTAATGTAGAAAATCGTGAATTCATTTTGTTATCTTGCATTAAATCTACACACTATAAAACGTTTAACCCTCTTTTAAAGTGAAAGTACGCTATTAATATGCCAATGAAAATTCTAATTGCCGATGATCATGAGCTGTATAGAGATGCGCTCTCAATTTTGGTTCAACGTTTAGATAAGGCGGCTGAAATACATTTGAGTAGTAGTTATGATGGACTTTTAGCCGTTGCCAGCTCGATGGATGCATGGGATTTAATGCTGGTGGATTTGAATATGCCTGGCCTGAGCTATTATGACGGTATCGCTCAACTCACCAAAACGCATCCTAATACGCCGGTTATCGTCGTGACGTCATCTGAAGATCCCAGAGATACCCAATTGGCGCTTAAGGCTGGTGCCTTGGGTTATATGTCAAAAGCGATGAAAAGCAATGACATGCTTAATGCAATCCAACTGATGTTAAGCAGTGGTATTTCTATTCATCCGGTACATGGACTAGAAAACGATGCATCATCGACCGCTTCTATTAACGAACCTGCTTCGCTCGATAAATTAACACCGCGGCAACAAGAGGTGCTCATGCGATTATGCGAAGGCGAATCTAATAAGCGTATCGCCCTCAATTTAGACTTAAGTGAGCATACGGTTAAATTGCATGTTCGTGCCATATTGCAGGCATTGAATGCTGAGAATAGAACTCAGGCGGTGATCGTTGCGAAAGGTTTATTATTTAATTAAGGCGGCTTTTTTTCGGTGCTGGTTTTGACCAATAAGTACCAATGCTAAACCGCCTAACATCATGGTCGCTGCAATTATAAAATGAAGCGTGATTGATTCATCAATCAGCCAATGCGCACCAAATGCAGCAAATAATGGGACTAATAATTGGCAGGCTGACGCTAAACTAGATGACAGTCTTGGCAAGGCTTTGTACCAAACAATATAGCCTAATCCAGAGGTTACCGCGCCTGACAATACGGCCATTGATACACCTGTTGGCGTAAGCTTAATCGCATCGGTAAAGGCGAAGCTTGCCACCATTAATAAAATAATCATGGGTAAAGTACGATAAAAGTTATAAGCATTATCGGTGATGGGGTTTAATGACTGCCGTCCCGTTAAACTATAGATTGCCCATGTATACGCAGAGATGATGACCATGACTAATCCCCACCATGAAGGTGACGTTAAATTTGGGTACATTAAATAGACCAACCCGATAAGGGCTAAAGCAAGACCTAACCATTCAGCGCCATGCAATTTATCACCATTTCGTATTGCATAACCGATCATGGTCAGCTGCACGACGCCAGCTAATATCAAAGCGCCTGTTGCGGTGCTAATAGCAACATAACCATACGAAAACGTGAGGGCATAGATGAACAAATAGATACTGGTTTTCCAATTTCCTTTTTGATTTGGAATTGCGGTCGACTTTATTCGGTTGTCACGAGTCAGTTTCCCCGCTGATAATGCCATGACAATAAACAGCATCGCAGCACCAGCCGCTAATCGAAATGATGAAAAACTGATTGGATCTATATAGCCATTATCAAGCGTCCAACGGCAAATAATGGCATTGGCTGAAAAGGCTAACATGGCAATCAAGGTATATAAGGAAGTCTGTAAAAAATAACGGTGCAATGTGGTTTAGCCTTTTGTATCGGAAAATTAGAGAATATGACTGATTATTTTAACCTTCACCTTTATGCACGTCATCTATCCATTGTTCCATGGTAATAACCCCGCCTTCTTTCTCTGGACGGCCTTGATCTTTCGGCGGTAGAACATCTTGCACTAAATCGACACGCTTCCAACCTGCAAGGGGTGTCTTTTCATTTTGCTCAGGCACATAACGTGAGACTTCTTTTAATTCATAGTGATGAATATAACGGGGACAGTTCACCCACAGTTTAGATAACTTAACCCGAACGATAAGTTCTGCTTCTTTATAATCAGCCATTAATGGATCGTCTTTTGAAACGGTGGCTTCGCCATGAAATCGAATACGGTGCGGTGTTTCAAAATCGATAAATAACAGGCCGACTTTGGCCGTTTGTTGAATATTTCCGACAGAGTAAAACATGCCATTACCATCATAAGCAGGAAAGGCAATAGTGGTTTTATCCACTACCTTTACAAAGCCCTGAGCACCACCTTTATAAGAAACTGTAGGTTGACCGTTATGATCAATGGTTGACAGGAAAAACATCATGCGACTTTCAATAAATGCTTGTTCTTCTTCACTAATTTCATCTTTAACGATCATTTCTTCAAGACGATCCGCTAGTTTTCTTGTCTCGAATTCATCCTGTAATGCCCGGTGTTTATCACCATATAGTTCAGTCATTATTTAACCCTAGAAATTAAAGCAGTTGCTAATGTAACACCCCTTATTTTGACATGTTGAACTAATAAAATGTAATGTAGCGAATGAAGCTGAATTATCCTTAATATATTGCTTTAATTTTAATTAGCTTTTATTCAAAGGTTTATAACGATGAATGTCTATTAATCGGTTTTTACTGTTATTACCATAGAAATAACTTGTTTTACCTTTCATGTCATTATGTGGATAATCAATCCCACTCAAGCAACTCATATGAGCACTGCTTTAGCTGAATCAATCTCTTTCAAATAAAAAGGAAATGGAAAATGAATAAGACAGTACCAGAAGTTACATTTAAGACTCGCGTACGTGATGCAAGCATTGGTGGTGACAACCCTTTCCGCTGGCAGGATGTGACAAGCAGTGATGTATTTAAAGGCAAAAGCATTGTTATTGTTGCGTTGCCGGGTGCATTTACACCGACTTGCTCTAGCACTCACCTACCAGGTTATGAAGCTAAATACGATCAACTTAAAGCAAAAGGAATTGACGAAGTTTATTGTGTGAGCGTGAATGATGCGTTCACCATGTTCCAATGGTCAAATCGCCTTGAATTAAAAAATGTAAAAATGCTACCAGATGGTAATGGTGATTTCACACGTTTAATGGGCATGTTGGTTAAAAAAGAAAATCTAGGCTTTGGTGAACGTTCATGGCGTTATTCTATGCATGTGGTTGATGGCGAAATTCAAAAAATGTTCGTTGAACCAGGTTTAATGGATAACTGTCCTGATGACCCATTTGAAGTAAGTGATGCAGACACAATGTTGAATTATTTAGCATAAACAAGCATTTAGTAGTTTAAATAAGTAGAAATAATAGAGGCACCAGATAATCCAATCTGGTGCCTTTTTACAGGGAATAGCGAAAAGGTGAAAACAATGAAATACGATTACGATCTTTTTGTGATTGGTGCCGGTTCAGGTGGCGTAAGGGCGAGCCGTATGGCGTCATCATTTGGCGCCAAAGTCGCTGTATGTGAAGACCTTTATATGGGCGGGACCTGTGTCAACGTAGGTTGTGTGCCTAAAAAATTATATGTTTACGCATCTGAATACTCACGGCATTTTACCGAAAGCAAAGGGTTTGGCTGGTCTACCGGCGATATTAGCTTTGACTGGGCAACATTACGCGATAACAAAACCAAAGAAATTAGCCGATTAAATGGCATTTATGATGGCATTTTAGAAAAAGCAAAGGTTGAAGTAATAAAAGGTCGCGGCAAGCTCGTTGATCAACATACGGTTGAAGTAAATGGTCAAAAATATACCGCTGAACGTATTTTGCTGGCGGTAGGTGGTTGGCCATCTGTACCTGACATTACAGGACGCGAACACGTTATCAGTTCAAATGAAATATTTGATTTAGAAACATTTCCTAAACGTTTAGTGATTGTTGGTGGCGGTTATATTGGGGTTGAGTTTGCCGGTATTTTTAATGGCCTTGGTTCTCAGGTCACCTTATTGCATCGCGGCGATTTATTCTTGCATGGATTCGATAATGAAATTCGTCAGTTTGCTGCACAAGAAATGCCTAAGAAAGGTGTGAATTTACGCTTTAATACCGATGTGACATCCATTGAAAAACAAGCCGATGAGTCTTTAAAAGTAAATCTGAAAGATGGCTCATTTATTATTGCTGATACCGTGCTTTATGCAACAGGTCGTAAACCACAGCTAGATAATTTAGGTCTTGAAAACGTCAATATTACTGTGACAGATAAAGGCTATATTCAAGTTAATGAGCAATTCCAAACCTCAGAACCAAGTATTTATGCATTAGGTGATGCGACTGGCGGTATGGAATTAACCCCCGTTGCTTTGGAAGAAGGCATGACATTGGCTCGTGGACTTTATGATAATCAGCCATTCAAACTGGATTACAGCAATATTGCAACAACGGTATTTTGTCAGCCGAATATTAGTACGGTGGGCATGACGGAAGAACAAGCGAGAGCTGATTATTCTAATGTTGTGAAATACAGGTCTAGTTTTAAAGCGATGAAACATACGATCAGTGGTTCAGATGAGCGAACCTTGATGAAAATATTAGTTGATGGTGACACTGATAAAGTATTGGGCGTGCATATGGTCGGTCCTGATGCAGGTGAGATCATGCAGGGTATCGCCATTGCTATTAAAGCAGGTGCAACGAAAGCAGATTTTGATGCAACGATAGGTATTCACCCTACTGCTGCGGAAGAATTTGTCACAATGAGAGAGCCTGTAACAGACTGATTTGAAGTGGTTTTAGTCTAAGAAAATTCCTGAACAACATCAGGTGTTTTCCTCTAACTGCTGATTGATTATTTACGTATAGTATGAATCATGGCTATCGGAGTGGGTTTCGAAAGCCTAATGTGAAATTAACTTGAGAGGTAATGATTATGTGGACTAAACCAGAATATTCAGACATGCGTTTCGGCTTTGAAGTAACAATGTACATTTGCAACCGTTAAGCACGATAACGTTTAAGCAAAAGCCCTAATATCGAAAGATATTAGGGCTTTTTTATGGCTGAAATATAATTAGCCTTCAATAACTATTGTTAATTATTGTTGAGTAAAAAACGGAAATTTAGCAAATATTTGTGCAATAGTTTTATGTAACGTTACTTTTAAATTAGACTGATTTGCCTCATTGACTCGCCCTACCGCTTCGCCCTGCCAAACGACCTTGTTTGATTTGCTATCGACAAGATCAATAGTCAATTTTCCTACTTTATAATTATCGACATAAGGTCTATAGCCGATAGAAGAACCATAATAAAAATGACTTCTAGACTGGCTAAGACCACCGTAACCCATTATTGGCATTGGGTCGATATATTGTCTCTCCTCAACCGTGTTGCGAAAATTAACCAATAAATCGGGTTTATTGTTACTTAAAACAAAACCTCGTTGGGTCATTTGATTAATAGTCGCTTCTTTTAAATTCTGAGTGGTTAAAGATTCATAACGTGAATCAGTATCTAGCTTTTCAAAGAAGCCGAACGTTTTGTAATGACTAAAATCAATGTTTTGATTGTAGTTGGAACGAATGTTCGGAGTGGCTGTGCATGCTGTTGTTATAAAAAGAATGCAGAGCGTCGTTACGAGATATTTGAACTTCATAATTGATTCTCTTATTTATAATAGGTAATAGCTTAGGTCAACTGTGAACCGCTTAGTTTAAATAGACAACACGAAGCGCCAAACGTTACCAACAACTTACAAAATTGATCTTGTAATTAAGTATAACCTTCTAAAGTCAGCTAAGAGAATGGTAAATAGTTTTATTCAACTATGTAATGTCACTACCGAATCATTGCTTAAATCAAACGAAGGCATCTTGCGAGATTTTAATTTGAATACGCCTTTTCCTAGATCACTCGCAAACTCTTGAAAATGTGTTTCAGATAAATGCAGTGTAATAGAGCCTAGGATCAAATGAATCATTTTACAATCTGGGCAATACTGCAGATCACAGCTTGATCCGTTTAATAATGTTTCTGTTTGACAAGCAGCTGGTGGGCGCATGGTAGTTACTCCTAATTTGTATTATTGGTTAGCTAATCGCTTAGCCAAGGTTGAAAGCGGTTAACGATCGTATTATTCCCCAAACACTTTTTTTGGATTGTGGATCTAGACAATGGAAGTCAGTAGGATTTAGCTTGCCTTCTCGAATCAACGATTCAAGTTTATAAGGGGCGATGGCTAAATTTACGATGTGAGAATGTTCCGCATGATTATCTGTAGCTTTCATCGTGTCTGTCCTTCAAGAGTACGAGTTTGAAGTATAGCGATATTAACCATTAAACGCAAATGAAAATCATTCGTATTTGACGGCTTAGTCAAGGCAGACTTTTTATCTCGTATCAGACCGTTTTTTTGAAGTGTTCAGATAGAAAGTTAATTAAGCTGTTGACGCGTTGAGTGATATGACGTGTTTGGGGGTAAACAGCATAAACACCGATTTCATAGTTATGCATATAATCGGTAAGAATCGCTTTTAATGTTCCGGCATCGAGTGCAGGTGAACAAATAAAATCAGGTAAATAAGCAATTCCCCAGCCACTAATTGCTGCTTGGCAGGCAAAATTACCGTTATTAACGGTGAGGCTTTTAGTGACTTTAATGCTGTATGGATGACCAGCCTGATCCTTAAAGTGCCAACTATCTAAAGCAGAATGATAATGGACTTTCACATGACCTTCTAATAAGTCATTAGGCGTGCGAGGATTCCCTCTTTTTTGTAGATAATCAGGGCTTGCACAGTGAATGAGCTCTACGGTCGTTAAGCGTCTCGCTATCAAAGACGAGTCAGGTAGATGGGCGATTCGAATCGCCAGATCAAACCCTTCTTCAATCAGATCAACATGTCGATCGTTAAAATCAATATCAAACATGATATTAGGATACAAATCATTAAATTGTTTGAGCACGGGACATAATTTAGCAATACCAAATGACAACGGTGCTGCAATCTTAATTCGTCCCGAAAGCGCAGTATTTTCATTGCCTAAAGAGGCTTCAACATCGTTAATGTCATCAACAATACGAATACATTCTTTATAAAACTGTTCCCCTGATTCCGTGAGTGTTTGATTGCGAGTCGTGCGTGTTAATAAATTAATATCTAAGCGTCGTTCTAGCTCTGATAATCGACGGCTGACCGCTGATTTAGCAGTATTCATTTGTTCAGCGGCCTTTGTAATACTGCCCGCTTCGACGATACGAATGAACGTTTGCATTTCTTCCAGTTGATTCATTTTTATTCCATTCGCTGATGAGCAAGCAAGGCCAGTATTGTTCTAAATAATAGAACAGAATGTTCTTATTTAGTATATTTATTAATTATACAAGAACAGTAGAATGAACTCATGTCATTTAAAAAGTACCTATATGTTAAAAAATAGTAAAACATCCTATGGTTGGGTCAGTATCGTCATACATTGGCTAATGGCGGTTGGCATTATTTTTATGTTTGGTCTCGGTCTCTACATGGTCGAGCTGACATATTACGATGCGTGGTACAAAGGCTCATTAGATTTACATAAAAGTTTAGGTGTACTGTTAATCGGTTTTTTGATCTTCCGACTTTTTTGGCGAGCGGCCACTATTCAACCAACAGCGTTAGCAGCACCAAAATGGCAGCAAATCGCAGCTCATGGTATGCACCATTTATTATATCTCGGAATGATTTTAGTCTTAATTAGTGGTTATCTAATATCGACCGCCGATGGTCACGCAATTGTCGTTTTTGAAGGGGTCAATTTACCTGCATTACCGTGGCATATTGCAAATCAAGAAGATATTGCTGGCGAAATACATAACTTTTTGGCATGGACATTAATTATTTTATCCACCTTTCACGCCTTAGCAGCACTGAAACATCACTTTATTAATAAAGATCGCACACTCATACGTATGTTAAAAACAGATAACTCGAATTAACGTTCAACTCTTTAATAACTTTAATATCAGGGATTTTATGAAAAAATTTATATTAGCTACTACGCTTACCGCTGCAACCTTGTTTTCAGGCTTTATTTATGCGGCTGATTACAACATTGATAGAGAAGGCGCTCACGCCTCGATCATATTTAAAATCAAACACTTAGGATATAGCTGGCTAACAGGTCGGTTTGATGATTTTGATGGTAAATTCAGCTATGACGAAAAAACGGCTGATGCATCAAAGATTAATGTTGTTATTCAAACAGCAAGTCTTGATTCTAACCATGCTGAACGTGATAAACATTTAAAAGGAAAAGAATTTTTGGATGTGAGCAAATATCCAACTTCAACTTTTACAAGTACTAAATATACGGCAACGGATGCAAATAGCGGCACTTTGACTGGTGAATTTACACTACATGGTGTGACTAAAACAATTAGTTTCCCAATCGTAAAAATTGGTGAAGGCACCGATCCATGGGGCGGTTACCGAGCTGGATTTAGTGGTAAAACAAGCTTAAAACTAGCAGATTACGGTATCGATTATGACTTAGGTCCTGCATCAGCAAATGTTGAACTTGAGCTATTTATTGAAGGTGTTCGTCAGTAAGTTCAATCATCATGCTGTTATATTTCCTTTGGAACCCGTTTTTATAACGGTGTTCTGAGGGAAGTATCAAACAGTTTCACATCAAGGAGATCCAACAATGACTCCATCTTCATTAAAAACGGCGAGACAAGTAGAACGCATTATCAATGGCATTGAGTCAACCGATGGTGATGGCGTTCAATTAACACGTGTTATTGGCTCACATGAATTACCAATGCTAGATCCCTTTCTGTTGTTTGATGCCTTTGAATCAAATGAAGCACAAGATTATATTGGCGGCTTTCCTAGTCATCCACATCGAGGTTTTGAGACCGTTACATACTTGCTGGCGGGTCGTATGCGCCATAAAGATAGTGAAGGTCGTGAAGGTGTTATCGAGTCTGGCGGTGTGCAATGGATGACAGCAGGTCGCGGTCTTATTCATTCAGAAATGCCCGAACAAGAAGATGGTTTGTTATCGGGTTTTCAATTATGGGTGAATTTACCAGCAAGCGATAAGATGACTGCGCCTGCTTATCAAGAGTTTCCGGCCGATAAAGTAACACTTGAACAACATGACAATGGTACTGAAATACGTATTATCGCGGGTCAAACTAATGCTGGGTCAATAGGTCCGGTGATTAATAATTATGTAAACCCTCTTTATATTGATGTGTCATTACCCGCTGGCCAAGTATTTGAGCAAATAGTCCCTGACGCTGACAATGTATTTGTGTATGTAATTGAAGGTGAATTATTAGTCGGTGAACAGTCGATGAGTATTAAAAAGCATCAACTTGCTGTTATGCATAAGGGCAATGTTATTCAATTAAGAGCGTATAAAAATACCCGATTTATGTTGGCATCGGCACGACCTTTGAATGAACCCGTAGCTCGTGGAGGGCCATTTGTGATGAATACTCGAGAAGAAGTTCTACAAGCGTTTAAAGATTTTGATAGATAATTGTTATTGAACGAAACATGAACTAGATACTGATTAAATCGAACGCCTAATTTAAAGACTTTTCATCTATTAGCTTTAAATAAGAGTGAGTAGTTACTAACATTAAAAAGCCGATCTGATTATTCAGAGCGGCTTTTTTGTTTTTACTCGCGGGATGAGTTTCAGCTGTTATTTTTCATACAACCAATAAAAACCAAAACTTGGCACGACTAATGTATTTTTAAATATTTCTGGACGTTGCCCTGTATATAAATCAACTAGCTGTCCGTAATGTGGAGAGCCCCAGGAAACCAGTGAATCTAAGTTTAAATTCTGTGGTTTGCCATCAAAATTAGCAACAACCAAAATCCGTTCACTTGTTCTATTTATATCGTAGCGTTCAAAAACGAATAAATGTGGGTTATCTACATCAATTAACTCACGATTATTAAAATCTGCAAAAATCCCCGTTTCTTTATGTACGGCAATCATTCGTTTTAATGCCGTAAAAATAGCATATTCAACTGTGCCGCTAGTATGTCTTAATTCTGCTTTTTCCCAGTCAATAACATGACGATGCACCCAACGCGAATCGCTGGCTTTAATCGGATCATTCACATATGAATCATCATTGATGGTGCCGATTTCGTCGCCATAATAAATGAGTGGAATGCCGCCAAACGATAAGATCATGCTGTGGAATAATAAGATCAGCTTGATTGAATTTTCAGTGGCGACCGCATCACCCTTTTCTATCGCATATTGCAAACCGACTAATGAGGCCAACGTGCCCGATATTCTTGCGTCACCGGTTTTTTCATTTTCGCCAAATAAAACACCGCGAGCATGTGAGTCATCAAATTTACCTGAATAATAATCAATTAAGAATCTACGATGCTCTGCCGGTTCATAGCCTGCTAAAGCGATATCTTTATCATCAAAACCTAAACCGATATCATCATGGCAACGTGCATAATTTAACCACGTGGCTCGTTCAAGTTTAACCGGAACGTTTTTAATTCCTTGATTGAGCAATCTGGCATTTTTGGTAGCCACCGCGTCCCATAACAAAGCCATATATGTTGCGTTATAAGCTATTTCACACTCTTTGGCGATAACGGCATCTTCACCAAAATATTTGGTCACTTCTAGCGGTGCAACAATCGCTTCAGCAATAAATAACACACCTGGCGCGACAACTTGGCAACAATCTTTTAATAATTGAAGGATTAAATGCGCTTCGCGTTCATTTTGGCAAGTACTGCCGATTTTTTTCCATAAAAATGCTACGGCATCCAGACGAAGAATATCGGTACCCATATTGGCCCAATATAAAATGACATCGAGCATTTCAATGAAAACAGCCGGATTACTGTAGTTGAGATCCCACTGATAATTGTTGAATACCGTCATTACCCAACGCTGCATTTCCTCATCCCAAGTAAAATTACCTGGCGCCGTTTCAGGGAACACTTCCAGCATGCTTTGCTCAAACATATCAGGAACATTACGAGATTCGAACGTGTAGAAATAATCTTGATATTTTTTATCACCAGCGCGAGCTTTTTGTGCCCACTCATGCTCATCAGAGGTATGGTTTAATACCACATCGAGCGTTAATAAAATGTCACGCTCTTGCATATCATCAGATAGGTTTTGCAAGTCTTCTAATGTGCCTATACGTGGGTCAATTTTTCTAAAATCACTGACTGCGTAACCACCGTCACTTTTCCCGACTGGGCAACGCAAGATCGGCATTATATGTACCAGATTTACGCCGAGTTCTTGAAAGTAATGCAGGTTTTCACGCATGCCTTTAAGATTACCGGCAAAACCATTGCAATAGAGCGTCATGCCTACCCATTTCTGACTAAGGAACCAGTTGTAATCTTGTTCGCGCTCGATATCGAGTGTTCTTAACTTGTCTGGGCGACTAATGTATTGTCTGGCCATTGTCTCAACCAGCTCTTGTGCTTGTTCTTCAAAATCATCTCGGCCGCCATACAGTTTTTCAAATAATGAATGAATAGCATAAAAATTAGCGCCTAAGCGAGTGTAAAAGTAACGCAAATCTTGCTTGGCGATTTTTGGCTCAATCTTATTCAGAATATCGTTAAGCAATGAATGGGATAGCTGTTCGTACATGCGTTTCCTTAATCGTTATAAATGATGGATATTGAAAATAAAGCGTTTATATAAATGGTCTGTAAAACTCAGGATCTTGTGTCGTAGCACCACGAATTGCCAAAGCTTGGCTAGCAAACCGTTGAGCTAACGATAATATATTAGGTATCGACCAGCCCAATGCTAAGCCATGAATGTACATTGCTGTAAAAGCATCACCGGCACCGACAGTATCGACGATGTGTGAGGCTTTGTCTGGAATACATTGATGAAACTGGTTATCTTGGTCACATACAATAGCACCTGCTTCACCACGCGTTACAATAAGATGATCTAAGCCAAATTTAGTCCGTAGATTGAGCATGTCTTGCTGCATATCGGCTGAATCATAACCGAGTGCAATGAGTTCATGATGATTTACTTTAGCCCACCGAGCATGGTTTAAATAGTAATGTGTTTCTTCAATAGACCACCATGGATCACGAAAATTAACATCGAGAAACACTGAAAAATTTGGTTGAGAAGACAGTGTTTTAAGTGTTTGCCGTGAGACTTCATTTCGTAATGCTAAAGTACCGTGATAAAGCAAACTGCTCGTTTTTAGCGAAGTGAGTACTTCATCTGTTTCAATAAAATCGTAAGCGACATTAGGTGCGATGGTGTAATTCGGTTCGTTATCAATAATCTTGACATCGACACGTCCGGTCGGATGATCATGATCAATTTGTACAGAACTTAAATTCATCTGCCAATCAGACATGGCGGCTATGATGGTATCACCAAGCTCGTCATTACCAACACGGGTTAGAAATTGAACATCGCTATTTAATGCCTGTAAATGCCAAGCAATATTAAAAGGTGCACCGCCTAAAACCTGTTCATTAGACGAAAAACAATCAAATAATGCTTCACCAAAAATGAACAGTTTAGTCTGATCAGTCATTCGTTTTCCTTACTATTTAAGCATATCTCGAAATTGGGGTGCGTAGTGCCATATACCTTCTAATACACCGGCAGAATAATGACCATTCATCGCCAAATGATTACTGTTAGCAATATAAAGCGTTTCAACATGACCATTTTTTAAGACTAATTGTCGTGCTTCGGCTTTAATATCACTCGACGCATTATCGACTAAAACAGCATTAATTTGACTGGCTAAAACGGGCAAGTCATTACCACTATCACCTGCAAAAATAACCTCTTCAAGCGAATAGTCGAGCTTTTTTTGTAGAAATTCTATAGCGTGTAGTTTGGTGGCATGGCGAGGTAATACATCAATTAAACCTGTATTGTTTGGTTCATCAAGGCTCCAGATAAGGCTGACTTCAATATCGATATCAGCTAACACGGCCTCCATTCTGCGAATTACCTCTTCATTATCAACATAAAGCGGTAAGTAATAGCTTAGTTTATGTGTATTTTGCTTACTACTTTCTTGCAAAACGAGTTCACTAATTGGATTGAAAAATTGTTTTATATCAAACGCGGTATAACCTTTCCAATCTTTATCGATTTCAGTTGCCCATTCGGTCATTTCTGACCACTGCTCATTGTCCCTTTGATACATTTTAGTACCGACATCGCTAATGACGTAGCGTGGTGTAGGTAAATCATAGTGATCAATAGCATGCTGAACGAGGGCAATATGACGACCTGTGACATAGACTAAATTCACGCCAGTATTTGCACAAAATTGCTTAAACCGTTTACGTGCCTCTGGATGTTCAGGCTCTGAACCATTGGGAATAACCGTGCGATCCATATCGGTACACAGTAGTAATTTGGGTAAATTCATAAGCGGACTAGTCATCCTGAGATTGTTTTGTTTTATTCACAAAATCGTAATGAGCCAAGGCTTCTAAAATGCCTTCGGCATAGGGTTTATTCGCAAAATAGATCTGCTCGATATCCACTAATTGAGATAATTCTTCATGATGACGATTGGATACCACCGCGGCCAAGGTATTGCCTCGCATCATATCTTCGTCAGCACCAGAGCCACCAGCAACAAACACATGTTCTAATGGTATTTGCCAGCGATCGGCGACATAACGGAGCGCCATGCCTTTTGATGCCCGTAGCGGCGTGATATCAAGGTATTGGCCAAATGCCATTTGAATATGCACGGATTGTTCTTCTCGGTGCAACATACTTTTGAGTTCTTCAATATTGACGAGTTGTGGATCAATAAAGTAGCTCAATTTGAAACGACTTTGTTCTGATTTTGGCTGTCGTTCTAAGCCGGGATAATCCTTTAATAACTGCTTGATAGTTTCAGGCGACCATAAATGATCAATATGTTTGGTCCACGCGGTATCTGGTGTTAACTTCGGTGCGTAGTAAATAACCGTTCCCGCACTGGTAATTAATATATCGGGTTCTGGAATATTATGTTTTTTCATCAGTTTTAAGGCTGAGTCTAAACGTCTGCCAGTGGCCACGGCAAATTTAATCATCTTACGATTTTGGCGTAATAATGTCATTAGACGTTGCAATGCATCATCATCACCAATCAGATTAAGATCGAGATCGGTCATTACAACAAATTCGTTTCGATGAGATGAACGACGTGTTACTGGTTGACGAATTAAGTATTCTGAACGCTGAGCGATAGGTTTAATGATTTTAAGGTAACTTTTTACATGGGCATCCCATGAATAATGTTGTTTTACACCTTGCAAACCTTTATTGACCAAGTCTTGCCAGTGCTGTTTGTCTTCAAGCAATGACAATAAAGCTTTAGTAATCGTCGAGCTTTCTAAAGGATCAATCAGATAACCATTGTGACAGTTACCGATAATATCTCGGGGACCACCATCTTCTGTGGCTACTAATGGCAAGCCTGAAGCTGCAGCTTCTATTAATGTTAAGCCAAAAGGCTCGGTTAAAGCAGGATTAACAAATACTCCGCCCGTCGCTGCGGCAATACGATAAATAAAAGGGACTTGATCGCGACGATGATGTTTTGGCATAGCTACTTTGCCATAAAGATCATATCGATCAATGGCGACTAATAAGCCATGAAAAACTTCTTTTGCGCCTTCATCAAGATCATCAATATCATCACGATTACCGGCGATAATGACTAAGTTAGCTAAAGATTGTAATGTCTTTGATTGACCAAATGCTTGTACCAAAGCGGCTATATTTTTACGCATATCAGGTCGAGATAAGGCCAAAATAATTGGTTTGTTAGGATCGCTTAAGTGTTCAGTGAGTTCTGCGAATAATTCAGATTCAAGCTCTTGTCCGTTAGGCACTGTAAATTGTTTGAGATTAGTGCCGGGTGGCACAATACGCATTTGATCAGGCTGATAATGGTCGTAGATTTCGTATTGTTCTTCGATTTCTTGGTGGGTGCTGGTAATGACCCGTTCAGCCGTCGCTAAGGTTAATTCCTCGGCCTCAATACGCCGTGACATATGATAGATACGTTCTATTTGTTCTGAACTCAAACCGCTGGCTAATAAGCGACTGCGTTTTACTCTACCTAAGGAATGTCCGGTATGAATAAGGGGAACGCCAAGTAAACTCGACAAATGTACACCTACAATGCCGCCATCGGCATAATGGCTATGAATGATATCCGGAAATTGACCAGCAGCACGCATAAAATCAGCCGCATTATCGGCAAACATATCGAGATGATTCCATAACTGTTCTTTAGGAACATATTCATGAGGACCTGCATCAATACGAATAATGCGTAATTTGTCGCTAATGACTTCAATAGCTTCGGCATAATCTTTGTCAACGTGGTCGTCAACGACGCGTCGTGTAAACAAATCAACACGCGCCACATCAGGCTCTAAAGACAGTGCTTGAGCCAGTTCAAGTACATAAAGCGTTTGTCCACCAGTGTCTGCATCGCGGCCTAACTCTAGATCATGACCACGAATTAAGCCATGAATGCTGAGCAATGCAATATACAACTTACCGGATTCTTCGCGCATAATCTTGTTACCAAATGAGGTGAATGAGCTTGTTTAATGCTGTTTCGTATGGCTTTAGGATAACAGGATTTAGCCTATTTATGCACCACCAGACCAAACAATAGTAAAGGTTATTTTGGCCGTAGATGACGAATTCTTTAGTGTTGAGACGGCACTTTTACGACAAAACAAGCTTGTTTATTATTGGTTAACTGCTGACAGAGTTGATTGGCATCTTTTTTATCGGTAAATGCACCGAATTGCACTCGATAAAAATCAGCTTTGCTAGCATTTGGATCTGGCTTTGTGATGATTGAGCTTTGTTCCGAGAGCAGTTTTGATGAACTTTTAGTAATATTAGTAAGTGCTATGTTTGCTTGTTGCTCGGTTTTAAATGAGCCAACTTGGACGCGATAGCGTGTTTCATTGGTCAGTGTCGTTTGCACGCTTGGCCCAGAAACAGGCATTTTAGCGATTACTTTTTGTTGGCGAGTTGGTGTTTTAACCGTGTTTTTTTGTTTAAACATCGTTGTTAAATGTTCAGCACTTGCTAGTTGCTCAACACTGAGCTTTGGTTTGAGTTCAGCTTGTTTAATATTTGCCTTAGGTTCAAGTTGCTCACTGGCCAATGTAAGCCATGAATAAGCTGCCACTAAATCTTGGCGCGCGCCTTGACCACTCATCAACATGTCGCCGACCATTAACTGAGCATGGCCATCTCCTTTTTCTGCCGCTTGATGAAGCCAATAATAAGCATCTTTTTCTTGCTGCTGAATTTCAGATAATGCTGTTTGTTTTTGTTTAAAGCTTGTTGTTAAGGCATCTGCAAGGTCGAGCTGTTTTGCCGTAAGCCCTGTTTTGAGTTTTGCTTGGTCGAGCATCGCTTGTGGATGTTGTTGTTCACTTGCCAAGGTGAGCCATGAATAAGCCGCGATGCTATTTTTGCTGGTGCCTTGACCATTGTATGACATGATGCCCACCATCCATTGTGCTTGGGCATTATTATGTTGTGCTGCTTGCTCAAGCCAATAAAAGGCATCTTCCTCCTGTTCTGGTCCTAACTTGCCAGAATAATACATAGTGCCTAACTGAAGTTCAGCAAGCGGATGGTTATTTTCAGCCGCTTTTATGTAATATGATTGTGCGGTCAGATAGTTTATTTGAACGCCCTGCCCCAAGCGATAGAGTTGACCTAGATTATATTCAGCATCGGCATCACCTTTTAGTGCAGCATTACTCCACGCAGTGAATGCTGCTTGATAATCTTGCTGTTGATAAGCAGTGTTTCCTTCATCAACATCATCTGCCAGAACGCCTAAGCTGATAAATCCAAAAAAAACTGCCGCGATCAGATGCTTTAGAAATTGTGTCGATAAACGTATATGCATAAACATCTATAGCCGACTTTTTTCTACAAATGATGCAATCATTTTATCGATGTTGCACGCCGACAATCACGTGTTCCCACGCTTTTTGGATTTTATCTTTTAGTCTACTTAATTCGTCTTCATTTTCAGCATTAGGGAACGTTACACACAGCATTTCTAGCCCGACCGACATGTAATTGGCGCTCGTCATCAGTAATAACGACATATCCCCTATTTTTTGAACAATGGCATTGATACCGATAATTTCATCATTATAATTGTCAAAAATTAGATCAGTTTCTATTGAATGTAGGCTGGTATGTACTGATTGGCTCAATAGTGGATACGTTGTGCGGTAGTCATTGAGCATGCCAGCCATATCTGCTTTCATATAAATTTTAAAATCTTCACGATTGAGATCTTCAGCATTCGCAATCAATTTATCTAAATCTTCAATTTCATCTTGCGTGTAGGTAGCCGTTGTTCTTTGTTGTTCTCTGACTTGCTTCAGAAATGCTAATCGCTGGTCATCATCACCTAAGATTAATGCGTTGAATAAATCATCATTTTTATGAAATGCAACCAGATCAAATAAGGTTTCCAACATGCAACGCAGCATCACTTCAACTTGGTGAACCATGCCGCGTTCAGCCATGATTATCATCGCTTGGTAATGGGATAACATACGCTGGAAGTAAAGCATTATGTACACTTCCTTGCGATTGTCGGGATGAATTATTGCTGTATTGAGCGCCGAATGTGCGAGTACATTCAGATCATTGCACAGTTTGAAATAGTCAGAAGAGGTCACTTCTGAGGCAATATTATTGGTGCTGCTTTCATCGGACAAAAAACCAACGTCATTGAAGTTGAATTTATTCCTGGTCATTCAAATGAGCTCCTGTATTGTTTGAAATTCGTTGTGAATGGTCTGTACTTGCATTCACTATGGTGTAGAGGATAACCTGAATTCTATAAAAAAGGTGCAATTGCCTCAATGCCGTTTTAATTGTTAGTTTACAGGTTCTGTTGAGCTGCTTTGGCTGATGCACCACCAAATTGACCGATTAGGATACCTATTACAGCGATAGTTGCAGCGCCGATACAAACACCTGTCCAAGCATAATGTTGGTAAAGATTAACGGACAACCATGAGCCTAATGCACCACCAATAAAATAGCAGGTCATATAACCGGCATTGAGGCGATTACGGATTTCAGAGCGCAGTGCATAAATCATATTTTGATTACTGACATGGACAAACTGCACCGCAAGATCAAGCAATATCACCCCTACTAACAGTGCAATAAGTGAGACTTGACCATAATACAAAGGGAGCCAGCTTAATAATAAGGTTATTAAACCTAAACGTGTACCTAATTCGCCCTTTCCTGCATCGGCAAAACGTCCTGCCCATGATGCTGCTAGTACACCTGCAGCTCCTGCGAAGCCAAATAAGCCAATAACCGCATCTGAATACTCATAAGGTGGTTGGGCAAGTAAAAATGAGAGCGGTGTCCAAAACATGCTGAATAAAGCAAACGAGATTAAACCTAGCAAAGCGCGATGTCTGAGAATAGGTTCTTCAACAAACAAGATAACCACGGAGATAAGTAATCGTTTGTAGCTCATATTGCTATCAGCACGGTAACGAGGCAATGCTCTGGTGAGGGCAACGGCAACGATAAATATAGCGAGTGCAGCAATCCAATATACAAACCGCCAATCGACTAATGTTGATAATCCGCCTGCTACAACACGTGCGAGCAAAATACCCAGCAATAAGCCGCCCATCAAAATACCAATAACACGGCCACGTTGGTCGGGCGCCGCTAAAGTGGCGGAAAAAGGCACTAATACTTGTGCTACAACAGAACTTATCCCCGTTAGCGCGGTACCAAATAACAACCAAGGCAAACTCGGTGCAAAGCCACTGATGATTAAACCTACAGACGCTAATATCAACATGATAAATATTAAACGGCGTCGCTCTAAAATATCAGCGAGTGGCACTAATAAAATTAAACCCAAACCATAACTAAGTTGTGCCGTGGTGACGATAGTACCTGCGCGCGCTTGTGTCAGTCCAAACTCTGCTGCAATCGTGTGCAATAAGGGTTGGGCATAATAATTACCCGCAACCACAATACCAGTTGCTGTGGCCATAAGCAGCACGAGTGCTTGGGTGAGAATTATCGGTGTAGAAGATGTAGATGTCATTCGGCTAACTTATCAAGTGGGATTTTAATTGGCTTAGTTTACTATTTTTGTAAGGGAAATGGCTTATAGCCGACGATGGTTAATCGAAAGATGTTGAGCATGCATGGCGAGTAGCGATGAAAATGAGCAACTTAGCACTTAAATTTATTATAAAAAAGCCGTAGTGAATTTAATCACCACGGCTTAGATATTTAACTGCCAGTTAAGTTTTAAGCGATGATATTTTTAGCTTTACGACGAAAACCCATAAAACCTAATAATGCAGGTGCAAATAACAATGCCGCTGCTGGAATTGGCACTGCTGATACATTTGACGTCAGAATCTGAAACTGTGCATCTGTTCCAGTGAAGTTGAAAGCACTGTCACCAGTATAATTAATATGGATGCTGTTATCTGCGAAAGAAAGATTAGCTAACAAGTTTAAACTAGTTAAATTTCCTGAAAGTAATGAGATCCCTGTAATGACTTCTCCAGCATTAAACACGATATTAGAAATCCATGCATCAAATGTATAAAAGTCCCAATCGTCCTGAGACTTTAACGTTAAAATATTTGTGGTTGAATCTAAATCCATATTCACAACACCGCCGTTCCAAGATGATGGGTTTTCGATAAAGTCGGAGTTTGTTAATTCATCGCCAGAGCCAACATTGACATTTAATGCTTCATAAACAAGAGCGCCACTACCTTGACCAGGAAGATCGCTCTCAGTTCTAAAATCGCCTTGAATAATGGCTGCATTAGTTTGTGAAGCAGCAATTAATAAAACTAGAAAACCTAAGTATTTTTTCATAACACGTTCCTCAATGAAAATTGCAACCCAGCTATCTTTAAGTTGTGACCAAAGATCTGAAGTTTTCCGTGCTTGGCTTACACCAAGGTTGGCTTTATCTATAATTAAATTAAAAGACTGAAACTCAATCTAAAATATAATATAAACAGTATGACGACTGCGATCTATTGTACTTTAGTACTAAAAGTTAATTAATTTGGCTATTGATCATTGAGTGCTTGTTTTTAGGTCTTTTATAGCAAAAAATGATAACCATTCGGTTACAAACCAGTAGTTATAATTCAGACTAAAAGCAGAGGATGAAAGTTATGTGAGCCCTACGTTCTAACATAAAAAACGACAGAGCTATCCGAACCCTATAAAAGATGATGTTAACCTCGGCACTGGCCAGCTAAGGCAAAATCAGTATGAGAACTCAGTGCTCCGAGAAGCAGTCCGAATCTGCTTTCGGAAAAATTAGAAGCTTTGAAAGTTTAAACCAAAAACACTCGGAGTTCTGTCAATAACTCTACGCACTATTAAATTCATGCATAAACAAATATATATGCTTTATACTAAATTTTTTACTTGTTCTGAATTTATAAGGGTACATTATGAGAGGAAACCCTCTAGGTGATATTCGAGCTGAAAATGACGAGGAAATGCTCGACAAGGCTTTTCTAGAAACGGCCGATTATAAAACTTTACTTGAAGCTTCTGATAGGAGTGTTGTTGTTGGGAGAAGAGGCACGGGTAAAAGCGCTCTAGTTCATCAACTTAAAAAATATTGGTTGAAACAACCTAAAACTTTTATTGTCTCGATTGCTCCCGAAGAGGATCAAATCATCGGGTTGCGTGGCTTATTTAGTTCTTTTGGTGATAACTTTATCCATATAAAAGCAGGTTCAAAAATTGCTTGGAAGTATGCCCTATATATGGAACTGATAATTCAAATTAAGAATCACTATAAACTTACAAAGTTTATTAATGATAATGTTGTTAATCCACATATATCTACATGGGGTAAGCCTAATCAGAATGTCGCAACAAAGATTCGAAACAAATTAAAGAGCGTTCTCAATTTAGAAGAGTCATCAGAATCTATTGTTGCAGACTTATCAAGTAATCTTCATTTAGATGAAATTGAAGAACAGCTTCTAAATGTCATTGATAATAGTAGTTTAAAATTTATCCTTCTTGTTGACAGGCTTGATGAAGGGTATTCCCCTGATAACTTAGGGGTTGCTATTGTAGATGGGTTTGTTCAATCTGTAATTGATTTAAATAGTAAATTTCATAATAAGATTCGTGGCATAATCTTCCTTCGCGATAATATGTATCGCTCTATCACCATTAAAGATCCCGATTTTACAAGAAATATTGAGGGACAGGTTTTGAGGCTTCACTGGGATGAATATGGCTTATTTAATTTAGTCTGTAATCGTATCAGAATTGCCTATAATATTTCTCAAGAAAATAATAATAAATTGTGGTCGTCATGTACTGCTCGAGAACTTAAGGGGCGAGAAGGTTTCAGATTATGTCTAAAGTTAACACTTTATCGGCCTAGAGATATATTAGTTCTACTGAACAATGCTTTTTTAAATGCTAGCTCACAGGGTAGGCAAGAAATAATATCAGAAGATATTGACGCATCAGCCAAGTCTATATCTCAAAACCGGCTTTATGATCTTCATAAAGAATATGAAAGTATTTTCCCCGCACTACATGCCTTTACTTCGACATTTGTATCTTCCATACCTATATTATCAGTTATTCAGGCTAGTGAGTTTATTAATAAAGTCCTCTCTCATGATAATCATTCTCTCGAAGTTCAACGTGATTTAGCTATATTTGAAAACCCAATGCAAGTTCTTCAGCGCTTATATGGAGTTGGTTTTATTGGTATTGAAAACTCTACAACAGGAACTTTTGTTTTTTGTCATGATGGTAGAGATCCATCAACAGAAGTATCGGAGCACTCAAAACTTTTTATTCACCCATGTTATTGGTTAGCTCTCAATATATCTCAAGACTTTTTGGAAATCGAACAAGCGGAAGAAATTTATGATGAGTACGATATTGAAATTAGCTCCATAAGCGTTGAGCAGCGTCAAGCACGTCTTGGCAAACTGATTGAAGAAGTTAAAGTCATAAAGCCTGGAAGAGAAGACTGTCACGAATTTGAAAAATGGTGTTTAGATGCAATCCGTCTTATTTTTGCTGGTACATTATCCAACATTGAGCTTCACTCTAATAAAAATGGACTTCAACAAAGAGATATTATCGCAACAAATGTCTCGCTTGTGCCTGTTTGGAAAAGATTAATTGAAGACTATAAATGTCGGCAAGTTGTTTTCGAAATCAAAAATTATGCTCAACTTAAATCTGATGACTACAGGCAAATGAATTCATACTTATCTAATGACCATGGGACTATTGGCTTCATTATTTGTCGTAGTGATAATAATAACCTAGAAAAAGGTAAAGAACTAAATTGGGCCCAGGAACTTTATTTTCAGCATAAGAAAATTGTTGTCAAGCTCTCTGAAAAATATCTTCTTAAACATTTATCTAAACAGAGAAGCCCGCAAAAGCATGATGCAGCTAATATTGAATTAAACAAATTAGTGGACACATATCTACGTCAATATCTTATAGTTAAGTCAGGGTAAATTTTTTGTTGGGGCTGCTCCATAGCGTCTACATGAGATAAAAATAAAAAAGCCTCAACACTAAAACTAGTGCTGAGGCTTTGATATATATGGTGGGCCCACAGGGACTTGAACCCCGGACAAAGGGATTATGAGTCCCCTGCTCTAACCAACTGAGCTATAGGCCCGATATTTTAGTTATCGGTATCTAAGAAGCTTCGTAATTGATCCGAACGGGTCGGATGACGAAGTTTACGTAGTGCTTTTGCTTCGATTTGACGTATACGTTCACGTGTTACGTCAAACTGTTTACCTACTTCTTCTAAGGTATGGTCAGTGTTCATGTCGATACCAAAACGCATACGCAATACTTTTGCTTCACGTTCTGTAAGACCACTTAATATGCCTTGTGTTGCTTCTCTTAGGCCTTCAATCATGGCCGAATCTTGTGGAGACATTACGTTGGTGTCTTCAACAAAGTCACCTAAATGTGAATCTTCGTCGTCACCAATGGGTGTTTCCATTGAAATAGGCTCTTTCGAAATTTTAAGTACTTTACGTACTTTATCTTCCGGCATATCTACGCGTTCAGCCAACTCTTGTGGGGTTGGTTCACGGCCCATTTCTTGTAACATTTGACGTGCAATTCGATTCAGTTTGTTGATCGTTTCGATCATGTGTACTGGAATACGAATAGTACGGGCTTGGTCAGCAATTGAACGTGTGATTGCTTGGCGGATCCACCATGTAGCGTAGGTAGAAAATTTGTAACCACGTTGATATTCAAACTTATCAACTGCCTTCATCAAGCCGATATTACCTTCTTGAATTAGGTCTAAGAACTGTAAACCGCGGTTAGTATATTTTTTCGCAATCGAGATGACAAGTCGTAAATTCGCTTCGACCATTTCTTTTTTAGCACGACGTGCTTTTGCTTCAGAAATAGTCATTTGACGGCTGATTTCTTTGATCTCTGGAATTTCCATTCCACGATCGGAAGATACTTCAGCTAATTTTGTTTGCGCATTGATGATTTGATCAAGATTTTTCTTAATCGTTGAAGAGTAATGTTTTTTGGCACGGATATGTTTATCTGTCCATTCAAGGTTGGTTTCATTACCCATGAATGATTCGATAAAATCACGGCGTTCCATTCTTGCTTCATCAACAATGATTTTGCTAATGGTGCGTTCTTGTTTACGAATGATCGCAACAGTGTCACGCATTAAGCCATTAAGAAGATTCAATGTTTTTGGCGTGAGTTTGAATTCCATAAATAGCTCAGTAACAAGCGTATTTGCAGCTTCAAGTTCATCTTCTGATGCTTTTTCTGCTTGGTTTACTGCCGCGCGAAGTGCTGTGAAGTGTTCTTTTGCTTCTTCAGGATCAACACCAACAGCTGATTCGTCATCATCATCGTCATCTGCACCTTCTTTTGCAGGTGGGCCTGCAACAACAGGTTCAGCATCAGGATCTTCAGGCAGAATAAAACCTTTAATCACTTCATTCAGACGCATTTCGCCGGCTTCTACTGCTTCGTATAAGCTTAGGAATTTGCTGATGCAAGGCGGATAAGTCGTGAGCATTAATAGACTTTCGCGAAGACCGGCTTCAATGCGTTTTGCAATGACAATTTCGCCTTCACGGGTCAATAATTCAACCGAGCCCATTTCACGCATGTACATACGTACTGGATCCGTTGTGCGACCGAATTCACCATCTGAGCTAGATAATACAGCGGCGGCTTCGTCAGCAGAAACATCATCATTGTTACTTGCTGCTTCAGCTAAGCGTTCCATCTCATCGGTATCCATGCCATCTTCATGGACCATAATACCGAGATCACTGAACATGCCGATGATGTCTTCGATTTGATCTGCGTCAACCAAGTTTTCAGGTAAGTGATCGTTTATCTCACCATAAGTGAGGTAGCCGCGTTCTTTCCCAAGTGTGATTAGCGCTTTAATTCGTGACTGTTGATCTTTCATTCGACCTCTATTTTCGTCAGATGCGTGGCTGCATGTAGCCGGACATTATAACGCAACCCCCTAATATTGCACAGCATTATGTGTATATAAAGTTGCGTTTAACGGTATTGGTTTCTTATTTCTGCCTTCTCTTCATCGGTTAATTGACTCGGATGCTTTAATTCTAAATACGCTTTTCTTTGTTCAACAGCTTGTTTTTGAAGCTGTTGCACGATTCCTACTAACTCGTGTTTTAATTCTATAGCGGTCAACGGTAAGTTTTGTTGAGCTAACCGTTGTAAATGATCCGCAGAATCAGTACCACGTGATCGCTCTAATAGTGCCGCAGTATTGAGATGGGGATTTTGCTGCAAAGTTTCAAGTATTTGCACTAAAATTTTTATTCCAGGCAAATCCAAAGTCGCTATTTTGTCAAAAGAGCCTAAGTCTTGTTGGAGTTTTGGATGCTGTATTAACAAAGTAATCGCCATTCTTACCGGTGATATAGCTGTTTTAGCTGACAATGAGCTTGCTTTATACGTCGGTCGTTGTCTGGTTTCTGGTGGTTTTTCTAAATGTTTATGTAGTACAGATGTGCTTGTTTGTGCCCTATCCGCTAATTGCTGTTCAAGCATATCGCGATAAACGCCAGTTGGAATATGACGCAAATATGGCTTAGCAATTTCTACCAGCCGTGACCGACCATCCATCGAGCTAATATCAACGCGGCTTTCTAAAGAAGCAAAAAAGAACTCAGAATAATTTTGTGCTTGTGCCACTAAATTATTAAATTCTGTTGCGCCTTGTTGACGGATCACACTATCTGGATCTTCACCATCAGCTAAAAACATAAATTTAAGTTGATGATTGCCACCTAGTAATGGCAATGCATTTTCTGCTGCTCGCCATGCCGCTTCACGACCTGCGCGATCGCCATCAAAACAAAAAACAACTTCGGGTGTGCTACGCAGTAATTGGCGCAAATGTTCGGGCGTGGTGGCAGTGCCTAATGTTGCGACCGCATTAGTAACCCCATGTTCTGCTAAGGCGATAACATCCATATAGCCTTCTACAATGATGATGCGCTCTAATTTACGATGTGCTTTACGGGCCTGAAATAGGCCATAAAGTTCATTTCCTTTATGAAAAACGGGCGTTTCAGGTGAGTTTAAGTACTTCGGCGTGCTGTCATCTAAAACGCGTCCACCAAAACCAATGACTCTGCCACGGCGATCTCGAATTGGAAACATGATGCGTTTGCGGAAACGATCGTAAGTACGGCCATTATCATTACTACTGAGTAAGCCGGCTTCATCAAGTTGTTTGCGTGCAAGGTCTGAAGTACCAAAGGTTTTTAGCACATTATCCCAGCCATCAGGCGCGATTCCGATATTGAAATGATCAATAATTTTGGCAGATAAACCGCGTTGTTCGAGATAGTTTACAAATTCAGCTTTTTGCGGATGATTACGTAGTTGATGCACATAATATTGGCTGACTTTATCTAGTAAGTCGTAAAGATTTTGTGTGGCGGGTGTGGGTGATAAAGCGTGTGTTGTCGGTACGGTCATCCCAACGAGATCGGCAAGTTCCTGAATAGATTCAGGAAAACTCATTTGATCGTATTCCATCAAAAAACCAATTGCCGTGCCATGGGCACCACAACCGAAACAATGATAAAACTGTTTATCGGGACTGACGGTAAATGAAGGGGATTTTTCGTTATGAAATGGACAACAGGCAGTAAGATTTTTACCTGCTTTTTTTAGTGGTACCCGTGGATCAATGACATCGACTATATCAACTCGCGTTAATAGATCATCGATAAATTGTGTGGGTATTTGACCGGCCATGACAGATGTCTATGGCCAAGTTAAATTTTTAGTCGCGCGCTTATCTGCCTTAAGCAGAAAGCGCCGCCTTAACCAAACCACTTACTGCACCCATGTCAGCGCGACCTTGAAGTTGAGGACGTAAAATATTCATTACGGCACCCATATCGCGAGCACTAGAAGCGCCAGATTCGGCGATGGCAGCTTGTATGGCATCAGCAGTTTCTTGTTCCGTCATTGCTGTTGGCATAAATTCTTCAATGATCGCCAGTTCTGCAATTTCAATCACGGCTAGATCATCGCGACCAGCGGCTTGAAATTGACTGAGCGAATCACGTCTCTGCTTACACATCTTAGTCAAAATCGTGATGATACCTTCATCATCAAGATCTTCACGGTTATCAACTTCGTACTGCTTAATGGCCGCTGTGATTTGACGCAATGTTGCAAGGCGCTCTTTTTCTTTAGCGCGCATCGCATCTTTAACGTTATCAGTAATTGTAAGCTTTAATGGGCTTGATTCAGCTGGCATGATAATCGTTTTTTAGTACATGCGAACGCGACGAGCGCTTTCACGTGATACTTTCTTTTGATGACGTTTAACGGCAGCAGCTGCAGCGCGTTTGCGTACAGTTGTTGGTTTTTCATAAGCTTCACGAGCACGTGCATCTGTTACTGTGCCGGCTTTTTCACACGCGCGTTTGAAGCGACGTAGAGCGATATCAAATGGTTCGTTTTCTTTTAAACGTACTGATGGCATTAATAATTCCTAAACATATTTAGATGGAAGAACCCGCAATTGTACGAAATTCCGAAAGGAAAGCAAAGAGTTGAATCAAATTTATTTTAAAAAAGGCATAATAATCACCTTTATGACGAGCAGAGACGGACAGAAATATGCGGGTATTGGGCATTGAATCATCGTGTGATGAAACAGGTATTGCGCTCTATGATAGCGAAAAGGGTTTATTGGCGCATGCTTTATATAGCCAAATAGCACTTCATGCTGAATATGGTGGCGTTGTCCCTGAATTGGCTTCTCGTGATCATATTCGTAAAACATTGCCGCTGATTAACGAAGTTTTAACCGAAGCTAAATTAACACGTGCTGATATTGATGCCGTCGCATATACCGCAGGACCAGGTTTAGTTGGTGCGTTATTAGTAGGTTCAGCAATTGGTCGCAGTATTGCGTGGGCATTAGATGTGCCGGCACTTGCGATTAATCATATGGAAGGGCATTTGTTATCGCCACTACTGGAAGAAAATCCGCCTGCATTTCCGTTTGTCTCGTTATTGGTTTCTGGTGGCCATACATTATTGATTGATGTTCAAGGTGTTGGACAATATGAATTACTGGGCGAATCAATTGATGATGCAGTAGGTGAAGCCTTTGATAAAACCGCTAAAATGCTCGGCCTTAGTTATCCCGGCGGACCTATTTTGGCGGCATTAGCTGAACACGGTATTGTCGATAAATATACCTTTCCACGACCGATGACTAATCGTCCGGGATTGGATTTTAGTTTTAGTGGTTTAAAAACATTTGCGATGAATACATGGCGGGATAGTGCGCAAACGGATCAAGATAAAGCCGATGTTGCGCTGGCTTTTCAAACGGCGGCTGTAGAAACACTGGCTTTGAAATGTAAACGCGCTTTAAAACAAACCGGACGTCGTACTTTAGTGGTTGCCGGTGGTGTTAGTGCCAATAAGGCATTACGAACACGACTAGATGAGATGCCCAATACGCATGTTTATTATCCACGCCCAGAATTTTGTAGTGATAATGGTGCGATGATTGCCTTTGCAGGTGCGATGCGTCACTTAGCTATGATCAAACAAGATGTGCCGACTTTTTCTGCTCGACCACGTTGGCCTTTAGATGAACTTAGCCCGCCGTAAGAATGGCGATTAATATCACCACATTAAATCATCAGGAATTTCGTAATCAGCATACGGATCATCACTTGCGATGACGTCTGAAGCATTTATTTCTGGTTGAATACGAATAACGCTGCTAGATGATCTCATCTCAATCTTTGCGGCAATTTTGTCCGGAATCAGCAGATGACGTTCACCAATCGCGGTAATAGCAAGTTGACCTAGTGTTAATTGTTGCCGTTGATCGTTTGTTACGTAGATTTTTTTCACCTTGTTCTTGTGCGTGAAATTGTAAGCAACGTCAGCATCTTTAGGTGTTTCGACGATATGTTGTTGAATGATCTGCTGGACTTCAGCGACGATAGCTTTTTCAGCGCGTTCGGCATCACGCTGTTTATTCAGTTCTAAATCGCGAATTTTCTTGTCATGTCTTTCTTTCGCCAGCTGTTGTTGGTCAACTAGTGATTGCGAGTCTGCTTTTTTGCCAGATTTAACGGCTTGACGCGCTTTGTTGCCATCTTTGCGTTGTTCATGTTGAACTTTTTTCTTCTTTTGTTTATCAATCACGCCAATTTTGAGTAATTGATCTTGTAGAGAGCCAGCCATATTGATTCTATTGCCTTATTTAGATTTAGTTTCTTCGCCAGCCATTAAGCGTTGAATATTGCCTCGATGACGAAACAATAGCATGACTGCCATCACTAAAATAATCCAACGCGCATTGACGCTGTCTATCAGCCATAAGCTATAAACTGGCGCGAGTGAAGAGGCGACAATGGCTGATAATGATGAAATACGGCTAATCAAAAATACTATCAACCAGCTGAGTAATATAATGCCAGCCAATGCCGGTGATAAAGCCAAAAAGCCGCCTAATGCTGTAGCCACACCTTTACCACCTTTAAAACCAAAAAATATTGGATATAAGTGACCAAGGAACGCGGCAAACGCCGTTGCTGCAAGCCAAGTGATATCTAAATCAAGATAGCGGGCGATAACAACCGGCAATACACCTTTCAACACATCAATAATTAATACGGTCACGGCAAGTTTTTTACCACCAAATCGTAAGACGTTGGTGGCGCCGGGATTACCTGAACCTTGTGAACGAGGGTCGGGTAGGCCGGCAATTTTGCATAAGATGATGGCACTCGATAATGAGCCGATTAAATATGCGGCCACGAGAACAATCAGCGGTAAAGAAAGTGTTTCTAGCATGGTATGATGCACCTGTTATGATTTACAGCATTATAAGGCTGTTCGAAGTTATTTCTACCCCTCACACTTTAAAACACAGAGCATCATGGATAAAATCTTTCTCAACGACCTCAAAATAGACACAATTATCGGCATTTATGACTGGGAGCGTGAAACGTTACAAACGCTTGGGTTTGATTTGGAAATGGACTGGGATATTGCAAAAGCGGCGGCGAGCGATGATATTGCTGATACTTTAGATTATGGCGCGATTGCTCAAAGTATTGTCAGTTTTGTTGAAGCGAGTAGTTATCAACTCATTGAAACTTTAGCTGAAGATGTTTGTACGCTTTTATTGACTAACTATCCGATGCCTAAAGTGAAGTTAACTCTGAGTAAACCCGTTGAACTGCATGGTCAAAATTTAGCAAAAATTGTTATTGAACGCAGTAAAAAATGAGCGATAGCCATTCTGGGTATTTATTGGGTATAGGCAGTAATATTAATCCGCAGACCAATATTGCTCAAATTATTCATTTATTGCTCTGTAAGCTTCCACGATTATCATTGAGTCGCGTACTTAAAATTCCACCTATCGGCATGAATAGTCGGCGCGACTTTCTAAATGTTGTGGTGTTTGTTGAAACGGAAATGCCGGAAGTTGAGCTCAAAATGATTTGTAATGATATCGAAATAAGCTTGGGTAGAGATCGTCGTGATCCAACCCGAAAAACCAAAGATAGAACCGCTGATTTAGATATTTTGACCAAAGCAATTTTTCCAGATGATGGCAATCGTTTAGTCAATAGCATTACCGATGAATATTTTCTTTATCCCTTGCTAGAAGAAATTAATGCTTATCTCTCAAATCGTGATTATTCATCACTGCAAACCGGTGAAATGATTGAAGTGGATGATTTAACGTTTGGACAAACGGCGACCACCATCGACAGGAATGCTAGCACCGGTAATGAACGGGTTATCTAATAAGCTTTTCACTGCCAAGTAAACCGGCTCAGCGCCACCTTCTTTGGCCAATAATGTTTCATCAAGCATTTGCTGACGTACTGCTGCCGAATGTTTTTCAGTGAATAATACTGGGCCTGGCGCGACGGCATTCACCTTAATTGTTGGTGCAAATTTTTTGGCAAGCGCCAACGTCATATTGTGTAAACCCGCTTTGGTTGTGCCATAAATATCAAACCGCGGTGTGGGATTTTCTACATTGATATCAGTGATGTGAATAATGTCGGCAGGATCATTATTTTCGCCAACTAATAACGACGCTAAGCCTTGGTTTATCAAAAAGGGCGCCATCATATGCACATTAAAAAATTGTTCATATTGTTGTGCAGCAATGGCTAAATTTTCAGAAGTTGGCTCAAATGACGAGGCATTATGGATTAAGGCTCTAAAGCTATTGCATCGTTCCTTTAATGCATCAACAAATAATAAAATCGCCTTACTATCGCTAAGATCAGCTTGAATAGTCGCAATGCCGAGATCTTGTAAGGCTTGGATCTCTGTCGTATGCGTACGATAATGGGCGAGCACGGTATAACCATCCTGATGTAAACGTAGGGCAAGATGATGACCGATTCGACGACCGGTTCCAGTGACTAAAATTGCATTTTCTAACACGTGAACTCCCATGACATTAACTAATAGCCTACCTGTTCCAGACCGTTTCGCACAACAACATAGTGAACGATTGCTGGCGCTGATTAAACACAAAATTAACGAAGCAGGCGGCAAGATTACTTTTGCTGATTATATGCAGTTATGTCTCTATGCCCCAGGATTAGGTTATTACAGCGCGGGTAGTCACAAAATTGGTGATGGCGGAGACTTTACGACAGCACCCGAAATATCGTCATTATTCTCGCGCAGTTTAGCTAATCAAATTATTGATGTTTTACAGCAACTCGATCACGGCAATATTTTAGAGTTTGGCGCAGGTAGTGGAAAAATGGTAGTTGATGTTCTACGTGAATTACACGGTAAGCAGTGTCTTCCAAAACATTATTATATTATTGAAGCGAGTGCTGACTTACGACAAAGGCAGCAACAGACAATAAATGATGCTATTCCAGAACTTAAAAACAGGGTGGTTTGGCTCGATAAACTTCCTGATGCTTTTATTGGTGTAGTGTTAGCCAATGAAGTGTGTGATGCGATGCCTGTGCATAGGCTACATTTTAATAACGGAACAAGTTACGAACAGTATATTGTCACTATAGACGATCAATTACAGTGGCATGATGACGTGTTATCTCGAAGCGAGCTTGCGGATAAAGCTACAGAAATCGAAGCTTTGACGGGTAATACCGAATACTTTACCGAAGTCAATTTAGCGGCGGAAGGGTGGCTTGCTAGTCTGACGGAAAATATACAGCAAGGTGCTGTTTTTATTATTGATTATGGTTATCCACAAGCGACTTATTATCATCCCCAGCGCAGTAGTGGCACTTTAACGTGTTACTACCAGCAACAAGCTCACGATAATCCATTGATACTCGTTGGTTTGCAAGATATTACAGCGCATGTTGAGTTCACTTCACTGGCACAAATTGCAGTCGATAATGGACTTGAAGTGGCGGGATTTCAGTCTCAGGCTGACTTTTTATTAGCAGCGGGGATTACGGAATTAAATTCATTATCTGACAGTGATGATGCTTTCTTGATACTGCAACAAGCAACGGAAATTAAACGATTGACCTTGCCTACAGAAATGGGTGAAACGTTTAAAGTATTAACGCTCACTAAAAATCTGGATCAATTATTACCGAAAATAAACTTAGGCGATCGGCGTTATAACTTATAGCGGACATAAAAAAGGGAGCCTAGTCTAGGCTCCCTTTTTAAAGTCTAACCATTTGGAAAATTATCGTTTGGTCGCTTTTAACGCTTCAATTTCTTGTTTCAAACGATCAATTTCGCCGCTCATATCAAACAATATTTCTTTCATATTGCCGACATCTTGACGTAAATTGCCTGTTTCTTGTTTGCTGCGAGCGACATCTTGTAATAGTTCAGGGCTAACGGTTCCGTCATCACCTGTTTTACGTTCTTTTACTTTTGCTAAAACCGTCGCGATATCAATCACTAACCAATCACTGCGTTCTTTGCCCGTCTTAGGATCGAGATAAAAAGATTGTCCAGAATCTAATGAAACACGCGTAGCTAAATTAGCCTCAGATTTACGTGAGCCTGGTAATAGAGGGTTAACACGACGATCAATATCTTGACCTGTCGCTAGATCTTTATCTCTATAAATTTCATGAATTAGGCCAAATACGATATTTAAACGACCGCCACTCATAAATACACGACCAGAGTTCGTTTTACGTTCTTGCGCTATTAAGCCTTTAAATGAGCCAATAGTGACGAAGTTAACGTCTTCATTCTGTTTAGCTTGATTTAAACCGCTCGAAAGAGCCGCGCTTAAGATTTGTAGCTCACTGGCAGAAAATAATGGATTTTCAGATGTCGTAAATCCAGTACGTTCATTGACATAAAGTGCGCCTAATACAGTACGTAATTCATCGCTGCTGATCGCTGCGGGATGATCATTGGCTGTACCTGCTAAATCACGGTTTACAATTTTGACGTATTGCAGACCTGATTCCCACAAGGTTTGCCCATTTTGACCCATTAAGATCTCGGCATCGGTTTCAGGCTTATCTCTAGAAAGAATGCCACAGCCAGCCAAACCGGCCGTTAGTGCTATGCTGACAGCGATAATACCGCTTAATTTAACAATAGTGCGCATACGGTTTTCCTTATTAGTTATTCGATATCTGGGTAGGAGTGCTGGTTTCAGCTTTTTGTTCCCTACACAGTAATTCTTGTACAGATGCACGCGGATCGTACCCTTCAAATAGTATTTTGCATACCTGTTCGACGATGGGCATTTCGACACCTGCTTGCTGAGCGCGTATTAATACTTCTCTTGCTGCATACATGCCTTCAACCGTTTTGCCGACTTCAGCAACGGCTTGCGGAACCGTTAAGCCTCGACCAATTGCAAGACCCAGTTGACGGTTACGGCTTTGATTATCAGTACAGGTTAAAATTAAGTCGCCAATCCCTGATAAACCAAACATCGTTTCCGTTTTTGCACCTAGACTAGCGGCTAAACGTAAAATTTCTGTCATGCCACGGGTTATTAAAGCGGCACGAGCATTAGCGCCATAACCCAAACCATCCGAAATACCTGCGCTAATCGCCAATACATTTTTTACAGTGCCGCCAATTTGCACACCCAATACATCAGTAGAGGTATAAACGCGCAAAGTCGGGCTATGTAATGCTGATGCTAATGCTTGATTAAACGAGGAATTAGGTGAGGCGACGGTAATGGCTGTCGGTAAATCCTGTGCAACCTCAGCTGCAAAAGAAGGACCTGAAATAACTGCTAAGGGATGTGAATCACCTAATATTTCTGCCGCAGTGTCATACAAAAATCGGCCAGTATCAGGTGTTAAACCTTTGGTTGCCCAACTTAGCGGTGTGTTATCAGTCATCAACGGTTTGATTTTAGATAACATTTCGCTAAATGCGGTACTGGGTACAGATACTAAAATATGTTTGGCAGAGCGAACGGCAACTTCAAAATCACAACAAATTGTTAAACTTTTTGGGAAGGGTAATCCAGATAAGTAACGTTCATTACTGTGTGTTGCTTGCATCGCTAATAATTGTTGGGGATCTCGGCCCCACAGCATGACATCATGGCCATTTCTAGAAATAGCAATGGCCAAAGCCGTGCCCCACGCGCCGGCACCAATGACCAATGTCGGAAACAATTCAGTGGGCGCTTGTGACACGGCTTATAACCTCAACAATTAGTGTGTTGTCGTTGCTGCAGCTGCAGCTTTTTGTTTCGCTTGCTCAATTTGGTTCATGTACAACGCATCGAAGTTAACAGGAGCAAGAACTAACTGTGGAAAACCACCTTTGATGACGATATCAGAAATGACTTCACGGGCGAAAGGGAACAATGTATTTGGACAATAGCTGCCGACTAATGGACCCATTTCTTGATCAGAATAGCCTGTTAATGAAAAGATTCCAGACTGTTTTACTTCAGCTAAAAAGGCTACTTTTTCGCCTACTTTTGCCGTTACCGTTACGGTTAAAGTAATTTCATGGTTATCTTCATCAATACGTTTGTATTCGTTACCCAATTGTAAATCTAATGTTGGTTTCCATTCTTCACGAAAAATCTCAGGTGAGTTTGGTGTTTCAAAAGAAATATCTTTTGTGTAAATTTTTTGAATGACAAAACGTGCTGCTTGTTGTTCTGTTGATGCGTTTTCTTCAGCCATGATTGGGTTCCTTAACCTTTTTATTTAAGACTGGATTAATAAACTATCCAGACGTTGCGAGTTATTAAGAGCCACTAAATCAGTGTAACCACCGATGGACTCATCATTTATAAAAATTTGCGGCACAGTACGCTGCCGACTTTTTGTCATCATTTCTTGCCGTTTTGCAGGATCTAGATCAACGCGGATTTCAGTATAAGCCACGCCTTTTCGATCTAGTAATTGTTTAGCCATTACACAATATGGGCAGTGTGAGGAGGAATAGACTTCAACTTTAGCCACGTTTAGTTTCTCCTATTTTTCGTTGTAAATTAATTAACTAAATAACGGTAATTTGGCGTCTTTCCATGCGTTTAAACCACCGTTTAATACGTAAAGATTAGAATAGCCGTGACCATGAAGTTGTTTACCCGCCGTGCGCGCACGTTGACCGCTTGCACAAATTAAAATAATCGGTTGAGCAGGATCTTTCAATTTGGCAATATTTGCATCAAGCGTAGATAAAGGCAAACTCATTGAGTCAGCAATATGTTCTTTTTTAAATTCAGTTGCTTCTCGAATATCTAAAAAAACACCGTTGCGTTGATTAACTATTTGGATCGCTTCTGCCGTGTCTAAAGTGCTGACGCCTGATATTTTACGACTTACCGTATCCGATAAGATGAGTGCTACTAACACAACAAAAATGGTGACTAACACCCAATGATTAACAATAAAGCTACCTAAATTTTCCATACTAAACCTTAAATAATTATTGCCCTTTAGAGCAAAACACATCGCGCATCATATCGATCAACTTTAACGTACGTTCATCTTTAACACGATAATAAATACGATTCGCATCACGTCGTGAAGCGAGGATTTCTTTATCTCTTAATTTCGCCAAATGCTGTGAGACGTTACTCTGCGTTGTGCCGACATAATCAACAATATCTTGTACCGCTAGCTCTTGTTCGCCTATTGCGCATAAAATCTTCAAGCGCAAAGGGTGCGACATTGCTTTTAAAGCAAACGCAGCACGCTCGATATCGCTATCATGTTCTATAAGATCAACGTTTTCGGCTAGTGCCACAGATGGTACTCGGATAGTTGAGTGACTGTAATTAGTCACAAAAGGCCATATAATACACGCCATTTTCAATGATTTGCATGTATTTCCGTAGAACATGGCCGCTCGATAGCAGGTTTTCACGTTAAAAGGACAGCTTTATGAACCATCCACACCGCCCACTCGCGCTAATTATTTTAGATGGTTGGGGTTATAGCGAAAATCCAAAATATAATGCGATTCTTGCCGCGAACACACCTGTCTGGGACCATTTATGGCAAGAGTATCCGCATACTTTAATTAGTGCTTCTGGTGCAGGTGTTGGTCTGCCTGGTGATCAAATGGGTAATTCAGAAGTAGGACATATGAATTTGGGTGCGGGACGAGTGGTATATCAAGAATTTACTCGCATTAGTCGCGCGATTGATACCGGTGATTTTTTTACTAACCGCACATTATTAGACGCCGTAGCCCTTGCCAAAGGAAATGACAAAGCGGTACATATCTTGGGGTTATTGTCTGATGGCGGTGTTCATAGTCATCAAGAACATATTCAAGCGATGGTTGAATTAGCCATTAAAAATGGCGTTAAAAAAATCTATGTGCATGCTTTTTTAGATGGACGAGATACACCGCCAAAAAGTGCACAAAGTTCAATTGATGCGCTTGAGAAAACGTTTGAACAATTAGGTGGCGGACAAATTGTGTCAATCATTGGTCGTTTTTATGCACTTGATCGTGACAAACGCTGGAACCGCGTTGAAAAAGCTTATAAGTTGATCACTGAAGGTCAAGGCGAATTCCATGCTGCTGATGCTAGTACTGGTCTGCAAATGGCCTATGACCGTGATGAAACAGATGAGTTTGTTAAAGCAACTACGATCGGTACCGAACCTGTTTTAGTTGAAGATGATGATGTGATTGTCTTTATGAATTTTCGTTCTGATCGTGCGCGTGAATTAACAGAAACCTTTATTCATGCTGATTTTGATGGTTTTAATCGTGAGCGAAATATTAAGTTGGGGTCATTTGTTACCTTGACGCAATATAAAAAAGACTTTGATGTGCCGGTCGCATTTCCTGCGGAACAATTAAATAACGTGTTTGGCGAGCATATTTCATCGTTAGGTTTACGTCAGTTACGCATCGCCGAAACTGAAAAATATGCACATGTGACCTTTTTCTTTAACGGTGGGCGCGATCAACCTTTTGAAGGCGAAGATCGAATCTTAGTCCCATCCCCAAATGTAACAACTTATGATCAACAACCCGCGATGTGCGCACCAGAAGTCACGGATAATCTTGTCCACGCGATTGAAAGTAATCAATACGATGTGATTATTTGTAATTTTGCCAATGCGGATATGGTTGGACACACGGGCAATTTTGATGCCGCAGTGGCAGCGATAGAAGCATTAGATACTTGTCTGGGTCGTGTTTGGTCAGCTCTGAAAGCTATCGGTGGTGAGATGATTGTGACGGCCGATCATGGTAATGCTGAATTTATGCGCGATGATAGTACGGGTCAATCACATACTGCTCATACCAGTAACTTAGTACCGCTTATTTATGCAGGGCGAGCAGCGCAATGTGCTGAGCATGGCACCTTGTCTGATATTGCACCAACGATGCTAAATTTGATGAACTTACCTGTTCCAACAGAAATGAGTACGCATTTACTTGTTGAGTTGAAATAGATGACACCGGAATAGACTAATTAAGCTGTGTTGATTCGGGTTTATTTAGCAGTATTGTTACTCAGCGTTAGTTCGTGGGCGAATGCTGAGAGCAATACCAAAGCTACGCCAGCAAAAGAGCTAAAGGCCGTTAAATCTGAAATTCAATCATTAAGTAATGATGCGAGTTTAAATAAAGCCTCTAAGGAAACCTTAGTTAAAAAATTAAAACAACAAAATCAAGCGGTGTCAGAACTGAATAAAGAACTGAATGTGCTTGGTCAGAAAATGAATAAGTTATCGGGTGATTTAGACCTGTTAGCCAAAAAACAGCAGCAACAGCACGAAACGCAAAGCTTGCAGTTGGATGCACTTAATCAACAAATTCGCACTTCTTTTATCAGCGGGCAACCTAGTGTAATAAAAGTTGTTTTGAATCAAGAAAGTCCTGCCACGTTGTCTCGAAGCACTGTTTATTACCGATATTTTAATCGAGCTCGCCAGCAACAGCTCAGTGAAATATCTGAGACTTTACAAAATTTAACCGAAGATCAAAAAATGTTGTTTGCTGCTCAAAAGAAACAACAACGACTTTATAGTGAGCAAGAATCAAAACGAGCGACACTTAAAACAAAAACTAAGGAGCGTGAGGCAACGCTCACCGTACTCGATAAAAAGATTACCAGCCAAAATTCTCGTCTACAGATGCTGCGCGATCAAGAACAGTCGCTACAGACATTATTAAATTCATTAAATAAGCCTAAAAAGCAGGAAACAACAAAATCTAAAACCCCTGACAGATCGACACCGTCTAAGCCAATAAAACAGCGTTCTTTTGCAAAAAATGTTGGTGGATTAGTTTGGCCCGTGAAAGGGAAACTACTCGCACACTATGGCAGTCCAAGAAATCTTGGTAAACTCACTTGGCAAGGAATTATGATTGCTGCACCAGTGGGAGGGAATGTTATTGCCGCCGCACCAGGTCGAGTGGTTTTTGCTGATTGGTTGCGAGGGTTTGGCTTATTATTAATCATTGATCATGGCGGTCAATATATGAGTCTTTATGGCAATAATGAATCGTTGCTCAAAAAGGCAGGCGATGAAGTGGATGCGGGTGATCTTATTGCCCAAAGTGGTGAAAATGATGTACGTCAACAAGCCGGTTTATATTTCGAAATAAGATACAAAGGTAGCCCAACCAACCCAATGAAATGGTTGAGGAAACAAAGCTAAAGTGCATTAATTTAAGGAAAAAAAATGAGTTTTTTGAAACGTGATTTTGGGTTAATAGCTGCTGGCGCTGCCGTAGGTGCAAGTTTAATTTTTGGCCAAATGGTCTTTGCTGACAAAGTCGATACCAAGCCAGATTTGCCCTTAGATGAGCTGCGCGCTTTTTCTGAAATATTTGGCCGCATAAAAAATAATTATGTTGAACCGGTAGAAGATAAAGAGTTGCTACAAAATGCTATTCGCGGCATGTTGGCTGGTTTAGACCCTCATTCTACTTATCTTGATTTGAAAGACTTCAAAGAACTCCGTGAAGGTACTTCTGGTGAGTTTGGCGGTTTAGGTATTGAAGTGTCGATGGAAGATGGCTTTATTAAAGTCGTTTCACCAATCGATGATACGCCCGCAGCCAAAGGCGGAGTGTTAGCTGGCGATTTAATTATTCGTTTGGATGATACGCCCGTTAAAGGTATGGCGCTGGGTGATGCTGTAGATATTATGCGCGGCGAACCTGGTAGTAATATTTTACTTACCATCATTCGTGAAGGTGTAGATAAGCCAATTAAAATCGAATTAACGCGTGCGATTATTAAAGTCAAAAGTGTGAAGTCAAAGTCGCTTGAAAAAGGTTACGGTTATGTTCGAATCAGTACCTTTGCTGCTCATACTGGCGCTAGTTTAAAAGAAGCGATCAGCACATTGAAAAAAGACAATGGCGGTGATTTAAAAGGCTTAGTGCTTGATTTACGTAATAACCCTGGCGGTCTGTTAGATGCGGCGGTTGAAGTATCTGATGCATTTATCACTAAAGGGTTAATTGTTTACACCGAAGGTCGTATTAAAGATTCTTCACAAAAATTTACAGCAAAACCTGATGATTATTTAAAGGGTGCACCTTTAGTAGTGTTAGTTAATGGCGGTTCTGCATCAGCATCAGAAATCGTAGCGGGTGCTTTACAAGACCATCGACGTGCGGTTATTTTGGGTACCAAAACATTCGGTAAAGGTTCTGTGCAAACCGTTATGCCATTAACCAATGATACGGCGGTTAAAATGACGACAGCGCGTTATTTCACGCCATCTGGTCGATCTATTCAAGCCGAAGGTATCGTGCCTGATATTACAATGGAAGCGGTTAAAGTTTCAAACGGGGATGAGAATAGTTTTGCTTTATTACGTGAACAAGATTTAACAAAACATCTTGATAACCCAAATGCTGCGGCTGAAAAATTAGCCGAACAAGTGACGGCAGAAGAAGGTAAGGATGGTGAAAAGGTTAATGAAGACGATGCTACGCCTTTAGCGGTGAAAGATTACGCATTATCTGAAGCCTTAAATCTGTTGAAAGGCATCAATATTTTAAGCCCTAGACCATAGAATTGTTGTTATGCCTGCTGTACTCATTCCATTAGCGGAAGGGTGTGAAGAGTTAGAGGCCGTTACCTTAATTGACTTGTTGCGACGTGCTGATTTCACGGTCGTCACAGCAAGTTTAACCAAACAACAACAGGTGACAGCCAGCCGCGGCGTACGATTAGTGGCCGATGTTTGGCTTGAAGATGTGATGCACGATGATTTCGATATGATAGTGTTGCCTGGTGGGTTACCAGGCGCCACTTATCTTAATGATGATCATAGAATTCATGCGATTCTAAAGCGATTAAATAAGTCAGGAAAAGCTATTGCGGCTATTTGTGCCGCGCCTTTAGTATTAGCTCATGCGGGATTAGTCAATGGTAAAACAATCGCTCACTATCCTGAAGTACTACATTCTAATGAATGGCCTAATGTCATGTTAAGTGATGATGCTATTGTTATTGATGGCAATATTTTAACGTCAAGAGGTCCGGGAACAGCGATGGATTTTGCTTTGACTATAATTGAATATTTAAGCAATAAAAAGACGCGAGATGGCGTTGAAGCTAGTTTAGCTCGAACGATTTTTTGATAACTATTTCTAGGAACTAGCATGTCTTCAATGAATTTATCCGATCTTTCTATTTTGCTGATTGAACCTTCTGCGACGCAACGTAAAATTATCTTGGCGCATTTAATTGAAGAGGGTGTCAGCAAAATTGACGGTGTTGAAACGGGCAAAGCTGCACTCGATTTATTGCAAAATTACATGCCTGATTTAATTATTAGTTCGATGTATCTGTCTGACATGACCGCAACTGAGTTACTCGACACGATTCGGGCGTCTGAATCACTTGAAACGATTAACTTTATGCTGGTATCGAGTGAAACAAGATTTAAAGCATTAGAGCCTATTCGTCAGGCCGGAGTGGTGGCTATTTTACCTAAGCCCTTTAATCATGCTGATTTACGCCGGGCTTTAAGAACAACGATAGACTATATTGATCCAGAAGAAATGGAGCTGGAAAGCTATGATATTACCGAATTAAGCGTGTTGTTAGTCGATGACAGTTTAACGGCGAGAAATCACCTTCAACGTGTATTAAATAGCCTCGGTATTCAAAATATTCAAACAGCAAGCAATGGTGTCGAAGCGGTACAAATCTTGAGCGGTGCTGAGTTTGATCTGATTGTGACTGATTTAAATATGCCTGAAATGGATGGTCAGCAGCTCACTGAATTTGTCCGTAATGAAATGGGTAATACGTATGTCCCTATCTTGATGGTGACCAGTGAGGAAAATGAAACAAGACTTGGTCATGTTCAACAAGCCGGTGTTTCAGCCGTGTGTGACAAGCCATTTGAGCCACAATCTATCCGCGAAATTTTGTATCGGGTACTGGATGAACGGGTTTAAGCTCTACGCTTATTTTGTTTACCCAATTTTACAAACGCCTGCATATAATAAATGTCAGCATCACTTTCTCTTATTGCCGCGAATAAGGTTTTAGCGAGCCCTTTTCTACCTAGATGAACTACTTTTACGGGCAGTTTTTGACAATATTCTTTTGCCAACCAACCTGGTAAAACAGTAACGCCACGATCAAGTCCGACCATTTGCACCATAATATCCAGCGATGAAATTGCTTTGGTTTTTGGATTAATGCCCGCTGGTAATAAAAACTGAGTAAAGACATCTAATCGATCATGTGGGACAGGAAAAGTCAGTAATTTTTCATCAGACAGTTGCTCGGCAGTAATAAATTTGTGGCGAGCTAAGGAATGTGATGCCGCGACTAATAACACGAGTTCGTAGTCAAATAAAGGCTCATAAACAACGCCTTGGGTGGTCACGATGTCGGGCGTGACTAGCAAGTCAACATGATGATTCAGCAAACCTTCTAAGCCAGAAAATTGGAATTTATTAACGATATCAACGTCCATATCTGGCATGGCGATTAAGTATTCCGCCAATATTCCTTTTAGCCATTCGTAGCAGGGATGACATTCAACTCCCAATCGTAATACGCCCATTCGACCTTCACCATAAGCTTTTAGCGTTTTTTCTGTTTGTTCTAATGCTGGCAAAACTTGTCTGGCAACTTGCAATAATAGTTCACCAGCCTGCGTAAGACGTAGCTGTCTGCCATCACGCTGCCAAAGTGATACCTCGAGTTTTTTTTCTAGATAGCGGATTTGATGAGATAGTGCGGGTTGAGTCAAAAATAAAGCATTAGCTGCAGCTGTTAAGGTACCGTTGTCTGCTAACGCTTGAATAATTTTCAAGTGAGATCGCTCAATCATCTATTAGCTATCCTTATCAATTGTGTAAATAACATCATTATTGCTCATGAGTTAGAGGCTTTACAATGCTGTTTTTATCAAATGCACATGAAGGACAGAACAATGATTAAGACGCATAACCTTGGTTTCCCTAGAATAGGTAGCCACAGACAACTAAAATTTGCCCTGGAATCTTATTGGAAAGGCAATAGCAATGAAGCTGATTTGCAGCAGCTAGCCGAAACATTGCGTCAAACACATTGGCAATTACAAAGTGATTTAGACTTGTTGCCTGTAGGTGACTTTTCGTTTTATGACCATGTTCTCGATACCAGTGCTTTAGTGGGCAACCTGCCTTCACGTAGTGACTCAGCTGCTAGTTCATTAGACCGTTATTTCCAAGTAGCACGTGGTCAATCTCATGCTAGTAGTCATTGTCAGCATGTTGCAGCTGGCGAAATGACCAAATGGTTTGATACTAATTACCACTATATCGTGCCGGAATTTGATGCTGAGACTTCATTTGAGCTTCATGCTGAAAATTTAATTGCACAAATTGAACAAGCAAAACGTCAACATAAAAACATTAAACCCGTGATCTTGGGTCCAGTGAGTTATTTATGGTTAGGCAAAGCAAAAGATAATAGCGATAAACTGCTTTTGTTAGATGACTTAGTTGTTGTTTATGAGCAATTATTAATCAAACTTGCAGAATATGACGTGGAATGGGTACAAGTAGACGAGCCTATTTTAGTTACGGAATTAGATGCTAAATGGCAGCAAGCCTTTAAACAGGCCTATTTTTTACTGAACAAGTCACCAGTTAAATTGTTACTAACCAGCTATTTTGGTGAATTAAAAGAAAACTTACACCTTGCTTGCGAATTGCCTGTCGCTGGCCTGCATATTGATTCGATCAATGCGTTTAGTGAAATTAATCAAGTTGTCGATTGGTTACCTGCCCACAAAATTTTATCGTTGGGTGTGATTAATGGTCGTAATATTTGGAAAACCGATCTGAATGCAACACTAGATTGGCTCGAACCGTTACAAGCCCGATTAAAAGATCGTTTATGGTTAGCACCTTCGTGTTCATTACTACATGTACCAGTAGATTTAGCATCTGAAGAAGCACTCGATCCAGAAATCAAATCTTGGCTTGCTTACGCAGTACAAAAACTGGCTGAATTGAATATTCTGGCGACAGCACTCAATGCCGGTCGCGTTCAGGTAGCAGTTCAACTGCGTGATAATGCCTTAGCAATTGATTCACGTAAACAGTCTGATCGAGTCCATAAATCTGCGGTGCAAACACGTATTTCGAACTTAGATATTAATATTTCAGAACGTCAAAACCCATATGAAAAGAGAGCAAAGCTTCAACAACAACGTTTTAATTTGCCTTTATTTCCGACGACAACGATTGGTTCGTTTCCACAAACAGCAGAAATTCGCCAAGCAAGAAAGCAATTTCGCTTAGGTGAAATCAATGCTGAACATTATGAAACCTTTATTCGTGACCAAATTAAATTTTCAATCACAGAACAAGAAGCGATTGGCCTTGATGTATTAGTACATGGCGAAGCAGAACGTAATGACATGGTTGAATACTTTGGCCAGCAACTTGAAGGTTACGTGTTTAGCCAATTTGGTTGGGTGCAATCTTACGGTTCTCGCTGTGTTAAACCCCCGATTATTTATGGTGATATTTTCCGTAGCAAATCGATGACAGTTGAAACGGCGGTCTATGCCCAATCTTTGAGTAAAAGACCTGTTAAAGGCATGTTGACGGGCCCTGTAACCATGCTGAACTGGTCATTTGTTCGCGATGATCAACCGCGTTCGGCAACCTGTTTACAGCTTGCACTTGCGATACGTGATGAAGTGGTTGATTTAGAACAAGCAGGTATCGATATTATTCAAATTGACGAAGCGGCGTTGCGTGAAGGTTTACCATTACGTCGTGCACAGTGGCAAGACTACTTAAACTGGGCAGTTCGCAGCTTCAAAATCAGTGCAAATGGTGTGCGTGATGAAACTCAAATTCACACTCATATGTGTTATTCGGAGTTTAACGACATTATCGCGGCAATCGCTGATATGGATGCTGATGTGATTACGATAGAAACATCTCGTTCAGACATGGAGTTGCTCGATGTGTTTAACGAGTTTGCTTATCCGTATGAAATTGGACCAGGTGTTTATGACATTCACTCGCCTAATATTCCAACGGTCGATCAAATTGTGAACTTGATGGATAAAGCGGCGGAACGTGTTCCTGCGGAACGGTTGTGGGTTAATCCGGATTGTGGCTTGAAAACGCGTGCTTGGGCAGAAGTAAAACCTGCTTTAGCAGCAATGGTGACAGCGAGTCAGATCTTAAGAGAAAAAGCGCAATTTAGCTAAATTTAAAGGAGCAGTGGTGATCGCTAGGATCATCACTGCATTTTGATGGCTTGTTCTATCTGCTTGGCTAAATTTATCTGTAAATGTGTAGTACGTTGTCGTTGCAAGCATAGTGCGCTACGAAACCCCAAATAATCCGCCTTTAATGGGTGTAAAATGCTGACATCTTCTAATCGTAAAGCGCCCGCTAATCCACACAATAAACTGAGTTGTTTTGCTGCATATACAAATTGTTCTAATTTCACTAAATCCCAATGATCTAACAGATGCTGACCATTTTTATTTGCAGTATCCACCATCACGCCGTAAAAACCGCTCGCTTTTAATAAAACCAAATAATCTTTTGCGAGTGGCGTATCGGCAAACATAACTGCAATAACGGGTGTTGATAATTTTTTAACGGTTTCAGCTAGCTCGATAATGCACTGTTCTAAGTTGTCATCAGGAAACAAACCAATCTTTACATAATCAACGCCTGAACTCGCCATAGTGATCATTGCGGGTTTGATTATCTCAGGCTGCATCGGTAAATCACCAATGGTGGCACTGGTCTGACAACGACCATCAATCATTGAAACAATATCGCTTACAACCTTTACACTCAAAGCCCCTAGTGCGCCTTGAGAGGGATTTTTCATATCTAGAATATCCGGAAGTACAGGCAGCAATATTTCAGCCTCTGCTAGCGATTGAACGCTGGCTAACCATTTAGTCATTCAGTTGAATACCTACGTCGTTTATTTTTGCCATTAACCAGCTCCAAGCTTCTAATTCTTTCGGCCCTGCCGTTTTGTCGATAGCAATCGTTAGATAGGCAATTTCTTGTTGAATCTTTTCAGCAGGTAACATATCTAATCGACTCACCAGAATCGCGGCATCAATGACTGCGCTTTGAGCGCGATTAAAGCCACGAAACGGCGCATGTGTTTGTTCGTAAACGACTATTCCTTTAAAACTTGCCCGCGGACTAGCATCATCAAACTCAACAATTTCAAGTTCGCTATGGGCTAATGCCTGGCTTAAATATTGGCCAAGAATTTGTTGGCATGGCAGGGTCGACCAGTTGCGGTGCCCCGTCATTGAACCAGCAAACACACGGACATCATCGGTGTAGTTAATTGAACATTGGCGGTGGCGTTTTAAATTGTCATAAGTAGTTGAAGGTTTAAATGGCTTAATAATGAAGTGATCATTCACTTCTGATATACCCATTGGTGCTGAATGTGTTGTTCCATCAGCGGATAATGTTGTCACAATGACTTCGTGAATTTTACTGTCAAGCAGTGCCACATTTTTTCCCCGTTGTTAAGGTTGTGCCTTCGGCAGTTTGCTGTGTTAAATCTTCTTCAACTTTGGTCGTTGCACAGCCCCATTCGAGTTCTTCATCTTGGATATAACGTTTACCTAATTGCCAGGCAATTTGTGCTCTTGCCAATTCGGCACCAAGATAAAAAGCATGACCCGTATCGTCCTTTAAATCGAGTTGTGGATAGAAGGCAAAGGGATCAATATCTTGTATTAATCCATCGCGATTAAACATATAAATGCCTTGCTGAGCCACTTTAATCCGGTAGTTAGGATCTTTGATTTTACTGGCTAATTCTGCAATTTCTTGTGCACTATCAGGGAAAGGCCTTCGCTCGTGTGCGACCATCAAGTCCCCAGTGAAATCACGCGGCAAACTACTATCTTCGCGAGCCGCAAACATCATTCTTCTAGCAATATCAGCTTCTTTAATGGCTCTTCGTGCGTGAGGACTCACTTCGGTTGCAAGGACGTTGGTTATTTGTAATTCTGAGATTATTCCAAATAATATTGCATTAATACCGCTCGTATCAGCATCGGTTAATTCGGTTAAATTACCTACGCCCATCATCATCGGCGCATCTGGATAACGGCGTCGTAATTCATGATAACGGACAATCGAATCGGTAAAGCCAAAATGAATCGGTTCGATAATCGGATCGGCAATCCACGGCCGGTTGATCTTATCCATTAATTCCATCGCGCGTTCTAACGATGCTAATGAGCCACGCTCTGCCGGAACGATGATCGGCACGGTATCCATCTCTTCTGCAAGATGATAGGTTTTTTCGGTCAAGCTCAGCACAAAATCTGCACCTGCTTTGCCTGCACGCCGTAAATCTTTGATGTCTAAAGAGTCGACACTAACTTTAAACCCTGCTTCATGTAACGCGGAAATTGCTTCTTCCATGTGTGGGAATTTTTCTTCTGGCAGACAGCCAATATCAATCACATTGGCACCGTTGTCTCGATAATAATTGGCGCGTTCTAGGATGCCGGCAATATCACGTTCGGGTGCGTCCACTATTTCGGCAAAGATATTAACATCATAACGGCTTATATCGGGCTGTTTGCGTTCACGCCCGAAAAAGATCGGCAGATCTTTAATTTCATCAGGACCGCGAATGATCGATATATTTAGTTGCTGACTAAGGAGTTCTAAATCACCTCGACATCTCCCCGGCACAATGATTTGGTCACTATCGCCAATTATTTCTTTGGTTAAACGACGGCCAATCATTTTATCTGTCATCAACGCAGCAACCGATACACCAAGCTGATGAATCCGATATTCAAACGGTAATGGAGCCATCTCTTTGAGTACTTTCTGTACGCTTGGCTCAGCCAGTTTACCAGTCAGAAAGAGGATTTTTTCGCTCATCTTTCGTTCATCTATTGATTTCTGCAAGACGTTGTTTTATCGCTAGCATTAATCTTTCTGGGTTTTCAACGACAGTGGTCGCTTCAAATGTTCGTAATTTTTGAGTGTGAGCAAGATCAACATCCCTAGGCCATAATCTAACGGTGCGATCGGGAGCTGGCGTATCGACTTCTTCTTCGGTATCGCAGGCCAAAACGATGCTTGGAATACGACATTTTCCCGCTTGAGCATAAACATTGGTGACCAAAGTATCAGACAGCCCTAACACCATCTTTGCGACAGTATTTGAGGTCGCTGGCGCAACGACTAATGTGTGGTAATCACCCCGATAAAACAAACCCACAGGCGGCGAACTTGCAGCACGATCGCGATATACGCGACTATTATTGTTAATCGCTTTTGGATCATGTCCATACATGCGAAGCACCTCTTCACCTGCGCGACTATAAAATAGGTCGACGTCGTCTAAATCACGAATAATATCTAAACATTCTTCTAAATAATGACCTGATCCTGTCACGGCCCACGCGAGGCGTGGTTTTTCTGGTGCTGATTGCATTATCGAAACCTTATTAACTAGCTGATACAGCAATTTTGCCAGACTCACGCTTGATAGTAAAAATAAGATAGTTAAGGCAAGACGTTTTGCGATAGAATTACTTCATTAGTACATGAAATTACGGAGCTAAATTACTATGGCAGTAACAGATAATACGATTCCTAAAATCGTGGTAGTGGGTGGTGGAGCTGGTGGACTTGAATTAGTCACGAGCTTAGGAAAAAAATTAGGTAAAAAGGGCAAAGCGTCAGTTACCTTAATTGATAGTACCCACACTCACATCTGGAAACCATTATTGCATGAAGTGGCTGCGGGCACACTCGATTCTCATGAAGACGAACTTGAATACCTCGGTCAAGCCATGTGTAGTGGTTTCCGTTTCCGTTTAGGTCGTATGGAAGGGTTGGATCGTGAAAACAAGTTAGTCAATGTCGCAGCAACATTTAATTCAGCGGGTATGGAAATTATTCCTCCACGTAGTTTCCCTTATGATTATTTAATCATTGCTGTGGGTAGTGTAAGCCATGATTTTGGTATTAAAGGTATTGCTGAAAACTGCTTGTTTTTGGATACCACTAAGCAAGCAGAGTATTTTCAAACACAATTGATTGAGACCTATTTACGTGCGCACACTCAAGGCAAGCCTGTTGGTAACAGTCAGTTAGATATCGCTATTGTCGGTGCTGGTGCTACGGGTGTTGAGTTAACTGCCCAACTACATGAAGTCACACATTTATTGACAGCCTATGGTTTAGATGAAGTTAAACCAACGGATGTTCACATTAGTATTATCGAAGCGGCTAATCGCGTATTACCTGGATTACCAGAAAATTTGTCAGCCGCGACTGAAAAAGAGTTGATCAAATTAGGTGTGACTATTTTAACTAACGAACGTGTTGTAGAAGTTACTGCCCAGGAAATTAAAACAGCTAGCGGTAAAGTTATTCCGGCAGCAATTAAAGTTTGGGCGGCGGGTATTAAAGCACCAGATTTCCTTAAAGATATTGCTGGGCTGGAAACGAATTGGATGAATCAGTTAGTTGTTAAACAAACACTACAAACTACCCTGGATGATGACATCTATGCTATTGGTGACTGTAGTGCCTGTAAATGGGTAGGTCATGATGGTAATGTGCCACCACGGGCACAAGCGGCGCATCAAATGGCATCACATGTTTACAAATCTATTCTACGTCGCATGGCGAATAAAGAAGTTACAGAATATTCCTACCACGACTACGGCTCACTTGTGTCGTTAGGTCGATACAGTACTGTCGGTAATATGATGGGCAATTTGAGCAAAGGAAGCTTAATGATTGAAGGCTTCATGGCGCGATTAATGTATTTGTCTTTGTATAAAATGCATCAAGTTGCTCTGTTCGGTATATTTCGTGTCGGCATGTTATCGCTGTCACACTTATTCCGTCGCAGCGTACATCCAAAGATTAAGCTTCATTAGAATTTAATCTAATAAAAAAGGCCCGAAAGGGCCTTTTTTATTGGTGTTTGTTTGACAAGTGCTTGTCTTTATTTCAATGACATCCGTTTAGAGATACTTGATCCTTCAAAATAATGCTTAATTGCCGCGGCTATATGCAGCAGGATTATTGCTATAAAGATAAACGCTAATATTTCATGAATTTCACTGAATTTGTCTCTCATCGCGTCATCTGCTTCTGCAACTCGTGGTAATACGATTCCCCAAAACTTAGTATCGTACTTGCTGTACATTGATTGAAAATAACCTGTCAGCGGCATTCCAATCATTGCTGTATATAATAAGCCTTGAACAGCGCCAGCTGCCCGTTGTTGCCATTTACTGATGGTATTGGGTAGTGCAGGTGCTTTATGGGTTAATCGCCATATTATGCGTATTAAAATGAGTAATGCTGCGGTAATACCTAAGGACTTATGCATTAAAAAATAAAATGCGCGTACGCTTTCTTCTCCGGGAGGCAGTTCTGACTGCTTTGGTAGCTCAACCATATATAGGCCCAGTGCAATCATTACTAATATTATTGCCGCGATTAACCAGTGTAATATGATCTGTACACGGTCGTATTTCGCTATGGCATTGCTTGTCATCGAGTGTTCTCCATAAAGTGTTATGCATAAAAAAAGGTCATAATAATGACATTATGACCTTTTGTGTAAGGAATAATTCCTATGGGAACAATCTATAAGTTAAATGTCTAAATTAGTCGCTTTTAGTGCGTATGTTTCAATAAACTCACGACGAGGTTCAACGTTATCACCCATCAGCGTATTAAATGTTTCATCCGCTGTAATGGCATCTTCAATTTTAACTTGTAGCAAACGGCGTTTTGATTTGTCCATTGTCGTTTCCCATAATTGGTCAGGATTCATTTCACCCAGACCTTTATAACGCTGTACATTTTGTCCCCGTCTTGCTTCAGACATTAACCATGCAACAGCTTGCGAAAAATTATTTACTGATTCACTACGCTCACCACGTTGAATACGAGCGCCTTCACCAAATAAACCATTTATCTTATCTGCGAAACTTAAGATACGTTGATATTCCGAGCTCGCAAAAAAATCACCAGGAATATGATAGTCAGTATTTATTCCGTGGCGACTAAAGCTGACATTAATATCTAATGTTGGCTGGTTATCTTTTTTCAAAACAGATAATTTATAACTCGTACCCGTTGGTAAATCTTTACTCAAGCGTTGATCAATTTCGCTTAACCAAGCAGTCATTGCTACTTCATCTGTTAATTCTGGAATTGCTGATTGAAAAACTAATTGTTTTAAGAAAGCAGGGTAGTAGTGATTGCTTAAACGGTTGATTACGGTTGTGACGATTTGATATTCTTCAACCAATAACGTTAAGGCACTGTTGGTAATCGCATCTGCATTTTCACTTGGATAAAGTTCAGCATTTGTTAATGCTAATTCAGTGATGTAACGCTCCATTTCAGCATCATCTTTTACATATCGCTCTTGCTTACCTTTTTTGATCTTATAAAGTGGTGGCTGTGCAATGTAAATATGACCACGTTCAACTAACTCTGGCATTTGTCGATAGAAGAAGGTTAATAATAAGGTACGAATATGTGAGCCATCGACGTCGGCATCGGTCATGATAATGATGTGGTGATAACGTAGTTTGTCAGGATCGTATTCATCCCTACCGATACCGCAACCCAAGGCAGTAATTAAGGTTCCTACTTCTGCAGAACTTATCATTTTATCGAAACGTGCGCGTTCTACGTTTAAGATTTTCCCCTTCAACGGTAAAATGGCTTGGGTACGACGATCACGGCCTTGTTTCGCACTTCCTCCCGCAGAATCACCCTCTACTAAAAACAATTCTGACAAGGCAGGATCTCGTTCCTGACAGTCTGCTAATTTACCGGGCAAACCTGCAATATCTAACGCACCTTTACGACGAGTTAGTTCACGTGCTTTTCGGGCTGCATCGCGTGCGCGCGCTGCATCAACCATTTTATTGGCGATTAATTTAGCATCTGCAGGATTTTCGACTAAGTAGTCGTGGAAAAACTCGTTGACCAATGATTCAACAATGGTTCTAACTTCTGATGAAACAAGTTTATCTTTGGTTTGTGAAGAGAATTTTGGATCGGGTACTTTAACCGATAAAACAGCCGTCAAACCTTCACGGGCATCATCACCGGTAGGGGCGACTTTTGATTTTTTAGCTAAGCCTTCAGACTCAATATACTGATTTAAAGTACGCGTTAATGCTGCTCTAAAACCGGCTAAATGTGTGCCTCCATCGCGTTGTGGAATGTTGTTGGTGAAACAATATAAGTTCTCTTGATAAGAGTCATTCCACTGCATCGCCAGCTCAACAGTAACATCATCTTTTTCACCGGTAATGGTGATAATCTTGTCATGAACAGAGACTTTATTTTTATTTAAATGCTCAACAAATGCACGGATACCACCTTCGTAATAAAACACTTCACTGCGATCATCACGTTCATCAGTTAATACTATGCGTACACCGGAGTTTAAAAAGGCTAGTTCACGAATACGTTTAGCAAGGATTTTATATTCAAACTCAGTGACGTTGGTGAAGGTTTCAGTGCTCGGCCAAAACTGAATTTTAGTTCCGGTTGTTTCGCTATCTTCATCTTCATGAAGTGGTGCGTCAGGCACACTGTCAGTATAACTTTGACGGTAAACTTTATTATTGCGACGTATTTCTAAGGTGAGTTTTTTGGATAATGCGTTAACAACCGAGACGCCTACGCCGTGTAATCCCCCTGATACTTTATAAGAGTTATCATCAAATTTACCGCCAGCATGTAACACGGTCATGATGACTTCAGCAGCGGATACTCCTTCTTCTTCATGTATATCAACTGGAATTCCGCGACCATTATCTGATACTGAGACGGAATCATCGGGATGGATGCGTACGTTAATTTCACTACAGTAATTCGCTAATGCTTCATCGATGGAGTTGTCTAGTACTTCGAACACCATGTGATGCAAGCCTGTGCCATCATCCGTGTCCCCAATATACATGCCGGGACGTTTACGTACTGCATCGAGTCCTTTGAGGACTTTAATATTGGTAGAGTCATACGTTTTTTCTTCGGTTGTCATATTTAATCCATTGCTTATACAGGATGTTTTTTTGCATTAAACGACTATTTTACTCTTTATCTCATATTGTTGATAGCTAATGGTTTTCGCCACTTACAATAGCACCGTGTTTCACGTGAAACACGGTTGCAAAAGCATCCTGCTCCAAGCTAGATATGAGTATAGAATCTGTACTGCTGATGAAAGTTTGAACGGGTAGTTTTGCCAGTTCACTAATAATAATTTTCTGATGATATTGGTCTAGTTCAGAACTGATATCATCAATCAATAAAATACTACGAGTGTGTTGTGCGCTGTTTAATGTGATTTCTGCTTGTGCCATGCTCAAGGCTAAAACAAATAATTTCTGCTGACCTCGCGAGAATATTTCAGCAGGGTCTATTCCATTGATACTGAATGACCAATCTGCAGCGTGACTTCCTGAGCGTGTATAGCCTAGTTTTTTATCTCGTTCTATATTTGTATTCAAAACATCAATTAGTGAGAATTCTTTTGACCATCCAGATTTGAATTGTAGGGAAAATTGCGCGTCAGAAAACTCAGGGCAGAGCCTTGGAAAAATACTGCTGAATCTATCTAGAATCACATTAAGTTGTTGTTGGCGAAGACGAGTTATTTCTTCACCAAATGCAGCTAAATGGCGATCCCAAAGTTGAATTTCTTGATCATTCTTATGTTGACGCAATGCAGAATTACGCTGCTGTATAACTTTTCGATAAGATTGCCATTGATAATTGAAGTTCGGTTCCACGTGAAACAATCCCCAATCGAGTAGTTGGCGGCGATAGCGAGGACCTTGTTCGAAAAACTGATGGCAGTTAGCAGGAATGAGTTGTAGTGGCAGTTGAGTGGCAAGATCGGAAAGTCGTTTGAGCGGTTGGCTATTGATCCGAATTTGCAAACCTTCAGTAAGCGTAAATTGCAGTCCGACAGGCATGTCGTTAGTTGTTTTGGCTATAACTTGAAACTTTGGTTGACCAAATTGTACTGCGTTCTTCAAGAAACGTGTTCTGAATGATCGCCCTAGTGTAAGTAGGTGAATTGCCTCAAGTATGGTCGTTTTCCCTGAACCATTATTGCCAACAATAAGGTTAATACCTGATGACGGTTGAATGATGAGCTCAGTAATATTTCGTAGATTTGATATGGTGATTTGATTTAGCACCAGCAGATCCATAAGCGATTAAAGCGAGTTACTCTACTGTAAAAAGCAGACCATATAAACCGTTATTATTAAAGCCGTAAATTTAGGATAAAAGCGATGCCGAAAGTGATAGGTATTGGAAGTAAGTAGTAAAATTTAGACAACTATAGCGACAAGTCTAGATCTATACTAAAAATTAACATTTAATAGCCAAAAAGAGGGAAAGGATAATAGACTTTCCCTCAAGGCTTTGTTGTTCTAAATTTGTACCATGTCGAAATCATCTTTGCCTACGCCACATTCTGGACATTCCCAATCAGCGGGTACATCATCCCAACTCGTGCCGGGAGCAATCCCTTCTTCTGGTAAACCTTTGGCTTCGTCATAAATAAAGCCGCAAACTGTACATTCCCACTGTCTCATTTCTATTCTCCAAAATTTAAACGATTTTTCATTTAATTCAAACTCGTGAGTATTTTAACAAACATTCCCACATGTTCCTTATAATCTTGTCTTGCATACTTCAGTTTCAGTGAGATGAAAACTAGAAGAACGACATAACGATATGTGTACGCAAAAATCTAACTGGTGAGAAAAGTATCATTTATGGTAATTTAACTCTTATGAATTATTATGCAATGTATAAGTGGATTTTCCGATAATGAACTTACCAACACTTCGTCAGTTACAGTATTTGATCGCCGTTGTTGAACTTAAGCATTTCGGTCGAGCAGCTGAACACTGCTTCGTGACGCAATCAACATTAAGTGCAGGTATTCAAGATCTGGAAAATATTTTAGGTGTCACATTGTTAGAACGCACTAATCGTAAAGTGATGCCAACAGCATTAGGATTGGAGATTGCCTCACGATCTCAACAGATCTTATCGTTATCTGCTGATTTAGTAGATTTAGCGCGTTCAGAAAATGATCCACTAACAGGTCGGATTAGGATTGGTGTTATTCCGAGTATTAGTCCTTTTTTATTGCCAAAAGCATTACCTTCGATTCGCAAACAATTGCCATTACTTGAATTAGTATTAATTGAAGATCAATCTGAACGCTTATTAACAAAACTAAGATCAGGAGAGATCGATGTCGCTATTTTAGCGTTTCCATTTGATATTGGTGATTTGAGCCGCCAAATTTTTGCCGCAGAACAGTTTTGGGTTGCTTTGCCGAAGCAGCATTCGCTTGCTTCACAAGATACCGTTGATGTGACTCAATTAGCGATGACAGATTTATTATTATTAGCAGAAGGGCATTGTCTACGAGAACATGCACTCACTGCTTGTAAATTGCCCTCAACTATCAATAGATCAACATTAGAAGGCACGAGTTTATATACCTTAATAGAGATGGTCGCGGGCGGTCTAGGCATTACACTTATTCCAGAAATGGCTATTCACACCGAAATGGCTCGTCATACTGATATCTGTTTGCGGCCACTAGCAACAAAAGATAAAGCACCAATGCGTGAGATTGGCTTAGTTTGGCGACCTAGTTATCAACGTATAAATACACTGACTTTACTGGCACAAAATTTTGCAGAAGCACTTAATACCTAGATTAATTAATAAGGAAAGATAATCAGTATCAGCCGAGGTGTTTATGCTAATAAAAATGTGTTAAAACAGTAATAAAGACTAGTACATTAATTAGCAGCAGATTTTATTCGATTAAATTATTTTAGATATAAGGTATTTGTCTTTAACCTTGAACATTAAACTTTGAAACTTAAGTCTTGAGGGATTTTCCAAATGAAAGCGTCAGACCTATTCGTGAAAGCTTTAGAAAATGAGGGCGTTGAATATATTTTTGGCATTCCAGGTGAGGAGAATCTTGATTTCCTTAATTCACTGCAATATTCCTCGATAAAACTTATCTTAACTCGCCATGAGCAAGGTGCCGGATTTATGGCAGCCACTTATGGACGCTTAACGGGCAAGCCGGGTGTATGTTTATCCACACTGGGACCTGGTGCAACGAATCTTGTTACCCCCGCTGCTTATGCGCAACTAGGCGGAATGCCGATGCTAATGATTACGGGTCAGAAACCTATTAAGACTAGTAAACAGGGGCAATTTCAAATTATAGATGTGGTCAGCATGATGCATCCAATCACCAAATACACTAAACAAGTGGTACACGGTAATAATATTTCAGGCATCGTTCGTGAGGCATTTCGCGTGGCTACCGACGAACGCCCTGGCGCGGTCCATATTGAGTTACCTGAAGATATCGCAGCTGAAGAAGTGATTGACCATCTTTTTACCGTTGCAACAATTCGGCGACCTGATGCGGATAATCAAGCGATTAAAGATGCCATTCAGTTAATACAAAATGCCAAAATGCCACTATTATTAGTTGGAGCAGGGGCCAATAGAAAGCGCGCCAGCAAAGCGCTGACAAAGTTTATAGATAAAACAGGCATTCCATTTTTTAACACGCAAATGGGCAAGGGTGTAATTGATGAGCGTCATCAGAATTATCTAGGTACGGCGGCGTTGTCTGATAATGACTTTTTGCACTGTGCGATAGATCGCGCTGATGTGATTATCAATGTTGGCCACGATTTAATTGAAAAGCCGCCCTTTTTTATGAAAGATGGTGGGCCAAAAGTCATCCATGTTAATTTTTCGCCTGCACAAATTGATCAGGTCTACTTCCCGCAATTAGACGTAGTGGGTGATATTGCCACAACCGTTAATCGACTTCGAGATGCGTTGACACCAGAATCACATTGGGATTTTTCGTATTTTTACAGAGTGAAAGATGAGGTCACCGCTCGATTAGCTAAATATAGTGATGATGACCGTTTTCCTGTGTTGCCGCAAAGCGCAGTGAGGATTATTCGTGAAGAATTACCGGATGATGGCATTGTGACTTTAGATAATGGCATTTATAAAGTCTGGTTTGCTCGCAACTATCTTTGTTATGAAAATAACTCACTATTATTAGACAATGCGCTGGCCACAATGGGAGCAGGTTTGCCTTCTGCAATACTTGCGAAACTCATTAATCCAGATCTGAAAGTGATTAGCGTCTGTGGCGATGGCGGTTTTATGATGAATTCACAAGAGATGGAAACCGCAGTGCGCTTGAATCTTGATCTTGTAGTGATTATTTTAAATGATAGTGCTTACGGCATGATCAAATGGAAACAACAAGGAATGGGCTTTGATGATTTTGGGTTAGATTATGCCAATCCTGACTTTGTGAAATATGCTGAAAGTTATGGTGCGACGGGGCACCGTCCAGCGAGTCATGAAGAATTTAGAACGATACTCAAACAATCACTCAATGCTAAAGGCGTGCATTTAATTGATTTGGCGGTGAATTATTCACTGAACCATGTGATCTTGAATGAAAGTCTTAAAGAAAAAATCTGCATTTTATAAAGGTAACGCTATGAATAACACCACTCCACATTTTCCATTAATGATTGCTGGGTTGACGAAAACAAGCACAGCGTCATTTGATGTGACGTCACCTTTTGATGGCGCGTTGTTAGGAACTGTTGCTAAAGCTGATGCCAGTGATATTGATTTTGCCCTCGATACTGCGAGCCGCCTATTTGCTGATCGTAGTAAATGGTTATCGAAAACGCAGCGCATTCAGATTCTTGAACGCGCAATTGTCTTGATGAAGGAAGAAGCAGAATCTCTAGCTCACGGTGCAGCACATGAAGGCGGTAAACCGCTAATGGATTCTCATGTAGAAATGGTACGTTGCATCGATAGTATTCGCCTTTGTGTCGATACGTTACGCCACGATGTTAGTAAGCCAGTACCGATGGGAACAAATGCGGCATCACAACATCGTTTTACGATCATGAATAAAGAACCTATCGGTGTCGTCGTTGCCGTTAGTGCGTTTAACCACCCGTTGAATTTGATTGCGCATCAAGTAGGGCCTGCAATTGCGTCAGGTTGTCCCGTTATTGTAAAACCTGCTGAAAATACACCGTTATCCTGTTTTCGCTTAGTTGAAATTTTTCATCAAGCTGGTTTGCCGGTTGAATGGTGTCAGGTTGTCATGCCTGAAAATCATCAAATTGCTGAAAAGCTGGTTACCGATCCACGCGTTGCTTTTTTTAGTTTTATTGGTAGCGCCAAAGTGGGATGGTATTTACGTTCTCAATTAGCTGCAGGTACACGTTGTGCTTTAGAACATGGCGGTGTTGCACCGGTAATTGTCGCTGAAGATGCTAATGTGGCCGCCGCGATACCTGGACTTGCCAAAGGTGGTTTTTATCATGCAGGGCAAGTTTGCGTATCTGTACAACGGATTTATGTACATGAATCTATTGCCCGAGATGTGGCGAGCCGTTTAGTTGATGCTGCTAAAAAGATGGTGGTCGGCGATCCATTGTCAGATAAAACCGAAGTTGGACCATTGATTAGAAGTGGTGAAGTAGAGCGAGTTGATAGTTGGGTGAAAGATGCCGTCAATGATGGCGCCGAGTTATTGTGTGGTGGGTACTCACTTCCCAATAATTGTTATGCACCCACCGTGCTTTATAACCCAAGTAATGAAAGCAAAATCTCTCAGGCAGAAATCTTTGGTCCCGTCGTATGTATCTATCCATTTAGTGAACTAGATCAGGCCATTGCTGCTGCCAACTCACTGGATGTGGCTTTTCAAGCGTCGGTTTACAGTCAAGATATTAATACTTCAATGTATATTGCCAATCGATTAGATGCCTCGGCGGTAATGATCAATGAGCATACTGCCTTTCGTGTCGATTGGATGCCTTTTGCTGGCTTGAAGCATTCAGGTCTTGGCACGGGTGGTATTCCTTTCACGATGGAAGATATGCAAGTAGATAAGATGATTGTCATTACCTCTAAAGACATTAATTAGTGGGAGTGAGAGTACCGTATTGTGAGTAATATCATTTCAGCATCGTGGCAAACACTGTTAGTTGATAATGAGCTGATGGACTCTGCCCCAGATGTATTAGCGGGAAGTGATTATGTGGCTCAGTGGGGAGAGCGTCATCCTGAACGTGCGGCAGAATTAATTGCTTCGCGCGATTTATTCTGTGTTTATAGCACTGAAAATTATTCGGTAAGCTTAGCCAATCTACTGACAAATGTGGCGGATGAAGCGACATTGCAGCAGCAATTACGTTATTTTCGTCAACGTGAAATGGTGCGTATCATTTGGCGAGATTTAGCAGCTTGGGCTGATTTAGCTGAAACAGTACGCGAATTATCCGCACTGGCTGATGCGTGCATTCAACAATCTGTAAGAATATTACATCGATGGCTGGCGGCTGAGTTTGGCGAGCCTTGTAATGGCCAAGGCGAAAAACAACAGTTAGTAGTATTAGCGATGGGCAAATTGGGTGCTGGTGAGCTTAATTTATCATCCGACGTCGATTTGATTTTTACTTATCCTGATGATGGTGAAACCCAAGGCGGTCGGAAATGTTTAAGCAATGAAGAGTTTTTTACTCGTTTAGGTCGTAAGCTCATTCAATCTTTAGATAACCTGACCGTTGATGGTTTTGTTTTTCGCGTTGATATGCGATTACGTCCTTTTGGCGAAAGTGGTGCGCTGGCGGCAAGTTTTGACGCATTGGAAGATTATTACCAAACGCAAGGTCGCGAATGGGAACGCTATGCGATGATTAAAGCACGTCCTATCACTGGCGATGAAATGACAAAAAAGTCGTTGACCGACTTGCTTCGTCCCTTTGTTTACCGACGTTATTTAGATTATGGCGTGTTCGATTCATTACGTGAAATGAAGAGCATGATAGCCGATCAATTGCAACGCAAAGGAATGGAAGACAATATTAAACTTGGTGCAGGGGGTATTCGCGAAATTGAGTTTATCGGCCAAGTCTTTCAGCTAATTTATGGTGGTCGGGACAAACCATTTCAGCAACGGCCCATTTTGACTGTATTAGATTTATTAGCTGAACGAAATTGCTTAACAGCTTATGTAGTACAAGACCTAAAAGCCGCCTATGATTTTTTACGTCGTACGGAACATCGGATCCAAGCATGGGCGGATAAACAGACACATTTATTGCCTAAAGATGACGCTGGACGATTACGAATTGCAGGTTTAATGGGCTTTGCGGATTGGGATACTTTTACTAATGAATTAACGCGTCATCGCCAACTTGTGCAAAGTCACTTTGAGCAGTTATTGACTTCACCTCAAGCTGAACAGGCTCCAGCGCAGAGTATTTCTTTATTCAATAGTAGCGATGAAGATATTTTAAGCTATCTACAGCAATTAGGTTTTGCTGATCCAGATGCTTGTTTAACCGAAATAATGGGTTTACTAAACAATCATGTTTGCCGCAATTTAGGCCCTACTGGACGCGAACGATTACATAAGCTGTTGCCATTATTAATACAAGCTGCGGCCAATGTCACCAATGCCAATGAATGTGTGTCACGTTTGATGCCACTGATTGAGTCGATCATGCGTCGTTCGGCTTATATGGCTCTGTTGGTCGAAAACCCTTTAGCCTTATCGCAACTTATAAAGTTATGCGCGGCAAGCCCATTGATCAGTAATCAACTCGCGCGTTTTCCTGTGTTGTTAGATGAGCTACTTGATCCGCGTAGTTTGTATGCCGTGCCTGAAAGACAACAACAAGTGGCTTTATTGACGCAGACATTAAGTGCTGCCGATAGTGATGATTTAGAACAACAGATGAATTTGCTGCGGGAATTCAGACAAGCCGCAAGCTTGCATGTCGCTGCCGCTGATGTGACGGATTTATTACCGTTAATGCGGGTCGGCGATCAGCTCAGTGAACTTGCTGAAGTTCAATTGGAGCAGGTTTTTAAATTGTCATGGGCACATTTGATCTCAAAACATGGGCGACCACCTTGTACAGACAATGATGATATCACTCGATCTGGGTTTGCCATCCTGGCCTATGGCAAATTAGGCGGTTTAGAGTTGGGGTATGGTTCGGATCTTGATTTGGTGTTTATTTATGACGATATGCGAAATCGGGGTCAGACTGATGGGGCTAAACCGATAGATGCATTGATGTTTTATATTCGTTTAGCACAACGAATGATTAATATTTTAAATACGGTGACATCAAGTGGCATTTTGTACGAAATTGATATGCGATTGCGGCCTAATGGCAATTCAGGTTTGCTGGTAGCCAGCGTATCAGGGTTTACAGAATATCAAGTTGATGATGCGTGGACATGGGAGCATCAAGCGTTGGTGAGAGCGCGATGCATCGCTGGAGATAGTCTTTTAACACAGCAAATATCAGCAATTCGTCGACAAGTATTGGCAAAACAGCGTGATCAAAATGTATTGGCAGTGGAAGTCAGTGATATGCGTGCTAAAATGCGCGGTCAATTAGATAAAAGTACAGAGCAGTGTTTTGATCTTAAACAGGGTGTCGGTGGTATCACTGATATTGAATTTATGGTGCAATATGCTGTTCTAGCATGGTCAACTAGCCTGCCGAAATTATTGATTTATACTGATAATATTCGGATTTTAGAAACATTAGTGACCATGGGCAAGTTAAGCGAAGAAGAGGGCACGATGTTAGCAAATGCGTACCGTTTTTATCGTAAACTGGCAAATCACTGTGTTTTGCAGGAAATGCCGACAGTTGTGACCATCACTGAGGTGGCAGAGTATCAACCTTGTGTGAAGGCGCTTTGGGCGCAATGGTTTACAGAAACTTAATATTATGTTTAACGAAAGATAAAGTAGGGTAATTATGGCTATACCAACAACAATGGCTGATCGTGATGGCGTTATCTGGGTAGATGGCGAAATGGTACCGTGGCGCGAAGCAAAAGTTCATGTTTTAACGCACACTCTACATTATGGTATGGGTGTATTTGAAGGTGTTCGTGCTTATAACACGTCACAAGGTCCAGCAATTTTCCGTCTGCAAGAACACACTGATCGTTTATTCCGCTCAGCAAAAATCTTGGGTATGGGTATGCCGTTTAGTAAAGAAGAGCTAAACGACGCGCAACGAGCAGTGGTTCGTGAAAATAATCTTGAATCAGCTTATTTACGTCCAATGTGTTTTTATGGCAGCGAAGGTATGGGTATTCGTGCTGATAACTTAAAAACACATGTAATGGTTGCCGCTTGGGAATGGGGTTCATATTTAGGTGCTGAGAATATGGAAAAAGGTATTCGTATCAGAACCTCCTCATTCACTCGTCACCATGTCAATATCGCCATGTGTAAAGCCAAAGCAAACGGTAATTACATGAATTCGATGCTGGCCTTACAAGAAGCCGTTCAATGTGGTTATGACGAAGCTTTATTACTTGATGCAACTGGTTTTGTGGCTGAAGGCAGCGGCGAAAACTTCTTCATGGTGCGTGATGGCGTGTTATACACACCGAGCATTACTGCTGCTTTAGAAGGTATTACCCGCGCGACGATTATGACTTTAGCGGCTGATATCGGTTTGAAAGTGGTTGAAAAACAAATCACTCGTGATGAAGTTTATATTGCTGATGAAGCCTTCTTTACCGGTACTGCAGCAGAAGTAACACCGATTCGTGAATTAGATAATCGAACTATTGGTAATGGTGGTCGTGGCCCAATTACAGAACAATTACAAAGCATGTATTTCGATCAAGTATACGGTCGTAGCGATGTTTATAAAAACTGGAACACACTAGCTTAATATTGTAATTTCGCTACAAAACATGCGAAGCAAGGTTCATCTTATTTCGCATGTTTCAGTTCATTGTGTATTCAACAATAAAAAACAAAGGTAACAAGTAATGGCAGGTCATAGTAAGTGGGCAAATATCCAACATCGTAAAGGCGCGCAAGATGCTAAGCGCGGCAAAATGTTCACCAAGTTTATTCGTGAAATTACGGTTGCCGCCAAAGAAGGCGGTAGTGATGTTGCAAACAACCCACGTCTTCGCACCGCTATTGATAAAGCATTAAGTGGCAATATGACCCGCGATGTGATTGAACGCGCAACCAAACGTGGTGCAGGCGAGCTTGAAGGTATCACTTACGAAGAAATTCGTTACGAAGGTTATGGCCCAAGCGGTATCGCGATTATGCTTGATTGTTTAACCGACAATAGAAATCGCACCGTAGCTGAAGTACGTAATGTTTTTAGTAAACGTGGCGGTAATATGGGCACCGATGGTTCAGTTGCTTATTTGTTTAATAAAAAAGGCATTATTAATTTTCCTGCTGATACCGATGAAGATGCGGTGATTGAAGTCGCGTTAGAAGCGGGCGCCGAAGATATTGTGACTAATGCAGATAGTTCAGTGGATGTTTTTACTAGTCCTGAAGATTTCGATGCGGTGAAAGAAGCCTTAATTGCGGCAAGTTTCGAGCCGGACTCTGCTGAAGTGACGATGCATCCAGAACTTACGACTAGTTTAGACGTTGATGATGCGCGTAAAGCGATGGGGATGATTGAAGCGTTTGAAGATCTTGATGATGTGCAGAATGTTTATTCTAATGCCGACTTCTCTGATGAAGTGATGGCGCAATTGGATGCTGATTAAGCCATTGCATTTATTATGTCGCGCATTTTAGGCATTGATCCGGGCTCGCGGAAAACGGGCTTTGGCATTATTGAGTTAGATGGTCGAAATATAAAACATGTGATTAATGGTCGTTTAATGGTCGGGGATGGAGATTTTCCTGGTCGATTAAAACAAATATTTGAAGGTTTAACAGATATTATTCTGCGATATCAGCCCGATATGATGGCGATAGAAAAAGTCTTTTTACATAAAAATGCTGACTCAGCGTTAAAGTTGGGTCAAGCACGCGGCGCAGCGATTTGTGCTGGTGTAAGCCAGAATCTTAGTGTTCATGAATACACGGCAACTCAAATTAAAAAAGCAGTTGTAGGTAACGGTCACGCTCAAAAGGAGCAAGTCCAATATATGATGTCGCTCATTTTAACTTTGCCAGAAGTGCCAGCAGAAGATGCTGCCGATGCCTTGGCTTGCGCCATAACCCACGCTAACTTCGCTTCTATTGGTGGCAGTCAAGCCAGTAAATTGCCAGAAGGAATGCGGACTTCTCGTCGTGGAGGTCGTTACAGCCGATGATTGGTCGTCTACGTGGCATTATTTTAGAAAAACAAGCACCTGATCTGGTGTTAGATGTTCAGGGTGTGGGTTATGAAGTTGCCGCGCCGATGTCAACATTTTGCAGTTTGCCGGCGATTAATGAAGAAGTCTCATTATTTACTCACTTAGTTGTGCGCGAAGATGCGCAATTATTATATGGTTTTGCCACGACACGGGAGCGTTTGTTATTTCGCAGTTTACTTAAAGTTAATGGTGTAGGGGCAAAGTTAGCGCTTACCATCCTATCGGGGAGTGATGTCGATGATTTTTCACGTAGCGTGCAAGAAGGCGATGCAGATAGTTTGACCCGATTACCCGGTGTTGGTAAAAAAACCGCAGAACGTTTAATTATTGAAATGCGTGATCGACTGAAAGATATTAGTGGAGCGATGGGGTTAAAACCGGTTGTCTCCGCTGCCGCAAGTTTGGCTGGTGCCAAAGATGAGGCGATAGAAGCATTAATTTCACTAGGTTATAAGCCGATTGAAGCGGATAAGATGATTCGTACGCTGGCCAGCGATGGCCTAACTACCGAAGAGCTTATCCGTATGGCCTTACAGAGAAAATAAGTCATGGAAGATGAACGCTTTGTAAATGCTGCGGCCAAAATGAATGAAGAGTATCAAGACAGTGCTATTCGTCCGGCGGTTTTAAAAGATTATATTGGTCAGTCTGCCGTGCGAGAGCAGATGGACTTGTTTATTACCGCAGCTAGAAACCGCAATGAGGCCTTGGATCACACTTTAATCTTCGGGCCGCCGGGATTAGGCAAAACAACATTGGCACATATTATTGCAAATGAAATGGGCGTTAATCTTAAACAAACATCGGGTCCTGTATTGGAGCGTCCGGGTGATCTAGCTGCTTTATTGACAAATCTTGAACCTAACGATGTGTTATTTGTTGATGAAATTCACCGCTTAAGCCCGATTGTTGAAGAAGTGCTATATCCGGCAATGGAAGATTATCAATTAGACATCATGATTGGCGAAGGCCCTGCAGCACGTTCAATCAAGCTTGAATTAGCGCCGTTTACGCTGGTGGGTGCAACCACACGAGCAGGTTCTTTAACTTCACCATTGCGAGATCGTTTTGGGATTGTGCAACGGTTAGAATTTTATTCAAGTGGCGATTTGAGTACTATTGTTCAACGTAGCGCACGTATCTTTGGGGTGCAGCTTGATATTAGCGGGGCAAATGAGATTGCACGGCGTTCTCGAGGAACACCGAGGATCGCTAATCGCTTGCTACGACGAGTGCGTGATTATGCGGAAGTAAAGTTTAATGGCGATATAACTGCTGAAGTCGCGAGACAAGCGCTCAACCTACTTGATGTCGATGATAATGGTTTTGATATGCTAGATCGTAAATTATTACGCGCGATTATTGAAAAATTTGATGGCGGTCCCGTTGGTGTGGATAATCTCGCTGCCGCAATTGGTGAAGAACGTGGCACGATTGAGGATGTTTTAGAACCCTTTTTGATACAAGAAGGATTTATTATGCGAACGCCTCGAGGGCGAGTGGCGACCAAGCGAGCATGGCTGCATTTGGGTTTGACGCCAAACGAGGGATAATTATGAAAGAATTTGAATGGCCGATCCGAATTTATTATGAAGATACTGATAGCGGCGGCGTGGTTTATCATTCAAACTATCTCAACTTCATGGAACGCGCGCGTACTGAGTGGCTAAGATCCTTAGGCTTTGAACAAGATAAGCTAATCGCAGACCATCAGTGTTTATTTGCCGTGCATTCTATGCAATTATACTTTCGTCGTCCCGCACGCTTTAATGATGCATTGTTGATTCGTTCGCAACTAATTAAGGCCGTGGGTGCTAGTATGACGTTTGAACAAAAAATTTATCGTAATGATGAACTGTTGTGTGAAGCGACAGTCAAAATTGCTTGCTTAGATGCCAATCGGTTTCGACCAATGTCGATACCCCCCTTTATTTTGATGGAGATACAAGGTGAACGCTGATCTTTCTATAGTGACCCTTATTGCAGAAGCCAGTTTGCTGGTTAAGTTAGTGATGCTGATATTGTTATTGGTTTCGATATATTCATGGACAATTATTTTTAAAAAACGCAGTGAGCTCAAACAGGCAACGCGTGAAGCCGACTTATTCGAAGACAAATTTTGGTCTGGCAATGAATTAAATCGTCTATATGAAGATATTTCATCACGTCCTCATATCAGCCGAGGCATGGAAGGTATCTTTGAAGTGGGCTTTAAAGAGTTTGTAAGACTAAAAAAAGCAGAGCCAGCCTCACCCGCCGTATTAGATGGTGCTCAACGCGTCATGCGTATATCGCTTGCTCGCGAAATTGATCGCCTAGAAGAAACATTACCTTTCTTGGCAACAGCGGGCTCAACAAGTCCTTATATTGGTTTATTTGGTACGGTATGGGGCATCATGAATTCATTTCGGGCTCTTGGTGAAGTACAACAAGCTACGTTAGCCATGGTTGCTCCCGGTATTTCCGAAGCGCTTATTGCTACGGCAATGGGGTTATTTGCTGCGATTCCAGCTGTAATTGCGTATAACCGTTATTCGCATAAGGTTGAACGACTTATCAATCGTTATGACAATTTCTTAGAAGAATTTTCTTCTATTTTGCACCGACAACATAGTTAATTACGAGTTAGACTGATGGCTGTTAATAATAAAAGACAACGCCGTAAACCGATGGCTGAAATTAATGTCGTACCCTACATTGACGTTATGTTGGTATTGCTGATTATATTTATGATTACTGCACCAATGCTCACCCAAGGCGTAAAGGTTGATTTACCTGAAGCGGCTGCAAATTTGGTAGAACCACCAGATGATAATAGTGAACCATTAGTGGTCTCCGTTGATGCTGATGGTTATTATTATGTTGCTATCGGTGATAAACAGGATGAACCGATTGATGCTCAAGAGCTGCAGGTTAAAGTGGCAGCTGTATTACGTCGTAGCCCAAAAACACCGGTGATGGTTAAAGGTGATAATGCGGCTAATTATGGACAGGTTGTGACTGTAATGGCGTTGTTACAATTAGCGGGAGCACCAAGCGTGGGCTTGATTACAAAGCAACCTGAAACAACAGCAACTCAGTAAGTTACTAATGAAAAATACATTCACAGAAAATATTATCGCTGGCAGTTCTTCGTTGATATTGCATATCTTTCTCATGGGATTGTTTGTGATAGGTATGGATTTTCAATCATCACCTCAGCCTATTGCGCAGCCTGCACAAGTGGAAATTGTGCAAGCGACAATGATGGATGAGAAAAATGTTCTGCAAGAAATGGTGCGACAACAAGCAGCTGAAGATAAAAAACGTAATGATGAACAAGCAAGACAAGATCTTGTTCAGCAGCGTTTAGATGACACGAAAAAAGAACTTGCTCGCAAAGAGTTGGAATATGAAGATCAACAAGAACGGGCCAAGATCGAGCAGCAACAACGTGAAACTAAAGCTAAAGAAGAACAAGAGAAAATTGCAAAATTAGAGGAAGACCGCAAGCAAGAAGAGATTAAGCAAGAGCAGGCGGTTACTGAGCGTAAAATTGCAGAAGAAAAGAAACAACAAGCTGAAAAAGATCGCAAAATTGCTGAAGAGAAGAAAAAGCAAGCAGAAACAGAACGAAAGCAAGAAGAAGCTTTAAAACAAAAAGCTGAGCAAGAGCGTAAAGACGCAGAGAAGAAAAAAGAACAAGCAGAAGCCAAAGCAGAAGCAGATAAAAAGGCTAAGGCAGAAGCAGAGAAAAAAGCCAAAGCAGAAGCTGAGCAAAAGGCCAAAGCAGAAGCAGAGAAAAAAGCCAAAGCAGAAGCTGAGCAAAAGGCCAAAATAGAAGCAGATAAAAAGGCTAAGGCTGAAGCAGAACGCAAGGCTGAAATTGCAGAGGCTGATAGACTATTGCAAAATAGCCTCGCATCTGAAGAGCAAGAACGAGAATCAAATCGGATCGCTGGTGTGATAAATCAAAATATTGCGATGATTCAGCAACGTGTTAAACGTAATTGGCTAAGACCGAGTACGTCATCGGCTGGATTGCAGTCTACCTTGCGAGTAAGCTTGTTGCCGGGTGGTGATGTAAAACAAGTAGTCGTGGTAAAGAGTAGTGGTAATGCGATATTTGATCGTTCGGCAGAATCTGCTGTTTATCGAGCAGCACCATGGCCACAACCCGCTGATCCAAAAGCAGCAGCTGCTTTACGTGATTTTCAATTTATTTTTAAACCTGAGTAAGAGGGTGACATAATGACCAAACGATGGTTAATGGCATTAGGATTATTAGTTTCAGTATTTTCTTGGCAGGCACATGCCGAATTAGTCATTGAAATAACCGGTGGCTCTGAAGTGGCATTACCAATAGCATTAGTGCCTTTTGGTATTTCTGGCCCAGCTGGTCCTGTAGACATGTCAGAAGTTATTCGTAATGACTTAGCTGGGAGTGGTCGATTTGCCCCATTGGCAAAACAGGACCTTATTTCGCAGCCACACGAACAAGCTGAAGTCAATTTTGCAGATTGGCGTTTATTAAAAGCAGAAGGGTTATTAGTAGGTAAGGTTAACAGTGTTGATGGTCAAACTTATGACGTACAATTCCAATTATTTGATGTCTATAAAGGTCAACAATTAGTAGGTAAGCGCTATCAAGTGCCTGCATCGGGTTTGCGTCGTTTAGCTCATCAAATTGCGGATCAAGTCTATCAAGCATTAACCGGAGATATAGGCGTATTTGCAACGCGTTTAGCATTTGTAACGGTTATTAAAAATAACGATGGAAGCAAGCGTTTTGCATTGCAGGTATCTGATGCTGATGGTGCTAATCCACGTACAGTGCTGCAGTCTAAAGAGCCTATTATGTCGCCAAATTGGTCACCTGATGGTGAGCGTTTAAGCTATGTATCATTTGAAAACGGTAAAACAGAAATATTTGTTCAAGAAATGACCAGTGGTCGTCGCGATTCAGTTGCATCATTCAAAGGTATCAATAGTGCGCCATCATGGTCACCTGATGGTAAAAAATTAGCGTTAACCTTATCGAAAGGCGGTAATCCTGAAATCTATATCTTAAATGTCGCAACGGGTAATTTATCGCGAGTAACGCATAACTCACAATCTATAGATACTGAGGCGGTATGGTTGCCAAATGGTAAGGAGATTTTATTTACATCCGATCGAGGTGGTAAACCACAAATTTACAAAGTGTCTATTGATGGTGGCCAAGCAACACGAGTCACATTTGAAGGAAACTATAACTCATCGCCAGATGTATCACCTGATGGACGTTTTCTTGCGATGGTACACGGCGTGAGTGGAAGATATTATATTGCAGTACAAGATTTAGCATCAGGTGCGGTTCAAGTCTTGACTGAAACAGGGCGTGATGAATCACCGAGCTTTGCGCCTAATAGTCGTATGATTTTGTACGCTACGGAAAGAAATGGTAAAGGGGTATTAGCCGCTGTGTCGGTTGATGGTCGTATTCAACAACGTTTAGGAGAAGCAGGGATTGACGTACGCGAACCCGCTTGGTCACCAATAAGAAAATAGAAAAGCAACGAAGTAACAAAGCAACACAAAATAACAAATAACACGCTTCAAGGAGCACTTTATGAAAGTAATTAATTTAGTAACAGTATCATTATTGCTTATGGCTATATCAGGCTGTAGCAGTTTAGGTTCTAGTAAAAAAGACGCAGATTCAATGCAAGGTGATGTAGCCGTTGAAGATCGTAATGCAGATTCTTCTGGCCTTGAAGGCGGCAGAGCTTACGGTTCTGATATGAATTCAGAAAAACAAGTCGTCGTCGGCGAGGATGGCTACCAAGATGCTCAATTTAATGATCCATCTAGTCCACTATCACACCGTGTCGTGTACTTCGATTATGATAGCAGCTCAGTCAGAGCAGAAGATTTACCTATCTTAGAAGCGCATGCCGCTTATTTAAGTGCTCATCCAAACGTAAACATTCGTGTGGAAGGACATACTGATGATCGTGGATCTCGTGAATATAACTTAGCGTTAGGTGAACGTCGTGCTTTAGCGATTCGCCAAATCTTAATGTTACAAGGTGCGAGCATTAATCAATTCCAAGTAACTAGCTATGGTGAAGAACGCCTAGCTGCAGAAGGTTATGATGAATCTGTTTGGTCAAAAAACCGCCGCGTAGAATTAACTTACTTAGGACGATAAATGATGAAAATGTTGACTCAAAAAGCCGTAGTGATTGCCATGATGTTATCACCGATAATGTCGAACGTCGTTCTGGCTGATGAAGCAGCATTATCACAGCGTATTGATCGTTTGGAACGGATTATCCAAGGACAGGGCCTAGTATCTTTACTAGGCCGTGTTGATCAGCAACAAAATGAAATTAAAAAACTGAATGGCGATAATGAATCATTACGCCATGAAATTGAATCAATGAAAAAGCAGCAACGTGAGCTTTATCTTGATATCGATCAACGATTACAAAACCAGGCTGCAGCAACACAAGCGCCTGCTGTGATGCCACAAGATAATCAACAGGCATTACCTAACACGAATTCATCTGTAAATGATGCAGGTCTTGAATCTGTCGACCAAGCATTAAATACAAGTACGCAACAACCTGAAGGTTCGCCGGTCGCTGTTGAAAATGGCGAGGCAGCCTATCAAGCTGCTTTACAAATACTGCGTAGTGGTCAGTATGAGCAGGCGGTTGCAGCATTATCTGCTTTTCCAACTCAATATCCTCAAAGCAGTTATTTGCCAAATGCCTATTACTGGCAAGGTGAAGCTAATTATGTGCTTCGTCACTTTGAAGCGGCAATAACTGCATTCCAAACTGTTATTGATACCTATCCTGCAAGTACAAAAGTAGCTGACTCTATGTTGAAGCTAGGTTTCAGCCAATATGAGCTAGGCAATGTTGATGCAGCAAAACTGACTTTAAATAATGTAATGCAGCAATATTCAAATACATCTGCCGCTAAGTTATCAAAAGTAAGATTAGATCGTATTAAAGAAGAAACACGATAAGCCCTTAGGCGAAAGAGGTTGCTATGGCGCAGTGTCGTATTACAGAAATTTTTTATTCTTTACAAGGTGAGACGCGTACCGTTGGTCTGCCAACCGTTTTCGTTCGTTTAACGGGATGTCCATTACGCTGCGGTTATTGTGATACTGCTTATGCATTTACCGGCGGCGAAAAGATGGAAATCGCAGATATTGTGAAAACAGTTTCAGCTTATAATCCCCGTTATGTCACCGTTACCGGCGGTGAACCGTTAGCCCAACAAACATGTTTCCAATTATTGACCGCTTTATGTGATCTTAATGTCGAAGTTTCTTTGGAAACGAGCGGTGCGATCGATATAACGGCCGTTGACCCACGCGTTGTTTGTGTCATGGATCTCAAAACACCTGCTTCAGGTGAAGAAAGCAAAAACAAATACAGCAATATCGAACAATTGAAAGCTCAAGATCAAATCAAATTTGTCATTTGTAACCGTGATGATTACGACTGGTCTTGCCAGAAGTTAGCTGAATATAATCTTATCGATCGTTGCGAAATACTATTTTCTCCCATTCATGGCAAATTGAATCCAGCAGATCTAGCTGAATGGATTATTGAAGATAATTTAGCCGTTCGTATGCAAATACAAATGCATAAATATTTATGGAATGATGAGCAGGGTCGATGAAACGAGCAGTCATACTCTTATCTGGTGGACTTGATTCCGTAACCGTTCTTGCTATGGCTAAAAGCCAAGGCTTCGAGTGTTATACCTTAAGCTTTAATTACGGTCAGCGTCATGATTCAGAATTAGCTGCTTCAGCTAAATTATCAGTATCACATGGCGCCATTGAACATAAAGTAATCAATATAGATTTACGTGCCATTGGTGGTTCAGCCCTAACAGATGATAATTTTGCTGTACCTGAACAAGAACAACAAGGCATTCCAATCACCTACGTGCCGGCACGTAATACTGTCTTTCTATCAATTGCATTAGGTTGGGCTGAAGTATTAAATGCTCAAGCTATATATGTAGGTGTCAACGCCGTTGATTATTCTGGTTATCCAGATTGCCGACCAGACTTTATTGCAGCATTTGAGACGCTGGCTAATCTTGCCACTAAAGCTGGAGTTGAAGGCAATAAGCTTACAATTCATGCTCCACTAATAGATATGACTAAAGCCGAAATTATTCAGCAAGGCATAAAATTAGGCATCGATTACAGTCAAACTGTTTCATGCTATCAAGCAGATAATAATGGTAACGCGTGTGGACGATGCGATTCATGCCGCTTGAGACGACAAGGATTCGAACAGGCTGGAGTTAGCGATCCTACTTCGTATCAAATATAAATTAACCTTTACATGGTGTGAAAAGACATCATGCAGTACACAAATAAACGCACAATCTCCTTATATTGATAACTTCCGAATGGATATTGCAATGTTTATATTAAAGTTCCAGGGCTTTAAGTTATTGCTCTGTAACAAATTTAATATAAACTAACATCACTTAGAGTTGTAAGCTGGAAAAAAAAATCTAAAAAAAGTTGTTATTTCGTCAAAATAAGGTATTATTTCGCCTCTTGGTTTGGGCCGTTAGCTCAGTTGGTAGAGCACCGGACTTTTAATCCGATGGTCCCGCGTTCGAGTCGCGGACGGCCCACCAAATATAAGAATATTGGTTTGAATTATTTTAGAAATAAGTTTTTAAAATAAAGTTTGACAGTTTAGTGAGAGCCTGTATAATTCTCGCTTCTTTGTTGCAGGCAGTAGTGGCAACAAACGCTCTTTAAAAAAATAGTATCAAGTAATTTGTGTGGGTACTTTCGTTAGGTCG
>DRHW01000033.1 GCA_011053005.1 Methylophaga sp.
CTAAACAAGCGATGTTTCATTACATCGAAATGTTTTACAATCCAAAACGTCGTCATACCAGTAATGGACGAATATCACCTAATGAGTATGAACGACTGTATTTTCAGAATCAGAAAAGTGTCTAGTAAACTCAGGCCTTACCATTGACGACTCTTTCCATTGATAACTTCTGTAGACCCCCATAAAGGTCTAAGCCACCTTTTCTGTTCTTCTTCACTTAAATCGAGTTGCGCGACGTCATTAGTCTCTAATATAAGGTGACCTCCATCGTAGGGGGCATTTCCTAAAGACATTGGACTAATATCTGATATAGGTTTGGTTCTTCCTTCGACAATAACATCTGAACCAGGAATTAAATACGGACCTATTATGTCTGTTTTCAGTTCAAGCTCACCTGAGTTAGAGACAACTTGGAAGAGACGTTTCCTGTTTATAACTTCATTAGTCAAACCAACGACAATAACAGTAACACCTGCGTTATTACTTGCAAGGTTCTGCCATTTGAATGAATGATATGCAAATTTTATTTTTTGACCTAAACCGAACAGTATTGGCCAAAGAACAGGGACTTGTCCCCCCTGACAAATAGAATTTGTACTTACAAAGGCAAAGTCTGCTTTGTTATTTTTAGCATATTCCGCAGCCTTAACAAACCAACCCGCAACATAATCGAGCGATCCATATTTTTTTGTATATTGGCTACATATAGCTTTTAGTTCCTCCTTCTCTTGCTTTGTTTGGTTTTTTGTCCCTTTATATGGAGGGTTACCACAGACATAGGTTTCACCACCTTCGTTTTCGAAGTCAATTTGTGGTTGCTCTAACTCCGTTTCAAATAAATCATCAGCAAGGTATTTGACGCCTGTACCTGTCGGTGGACAAATGCTGAGCCAGTCTAGTCTTAGCGCATTTCCACAGGTAATCCAGTTTTGGGCGCTGAGAGGTAAAAACTCTTGTAGCGCTTCCTTTTGACCACGATAAAGCACATCGCACTGATATTCGGCAATGATTAATGCAAGACGGGCTATTTCAGCCGAAAAATCACGTAGCTCAATACCACGGAAATTGGTGAGTGGTATATCACTTTTACGGCCAACTTCACGTCGACGTTCATTGATAGTGTTTTCAATTTCTCTCATTTGCTTGTAGGCAATAACAAGAAAATTACCTGAACCACAGGCAGGGTCAAACACACGGATCCTAGCAATTCGGTTACGCAGGTTGAGGAGTTTACGTGCGTTGTCACCTGCATCTTCGAGTTTTTCACCTAGATCATCGAGAAATAATGGGTTCAACACTTTAAGTATATTAGGCACACTGGTGTAGTGCATACCGAGTGAACCACGTTCATCATCATCCGCTACAGCTTGAATCATCGAACCGAAAATATCAGGATTAATCTGTGTCCAATCGAGATTACCAATATGTAGTAAGTATGAACGAGAAATCTTACTGAAGTGGGGCACTTCAACACTGCCTGAAAATAAGCCACCATTGACGTAAGGAAAGTGATCTACCCACCTAGGTAAGTTAGCGACAGGACGATCAGGAAAATCGGTATTCATTGCACGAAAGATTTCACTGATCACGTCTTGTGTATTGGATGAGTCTCTAGTACTCATTTGTTCGATGGTGCTAGTGAAAAGATCTGAACCATCAAAAATATCGGTATCTTCTGCAAAAAAGCAGAAGATTAATCTGGCCATAAAATGATTCATTTCATGACGCTGTTCAGATGAACCCCAGTCAGGATTATCTTTAAGTAATTCAATGTAAAGGCGGTTTAAACGGCTAGTCGCGCGAATATCAAAGGAGCTGTCACGCAGTTGCTTAACTGTTGTAATACCCGCAAGCGGTAAGAAGAAGCCAAAATGATTTGGGAAGTCTTGATAGTCGCACACTACAGTATCACCTGATAGCAAATCTTCTGCTTCAAAAGTAAGACCATCAGTGGCAAGTATAAACTTGGCTTTCGCTTTGGTTGTTGCGGGACTGCCTTTAAGTGCTATTAAGGTTTTTGTTACCTCGCCTTCACCTGTAACAGCAATATGAATATGATTAGCCTGTAGCACACCGCCTAAATCAGATTTATTTGATGTGCCACTTTTGAGCCGCTTAATGGTGGTTATCTTGTTACCAAAGGCTTCCAAAAAGGCATACGGAAACTCAGCGGCATCATATGGCTGAAGGGCGAGTTCTGATATGGCTTCTTCAATTTCTACTGCGTTCATACTTCACTGATTTCTTACTTAATTGTTTATTGTAACGTAATTATCTCTTTTTTAAGTTAGCCACAATGCTGTCTATAACATATTAATAATATCGTTACTGCTGAGCAGAAGTATTACAGATGATATATGTCGTAAAGACGGTTTTAAAAACATGGCGGACTGATGACAATTAAGAGCTCCAAAAGATGAGAGTTGACTATAAATCTCGACCCCGCTTTGGCTTATATGGTGAGTCTATAGAAACTTGAACCAGTACGGCCGCAAAACCTTTCACCAAGCAGTCTTTTGAATTAGATGCCTTTTTATCCCATACTTCCCGATATAAATAATTGTGGCATTAACGTAGGTTATGCCGATGATTTTTTGTAGCATTAACACCTTGTGTTTATAGGGAAGTATGGGGGGGTGTTCGATGTTAATCGACAACGTACCGTAGCGATAGCGAAGTGTGCGTTGCCCCCCTAAAGTCCACTTTATATTTTTCAGCTAACTACGGTTTTTTAGTTCTCTCATCAATAAAATTGCTTGAGTAAAAATAGAGAACCAGAGCACGGGGACATGCAAAAGGTAAACGTAATAAAGATGCTATTCCAGCCAAATCAGATATTGCAATATGAATCAGTTCTTAACTGATTTTGTGTTATCTCCAATACACCAAAATTCATTAATGCAAGACAAGACAAATTAGCCCAGTCGTCATCGGATTGGGTTATTGAACGCTTCGTTATTACCTGCTTTTGACCTCGGCACCAAATAGCATCTTCCCTTTATTTCTCCCGCACTTTTTTGTGTTAGTTTATACCTTACACAATAAAGGCCAAATGGCCCGCAACCGCCCGGCTAGCATAGCCTGTGGCCCGAAACGCTTTTTCAAAATTTAGGGCCTTGACACACGATGGCCTTACTCGATTGAATGATGGCGAGCGCTGTTGCTCATGCCTTAATATCATTGGAGTACGTTATGCATATTGCTTATAATTGCAACAAATTAGATGCCTTTTCAAATAACGAGGAGTCCTATTATTCAGAAGTCACTTATGATGGATCCGGATTTATTTTTATGATTAGACAGAGTTTGATTGAAGCGGATGGATTAACTGGTCCAGAAAGACGGTATGTTGAAATAGTGGAGTCCATACTTGAATATTGTCATGATCCCGATTTACATATTCATGAAGTACAACTGATTATTCCACCTCATCTTAGCCCGATAGGCCGTACGCAAATGGTAGAGATTGCGGCGATATTCAGTGCAGAAGAACCCTATTTGCAGGCAACGAGACCGGCATATATTTATACTCTATGTGACGGTCAATCCTTTATTGATTCCTCCTTTGGCACATCAGAGCGCTATCTTAGAAATCGTACAAAATTGATGGCATTTGATATGGCTCATTACGATGAATAGTTCCACGATATGACTTAGGAATATCACTGGGGTGACTAAGCCCCCGTTTTTTTTACATCAGCAGCAGTCCATACGCCTACCGTTATTCATAAATTAGCATCACTTTTCTAAAAACTCAGTCTATTTCAATTTCGTTTGTGGTCTGGGCTTAAAGACTAACCTACAGAAATAGATGTACCCCGTGAATAACGAACTTTAAAAATATCATCATTAACATAAACGATTCATATCTTCCCCAGTCCGTAGTTGGGACAGGGGAAGATAACCACCTTATTTTAGGATCATATGCATGCTCAATAAGTCGTTAAGAGATTTAGTCAATAATGACGTTGATACGTTACGATACAACATGGATCAAGGTATCTTCATATTCAATAAAAAAGATGTCATAAAAGCCTTAGATCACGAAGTGAGATCGAGTAGAAAAAATGTACTTAATGAACTACATGATGAACATAATTTTAAATATTACGCTATCATAAAACCGACCATTTTTAAGTCGCTCGATAGGTTAGCTCAAAAGTTCGCTAATTTTTCGAAAGTAATTGATCTTTGTAAAACAAGACTCACTTTGTTTAGTCTTGTTTCACCAAAAATGATTTCTCTGCCGCCGATTTTGCTCACCGGCGAACCTGGCGTTGGGAAAACCAGGTTCATTAAAGAATTAGCTAAGCTGTTTAATACAGATTTTTATTCACTCGATTTTTCAACTATTTCCTCTGGATTTGTACTCAACGGCGGTGACAGCACGTGGAGCGAGAGTAAACCTGGCTTTGTCAGTAATAGTCTTCGAGATAGCAGGTATGCAAATCCCATTATATTACTCGACGAAATCGATAAAGTGGGTAACGATAAAATTTACGATCCTCTGGCTTGTTTATATAGTCTTTTAGAGCCTCACAGCGCCGCTAATTTTAGAGATGAATTCTTAGAGATCACTATGGATATGAGCAAGATCCTATGGTTTGCAACGGCTAACTATCCGAAAAGAATTCCTGCCCCTATACGGTCGCGAATGACGCAAATACACATTGATCCGCCTACCCACGAACATTCCAAAAATATTACGCACTCTATTTATAAAGAACTATTAGATTCCCATGCTTGGGGTAAACACTTTTCGAAAAAATTAAGTTTAGAGGTGATTAATCTACTTACAATACTACCAGCACGAGATGTTCTTAAAGCATTAGAAAATGCGTTAGCGAATGCAGCAAACAGAGCAAAAAATAACTCATTTCGCATTAAAATCATAGTGTCAGACTTCGGAGACGTACATGCTTTAAAAAAGCAATCCAAAAAAGGAATAGGATTTTTAGCAGAGCTTTAATAACACTCAATAAGGCTGTATTCGATGCGTTGTTTTCAACTAAGCAGATTTTGCTGCAACGATTTATTCATAAGCCATCAAAATTGGTTAGTTTCGATATCGAGATCACTTTGTCTGTTTTTCAGTATTTTCAACAAAGTTTAAAACTGTGGCCTAAACGATAAAATAAAATGGCTTTCCGGCCCATGCTACTCCTTATATCATTAATAAGGGCGACACTATGCTGGAAAAAACAAAATTAGAGTACATCAGGCTCGCGAATACTTTTATAAAGAGAAACCTACTTAATAAAAACATTCAACTTACCGAAAAAAACATTCGCCAGGCACTTATAGCGGTAGCAACAAAACATAGGCCTGCTTATTGGCGACGACTGCGTTGTGCTTTAGTCACTCAACAACGAGAAGCTGGCTTTTTCAAAACTGCTCATAAGCTGAGAATGATTGTTAATCCTGTGACAAACCCTGATTCTCAACCGGAACTTAAAGCTCAGAAAAAGCAAAAGCAAAAACGCTGTAAAACCGTCAGAAAAGAAGAGCATTTTTTACTTAAGAGCCATCTTAAAGCAAAGAAAGATCACTCACTTTTGGCTGTTATTGAAATAGCTCGGATCTTAGGCTGCCGCCCCATCGAAATGCTATCCCTGCAATTTAGAGAAGGAAATCAAGTCAAAATAACGGGGGCTAAGAAAACTGAAAATGGCTTACGGGGCTTAGACAGAACGATCACGTTGACCGCAAAACAACATGAGATTGTACAGACTGCATTTCTTGCTTTACATGAACAACGCTCATGTCTACAAATCGAGAAAGAAGTCTATATCAAACGATTACAGGGTCGATTGGCTACTGTAACAAAGAATCTATGGCCAAAACGAAAACACAGAATAACGCTCTATAGTTACAGGCACTTAATGGGCAGTGATTTAAAAGCATCGGGTATGAATAGGATTGAAATAGCTGCCATCATGGGTCATCAATCCGTTGATAGTGTTGATGTGTATGGCAACAGCAAAACAAGTCAACGTAAGCCCACTATTACAGCAACAGCAGAATCAATTACTGAGGTAAGAAAGACAAGCTTAAAGACGCCGCTTTATCAAATTAAAACTAAAAAACAGTCACTCAAACAACGTATATTGACTTCAATCAGTCACACTACACAAGCGAGGCTATAAAACAAGTAGAACAAACGCTTTAAGAACTCATCGTGACTGCAATTGAATAGCACTATAATGAATCCGTTTTATAGGGGATACTAATAATGAACGACATTGAGACAAGCGATACCGTAATGCTAATAGAAGCGATTAATTTTGCAGCTAAAGCGCATAAAAATCAACGTCGTAAAGGCGATGGCGATTCACCATACATTAACCACTTAATTGAAGTGCTCAGCTTATTATCTTCTTCTGCAAAAGTGACCGATACTAACATTTTAATAGCCGCCGTTTTACATGATATTTTAGAAGATACTGATACATCTGAAAGTGAGCTAATTGATAAGTTCGGTGCTACTGTCGCTTCGTACGTATCATCTGTTTCTGATGATAAAACGATGTCACTTGCTGAACGACGTGACAAACAACTTAAATCAATACTCAAGGCTAGTGATCCAATCAAATATATCAAACTCGCAGATCACTGCAGCAATATTGCGAGTATCCCTCCCAATTGGAATAAGCAACGCCTCAAAGAATATATTCAATGGTCACATAGCGTTGCAGAAAAGTGCTTTATGGTTTCTAAAGCTCTGGCTGACATTTACCAGCAGCGCTATCTTCTGGCACTAAACGAGATCGAAGAAAACGGCTAACTGACTTTAAAATCAACTATACGCTTCAGTGGACATTTTTACTTATGTCGGCTTAAAGTCATCGTCTAATATCGGTTTTTTGTAGGCTCACCATTTTGGACTACTCTTACCCATCGAGAATGGATCTGTGAATCTTCCAATGCAGATTCAATCGTAACCACATAAATACGCTGTTCATTATTGTCTCTGGCCAGCAAGCCTTGCAAGTATTGTCCTTTGTTAAGGTCGTACCAATGCGGATGGCCTTCAAAATCTTTTTCCATAAAACTTAAGACCGGTATTTTTAGTGGTTTGGGGAAAAACTTATCCCAACGTCCACCGTAGATTGAATCGAGTCTCGCCCAACCGCCCATTGGCAGATTACCTATTTGAGATTGTCTTCTGCCCCAAGGTAATAAGATGAGACTGCCGTCTTTCTTTTGAATAGGGAGCACGGCTTTAGGATTAGGAAAGTATTGCCGTAATACATTGCCCTGATATTCAAAATACACGCCGCCACACATTAGATAGTTTTCCTATGTCCAGTGGGTTTCCATGAAGGCGCAATCACATTGGGCATCTTACTTTTATTCAGAATACGTGATGGTGCAACGGTAAATTCACCATAACGTTGATTGATTTGGTCAATCGCGATGTTGAGTTTGTCTCTGTGTTGGCTTTCTTTGTTATCAATAAACAAATCACCTTGATAACCGCTGTCAGGATTCAGGGCGGTGACTTGTACTTGCCATACCCCTTGTCCTTGCCAGTGTTGCATCGTGAATTGTCTACACTGCTTAAACAGCGTTTGACCATCATCAGTCGCATCTTTAAGTTTAGTTTTGGTGTGCAGCCAACCTTGCTCTGTTTTTAGACCAATGAAAAACTGACTGGCTTTGTAATTATGCTTTCTAAGTCTTGCCGCTACTTTTTCACTCATGTGTTGCAAGTAAGTCAGGATAGTGGCTAAGTCTTTAGTCTGTGGCGGCATAACTTTACCGTGACCAATTGTTTTAGGTGGTTTTACATCGGTATGGATCACATCTGGATCTTTACCTTGTGCCATCAGCCAGATCCGTCTGCCCAAATTACCAAATCGTTTAGCTGGAATACTAATCGGTATTTTTTTCATATCACCACAGAAAATAACGCCATATTGGGCTAAGAACTTGGCGGTACCTTTATTAATACCACTGAGTTCGGTGACATGAAGCGGTGCTAACCTGGCTTCGGCATCCCAAGGTGCAATTAAGGTCAGTCCATCTGGTTTATTGAGTTTAGCTGCATATTTTGCCGTCGTTTTATCACCACTAATGCCCACGCTACACGTTAAGCCTGAAGCTTCACTAATAACTTGTTTTACAAGCTTCCCTATTTCTATTGGCGAGCCTAATAATGACTGACAATGCGTCACATCAAGAAAGGCTTCATCGACTGAGTAGACTTCTAAGTCAGGTGTAATCACTTCTAATGAGGCCATGATGTTAGTGGATATTTCAGCATAACGATAAGGCCGTGAAGCTGCTTGTATTAATTCTGGGCAAAGCATTCTTGCTTCTTTTAAACGCATGCCGGTTTTAATGCCATAGCTTCGGGCTTCATAACTGGACGTAATAATGGTCGAGCCTTGAATGCCATTCGTAACCGCAACCGGTCTGTTACGCCAAAACGGATTATCTTGCTGTTCTATTTGGGCAAAAAAGCAGTTCATATCGACAAGAATAATGCATCGCGGCCATGGCGATGTTAGCTGTTCCACTGTCTAAACCACATCTGATAATAAAGATTTATCGTTGAATTGCTTGGAAAAATAAATGAAAAACGGGGCGGCATCGTGATGCTGGTTGGAGAACATTTTCTTTACTCAATCTTTATGAGAACATATTGAGAAGAAAATATAGAGAACATCTGTATTTAAGTCAATGCATTTAGTATCAGCTTAAATTATTTCTAAAAACCGTAAGTCTATTTAGGTCGATGAATACTGATTTTAAATTATTGAATTTAACACCTAATGTATCAATTGCGATTTGTCGGCTATCGACCCACTGCGGACATTGGAACTAAAGTAAAATTCTGCCATACCAGTATCACCGTTTTAAGTATAATTCCCTCGAAATTTTTTATAAATAGTAAGGAAAAATCAATACATGATTGAAATATTGTTTCTCTCTGTTGCCTTAAGTATGGATGCTTTTGCGGTATCTATTGGCCTTGGCTCTAAACAGAAAGTAAAACCAACCACTTTAGCTCTAAAAGCAGGTATATATTTTGGTGTCTTCCAAGCACTAATGCCGCTAATTGGTTATCTTGGAGGAAAAGGTGTTTTAGGTTGGGTTGAAGGGTATGCCCATTGGATCGCATTCCTTTTACTGCTTCTCATCGGTGGCAAGATGATTTACGAATCATTTTCTGAAGGTATAGAAGAAGATATATCAAAAATTACACATAAAGTTATGTTAATGCTTGCCATTGCAACCAGCATTGATGCTATGGCAGCAGGATTCACATTAACACTTATTGATATAAACCCATTTATTGCTTGTATCGCAATTGGTCTAACTACTTTTGGCTTTAGCTGGATAGGTGTTTTCATTGGATTCAAAAGTGGCACTAAGCTAGAGAGTAAAGCAGAACTATTAGGTGGCGTAATACTTATACTGATTGGCTTAAAACTTCTATTTTAATAGAAACCCAGTTTTAATCGAAATATTATCATTGGCACCATTAAAACGCATAGTGACATTCCAGCTATGATTTTGATACGACAAATAGTTCAAAGGTTACTTCTCGCACAGGAATTGTCATGAAACATTTTTATTTAGACTTTATCTTCACAGCCATTGCCCTAGCGGTCGCGGCATGGTGGGGATATTCACATGGCGGTATGGGCGGTTTGATAACCACCCTATTGATTACTGCTATTTTGGCCATCATGGAAATTTCGTTATCGTTTGATAACGCGGTGGTCAACGCTTCAGTGCTCAAGCATTGGGACGAATTTTGGAAAAAAATCTTCCTAACTGTCGGTATTTTAATTGCGGTATTTGGTATGCGTTTGGTGTTCCCGATTGTTATCGTTGCGGTTACCGCAGATCTCGACATGATGGAAGTGGTCAATCTAGCGCTTTACAACCCTGAAGAATACTCTGCGAAACTGTTAGCACATCATGCTGAGATTTCAGTCTTTGGTGGTATTTTCTTATTATTAGTGTTCTTAAACTTTATCTTTGATGATAAAGAAGTGCATTGGTTTAATTGGTTAGAGAGCCGCTTAGCCAAACTTGGCAAGATCGATGCCATGAGCGTCTTTGTGGCGCTTATTGTATTGATGATCGTCGTATCATGGACAAATGCGGAGCAGTCAACGGCTGTGTTAATTGCGGGTGTTTGGGCTATTTTGGTTTATCTTAGCGTACAAGTGATATCTGGAATGCTTGAAGGTGACCTTGAAAAAGAGTTAGAAAACGAAGAAAACGGCTCGGGTGCTGCGATGACCAGCGCAATTATGAAAGGCGGTATTATCGGTTTCTTATACTTAGAAGTCCTTGATGCCTCGTTCAGTTTTGATGGCGTGATTGGCGCATTTGCGATTACCAATGATGTTATTGTAATTATGCTTGGCCTTGCTATTGGTGCGATGTTTGTACGTTCAATGACTATTTTCTTGGTCGACAAAGGTACGCTTGATGAGTTCATTTATCTCGAGCATGGCGCGCATTATGCCATCGGTGCCCTTGCTATCATTATGTTGTTGTCGGTAAAACTCCATGTGCCAGAGCTTATTACTGGTCTTATCGGTATTGCTTTTATCGGTTGGGCACTAGTTGCATCACTCAAACATCGCAAGCAAAAAGTAAAGTTGATTAGTTAGTGTATAGATAACATGAAGCAAAAAGGCTTAGTCTCAAAATAGTATTAATGACAGGTTATATCAAGTAATTGGTATGACCTGTTTTCTCTGAATTACTTTATATTACCTAAAGGAACGTACATGGCAGGTGCCAGTTTATTAACCTTACTTGATGATATCAGTGTGATATTAGATGACGTCTCACTCATGACTAAGGTTGCCGCTAAAAAAACGGCGGCAGTCCTGGGCGATGACTTAGCCCTTAATGCTGAGCAAGTTTCAGGTGTTAAAGCAGACCGTGAGCTACCTGTGGTTTGGGCGGTTGCTAAGGGCTCATTCGTTAACAAGCTTATTTTAGTACCATCAGCGCTGCTTATCAGTGCAATCTATCCTCCTTTAGTCACTTTTTTATTAATGTGTGGGGGCCTATATTTAGCTTATGAGGGGGCTGAGAAAATAATCCATACGTTCTGGCCCCATATTTTGCCCCATGATGAAGAGCAAACCGCCCGCCTACGCGCCAATGCCGATGATAGCGTTGATTTAGTTGCCTTTGAAAAGGAGAAAATCAAAGGCGCGGTGCGTACTGATTTTATTCTCTCGGCAGAGATTATTGTGATTGCACTAGGCTCAGCAGCTGGGGCAACTCTTTTAGAGAAAAGCTTAGTGCTGTCCATTATTGCTATTGCTATCACAGTTGGCGTTTATGGCTTGGTAGCCGGTATTGTCAAGATGGATGATTTAGGTCTTTATTTAATGAAGAAGACGAGCCGTGTTAAGCAAAAAATTGGCGAGCTTTTATTGTCTGCAGCACCAAAATTGATGAAATTTTTATCGATTGCAGGTACGTTAGCGATGTTTCTGGTAGGCGGCGGTATCCTCGTACATGGGATTGATTTTTTGCATCATGAAGTTGAAGACTTAGCGCACCTGACAGGCATATTTGAAAGCCTAACAACCATGCTCTTAAACGCGTTGGTAGGTCTAATCGTCGGCGTTGTCGTAGTGGCTATTGTTACCATCATTGGAAAAATACGCGAGAATAAATCATCTTCTATGCATTAAAACCAACCCGTAGCTGTTTTCATTCATGAGCTCAAAACCTATAAGATATAAGTTTAGCCCCTCATTCAACGGTCGTATTTACTCAATTTTATTACTGGACGCAGCAATTGGTTTTATCATGAAGCCAATTTCACTGACAGCCCCTTTTTCAAGAGCATAATGAGCCATGTTTGAATTTGATTTGAGCTTAAAACTACTGGGATATCATTTTATTCAATTAGGTATTGCATTCATACTTTCACTACCGATTGCTCTGAACCGTGAGACGAAAGATATGGGCGCGGGGCTTAGAACCTTTCCATTGGTGAGTATTGCGTCATGTGCTTTCATGCTAGTCGCTGTAGATATCTATCACGGATCAGACCCTGAAGCACGGATCATGTACGCGATTATTACAGGCATGGGATTCATCGGTGGCGGTGCTATTTTTAAAAGCGAAAATACGGTAAAGGGTACTGCGACGGCAGCGAGCTTATGGAATACCGCCGCTATCGGTATTTCCGTTGCTTATGGTCGTTATGAAATTGCAATAATATTATCGGTTGTTAATTTTCTAATATTGCAATTCTCAGAACCCTTTAAGCGAAAAAACAATTCTTAGTTGTTGTTCATTAGTATTCCATTTCAACATACCCATTACAGTTTTATTGGTATATCCCAACAAAACCAGTTTATTACCCTGCCAAACGTCTACGAAAATGGGGGAAGTCCAGAGTGTCACCCGGGAACGACACTGGTTTTTGATGTGAGCGATGATAACCTTTGGTATTTCACCCAACGGAACAAAACGACCCAATTGCTGCGTTGTTTTTAGTTGAATCAGCAACCCCAGGAATGCGGCGCTGGTTCGCTTACAGTGATGAAGAGCAAATTCAAGATCTTCGGCCGTGGGCGTGTACACATGCCCCAGCTCGTTTGGGGTGATGTCCGATTTTATGCGTGGGTGGGCTGTTTGATAAATAGCTGCCATCAGCTCATTTCTCTTCCTAATGGTTATCTAATTATGGAGACGGAACCTACGATTGAATCAACGACCACCGGTGTCTGACGAAATAAAGTGTTCTACGCACATCACTTACCACTATCCGACGCGCGTACTTTCCTATTATCGGGAAATAAGAGCACAAATCGGCGGCTAGGTACGGCCGCTCCGCGTTCGAAATTATCAATTGGCGTTCCGAATTTTGAGCGTGTTATTTCGGAGACGAATGCTCAATTTCAACATGTGAACCTTCGCATACTTTAGTGACTTTTTTAATGGAGCACCGGCATGCCCACACCTAATCAAAACTTCATCCGCTGAATTCTCACTGCATTCAAAATAGCCAGCAATGCTACGCCGACATCGGCAAAAACCGCTTCCCACATGGTTGCCAAACCGCCTGCACCTAATATCAAGACTATTGCCTTTACACCGAAGGCGAGGGAAATGTTTTGCCAAACAATGCGTTTGGTTTGTTTGCCGATGGCAATGGCGGTGGGAATTTTGCTGGGTTTATCATCTTGAATGACAACGTCGGCTGTTTCGATTGTTGCATCGCTGCCAAGGCCACCCATCGCTATACCGACATCACTGAGTGCGACTACCGGTGCGTCATTAACGCCATCGCCTACGAAAGCAACCGTTTCATTTCGCGCTTTGATTTCTTTTACCTTATTAACTTTATCCTCTGGTAGCAAGTCGCCAAACGCATTGTCGATACCTAGTTGTTTTGCAACAAATTGCACAACCGAATTTTTATCACCACTCAGCATAGTGATATTAACTCCGAGTCGTTTAAGCGTAGTTATTGTTAATTGCGCGTCCTCCTTTATGTTATCGGCAATGGTCAAATAGCCAGCGAATTTACAGTCGTAACTGATGGCAATGACCGTATATACAATGCTGGCAGGATCTATATCGTAACCTACAGAAAATTTGTCGAGCAACCTGAAATTTCCCACTAGCAATTCCTTGCCGTCAATTTCAGCTTTAAGCCCGTGGCCAGAAATTTCTTCTACCTTGTTCAAGATAATTTCGTTGTCAATCGCGCCTACATATTGATTGATGGCAGTGGCTACTGGATGTGTACTTTGACATTCCAGTGCATTAATCATCTTGAGGATTTCATCCCGATTGACATCGGGCTTTAAATTTACCTCTTGTACTTTAAATACACCCTCGGTCATGGTGCCTGTTTTATCCATTACCACGTGTTGAATTGTGGAAATGGTGTCTAAAAAATTGCTGCCTTTGAATAAAATGCCATTTTTACTCGCAGCGCCTATGCCGCCGAAATAGCCCAGTGGGATACTGATCACCAACGCGCATGGGCATGAGATCACTAGGAAAATCAGCGCGCGATACAGCCACTCGCTGAACACATAAGCTTCGACAAAGAAGTACGGCATCACACAAATAGCAACAGCTAAAGCAACCACAATGGGTGTGTAAATTTTGGCGAATTTTCGGATGAACAACTCGGTGGGAGCTTTCTGTGCAGCGGCGTTTTGTACTAATTCTAAAATTCTGGACAGTTTGCTGTCGGTATACGCAGCGGTTACTTTGACTTGCGATACCACATTGAGATTAATCATTCCTGCCAAAACCGCATCGCCTTTATTTTTCGTGTCAGGTTTACTTTCACCTGTCAGGGCGGCGGTATTGAAGGAAGCGATTTCGGATAAAAGCTCACCATCGAGGCCTAATTTTTCCCCTGCTTTAAGCTGGATAATATCGCCAATGTTAACCGTCTCTGCTTTCAGCGTCGTTGCTTGATTATCGCGTATCACGGTCACTTCGTCGGGACGTTGATCGAGCAGCGTTTTGATATTGGTTTTGGCTCTTTTTACTGCCAGGGTCTGGAACACTTCACCTACTGAATAAAACAACATGACGGCAACACCTTCAGGATATTCGCTAATCGCAAAGGCTCCAATAGTTGCAATACTCATCAATAAAAATTCAGAAAATACTTCACCTTTGATAATGCTCTGAACCGCCTCTCTCAAAACCGGTAGACCTACGGGTAAATAGGCAGCAACGTACCAGCCAATACGTAACCAGCCAGTAAACCAAGCTTGCGTAACGTAATTATCCAAAATTAGCGCAATTAACAATGCAATTAAACTAATCGCGGCGGGCAGAAACAGCTTGAAGTTACTTTCGCTACTGCTGGTATGATCGTGTCCAGCATCATCGGTGTGCTGGTCGTCGTCAGTCGTACAACAACTATCTTTAACGGGTTTGTTTTTTATTAACGCATCCGCTTGGGCGTTTATTTTATTTTCTTCTGTGCAGCACAGTTGTTTTCCATGCGCATCGTAATCGTGTATATGGTTCATAGCGTTTCCGTTACTTTAAAATAGGAACTAAAGATGATTGGCAGGCATTTCATAACACTCCGATCTATAGCAGATAATGAGTCTTATCAAGGTAGTCATCGTCAATGCCCTGTGAAGAAGCCGGTTGATGACGGGGCAAGGTGCCCCGGTCATCGGTTTTATTTAACTTACGCAATCACCGCCAAACACTAAGCCCCGGCGGTAGCCATAAGTGAACTCATTATTGAAAGGTTTTTGCCCCCAACGTGATAAGAACCAAGCACTGCCAAGCGACAAACTGTCTCCCAGGTCATGTACTGCATCGGCCATAATAGCGGTACTGTTGGTCAGTAGACCACCAATAAACACGATGATGGTGAAACCCAGATTGAGGAAAAACACTAGCGCAATATTTCTTGAGCTATCGTCATCCTGATGATTATGACTGTGCATTTAATGCTCTCCGATGTTAATGAACAAACCTTAGATGGCGAATGTAAAAATGCAGCGCCC
>DRHW01000034.1 GCA_011053005.1 Methylophaga sp.
TCATCATTATTTTCAAATGTTGTAAATATGGATATCGCAGGACAAATCTGCAAATCCAACGTAAAATACTAACATTTATTAACAAGCAGGAATAGTTATGGCTAATGTGGTTGTGTGTGCCTTATACAAATTTGTCACGCTAGAAGATTACCAACAAGTAAAGACGCCTTTGCTTAGTCTTATGCTTGCTCAAGACCTTCGTGGCACCTTATTATTAGCTCAAGAAGGCATTAATGGCACGGTCGCGGGCTCACGTGAAGCGGTAGATGCTTTGTTAGCTTATTTGAATAATGATGCACGTCTTGCTGGCGTGAGTTATAAAGAATCATTTGTTGATGAAATGCCATTTTTACGGACCCGAGTGAAATTAAAAAAAGAAATAGTCACAATGGGTGTAGAAGGTATCGATCCTAAACGCATCGTTGGCACCTATGTTAAACCTAAAGATTGGAATGCTTTAATCAGTGATCCTGATGTAGTACTTGTTGATACTCGTAATGATTATGAAGTGCAGGTGGGTACGTTTAAACATGCACTTAATCCTAATACCGAAAATTTTCGCGAGTTTCCACAATATGTAAAAGATAACCTTGATCCTGCTAAAAATAAGAAAGTAGCGATGTTTTGCACCGGTGGTATTCGTTGTGAAAAATCGACAGCATATCTAAAAGAGCAAGGTTTTGAAGAGGTTTACCATTTAGAAGGTGGCATTTTAAAATATTTGGAAGATGTGCCTGAGCAGGAATCGTTGTGGGAAGGCGAGTGTTTTGTATTTGATGAACGTGTCACCGTCACTCATGCATTGGAAAAAGGCAATTATGATCAATGTAATGCTTGTCGCATGCCGATTACTGAACAAGATAAATTAAGCGAAAAGTATCAACACGGCATTAGCTGTCCACATTGTTTTGACAAATCTACACCAGATCAAAAAGCGCGTTTTCAAGAACGCGAAAAGCAAATGATGTTGGCTGCTGAACGAGGTGAAGTACATATTGGTGCCGATACGGCCGCAGTTATTGCTGAACATCGCGCTGCAAAGCAACAATTACGTGACAATCAACGCCAAGAATCACTTAAAAAGCAACACCGATAGGTTTTGTCGAATTACGTTGAAAAGCGGTGTGATGACGTTAAGTTACCAATAAATACGCTATTTACCAGCAGCCATTAAAATGGTGTATTTGCCTAATAGTTGTTCGTGAGTTTCATCATGGTCTGGATCTTTCGGAATACAATCGACCGGACAAACTTCTACACATTGTGGCGTATCAAAATGGCCGACACATTCTGTGCAAAGTGAATGATCAATCTCATAGATTTCATCACCTTGGCTAATGGCGCTATTAGGACATTCTGGTTCACAGACATCACAATTAATACATTCGTCTGTTATAAATAAAGACATTTAAAACTCCAACTCAATTTGTTATTGCATGATCTTAGCGTTTATCAGCCATTTAGACTAATTTAGCTTTTAATGCAGTCATGACACATGGAGCGACAAACTCAGAAACATCGCCGCCTAACGCCGCAATTTCACGCACTAAGCTAGATGAAATATAAGTAAATTGTTCTGCCGGCGTTAAAAATATAGTTTCAATTTCCGGACGCATTCGTCGATTCATGCCCGCTAGTTGAAATTCATGTTCAAAGTCAGAAACAGCGCGTAATCCCCGAATAATGATTTTGGCTTGTTTTTGGTTTGCAACATCAATTAATAAACCTTCAAAACCACACACTTCGACATTATCTAATCCAGCTAAGGTTTGTTTAGCTAAATCTACCCGCTCATCTAAGCTAAAAGCAGGTTTTTTACCAGGATTGATTGCTATCGCAACAATAACTTTGTCAAACAATTTACTGGCGCGTATTACTAAATCAATATGACCATTAGTAATAGGATCAAAGGTGCCTGGATAAATAGCTGTTGTGATCACGCGATCTCTCCTGAATGATAGCTAAACAAGCAATAACGCACACCGCCAGCTTTTTTATCTTTTATCAATTGCCATTGTGCAGGAAAAACAGGTACCTCACCTTTACTCGGACACTCGATATAAATAGCGGCATTGTCAGCTAATACTGCCCGTGATATTAATTGTTCAGCAATCTCTGACCAAATATTAGCTTTATAAGGTGGATCAATAAAAACGATATCGAACTGTTGAGACGTGCTATTTAAAAATTGTTGAGCAGTTTTAGGTTCGACACGACAATTATTAGCGATTATTGACTGACAATGGTGTTGCAGTTGTTTACTAGCTAAAGGATTATTTTCAACCATAACCACACTATCAGCACCGCGAGAAGCAGCCTCAATACCTAAAGCGCCACTGCCTGCAAATAAATCCAAACAGCGAGCGCTACCAACCTTGTCTTGTAACCAATTAAACAGTGTTTCACGTACTCTATCGGGGGTGGGTCTTAAGCCTTCGACATCGGGAAAGGCTAATTTTCGTCCACGCCATTTACCACCAATAATACGAAGTTGACCGGCTTGTTGTTGCTTATTCAGTTTGGCCTCCTACTAAAATGGTGACCATTTTGTCGGGATGGACACGGCGTGCAAAGGCATCTTTAATTTGTTCAATGGTGACGGCATTGATCTTCGCATTAAAGTTTTCTAAATAATCCAAAGGCAAACCGTAAAAACCAATCATCGCAGTGTAATCTGCAATTTTATTATTACTATCAACTCGTAAAGCAAAGCCGCCAGTAATGTTTTGTTTAGCAGCTGTGAGTTCGGCTTCTGATGGACCTTTACTGATAAAGTCATTAAGTGTTTTTTGCATCACATCGAGTGCTTCTTTAGCCTGATCATTACGTGTTTGTAAGCCAAATTGATAAGGACCTGATTCACGCATCGGTCTGAAAAAACTATAAACGCTGTACGACAAACCACGTTTTTCACGAATTTCATTACTCAATTGTGAAACCAGTCCACTGCCACCTAAAATATGATTGCCAACATACAGGGCAAAGTAATCAGGATCATGGCGACTGGCGCCAGGTTGACCCATCACAATATGCGTTTGTGATGAAGGATATTGAATAACGATGTTTTGAGCGCTGATCATTTCATCGACATGAGCCACTGGCGACGCTTTGTTCCCTGCTGGCAAGCCTTTTAAAACCTGCTCAGCAATATCTTTAGCTTGTTGCGTGTTGAGCGCGCCGACTAATACAACCGTGGCATTTTTTGCTACGTAATACTGTTTATAAAATGCTTTTAATGCAGCAATATTTATCTTTTGAACTGAGGCTTCATCGCCTGATGGCATGCCCGCATAAGGATGTTTGCCATACAAATTAGTATAAAAAGCACGTGATGCTATTGCCGCAGGTGATTGTTTTTCAGCTTGTAGTCCAATGAGCATTTGTTTTTGCATACGTTCAAATGAACTGGCTGGAAAATCAGGTTGTGTTAATACTTTAGTAAAAGTTGCTAATGCAGGTTTTAAAGCAAAATCAGCGGTTAGACTACGCATGCTGAATACCGTCATATCGCGTTCAGATGAGTTGCTAAACTGCGCGCCGACATTTTCAAATTCTGCGGCAATTTCATTGGTATTTAAACCCGCAGCACCTTCATTTAACATTGCATTGGTTAATAATGCAGTGCCCGATAAATCGCCATCACGCGCCGAACCTGCATCAAAAACAACTTCGAGATCAACCATTGGCAATTCAGGTGCCGCTACAAAATAAACATTGGCTCCGTTTGAGGTTTGCCAATGTTCAATTTTAGGACTGGCTTGTAAAGATCCGGCAATAAATAGGCTGATAATGACAGTAAGAAATTTAGAAGTCATGACGTGCTCCTGCTGACATTGCTGGTTTTTTGCCATCCATTGACATAGGAATGAGTTCTGCCACAGTAAGTCCTTTATCAATAAAATATTTTTTGGCGACGGCTTGTACTTGCTCGGCAGTCACAGCTTGTACATTTGCAACATAAGCATCGCCTAAGTGCCAATCAAGCCCAATGGTTTCTAACATACCAATTTGCATCGCTTGATAAAACACTGTGTCACGTTCATAAACTGCATTGGCAACGACTTGTGCTTTGATTCGATTAAGTTCTTGTTCACTCACTGGTTCGGTTTGTAATTGAGTGATTTGTTTCATGATGGATTGCTGTAAATCAGCGATGGTTTTGCCTTTTACCGGCGTACCCGCGACCGTGAAAACATCTGATAAACGTGAAAATAAGCCATAACTTGCACCTACGCCAGCAGCAACTTCTTCACCACGCACTAAGTTACGAGAAAAACGTGCGCTATCGCCGCCATCTAAAATGCCTGCTAACATTTCTAATGCATACGGTTCCCAAGCTAAGTCTTTATCTATTGTTTTAATAACGGGTACTTTCCAACCCATCATCATATAAGGCAACCCGGCAGGTGCATTTACTTCAATTGTACGTTTTCCAGTCTGTTCAATTTCGACTTGTGGCTTTAATATCGCCGTTGTTTCTGGTTTAAGTGGACCAAAATATTTTTTAGCTAATGCTAAAACCGCTTCTGGTTTCACATCACCAACGACTACTACAGTGGCATTATTAGGTGCATACCATTTTTGATACCACTTACGCAGATCTTCCGCTTCGTAGTTGTTAATATCCGTCATCCAACCAATAACGGGGTGATGATAGGGACTGTTTACAAAAGCCGCTGAATTAAACGCTTCGCTGACTAAAGCTTGTGGATCATCATCGGTACGCATTCTACGCTCTTCAGCTACCACTTGGCGTTCTTTTAATAATTCTTTACCGTCAATAACCAGTTTGCGCATTCGCTCTGCTTCTAGGCGAAAGCTGACTTCTAATCGATCTTTTTCTAATGTTTGAAAATAAGCCGTGTAGTCACGACCTGTAAACGCATTTTCATCCCCGCCATTAGCAGCGATGATTTGTGAAAATTCATTAGGCCCTAGGTTTTCAGTCCCTTTAAACATCATGTGTTCAAGTTGATGCGAAATCCCCGTTGTGCCATTTTGCTCGTAGCTTGAACCCACCTTGTACCAGATTTGGGAAACGACAACAGGTGCACGGTGATCTTCTTTCACGATCAGTTTTAAGCCATTATCAAGTTGATATTCAGTGACATTAGCCATCGTAATGGCGGGAATAGTCACCAATAACCAACAACTTAGTTTAATTTTTTTAAGCATCTGCATTTATAATTCCATGGCATGATAAAATTAGTGATTGAAGTTTAAAGACAAGTAATAATTATGTTTAGTTTCTTAAGAAAAAAACCAAAAATCGTTGAAGAAGAAGCCATTCAACAGGCCGTTGAGCAGCAAGCGCCAGTTGAACTATATCAGAATGATACCTTGGACCAGCCTGAAACTGAACTGGTGGATGAAAAAGTCAGTTTATTTGGTCGTTTAAAGCAGCGTTTGACTCGTACTAGTAATCAATTAACCGAAGGCTTTGCATCATTAGTTCTCGGCAAAAAAACGATTGATGATGATTTATTAGAAGAGCTGGAAACCCAGTTATTAACTGCCGATCTGGGTATTGATGCTACTCAAACGATTATTCAGGATCTGACTCAGCGTGTCGCACGTAAGCAATTAAGTGATGCCAATTCATTATTTACCGCACTACGTGATGACATGGTTGCTATTTTACAGCCGAGCTGCAAACCGTTGGTGATCCCTGAAAAACAAGGCCCGTTTGTTATATTAATGGTAGGTATTAATGGTGTTGGCAAAACAACAACCATTGGTAAATTAGCCAAACAATTTCAGCAACAAGGTAAATCAGTGATGTTGGCTGCCGGCGATACGTTTCGTGCTGCAGCAGTTGAACAGCTTCAAGTTTGGGGCGAACGTAATAAAATTGCAGTTATTTCTCAACACAGCGGGGCAGATTCTGCTTCAGTTATTTATGATGCATTAGAAGCGGCTAAAGCACGGAAGGTTGATATTTTAATTGCTGACACCGCAGGCCGATTACACACTCAATCTAACTTAATGGAAGAGTTGAAAAAAGTTAAACGTGTGATGAGTAAATTAGATGCCACTGCACCGCACGAAATTATGTTGGTGCTTGATGCTGGAACGGGACAGAATGCGTTATCACAAGCGATACAATTTAATGAAGCCGTCGGCGTAACGGGATTAACGTTAACTAAATTAGATGGTACAGCTAAAGGCGGTATTATTTTTGCGATTGCTAAGAAAACGGGCTTACCGATTCGCTATATTGGTGTTGGTGAAACTATTGATGATCTTCGACCGTTTCAGTCAGAAGAATTTGTCGATGCTTTATTAGGTCGTGAAGACGCATAATGATTAAATTTACCGATGTTTATAAACGCTACACCAATCAATATGAAGCTTTATCTGGACTAAGTTTTGAGTTGATGGATGGTGAAATGGCCTTTTTAACAGGTCATTCTGGTGCCGGTAAAAGTACTCTACTAAAACTTATTGCATTAATTGAACGTGCTTCGCATGGACAAGTTTTAGTCAATAATCAAAATTTGACTCGATTACCACCACGTAAAATTCCTTATTATCGGCGTCAAATAGGTTTGGTTTTCCAAGATCATAATTTATTACATGATCGTACGGTGTTTGATAATGTCGCTTTGCCGTTAGTCATTGCGGGTGAAAATCATCGGGAAATTGGTCGACGTGTTCGGGCGGCTTTAGACAAAGTCGGGCTACTGAATAAAGAACGCAATTTACCAATAGCTTTATCTGGTGGCGAACAACAACGGGTTGGTATCGCTCGAGCAGTAGTGAATCGTCCGCCTGTTTTACTTGCAGATGAACCGACCGGTAATCTTGATCCTGATTTATCACGCGATATCATGCATTTGTTTGAGCAGTTTAATCAGGTTGGGGTCACGGTGTTTATTGCAACGCATGATCTCGATTTAATCAAAACGATGCCATATCGCCAAGTTATTTTGCATAAAGGGCGTTTGTCTCAGCAGACTGAGCATTCAATATGATTAATCTGAATTTTAAAAATTATCTACTTCGCCATCTGCAAGTCATGTTGTTTACGCTGGGACGGATTTGGCGGCAACCGCTTGCTAGTTTGATGACGTTTATGGTGATCGGAATTGCCTTAGCCTTACCGGCTAGTTTGTATGTATTGCTAAAAAATATCGAACAAGTAAGTACGCAATGGGATGATGTGGCACAAATTTCCTTGTTTTTAAAGCAAGATATCAATGATCAAAAAGCCCAAAAACTGGCTACTGAGCTTAAAGCCTGGCCAGAAATTACCAATGTTAGTTATCAATCTGCCAGTAAATCATTAGAAGAATTTCGTAAGTTATCGGGGTTAGATAGTTTGCTAGATACACTTCCAACTAATCCTTTACCTGCAGTCGTTATTGTGCAACCTGATGGCAAAAACCTACAAGCTGATGTTATCGGTGACTTAGTCTCGCGTTTAGAAGCCTTACCTGATGTTGAGCTTGCTCAATTAGATATGGAATGGTTGCAGCGATTACGCAGTATTAATGAAACAGGCCAACGTGGCATTAGTATTTTAGGATTGTTGCTCTCTTTAAGTGTATTGCTGGTGATTGGTAATACGATTCGTTTGGCAATCCTTAATCAACAAAGTGAAATACGGGTCATTAAATTAGTCGGTGGTACTAATACGTTTATTCGCCGACCTTTTTTGTACACTGGATTTTGGTATGGAACATTAGGTGGTTTTGTCGCTTGGATAACCCTGCTTATCACGATGGGGCTTATTAATGGGCCGATCAATGAGCTTGCATCTCAGTATAATAGTCAATTTACGTTAACGTGGTTATCGGGTTCTATGATGTTGTTTTTACCTTTCACCGGAATGTTATTAGGTGTCATGGGGGCATGGTTAGCTGTAGGCCGTCATTTAAGTGCCATAGAGCCTACTTAAAAACAGTGACCAAAGGAACTTTTTCCTAAATTTACACTCTGAGTTATGATTTCTTAAACTTAATGCTATGATTAGAAGACTAATTTTTAGAGAGGCCGCTCAATGACAACATCTGTAGCCCAATACAATTTAGCTTTAGCATCTGTTGGTAATGTAGATTCTTATACGAATCTTGTGCATAGCACGCCAATGTTGACTGCTGAAGAAGAATACGATTTAGCAACACGTTTGCAAAATAACGGTGACGTTGATGCTGCACAACGCCTTATCCTGTCACACCTTCGCTTTGTAAATCGCATCGCAAAAGGTTATAGCGGATATGGTTTGCCGGTTGCTGACTTGGTGCAAGAAGGTAATATCGGATTGATGAAGGCTGTAAAACGCTTTGACCCTGATAAAGGTGTTCGCTTAGTATCCTTTGCGGTGCATTGGATCCGTGCTGAAATACATGAATATGTCATCCGTAACTGGCGCATTGTAAAAATTGCCACTACAAAAGCACAGCGTAAATTATTCTTTAATTTACGTAGTGCTAAAAAACGTCTTGGTTGGTTGAATCCAGAAGAAGTTGAAGCGGTTGCAGCCGATCTTGGCGTGACACCAGATAACGTTATGGATATGGAACGTCGTTTAGCACAACCTGATACGTCGTTTGATTTGCCTAATGATACTGATGACGATGATTATAGTTTCTCACCTTCGGCTTATTTAGAAGGACCAGAAAACTCAGATCCTTCGATTGAATTGGAACAAATCAATTATGAGGATGATCAACATCAAAAATTAGTGGAAGCTTTAGAAACTCTTGATGAGCGTAGCCGAGATATCGTAAGCCAGCGCTGGTTAAATGATGATGGCAAATCAACCTTGCATACTTTAGCTGATCAATATCAGGTATCTGCTGAACGTATTCGTCAAATTGAAAATAATGCGATGAAGAAGTTAAAACATTTAATGGTGTAATCAGTTAAAGATATTAAACTGAGAATCAAAAAAGCCCGCAATAAAATGCGGGCTTTTTTATGAATTCATTTTGAGCTTTTTAGCGTTCTAGTAATGGCAACTTACCTGTTTTGCCATCCCATTCTTCAGCATCGTCTAATTGATCTTTCTTTTCTGAAAGTACAGGCCAAATTCGTGAAAGCTCTTCATTAATTTGTACAAATTCCATTTGTTCATCGGGTAAATCATCTTCTGAAAAGATAGCTTGCGCTGGACATTCTGGTTCACACAAGGTGCAATCAATACATTCATCCGGATCAATAACCAAAAAGTTAGGACCTTCATGAAAGCAATCGACAGGGCAGACATCTACACAATCAGTATATTTACACTTAATACAATTTTCTGTGACAACAAAGGTCATGATCATTCTCCAAAAACACAATCTGTACAGGATGAACCTGTTTAATAACCGAGTATTTTACATGATTTATGTCAAAACTGGGCAAGCTTCATTTTTAAGGTATGATCTAGTTATTAGAAATATCTTCAACCACGCTTTAAGGAATATGCCATGCGTCGAATTATGACGATTATTGTGTTTGTTATTGTACTGATACTGGGTGCGGGATTCTCGGCAATTAATCTAATGCCCGTTGATATTAATTATTATCTTGGTACGTTGAGCTTGCCATTATCTATCGTTATTATTGCCGCGATTATTTTGGGTACTTTACTTGGTGCTTTGGTTTTGTCGGCCAGTATTTTGCGATTGAGATATGAAAACCGTCGACTACGTAAAAAATTAACGAACACAGAACAAGAAATTGACCGCTTAAGAATTTTACCTATTACTGATGTTAGCAAGGTATAGGTTCCGATGATTCAATGGTTATTTTTTCTGTTACCTATCGCCGCCTTATCAGGCTGGTTATTGGCGAAAAAACATTATAAATATAACCCTCGTTTACAAACCTCAAATGTCAGCCCTGATTATTTTCAAGGGCTAAATTACTTACTGAATGAACAACCAGACAAAGCGATTGAGGTATTTGTTCGCTTACTGGAAGTAAATAGTGAAACAGTAGAAACGCACTTAGCATTGGCTAATTTGTTTCGTCGTCGAGGCGAAATTGATCGTGCCATTCGTATTCATCAAAATCTTATTGCTAGGCCTAATCTACCGGCGGCAAAACGGACACAAGCACTGGTTGAATTAGGTTTAGATTATATGAATGCTGGCGTACTGGATCGCGCAGAGCAACTTTTTCTCGATTTGATAAGCAAACCTTCGCCGCCTACTGAAGCGTTTAAACAATTATTACGCATTTACCAACAAGAAAAAACATGGCAAAAAGCCATTGAAATGGCGGAAAAAGTTCAAAGCCAGAGTCGCGATAATATGGGTAGTCTCATTGCTCAATTCTACTGTGAACTAGCGGAACAACAGCTTAAATCATCGAATAATAATGTCGCTTCATTGTTGAAACTCGCACACAGCCATGATCATGATTGTGTGCGAGCGACATTGCTTGAAGCGAAGCTTTATATGCAAGCCAGTAATTTTCGAAAAGCGAGTAAAACATTACTGGCTATTGAGCAACAAGATCATCGCTATTTGCAAGAAGCCTTACCGTTATTATTAGACTGCTATCAGCAAATGAATAATTTGAACGTATTCGAGCAATGGCTACATGATTTACTGGTTGAGTATCCTAATATGACGAGTGCAAGGCTTATGTTGACGCATGTTATTCAGTTACAACAAGGCAGTCAGGCTGCACAGGATTACTTATATCCACAATTACGTGAACATCCATCTGTTGAAGGATTACATCGGTTAATTTCGCTTGGAGAGCAATCGAACCCCATGTTGGTGCCACTAATTAAAGGTATTACCGATACTTTGGTACGACGCGGTAATCGATATACCTGTCAGTCATGCGGTTTTGCTGGCAAAAGCATGCATTGGCAGTGTCCAGGTTGCAAGCAATGGGGCAGCGTCAAACCAACAGAAATTCATCTTTCTTTTTTAGAATCTTTATTGGACTCTTCCAAATGAGCAATATTTTTATTTATCATAATCCTCGTTGTAGCAAATCACGCGAGACGTTGGCTTTACTTGAACAACATGGTACTCAGCCTGAAATAATTGAGTATTTAAAAACACCGCCATCCGTTGCTTCATTGACGGAGATTATTAATCAATTAGGCATCAGCGCACGCCAGTTATTACGCAAAGGCGAAGTTGAATATAAAGACTTAAATTTAGCCGATGATTCACTTACCGAGCAGCAACTTATTCAAGCGATGTCTGAGCATCCAAAGCTCATCGAACGACCCATTGTTATTCGTGACGGCAAGGCTAAAATCGGACGTCCTCCTGAAGCGGTGCTTGAGATTTTATAATGATCGATATCTTAGTTTTATATTACAGTCGCTCAGGTCATGTACGAAATATGGCAGAACAGATTGCTCGTGGTGTTGAAAGTGTTGAAGGTTGTGTTGCCAAGTTACGAACTGTGCCAGCTATTTCAACCGTTTGCGAAGCGATTGAAGATGCCATTCCTGAACAAGGACATTTGTATGTGAGTCATGACGATCTTAAAAATTGTGCAGGCTTAGTATTAGGTAGTCCAACACGTTTTGGCAATATGGCCGCGCCATTGAAATATTATATTGATCAAACAAGTGATGTTTGGCTTTCAGGATCACTAATTGGCAAACCTGCCGCCGTATTTACTTCCACCGGCAGTCTTCATGGTGGACAGGAATCGACCTTATTATCAATGATGTTGCCATTAATGCATCATGGCATGTTGATTATGGGGTTGCCATATAGCGAAAGTGCCTTGATGATGACGGCCGACGGTGGAACGCCGTATGGTGCTAGCCATTTAGCGGGTGCGAATAATGAGCGACTGTTAAGTGATAACGAAGCACTATTATGTCGTGCATTAGGTCATAGAATAGCGACTACAGCAAAGGCATTATCAGCGTCATGATTCAATTTTTTAAACAGTTATCGTTGTTTAGTTTTTTCGGTTTAATGATTACTTTAATCTGCTGGATAACCTTGGCTGAACACAGTGCTAATTATCCTGTCGCAGCTTGGTTGATTATTGCCTTAGTGCCGTTGTTATTTCCTTTACGTGGATTATTACATGGGAAGCCTTATACGCATGCCTGGACAGGATTCTTAATGTTATTTTATTTTTCTCATGGCATTGGCGAAGCTTATAGTGCGCAAGCTTTTGATATTTATGCTAGTTTGGAAGTATTATTTAGTTTTATGACGTTTAGCGCTTCAATTATTTTTATTCGATTAAATGCAAGGCAGTTGAAACAGCTCACTAAGTCATAATGTTTATTTTTGGAGATGGTTATGAGTACTATTCCTGCTTTTCAATCAGCAATAACAGGCATTCAAACGGGCATGCAGAGCCTCAATCAAAATGCATCTAAAATTGCCAATGCTCAATCTACGGGTGATTTAACAACGCCGCTGGTCAATATGTTGAGTGATAAATTACAAGTACAAGCATCTAGCAAAGTGATTGAAACAAGCCGCGATATGATAGGAAGTATCTTAGACATAAAAGTCTAATTTTCTTATAAATAATCTACTAATAATACTGTTTTAGGAAATCGTAGTGGCAGGGAACAATGCTGGAAATTCATTAGTCATGTCCCACGGTTGGTATTTATGCATTGTTGTCTGGAACAATTCACTCGCGAGTAAATAATCTAGCCACCGTCTTGTTTTAGGATAAGGTGCTTGTTTAAACCAATTCGTTTCGACGGAAACAAATTGACGAATAAAAGGAAAAATGGCGATATCGGTGATTGTGATAGTATCGCCCGATAAAAAATCAGAATCCGCTAAGGCATGTTCTAGCATCAACAAGGTTTGTTCACCTTGTTGACGATAAAATTGCTGAGTCTGTTCAGGATAACGATCAGCATATTTGTATTTATCAAGCCATTGTTTAAATGGGCCATCATTATTTCTAATCAATAGGTAATTGATGTCCTTCAGCCACGCATCAGGATCAGATTGCCGCAAGGCCCACAACATAATATCTAAACTTTCCTCAATGACTTCATTATCTGCGCTAAGCAGCACTGGCACAGTTGCTTTTGGTGATATATCGCGTAATGATTGTGGTTTGTCACGTAACTGAACTTCACGCAATATTACTTGCATGCCACTACTTACAATTGCCATGCGTGCCCGCATGGCATAAGGGCAGCGTCGAAAACTATATAAAATTGCTTGATGCATTTTTAATAGAGCACTACTTTAATATTGAACTAATACGTTATAACTCAGGGTTTCACTGCTTTCTGCTGGAATGGTGATTTGCCATTGAGCAGTGCCTGATGCAATTTTGGAATGTGGATGGCTTTCTTGTAAGATTTTCCATTCGCCCGGCACGGGTTCACGAACCATAATAGTGACAGGTACCGTTTTGGCATTTTTTAATACGATTTCATAACTACTTTCATAAGCAACACTATGTGGTGCGAAATTTTTAGCTTTTTTGAAGTCAGTTTGTTTTTTATCAGCAGTCACATCAAATGCATCGCCGAGTTTCAGGCGAATATTTTCATTTTTAGGTGTGTGATCGATACGATCTTCACCAACAAATTGAGCGCTACCTTTACTGTCATTTTTATACACACGTACAATCCCTTTAGGAATAGGCATGCCTAAATTTTCTTTTTTAGCATTATTAAATTCAACAAATACAGCGATTTTCATTTTTTGGCCTAATTCGCCATAGCTACTGTTGTAATAATAATCATTGCCTTGCAATACAAATTCTTTTTGAACAGGCACTGAGTTCGCTGAAAGTAAGGTTACTTGTTTTGTTTGTTTATCAGCGAGATCTGTCGGACGATTTAGACTGTAAAGATGATATTCGAATAAGCTTTCTTCAATCACGGCAGTATCCGCCATACTTTTCATCATGGCTTCACGAGGCACCGAGCCTCTAGCAAACTCAGGCTGAACTTGGTTAACATCACCGGCGACGAGTTGTAGCTTGGCATTGTTATATGTAGTACCACTGTCGTTAGTTAGTGTGATCCAACCGGTTAAATCTAGTTGTGTTTCATCACTGTTTAATTCAGCGACATAATCAGCTTTCCAGCCAAGTCCACCGGTTAAATAGCCTAACTCTACGGTTTGTTCTTGGTCGCTAGAGCTAGTTAATTGAGTTACTAATGTCGGTTGGTCACGCAAATTATCGGGCACTTGATCAAAGATATAACTACCTTGAGGATTGGTGACGATTTTGTCACCAATTTTTAGCGTAACACCGTCATTAGTGCTAAGTATCGTCGCTACTTGAGTCGTTTTAATGCCTGTTGCGGGGTTAATGGTGGCGAGTTGTACTTGTTTTCCAGTATATTTTTCCAGCATTTTTTGGGGCGTTAATAAGTCATAATCAAAATTTTGTTCTAAGACATGAAGTTGATTATTAGCCGTCAAACTACGAAGTAGAGCCGTTTCTGGCCGAATTAAGGCGCTTACCCCACGAAATGCTAGATTATTAAATCCTTTATCTAAGGTAAGTTTGCGTTGGTCTTTCACCAATGCCAGATTGTTATTATAAATAGTGACCGCGACAGATGTTTGGTTGTCTAATGTGGTTAGTCGCTCGGCATCACTGGCAAATGATGAGGTACTTGCCATCGCTAAACAAATAGAAACGGCAATTAATGACTGCTGTAATTTCATCCTGATTTCTCCGGTTATTTCATAATTTTTAACATGATCTGCTAACGAGATAATACTGTCAGCAGTTCACTATATTTAATTTAGTTGAATAATTAATAAGCGATCGATCATATTGTCAGTATTAATTGTAATGAACATACTGACTTTGTTGGGAACCTGCGACCTTATTTTTCAGTTGTGCGTAGCATTTCAGCTTGACGTGAAAGAATATGTTTCACTAAGAAATTACGGTCATATTCACTCATATGGGTGAAAACCAATCTAAGGTAATAAGGGGTATTGGCTGGCGAATCATCATGTTTATCACAGGCAACAACATTAGCGATGGTGTGAATGATCGTGCCTGAAGGTTGTAATTCAATACGAAGATCAAGCGTGGCTTTGTGGGCATATTGATGCGCGGTTAAAAACGCAATGCCACCACCGCTTAAATTAGATTCAACCATCTTTCGTGTATCCATGTTGTTTTGTTGACGCTGAATCGAATTAGAAACAATGCTGATCTTATCATCGAGCAAGCGTAATGCCCGTGCGACTTGGCGATCAGTGTGGTTGATTTGTTCAATGAGATGAGTGAGTGAAGCTTGAATCGTGCTGAGTTGTTGCTTTTCTTGACTGTGATTATCATCAGAAGGAGGATTTTTGATTGCGCTTGTTGCCTCTGTCGCATCCTCATGATTCAGTTCAGTGACATCAATATAAACTATGTCATTAATTCGAAAAAAATTACGACGATCATTGAATTCTGACATGTTTTCCATTGTGAAAATCCTAAATTAAGCTTGATGCATTATTAATATGTAGCGATTAAAACGTAGTCTCATAAAACGGATTACAAAAAATAATGTAAAAAGGTAATAAGCTAACGTGTATTTGTCAGTGATTATGCCAGATTTTTAGCTTTTAGGATTATTCAGTCGGCGTTATTTATTGAACTTGAAAGTAAGGCAAGGTTTGATATTTGAGTGAGCGATAATCTCTATTTTATATCCATGCTGAAAATGAATTAGATACATTGAAATATAGCGATGATATCCCCGCGAGAGCGGGAAATATCAACGCTAAACGTTACTTCAATATTCAGTATGACTATAAGTTCTCATTGGCATAGTCTGCTAAACGAGAACGTTCCCCTCGTAATAACGTAATGTGGCCGCTATGCTCCCAGTTTTTAAATCTATCTACGACATAGGTTAACCCCGAGGTGGTTTCGCTTAGGTAAGGTGTGTCGATTTGGGCTATATTACCCAAACACACAATCTTAGTGCCTGGACCGGCACGCGTGATAAGCGTTTTCATTTGTTTAGAAGTTAAGTTTTGCGCCTCATCGATAATTAGAAAACGATTAAGAAACGTTCGGCCTCGCATAAAATTGAGCGAGCGAATTTTAATACGGCTTTGCAATAAGTCATTGGTTGCTTGTTTACCCCATTCACCTGCACTGGCATCTGTTTTATTGAGGACTTCTAAGTTATCCATTAATGCACCCATCCAAGGCGTCATTTTCTCTTCTTCGGTGCCTGGTAAAAAACCAATATCTTCGCCAACGGGAACTGTCACACGCGTCATAATAATTTCTGCATAACGTTTATGTTCAATCGTCTGTGTTAAGGCGGCGGCGAGTGTTAATAATGTTTTACCTGTCCCGGCTTGGCCTAACAGACTGACAAAATCAACATCAGGATCCATTAATAGGTTAAGTGCAAAATTTTGTTCGCGATTTCGTGCCGTAATCCCCCAAACAGAATGATTATCTTTTCGATAATCGTGCAGTAATTTAATATCCGCTACTGAATCATTGATGCTGTGGACGACCGCCTCAATCGAATTGCCTTCGCCCGGCGAATAAATAAGTTGATTCGGATACCAATCTTGAACAACATCACCTTCAACTTCATAATAGGTACGACCTTCTTTGGTCCATGATTCCAGTCGGTTCAGATCATTCCAAAAGTCAGCAACGAGTTCTGTTGAGCCTTTATAGAGTAAATCAACATCATCGAGTACCTTGTCATTAAAATAGTCTTCGGAATGAATGCCTAAAACGGTGGCTTTTATGCGCAAGTTGATATCTTTCGACACCAAAATAACCGTGGTTTCTGGATATGAATTTTGCAAGCTGGTAGCGATGCTTAAAATTGCATTATCAGCTAGTTGACCGGGTAAATCTTTCGGGAGATCGTAGGTCATCTGAGTTGTTTGGAAAAACAAGCGACCTCTAGTTTTGACTGGGGCTTTGTGCGTGTCGCGGTTATCTACAGTGGGTAATTGTATGCCTTTGGCAATAGCATCAGAATTGCCTGCTTGCAGCATTAACTCATCAAGAAATCGACTCACTTGACGCACATTACGAGAGACTTCAGATAAGCCTTTTTTGCCGCGATCTAGCTCTTCTAATACCACCATGGGGAGAAAAATATCATGTTCATCAAAGCGATATAAAGCAGTAGGGTCATGCATTAAAACATTGGTATCAAGTACAAATAGTCGCTTACCATCGATAGCGCGTTTAATCATTGATTATTCCTTAGCTATTAAATTTAAGACTGTCTCTAGTTGGTTTCCGAGTTGATTATGATCTAACTTGCGGCCAGATTGAAAGCGATATTTATAACTTTTTTTGTGATGATTTAAGGAGGATTTGTTCTGATATAATGGCCGACTAATTTTAAGATATTCCCTCAAAAGGAACGCTCACTTTGACTGCATCAACACACCAAATTCATCAGCTTTTACAACAACGTATTCTTATCCTCGATGGCGCTATGGGGACGATGATCCAAAGTTACAAACTCGAAGAAGCTGATTATCGTGGTGAACGGTTTGTTGATCATCCTTGTGATGTGAAAGGTAATAATGATCTTTTATCACTCACCCAGCCGAAAATTATTAGCGATATTCATCGGGCCTATTTTGAAGCTGGCGCAGATATTGTTGAAACAAATACCTTTAATGGCACTTCTATCGCCATGGCTGATTACCAAATGGAACATTTGGTTTATGAGTTAAATAAAGAATCAGCAACATTAGCACGCAAAATTGCTGATGAATTTACCGCCCAAAATCCTGACAAACCACGTTTTGTTGCTGGCGTTTTAGGCCCAACAAATCGTACGGCCAGTATCTCACCCGATGTAAATAATCCAGGTTTTCGCAATACAAGCTATGATGAATTAGTCGAATCTTATCTTGAAGCTATATCCGGCCTTATTGATGGCGGTTCAGATTTATTATTAGTCGAAACGATTTTTGATACGCTCAATGCTAAAGCCGCATTGTTTGCGATTGAAACTTACTATGACCAACATGGCGTGCATTTTCCGATTATGATTTCGGGCACCATTACCGATGCCAGCGGCCGTACTTTATCAGGCCAGACAACCGAAGCATTTTGGAATTCACTATCTCACGTACAACCCCTCAGTATTGGTTTGAACTGTGCGTTAGGTGCCGAGCAATTACGCCAATATATCGAAGAACTGTCACGAGTCGCGACCTGTCCTGTTAGTGCGCATCCTAATGCGGGTTTGCCAAATGAATTTGGTGAATATGATGAATCACCGGAAGCGATGGCGTTTCATATTAAAGAATGGGCAGAAAGCGGCTTTTTGAATATTATCGGTGGTTGTTGTGGTACTTCACCTGCCCATATCAAAGCGCTGGCGGATGCCGTTGCCAATGTTGCACCGCGTATTCCACCTAAAAATAAGCATTATTGTCGATTAAGCGGTCTTGAACCGTTCACCATTACGCCTGAAAGTTTGTATGTCAATGTCGGTGAGCGTACTAATGTGACGGGTTCAGCCAGATTTGCAAGATTGATCAAAGAAGGTGATTACGACACAGCATTGGATGTCGCTCGCCAGCAAGTTGAAAGTGGCGCGCCAATTATTGATATCAACATGGATGAAGGCATGTTGGATTCGAAAGAAGCGATGGTGACTTTTTTGAACCTTATTGCTTCTGAACCTGATATCAGTCGTGTACCCATCATGATCGATTCATCTAAATGGGAAGTCATTGAAGCTGGCCTGAAATGTATTCAAGGTAAAGGCATCGTCAACTCGATCAGTATGAAAGAGGGTGAAGAAAAATTCATTGAACAAGCTAAATTAGTACGTCGTTATGGTGCGGCAGTGATCGTCATGGCATTTGATGAAGTTGGCCAAGCCGATACACGTGAACGTAAACGCGAAATTTGTACACGTTCTTATGAAATTTTGACTAAAGTTGTTGGCTTCCCACCTGAAGATATTATTTTTGATCCGAACATTTTTGCGATTGCGACAGGTATTGAGGAGCACAATAACTACGCGGTTGACTTTATTGAAGCGGTTAAAGATATTAAACAATCATTACCACATGCGATGATCAGTGGTGGTGTCTCGAATGTCTCGTTCTCATTTCGTGGTAATAATCCAATTCGTGAAGCCATTCATGCTGTGTTTTTATATCATGCGATTAAAGCGGGCATGGATATGGGGATTGTTAATGCCGGTCAATTAGCGATTTATGATGATTTGCCAGAAGAGTTACGAGAACGTGTAGAAGATGTTGTTTTAAATCGTCGTGAAGATGGGACTGAACGTTTATTAGATATTGCCGAAAAATATAAAGGCGATGGCAAAACAGTAGAGAAAGTAGAAGATCTCGAATGGCGTAGTTGGCCTGTAGAAAAACGTCTAGAACATGCATTAGTTAAAGGTATTACCGACTATATCGAAGAAGATACTGAACTGTCTCGTCAAAATGCCGCAAAACCATTACACGTTATTGAAGGTCCGTTGATGGACGGCATGAACGTGGTGGGCGACTTATTTGGCGAAGGTAAAATGTTCTTACCGCAAGTCGTAAAATCAGCCCGTGTAATGAAAAAAGCTGTCGCTTATTTAATGCCTTTTATTGAAGATGATAAAGAAGAAGGCGATGAAAGTACCAATAACGGCAAGATCTTAATGGCCACTGTAAAAGGTGACGTGCACGATATCGGTAAAAATATTGTGGGCGTGGTGTTGCAGTGTAATAACTTTGAAATTATTGATATGGGCGTCATGGTGTCATGCGCTGATATTCTTGAAACCGCTAAACGAGAAAAAGTCGATATTATCGGTTTATCAGGTCTTATTACGCCATCGCTCGATGAAATGGTACACGTTGCAAAAGAAATGGAACGTCTTGGTTTTAAATTGCCGGTGATGATTGGTGGTGCGACCACATCAGCCATACACACCGCGGTTAAAATTGATCAAAACTACCACGGTGCAGTTATTTACGTGAAAGATGCATCGCGTGCAGTGGGCGTGGCTCAAAATTTAGTGACTGTCGCTACACGTGATGACTATGTCGCTAAAATTAAAGAAGATTATGCTGATAAACGTGTGCGCCACAAAGGACGTAAAAACACGCGTCGTCAACTAACTATTACTGATGCACGTATTAATAAAACTAAAATTGATTGGCAAGCTTACCAACCGACGGTACCTAAAAAATTCGGCGTACAAACCTTCGATGATTATCCTTTAAGTGACTTGGTTGAACGGATAGATTGGACACCTTTTTTTCAAGCTTGGGAATTGGCGGGGCGATATCCACGAATTTTGACCGATGAAGTTGTTGGCGAGCATGCGACGAATTTGTTCCGTGATGCAAAAGCGATGCTAACCAAAATTGTCGATGAAAAATGGTTGAAGGCGCGTGCTGTGTTTGGTTTCTTCCCTGCAAATAGTGTCAACGATGACGATATCGAGGTGTATACCGATGATAATCGCAACGAAGTATTGATGACATTACGCAGTTTACGTCAACAAACAGAACGTCCTCCGGGAAGACCAAATGCGGCACTAGCTGACTTTGTGGCACCGAAAGACAGTGGTGTAAAAGATTATATTGGTTCGTTTGCAGTGACTGCGGGTATCGGTATTGATGAACATGTCGCTCGTTTTGAAGATGATCATGATGATTATCAAAGCATTATGATTAAAGCTTTGGCCGATCGTTTAGCTGAAGCGTTTGCCGAACGTTTACATGAATTAGTGCGTAAAGATTTGTGGGGTTATGTGCCTGATGAAGCCTTAGATAATGAAGCCTTGATTGATGAAAAATATCAAGGAATTCGCCCTGCACCTGGTTATCCTGCTTGTCCTGATCACACTGAAAAAGGATTATTGTGGCAGTTACTTGAACCTGAGAAAAATGCCGGTATGACGATAACAGAAAGTTTTGCTATGTTGCCGACGGCGGCCGTCAGTGGATTCTATTTTGCTCATCCTGAATCACGCTATTTTGGTTTGGGTAAAATTGATCAAGATCAGGTGGAAGATTATGCAGCACGTAAGGGCTGGCCTATGGATATCGCAGAACGTTGGTTGGGGCCTGCGTTATCTTATGATGGTGATGATTAATGAGCACTGTGAATGATGAGATTGTCGAATTACAAATGAAAGTGTCGTTTCAAGATAGTTTGTTAGAAGATTTAAACCAAGTGATTATCGACCAACAAAAACAAATCTCACGCATCGAATTAATGCTTGAAACGATGAAAATTCAAATGAATTCTATGCAAACGAATAGTCAGCAAGAATCGGGATCACAGCATGAGTTGCCACCGCACTATTGAGTTTAAATTCTGTCCAGTTGTAGTTGTGAACGATGTTATCTAGCATCGATTACCTGTTAAATTATGTATGGTTTGTAAAACGTGGCTAGCTTGAATACGCAACAACGCCAATGCATTATGTTGCAAGGTGATCGCGCTTGGTGTCAGTCTTCAGCACAAGCTTTATTGGCTGGTTTTGATAAAAATAAGATTGTTTTTTTATCAAATTATACTGACAGTGGTTACAAAACTATTACTCAAAAACAAGCCCAACAACAATTGGGTAAAGAATTTGATGCTGCCATATTTGATGCTTTAGAGACCTTTAATCCTGATAGCTTTGGTGCCATCGTCGGTACCATAAAGGCGAGCGGTGTATTGATTATCTTCATGCCGCCGGTTTTACCTGACAGTTTGTGGTTGCAACGTTTTCATCAAATTAGCTTGGCTCATGCACATTCATATTCGTGTGTTCAAGTTATAAAACAAGGTGAGGCATTGCCGTCGCTGCCTTTGCCTAAACTAAACTCGGAACCGACAAAATACAGCCTAACAGCCGATCAGGAAATTGCACTTAACGGTATTTTAAAAGTGGTTCATGGTCATCGCCGTCGGCCTTTAGTGTTATCTTCAGATCGAGGCCGCGGTAAGTCAGCGGTGTTAGGTATCGCAGCAGCAGAGCTGCTCAAACAAGGCAAAAAAACAATCATTGTCACCGCGCCAAGTATAGCAACGGTAGTTACAGTTTTTGACCACGCGGCTCGCTTATTGCCCGATGCCCAAGTGTCAAAAGGTCACCTAATTCTTGATAATGCAGAAATAAAATTTATGGCACCAGATGCCTTGATTGCATCTGAACAAAAAGCCGATTTATTAATGATTGATGAAGCCGCCGCCATTCCAGCACCGATATTGGAACAACTGCTTCATCAGTTTTCACGCATCGTTTTTGCCACTACGTTACATGGATATGAAGGTACGGGGCTTGGTTTTGCGATACGTTTTAAAGAAAGCTTAAATCAGCACACACCGAACTGGCATAGTTTAAATATGACCACGCCAATTCGTTGGTCTGAAGATGATGTGTTAGAAGCTTTTAGTTTTAAAGCTTTATTACTTGATGCGATTCCGGTCGCCGATGAGGTAATTGAGCAATGTCAGTCAACAGCGTGTGTCTTTGAAAAAATAGATCGCAGACAATTGCTTGAAGATGAAACTAGCTTAGCCGAATTGTTTGGATTAATGGTGTTGGCACATTATCGAACACGCCCATCTGATTTACAGTGGATGTTAGATCACGATGACGTATCTGTGTATGCCATGCGTTATCAAGGTCATATTGTTGCGAGTGCTTGGCTTGTTCAAGAAGGGGGCTTGGATGATGATTTAGCCTCAGCTATTCATGGCGGAACTCGGCGTTTAAAAGGGCATTTATTACCACAATCATTACTTGCTCATGTCGGCATTACTCATGCGGGTTCATTACATTATCAACGAATCATTCGACTGGCTGTACATCCCGCGATACAACATCGCGGAATTGGTCATGCTCTATTAGATAATATTATTGAACAAGCCAAGCATTCAAATATTGACATCATAGGTAGCAGTTTTGCCGCGACTGTCGATTTACTTAGCTTTTGGTCAACATCGAAATTTACGCCAGTGCGTTTGGGGGTGCAGCAAGATGATGTCAGTGGTGGTCACGCGGTGATGATGTTGCATGCAATTAGTAATAATGGCCAAACTGTATTGGCGGCAGCACATCAACAATTTCAACAGCATTGGCCATATTTAGTGCAGCAAGAGTTTCAACAGATTGAACCAGATCTGATTATTAAATTATCAACATTAATCAAGGTTCCAGCATCAGTACTTTCGACATGGGATACACAGGCTGTTTTAGCATTTTTCCAGCAACAACGAAGTTATGAGTCGAGTCGAATTGCTCTATTTTTATGGTTATCAGCACAAATCACGCAAGATAAATTTGCACAATTATCGACATCACAACAGCAACTGACAGTATTGGTTATATTACAACAGCGCGATTGGGCGATGATTGCAAAAAAAACAGGGTTAACAGGAAAAACACAGATCATTGATCATTTACGAGAGATTGTGGCATTGCTACATTGAACTAATTAATGATGACGATCGAGATTAAAATCTTATATTAGAGAATAGAACGGTGAGGCTATCTAAGTTAAGCTTATACGATAACGCTGAACAGAGAATTGGCTCACCGATTACAACTTAAATATAATGTCTTATTCGCAATACGGCGCTTGATCGATAGCGGCACTGATAGAGTAGCCAGCAATTCAAATACATTTGTTGATTTTCAGCAATTTTATATAGGTAGAAAATAATGACAAAGGGTAGTCTTTTTATTGTGGCAGCACCATCGGGTGCGGGCAAAACGAGCTTAGTAAATGCCTTAGTTGCACAGCAAGCTGATATTCGATTATCAGTGTCACATACCACTCGTTTGCCACGTGAAGGTGAAGTGGATGGACAAGATTACTTCTTCCTAAGTCAAGATAGCTTTGCGCAGATGCGTGATGCCGGTGCATTTTTAGAATCTGCTACGGTATTTGATAATTCTTATGGTACGTCGAGTGAAAGCGTATTAGCACAATTGCAGCAAGGTTTTGATGTGATTTTGGAAATTGATTGGCAAGGCGCCGAACAGGTACGCCATAATTTTCCTGATAGTACGAGTATCTTTATTTTACCGCCCTCTAAAACTGCATTAGAACAACGCTTGCGTGGACGCGGCCAAGATAACGATGACATTATTGCAAGACGAATGCGTGATGCTGAAAATGAAATATCGCATTATGTTGAATTTGATTATTTGATTGTTAATGATCAATTTGATGTGGCATTGACCAATCTTGTCGCAATTATCATCGCACGTCGCCATTCGATAGCGGTTCAGAAGCAGGTTAATCTTGAGTTGTTGACGGAACTTCTAGCTTAATATGCTGATTTTTCGTAAAATTAACGGTTTAAATCTAGGGGAACGACCATGGCACGTACTACAGTAGAAGATTGTTTAGAAAACGTTGATAACCGTTTTCAATTGGTATTAGTTGCATCTAAACGTGCTCGTGAAATTGAGCAAGGCGCAGATCCTTTAGTTCCTAGAGAAAACGACAAACCAACCGTTATAGCTTTGCGTGAAATTGCTGCTGGCTTAATTGGCCCTAGCATTTTAGATAAAGTAAGTGCACGTGAACATTCAATTGATAGCATTTCGAAAAAAGAAGCGCTATTCGGCGAAGAGTAAGTTTTGAGCGCAAAACCTACCGTCGCTTCTGAGTTGGCGCTTGTTCACGACGCTGAACCCCAACTGACCATTGATGATTTATGTTTTGCGACATCAAACTATTTAGAATCTAAGCACGTCGATGCGATTCGTCGTGCTTATTTTTTTGCTGAAAATTCACATATAGGTCAAACACGCCGTTCTGGCGAAGCGTATATCACTCATCCTTTAGCCGTCGCTCATGTATTAGCGATGATGCATATGGATCATGAGTGCATCATGGCGGGACTTCTGCATGATGTCATTGAAGATACCGAAGTCAGTCGAGAAGCCCTAGCTGAAGAGTTCGGTGAAGAAGTCGCCTTGCTGGTGGATGGTGTCAGCAAATTAGCAAAAGCTGCATTTGAAACGCAGCAACAGGCTCAGGCAGAAAGCTTAATAAAAATGCTGTTGGCGATGTCACAAGATATTCGAGTGATCATCGTTAAACTGGCTGATCGCCTTCACAATATGCGTACGTTGGGCCATTTACGCCCTGAAAAACGTCGTCGCATTGCCAATGAAACCCTCAGTATTTATGCTCCTATCGCTCAGCGTTTGGGTATGAATTTGATGCGTGGTGAGTTAGAAGAATTAGGCTTTCACGTCTTGTATCCACTGCGTTATCGAGTATTAGCCGACGTTGTTCGTAAAGCGCGAGGCAATCGTAAAGAAATTGTAAATCAAATTACCGCTTCAATTTTGAACCGCATGGAACAAGAAGGTTTATCGGCCGATATACAAGGGCGCGAAAAAAATCTGTATAGCTTGTATCAAAAAATGGTTAAAAAACAATTATCGTTTTCTGATGTGACCGATGTTTATGCGTTTAGAATTGTCGTCGATGATGTCGATGCTTGTTATCGAATGTTAGGTGTTGTGCATAATTTGTACAAACCAGTGCAAGGTAAATTTAAGGACTACATAGCCATTCCCAAAATCAATGGTTATCAATCTCTACATACTGTGCTGTTTGGGCCTTATGGCGTACCTATTGAAGTGCAAATTAGATCACGAGAAATGGACCAAATGGCCGAGGCAGGCGTCGCTGCACATTGGCTTTATAAAACAGGTGAAAGTGAGGGTAGTAGTCTAGCGCATCGTCGGGCACGCCAATGGTTACAAGGTATTTTAGAGATTCAAAAAGGCTCCGGTGATTCAATTGAATTTTTAGAAAACTTACAAATTGATTTATTTCCTGAAGAGATTTACATCTTTACGCCTAAAGGTAAAATTATGTCATTACCTCGCGGTGCAACGACCGTAGATTTTGCCTATGCCGTACATTCAGATGTTGGTAACGCGTGTGTTGCTGCCCGAATTGGTCGTCATTTAGTGCCCTTGAGCACCCAGTTAGAAACGGGACAATCGGTCGAAATTATTACCTCATCGACCTCGCATCCCAATCCTTCTTGGCTCAACTTCGTATCCACTGCCAAAGCGCGTACTAATATTCGTTATTATTTGAAAGATCTTCGAAATGACGCTGCGGTATTATTAGGACGACGATTATTAAATAAATATCTACATGCTTTTTCAACAACAATAGCGGAAGTGGATGAAGCAAGAATTGATCAATTAGTGATTGAATATGAAGTCGATAATTTTGATGAAATATTAGGCGATATCGGTTTGGGTAATCGTTCGGTTATGGCGATTGCACAAAAATTAACGCATGATGTGTCATCAACAGAATCAACCTCAATACCGCTGATGATTGCGGGTACGGAAGGCATGGTAGTGAGTTTTGGTCGCTGCTGTCATCCTATTCCAGGCGATCCGATTCATGGCTTTGTGAGTACTGGACGTGGCATTATTGTCCATCAAGCTAATTGTAAAAATACCGTTAAGTTACGTGCTAAAAGCGATAAATGGGTAGATGTTGCTTGGGCAAAAGATATTAGTCGCGATTTCCCCGTTGATATTATTGTTCATGCAAAAAATCAACGCGGTTCATTAGCGACGATTGCCGCTGTGGTGTCCGAAATGGATTCGAATATTGACAATGTTATCGTCGACGAGCGCGAAAGCGGCTTCTCCGACTTACGTTTAACGATTGAAGTGACGGGCAGACAGCATTTAGCACAAATTATTCGTCGTCTGAGACACATTGAAATAGTTGAACGGATCATGCGAGTTAACTAATTTTTTAAATTTAATGCCGTTGGTAAATGGCACGACTGGAGAACAACATCATGGCACGTGAAATTATTCACACAATACATGCACCGCAAGCAATTGGTACTTATTCACAAGCGATCAAAGTGGGCGATACAGTTTATTTATCGGGCCAAATTCCATTAGTACCTGAAACAATGTTAGTGGTTGAAGGTGACTTTGCAACCCAAGTACGCCGTGTATTTGATAACTTAACGGCTGTGGCTGTGGCTGCGGGTGGCAGTTTGCAAGATGTCGTTAAATTGAATATTTTCTTAACCGATTTAAGCTATTTTGGCACTGTAAATGAAATTATGGCCGAGTATTTTGTACAACCTTATCCTGCTCGTGCTGCAATAGGTGTCGCTTCTTTACCGAAAGATGTGCCTGTTGAAATGGATGCCGTTATGCATTTAGGTGCGTAGTTTTAGTTGTAAAGCGTAAGGAATTTACAGATTGTGGTAAAAACGGTCGCCTTATCACAATCTGTCACCCAACTTAAAGGCGTCGGAGCAAAAGTTGCTGAACGCTTAAGCAAGCTCGACATTACTGCAGTTCAAGATTTACTTTTCCATTTGCCGTTAAGGTATCAAGATCGTACTCGTTTATTGCCAATGGGTTCATTGCGAGCTCAACAAGAAGTGTTAGTGGAGGGTACCGTTAGGCTTAGCCAAATTAAAATGGGTCGACGCCGTTCTTTGTTATGTCATATTGACGATGGCACAGGTTCATTAGTGTTACGTTTTTTTCACTTTTCCAATAGTCAGTTATCACAATTAGCAGAAGGGACACTGATACGTTGTTTTGGCGAAGTACGAAGCGGCCCGTCTTCATTGGAAATGGTACATCCTGAGTATCAAGTTCTTTCTGCCGATAAAATCGTTGCGGTTGAAGCAGAATTAACACCTATTTATCCGACCACCGATGGCTTACATCAACTTAGTTTCCGTAAATTGATCGATCAGGCTTTAGCGTGTTTAGATAATGATAGTTTGCCTGAATTATTATCTGATGCTGTGCGTTTGCATCCTGTCGCTGATTATTCATTGGTTGAGGCTTTACGATTTGTTCATCGTCCGCCGCCCGATGTGAATGTTCAGCAATTATTAGAACGACAGCATCCTACTCAACGCCGTTTAGCGTATGAAGAATTATTAGCACAACAGATTAGCATGCGCCAAGTTCGAGCGACAATGCAGCATCATGCCGCGCCAATATTGAAAGGTGATACTAGCCAGCGCCAAGCATTATTAAAGGCATTGCCTTTTCCTTTAACTAAGGCCCAACAACGTGTCGTTAAGGAAATTTTGACCGATATAAGCCAAGACATTCCGATGCAACGTCTAGTGCAAGGTGATGTAGGTTCAGGTAAAACGGTGGTGGCTGCAATGGCGGTGATTGAAGCGGTTTCCGCCGGATATCAAGCGGTGATGATGGCGCCTACTGAATTGTTAGCAGAGCAACATTTACAAACATTTAAGCTTTGGTTAGAACCACTTGGCGTGACGGTCGGTTGGTGTGCAGGCAAGCAAACTGCTAACCAACGCCGAGAAGTATTAGCGGCGCTGAGTGCAGGTGAGATTCGTGTTGCTGTTGGCACACATGCCTTATTTCAAGATGAAGTCGTTTTTAATAATCTAGGTTTAGTGGTGATCGATGAACAACATCGCTTTGGTGTTCATCAACGTTTGGCATTGAGGGATAAAGGTCGAGGTGCAAATAGTTATCCTCATCAATTGGTGATGACCGCTACGCCGATTCCACGCACCTTGGCAATGACGGCTTATGCGGATTTGAATGTGTCGGTGATTGATGAATTGCCACCAGGCAGAACACCAGTTACGACTGTAGTTGTACCTGATTCACGTCGTGGCGATATTGTTGAACGTGTCCATCTTGCTTGTCGAGAGAAACGTCAGGTTTATTGGGTGTGTACATTAATCGAAGAATCAGAACATTTGCAATGTCAGGCGGCCGAAGATGCTGCGACAGAATTACAAGATGCCTTACCTGATTTAAAAGTGGCTTTAGTGCATGGTCGAATGAAATCGGCTGAAAAAGAATTAGTGATGCAGAAGTTTAAAGCAGGTGAGATTGATTTGCTGGTGGCGACAACCGTGATCGAAGTGGGCGTAGACGTGCCCAATGCCAGTTTAATGATCATTGAAAATGCCGAACGTTTGGGTTTGGCACAATTGCATCAACTACGTGGACGAGTAGGGCGAGGCACCGTGCAAAGTCATTGTGTATTAATGTATCACTCGCCTTTATCTAAAAATGGTCAGGCACGATTAAGTTGCTTACGAGATACTAATGATGGTTTTGTTATCGCACAACGTGATCTAGAGTTACGTGGCCCCGGTGAATTATTAGGCACAAGACAAACCGGTTTACCGCAATTTCGGGTCGCTAACTTAGAAACGGATCAAGACTTGTTGGAGGTCATGTCGGATGCCGCAGATCAATTTCTACACGTAACACCTCATCATGCTGATGCACTTATTCAACGCTGGTTCGGCCAAAAATTAGAACTTGGGCACGTATAATGAAACAGTGGACACGATGGCAGACGCCGCAGCGTCGATTAATGCCGACAGCACTCACATCATGGTTGATTGATTCAGGATCATTAACACAACGTCTACAAGCTCATAATAAAAATGGTTTTTCTGTACAATTATTAAGTACTTATTGGATGAAACCATTAGCTGATGAATGTTTGTCACTAGGCATTCCGCTAACCGAAATGGCCTATCAACGTGAAGTGCGATTGATGGATGGCAATCAAGCAAAAGTGTATGCCAGAACGGTTATTCCTTTAGCGACTTTTCAGGCAAGGCAACAGCGTTTTGATACTTTAGGTAATCGACCCTTAGGAGATCTATTATTCAACGATCCCTCGGTCAAACGAGGCCCAATTCAAATTGCCTGTTTGAAACCAGGACAATGGTTATATGAAATGGCGATATTGGAAGAATCTTATCGCCCTGAACAACTTTGGGGTCGTCGTTCACATTTTTATTTAAGCGGCAAAAAAATACTGGTGAATGAGATATTTTTGCCGACTTTAGTTGAGGATTAAATGATGGGGATTATCAAAAAAAAAGTGTGGCCTTATATCGAGCTAACCCGTTTAAATAAGCCGATTGGTACTTTATTATTATTATGGCCAACCTTATCTGCACTCTGGATCGCGGCTGAAGGTTTACCTGATCTGACCGTGTTATGTGTTTTTGTATTAGGGGTCATTATTATGCGTAGTGCGGGTTGTGTGGTGAATGACTACGCTGATCGTAATATCGATGGTAAAGTCGCAAGAACACATCAGCGACCATTAATAACTGGCACGATAACCCCCAAACAAGCATTAATCGCATTTTTCAGCTTAAGTTTTTTGGCCTTTATTTTAGTCGTTCAACTCAATCAACTGACTATTTGGCTATCGTTTGGCGCTTTGTTTTTAGCGGCGCTTTACCCCTTTATGAAGCGTTATACTTACTTGCCGCAAATTGTTTTGGGTATGGCGTTTGGCTGGGCAATTCCGATGGCATTTGCCGCGCAAACTAATGCAGTGCCTGCCATTGCATGGTTATTATTTATAGCTAATATTTTATGGACAACAGCCTACGATACGTTTTATGCAATGGCTGATCGAGAAGATGATTTACTGGCAGGGGTCAAATCAACAGCCATCTTATTCGGTGATGATGATCTTGTGATCATTGGGATTCTACAGTTTAGTTTTTTAATGGTTATGCTACTTATCGGTAGCCAGTTAGAAATGAGTTTTAGTTATTATGTTGGGTTACTGATTGCTGGCGGTTTATCTATCTTTCAACAACGCATAGCAAAAAATAAAGAACCGGTACGCTGTTTGCATGCGTTTTTGAATAACAACTGGGTGGGTGCCGTCATTTTTGCCGGTATCGTGCTTCATTATGGACTCAGGTGATAAATCCACTTTAAACGAGGTTGAATGTGAGCGAAAATTTATATCTACGACGAGTGGGCGAAGAATATAACACCATTTATGAGCAATGCGAGCGCTTAAATATTGAGCTCCAGAAATTAGTGCCGCTGGCAAAACAAATGCATTTATTGTCATCAAATGCAGTAGCAAGTGCTGCCCGAGCCGGTAGTAAAGGCGATGCTTTTCGCGTGCTCACGCAAGATATTCAATTACTAGGTGATGATGTTTCAGCCTCTATTCAAGCTACACCCACCGTGATGGCTGAAATAGTGATGCTGGCCGCAAATTTAGCTCAATTATTTACCCATTATCTGTTGCTCGATGACCTGCACACTCGCGCTGAAAATAATAAAAAAGTAACTTCAGATGGTTTTTTAAATCATGTTCAACAGCGAATAGTTGAAGATATTAAAGATAATAATCATGAATTAAGTCGCGGCTTAAATAGCTTAAGCAATGAATTATCACCGATTGCTATTGTTGTTAAAAAAGGTGAATACTTATCGGTATGCTCATCCGTAGAAGCGGCGAGTGCTGGAGAACATGGTGTGAGTTTTGAAGCGGTTGCTTCAATGCTCAGAGAGCTCGTGGGGCAACTTGGCAAACAATCGGCGCGACAACGTTCGCTATTACGCGATTTATCTGAGTCGATGGAAAAACAACAACAGACTCATCAACATTTGATTTATACACGTTGAGCGATGTTGTAAATATAAAAGCGTCAACGCCATCTATTTATTAGTAATAGTACACAGCGTCATTTATAAAAAATATTGGGCTTAATTTATTAACATTAGCCTATTTTGCTAGTCCTTCAATTTTTGTAGTTGATAAATCCTAATTTTAAAACCTGTATTTAACGCGATTTTTATATCAGAGCAAGATGCTGATCTAATTTCACGTGCCGCTATTTTATGAGATGAGCTTTTAATGAGATTAATGACACGGATTTTGTTGATAATGAGTTTGCTATTGCAGACTCATTATTCGGCGGCGGATATTTATCGCCAACAAGATAATAAAGGTCATATTACCTTCTCCGACAAAGTGTCTGCTTCGGCGACGCGTGTTCAACCAAAAGTATCAACATATCGTTATAAACATGTTGTTGCCAAGGTTTATGACGGCGATACGATAACGCTCAAAAATGGTGAGCGTGTGAGATTATTAGGCATCAATACGCCTGAAATAGAAAGTCGTTATCGACAAGACGAAGCAGGTGGCCAAACAGCTAAAAAGTGGTTGCAAAAAAAGCTAAAATCTGGCGAAGTTTATTTAGAATTTGATAAACAACGGCATGATAAATATAAGCGACTTTTAGCCCATTTGTTTTTAGTCAATGGCGAGCATGTAAACAAAGAATTGGTTGCAGCAGGGTTAGCGACGCTGAGTATTATTCCACCGAATTTAAGTTATGCTGCTGAACTTGAAAAAGCTGAATTATCTGCACAAAAAAAGGGTTTGGGAATTTGGTCAATGGCTGACTATAAACCGATCTCTGTTCAACATTTACCTAAAAAGATAGTGGGTTGGCAGCGATTTTTAGCGACGCCAAAAGAGATAAAACGTAGCAGAAAGTATGTGCGTTTAATTTTGACTGACAAAGTCGATGTACGAATTTTAGTAGCAAATTTAGCTTTGTTTCCTGATTTAAAACATTACTTAAATAAGCCTTTAGAAATTAGAGGCTGGGCATCAAGAAAGAAAGATCATTATTCAATATTAGTTCAGCACCCTAGTGCTATTGTAGTGCGTTAATGTCTATTTTAAACGTCAAACTAAATAGCATGATGGACGCGGTTTCGCCCATTTAGTTTGGCATCATATACCGCTTCATCAGCCGCTTTAATCAGTTGTTGGCTCGTGTTAATCCGTTTGCTTTCATCTAAGACGGCAATGCCTATGGATAAGGTGATACTTAAGGATTGTGACGATGATATTTTGAAATCATGAGCAGCAATGATTTTACGAATGCGTTCTGCAATATCATAAGCCGTTTGGAGCGGGGTATTCGTCAGTAAAATAACAAATTCTTCACCACCATACCTAGCCAAAATATCACTTGTACGCATGATGTCAGTAAAGATTTTTGCCGCTTGTTTTAATACATTGTCACCCGCTTGATGGCCGTATTGATCATTGATTGATTTGAAATGGTCGAGATCGATAAACAAGCATGATAAGGGCGTGTTATTGCGTTGTGCTAACGAGGTTTCTTCGATAACACGTTGATCAAAAAAACGACGGTTATTGATCGCGGTTAAGGGATCAAGTAGACCGAGCTGTTTAATACTTTCTTGTAAGCGGGCATTTTCTAGGCACGCCGAAATAACAGCGGTTAGATGTTGCAAAAATTGGGTACCGATTCCGGACTGAAATCTATCAACTTGGCGGCTACCTAAGTTTAAACTGCCAATTATTTTATGTTGACGAATCAGCGGCAAAATAGCGACGGAGCGAAGCGTATTATTATTGGAAAATAAGGCTTGATGTTGCTGTGGAATATATTCAGATAATCGAGGGCGATAAGGTATTTTGTAGTCTTGATGTAAGGCTTGTTCGCTGTCGGCAAATAACAAGCGGTTTTGCCATGCATTAGGGATCTCATATGAATCTAATAATCGCTGAAATTCGTATTCAGGATCCAGTAATACCAGGGCGACTTCTGTAAGTTGAAACTGGACTTGATGGCTTTCTAACAAAATAGAAAGTAGCTCGAATAATCCCGAACTATTTAATAAACTCAATTCATATTCTTGAAAATGTGTTTGTTTTTGCTCGTTATGATTTGCAATAGTGAGTAATGCATCTAATTTATTTTGTAAAAATTCAGCTCTTGATGACATGAAAATGCCTTGCGCAAGGTGTGGTATGTCGAGAAGGTTGCTTAATAATGTCTTATTGCACGCGCTATTGTCCATATTTCTATTGTGGTTGCACCTATTTTGCGTAATTGTTTAGCCGCGGCATTCGCGGTATGGCCTGTGGTAAGTACATCATCAATAATCGCGATGTGAGCTGGGACTTGATTTTGAATACACTTGAAGGCGTGTTGAATATTTTTTTTGCGGGCTTTAAAGGGAATGGCTGCCTGCGATTGAGTGTCGATAATTCTAATTAAATAATCATTACTGCTTGGAATGCCTAAACGTGTCGACAAGGCTTTAGCTAATTCGAAAGATTGATTATAACCGCGTTGCCGTATCCGATTAGGGTGTAAGGGAATAGGAATGAGCAGAGAAGGGAGTGGCCGGTGTTTTAGTTTTTCCACCATTAAATCTGCAAAAAATGCACTGAGGAAAATTTTGTCATAATATTTTAAATCGGCAATTAAGCATTTAATAGGATCGAGATAAGGCAATAAACTAAAACTTAAATCTTGTTCGGGTGGCAGAGTAAGGCAGTGACCACATAAATGAGCACCCGTTACAGGCGAGGCACAACGCGGACAAACATCGCCTAATGAAGGAAAATTATCAAGACAAGCCTGACAGATTGCTTGCTTTTGAGTCATCGCGCCACAAAGCCTGCACGGTATTGGCATCAGTTTGCTGTATAATTGCCAAAATCGATGTGGCAATAGCGATAAAATTTCCTTTGTCATCCAGACCTAATCCCTTTAAATCTAATGAAATAATATTATGCCTGAAAATAGCTTAAATACTGATCAATCATTACGCCATGACTGGCAAGCCGAAGAAGTCGAAGCACTGTATGACTTACCTTTTTCTGATCTTATGTATCAGGCTCAAACGCTTCACCGTGAACATTTTGATCCTAACTCGGTGCAAGTCAGCACTTTGTTAAGTATTAAAACAGGTGGTTGTGCTGAAGATTGTGGTTATTGTCCACAAAGTGCGCATCATGAATCAGCCGTAAAAGCTGAACCATTAATGCCGCTTGATAAAGTATTAGAAAATGCAGCAGCAGCCAAAGCAACCGGCGCAAGTCGTTTTTGTATGGGCGCTGCATGGCGTAATTTGAAAGACCGCGATCTTGAACGTGTGGCTGATATGGTCAGTGGCGTTAAAGATTTAGGTTTGGAAACGTGCGTAACCTTAGGCATGTTAGAAGAGCATCAAGCGGTGCGTTTAAAAGAAGCGGGTTTAGATTATTACAATCATAATCTTGATACATCACCTGAATTCTATGGCGACATTATCAGTACCCGTACTTATCAAGATCGTTTAGATACGTTGAATTATGTGCGTAATGCCGATATTCACGTATGCAGTGGTGGTATTGTTGGTCTAGGCGAAAGCCGCCGTGATCGCGCTGGTTTATTACTGAGTTTGGCTAATTTGCCAAGCCATCCTGAAAGTGTCCCTATCAATTTATTGGTTAAAGTTGAAGGTACGCCTTTAGCGAATCATGATGATATCGACCAATTAGAATTTGTACGTACGATAGCGGTTGCACGTTTAATGATGCCTAAATCTTATGTACGTTTATCAGCTGGACGTGAAAGCATGAGTGACGAGTTGCAAGCTATGTGTTTCCTTGCTGGCGCGAACTCAATTTTCTATGGTGATAAATTATTGACGACAGATAATCCAAATACTGTTCATGATCAGCAATTGTTCAATCGTTTAGGCATTACCACGTTGGCAGGTCAACATAGCGCACCTGCTCAGGATGCCTGCAGTCACTAAATGGCAAGTGTGCCTTGGTCAACACAGCTAGCGAATAATTTAGCTGAACGCAAAGCAGCGGGAAGATATCGAAAACCACGGATTCGCCTTGGCGAACAAGGCGTTGATGTGGTGGTTGATGGTAAAAAATACCTCTCATTTTGCAGTAATGATTACCTCGGTTTAGCCGAGCATCCTGCCTTAAAAAAAGCCTTTATTGATGGTGTAGAACAAGAAGGTGTCGGTTCTGGTGCAGCTCATTTACTGACCGGACATAGTCGCTATCATCAACAATTAGAAGAAGCATTAGCTGATTTTACTGGTCAGCAACGCGTGTTACTTTTTTCATCAGGTTATCAAGCCAATATGGGCATTATTGATGGTTTGATGGCGCGTGGCGACCTGATCATTCAAGATAAACTCAATCACGCTTCATTATTAGATGGTGGACGATTATCTGCGGCGAATCAGTTGCGCTATCGACATGCTGATATAACAGCTTTGGCAATGCGATTACAGCAATCTGAACAAGCTAATAATCGTCTTGTTGTCAGTGATGGCGTGTTTAGCATGGATGGTGATTTAGCGCCTTTGCCTGAGATTATGTCGTTAGCAAAAACATATAATACGGCGGTATTGATTGATGATGCGCATGGATTTGGCGTATTAGGTGTAAAGGGCCGAGGTAGTGCTGAACATTTCCAGATTAAACAAACAAATTTACCCATAGAGATGGGTACATTTGGCAAGGCTTTTGGTACGGCAGGCGCCTTTGTGGCTGCCGATGAAGTTGTCATCGAAACCTTGATTCAACAAGCTCGAACTTATGTTTATACAACCGCACAACCACCTGCGATTGCTGCTGCCACGTTAGCGAGTTTGAAATTAGTGCAAGATGAAAACTGGCGACGTGAAAAATTAACGGCGTTAATTCAGCAATTTAGAACGGGCGCTAAGGATTTAGGTTTAGCCCTAATGCCTTCAATGACGGCGATTCAGCCAATAGTCATTGGTGATGAAAAGCAGGCGATTAAAATCGGACAGGCTTTAGAAGATAAAGGATTGTTAGTGGGCGTTATTAGACCGCCAACAGTGCCTGAAGGCTCCGCTCGACTACGCATTACTTTATCTGCCAATCATAATGAGCAACAAGTGACGCAGCTATTAAATGCTTTGGCAGTCGTTTGTGTCGCTTGATAAACTGATTTTTTCAACTGTTATGCAAAATCTATTGAGCCAATTGAGTAACTATGCACATTAAAAAAATGGGAAACGGTCCTGACTTAGTAATGTTGCATGGTTGGAGTATGCACAGCGCCGTGTGGCATGATCTAGCTGAATTACTGGCTAAAAATTTCACCTTACATTTAGTTGATTTGCCTGGACATGGTCAAAGTGAATGGCATGAACATGCCTTAGATCATGATGTATTACTGGCCGATCTTGCTAGCGAATTACCTCAATCAGCGCATTGGTTAGGCTGGTCATTAGGCGGACTTATCAGCATTGCTTTTGCTAAGCTGTTTCCAGAACGCGTCAACAAATTAGTCTTATTCGCGACCACGCCCTGTTTTGTAAAACAAGCAGATTGGCCTTGTGCGATGGAGCCTGAGGTATTTCAAACCTTTGCTGATAATTTAAAGACTAATCAAGCCGAGACTTTGCAGCGTTTTTTATTGCTACAAGCCCGCGGTTCTAATTATAGTCGAGATACGGTACGTCAATTAACGACACAGTTGGCGATTGAAAATCCACCGGTAAAAGAAGCATTGGAAGCTGGCCTTGATTTGCTGATCGGAATGGATGTTCGCTCTCAATTAGCGATGCTGACATGTCCAATACTAATGATATTAGGTGACCGCGATACCTTAATTCCCAGCGAGATGTTAGAGGTCGTGGAACAAATGACCTGCAATGTAGAAGCTATCTTATTAAAAGGCGCGGGCCACGCACCTTTTATTTCACAAACAACAGAATGCTTGCAAGCGATAGAACTTTTTCTTGATGAATAATGAACTTCCTAATAAACATCTCGTTGCACGTTCATTTGGCAACGCAGCGGCACAATATGACGATGTCGCCGTATTACAGCGTCAAACGGGTGATGAGTTATTAGAGCGTTTGTCTTTAGTTACCCTAAAACCCAAACGAGTCTTAGATTTGGGCGTAGGAACGGGTAGAAATTTAAGTTTATTGGCTAAACATTATCCCGAAGCACAATTATTAGCGCTGGATATTGCACCTGCGATGCTTAAACAAGCACGGCAAAGTTATCAGAAATCATCAGGTCTTAAACGTTGGTTACCTTATGCTAAAACACCTCATTATTTAGCTGGTGATGCAGAGCATTTGCCCTTAGCTGATAATAGCGTCGACTTAGTATTTGCTAACTTGTCGTTGCAATGGTGTGATCCTAGAACCAGCTTTGCTGAAATTCAACGAGTATTGCGACCAGACGGTTTATTAATGTTTACCTCGTTGGGGCCTGATACGTTGCGTGAGTTGCGCCAAGCTTGGGCGGAGGTCGATGACTATCCACACGTAAATATGTTTTATGATATGCACGATGTCGGTGAGGCGATGATGGCGGCTGGGCTCGCTGAACCCGTGTTAGATACCGATCGCTACACCTTAACTTATGATTCTGCGATGGCATTGATGAAAGATTTAAAAATTCTCGGTGCGCGTAATTTGAATGCTGGTCGACGTAAAGGTTTAACCGGTAAAAATACGATTAAACAGGTTGGTGATGCTTATGAGCAATTTCGACGTGATGATTTATTGCCAGCAACCTATGAAGTTGTCTACGGTCATGCGTGGGGCGGTCAACTTAAGCAACAAAAAGTGGATGGCGAAGTACGAATTCCTCTGAATCAATTACAAGGCAGGAAGGCAGTATGAACAGTGTTTTTGTAACGGGTACTGATACCGATGTTGGCAAAACACGGATCAGTGTGGCGCTAATTGAATTGTTACAACGACAACATCAACGTGTTGCAGCGATGAAGCCCATTGCCAGTGGCTGTGAGATGACGAATGTCGGTTTACGAAATGATGATGCGCTGAAACTGGCCGAGCAAGCGAATGTTGATTTAGCTTATGACGTAATCAATCCTTATGCTTTTGCACCTGCTATTGCGCCGCATATTGCGGCTGACCAAGTTGATGTTGCAGTTGAATTGACTGTTATAAAACAGCGTTTTGATGTTATCCAGCAACAGGCTGATGTCGTAGTTGTTGAAGGTGCTGGCGGTTGGTTGGTACCGATTAATTCAACTGAAACGATAGAAAGTTTAGCGGTAGCGTTAAATTTGCCAGTGATTTTAGTAGTAGATATACGTTTAGGCTGTATTAATCATGCTTTGTTGACGGTTAAAGCCATAGAGTCGACTGGGTTAAAGTTGCAAGGCTGGGTGGCTAATAACTTTGGACGCAACGCTGAATCAATCGAAATTGCCGAAACGTTAACGCAGCGTATTTGGGCACCGTGTTTAGGTTATGTGCCAATACTTGAAGCAAATGAGTCGGCGGCAGATTATTTAGTTTTAAAGTAACCGTTTGATAATTTGGGTTTATTCGACAAAAATAGTTATTTTATAAATGCCAGACGTAAAAAAGCCGGAATATTATTCCGGCTTTTTTGTGATCAATTATGAAGTTGGTTTAAACGTTATTGCGCCATTGATGGCATGAGTCATCGAAGATTTTGCTTACTTCTTCTGGTCCCCAAGTGCCTGCTTCATATTGATGAACAAAATCTTTTTGTTTAGCCCATTTTTCAATGATGGGATCAACCGCTTTCCATGCTAAATTAACTTCATCAGAACGTAAGAATAATGACCGTTCGCCCAACACCGCATTGAGAAGCATTGCTTCATAAGCATCTAGTTTATGTTTATCGTCTTCAATTTCAACGGTTTCTAAACCAACAGTATGTGCAGCGATTTCTAGGCCAGGTTGTTTAGCTTGCAACTCAATACGTAAGGTATTATCAGGCTGCAAACCCATCGTGATCCAATTGGCGTGGCTATTACCAATCTCAGTATCTTTAAATAATTCTAGTGGTGGTTTTTTGAATCGAATCGCAATCATTGCTTTGGATTCAGGCATACATTTACCTGTGCGAAGGTAAAATGGCACATCGCGCCAGCGCCAGTTATCAATGTACAGCTTCATGGCGGCATAGGTTTCTGTCACGCTATTATCAGGTGCATCTTCTTCTTCAAGGTAGCCTTTAATTTTCTCGCCATTTACGATACCTGCAGAGTATTGACCGCGGCAAGCATGACTATCAACCATATCTTCTGTAATAGGACGAAGCGCTTTTAATACTTTAACTTTTTCATCGCGTAATGATTCATCATTCATATCCGCTGGTGGTTCCATTGCGATCAATGTCATTACTTGTAATAAATGACTTTGAATCATGTCACGCATAGCGCCTGAACCGTCATAATAACCGGCACGACCGCCAACACCTTGTTCTTCGGCATGGGTTATTTGCACGTGATCTATGTAGTTACGGTTCCATAACGGTTCTAATAATAAGTTCGCGAAACGGAATACAAAGATATTTTGAACGGTGCTTTTACCAAGGTAATGATCAATACGATAAGTTTGTTGTTCAGAGAAATTTTTACGCAAGATAGTTTCAAGTTCAGCCGCACTTTTTTGGTCATAACCAAACGGTTTTTCAACGACCAGATGACGCCAACCTTTATCTTCTTTATTTAAACCTACTTTAGCAAGTTGATCGCCTACTACGCCAAATAATGATGGGCTGATAGATAAGTAAAAGACGATATTTGGAGAAAAGTTCCCAGCAGGGTTATCTAATATTTTTTGTAAGTCTTGGTAAGAGGCTGCATCATTAATATCATTTTGGAAGTAGCTGATTCTAGAAAGGAAACTCTCTAAAGCATCTGCTTTAACACCGCCACGTGCTTTTGCAGAAACATATTCGCTAACCAGCGTTTTCCACTCATCTTGAGCCATTTCTTGGCGGCCCATGCAGATGATTTTAGTGTCAGCGGTTAAGCGATTTTCAAGATTTAAATGGTATAAAGCTGGTAATAGTTTCTTTTTAGATAAATCGCCAGTGGCGCCAAAAATGATGATTGTACAAGGTTTCATGTAATCTCCCGTTGCAGGCTGTACTGACGCCCAAGACCGTATATAATCTGATAATTGTACAATTTTTAGGAGCGCTGTGTGCGAAAAATTCTTTTTTCGAGTAGTGAAGTTCACCCCCTTATTAAGACCGGCGGCTTAGCAGATGTATCAGGTAGTTTACCCACAGCACTTCATCTGCAAGGACATGATATTCGTATCATTATGCCGGCTTATCGTAAGTGTCTGGAACAACTCGAAAAAATTCACCCGATTGCAACGCTTAAGCTGGACGGCTTTCATTTACCTATAGAGATCTTCCAATCAACTTTACCCGGCACTAATGTGCCATTATTGCTTGTACATTCGCCACAACATTTTGATCGTGAAGGCGGACCTTATAGCTCGCCAACGGGTGAAGATTGGCAAGATAATGCCGCGCGTTTCACTTTGTTTTCGCGTGCCGTTGCAGCTTTGGCAATGAATCAAGCAGGTTTAAACTGGCAGCCCGATGTATTGCATTGCAGTGATTGGCAAACGGCGCTAACTCCTGCATTAATTGCTGATTTACCGAATCGTCCAGTAACGGTGTTCACTATTCACAATCTTGCTTATCAGGGGCTATTTTCACGTGAGATTTTCGATGCTTTAGATTTACCAGAAAAACTTTGGCACAGTGATGGCTTAGAATTTTATGGCTTATTGTCATTAATCAAAGGTGGTTTAATTTATGCCGATCACATTACGACGGTCAGTCCGACTTATGCCAAAGAGATCTGCAATTACGAATTTGGTTACGGATTAGAAGGTTTATTATCACTACGTGCCAAACAAGGCCGTTTATCGGGCATTCTTAACGGTATTGATAATACTGAGTGGAATCCCAAAAAAGACAGATATCTAACAAAAACTTATTCCATCAAAAATCTTCGAAATAAAACCATTAACAAAGCAAGTCTGCAACAGTATTTTGGTTTACCTGAAAAGGAAGATGTATTGTTGATGGGTATTATCAGCCGCTTAGTGCCACAAAAAGGTATTGATCTGACATTAGAGGCGGTCACTAAATTACTTGAATCTGGCGCTAATATTCAACTCGTTTGTTTGGGTAGTGGTGAGCCGAGTTATGAACAAGACTTGCGCATTTTACGTGCACGTTATCCGGATAAGGTGGGTGTTGATATCGGTTATAACGAAGCGTTGGCACATCAAATAGAAGCTGGGTCAGACGTCTTTTTAATGCCTTCACGTTTCGAACCCTGTGGGTTGAATCAGCTTTATAGTTTACGTTACGGTACGTTGCCTATTGTGCGTAATACTGGCGGCTTAGCGGATACCGTTGTCGATGCCACGGAAAATAACCGTAAAAACGGCACTGCAACCGGTTTTAAGTTTGATCAAAGTAATGCTGGCGAATTAGAAAAAACGATTTCTCGTGCGCTCGATTTATTTCAACGGCCACGCATTTGGCGAAAAATGATGATAACGGCAATGGAGCAGAATTACAGCTGGCAACAGAGCGCCGAAACTTATGTTCAACTCTATGAAAGTCTTTAGCGCTTTAACAGGTTCCTTAATGTTAAACTACTCTGATTATATACAACGGAGAGCCCCATGCAGGCTAAAGAATTAAAATTACTAGTGGTTGACGCCCTAGAAGATATTAAAGCAGAAGACATTCAAATATTGGATGTAACTGCCATGACAGATTTCACAGATTTTATGATCATTGCAACAGGTAAATCGACGCGCCAAGTAAAAGCACTGGCTAATGAAGTCAATGTTCAAGCGAAAGCTGCGGGTGTTACACCATTAGGTACTGAAGGTGAAGATGTCGGTGAATGGGCATTAGTGGATTTAGGTGATGTCATTGTTCATATCATGACCCCAGAAACTCGCGCGACGTATACTTTGGAAAAATTGTGGAGCGTGCCAGCTAAACCAGCTGTTGAAGCTCAGGTGACGGCAGAAGATAAATGAAGTTAAACCTGCTGGCAGTAGGCACAAAAATGCCAGCATGGGTGAATGACGGTTATCAAGAATATGCCAAACGTATGCCGCGGGAATGCAGTTTACAACTACATGAAATAACACCGGCAAAACGTGGGAAAAGCGGCAGTTCACAACAGTGGATGCGTGAAGAAGGCGATCGGATCTTAGCCGCTATTCCTGAGAATCATCATGTTGTAGCCTTAGATGTTCTAGGTAAATCATGGCGAACAGAACAGTTAGCTGAACAACTTAAAGGCTGGATGGCTGACGGTCGAGATGTGTCATTGATTGTCGGTGGGCCAGATGGCTTAACGAACGAATGTTTAAAACGTGCTAATCAACACTGGTCATTATCAGCACTAACTTTACCGCATCCCTTAGTGCGTATTGTCTTATCTGAGCAGTTATATCGGGCTTGGACTGTGCTACAAAATCATCCGTATCACCGAGCATGATCTTCCCTCAAATTTATCTTGCCTCAAATTCACCTCGGCGTCGCGAACTATTGACTCAAATTGGGGTCGATTTCTCAGTGTTAAGCGTCGATGTTGATGAAAGCCGCTTGGCTGATGAAGCGCCTATAGATTATGTGAAACGAGTTGCGATTGCTAAAGCGCAAGCAGGGTGGAATACCTTAGATAAATTAGATAAGCGACCTGTATTAGGTTCAGATACGTCAGTAGTATTAGCGGATATCATTTTGGGTAAGCCCGCCAATGATAATGAAGCGCGAGCAATGTTACAGCAGCTTTCTGGTCGAACTCATCAAGTGATGACGGCTGTGGCCATCGTCACGGCAACAGATATAAGATGCGAATTAAATATTAGTCAGGTAACGTTTAGTGCGATGACGGAGTCTGATATTGAATGGTATATTGCAACACAAGAAGGAATTGATAAGGCCGGATCTTATGCTGTACAAGGTTTAGCCGCTTTATTTATTGACGAAATACAAGGCAGCTATTCGGCGATTATGGGCCTACCGTTACGTGAAACGGGGCTATTACTACAACAATTAACTGGGCAAGTGGAATGAGCAGCGAGATATTAATCAATGTCACACCCAGTGAAACACGTGTTGCCGTAGTCGATAATGGTGTGTTGCAAGAAGTTTTTATCGAGCGCACTGAAAGCCGAGGTTTAGTCGGTAATATCTATAAAGGCAAAGTGTGCCGTGTTTTACCCGGCATGCAGGCAGCGTTTGTTGAAATCGGTTTTTCGCGAGCAGCATTTTTGCATGCGTCTGATATTTCGATTCCCAAAGGTCAAACTGGCGATTTACAAGAAACGGTGGTGCCGCCGATAACCTCATTATTACGTGAAGGCCAAGAAGTTTTAGTGCAAGTTATCAAAGATCCTATGGGCACTAAAGGCGCACGATTAACCACCCAATTATCTGTTTCCTCACGTTATCTCGTTTACATGCCCGAAGCGCAAGGCATTGGCGTTTCACTGAAAATTGAAGGTGAAGAAGAACGATCACGTTTGAAGTCTTGTCTTGTTCCGAAACTAGAACAAAGCACCGGCGGCTATATTTTACGAACTGCTGCCGAAGGGGTGACTGAAACTGAACTATTAGCCGATTTAGATTTTCTGCATCGTTTGTGGGCTAAGTTAGGCGAACGTAAGTCAAAAATAAAATGTGGCGAACCTTTACATGAAGATTTGCCACTCGCATTGCGGGCATTGCGTGACCTCTTCTCACCGGATATTGAACGGATCAGAATTGATTCAGGCGAAGCTTATGATAAAGCACTTAGGTTTTCTGAAGGTTTTATGCCGGAATGCGCTTCACGTTTAGAGCGTTATAAAGGCGAGCGACCTTTATTTGATTTGTTTAGTGTGGAAGAAGAGATTAATAAAGCTTTAGAACGTAAAGTTCCTCTTAAATCAGGTGGTTACCTTATTTTTGACCAAACGGAAGCAATGACCACAGTAGATGTTAATACTGGTGGTTTTGTTGGTCATAAAAACTTAGAAGAAACGATTTTTAAAACTAATTTAGAAGCGGCTCATGCCATTGCTCGTCAATTACGAGTACGTAACCTTGGTGGCATTATTATTCTTGATTTTATTGATATGGAAGAACAAGAGCATCGCGAGCAAGTATTACGTGCTTTAGAAAAAGCGATGGCTCCTGATCGGGCTCGACATAATATTTGTGGGGTGTCTGAGCTAGGTTTAGTCGAAATGACACGTAAACGTACCCGTGAAAGTTTGGGCCATATCTTATGTGAGCCTTGCCCTTGCTGTGCAGGCAAAGGTTATGCAAAAAGTGCTGAATCAATTTGTTATGAAATTTTCCGTGAAATTATTCGTGAAGCAAAACAGTATGAGATGACGCAGTTTTTAGTGCTGGCATCGCAAGATGTGATTGATCGTCTTAACGATGAAGATTCAACTTATGTTGCTGAGTTAGAACAATTTATCGGCAAACCGATTTTGTTTCAGTGTGAAGCACAATATGGCCGTGAACAATTCAATGTCGTGTTGATGTAGACGCTATGTCGGTTTTACTGCGCGGCTTACATATCGCAAGTAAACAAATTGTTTATTTGCTGATTATCCTCATTACAGTATTAATTTTGCTGATTGCTGCGGGTTATTGGTTAACTGACGCTGTCGATAAACGCCAAGACGAAATTGCTGTTTGGGTTGGTGATAAAGTAGGTTATCCAGTTGAAATTGTGAAGGCAGGTTTAAGCTGGGTTGATTTGATGCCTAAATTACAAGTCGATGGGGTGACGGTATTTAGACAAGATGACAAGACTGAGCTCTTAAGTGTCCAATCACTTTATGTTGGTTTAGACATGATTGCGAGCTTGCGTCGTGGCGAACCCGTGTTAAATGACTTGTCGTTAACTGGCTTAAATACCACCATCGTTCGAGATACCGCTGGAAAATTCCAACTACAAGGACTTGATTTAACCGATCAATCCTCTGCCGAGGACATAGATTGGTCAAGTTGGGTCAATATACTCAATCGCTTCCAATTAACGGATGTGACGATTAATTATATTGATGAGCTTCACACTGCTTTATCTGGACAATATCAAGTTACGCAAGCCGAGTTAAGCCATCATTTTAAAAAGTGGGTTACAGCTGGATCGATACGTTTACCTGCAACACTAGGGGCTAATGTTGAGTTTTCAGGCAGCAGTTTATTGAATTGGGATGATTTATCAACAAGTTCTTGGCAGGCACAAGCTCAAATTAATGAGTTGATGTTGGCACCTTTTTCACAACTGGCTATATGGCAAGATGTCGCGGTCAAAAATGGACAGCTAACAGCAAATATCTCGGCGAGTGGTATAGGGAAAAAGATAGATGAGGCTCAAACAAATATAAATTTGGTACAAGCTACGTTAGTTTCAAAACAAGAAAATTTAGCCCATCCTCCTGTTGATGTTGAATATTTTAAGGGAAAAATAGATTGGCAGCAGCAAGCACAATCATGGCATTTAGCAGGTCATGATATTCAGATTAAGATGAATGGTGACGCATGGCCAGCAACCAATTTTAACATTCAAAAACAAAATCAAAATGATTGGCTAATCAGCAGTGATTATTTGCGATTAAGTGATCTTACCGCTCTGGCTTCTTTAACCGCTTTATCGCCTGAAATGATCAGGGTCCAGCAACCTGCTGGTGATCTTGATAATTTAACGTTGCAGTATTCTGCGCAACAAGGTCTAACACAATTGGCCTTTAATCTTCGTGATGGTGCGGCCTTGCCGTGGCAAGATTATCCAGGAGTAACAGGATTAACTGGGGCTATTAATTGGCAAGAAGGGATGGCAAAGCTCAAGCTCGATAGCCACCAAGTTACTTTTTATCCTGAAACATGGTTAGACAGTGCTGTATTTTTTGATTCGGTTACCGGTGAATTGGATTTACAACAGCAAGACAAGTCTTGGGTTTTACAGAGCAATGCCTTGCACTTGTGGAATGATGATTTAAATATTCAGCTAGATGGCAGCGTGCAACACGCGAGTGATAGCAAAGTGACCAATGATCTGAAAATTACCCTGCAAGATGTCGTTGTTAACCGTTGGCAGGCTTATGTGCCACAGAGAATATTAAGTCGTAGCTTTAAAAAATGGTCAAAAAATGCTTTTGTGGCTGGCAATATCATCGATGGCATTATTGAATTACAAGGTGATTTAGCGGCATTTCCTTATGAAGATGAACCTGATAAAGGTCACTTTAAAATGAATCTGCAAGCTGAGAATGTACAGTTACATTATGCGCCGGGTTGGCCTGATTTATTTGATGTGACAGGCCTAGTGACTGGTTTAGCGAATGACCTTACGATTCAAGCTAAATCAGGCAAAATTGCAGGATTTAAATTTGCTGATGTAACGACAACAATTAGTAAACTAGTCCATGATGAGCCGATATTACGTGTTGAAGGGAATTTAACGGGCACCACAGCTGATGCTTTATTATTCTTACAAAATAGCCCATTAAAACAACGTTTTGGCAAAGTCGCTCAACTTGCTGATGCAAAAGGGAATAGTAATATTCAACTGAATTTGATGGTGCCATTAGCTGATGAAGACAAAACTCAAGTAGCTGGCAATGTCAGTTTTGTTGATAGTCAGTTACAAAGTAAATCGCTTCCAGAATTGACGATGTCACAAATTAATGGAAAATTAAATTTTACTAATAATGGCGTCACAGCAAAAAATATTAAAGCAGTGCTACTTGCAGCGCCGGTTAATATCAATGTGTCACCTAGAGATGATGCGACAATTGTTTCAGCAAGTAGCCAGCTTTCATTACAACAAGTGGCTAACCTTTGGCCTAATGTTGTACCTAAATTTGTATCGGGAGAAACGACTTATCAGGCTGAAGTGGCGATTTCAGAACAGGCTATAGGCGAATTTGATGTTGATACTTCTATTCAATCTGATTTACAGGGGATTAAAGTTGACTTGCCTGAGCCCTTTTTTAAAAATCATGAAGACATGATAAATTTTCGAGCATCGGTCAAACAAAAAGACAATACACCGATTTATGCTGTTGAATATGGAAAATTAATAAATGTGTTGCTGGCTCAAGACACTCAACAATGGCGGGGCGAACTCAGTATAGGTGCAGGAAAAGCAGTATTACCTGCTCATGGTGTAAAAGTACGAGGCCAATTATCGACATTATCTTTAGACACATGGAATGATTGGTCTAAGCAATATAATGATAAGACTCAAAGTAATAATTCATTTATTGCCAGTATGTCTGATGCGGTTGTTAAAGTAGATAAATTGACCGGATTTAATCAAGAATTTACTAATGTCACTCTTTCGGCAAAAAAACAAGGCGAAGGTTGGCGTGCTGATATTGATAGTGCTGAATCTAAAGGCATGATCTATTGGCCTGATGATTTTGATAGTAATACAGTATTAAAGCTTAATTTCGATAAACTGACGCTGACTTTGCCAAAACTAGATGATACTCAGAAAGTAACAGATGAGCAGACGAAATTTTTATGGCCCAGTATGGAGCTGGCGGTTGGTTCATTGGTTATCAATGATATGCAATTAGGTGAATTAGAGTGGCGCGGCCATAGAGAAATAGATGCATGGTTATTAGATAATGGTTCTTTAAAGTCGAAAGAATTCACGGCGTTAATGTCTGTAGGAGAATGGCGATATACAGCAAGCGGCGATCAATCACATTTTAAAGTTCAGGCGAATAGCAATAATTTAGCGAAATTATTAGCGAGTTTTGGTTACCAACAAGCGATTGATGCTAAAGATGTTAGTTTGTCAGCAGATTTATCATGGCCGGCTAGTCCGCTGGCCGTCAGTACTAAAATATTAACCGGTTCACTTAAATTAGGTTTAGGTAAAGGCAGACTTAAGGATGTAGAGCCTGGTGCTGCGGGTCGAATATTTGGTTTGATGAGTATCGCTGCTTTACCTAGGCGCTTGTCGTTGGATTTTAATGATTTATTTTCTAAAGGCTTTTATTTTGATTCGATAAAAGGCTCATTCAAATTTGAAAATGGCCAAGCAACAACCAATGATTTTGTGTTGAAAGGTACGCCCGCGACGATCAAAATGGTCGGTCCAGTGGATTTAATTCATCAGCAATATGATCAGGTTGTCACCATTACGCCTAATGTTTCTTCTACATTACCACTTGCCGGTGCAGTTGCTGGTGGTCCGTTAGGATTGGGGGTGGGAACCGCTATTTTGTTAGTCGATAAATTGGCTGGTGCATTATTTGATAAAAATATCGTTAATTTGGTCAGTTATACTTATTACTTAACTGGACCGTGGGATGAACCTGAGTTAACAACTGATAAACCATTAGCAACGAAATAAAGCACTCATCTCACATGATTGGTGATTAATATATCATGGCAAAAAAAAGGCCACTTAAATAATTAAGCGGCCTTTTTTAATGTTGGCTGTTTAGTTTATTTGATAAACAACATTTCTTGATATTTAGGTAGTGGCCACAATTCGTCCGCTACTTCCATTTCTAAGATATCTGCATGTGCACGCACTTCAAGCATTAAAGGAAGAATAACTTTGGCACAAAAATGCATGTGTTCTTCTGTCGTTGCAAAATCATGTTTTGTTATTGCTTCGCTCAATTTTGTTACTTCAGCGAGCATTGCATTTGATTCCAATGCTACTTTTTTAGCAATTGAGCTATCAAGTTCAATACCCATTTCAGCCATGCTTGAGTTGGTGATTGATAATTCGGCAAGATAAGATATCGCTGCTGGATAAATCAATGTTTTTGCCATGTCTATAACAAGTTTAGCTTCCACTTCAATAGATAAAATGTATTGTTCTGCGTAAACAGCAAAACGGCTTTCAAGTTCTACCTTAGACAATACACCCGTACTTTCAAACAAGGCTCTAACAGGTTCTTCAAGCAGCGCAGGCAAAGCATCAGCAGCGGTAGGAAGGTTTAGTAAACCACGCTCAGAAACCGCTTTTTCATGCCATTCTGATGAGTAACCATCACCACCAAATACTGCATTGCCATGTTGTTCCATTAATGTTTTTAATACAGCTACAACGGCATCTGTTTGTGGCGTGCCATTTTTCAATTCGGCTTCAAGTTTTTCCGCAATCCAGTTAAGCGAATCAGCAAGCATCGTATTCATTGCTACTAATGGACCAGATACTGATTGTGATGAACCTACTGCACGGAATTCAAAACGGTTGCCGGTGAATGCAAACGGTGATGTACGGTTACGATCGCCAGGATCACGTTCAAAATTAAGAATTTGTGACAAACCAAGGTCCATGGTGCCACCTGATTCCGAGCTAGTGATTTTACCGTCTTTAATATCTTGGAAGACTTTTTCAAGTTGGTCGCCAAGATAGACAGATAAAATAGCTGGTGGCGCTTCATTAGCACCCAAACGATGATCATTTGCCGCTGAAGCAATAACAGCGCGTAATAATGGTCCAAATTTATGCACCCCACGAATGACCGCACCACAGAATAATAAGAAATTTAAGTTATCATGCGGTGTTTTTCCGGGATCAAGTAAGTTACCTTGAGTCGCGTTACCAACTGACCAATTTACGTGCTTTCCTGAACCATTAATGCCGGCAAATGGTTTTTCATGAAGTAAGCAAAGGAAACCATGTTTTTTCGCAGTTGCTTTCATTAATGTCATCATTAATTGTTGATGATCGGCTGCGATATTGGCTGCTTCGAAATAAGGTGCAATTTCAAACTGACCTGGCGCTACTTCATTATGATGGGTTTTTGCAGGAATACCTAAACGGTATAACTGATCTTCAAAGTCTTGCATAAAGACTTGAACGCGTGCAGGAATGGCACCGAAATAGTGATCATCAAATTGCTGACCTTTAGCTGGAGAGGCGCCAAATAATGTGCGGCCAGCTAATAATAAATCTGGGCGGCTATTAGCAAAGTTGCTATCAACAAGGAAATATTCTTGCTCGGCACCACAGCTTGAGTTTAGTGGTGCGATATCGGTTTCGCCCATCAATGATAATACTTTGTTACCCGCTTTATTCATTGCATTGATAGAGCGAAGTAATGGGATTTTTTTATCAAGCGCTTCACCCGTCCATGACATGAAGACACTTGGGATCATTAATGTAGATCCGTTGTCTGTGTGCATGATATAGACAGGACTAGTTGGATCCCATGCAGTGTAACCACGGGCTGCATTCGTCATACGAATACTACCGTTAGGGAATGAAGAACCATCTGGTTCGCCTTTGATTAATAGGCTGCCAGAAAATTCGGTAATCGCTCGACCTTCTGAATCGCTGATGATGAAACCATCATGTTTTTCAGCGGTGATATTAGTCATTGGGTAGAAAATATGAGAAAAGAATTTCACGCCTTTAGATTGCGCCCATTCTTTCATTGCAGCGGCAACGACTTCAGCTGTCGCACCATCAAGTGGAGCACCTGTTTGCACTGTATTTTTCATCGCTTTGAAGGCTGTTTTAGATAAAGCCTCTTCCATTTTAGCTAAGTTAAATACATCTGTTGCCCAGATTTTATCTAAAGATTTAGGTGTTTTAACGACCATGGTTTCACGGTTTGTTATTTGATGAATTGCTTGAACGCGTGATTCATTTCCACTCATTGTTTCTTTCCTCGACTATATGCTAAGTGTGTAGTGTTAATTAAATTTGGGAATATCAGTGTTAATAATTTTGATAATAACGTTTGTGTAATAGTCAATGATGTATCGTTTAAGCTGCTTAAATTGTTTGAAAGCAATTTTACTTATTTAAAGTCATCAGGCTTCATAATTTTGGGCAAGCTATATCTCAACAAAATGTTCTTCGGTAATGATAAGCAATAACTAGACCATCAATTTTCGTGGGCTATCTTAGCTCATTAAGTGAAAGAAAATTATTTTAAAAGGTCTTTTTTTGCTCTAGTTTGGTGCGTTTGGCACCATTTTGGTGCGCCCTCTATCGTCGAGTTAATTCATTCTTTTAATGATATTTTTGAAGCTGGTTTTTGTGCATTCTGCTTGCTCAAAAGAGTATTTTTTAAAGTCTCAATAAAGTCGCAGGGTAATAGATCTGGTATGATCTATAACCTTGTAACGTAAAGCAACTAATTCATGACATATTCTATTATCGAACAAGTTAGCCAACAATTATTATTGCCTGCAGGCTTGAGTGAAGCCAACTTAGAGCAGACTCTCGCTTTAACCATGGGGCGCGGCGTTGATTATGCTGATCTGTATTTTCAACAATCGCGTCAAGAAAATTGGCTATTAGAAGATGGCATTATCAAGGATGGTGGCTATCACATTGAGCAAGGCGTGGGTGTTAGAGCTTGTAGCGGCGAAAAAACAGGTTTTGCTTATTCCGATGATTTAATTTTACCAGCATTACAAGATGCGGCAAAAGCAGCACGGGCTATTTCTCGCCAAGGTGCTGATGGCCGTGTACAAGCGTGGAAACGCACAGCAGCACCTAAATTCTATGCGGAAACAGATCCTCTAGCAGTATTAAGTGTTGAGCAAAAACTTGCGTTATTACACCAAGCAGATGCGGCTGCGCGGGCTGCTGACCCAAGAGTGACTCAAGTTAGTGTAAGTCTAGCAGGTGGTTTAGACACCGTTCTAGTCGCCGCGAGTGATGGTACATTTGCTGCTGATATTAGGCCTCTAATAAGAATGAATGTCTCTGTTATTGTTGAATCGAAAGGGCGGCGTGAACGAGGGAGTGCTGGCGGTGGTCGACGTTTGGATTATCGTTATTTTCAAGATAATGATTTACCGACAAGTTATGCAAAAGAAGCGGTTCGCCAAGCTTTAGTGAATTTAGAAGCTGTCGATGCACCAGCGGGTAATATGACCGTGGTACTTGCATCTGGTTGGCCGGGCGTATTGTTGCATGAAGCGGTTGGACATGGTTTAGAAGGTGACTTTAATCGTCGTGAAAGTTCTGCATTTTCTGGAAAAATCGGCGAAATGGTTGCATCACCACTCTGCACGATTGTAGATGATGGCACGTTACAGGACCGGCGAGGTTCTTTATCTATTGATGATGAAGGCGTACCAACAGAAAAAACAACACTGATTGAAAATGGTAGATTAACCGGATATATGCAAGATAAACACAACGCACGTTTGATGGGTAGTCGAAGCACAGGCAATGGTCGCCGTGAATCTTATGCTCATTTACCGATGCCTCGTATGACCAATACTTATATGTTGCCAGGCGAGCATGAGCCAGAAGAAGTGATTGCCTCAGTCAAAAAAGGAATTTACGCGGTTAACTTTGGTGGCGGCCAAGTGGATATAACATCCGGTAAATTCGTGTTTTCGACTAGTGAAGTGTATTTGATTGAAAACGGCAAAATTACTCAACCCGTAAAAGGCGCGACCTTAATTGGTAATGGCCCTGAAGTGATGAGTCGAATCAGCATGGTGGCTAATGATTTAGAGTTAGATAGTGGTGTTGGTAATTGTGGTAAAGAAGGCCAAAGCGTACCCGTAGGTGTTGGTCAGCCGACATTAAAAATAGATGGTTTAACAGTAGGTGGAACAGCGTGACAACAAAACATAAGGCTATAGCCTTAATTTCAGGTGGTTTAGATTCGCTTTTAGCGGTACGTGTAATGCAAGAGCAAGGCATTGAAGTGGAAGGGATTAACTTTTACACAGGTTTTTGTGTGGAAGGTCATACCCATGCGATTCGTAACAGCGATAAAGACAAACAAAAACGTAATAATGCCCTATGGGCAGCAGAACAGTTAGGGATTAAGCTGCACATTGTTGATGTTATTGAAGAATATAAAGATGTGTTGCTGAATCCAAAACACGGCTACGGCGCCAATATGAATCCTTGTTTAGATTGCAAAATATTCATGGTGGGTAAGGCAGTACAGTGGATACAAGAAAATCGTAAAGATGGTTTTGACTTTATTATTACGGGTGAAGTAATCGGTCAACGTCCGATGTCACAACGTAAACAAACCATGCCGATTGTTGCTAAGGAATCAGGCGCTGAAGATATTTTAGTTCGCCCTTTATGTGCTAAAAATTTACCAGCGACCAAGCCTGAACTTGAAGGTTGGATAGATCGTGAAAAAATGTATGACTTTAGTGGCCGTACCCGTAAACCTCAGATGGCATTAGCAGAGAAATATGGTTTTAAAGATTATGCCTCTCCTGCTGGTGGATGTTGTTTCCTAACTGATAAAAATTACTCTGATAAATTGGTTGATTTATGGGATGCACGCGGCACGCGAGAATATGAAATGGATGACATTATGCTGTTAAAAGTCGGCCGCCATATTCGTCCTAAACCAGAGTTTAAGTTGATTATTGCTCGTGATGCAGGCGAGAGTAAGTATCTGGAAGGCTATCGGAAACAATTTGTTACCATTCAAATCGTCAGTCATAACGGTCCCTTGACGATGGTTGATGGCGATATCAAACCTGAAGATTTTGAATTGGCGGCTGGCGTTGTTGCACGTTACGGACAAGGACGTGAAGCAGAGCAAGTTGAAGTACATATCTCCGTCCCCGGTCAAGATGTTAAGATAATGAACATTAAACCGCTGACGGTAGAGCAAGTAAATGAGGAATGGCACGTATGAGCCAGCATGAATTAGACGCGAGACGCATGTTGTGTCCAATGCCTGTTATAAAGACACAAAATAAAGTTAAAGAATTAGTTGTTGGTGATATATTGAATGTTATTTGTACCGACCCAGGTGCATTAAGTGACATTCCCGCATGGGCAAGAATTAATGGCCACACGATTTTGGGACATCAGAGTAATGATGATGAGCTCACGATTACCGTACAAGTCGGTGGTTAATCTTAGTTTCAAAGCGTATTTTGTAGTAACTAACTTAAGTATTAAGCATAGTAATTTAAAATTGGAGAATAATTAATGTCAGTCGAAAACGTGCTTCAAATGATAAAAGATGAGGAAGTCCTTTTTGTGGATTTTCGTTTTACAGATACACGTGGTAAAGAGCAACACGTTACTTTTCCTGCACACAGTATTGACGAAGATACTTTTACCGAAGGTAATATGTTTGATGGCTCATCAGTGGCCGGTTGGAAAGGTATTAACGAATCAGACATGATTTTAATGCCAGATCCTGAAACGGCAGTATTAGATCCATTTATGGATGATACAACCTTAATTATCAGCTGCGATATTATTGAACCGGCAACAATGCAAGGTTATGAACGTGATCCACGTAGCGTTGCTCACCGCGCTGAAGCCTATATGCAATCAACAGGTTTGGCTGATACCGCTTATTTTGGTCCAGAAAATGAGTTTTTCATTTTTGATGATATTCGTTGGGGCAGTGATATATCGGGTGCGTTCTTTAAAATCGATTCTGATGAATCTTCATGGAACACTGAAAAAGTCTATGCAGATGGTAACAAAGGTCATCGTCCAGGTGTAAAAGGGGGGTATTTCCCTGTACCTCCAGTCGATTCATTGCAAGATATTCGTAGTGCAATGTGTTTGACACTGGAAGAAATGGGACAAGTAACAGAAGTTCATCACCATGAAGTAGCGACAGCTGGTCAGTGTGAAATTGGTGTTAGATTTAATACGTTAGTGAAAAAAGCGGATGAAGTTCAACAGCTTAAATACGTTATTCACAATGTTGCCCACGCTTACGGTAAAACAGCGACCTTTATGCCTAAACCTTTAGTGGGTGATAACGGTAGTGGTATGCACGTTCACATGTCTTTAGCTAAAGATGGTGAAAATTTGTTTGCTGGTAATAAATATGGTGGTTTGTCAGAAACGGCTCTTTATTATATTGGTGGTGTTATCAAGCATGCGAGAGCATTAAACGCATTTACTAATGCCAGCACCAACAGCTACAAACGTTTAGTGCCAGGTTTTGAAGCACCGATTATGTTGGCTTATTCTGCACGTAACCGTAGCGCATCAATTCGGATTCCTTTTGTTAATAATCCAAAAGGTCGTCGTATCGAAGTTCGCTTCCCTGATTCAACGGCTAACCCATACTTGTCATTTGCAGCTTTATTAATGGCGGGTCTTGATGGTATTAAAAACAAAATCCACCCTGGTGATGCGATGGATAAAGACTTGTATGATTTGCCTGCTGAAGAAGCGGCACAAATTCCACAAGTTTGTTATGGCTTAGATCAAGCGTTAGATGCATTGAACGAAGATCGTGCTTTCTTAACAGAAGGTGGTGTGTTCACTGATGATATGATCGATGCTTATATTGAGTTGAAAATGGGTGAAGTGACTCGTCTGCGTATGGAAACTCATCCTGCAGAGTTTGATATGTATTACAGCGTTTAATTTTATTTTTAATTAAATGGCACTTAAGAAACGCCCCCGTCTTTATTCATTAAAACGGGGGCGTTTTTTTATGGCTGATTGTTGCAGTTATTATCTTGTAGGGCTATGATTTATATTATGAAATATTATACTTTATTGTTATTCCTTCTCAGTTTTACTGTGAACGCGGATGTTTATCGTTCAGTTAATAAACAAGGTAATGTGAGTTTTTCAGATACCGCTAGCGATAATGCTGAAAAAGTAGAACTACAGCCATCTTATACTTACAATCCTCCTGTTATTCCTGACTTAGCTGATGATGAGTCTGCATCTGAACCTGTTGAAATGGCCATACCAGATTACGCATTAGTCATTATATCGCCTGGTCAGAATGAAGCACTCCGTGAAAATGCAGGAAATATAACGATTAATAGCAGCATTACGCCCGAACTGAATATTGATCGAGAAGATAAATTAGTCTTTTCATTAGATGGTCAATTAAAAAGCGAAGCACAAATTGCCACGAACTATACGTTTACAAATGTTGATCGAGGGAGTCACATCGCCGTTGTTTCTGTAGTTGATAAAACGGGAAAAATTATTAAATCAAGTAAATCACGACTATTTCATGTGTTACGTGCAAATGTAAATTAACATCGTTAGTTTTTCCGCACCAATGTGGTGCGCATAAGGGGTGACGCTCCTTTATTTCACACCATAAATCATTTTTCCAACTAAAAATTATCATACATATTAATATTAAATATAATTAATTCAAATAGATAAACCGCATTTTATACTATATCTATAAAACTGGATCATTCCTTGCTCTATTGAATTCATGATTAATATTTTGATTAAATGTAGACAATGACAACTTTACTATCTTGCCAAGATATTATGGAAAACCTCACTACAGCGATTGTAGTGATGGATCATTCTCTTCGTATTTGTAAGCTCAATTCAGCTGCCGAAATAATGTTTGGCATGAGTCAGCGTCAGGCTGAAGATATACCAATTAATGCATTACTGTTGGGTGAAGGAGACTTGTTAACTAGCTTGGAGCGTGTTCAGAAAACAGGACAGCAGTTAATTGAACGTGAAGTTAAGTTATATATTCCTAGTGCTGGCGATATAGTGGTTGATTGTGCAATTAAATTGGTTGAAACCGAAGGTGGGGAAGATCACTATATAATGTTAGAGCTGGCGCAGTTAGATTTCCAACAACGAATCAGTCGCGATGAAAGCTTGCATACACAACAACAAGTATTGCGTGGCCTTGCCCATGAAATCAAAAATCCACTCGGTGGTTTAAGAGGCGCAGCGCAGCTATTAGAACGCCAGCTTGATTCACCTGAATTAAAAGAATACACCGCGATCATTATTAGCGAAGCCGATCGCCTACAAAACTTGATGACCAAGATGCTAGGGTCACATCAACAAGCAGAACATGCATCGGTGAATATTCATGAGGTCTTACAACGCGTGAGACAGCTGGTATTTGCTGAAGTTGATCATCGTTTGATTTTTAAAGGCGATTATGATCCGAGTATTCCAGATTTATTTGTTGATTTTGATCAACTCGTTCAAATATTCCTCAATATTATACAAAACGCGGTTCAGGCATTGCACGGTGCAGGAAAAATTGTGCTCAGAACAAGGGCGGTTCGTAACATCAGTATTGATCAAAAGCGTTATCGTTTAGGTGTTTGTATTGATATTGAAGATGACGGACCAGGTATTCCAAAACTGCTACAAGAAAGTATGTTCTTTCCGCTGGTGACAGGACGAGCAGAAGGGACGGGATTAGGACTATATCTTGTGCAAAACTTGGTGCAGCGTAATAACGGAATGATTTTATGCAATAGCCAACCTGGTCGTACCATTTTTTCTGTTATTTTCCCACTGGAGCAAACGAGTGAGTAAAAAATCAAATGTGTGGGTAGTGGATGATGATCGTTCAATCCGTTGGGTATTACAAAAAGCGCTTGAGTCAGTTGATATGAATGTCCGCGTGTTTGAGAATGCTGCCGATGTGCTCAATGAATTGAAGAATGATACACCAGATGTTCTAATCAGCGATATTCGAATGCCTGGTATGGATGGTTTGCAATTACTTCGTGATATTAAACAAAATATTCCAGATCTTCCCGTGATTATTATGACGGCTTATTCTGATTTAGATAGTGCAGTATCCGTTTATGAAGGTGGTGCATTTGAATATTTACCAAAACCTTTCGATGTTGATGAAGCCGTTGATTTAGTAAGACGAGCGATTGTTCATCGTGAAGAACAATTACAGCAAACAACGGATAAACCTATCGTCCTCGCGACGGAGATTATTGGTGAAGCACCTGCGATGCAAGAAGTATTTAGATCGATAGGTCGTTTGGCTCGTTCAAATATTAATGTTTTAATTAATGGTGAATCTGGAACGGGTAAGGAACTGGTGGCAAATGCTTTGCATAAACACAGTCCACGTAGAAATGCACCGTTTATCGCACTTAATATGGCGGCTATTCCCAAGGAGTTAATGGAATCAGAATTATTCGGTCATGAAAAAGGTGCCTTTACAGGTGCCCATGCCTTACGCAAAGGAAGATTCGAACAAGCAGATGGTGGAACATTATTCTTAGATGAAATTGGCGATATGCCAATAGATTTACAAACGCGACTTTTGCGTGTTTTGTCTGATGGTGAATTTTTTAGAGTTGGCGGTCATAGTGTTGTTAAGGCTGATGTTCGAATTGTCGCCGCTACACATCAAAATCTTGAACAGCGAGTAGAGCAAGGTGAATTTAGAGAAGATTTATTTCACCGTTTGAATGTTATTCGAATACAAATTCCAGCGTTAAGAGAACGCAGAGAAGATGTCCCTGCATTGGCAAACTACTTTTTAAATAAGGCAGCTTCTGAATTAGCCGTTTCCGCTAAAACATTATCGGTTGAGGTTGAAAGCTATTTAAGCCAATTAGCTTGGCCAGGAAATGTGCGACAGCTTGAAAATACCTGTCGATGGCTGACCGTTATGTCGCCTGCCAAAGTAGTACAGGTAGATGATCTTCCAAGTGAATTGATGAATGAGGTTTCAGTTGAACAACTTGGAGCTGGTAATTGGCAAGTGTTATTCAAACAGTGGGCTGCAACGAAAGCATTGACGGGTCAAGAGGGTGCTTTGGCGGATATCGTGCCGTTAGTTGAGCATTTATTAATGGAAGTAGCATTAGAGAAAACCATTGGTAAACGTCAAGATGCAGCAAAGTTATTGGGGTGGGGTAGGAACACCCTAACAAGGAAGTTAAAAGATAGTTGAGAATATACTTGCAAGATAAAGTTAAGAGCCGTATAATTCATCGCTTAATCAGGTGCGGGGTGGAGCAGCATGGTAGCTCGTCGGGCTCATAACCCGAAGGTCGTTGGTTCAAATCCAGCCCCCGCTACCAGTAATATTACAGAACCCCTATAATGGGGTTTTTGTTTTTTTGGAGATATGAAATCGGGCCTTTGGCCCTTTTTTTTTACGCGTATGGCAATTAGTGATCAAATAGAACTGTTAGTTGAGGCGCCAATCGAATCGCTTGGCTATGAACTTGTGGGTGTTGAATATATACAGAATGGAGCCAATACGGTCTTACGTCTTTATATCGATTCCGATCAAGGCATAGGCATCGAAGATTGTGAACGCGTGAGTCATCAAGTTAGCGGCATATTGGAAGTTGAAGATCCAATTAGTTCTGCCTATGCTCTCGAGGTTTCATCTCCTGGCTTTGATCGACCTTTGTTTAAAGAGCGAGACTTTGTCCGTTTCACTGGCATCGAAGCTAAAATATCTATGAAACTTCCGGTCCAAGGCCGTCGAAACTTTAGAGGTGTTTTGCAAGGGTTTAGCGATGGCGATATTTTGATTGAAGTGGATGGCGAAGTCTATGAACTCCCATTATCAAAATTGTCTAAAGCAAAAATTGTTGCTTAAAAAGCGTATTATTATCGGTTAATATGAAAGTTTAAGTCAGGTTTAAGAAGTGGTTGAACCACTGGGGGCATAATGAATAATAAAGAAATTTTACTGGTTGCAGATGCTGTTTCTAATGAAAAAGGTGTTTCTAAAGAAGTTATTTTTCAGGCTATAGAAGCTGCTTTAGCAATGGCAACGCGCAAAGCAAGTGATAACGAGATTGATGCCCGTGTTGTGATAGACCGTGAAACAGGTGATTATGAAACTTTCCGCCAATGGAAAGTGGTTAATGATGACGACGATGAATTTGAATCACCTGACCTCCAAATTAAATTAACCTACGCATTATTAAAGCAACCAGAAATTAAGTTGGGTGATTACATCACTGAGCCAATGGAATCAGTTGCATTTGGTAGAATTGCGGCGCAAACAGCAAAACAAGTTATTGTGCAAAAAGTACGCGAAGCTGAACGTGCTCAAGTTGTTGACCAATACCAAGAAAAATTAGGCCAAATGATTCTAGGAACAGTGAAACGTGTTGAACGTGGTAGCGTGATCTTAGACTTAGGCGGTAATGCTGAAGCGTTTATCGATCGTGCTGACATGATCCCTCGTGAGAACTTCCGTACAGGTGATCGTGTTCGTGCTTACTTAAAAGAAATTAAAGCCGAAGGTCGCGGTCCACAATTGATCGCTAGCCGTGTTGCTCCTGAATTATTGATTGAGCTATTTAAGCTTGAAGTGCCTGAAATCGGTGATGGCATGATCGATGTCAAAGGTGCGGCACGTGATCCTGGTTTGAGAGCAAAAATTGCCGTAGTCGCAACTGAATCACGTATTGATCCTATTGGTGCGTGTGTTGGTATGCGTGGTTCACGGGTACAAGTTGTGACAAACGAATTAGGTGGCGAACGCGTTGATATTATCCTGTGGGATGAAGATCCAGCACGCTTTGCGATTAACGCGATGGCACCTGCTGAAGCACTATCAATTGTTGTTGATGAAGATGCTCACAGCATGGATATCGCCGTAGCGGATGATCAGCTTTCACAAGCTATCGGCCGTGGCGGTCAAAATGTTCGTCTTGCTAGCCAATTAACGGGCTGGGTATTAAATGTAATGTCAGCAGCTGATGCAGATCAAAAAGCGGAGTCTGAAACCAGCGAACAAGTTGAATTGTTCATGAAGGATTTAGATGTTGATGAAGACGTAGCATTGATTCTTGCTCAGGAAGGCTTCACTAGTTTAGAAGAAATTGCCTATGTTCCTGAACAAGAAATGTTAGAAATTGATGAATTTGATGCAGATATCGTTGCTGAATTGCGTTCACGTGCTCGTGACGTTTTATTAACTAGAGCGATTGTCAGCGAAGAAAAATTAGAGTCTGCAGAGCCTGCCCAAGATTTGCTCGATATGGAAGGCATGACGAAAGATTTAGCATTAACACTAGCAAGCAAAGGTGTTATTACACTGGATGATTTGGCGGATCAATCTGTTGATGAGTTAGCAGAGATTGAAGGTGTTGATGCAGAGCAAGCCGCCGTACTGATCATGAAAGCAAGAGAATCATGGTTTGCCGATGAACAAATAGATGCGGGAGAATAACCATGAGTGATATGAAGGTTAAAGATCTAGCGGGTACAATAGGTATCAGCGAAGCACGATTAGTTGAACAGTTAAACGAAGCCGGTATTAAAGTAGCTAATGCTGATGATTCGATTACGGAAGATCAAAAGCAATCGCTATTAAGTTTCTTACAGCAACGTCATGGTAAAGATGGTGACGCCGGCGCTGTTGAGCCTAGAAAAATTACGTTAAAGCGCAAATCTGTCAGTGAGATAAAAATCGGTGGCGCAGCGAGAAATGGCGGTAAAAGTGTCAGCGTTGAAGTACGTAAAAAACGTACATATGTGAAATTATCGCCAGCTGAAGAAGCTGAAGCTGCAGCGGAATTAATTCGCCAGAAAGAAGCTGAAGAACAAGCGATTAAAGATGCTGTTTTAGCTGAACAACAGCTAAAAGAAGCTGCGGAACGAAAGTTAGCAGAAGAAGAAGCGCTTAAAGAAAAACAAGAAGCCGATTTAGCTGCACGTGAGGCAGAAGCAATTAATGCCGCTGTAGAAGCTGAGAAACAAGCTGATGAAGAAGCTCGTCTTGCTGCTGAAGAAGAAAAACAAGCTTTGGCAGATGAAGAAAAAGTGCAAAAAGATGCAAAAGTAGCGGCTGAAAACAAAAAAACTAAAACGGAGACGGTTGCTAAAGCAACGGCAGTGTCTACTAATAAGCCTGCATTAACCGCGTCACAAATAGCACATAAAAAACTTGAAGAAGCCGATGCTAAAAGACGCGCGGCTAATTTAGCTCGTGTTGAAGCTGAACAAGCTTTAATTGCTAGAAAACAAGCAAGAATTGAAGATGCCCAATTAGAAAAAGAACAAGCCGCAGCAAAAGTTGTTGCAGAGCAATTAGCTAAAGAACAAAAAGCGGCACGTGCTAAAGCGAAAGCTGAAGAAAAACCAGCTGAAGCAAAAGCGGCTCCAGAATCGAAAGATGCTGCCGGTCGTAAAGGTGGTCGTTTCACCAAAGGTGTAGCAACAGAACGCAAAGAATTACACGTTTCAGATGGCAAAGGTCGCCGCAAGAAGAAAAAAGGCGCAGCAGCTGTACAGCAAAAATCTACACTTATGGAAGGTTCTGATGAACATGGCTTCTCAATGCCAACAGCACCAACCGTACATGAAATCGATGTGCCAGAAACAATCAGCGTATCTGACTTAGCTTTACGTATGCATGTTAAGGCGGCCGAAGTAATTAAAGCATTGATGGGCTTAGGTACGATGGCCACTATCAATCAAGTTTTAGATCAAGATACCGCCGTTATTCTTGTCGAAGAAATGGGCCATATTGCAAAACCTGTCCAAGATAATGAAGTTGAATTAGCCTTATTAGGCGCTGATACTGATACTGGTGAGTCTGAAGTGCGCGCCCCTGTTGTGACCGTAATGGGACATGTTGATCATGGTAAAACATCACTACTAGATTACATTCGTCGTACAAAAGTAACGACGGGCGAAGCGGGTGGAATAACACAACATATCGGTGCTTATAAAGTTGAAACTAGCCGTGGTGAGATCACTTTCTTGGATACGCCTGGCCATGCTGCATTTACCGAAATGCGCTTACGTGGTGCACAAGTAACGGATGTCGTCGTTATCGTTGTCGCTGCAGATGATGGTGTTATGCCACAAACCCTTGAAGCAGTAAAACATGCTAAATCAGCGAATTCTTTATTGATTGTTGCCGTTAATAAAATGGATAAGCAAGACGCTAATCCAGACCGCGTTAAACAAGAATTAGCCAATCATGACGTATTACCTGAGGATTGGGGCGGTGATGTTCCGTTCATTCCTGTATCAGCATTGACCGGTGACGGTATTGATAATTTATTAGATGCGATTTCACTACAAGCCGAAATGCTTGAACTGAAAGCACCAGTTACAGGTGCAGCTTCTGGTGTTGTTATCGAGGCGCGTTTAGATAAAGGCCGCGGTACGATTGCGACGGTATTAGTACAAAAAGGTACGTTGAAAAAAGGTGATATCGTCATCGTTGGTCAAGAATACGGTCGTGTTCGTGCGATGTTCAATGAGCAAGGTGAAGCAATGTCTTCTGCTGGTCCATCGACACCTGTTGAGTTATTAGGTTTATCTGGAACACCTGCTTCAGGTGATGAATTGCAAGTTGCACCTGATGAGCGTAAAGCGCGTGAAGTGGCGACATACCGTAAAACGAAAGCACGTGAATTGAAAATGGCTCAACAACAATCTGCTAAGTTGGACAATATGTTCAATGAAATGGAATCGGGCGATGTGAAAACATTGAACGTTGTTGTTAAAGCGGACGTACATGGTAGTGCTGAAGCGGTTAGCCAAGGTTTGCTGAAATTATCGACAGATCTAGTTAGAGTAAATATTGTTTCTTCTGGTGTCGGTGGTATTAACGAAACAGATGCACAATTAGCTGCTGCATCTAACGCTATTTTGATTGGTTTTAATGTTCGTGCTGATAATACTGCTCGAAAAGTAATTGCTGAGAAAGGCTTAGATGTTCAATACTTCAGTATCATTTACGACTTACTTGATCTTGTAACTCAAGCTATGACAGGCATGCTAGAACCCGTTTATAAAGATGAAATTATTGGTTTGGCACGTGTTGATGATGTCTTCAGCTCGCCTAAGTTTGGTGATATCGCGGGTTGTTTGGTAACTGAAGGCACAATCAGACTATCAAGCCCAATTCGTGTATTACGTAATAATGTTGTTATTTACGAAGGTGAACTTGAGTCTTTACGTCGCTTCAAAGATGATGTTAAAGAGGTTCAATCTGGTGTCGAATGTGGTATCGGTGTTAAGAACTACAAAGATGTTAAAGCGGGTGACCAAATCGAAGTATTCGAACGTACTTTAGTGAAAGCTAAACTATAATGGCTAGAGAATTTAGTCGTACCAATCGAATTAGCGAAGTCATCATGCGCGAGCTGGCTCAAATGCTTCAACATGAAGTATCTGATCCACGGGTCGGCATGGTGACGGTTTCTCATGTTGATGTAACGGCTGATCTGAAATATGCAAAAGTCTATGTAACAAGATTGGGTTCGGTAGAATCTGAAGATGATATGGATGAATGTTTAAAAGGATTAGCAAGAGCATCGGGGTTTTTGCGCCGAGGTATTGCCAACCGTATTGATTTACGGATTGTGCCTGAATTACGTTTTTATTATGATAAGTCATTGCTTCATGGGTTCCACATGGATCAATTGATTGCGGAAGCCAATACTGATCTTTCTGACGATATCGACACAGACACTGACACAAATTCAGAAGATAAATAAGCAGTTAGATGGGACGTCGTAATAAAAAAGGCCGCGATATAACCGGCATTATCATTATTGATAAACCGACAGGCCGTAGTTCTAATCATGTGCTACAACAAGTTAAACGATTGTTTGATGCGAATAAAGCCGGTCACACGGGCAGTTTAGATCCATTAGCGACTGGTGTATTACCGGTATGTTTGGGTGAAGCCACTAAAGTCTCTTCTTATTTACTTGATGCCGATAAGCAATATCATGTGACCTGCCGATTAGGAACGGTCACTGATAGCGGTGATTCTGATGGCGAAGTGGTATCAACAAGCGATATTCCTGAATTTACCGAGCATGATGTGCTCGCATTATTACCGTCTTTTATTGGCGAACTAGATCAAGTTCCACCTATGTTTTCAGCGTTGAAACATCAGGGACAGCCACTGTACAAATTAGCTCGCCAAGGTATCGAGGTTGAACGCAAATCTCGTCGAATTACTATTTACGATATCAAACTACTCGCTATTACCGCCGATAGTTTTACCTTAGATGTGCGTTGCAGCAAAGGTACTTATATTCGTACATTAGTTGAAGAAATTAGCGATGCTTTGGGTTCTGCGGGTCATGTGATTATGTTAAGACGGGTCGCGGCAGCAGGTTATATCGAGCAACAAGCAATTTCAATCGAGCAATTGCTTGCAAGTGCTGAAAACGGAATCTCTGCATTAGATGAATTATTATTGCCAGCAGAAGATGCTTTGTCAGATTGGCCATCAGTAGAATTATCAGATTATTTGGTTGCGTCGATAAGACAAGGCCGAGCGGTTAAGGTCGAACAAGCATTCGAACGCGCAAATGTGAGATTGTTTAATCCTTTGCACGAATTCATTGGTTTAGCCGAAATGACTGATGATGGGATGGTACAGCCAAAACGCGTATTTGTAGTACCAGACATACAGTAAAATATTGTTTGTATTGAAAAAGGTGAGTAGAATGTCATCCTTTTAAAAGGTTGGATATCTTGGTATTGAGTGCTGAGGTAATCCAGAATTTAACTCGTAGCAAAAAATAGAAATGCTACACTCAAAAGTTGGAGTTTTTAATGTCATTAACACTAGAACAAACACAAGAAATTGTGGCTAAATACAAACGTTCAGAAACAGATACAGGTTCTGCTGAAGTACAAGTTGCTTTATTAACTGCACGTATCTTAGATCTTGCTGACCATTTCAAAACAAACATCCATGATCACCATTCGCGCCAAGGTTTATTAAAAATGGTAAGTGGTCGTCGTAAAATGTTGGATTATTTGAAAAAGAAAGATATCGTTCGTTACCGTGATCTAATTGCTAGCCTAGGTCTACGTCGCTAAGCATTGTTTTCAGTAATACAAAATATGAATGTGATAATGCTCTCGTTAAGTAACGATAGCAGGCTGATCGTTTAAAATATGCCCCTGAAGCCTCATGGTTTCAGGGGCATATTTGTTTTTAGGTTTTAAAATTATCAGACGCTGCGGAATAAGCCGTTAGCATTAATAATAGTCAAGAGAAAGGAACAGAATAGTGAATTCAGTAAAAAAGACAGTTCAATATGGTGACCATATTTTAAGTCTTGAAACCGGTAAAGTAGCACGTCAAGCAGGCGGTGCAATCATTGCTAGCCTTGGTGAAACCTCTGTATTAGTTACCGTTGTCGGCAAAAAAAATGTTCAGCCAGGCCAAGATTTCTTTCCTTTAACCGTTAACTATCAAGAACGTACTTATTCAGCAGGTAAAATTCCTGGTGGTTTCTTTAAACGCGAAGGTCGTCCTTCTGAAAAAGAAACGTTAACATCACGTCTAATCGATCGCCCTTTACGTCCTTTATTCCCTAAAGGCTTTTTGAATGAAGTTCAGGTTATTGCGACTGTTGTAGCATTAGATCCAGCGATTGATCCAGATATCCCTGCGATGATTGGTGCTTCTGCTGCTTTAGCAATTTCAGGCATTCCATTTAATGGTCCAATTGCAGGTGCGCGTGTTGGTTATGTTGATGGCGGATTTGTTTTAAATCCAAGCAAAGAACAATTAAAAACAAGTGATTTAGATTTAGTGGTTGCCGGTACTGACAGTGCAGTATTGATGGTTGAATCTGAAGCGGCTGAATTGCCTGAAGAAGTGATGTTAGGCGCAGTAATGTTTGGTCATGAACAATTACAAACTGCGATTAACCTTGTAAAAGAACTCCAAGCAGAAGCAGGTAAAGAACCATGGGATTGGTCTGCACCCGTTAAAAATGGCAGTGTTTACGATGAAGTTAAAGCTAACGCTTATGCAGGTATCGAAGCAGCTTACACAATTAGCGATAAATTAGAACGCCAAGATCAATTAGCGGTGGTACGCACTGCTGCTGTTGAAGCTTTAGCGGGCGAAGATTCAGATTTTTCAGCTGATGAAGTTAAAGGCACTTTTGCTAAATTAGAAAAAGAATTAGTACGTGGCAGAATCATTGCTGGTCAGCCACGTATCGATGGTCGTGACACTAAAACAGTGCGTAAAGTGACTGTTGAAACAACAGTGTTACCACGCGTTCATGGGTCTGCGTTGTTTACACGTGGTGAAACACAAGCGATTGTTGTTGCAACATTAGGTGCTGAACGTGACTCGCAAATGATTGATGCGGTTGAAGGTGAATACCGTGATCGTTTCATGTTACATTACAATTTCCCTCCATTCTGCGTGGGTGAAACTGGTTTTGTTGGTTCACCTAAACGTCGTGAAATCGGCCATGGTAAATTAGCAAAACGTGGTATCCAAGCTGTAATGCCTTCTGCTGAAGAATTCCCATATGTAGTTCGTGTGGTTTCTGAAATCACAGAATCAAACGGTTCAAGCTCAATGGCTTCTGTTTGTGGTACAAGTTTGGCATTGATGGATGCCGGTGTGCCTATTAAAGCACCAGTTGCTGGTATCGCGATGGGCTTAATCAAAGAAGAAAATGGTTATGCTGTATTGACGGATATCTTGGGTGATGAAGATCACTTAGGCGATATGGACTTTAAAGTAGCGGGTACTGAAAAAGGTGTAACCGCGCTGCAAATGGATATCAAGATTGAAGGTATCAATGAAGAAATTATGCGTACAGCATTGGCTCAAGCGCGTGATGGTCGTTTAACGATTCTTGAAACAATGAATGCAAATCTTTCAACACATCGTCAAGAAATGTCAGAATTTGCACCACGTATTATTACGATCAAAATCAATTCAGATAAAATTCGTGACGTAATTGGTAAAGGTGGTGCAACCATCCGTGCCTTGACTGAAGAAACGGGTGCTGTGATCGATATTCAAGATGACGGCACAGTGATGATTTTCTCTTCTGATTTTAACGCAGGTCAAGATGCGTTACGTCGCATCGAGCAAATTACTGCTGAGATTGAAGTGGGTCAAATCTATGAAGGTCGTGTTGCTAAATTAATGGACTTCGGTGCGTTTGTAACAATCTTACCGGGTAAAGATGGCTTAGTGCATATTTCACAAATTTCTGATGAACGCGTAGAAAATGTGAGCGACAAATTAACGGAAGGTGATTTGATTCAAGTTAAAGTACTTGAAGTTGATCGCCAAGGTCGTATTCGTTTAAGCATGAAAGCAGTTAATGAAGAAGCAACTGAAGCATAAACTTTAGTTCGCTTCTGAAGTAACAAAAAAGCCCCGTTAATCGGGGCTTTTTTTTAGCTATTGATTGAGCAGATGGTCTATCGTTTCAAGTGATTAATAACCATGAACAAAAGACTGTATTAAACGATTTATAGCCTTCCGCCGAAAGAACAATCCAGCGCAGCTCATATTATATTCAATAATCCTTCCTCGCTATCACCATTCATCTGATGCCTGAATAACATGCATCGTCCATTTTCTGCCGAGTAATGTAGAATAGTCGGTTTTTCATAATCAGATTATTCCATGGCTGAGTTATTAGCAGAAATCAATAAGCGCCGCACCTTTGCGATCATTTCGCATCCCGATGCCGGTAAGACCACATTGACAGAAAAACTACTGTTATTTAGTGGCATGATTCAACAAGCAGGTAGCGTTAAATCACGCAAAACAGATCGCCATGCTACATCTGATTGGATGGAAATGGAGAAAGAAAGGGGGATCTCGGTCACGTCTTCAGTGATGCAGTTTGAGCATAATGATTGCATCGTTAACTTATTAGATACGCCGGGCCATGCTGATTTCTCGGAAGATACTTATCGCACATTAACCGCGGTTGACTCAGCATTGATGGTGATTGATATTGCTAAAGGTGTTGAAGAACGCACTATTAAATTAATGGAAGTTTGTCGACTACGTGACACGCCTATTTTGACCTTTATCAACAAGATGGATCGTGAAGGTCGTGAGCCGATTGATATCTTGGATGAAGTTGAATCTATCCTTAATATTCAATGCGCGCCTATTACGTGGCCTATTGGGATGGGGAAAAATTTTAAAGGGATTTTCCATCTACAAAATAATAGCGTCCATATATTTGAGCCGCATAGTGATAAAGTCGGAGAAATAATCCAAGGTTTAGATAACCCGAGACTAGATGAATTATTTGGTGATTTAGCCGGAGAGTTACGTGAGGAGATTGATTTAGTCCGTGGTGCTAGTCATGAGTTTGATAATGATGCCTTTTTAGCTGGTGAGTTGTCGCCAGTATTTTTTGGTTCTGCGATGAATAATTTCGGCATCACGGAATTAATGGATTCGTTTGTTGATATTGCGCCTGCACCACAAGGCCGTGAAACAAAAACACGTGTAGTTGCTGCCAGTGAAACACCATTTAGCGGTTTTGTTTTTAAAATTCAAGCCAATATGGATCCGAAACATCGCGATCGGATCGCCTTTTTGCGAGTGTGTTCGGGTCAATATACAAAAGGTATGAAATTACGGCATGTGAGAACTGGCAAAGATGTCGTTATTGCAAATGCAGTTACGTTTATGGCGGCTGAACGTGAACAAGCTGAAGTGGCATGGCCCGGTGATATTTTGGGTTTACATAACCATGGGACGATTCAAATTGGCGATACCTTCACCCAAGGTGAAGATATGCAATTTACCGGTATTCCTTATTTTGCACCTGAATTGTTTCGCCGAGTACGCTTAAGAGATCCACTCAAAATGAAAGCTTTATCAAAAGGCTTGCAGCAATTGAGCGAAGAAGGCGCCACGCAGTTATTTAGACCGTTATCTAATAACGATCTAATTTTAGGTGCCGTTGGTGTTTTACAATTTGACGTGGTTGCGCATCGTCTGAAAGGTGAATATAGTGTTGATTGCAGCTATGAGGCCGTGCAAGTTTATACAGCGCGCTGGGTGTATTGTTCAAATGCTAAGAAACTAGAAGAATTCAAACAAAAAGCGGCGCTTAATTTAGCCTTAGATGGTTCGGGTGGATTGACTTATATTGCACCAACTCGAGTTAACTTAGATCTAACGATGGAACGCTGGCCCGATATAGAATTTAAATCAACACGCGAACATACCTAGCGATAACAATTGATTTGCCTTTATTAGACTTACTCAAGCAGAATAGCAATTAAGCGGTTTATTCAACAAAGAGGGACGAGCGATGAAAGTTAGAGCGATTACTAAGAATAAAGGTAAGCCTGTACTTGGTTTGGCTCCTAGTGACTCACTTGATATGGCGGTGAGTTTAATGATGGATAATCGTATCGGTTCTCTTGTCGTGACTGAGAATGGTAAGCTGATTGGGATATTGTCAGAAAGAGATATATTAAAAGTGTTGCATAAAAAACAGGCAATGTGGTCACCGATTACGGTTGCTGATGCGATGACTCCGGTTCCCTTTGTATGTGAGCCTGACAATACCTTAGAAGAAGTGATGAACATAATGGTAGACAATAATGTTCGCCACTTACCTGTTGTTTATCAGGGAAAACTGGAAGGAATGTTGTCGATAACAGACATTGTCGAAGAATTGCTCAAAAAAGCTAAATTTGAAAATAAATTATTGAAAAATTATATTCAAAACTGGCCGGATGCTGAACAAGGCGAGACGCCAGCAGCTTAATCTCATCATTTGATTTAATATATGGGGACTCTCTCTCCGGTTCAGTCATTACTCAGCTTGAAGGCGATAGCGCGGATATGTTCCATTTCATCACGTAGTTTTCCTGCCTCTTCAAACTCTAAATTCTGAGCATGACGATACATTGCTTGCTCCATTTGCTGTAGTCTTTTTGCGAGCTGTTTTGGCGTTAACGCACCATATTTAGCATGTTCTTCTGCAACTCTAACTATGTGCTGCCTATCGTTACGTTTTTCTTCTTGTTTATCATCAATACTATTACGAATCGCTTTCTTGATGCCGGTAGGTGTAATGCCATGTTCCGTATTATAAGCGACTTGTTTTTCACGACGACGATCGGTTTCATCTATTGCACGTTGCATCGAACCTGTCATGCGATCCGCATATAAAATTGCTTTACCATTTAGATTTCGCGCAGCACGACCAATGGTTTGAATGAGCGAGCGTTCCGAACGTAAAAAACCTTCTTTATCTGCATCTAAAATGGCGACCAATGACACTTCAGGAATATCTAAACCTTCACGTAATAAGTTAATACCAATCAATACATCAAATTCACCTAAACGAAGATCTCGCAATATTTCGACACGTTCAACAGTATCAATATCTGAGTGGAGATAGCGAACTTTAACGCCATGTTCGCGTAAATAATCGGTCAAATCTTCGGACATACGTTTAGTTAATGTCGTGACCAATACGCGTTCATTAATCGCGCTACGTTTATTAATTTCTGATAATAAATCGTCAACTTGTGTGGCGACGGGGCGAATTTCAACTTCGGGATCAATTAAGCCCGTTGGCCGCACTACTTGTTCAACAATCGAGCTGGCGTGTTCTGCCTCATAGGTTGAAGGTGTCGCCGATACAAAAATAGTTTGTGGTGCTAAATTTTCCCATTCTTCAAAACGTAATGGGCGATTATCAAGTGCAGATGGCAGACGAAAGCCATAATTAACCAAGGTTTCTTTGCGTGAACGGTCACCTTTATACATGGCGCCAATTTGCGGCACCATAACATGACTTTCATCTAAAACTAGTAATGCATCATCAGGTAGATAATCAAATAAAGTCGGTGGTGCTTCATCGGTACCACGTCCCGACAAATGACGCGAATAGTTTTCAATGCCGTTGCAATAACCTAGTTCCAACATCATTTCGATATCAAAACGTGTGCGTTGTTCTAAACGCTGAGCTTCAACGAGTTTATTGTCTTTATTTAATACCGCTAAGCGTTCTCTAAGTTCGTCTTTAATCGCATCAACCGCTGATAATAGTTGATCGCGCGGTGTGACATAGTGAGTTTTAGGATAAATCGTAATGCGACTAAGTCGTTGTAATACTTCGCCGGTTAAAGGGTCGAAATAACAGAGCTGTTCAATTTCATCATCAAATAATTCCACACGCACTGCGTCACGCTCTGATTCAGCCGGGAAAATATCAATCACGTCACCACGTACGCGATAAGTCCCACGATGTAATTCGATGTCATTGCGTTTGTATTGTAATTCGGTGAGACGTTTTAAAATATCACGCTGATTAATCGTGTCACCTTGCACCAGATGTAACACCATTTCCAAATAAGAGTCTTTATCACCCAAACCATAAATGCATGACACGCTAGATACAATAATCGCATCACGTCGTTCTAACATGGCTTTGGTAGCCGATAAACGCATTTGCTCTATTTGTTCGTTAACCGAGGAATCTTTATCAATAAACGTATCGGACGAAGGCACGTAAGCTTCGGGTTGATAATAATCATAATAAGACACGAAATATTCAACGGCGTTATTAGGAAAGAATTCTTTCATCTCACTATATAACTGTGCCGCTAAAGTTTTATTAGGAGCCAAAATCATCATAGGACGTTGGACTGCTTGCGCAACATTGGCGATAGTGAAGGTCTTACCTGATCCGGTTACGCCCAATAAGGTTTGCCACATTTCACCATTGTTAAGACCTTCAACCAAGGATTTTATCGCCGTCGGTTGGTCTCCTGCGGGTTCAAATTCGCTTACGAGTTCAAGTTGTTTAGCCATAGTTCTTCTGCATTATTCAGGTTTGGCGTATATTATCTCGTATTTAATTAACTTAAGACCGTATGTACGAAAAGTATTTTTGTCAGAGCCGGACGAAAATAGTCGACAAATTTGTTCAAAACACCTGTCTGTCGACTATTTTGTATCGCAATGATGAACATAATTAATCGTGCACAGGTTTCAACTTGTACTATAAATGAAGGAATGATTGTGGATATCAAGCTCTCTCAGCGCGTGCAAAGCATTAAGCCGTCTCCCACGTTGGCGATTACTGCGCGAGCAGCTCAATTAAAAGCAGAAGGTAAAGACATTATTGGTCTTGGTGCTGGCGAACCCGATTTTGATACGCCTGACCATATCAAGCACGCGGCTATTACGGCTATTAATGCGGGTAAGACAAAATATACCGCTGTAGATGGTACCGTTGAATTAAAACAAGCGGTTATCGACAAATTATCACGTGATAATGGCCTGCATTATGAAGCTAACCAAATCTTAGTGTCAGTGGGTGGTAAACAAAGTTTCTTTAACTTGTCTCAAGCCATGTTAGACCAAGGTGACGAGGTGATTATTCCTGCACCGTATTGGGTTTCATATCCTGACATGGTGTTATTGGCTGATGGTGTGCCGGTTATTATTGAAGCAGGACAAGATCAGCATTTTAAAATAACGCCAGAACAACTTGAAGCTGCGATTACGCCCAAAACACGTATTTTTGTGATTAATAGCCCATCGAATCCGTCAGGTATCGCATACAGCAAAGCGGAGCTTGTTGCTTTGGGTGAAGTATTGCTTAAATACCCAAATGTATTAATTGCCACCGATGATATGTATGAACATATCTTATGGACGGAAGAAGGTTTTTATAACATTCTGATGGCGTGTCCTGCATTGTATGATCGTACGATTGTATTGAACGGGGTATCTAAAGCGTATTCAATGACGGGATGGCGGATTGGTTATGCCGCAGGTCCAGCGAAATTGATTGCTGCGATGAAAAAAATTCAATCACAAAGTACATCAAATCCTGCATCAATTTCACAAGCTGCAGCTGTCGAAGCACTCAATGGCGATCAACAATGTATTCAAACGATGTTGGTAGAGTTTAAAAAGCGTCATGACATGGTGGTGGATAAATTAAATGCAATGGATGGTATTGAATCACTACAAAGTGATGGTACGTTCTATGTTTTTCCAAACATCAGCAAGGTGTTAGAACGCATGCCACAATTCACTGATGATCTCGATTTTGCCGAAGCATTATTGGTTGATAAAGGTGTTGCCGTTGTTCCTGGTACGGCATTTGGCCTTAAAAATCATATTCGTTTGTCAATCGCAACTAGTGAACAAAATCTTGAAAATGCCTTAAAACGCATTGCAGATTTTATTGCTTAAAATAAAATCACGATAGTGCTTGACCCAAGAAAATAAAGCTCTATAATGACCATCTTTCTGTTCCTCGATAGCTCAGTTGGTAGAGCATCGGACTGTTAATCCGCAGGTCCCTGGTTCGAGTCCAGGTCGAGGAGCCAACAGATTTAAAGCCCCAGCATTTTATTATGCTGGGGCTTTTTTGTTGGTTTCAGGAATTTTGCGTGGCTTACTTCCCTAAGCAACTTTCTTTACTAATACCAAACACACCTTTTCCGATGCGTTGATTAAACGCTGCAATTCTGCATGTAGAATAATCGGGGGTGATTCGGTTTGATTTATCAACTTATAAATCAAACCGATGTTTGAATGACACACATACGTCTCTCATAAGAGTAAGAGTTGGCCAGAAATACTTATAATCTCCGCAATCGTTGATTAGAGATATTGTTACTTAGTGTTGTTTCTGGGCCAAAAATCACTCTTAGCGCTCAGTTTGTATAAAGTAGCTTTCATCGCTGATGAGAGGTATTTAGGCTGCTACCTCCTGTAACTTAATACTCTTAAAACACTAACCATGAAAAAAACTTAATGAACTGCACAATTTACCTAATATTTTTAATAGAATCATGTTAGCTTTTGAAGAAATCAAGCTTATGTTTTGACTATCAGCGCAAATATATAATTTTAAAAATACACTTTTAGAACGACAATAAATAAAGCTCATTATTTACGCCAAGCCGTCGATATATTGTTCATTAGAAGCTTCACTTCAATGCTTCTAATTTTCTGACGCGGATTAAATTTATTAACATACTTAGCGGTTAATGCACTTAATGATGCTGCTGAGCTTTTAGGAGATGTACGGTGTTTAATAAACAACTAAAAACAGAGTTATTGGATACGCGTCTTCAGTATGATGATATTGTCAGTACTATTGATTCAATCAAAAAATCAGTTGCAACAATTCAGTTTAATTCCGATGGGATTATTGAAGAGGTAAATGACATTTTTTTATCGACGATGGGGTATGAAAGATCTGATCTTATAGGTAAACACCATCAAATATTTTGTGATGAAGATTATATAAAATCAGCTGAATATAAAGGATTTTGGGAAGATATAAATAAAGGAAAAACCAAAGCAGGCACCTTTAAAAGGCTAAGTAAAAACAAAGATATTCTTTGGTTAGAAGCGACTTATTTTCCGATTACCAATAAGCAAAATAAAGTGACATCAATTTTTAAAATAGCCTCTGACGTTACACGTTCCGTGAACAAAGAGCGCGATCTTGATGCTGCTTTTAATGCATTAAATCGTTCGATGGCAATTATTGAATTTTCTGCAGATGGCGAGATTTTAAAGGCAAATGAAAACTTTTTAGCAGTGGTAGGATATTCTTTAGAAGAGATTGTTGGCAAACCGCATCGTATACTTTGTTTTGATCGATTTTATGATGAAAATCCTAATTTCTGGTCAGACATTGCTTCGGGTCATTTTTTTACGGGTCAATATGAGCGGAAAAATGCAGATGGTAAGGCTATTTGGTTAGAAGCGTCATATAACCCTGTTTTTGATGATAAAGGTAAGGTTATAAAGGTCATTAAATTTGCCAGTGATATTACGCTGAAAATTGAATTAAACAATAAAATTATGAAAGCAGCAGAAATGTCGTTTTCTACGGCTGAGGAAACCTCACAAATCGCTAGAAATGGTAGTGAATTGCTCGCAACCTCAGTGCAAATGTCAAATACGATATTACAACATGTTGCAGAGACCTCGGCTAATATCGAGCAATTAAATAGCGAATCACAGAGCATTGAAAAAATTGTTTCAACAATTAATGATATTGCTGAACAAACGAACCTTTTAGCCCTGAATGCTGCGATTGAAGCAGCACGGGCAGGTGATCAGGGTCGAGGTTTTGCCGTTGTTGCTGATGAAGTGAGAACGCTTGCATTAAGAACCAGCACTTCTACTGAAGAAATTAAAGCAGTGGTAAAGAAAAATCGGAAGTTGACTCAAGATGTCACACAAAAAATGGATAGCGTAAAAGAACGGGCGATGGTCAGTAATGAGCAGCTTACTGCGGTCACTGCGGTGATGAATGAAATATTACAGGGTGCTGAAGATGTGTCTCGAACCGTTTCATCACTGCTATGACGTGATGAATGCTTATAAATTAATGTTCACCTTATGTTTACGTGCAGATCGAATAGATGTAATTAATTTGAATTTACTTACCTAAATTTAAGTTCCTATTGATGACTGCATATTTATATTCTAATGTGAAGCGTAAATAACCAAAGTGGAATTGGGATTTTTACTGGACTGAGTTATATTGCTTGTGTAGTCATTTAATAGGACTAAAATTTAATCATGAAACAAAATACTTATCCTCTACCGGCCAATGAGGAACAACGCTTACTCACGTTGAATGAGTACAATCTTCTAGATACGCCACCAGCGGAAGAATTTAACCGATTGGTTGAGTTAGCCGCTCGTATATTCAAGGTTCCTATTGTTCTGATTTCATTGGTGGCAAAAGATCGTCAGTTTTTCAAGGCAAAAGTTGGGTTAGAAGTCTGCGAAACGAGTCGTGAAGTTTCGTTTTGCGCACATGCACTTGTTCAGGACGAAGTACTTTATATACCTGACGCGTTAAATGATTCTCGCTTTAGTTCTAATGCGTTAGTACTCGGACCTCCCTTTATACGCTTCTATGCAGGGCAACAACTCGTTGCACCGAATGGAGATAAGCTTGGGACACTTTGCCTGATTGACAGTCAGCCTCGGGCTACATTTAGTGATGTTGATAGTAAAAATTTAAAAGATTTAACCGCATTAATTATGGATCAGATGGAAATGCGCCGTCTTGAATCTAGCCAGGCGATGAGTCAGGCTAGATTTGAAAATATTGCCGCAACGTCTCCAGATGCAATCATTTGTACAGACATGGAAGGAAATATTACATTTTGGAATAACTCGGCACAGCGTCTTTTTGGCTACACCGAGTTAGAAGTTAAAAATAAGTCCTGCGAGATACTTGTCCCAAAGGCACTGCGACAAATCTTCCATGCAGACATCGAGGCATTGAAGCAAGGTGGCAAGTTGCGGTTTGCAAATCAAACTATAGAGCTCTCTGGATTGCATAAAGACGGTACTGAGTTTCCTGCTGAGTTTTCCTTTTCTACGTGGGATGAGGGTAACTCAGTCTGCATAGGGGCGATTGTGCGAGATATAACAGAGCGGCGTCTTAACGAAAAAAGATTGTTACGGATGGCCTCTGTTGATGAGTTGTCAGGATTACCTAATAGAAATGCTTGGCGTCAATGTATTAACGAAACACTCTCTGATGGAAAACTGGCCACAATACTTCTCATTGATCTTGATGGCTTTAAAGAAATTAATGACACACTTGGCCATTCCGCTGGCGATGCCGTTTTGAAGGAGGTTGCTGTTAGGCTTCAGTCGGTTTGTCATAATTCAATCATTTCAGCCCGGTTAGGTGGAGATGAATTTGTAACCCTTCTCATGGGGAATGATCCTGATAAAGCCATCGACATCGCACAGCATTTACTTACAACATTTTCTGCTCCTTTTATGTTTGCTGATCAATCGATTGAAATTGGTGCGAGCATTGGCATTTCAATGTCGCCCATGCATGGCAGAAATGCTGAAGAGCTTTTGGGTGCTGCAGATTTGGCGCTCTATAAAGCTAAAGCAGCCGGTAAAGGTCGCCAAGAGTTATTTATACCTGCGATTCGAGAACTACAAGTCGCTCAACGTGCCTTCGAATTGGAATTACGTTTGGCATTTGAAGAAACACAATATGAGCTTTTTTATCAACCTCAATTCGATACTAAAACACAACAGTTGACGGGGGCGGAAGCCTTGATTCGTTGGAATCATCCAACTCGCGGATTGCTATCTCCAGCATCATTTATCGATATTCTAGGCGAGAAGCCTTTTGCAGCAGATGTTGGGCAATGGATTCTGCAAACGGCATGTGAACAAGCGGTTAAATGGCGAGCCGATATCCCAAATTTTCAGATAGGGGTTAACTTGTTTGAGGCTCAAATGCGATCATTACAGCTACCCTCGGAGATACAAAATATCCTTAATGAAACGGGGCTTCCGGCTAAGGCTCTGGAGCTTGAGATCGTTGAAAATATATTATTACACCATGACGAATTAACCTTAAAACTTTTACATAAATTACGCAATTTAGGCGTGGGTCTTGCTTTCGATGATTATGGCACTGGCTTTGCGTCATTAAGTTTATTAAAACGGTATCCTGTCAGTCGCTTAAAAATCGACAGGAGTTTTGTACGCGATCTTGCTACAGATAAAGAAGACGTCGCCGTTGTAAAAGCGATTATCTATCTTGCCAATAGTTTTAACTTAGAAGTGGTTGCCGAAGGTGTTGAAACACAAAGCCAGCTCGACTTTCTTTTGGCCAATGAATGCTCTCAAGTTCAAGGTTATCTGTTTGGAAAACCTGTTTCTGCGTCTGAATTTTACAAAAAGTTTATTAGTAAACATCCTGACTAAAGTTAAGTTATATAGGATAGAGGGGGCCTAGGTGACAGTGTCAGCGGGTGAGGTATTCGAATGCATACTGCGTTTGTGTGATATTTTTCGGTTTTTTCACTCTCAAGATTACGACCTAAAAACATGACTGATATGGGATTTATCGTGAGAAAATCTGGCAATACTGCACGCAAAAAAGATCGATGTGTTTTATGCAAGATGAGTCTGACATGTTTTTAAACTCTGACGCGGTTCAGATTTAAGTTTGATGAATTATCGAGGATATTAATTATTAACGACCATAGATAATAATTGGTTAGAGTACAGGTCTAGGAAGCAACAGATTCAAAGCCCCAGCATTTTATTATGCTGGGGCTTTTTGTTGCTTTCGGGAATGTTTTGGGATTATGCAAACTTGAGTATCAGCAGCCTTATTTTTTAAATAAGGTTGTTTGAGCTGAACTCAAAGATGAAGTGATGCCCGTAAATTATTTACCATTGTATGTCGGAGAAAATTCACCCCATTTTGGTGCTGGTGGCGGTGTTATGTCACGTTCGCGTTGAACGGGCAGCGTTGTCTTAGACTGAGGTTCTTGTGCGGCGGCCTTCTCTTTAATATATAAATTCGAGTATTGATTTTGTTTAGTTTTAGGTTGTGTATCTATTGACGTTGTTTTCCCATCGTTTTCTTCATCAGCCAGCGTTTCATTGGTCATTTCAGATATTTCTGGCTTACTTGCTTCAATATTGGGGTTCTGTTCCTCTTCTAATTTATTTAGCCGCTCTTTCATTTTTAGATTTTCTTCTTTTAGGGCGACGGCTTCTTCACGTAATTTAAGCAACTGTAACTGTTCAGCTGAATATTCTTTATTGTTTGGTTGGTTTTCTAGGGTGCTATCTGATTCAACTGCATCTGAATCAGTCGTTGGTGAAGTCTGTTCTGGAGCAGTGGTAGCATCATCTAACGTATCCTTAGTCTCTTGTGAAGCAGCTTGATCTTCTGGCATAAAGAAAAAATAGGCAGCGCCAGCGATGAGCAGTAGCAATACTATGCCGATCGCTATTTTAATCAGCGTTGGCTTGGAAAATCTTTTTGAAGTTGCGTTTGCGTTGTCTTCATCTAAAGAAGCGTCTTCTGAAGCGTCATCTATCGTGTCATCTGCCATCAAAATATCCATTCAAATAATTAGTTAAATGAGACCTTAGCATCGCTTAAATACAGATTAAAGGTCGCTAAAGACGATTATTAAATCGGCGTGTCTATCAGTATTTTTAATCGAAGTTTCAACGAAAAATATTTAAATATAAAGCGTAATATCAGCATCGCCAGCAAATTCTAAAAATGTTGCTGCGCCGCCACGGCTAATGCCCTCAATAAAATTTTCATTTTTAAAGTCAAAGAGATCGACGGTCATTTGGCAGGCAATAAGTTCGACGCCTGTTTCGATACAAATATCACGAAGTTCTTCTAAACTGGCGACGCCTTTTTTCTTGAGTTTACGTTTCATCATCCATGTCGCAAACCATTCTAAGCCGGGAATAATTTGTACGATACTGGGTATGGTCACGGGCATTGGCATCGCGGGGTTGCCAAGTGGTGATACTTTTAAATTGAGTTCTTTATTCAGCAATTGTAGGCCGTAGAACGTGAAAAATATCTTTACCTCAAATCCAAGAGCGATAGCGGTTGAAGCAAGTAGAAATGGTGGATAGGCAGAATCTAATGTGCCTTTGCTAGCAATAATAGCGAGTTTTTTAGCCATCACACGGCACCTTTTTCAAGAATAAAATGTAATTTACCATCTTGTTCATTGGTTTCAATTAACGGATTTCCCGTCATTTTTGAAAACGCAGGAATATCCTTATTTGCGCCAGCATCTGTTACGATCAAATGCAATCGTTGACCGGCAGTCATTTCAGCTAAAGCTTTGCGTGCTTTGAGGACAGGAAGTGGACAGTTTAAGCCTGAAGTGTCGAGTTCTACATCAAAATGTGACATCATTTTTCCCTAAGTGCTGTATCTATATAATAGTGTGATAATAAACTTAAATAGACGCCTTGTCTTGTAGGAACCCTTTCGGAACAGTGATGTCTACGGATCATTATGAAAAAAATTAATGCATTAATATTATTGGGTTGTATTGCTTGGCCGTTGTCATCGGTGCAGGCGCTTGATATTGCTTTGCCGGAAATGGGCGATAGTGCAGGCGCATTGATTTCACCACAGCAAGAGCATGAGATTGGTCAATCGTTCTTCTGGCGGTTACAACAGTCGGTCGAGTTAATTGACGATCCTGAAGTGAATAGCTATTTGCAAGCATTAGGTTACCGTTTGGTGTCAAATAGTGATGCGCCTTATTTGAACTTTACGTTTTTCATGGTGCCAGATCCTACCGTTAATGCCTTTGCAGCTCCCGGTGGTTTTATCGGTATCAATAGTGGTTTGATTTTAACTAGTCAGCGAGAAGATGAAGTGGCTTCGGTCATGGCGCATGAAATTGCTCATATCACTCAACGACATTTATTACGTAGCTTTGAACAGTCTAAACAAATGAGTGTGCCGATGACGGTGGCGATGATTGCCGCGGCATTATTGGGCGCAACAACTAATTCACAAATGGGAATGGGAGCTATTATGGCCGTGCAAGCTGGCGGCATTCAAGCACAAATAAACTTTACCCGTGCTAACGAAAGTGAAGCGGATAACTTAGGCATGTTAACGCTGGTTCGAGCAGGTTTTGATCCACAAGCTATGCCTACATTTTTTGAACGCTTGCAACAAACAAGTCGGTTTTATACCAGTAGCTCTGTACCTGAATTCTTGCGTACTCATCCTGTGACCACTTCCCGTATCGCTGATGCACGAGGACGAGCGGCGAGCTATCCATCAAAACCACAACAGAGTGATAATTTACAGTTCTATTTGATTCGTGAAAAACTACGAGTGATGGCATCGAAAGATTTGAATCAATTGACTCAGTTTTATGTCGATGAAATGCAATCAGGAAGTAGTTTGAATGAGACGGCAACGCAATATGGTTATAGTTTGGCTTTAGCGGCTAAAGGTGATTACACACTGTCTCGCACGGTTTTACAAAAACTTATCGATCAAGACAAAGACAGATTAAGTTATCAGCTCGCACTTGCTGATTTAGAAGTCGCTGTCGGTAGAATTCCGGCAGCATTAACGATTTATGAAGATAATCAAAAATTATATCCGGATGATCAGGCGCTGACGTTGAAGCAGGTCGATGTGTTATTGAAGGCTAATCAGCCAGCAAAAGCGGTGGCCTTGTTACAAACCCAATTTGAAATTGGCTCACCATCTCGTCCGCTTTATAAATTAATGTCGCAAGCAAAAGCGGCAATGGGTGAGAAAAGTCAGTCTCACAGTTGGTTAGCAGAGTATTATTATAATTCGGGTCGTTTAGAACAAGCCGCGGATCAACTACGTGTAGCGGCGGGTTTTGCAAAACACGATGAATATCAGCTTTCTAAAATAACTGCTCGGTTACGTGAGGTTGAAATGGCATTAAAGCAGATGGATGATGAGTTGTCATGACAGATAAACGCTTTGAACAACGAAGGACTGTTTTAAAAGGTGTGATCTCGGCATCGACGCTGGCTTTGGTCGCGACAAGTGGTTTGTTATTACCACAACGAGTGCTGGCTCACTGGCCAACGGATGCATTTAATTCAAAAACGGTTGAAGATGCATTACTCGCCTTACTTGGCCAAGCTGAAATTGCCGATGATGAGATGGTGAAATTTAAAGTAGGTAGTCCACCTAGTTATGCGGTTAACGGGGCATCGGTGCCGATTGAGGTTCAAAGTAGCTTAAAAGATATTCAACGTATTGCAATTTTAGTTGAGAAAAATCCTAATCCGCTCGCAATGAGTTTGGAGTTGTCGCCTTCTGTAAAACTACCTTTTAAAAGCATGATTAAAATCGCTGAAGACTCCTTGGTTATTGCCGTCATTAACGCGGGCGGTAAGTTATATAAAACGTCTCGGATGGTGGAAGTCGATATTGGAGGATGTGCTTAATGGCATTAAAGGCAAAAGATCGAATTCGAGCGAAATTAAAAGAGGATGAAACAACCGTACGCTTATTGTTAGCTCATCCTATGCACACCGGACGAGGTAAGAATGAAGTGGGCGAGTTAATTCCTGCTGAGTTTATTCAAGATATTCGTTGCTGGCGTAATGAAGATGAAGTACTGACGATAAAATGTGGTACAGCAACGGCTAAAAATCCCTATTTTTCTTTTCAATTAGCTGGCGGTAAGCTGGGCGATAAAATTACAATTCGCTGGGTTGATAATATCGGTGCCAAAGGCTCAGCGGAAACTATTGTTGGATGAGTCTTAAGGTAAAAGTTCATCTATTTTTTGCTGTATTGCTGCTCAGTTCAGTATTAGCAAGCACAGGCGTATTAGTTAGTAATGCTCGTCAGTCAGTAAAGCTTGAAATGGAAGACACGATGGCGGCAGCGGCTCGCCTAATCACGGTTTCATTGTCTGGCATATCACTCAATAGAGAGCAAGGTGTATACGAGCATCTGCAAGATTTAGTCAAAGCATTGGGCGAAATTCGTAGCTTACATATCCTGTTATTTGATTCTAAAGGTTTGTTATTTGAGGGTGAGCCGCAAGAGGACATGGGTGCAAAACCACCTGAATGGTTTGTTAAGATATTGTTTCCAAAAGTAATCCCCTTAACCAAACAGTTTGGTACGGGTCATATGGTTATCTACGCTGCACCTTTGCAAGAAATTGGTGACCGCTGGCGAGATTTACGCGGCATTTTAGAGTTAGGTATTGGGATCTTTATTTTTGTAGGTTTGTTTTTGTATTGGGGCGTTGGATGGTTACTCAGGCCTCTTGATCGTTTACTCGCTGCTCTGTCTGGTTTCGAGCGTGGTGATTTACATCTACGCTTGCCAAGTTTCTCTTTGGCAGAAATGAATCAAATCAGTCAAACCTTTAATCGAATGGGGCAAACACTCGAACTGAGTATTGAGGAAAACCGCCGTTTAGCTACATTGGTTAAACAAACGGGTGATGCTATTTTATCATTAGATCATGCTGGTAATATTACATTTTGCAATCCGGCTGCTGAGCGATTATTTCATCATCAAACGACGTTATTAGTCGGTGAAGCGTTAGCTAATTTAGGTTTCACTGAGCACCGTAGTCGTATTGCCGAGATTTTAGAAAACTGTGAAACAGTCGAAAATCTAGAAACAAGCTTGCCATTGCCGGATGGTCGTATTGGATCTATTTTATTTTCCACCGTCCCGCTATTAGATACGGATGAGACAGTGCGTGGCGTTATCTGCACGTTAAGAAATATTACTGAACACAAACAAGCCGAAGCGGCTGAAAGTCAGCTGCGTGAAACACGTTTATTGACACATCATATGGCGGAAGCGCAAGAAGAAGAACGCCGACATTTAGCACGAGAATTACATGATGAATTGGGGCAATGTCTGACGGCAATTAAAACAGATGCAGTATTAATTCGGAATCGTAGCGAAACCACAGAACCTAAAGTATATAGAAGCGCTCAAGCCATTATTGACGTGGCGAGCCATATTTATGATGTTGTTCATAATATGATCACACGACTGCGTCCTAGTCCATTAGACGATTTAGGTTTAATAGCGACCTTACAAGAATGTATTTCTGCTTGGCGAAAGCGACAGCCGAATATTAGTTTCAGCCTGAATGTTTCCGGACAATTAGATCATTTGAATGAAATGATGAATATGACTGTATTCAGGGTTGTGCAAGAAGCTATTACTAATGCTGTTCGCCATGCTGATGCAAGTGAAATGATTATTGCTGTGAATAATCAATTTGATGATAAACTACAACAAAATCAGTTAATTATTGATATCTCTGATAATGGTAAAGGAATGGAGATTCAAGACTTTCATTCTGATGTTGATTTTGGTTTGCTAGGCATGCGAGAACGCGCGCATAGTTTAGGCGGAACATTCAAATTGGTCAGCAGCTTGGGAGCGGGGTTAAAAATCCATGTCGCTATTCCACTAGGAGCGGATAAAATCGTATGAGTAACAATAAAACAACCGTATTGCTAGTCGATGATCATGAATTAGTACGTGCAGGGTTTAGGCGTTTATTAGAAGATGGCGATAAGCTTGTTGTGATAGCTGAAGCGGGAAGTGGCGAGCAAGCCGTGCAAGATTACATTAAATATCATCCTGATGTGGTAGTGATGGATATTTCGATGCCGGGGATTGGTGGTATCGGCGCGATTGAACGTATTATTGCACGTAGCCCTGAAGCACGAATTTTGGTGTTGAGTGTGCATGAAGATAGCGTATTTACCTCGCGAGCTTTGCAAGCCGGCGCCAAAGGATTTATTCCAAAACGCAGTGCACCGGAAGAAATGATTAAAGCCGTGGAGCAAGTTGCACAAGGTAAAATCTTTATTAATCCTGATATTGCACAAACGATTGCTTTGCAAAAAGTATCGGGATCAGAAAGTATTATTGATACCTTGAGTCAACGTGAATTCGAAGTTTTTAGCTTATTAGCAGAAGGTAAAACGGTCAATGATATTGCTGATATTTTGAACTTAAGCCCAAAAACTGTCGGTACTCATCACACAACGATTAAACAAAAGTTAAATGTATCTAATTCTGCTGAACTTGCACGATTAGCTATTAGAAGTGGATTATTGGAACCTTAAACACTCACTCAGGAAAATCCTCAGTAACATCAAGCCTTTTCCTCTAACCCCATAACATTCATCCGAGTATAGTTAGCTCCAAGGTCACGAAAAATAGTTTTCCTGACAATTTCTAACTAAATAACGAGGTGTTTATCATGTGGACTAAACCAGAATATTCAGACATGCGTTTCGGATTTGAAGTAACAATGTATATTTGCAATCGTTAATTCGAATCGTAAAAAATATAAAGCCCCGATATCGGAAGATATCGGGGCTTTTTTTTTGCCTTTGAAACTTGCGATAGCAAATAAGGATAATCCTTAGTATTGCAACGGGTATTCCTGACGAAACAATGATAAGTGAAGTGTACTATTACAGTTGCTGATGCGAGCTATTTCGCACAGTATTTTATAACTAACTAAAAAAGAGAGCTTTATTATGTGGACTAAACCAGAATACTCAGACATGCGTTTCGGCTTTGAAGTAACAATGTACATCTGCAACCGTTAATATCGGTTTTTGATGTATGCTTGGGGCCCTTCAGAGGGCCTCAAGTATCTTAAATCACTAAATCAAATAGTTCTCTGTAACAGATTTATTCGATTTAGTTGTCAGTCAACGGAATAAATATAATGCAAGTACATGTATTGGGTTCAGGCGCTGGTGGTGGTTTTCCTCAATGGAACTGCAACTGCGTAAATTGTAAAGGTGTTCGCGAAGGTACTATTAAGGCTACTAAACGTACCCAGTCTTCAATCGCCATTAGTGCCAATGGTACGGATTGGATCTTATTTAATGCTTCCCCTGATATTAAGAAACAGCTCGATGATTTTCCTGCCTTACAACCCGGTCGTGCAGTAAGAGATACCGCGATTAGTGCGATTGTGATTACCGATGCTCAAATTGATCATGTAACAGGCATGTTGACCTTACGTGAACATATTGCACCATGGGAAGTGTATACAACAGAAGCGGTTCGCCAAGATCTAACGACGGGTTTTCCTGTCTTTAACATTCTGGGACATTTCCGTGGCATTAATCATCATGAAATTGCCACAGATCAAACGCCTTTTACTATTCCAAGTGCCGAAGGTTTAGAATTTACAGCAGTCCCTTTATTAAGTGAGGCGCCACCTTATTCACCACACCGAGGTAATACTGTGCCGGGTGATAATATTGGCATGCACATTAAAGATACTCGAACAGGTAAAAGCTTGTTTTATGCACCGGGTTTGGGCGTTGCCGAACCTCATGTATTGGAATATATGCGAAATTCAGATTGTATCTTAGTCGATGGTACGGTTTGGACCGATGATGAAATGGCGAATGAAGGGATCAGTAATAAGCGCGCCAGTGAAATGGGTCATCTCGATCAGTCAAGCGCTGGTGGGATTATGAGCATACTGAATGCGATGGAAAAACCACGTAAAATTCTTATTCACATTAATAATACTAATCCAATTTTGAATGAAGAATCACCACAACGCCAAACCTTGAATAATTCAAATATTGAACTTGCCTTTGATGGTATGGATATTGAACTATAAGCGGCGTTAAAAAAATAGCAAAATAGAGGAATGACAATGTCAGACAAAGCACCTTGGTCACGCGAAGAATTTGAACAAGTATTACGCGCAAAAGAAGAGTTTTATCATATTCGCCACCCTTTGCATGTCAAAATGCATTCAGGTGAAATGGATAAACAACAAATTCAAGGTTGGGTGGCAAACCGTTTTTATTATCAAACAACCATACCGATGAAAGATGCTGCGATCATGGCGAATTGCCCCATTCGTGAAGTGCGTCAGCATTGGGTTCAACGTATTCTTGATCATGATGGGTTTGAAAATGAAGAAGGCGGTATCGAGGCATGGCTACAACTAGGTGAGTCTGTGGGCTTAACACGTGAAGAATTATGGTCAGAAGAACATGTTTTACCGGGTGTTCGTTTCGCGGTCGATGCCTATAGTAACTTTGCACGTAGAGCGACATGGCAAGAGGGGGCGAGTTCTTCATTAACCGAAATGTTTGCACCTAAGATTCATCAAGCACGTTTAGATAACTGGCCAGAGTTATATCCATGGATTGATGAAAAAGGTTATCGTTATTTTCGTAAACGGTTAAGTGAAGCGCGACGTGATGTTGAGCACGGTGTTCAAATTACACTCGACCATTTTAAGACACGTGAACAACAAGAGCATGCAGTCAGTTTACTGCAGTTTAAATTGGATGTACTTTGGTCAATGTGCGATGCCATGTGGATGGCGTATATTGAAAAACGGCCACCCTACACCTTTGAGGTTTAACAAATGAGTGATCCGGTTTTTACCGCGAGCAGTATCCCCGTCTTAGCGCTTGGTTATCGCTTTCAATGGGAGCCTGCACAAAACTGTAATGTGCTGTTATACCCTGAAGGCATGGTTAAGCTAAATGGTGCCGCAGGCGAAATATTAAAACGAATTAGTGAGAATAAACAAACTGTAGCTGAACTTATCGCTGAACTAAAAGCAGCCTTTGATGGTGCTGATTTAGATGATGATGTTTACCGGTTTTTAGAAGAGGCACACGATAATGACTGGATCAGACCAGAATAAAGCAGCCGGAAGTACCGGCGGTACATTAGGACTCAGTTCCCATAATGACATTCGCCAACCCTTATGGTTGTTAGCGGAGTTAACTTATGCATGCCCATTACAATGTCCTTATTGCTCAAATCCAATGGATTACGCTAACTTTAAGAAAGAGCTAACCACAGAAGAATGGCTTGATGTTTTCCGTCAAGCGCGAGCGATGGGGGCGACACAATTAGGACTTTCTGGTGGTGAACCTTTAACACGTCCTGACTTAGTTGAGTTGATTACTGAAGCCAGAAAAATGGGCTTTTATACTAACTTGATCACCTCCGGTGTCGGTATGGATGCCGCTAAAGTGGCTGAATTTAAAGAAGCAGGTTTAGATCATATACAAGTTAGTTTTCAAGCGAGCTCCGAAGATTTAAATGATTTGATTGCAGGAACTGATGCGTTTAAACATAAAATTGAAATGGCAAAAGCGGTCAAAGCGAATGGCTATCCGATGGTGTTATGTTTTGTAACCCATCGCCAAAATATCGACCAAATGGAAGATATTCTTGAATTAGCAATTTCACTTGAAGCCGATTATGTTGAATTAGCCACGACGCAGTATTACGGTTGGGCTATGCATAATCGTGATCAATTATTGCCAATGAAAGAACAATTAGTTAAAGCTGAAGCCATTGCTCATCGTTACCAAGAAGAACAAAAAGGTAAGATGAAAATTTACTACGTGGTACCAGATTATTATGAAGAACGTCCTAAAGCCTGCATGAATGGTTGGGGAAATGTCTTTTTAACGATTACGCCAGATGGTGTTGCATTACCTTGTCATGCCGCGCGTGAACTACCAGGGATGGATTTACCGAATATAAGAGATGTTTCGGTCAAAGAAATCTGGGAAGAATCGAACGATTTTAATCGTTTCCGTGGTTACGAATGGATGAAAGAACCTTGTCGTTCTTGTGATGAAAAAGAGAAAGACTTTGGCGGCTGTCGTTGTCAGGCTTATATGTTGACTGGCGATCCAGCCAGTGCCGATCCTGTTTGCAGCAAGTCTTTTGATCATCATTTAATCGAAGACGCATTAAAACGTGGTCGATTAGAAGCTGAAAAGACAGTAACGGAAGCGAAACCTTTAGTTTTCCGGAACCCGAAAAATTCCAAAAAACTGTCTGCGAGTGAATAGCGATTCTGCGATATCGACACGTGGTCTGACTAAGCAATATGGTCAGACCACGGTGGTTAATAACCTCGATCTAGATATTCAAGCTGGCCAGTTTTATGGGCTACTTGGCCCTAATGGTGCTGGAAAAAGCACGACGATTCATATGTTAACAACGATGACTGCCGCCACATCAGGTGAAGCGTGGATTGCAGGGCAGAAAATAGCGGCTGATCCAGTCGCCATTAGGCGTACTGTTGGTTTGGTGTTTCAAGATTCCGCGCTTGATCGTACGATGTCGATTGATGAAAATCTGCAATTTGCCGCGGCAATGTATAACTTATCCCCCCATGATGCGAATAAACGAATTGATGAATTATTGGCAGTGTTTGGCTTGCAAGACAAACGTAAACGCAAATTACTGACCTTATCGGGTGGCCAACGTCGAGCAGTCGATATTGCACGCGGCGTATTACATAAACCAAAAGTATTATTTCTTGATGAACCCACTATTGGTTTAGATTTGCCTAATCGTCGTGCTATTTGGCGTTTTGTTGAACAATTACGCCGCGAAGAAGGCATGACTGTATTTCTAACAACGCACTATTTAGAAGAAGCCGCGGCCTGTGATCATGTCGATTTTATTCAGCAAGGTCAATTACAGCTGGGCGGTTCACCAACAGCATTAACACAACAATTAGCGACCTATATTTTAGAAATCAGCACACCGAATCCAGAACAAATTTCCAGCCAATTAAGTCCGTTATTTGGTCAACCGATTCGCGAAGACGAAGATTTAAGTTTTAAAATAGCCGCGAATGATGTCGATTTTTATGCATTACAACAATCACTTGGCGATGCTGTGTCAGCGATGCAATGGCGAAAACCTAATCTGAATGATGTTTATTTATGGACATTTTGCAGCCCACAACAAGGCAATGTAATATGAGTTGGCGTCCTGTGAAAGCGGTGGTTGGCCGTGAAATGAGTAAATTATTTCGCCAACGCGCTCGTTTAATTAGTGCGATGGTTAGACCAATGATCTGGTTATTGGTTATTGGTTCGGGTGTTGGCAGCATGTTGCAAGGTCCTGAACAAGATGGTTATCTCAGCTTTTTAGTGCCCGGCATTTTAGCGATGACCTTATTGTTCGCCGCTTTATTATCTGCATTGACCTTAGTTTACGATAAAGAATTTGGTGTGATGCGAATGATGATGATCGCACCAATTGCTCATTATTGGATCGTATTATCGAAACTGATTGCTGCAACCTTAACGGCGATGGTGCAAGCCTGTTTATTGTTAGTTTTGTTATTAGTATTAGGTTTAGTCAGTTTTAAAATTGCGCTTAGTTTATTGCTGCCCGCTGTTTTAACGGCAATATGTTGTGCGGCAATTGGTGGATTGATTGCGGTTTATTCTAAAAGCATTGATAACTTCGCCGTCATTATGAATTTCTTCATTTTTCCGGTATTTTTTCTAAGCGGTGCTTTATATCCGGTGAGTCAATTACCGACTTATCTGCATTACATCGTATTGATAAACCCATTCAGTTATGGTGTTGATTTACTCAAACATGCCGTACCTAATGTGCCGACTGACTTTTCAGTGATGACAGATATTGCTATTTTACTTGGATTTTCAGCTGTTGCCATAGCTATTGCTTGCTGGCAATTTTCTCGTGAATCAGTACATGAACCTTTGTTTCATCGTGCGACCAAAGGTAATTAGTGTCCCAAAAAATTTAAAATAATTGAGAGCAATCTAAAAACAAAACAGCTGAGATTTCAGCTGTTTTGTCATATCATCTTCTCAACAACACCAATCAATTTCCCTGTATCTTTTTAGCGCCTAATCATCGAAAGATTAATGGTTATTACCTGTGATTTATCAGTTAATTTCTGTGTGTAAAAGCTTACAATAATCAGCTCAATATAACGTCATTGTCATTATTTAAGCTTATTGTTATGGGAAAAAGCTTAAGCGCTTGTATACTATTACGATTTATATTTTTAACACCTTAATTCTTATCATCCTAAATATGCTGATATATCAAATCGCTGATATATCTAATTACGGATAAGAACACCTTGATTAGAGACTGAAATGAGCGAAGTAGAAGTAGTAACATCAAAACCCAGTAATTTCATACGAAATATCATCAATGCTGATCTTGAGGCGGGTAAAAATGAAGGGCATATCCGCACGCGTTTCCCGCCAGAACCGAATGGTTATTTGCATATTGGTCACGCAAAATCTATTTGTCTAAATTTTGGTATTGCCAATGATTATAACGGCGAATGTAACCTACGGTTTGATGATACAAATCCTCATAAAGAAAACGAAGAATTTGTTAATGCGATTAAGGAAGACGTGCTTTGGTTAGGTTTTGATTGGACTGATCATCAATATTTCGCCTCTGATTATTTTGGCAAATTATATGACTATGCCGTTCAGTTAATCGAACAAGGTGATGCTTATGTGTGTGATTTATCGGCTGATGAGATCCGTGAATATCGCGGTACATTAACTGAACCGGGTAAAAACAGTCCATACCGTGATCGTAGCATCGCTGAAAACTTAGCCTTATTTAAAGGCATGCGTGATGGTGAATTCGCTGACGGATCGAAATTATTACGCGCTAAAATCGATATGTCTTCGCCCAATATCAACATGCGTGATCCTGCTATTTACCGAATTCGTCATGGTGTTGTTCATCATCAAACCGGCAGTGAATGGTGTATTTACCCAATGTATGATTACACGCACTGCTTGTCTGATTCGATTGAAGGTGTGACGCATTCTATTTGTACTTTAGAATTTGCCGATCATAAAGCTTTATATGACTGGTTCTTAGATACGTTAAAAGTACCATGTCATCCACTACAAATTGAATTTTCACGTCTTAATTTGCAATACGCAATCACCAGCAAACGTAAATTAACCCAATTAGTTGAAGATGGCTTAGTGGATGGCTGGAATGATCCACGCATGTCGACTATTTCTGGCATGCGCCGTCGTGGTTATCCTGCTGCCGCTATTCGTGATTTTTGTGAACGTATTGGCGTGACAAAAGCTGATAACTCAGTAGAAATGGAAATGTTTGATAATTGCATTCGTGAAAATCTTAACGAACATGCACCACGTGCGATGGCGGTTTTAAATCCACTTAAAGTGGTCATCACTAATTATCCTGAAGGCCAAACAGAGCAATTAGTAGCCGCTAATCATCCGCAAGATGACAGTATGGGGACGCGAATTGTGCCGTTTACTCGTGAACTTTATATTGATAAAGAAGACTTTAAAGAAGAAGCGAATAATAAATTTAAACGCTTGGTGACTGATAAAGAAGTTCGCCTCAGAAATGCTTATGTTATCCGTTGTGATGAAGTGATTAAAGATGCAGAGGGCGAGATTATTGAATTACGTTGTAGCTATGATCCTGCCACTTTAGGCGCGAATCCTGAAGGACGTAAAGTGAAAGGCGTTATTCACTGGGTTTCGGCTGAGCAAGGCATTAAAGCTGAAGTCAGATTATTTGATCGCTTATTTAATCACCCGCATCCAGATAATGATAAATCAGTGGATGACTTCACCGTTCACATTAATCCAAATTCATTAGTGACCTTGACTGATTGTGTTTTAGAACCAAGCTTGCTTGATGCTGCTCCGGGCACGGTTTATCAATTTGAGCGAGAAGGTTATTTTTGTGCCGATAGCGAGTTGTGCCAAGATGGAAAATTAGTATTCAATCGAACAGTTACATTGCGTGATACATGGGATAAGCCGGAATAGTCGAGAATAATATTAAAGTCCGACGGCAAGTGTTCGGTTGTGTTTAAAGTATTAGATAAATGAACAACGCTCGGAAGGTTTGCTAGCTAGCGAGCCTATTGAGTTGCAGCTATATAATAAAACTCTTATGCTACTGCACACACGATAAGGATGAAAAATGGCCACAACACTTGATATCGCTCATTTTAATATGCTGGAACAACAAGTCCGTCCTAGTGATGTATTAGATCCTCGCGTCTTAACGGTATTAAAAGATATCGTGCGTACACGATTTGTTGATGAAGAATTTTCAGGTCTTGCTTACGCTGATACCGAATTGCCAATAGGTTATGGTCAAACAATGCTTTCGCCAGTGTTGCAAGGTCGTTTATTGCAAGCTCTCAATATTCAGCCAGATGAAAAAGTATTAGAAATCGGTACCGGCAATGGCTACTTCACGGCATTATTAGCAACGTTAGCAAAGACGGTAATCAGTGTTGAAATCGTGCCTGAGTTATCCGTGATAGCAGGCCGTAATTTAGCAAAAACGGGCATTGATAATGTGATGCTTTATGTGGGAGATGCATCACGAGGATGGCCGTTAGTTGATCGTGTTGATCTGATTGTAGCAACGGCTGCTTTTGTGAGTGTTCCCAATGATTACTTGCAGAGTCTACAGATCGGTGGGCGAATGCTCGCGATAGTCGGTAAAGGTCAGAATATGCAAGTGCAACTTATTCGACGAGTTGCCGAAAGAGAGTGGCAAACCAGAACCGTCTTTGAAACCGTTATTTCAGCGATGATAAACGCTGAACCTAAACCAGAATTTGAATTTTAAAAGAGAATAAAGACATGAGACAAATGACTGCCACTGAATTACGTGATTTCTTAGCCAGCGGTGTTTCGCCAGTAAAAATCGATGTGCGTGAACAGATTGAATTACAAAATGGTGTAATGGACGGCGCGATACATATTCCGATGCAAAGCATTCCTGGTCAATTGAATACCTTGGAACAACACAAAAACGATGTCGTTGTACTGATTTGTCGCTCAGGTAAACGTAGTCATCAAGTGGGTGATTTTATGGAACAAATGGGGTTCACTGATGTTATTAATTTAGTCGGCGGCATGAATGCATGGGCTAAGGATGTTGATACAAGTATGAGTGTATATTGAGCCCAAGTCTAAGTTAAGGTAAAAAAATGAAACGTTTGAAGTTAACCACACTACTTATTGCCTCACTGTTTTCGTCGGCAAGTATGGCCGAAGATTTAATGCAGGTTTATGGCTTAGCACTCAGAGGCGATCCACAGTTATTGGCTGAAGCCGCATCGCGTCAAGCTGTGGGTGAATTAGGTGACCAAGCACATGCACGATTTTTACCACAATTAGGCTTAGGTGCTGATGTTGGTTATACGTGGCAAGATGTTTCATCTTCTGGTCAGACTGACGGGAAAAGCAACTTTGATAACCGTGGCTATACCCTAAGTATTACCCAACCTATTTATCATCAAGAAAATTTCGTTCAGCAAGCTCAGGCTAATATTGCTATCGAAGGTGCGACCGCCAGTTATCAAGTTGCTGAACAAGCCTTAATTGTTCGAGTTGCCGAACGTTATTTTGATGTTTTAGGTCGTCAAGATGATGTCACCTTCGCTATTGCTGAACGTGAAGCCATTGCTCGACAATTAGATCAAACACAACAGCGTTTTGATGTTGGTATTTCGACGATTACTGATGTCGTCGAATCACAAGCAGCTTATGATTTAGCCAATGCTAGCGTGATTAGCGCTCAAAACGAATTAGCAAATAGTGGTGAGCGTCTTAGAGAAACAGCAGGTAAATATATCGACATGTTAGCTGCTTTAAAAGCAGAAACACCTTTAGTCACACCAGAACCAACTAATATTAATGATTGGAGTGATGTGGCATTGGCTCAAAACCCGAGTTTGTTAGTCTCTCGCAGTGAGGTTGAAAGCGCCGGCCAAACGATTGAATTACAAAAAAGTGAGCATTATCCAAGCTTAGATCTGGTTGGGCAGAAAGGTTATAGTTATCAGGGTGATACCGGTGTTAACAGCAATGGTTTTGCTAATACCTCAAGCGGTAGTCGCTCAACAGATCAAGAAACGCTAAGTCTGCAATTTAATCTACCGATTGATGTGTCTGGCGCAGTACGTTCAAGAACGCGAGAAGCGAGTTATCGACTCGATCAATCAATGCAAAATGAAGAACAACAACGCCGTGCAGTAATGCGATTGACACGTGAAGCATACAACAGCGTGATGTCAGGTATTAGCCGTGTTAAAGCCCTTAAACAAGCGGTTGTGTCGAATGAGAAAGCATTAGAGTCGACAACTGCGGGTTATGATGTTGGTACGCGTACTACGGTCGATGTACTTAATGTGCGTCGAGATTTATTCAGCGCACGTCGCGATTATGCACAATCTCGTTATGACTACATTGTGAATACCTTACGTTTAAAACAAGCTGCCGGCACGGTTGGTATTGATGATTTAGCGATAATCAATGAATGGTTAGCTAGTTAAAACATGTCAGCACATTGTCCATTGATAGCAACGAAACAGGGCAGTGTGCTGGTATTGATCGATATTCAGCAACGATTAACGACAGTAATGCCTGACGGCATTGGTCAACGCTTGATAGCACAAGTTGCTATCTTGCTAAAAGCTTCGCAAGCATTATCAATACCGGTCATTGTGACCGAACAATATCCCAAAGGTTTAGGGCCAACAGAATCAGTATTAAAATCGTTGCTGCCAGAAGTAACACCTATTATTGAAAAAACTAATTTTTCTGCGGCTAAAGTTGATGAGTTTGTAGCGACAATTGTGCAAGCTAAACGCCGCCAAATTATTTTGACGGGCATGGAAACACATATTTGTATTCTGCAAACAGCATTAGATTTGCAACAGCAGGGCTATCAAGTGATTGTGGTTGAAGATGCAGTAAGTTCACGAACAATAACAAATCAACAGAATGCTTTACAGCGACTTCGCCAAGCGGGCGTTATTATCAGCAATGTAGAATCGATTATTTTTGAATGGTTAGGTGATGCCAAACATCCGGTATTTAAAAGCTTAAGTAAACTGATCGTTTAACTTCATAAATGGGCTAATTGCCGTTTATTTGCCACACCGACACGCACTGTTTTTTCGACCGGTTTATCTCGTTCATAATCCGGAATGCCTTTCAATTTTACTCGTGCATAGTCGATCGCTAATTGTTGTTTTACTACCTCAGGCGAAAGATTGAAATCTTCAGTAAAAATCACATAAACCAGTTCAAATAAGCGTTTTAAGGCGATTTTCCACGAACTCCCTGCGCGAATGTATAAGCTATCTGACAAGGTCATAAAGTGTTTGAATGGCTGATCAGTCAAAATCAACGGCAAACTATGACTGAAACGACCTGAGTTACCTAACATATCCCAAAAACGAGCAAACCGATTGACTCGCTGCATTTCATTAAAGTTAATATCGAGCGTAGTTAAAATATTATAAGGTGGCTCAGGATTAAAACGGAGTCGATAAGGATCATTATGGCGATTAAGTGGCGCACCTCGTAAGCGTTTTAATATACCCATTTGAATTTCGTGAGGGTTCAATGCCAGCAGTTGATTAAAGCTGTCGCCAAAATTGTCTAGCGTGTCACTCGGCAAACCAAAAATAAGATCGGTATGCAGATGAGCACCAGTATTTTCACGTAACCAGGTTAGATTATCTTTGGTTTTTTGATTGTTTTGTTTACGACTAATGAGATCTTGGATTTCCGGATCAAAAGTTTGCACCCCGATTTCAAACTGCAAACTATTAGCAGGAAAGCGCTGTAGCATTTCTTTTAATCTATCAGGCAAATTATCGGGCACTACTTCAAAGTGCAGATACAAATCATCAGTCATTCTTTCAAGGAAAAATTCTAAAATAGCGATGCTGGTGCTGATTTTGAGATTAAAGGTGCGATCGATAAATTTAAAATTACGCACGCCGCGCTGTAGTAATTTATCCATTTCTGCAAAAAATGCTTCTAATGGAAATGGCGAGACCGTTTTATCTAATGCTGACAAACAAAATTCACACTTAAATGGGCAACCACGCGAGGCTTCAACATAAATGAGCCGATTACGAATATCATCATCATCGTAATAATCGTAAGGTAAAACTAATTCCTCAAGTGGCGTTGCTTTACCTTCGATAAATTTTTGTTCGGGGCGTTTGCCATCGAGTAATTGTTGGCAAAGTTCACGTAAGCTCAGTTCGCCAGGCCCTGAAATGACATAGTCGGCTAACGCCGCCACTTCGGGTACATCAGGATAATGGCTAACTTCTGGTCCACCAAGTACCACAATGAGTTCTGGCGAAATCTGTTTTAACATGGCGATGACTTTGTGGATTTCACTGACATTCCAAATATAAACGCTCAAACCAATAATTTTTGGTTGCTGCGCCAGTATTTGTTCGACAATATTAATCGGCAGTTCTTGAATGGTGAATTCGAGAATTTTGGTTTGCTGTTGTAAGCCACCTAAATTGGCATAAAGATAACGCAAACCAAAAGCGGTGTGCATATATCGGGCATTAAGAGTACTGAGAATGATGGGCGAAGTTGATTGCATTGAGGTATTTTAGCTTAATTTGAACAATAGCACGGTTAAAAAACGACATGGGTTGAAGTGCCATTGTTTATTGTTACGATGTGATGCATGCTTTTATGAAAATGACTAGGAAGAGATATATGACTGAAATTTACACGTATTCGATTAATAGCCTACAAGGTCAGAATATCGACTTGTCTGCATATAAAGATAAGGTTATTTTGGTGGTTAATACGGCAAGCGAATGCGGTTTTACGCCACAATACGAAGGATTGCAGGCATTGCATAAACAATATCGTGATAAAGGCTTAGTGATTATTGGCGTGCCTTGTAATCAATTTGGTCATCAAGAGCCGGGCGATGCTACCGTTATTTCTGAAGGTTGTTTAATTAATTATGGAGTAGATTTTTTGATAACCGAAAAGGTGGATGTCAACGGAACTCAAAGCCATCCACTTTTTAGTTATCTGCGTAAGGCTTTGCCTGGTGTATTTGGTAATAAAATTAAATGGAATTTTACTAAGTTTTTAATTGGTCGCGATGGTAAACCACTTTATCGCTTTGCTCCGATTACAAAACCGGAAAAATTAGAGAAATATATTAAGCAGGCATTGGTTAAAGCTTAAAAATATAACTAGCTGAAATTATTTGGATTTTTTTGGGTGGGTTTTAAGTTTTTATAGGGCTACAAAAAAAAATTATATAAATAATCAATTTTATTGAGAACTTAACGAAAACCCTTTTGTCTTCTTAGTTACAATAGAAATCATTAAACAGGTATTTTTGTTTAATTTAGTTTTTAGGACAGTGACATTAAAAGAATCATTTCTCAAATTGTTTTTGTTTTACTAATAGCGTCAGGCGAAGCGTACGCCCATGCTAATACCAGCACGCAACTATTATTAACGCAAAGTAATGCGATAGGCGATAGTGTTATTATCGCCGAAGATCTTGATAACGACCTACCTTTCATCCTTGTTTCATCTCCACAACTAAAGCCAAATGTTTTTGCGTTGGCTTTGCTTTTCCCACTCGCAAACATCAACCTCATTACTCGTGAGATTGTTAATGGTCATGGTATTAGAGCACCGCCCGTATTCTTCAGTTAATCATATTTAAATTTTGGTCACGTTATACCTGCTTTTGCAGTGCGTTGACCATCTAAAAATACATATTGAAGGATAAATATCATGAAAAATATACATTTAGTATCGCTAGATAGTAATGCTCACTTGGTACAGCCTGAAGAATTCAATGACATCTTATTAACGTCATCAGTGCGTACTATATTTACTGACTTTAAAAAACATCAACCTTTAGTGATAGAGGTAGATACCTTGGCATCTGATGCTTTATTTTTAATGCAGAAATCACATGTTCATTTGCAATTGGTGGTCGACCATAATAATGAGTTTATTGGCACTATCAGCCAACATGAACTCAATGAACAACAATTTTTGATTCAACAGAAAAAAGGCTTTGATCGTTATCAATTAACCGTTGGCGATTTGATGGTCAATCGAGAAAATATCAAAGGTTTGCATTACCGTTTACTTGATCTTATTTCGATAGGGGATTTGATTGAATCACTGAAAAAAGAAGGCATGCAGCACTGTTTAGTGACTGATCCTGAAAACAAACAAATAAGAGGTGTTATTTCAGCAAGAGATATTTCTCGGCGTTTACATATTCCTGTGGATATTCAATCACCACAAACCTTTGTAAATATTTTTGAAGCGGTCAATGACACGCATCATCATCAACAATACGCTTTTTAATTAGGACGAATAAAAAAGGCTTATTACGGATTAGTGTAATAAGCCTTTTTTTGTATTTCATCATTTAAAAAAACATCGCCCCAAAGTAGGCTAACTGATTAAAAAGTGACAAAATTACATGTTTTTAATCGCCAAATAACTATTTATCTGTGAAGTAGTATTTTTCCCCGGCGTTAATATACTGGCAACATCTAAAGCAGACACCAATTGATTAATTGACTGCTTATCCGTTGCAGATAATTTTTCCCCAGACGTATCTATATAGTTTTGTAGTTGACCGCTCACTTGAGAAATATTTATATTCTGACTACTTTGAGTTGGACTGTTAAAGTTATCTAATACCGTTTTTGCTTGTTGTAAAATATCAATTAGCGTGTCATTTGGATCTGTTTTTTTCAGCGACTCGCTAAAGCTATCAATAAATGTTGATAACTCTCCTACCGTAGAAGCATCACCTGATTCACTCGTTTCAGCACTTGCCCCTAACTTCGTTGCCTCATCAGCCGTTATTAACCCATAGTCTGCTAATCGTTGAATAAAACCTTGGGTAACGGCGAATGAATCCATGCCTTTAGAAAAGAATTCTTCATTCAATTTTTGAATTTTTTGGGCTCGGGTGGAAATCTCAACTTTATCTTGAGTTGAAGCGCTATCAGTAGATATCGCAGCGGTTGTTGAGTTAGAGACTGCATTAGCTTGTTGTGTGGCCGTTGTTTGATTATTGGTGATTAAGCTAGAGGCAATACCGATTGAGTTGATCGTGCTCATTGCGGGTAGTCCTTTTTTTGACGTTTATGGTTAATGTAGGACGTAAAAGCAATTTAGATGCCAGCATCTGGCGTTAATTTTATTAACGTGATTTGTTCGGTAGCTTTATGAATTGAACTTGTGGGGATTTACCTAAAACCTAATTTAGGTCTGTTGTAATCATAAGTTATATTTTTTATTTTAAGGTTGGTCGCTGCCGCTGGGCGTTCATTTCTTTTGCGTGGCCAAAAGAAACAGAACCAAAGAAAAGGCCACCCTTATCGCCTGATTTCCAAAAACAAAACTATTTAGTGGGCGTGGACGAAAACTCGCTACGCTCAAACACTCGTCCACTTCATCCCACTAAATAGCTTGGTTTTTGGCGGCGATAATATGGGATAAAGAATTAGAATCTAAGTTTCATTTATCACTACTAAAAATCCCATTTATGTCCTTACTACGAAACCGAGTATCAGAAAAACTGAATCAACTCGCTGGCACAAACATGAGATTGACCTTTTTGGAACACAAAAAATGAATCTATATTCTAGTATTAAGGTTAAATAATCTCCGTTTTTTGACTACTTCGAATTATGTCCTGCATACTTTTACTTATATTTATTTTTTTAGTTTCGGTAGATGTACTTAAAGAAAGGTAAAGATTTTCAAATTTACCATTTATTTCATTGTGTACATAGTTGGCTAGCTCAACTTCAAAATTAGGCGTAAATATCAGATTTAGCTGCTCACCATATGATAACGTCTTTGGCAATGTGTCGCTATGACGATGAAAATTTTTAACCCACATAGCGTGCTTTGCTCCTTCGCCAAACCATGAAATAGAACGAATATTTGCAGGTCTATTACCTTTTGAGACTATCTGTAATCCTATACATGGGCTGTCTTGAATACCTGGAATTAAAACCATATTTAAGTGAGAATCCAATATTTCTTTATCTTGGCTTAATTGTTTAAATGCTAACCATAGTGAAACAACCACTGCAGCGGACGTTGCAAATGCTCCCAACCAAGAGCCTAATAATGATAGAGCAGGAATAATACTCCTTTCATAATCATCAATAGAGACGGACAGCCCTAATTCGGTTCCTAAGACGAAAGAAACTAAACATCCGACTAGGCAAGAGATAACTAAAAATATGTAAATAAATATGTGGTTATTCATAAATTCTCTTTTAACAATAACTTGCTATCTTAAATATAAAAAATTCGCTTATATTTTGCTGATATTAACGGTAGATTTGCTGGATACGAACTTAAATCAAGGAGCATATTTATTTAAGTTATCAACTGAGTTTTTATTTCCTGTACATAATTTTCCAACCGATCCAAAACTAAACTCTGTTCTTCAGAAATATCACCTTCTCGACATTCCACAATAGCCTCAAAAAACTTAGAAAAAGTTAAAATCTTGCCATTAGTTTCATCGGTTAAACGCTGCTGACGATACTGTTGCCATTGTTCTTGTTCGTCTGCGGTTAAGCTTTCAGGCCAATTCCTTGCACGATAACGAAATAACATTTCGGGTAAACGGGCATCTTCAAAGGGGATAGGCATAACACGTAATGCATCGGCATTAGCGGTGCGAACGAGTTCCATTTTACGTTTATCGTTAGCGCTGAAAAATCCACCCGAATAAAGGCCTGCATCAGGATCATCATTGGCTTCATAATCGGGCTTGGTGAAGATGGCGTTAATCTTCGCCGTCAAATCGCCTGCATCATTGAGTTGTTGCAGATGTTTGTAATGCAGTGCTTTATCTATTTGCAAACGTTCAGCGGCGGCGGCATTCAGCGTACTTTCTGGCACGACGACGGGGCACTTATTAATATGTATGGTTTTCAATGCTGGTCTATTTACGCCTTCAGGTAGATCTTTAAATGGGGTAAATAAACGTTCACGTAAGGTGTCGGCATCCAATTCGATAAGATCGCTTGGATCATGGCGAAGATCGTAGACGATGATGCCGTTATTATTGGTAGGATCTTGTGCAATCGGAACAACCAAGGCAGTGCCACAATATTCGCTAGAATACATTCTTGATACATGAATAACGGGCGTACGTTGATGAATATTCAATAAAGGTGCCACTGCATTTTTTTGACGATGTTGATAAACAAAATCATACAATTTTGGTTGTGCGGTTTTAATCAGTTTGGCTAGCGCAATAGTTGCACGTACGTCGACCAAAGCATCATGGGCGCCTTCGTGTTCAATATTATTCGCCGAAGTGAGTGCTTCTAATCTAAAACTCGGTTTGCCATCTTCTCGATCAGGCCAGTTGATGCCTTCTGGTCGCAAGGCACGAGTAAGCCGCGCCATGTCGATAATATCCCAACGTGAGTTGCCATTTTGCCATTCACGTCCATAAGCATCATAAAAATTACGGTATAAGGTGAAGCGGGTGAATTCATCATCAAATCGTAAGCTGTTATAACCGACGCTGCAGGTATTCGGTTCAGCAAATTCATCGTGAATGAGTTTAATAAACTCAGCTTCGGGCATGCCTTTTTCGTTGACTTCTTGCGGCGTGACGCCAGTAACGAGACAAGCTTGTGGATGGGGCAAACTATCATCGGCTTGTTTGCAGTAGATCATTAAAGATTCGCCGATGATATTGAGATCTTCATCGGTACGAATACCGGCAAATTGGGAAGGGCGATCGTAACGTGGATCTATGCCAAAGGTTTCGTAATCGTGCCAGTAAAGTGTGTTCATGATTGAGTTCCTAAGCCGTGGGCGTTTTATTCTGTGGGTCTCACACGCATAAATACGGGAAAGCGGGGGATATTATTTTTGGTGTAGCCGTAATATTTAAAGGTAATGACGCTGCCGATTTTAGGTGGGAATTCACGTTGTTGATCGGACAAGCCTGAGCCAATATAAATCGTTAAGCCTGATAATAACTGGCATTGCAAAGCACCGGTTTTGCCTTGGTATTTACCTTGACCCGCCTTATAACCGATGACGGTACATTCGGCATCTTGATACTGCTTTACTTTTAAGTCATCAGCGGAACGGCCCGAGTGATACTGAGTTTCAGGTTTGCGTACAACGAGTCCTTCACCACCTAATGCAGTAATCCTTTCTAAATCAGTTTTTAATTGGTTAGAAGAGCTGATGGGGCTTTGTTTGATTATTTTTACAAATGTTTGTGGGTGCTTGGTTAGGTAATCTTCTAACACTGCCAATCTTGCTAATAAGCCACCTGATTGATTGGGTACTTCAAATATGTTGTAGCTGATTGAACGCCAGCGGTCATCGGGAGTTTGTTGGCGTACGATCGACAGAACATTTTCAAAATCACCTCGTTTAGTCCAAAGTTCGCCATCTATCGCAAAGGGCGGTAAACCATCTATAAACCATTGCGGTGCGTTAATTGGATTACCTTGGCGACTTGTAAGCATATGTCCATTCCAAATAGCCCGCATACCATCGAGTTTTTCGCTCATTAACCAACCCGTCACATCTTGTGATGAGTCATAGGTTTTGAGCAATAAAACATCGGGTTGTTGGGCATAACTTAAAAGACTAAAGCACAATAATAGTGCTGTTAGTCCTTTAAGCATGCCTTTAAGAATCATGGCGATTTATTTAAAGTGTGGCGAACACTTTTTCAGCAGCATCCAATGTTGCTTGAATTTCAGCATCACCATGGGCGGCAGAAATAAAACCAGTTTCAAATGCTGATGGGGCTAAATACACGCCGTGTTCTAACATGCCGTGGAAGAATTTTTTGAAGCGTTCTTGATCACATTGCACAACTTGTTCGTAGCTGGTGATTTCTTTTTGATCGGTGAAAAAGAAACCAAACATGCCACCAGCTTGGTTAGTAGTAAAGCCAATGCCTGCTTTATCAGCACGTTGTTGTAATCCTTCACACAGTTTTTTAGCTGCGGCATCAAGATTTTTATGGAAATCTGGCGTTTGAATCAACTTCAATGTGGTTAAACCCGCTGCCATCGCTATAGGATTGCCTGATAATGTGCCCGCCTGATAAACTGGACCTAATGGTGCGATGTGTTCCATCACTTCACGTTTGCCTCCAAAAGCACCGACGGGTAAACCGCCGCCGACTACTTTACCTAACGTCGTTAAATCAGGCTTCACATCATAATATTGTTGAGCGCCACCTAATGCGACGCGAAAGCCTGTCATCACTTCATCAAAAATGAGCACTGCGCCGTATTGATCACAGATTTCACGTAAACCCTGTAAAAATCCTTGTGTAGGCGGAATACAGTTCATATTACCGGCGACCGGTTCAACAATAATGCAAGCAATTTGGTCGCCTAACTCAGCAAAACAGTCATGAACAGAATCAAGATCGTTGTAGATTAGGGTTAATGTATGTTCGGCTAAAGACGCGGGCACACCGGCAGAAGAAGGCACGCCTAGTGTTAATGCGCCCGATCCTGCTTTAACTAATAATGAATCAGCATGACCGTGATAACAGCCTTCAAATTTAACGATTTTGTCACGATTGGTATAACCACGTGCTAGACGAATCGCGCTCATGGTGGCTTCCGTTCCTGAACTGACCATGCGGACAAATTCCATTGATGGCACCAATTGACATAAGGTATCGGCCATTTCGATTTCGATTGCAGTCGGTGCACCAAAACCTAAACCATGTGATGCTGCTTCTTGTACTGCACTTATCACTTCGGGATGAGCATGACCTAAAATCATTGGCCCCCAAGAGCCAACGTAATCAATATATCGTTTGCCTTCTGCATCGGTTAACCAAGCGCCTTTACCCTCGCTGAAAAAAACAGGATCGCCACCCACACCTTTAAATGCACGGACAGGCGAATTAACACCACCTGGAATGTGTTGTTGGGCTTGGACAAAAAGGTCGTGATTGGTCTGCATATGATTATTCCTAATGGGCTAGATCTAAAGATGTGCGATAATTCTAGCTTATCTCAGCCAGAATACCGACCGATTATGAGTTTAAAATTCCGCATCGTGGTCATCGTGACCATCATATTGTTGATTAACTTCGCTGCTGCGGGCTACTTCATGGTGCATAACGCTCGACAAGCATTGGTCGCTGAAATGGAGTCTAGTACCAATTTAGCGAAGGGTTTATTAATTAATGCTTTGCCGACCTTACGTTTTTCTAACGACTTGGGTGAACGATTGACGATGATTGTCGATAGTGTGCGAGATACACGCCACATTCGCGCTTGGTTTGAAGATATGAGCGGCGAACCATTGATTGGTCATGAAAAGAACTCTCGCTTTATCAATACTCCCGATGCCCCGAACTGGTTTATTAAAATGATGGAGCCAGAAGCGGTTGCGTTTCGCCGCCTGATTACCAAAGGCAGTAAATCTTACGGTTATTTAGTGGTTGAGGCTGATCCGAGTGATGAAGTTAATGAGGTTTGGGCTGACGTAAAAGTATTATTTTGGCTGGGAAGCTTCTTCCTAATGCTGATCGTTGGTCTTATATATATTGCACTTCGTCAGGGCTTAAGACCTTTAGAGTTGCTTGAAGATGCCTTGGGACAACTTGAAAAAGGCGATTTTTCTGCCCGTGTTGATACCTCAGTTGTTAAAGAATTGTCGTCTATTCAATTCCGTTTTAACCATATGGCGAGCGTTTTAGAGCACACAATGGCAGAAAATCATGCTTTAGCTGGAAGCATGTTATCGCTTCAAGAAGAAGAACGCCGAGACTTATCGCGTGAATTACATGATGAATTAGGTCCATGTTTATTTGGCATAAGAGTCGATTTAGGCAATATCGAACGCGTAGCCGCTGAAAATAAACTGCCTGAAATAGAAGAGAAAGTGGAATCCGTTAAGGTTATTACTAACCACATACAATCCTTGGTAAGAAAGATGTTAAGCCGTTTGCGCCCGTTAACCTTGGATGATTTAGGTTTGGTCGATGCCATACGTGACATGCTACATAATTGGCGAGATAGACAGCCTGAGATTGACTGGGAATGGGATTTTGTCGGTGAATTTCATACCTTGCCTGATACCTTGCAAGTGACCCTTTACCGAATTGTACAAGAATGTACCACCAACTCGGTGCGGCATGCACATGCGAGCCATGTAAAAGTAGAGGCGCGACGTGAGCATGAATCGGTCAAAGTTACGGTAACAGATGATGGTGTTGGTTTTCAGGCGGACTTAGTACGTGGTTTTGGTTTAATTGGTATGCGTGAACGAGTCAGTGCATTGGGTGGGCGAATCGCATTTGATACTGCAGAAGGGCGCGGCTTACAAGTTAGGGTCTTAATCCCCTTAAAAGGAAATGATAAAACATGAATGTGATCACAATTTTAGTGGTGGATGACCATCCCATAGTCAGAGCGGGCTGTCGTCAACTTATTCAGCAAATTCCAAATACCAAAGTGATTGAAGCAGAGACGGGTGAAGAAGGTTATCGGCTTTTTCAAGAAAATTATCCTGATATGGTCTTATTAGATATTACCTTACCGGGTATAGGTGGACTTGAAGTATTACGCAAAATGCGCGCTAATCGTGAAAATGCCAAGGTATTGATGTTCAGTATGCATGAAGATCCTGTCTTTGCCTCACGTGCGATGCAAGCGGGTGCGAAGGGTTATATTACTAAAAATAACGCGGCGGATTATTTGGTTGAAGCCGTTGAAAAAGTATTAACGGGTAAAACATATCTGAGTCCAGATACCGCTCAACAATTAGCGATGTTAAACATCGGTGCAGGCACCAGTGCTCTGAGTGATTTGTCGCGCCGAGAATTAGAAATTTTACGATTATTGGGCGAAGGTAAAAGTATGACCGAAATATCCGACTTATTAGGCATTAGTTATAAAACGGTCGCAAATAATCTGACTCAAATTAAAAGTAAGCTCGATATTAATAAAACAGCAGAGCTAATGCGGTTTGCCATTAGCCATGGATTATCCTCGTAAACCCGCTAAGATAACGCCTACAAGGAGAAAGGAATAAATTCCCGATATATTGGGATAAGTCGCTCATTCTAAAAGCACTTGCTGACAGTATTATGATTAACAAGTTTTAAGAATTCAGCTTCTTAACCACTTAATATTTCTCTCTCCTTCTTATGAAGGTTTAGGCCAGACTCAATGTCTGGCCTTTTTTTTACTTGAAATTTACAGTTGTTGAATGATAAGCGTTTCGCTGTCGGCTTTCTCTTGTTACTATTACGTTTTAATTTTTTTGGTTTTGTATGCTTTAACAGATACGACTTTGATAAAACGGAAAGACAGCATATGCAAAAATACAAATGGATTGGACGGCATTGGTTAGTAGCCAGTTTGTTAACCGCTATCCCTCTCATATCGCAGTCAGGAAGTCTTGAAAATGCGATCGATTCGCAAGTTAAAACGGATGTCTCAGCCCAACAATCACAGAAAAAGATTGATGGTTTAGCTGATGAAACCACCCAGTTATTGGACGAATATCGCGAAACCTTGCGCCAAACGGAAAGTTTACGTACTTACAACGACCAGCTAGATAAGATCGTCTCATCACAGCAAAAAGAGTTGGAGTCAATCACTGACCAACTTCGCAATATAGAATCTACCCAGCGTGATATCGTGCCATTGATGCTTAAAATGATCGATACCATGGTGCAATTTGTGGCTTTAGACTTGCCATTCTTACCGAAAGAACGCCAAGCGCGAATCGTTCAGCTACAGAGTTTAATGGAACGTGCCGATGTCTCCATCGCTGAAAAATATCGTCGAATTCTTGAAGCTTATCAAGTTGAAACAGAATATGGTCGTACCATTGAAGCTTATCGTGATGATTTAACGGTGGGTGATGTTAGTCGCACAGTCGATTTTCTGCGTATTGGTCGTGTTGGTTTGTATTATTTGACCTTAGATGGCGCGGAAGCTGGAATGTGGAATAATAATGGCTGGCAAGTCTTATCAAGTGAATACCGTAAACCAATCAGCCAAGCGTTGAAGGTAGCAATGAAACAGTTGCCGCCAGATTTACTCGTGTTACCCCTTAAAACGCCGGAGGTAACGCCATGAGATTTATTATTTCAACATTATTACTCGGTGCATTGTTATCTCCTTCAATACAAGCAGCCGATAAACCCACTAATTTAGATGCCTTATTAGAACAGGTAAAACGCGAAGGTGTATTAGATCAACAGCAAAATAAATTACGCGAAGCAGATTTTATTTCTGCTCGTGATGATCAGGCCAAACTATTAGTTGAAGCAAAAGCACAATTAGCCTCTGAACAACAACGATCTGAGTCGCTCAATCTATCGTTTCAAGAGCATGAAAAAAGTCTGGCAGAAAAAGAAGATTTGCTGCAAGAAAAATCGGGTTCATTAGGCGAATTATTTGGCACAGTACGTCAAATAAGTAATGACAGCCGTAGTATTATAGAAACCTCAATGGTGTCGGCAGAAAAGCCAGACCGTGTTAAGTTTTTAACCACAATGGCAGAGCGTAAACAACAACCTACCATTGATGAGCTACGTACATTGTGGTTGATGCTGCAAGAAGAAATGACTGAATCAGGAAAAATGAGTCAATTTAAAACCTCGATCATTACTGCCGAAGGTAAAATGGAAGAACGTAATGTCACTAGAGTTGGTGTATTTACCGCTTTTAGTGATGGTAAATTTTTACGTTATTTACCTGAAACAGCGAGTTTAGTTGAATTAGGCCGTCAGCCTGTTGATCGTTTACGGAGCTTAATTACTGATTTTGAATCAACAACCGATGGATCATTAATGCCTGTCGTTGTCGATCCAACTCGCGGTGCGATAATGGCACTACTTGTTCAAGCCCCCGATTTAGAAGAACGTATTGAGCAAGGCGGATGGATAGGTTTTATTATTCTAGGCCTCGGTGCTATTGGTTTATTACTTGCCATTCAACGATTCATTTTCTTAGGCATTGCTGGGCGTGGAATAGCAAAGCAGCAAAAACAAGCTACGCCAAATCTTAAAAATCCATTGGGTAGGATTTTATCGGTTTACAGTGAAGGTATGCAGGATATCGAGACCTTAGCGCTGAAATTGGATGAAGCTATCTTGCGTGAAATTCCTAAAATTGAGCGAGGTTTAATAACCTTAGCAATGTTGGCGGCAATAGCACCTATGTTGGGATTATTAGGTACCGTATCGGGCATGATTGAAACATTCCAGTCGATTACATTATTTGGTACAGGCGATCCTAAATTAATGTCAGGCGGGATATCACAGGCCTTAGTGACCACTGAACTGGGTTTGGCAGTCGCTATTCCTCTTTTATTGATTCATAGCGCGATATCAAGCAAAAGTAATCGTTTAGTGCAAATCTTAGATGAAGAAAGCGCGGCTATCGTAGCGCGTAATGCAGAAAGAGTGAATGGAAGCGCTAGCTAAAGATTTATTCAATATTCAACTGCTGCTAGAGAGCGGCGGGGCAGTATTGTGGGTGATATTAATAGCATCGGTCATTATGTGGACGATGATTATTGAACGCTATTTTTTTATGTATTTTGTTTATCCTTCACATATCAAAAAGTCATTAACGATCTGGCAAGCCAGATCCGATCGGCAAAGTTGGTATGCGCATCAAATTCGTCAAGGACTTATTGCCGAAAGTTCGATATCGCTTAAGCAGAATTTGATGTCGATCCGAACACTTATCGCAGCTTTGCCGATGTTAGGATTATTAGGTACGGTCGATGGCATGATCCAAACATTTGATGTGTTGACTGTATTTGGTACAGGTAATGCCCGCGGAATGGCGGGCGGGATTTCAGTTGCTTTGATTACCACGATGGGCGGTTTATTAGCCGCCTTATCAGGCATGTATTTTAGTACGCAGCTGGAACAACAAGTACGACGAGCCGAAGATGCGCTAGCCGATATATTGCGAAGGGATTAATGGAGCTGAGGCTTCTAGGTATTAATTATGAGAAATAGACATTCGCGTCGCCAAAGTGGTGCCATTGCTGAAGTTAATATGACGCCGCTGATTGATATGGTATTTATCCTATTAATCTTTTTTATTGTGACCACTTCCTTTGTGAAAGAAACAGGCGTCGATGTGAGTCGGCCTTCTGCTAAAACAGCCGTTAAAAAAGAGCTGGCTAATATTATGATTTCAATTACACCTAATGACGAAGTTTGGATGGATAAACGGCAAATAGATCGACGTGCAGTTCGTGCAAATGTCGAACGTATGCATGCTGAAAACCCCGAAGGTTCGGTCATTATTTTGGCAGATAAAGAGGCAAAAACAGGTCTACTTATCGAAGTAATGGATCAAGCTCGATTAGCGGGTGTTGCCAATGTATCCATTGCTGCTCAGCGCGAATAACAGGCATTTATTTTAATGCGTCTCGTTATCGGTTTATTACTTGCGATTTTGGTGAATTTCGGTTTGTTTACCTTAATGCAAAAAATGACCGCAGAACAAAATACTGAGCGGAAAATAACAGAAAATATTCAGTTATTAGATTTTGTTCGACTTAAACCTGAAGAAAAAGAAGCTGAAACTAAAAAGCGCGAATTACCTAAAAAGCCGCCTCCGCCAGAAAAAACGCCACCTCCGCCTAAAGAGCCAGCTCAACAAGTGGATAAACCTAAAGCGCCCACCCCTCAATTAGAAGCGCCACGTATTGATGTGCCATTAAATATTGCTGGTGGCCCATATTTAGGTGATTTTTCAAAAGCACCTCCAGCGCCAGTTGCACCAGCTGTCATTTCTGCACCCACTATGGATGAGGATGTAGTACCTCTGGTTCGTATTCCTCCACAATATCCTCGGGTAGCTTCTCGTCGAGGAATCGAAGGTATTGTGACCGTCTCTTTTACTATCACCAAAGATGGTCGAGTACGTGACCCAGTAGTTATCAGTGCGAAACCGGAAAACATTTTTAATAGTGCAGCTTTAAAAGCCATTTTAAAATGGAAGTTTAAACCTAAGGTGGTTGATGGTCAGCCAGTCGAGCGTCAAGCGACGCAAGCAATTGAATTTAAATTGGCGAAATAAATGAAGATATTGTCAGTTTTCAAACTCTTTTTATTAAGCATTTTAGTGTTGATGTCATCAGTGACATTAGCAAAAGAAGATAGCCAATATTTATTGTCGGAACAAACTTATAAGGATTTAAGTGCGGCACAAACCTTGATGGAGGCTGATGAATATTCTGCTGCTGAAGCTCAACTTAAGACTTTGCTCAATAAAGTAGAATCAGGCTCTTATGAAAAGGCTGTCGTGCAACAAACGTTGGGTTATTTATATTCATCATTACAAGAGTATAAAAAAGCGAGTCCATTATTTCAGCAAGCGTTAGATTCCAATGCGCTGCCAGAAAAGGTCAGTCATGAGCTACGCTATAATCTTGCTCAGTTATTATTAGCTGATGAGCAATACAGTAAAGGTATTGCGATGCTAGAAACATGGTTGAAATCGGAAGCCTCGCCACCGAATAGTGCTCATGTTTTGTTAGCCAGCGCTTATTACAATGTTAAGAATTATAAAAAAACGATCGAGCATATTAGTATTGCGATTAAAAATGATAAGTCATCGACAGAGTCTTGGTATCAAATGTTGCTATCAGCTCACTTGGAGCTGAAGCAATATAAATCAGCGATTAGCGTTTTAGAAACATTGATTACTCGCTATCCTTACCAAGCTAATTATTGGGCACAGCTTTCATCGTTATATCTTCAACAAAATAAAGAGCTTACTGGTTTGGCGGTTAAGATGTTAGCGCAACGATTGGAGTTGGGAGATAGTAAGATCTTGATTAATTTGGCTGATATGTATCGTTATGTGCATATCCCCTATAAATCAGCTCAATTATTAAGTAAGGGCATGGAAGATGGCGTTATTAAGTCAGATTTCGAAAATTTAGATCGTTTGGCAGACAGTTGGTTAGCGGCAAAAGAACCTCTAAAAGCCACGTCTGTTTTACAAAAAATTGCTGCGTTAGATAGTTCTGGCGAGTCTGATTTAAGATATAGCCGCGTACTTTTTGATTTAGAGCAATGGCAAAATACAGAAGACAGCCTATCTAAAACGTTGATAAAACTGAAAGGTCAACAGGTTGGTAAGGCATTTTTATTATTAGGTATGACACAATTTCATTTAAATAAATTGCCGCAAGCAAAAGAGTCGTTTACCAAAGCAATGAAATATCAAGAAGATCGTAATCAGGCCAGCCAATGGTTACGACATATAGAAAGTCTGTTGCCTAAAGAGGAAGCTGGTGAAAGCTAATCTAACGCAATTAAAAAACGATTTGGTTCAGCATTATCGTTGGTTAAGGCAATATGGCTGTAATGATTCCCATAGTGGTAATGCTTCTTTTCGTTGGCATGATGAAATATGGATAACACCGACAGGGTGTTGTGCTGATACTTTGCAATCTGATGATTTAGTTAATTGTGATATCAATGGGGAAATGGGCAGCGGGGCATCGTTAGATGCGCGATTACACATTGAAGTCTATCGAAACAATGCAAAGGCACAGGCGGTATTTCATAGTCATGGTCCGCATGCCATAGCATTCACGCTCAATGGTAAAGATTTTGTGCCCGTGGATTTTGAAGGGCAATATTACTTCCCTGTCGTGCCGGTGATAAGTATTGATTATGACCGTTATATTGAATTATCGCCCAGCGCTGTCGCTGAAAGATTAGCTGAATATAAAGTGACAATTGTGCGTGGCCACGGTGTTTACACTTGTGGTGAGACGATTAATTTGGCTTACAAATGGAGTTGTTCGGTTGAATTATCAGCAAAGATCGCATTGTTAGATGCAAACAATGCGTCTCGCTAATAATTAAATATCTGAAAAGGAATTAGGCTTTATTCGTTTTTATAAACGTTTTCATAATAATAGTTCGTTGCTTCAATAAAGCCATCAACACTACCGCAGTCAAAACGACGACCTTTAAATTTCACCGCTAACACTTGGCGATCCATTGCTAATGCTTTGAGCGCATCAGTAATCTGAATTTCGCCATTAGCACCAGGTTTTGTTTTCCGTAAATAAGTGAATATTTCTGGGGTAAGAATGTAACGTCCGATAATCGCTAAGTTACTTGGTGCATCTTCTGGGCTAGGCTTTTCAACCATGTCGTGTACTTGATAGATACCTGGTGCTATTTCTTCACCAGAAATAATACCGTAACTACCCGTATCGGAAGCAGGCACTTCTTCAATAGCAATAATGCTGCACTGATAACGGTCATAAAGTGCTGCTAGTTGACCTAATGCACGCATTTGATCGCCTTCTGAAGGCGCTGCACATAAATCATCCGCTAAAACGACGGCAAATGGTTCGTTACCAATCATCGGCTCACCGGTCAAAATAGCATGACCAAGTCCTAGCATTTCACGTTGGCGCATAGAAACAAATTCACAGCTATCCATTACTTTACGGATATCGACCAAATATTTTTCTTTAGATGTACCTTTGATTTGATGTTCTAACTCGTAATTATTATCAAAATGATCAGCGATGGCGCGTTTACCCCGACCTACAATAAAACCGATTTGATTCATCCCTGCTTCTAACGCTTCTTCAACACCATATTGAATTAAGGGTTTACTAACGATAGGCAACATTTCTTTAGGCATAGCTTTGGTTGCTGGTAAAAAGCGAGTGCCATAACCAGCGGCAGGAAATAAACATTTACGAATTTTAGGGGTGTGGGCCATATTGGGAATACCTTTTCGAATTAAGTTTTGGCTTGAAAGAAAGCGTTTTAAAAATCTCAAAATAGATTATACCGCAGACTATTTCAAGTATTATTTAGATTATAGGTTTTGAGGCTTTCAATGACTAGCTCGCAGAGGTATAGTGGATTCAAATTAATTACAGCACGTAATTATTTGAGTGATTTAAGGTAATAAATAAGCCGATGATTGGATAGTTTTTCAACCATTATTTTTATAAATAACTGAAAAAGAACTTAAATATGTTGGAGAATTATCTCCCCATTTTGCTATTTGTGATCATAGGAATTGGTTTTGGCATACTGCCATTACTTGCGGGTTTTATTTTAGGGCCTCGTCGTCCCGATGAAGCAAAGCGTTCACCCTATGAATGTGGGTTTGAACCCTTCGAAGATGCACATATGAAATTTGACGTGCGTTATTACCTTGTTGCTATTCTGTTTATTATTTTCGATTTAGAAATTGCCTTTTTATTTCCATGGGCTATCGTGCTTGATGAAATTGGCATTTTTGGCTTACTGGCGATGTTTTTGTTTCTGGGTATTTTAGTCGTTGGTTTTATTTACGAGTGGAAAAAAGGGGCGCTTGAATGGGAATAGAAGGCATTCTTGAACAAGGCGTTGTTACGACTTCTGCTGATAAGTTAATCAATTGGGCGAGAACAGGATCATTATGGCCGATGACTTTTGGGCTGGCTTGTTGCGCTGTTGAAATGATGCATGCTGGTGCTTCGCGTTATGATCTAGATCGGTTTGGTATAGTTTTTCGGCCAAGTCCACGGCAATCAGATGTAATGATTGTAGCGGGAACTTTAGTTAATAAAATGGCACCTGCTTTGCGTAAGGTATATGACCAAATGTCAGAACCTCGCTGGGTTATTTCAATGGGATCTTGTGCCAATGGCGGTGGTTATTATCATTATTCCTATGCCGTAGTTCGCGGCTGTGATCGCATTGTGCCTGTTGATATTTATGTGCCTGGTTGCCCACCGACAGCAGAAGCCTTGCTATATGGAATTATTCAATTACAAAATAAAATACGGCGCACCAATACGATCGCACGAACACAGGACGTTAAGCAGATATGATCGATGTGCAAAAGGCCTCTTTAGAGCACTATTTTTCAGCAGATTTACTTGATTGTGAATTGTTAAATGATGAAATTACACTCCATGTTGCAGCTGAAAGTATTTTGTCAGTTTGCCAGCAGTTACGAGATGATTTTGGCTTTGAGCAATTAGTCGATGTCTGCGGTGTTGATTATTCACAATATGGCGGTACAGCTTGGGAAACAAAAAGCGCATCTGAGAATGGCTTTAGTCGGGCAGTTGATGGCGCTGGCAATATGGCACCCGTTGAAGAGGGTTTTCGTTTTGCGGTGGTTTATCATTTACTCTCTATTCAACACAATCAACGATTACGCCTTAAAGTGAGGTTGGATGCCGACTTGCCGATAGTGGCTAGTGTGACCTCAATTTGGAATGGCGCTGATTGGTTTGAACGAGAAGCGTTTGATATGTTTGGCATTTTATTTAATGGCCATAATGATTTACGACGCATATTGACCGATTATGGCTTTATCGGTCATCCATTTCGTAAAGATTTTCCATTGATTGGCAATGTAGAAATGCGTTATGACCCTGAGAAAAAACGGGTGGTTTACGAACCTGTGAGTATCGAAGAACGAATTTTGGTACCTCGAGTTATCCGAGATGATAATCGTTACAGCGGAAATAAATGATGGCTGAAATTAAGAATTACACCTTAAATTTTGGTCCACAACATCCAGCAGCGCATGGTGTTTTACGGCTAATTTTAGAAATGGATGGCGAGGTGATTCAGCGTGCTGATCCTCATGTTGGTTTACTTCATCGCGGTACAGAAAAACTGGCTGAGAGTAAGCCTTATAATCAAAGTATCGGTTATATGGATCGGCTCGATTATGTATCGATGATGTGTAACGAACATGCTTATGTGATGGCGATCGAGAAAATGTTAGGCGTGCAAGTGCCTGAGCGCGCGCAATATATTCGTGTCATGTTTGATGAAATTACTCGTATTTTGAATCACTTAATGTGGTTGGGCGCGCATGGGCTTGATATCGGCGCAATGACCGTATTTTTATATTGTTTTCGTGAACGTGAAGATTTGATGGATTGTTACGAAGCGGTATCTGGCGCGCGTTTACATGCGACCTATTATCGTCCGGGCGGTGTGTATCGTGATTTACCCGATACGATGGCTAAATACCAAAAATCAAAATGGCATAGCGAAAAAGAAGTTAAACAAAAAAATACCAATCGCGAAGGTAGTTTGCTCGATTTTATTGAAGACTTTACCGATCGCTTTCCAAACTGCGTCGATGAATATGAAACATTATTAACGGATAACCGTATCTGGAAACAACGTACCGTAGGTATTGGCGTTGTGTCACCCGAACGAGCATTACAGTTAGGCTTTACTGGCCCCATGTTACGAGGCTCGGGTATCGCCTGGGATTTACGTAAAAAACAACCTTATGAAGTTTACGACCGAATGGATTTTGATATTCCCGTCGGTGTTGAAGGCGATTGTTACGACCGATATTTGGTGCGAGTTGAGGAGATGCGCCAATCAAATCACATTGTTAAACAATGTGTTGATTGGTTACGGACTAATCCCGGGCCTGTTATTACGACAGACAGCAAAGTAGCGCCGCCTAAACGTATGGACATGAAACATGACATGGAGTCGATGATTCATCATTTTAAATTATTTACCGAGGGTTATTGTGTGCCAGAAGGCGAAATATATTCTGCCATTGAACATCCTAAAGGTGAATTTGGTATTTATATGATTTCAGATGGTGCGAATAAACCATATCGAGTCAAAATCCGTGCCCCAGGTTTTGCCCATTTATCGGCGATGAATGAAATGATTAAAGGCCATATGCTTGCTGATGTGGTGGCAGTAATTGGTACGATGGACATCGTCTTTGGTGAGGTTGATCGATGAATCTTACTGGCGAAAAAGAACAGTTGTTTACTGCCGAGCTTCGTGAACAACTTGATGCATGGGTGGCTAAATATCCAAAAGATAAAAGTCAGTCGGCTGTTATTCCTTGTTTACATATACTGCAAGCGGCCAACGAGGGGTGGTTGCCTAAGCCTGTGATGGATGCATTGGCGGACTATTTAGCGATTCCTGCTATTAGTGTTTATGAAGTAGCTACTTTCTATACGATGTTCGATCTCAAACCCGTTGGTAAAAATAAGATTAATGTGTGTACTAATATTTCTTGTTTGCTCAATGGTTCAGAAGACATTGTTGCTCATTTAGAAACACGATTGAATATTAAATTAGGCGAAACGACGGCAGATGGTCTTTACACTTTGCGAGAGGTTGAATGTTTAGGCGCATGCTGTGGCGCGCCTATGCTGCAACTTAATCGTGATTATCATGAGTTTTTAACGAAAGATAAGATTGATGACATTCTGGCAGGGATCACATCATGACATCGACATCTTTAAATGATTTAAAACTCGATCAAGTGTGTTTCCGTACTCGTCATCTTGATGAGCCATGGACGTTGGCATCTTATCGCAGTGTCGGTGGTTATGAGCAATTAGAAAAAATTCTAAAAGAAAAAACACGCGCTGAAGACATTATTGATCAGCTTAAAAACTCTGCATTACGTGGTCGTGGGGGCGCAGGTTTCCCTACTGGCTTGAAGTGGAGTTTTATGCCGCGTCGGATGCCGGGCACAAAATACATTGTCTGCAATTCAGATGAGGGTGAGCCGGGCACGTGTAAAGATCGCGATATTTTACGCTTCAATCCACATCAAGTTATTGAAGGTATGATTATCGCGGGCTACACCATTGGTGCACAAGCTGGTTATAACTATATTCGAGGCGAATTTGCTGAACCTTTTGATCGTTTTGAAGCGGCGATTCAAGAAGCAAAACAAGCGGGCTATTTAGGTAAAGACATTTTGGGTTCAGGCTTTCAATTTGAGCTTTACACTCATCCCGGAGGCGGTGCCTATATCTGCGGTGAAGAAACAGCTTTATTAGAATCGTTAGAAGGTAAAAAAGGTCAGCCACGTTATAAGCCGCCGTTCCCAGCAGGATATGGACTATATGGTCGTCCAACGACTATTAATAATACTGAAACATTAGCGTCTGTTCCGGTCATTTTGCAGTACGGCGGCGATTGGTTTCATGAATTAGGCACACCTAATAATGGTGGCAGTAAGATTTTCAGCGTTTCAGGTCATATCAATAAACCGGGAAATTATGAAGTGCCAATGGGCACACCGTTCTCGCAATTATTAGAATTAGCCGGTGGCATGCGAAATGGCAATAAGATAAAAGCGGTAATCCCCGGTGGTAGCTCAACGCCAGTTGTACCCGGTGACAAAATGATGGCATTGCCGATGAGTTACGATGGCATTAGCCGTGGTGGTTCGATGTTAGGTGCGGGTTCGGTGATTATCATGGATGAAACTACCTGTATGGTAAAAGCATTAGAACGTATCGCCGAGTTTTATTATGAAGAATCCTGTGGGCAATGTACGCCTTGTCGTGAGGGTACTGGCTGGTTATATCGCGTGGTAAAACGAATCGAACACGGAGAAGGCACCCAGCAAGATTTAGATCGCTTAGTTGAAGTGGCAAAAAACATTAATGGTAATACGATTTGTGCTTTAGGGGATGCCGCCGCCGCACCCGTCATCAGTTTTATCCAGCATTTTCGGGATGAGTTTCAATACCATATTGATCACAAATGTTGTCAGGTAGAGAGTAAATAGATGGTTAATATCGAAATCGACGGTATTCCACTAAAAGTGGATTCATCAAAAATGATTATTCAAGCTGCTGATGAGGCTGGTATTGATATTCCTCGTTTTTGCTACCATAAAAAACTGTCGATAGCCGCCAATTGCCGTATGTGTCTAATTGAAGTCGATAAGTCACGTAAAGCTTTGCCGGCATGTGCAACACCTGTGACTGAAGGCATGAAAGTGTTTACTCATTCCAAAACGGCGATCGATGCCCAACGTAGCGTGATGGAATTTCTGCTGATCAACCATCCGCTAGATTGTCCGATTTGCGATCAAGGTGGCGAATGTGAGTTACAAGATCTATCGATGGGTTATGGTGCAGGTATTGGGCGGTTTAGTGAAGGTAAGCGGGTTGTTAAAGATAAAAATATTGGACCTTTAGTTCAGACTGATATGACGCGTTGTATTTTGTGCACGCGCTGTGTTCGTTTTGGTGAAGAAATCGCGGGGATAAAAGAGTTGGGAGCCACAGGCCGTGGTGAACATATGGAGATCGGTACCTATATTGAAAGTAGCCTGGTTTCAGAATTGTCGGGCAATATCATTGATCTCTGTCCCGTCGGCGCTTTGACCTCAAAACCGTATCGATATCGCGCTCGAGCATGGGAATTGACGGCTCATTCATCTATTGCACCACATGATTCAGTCGGCTCTAATATTGAATTTCATACACGTGGTAAAGATGTGATGCGCGTAGTGCCTCGTGATAATGAAAGTCTTAATGAAACATGGTTATCTGATCGGGATCGGTTTAGTTATTTAGGTCTTAATCATCAGCAACGAGCTACCGAGCCGATGATTAAACAAAATGGCGAATGGCAAGTTACCGATTGGCAAACTGCACTTGCGATGGCAGCAGATAGCCTTAAAGCATTAAAAAACAAACATGGTGCTGATCAACTTGCTGGTTTGATTTCGCCAACCGCGACTTTGGAAGAAGCGTATTTATTTCAGAAATTACTGCGTGGTTTAGGCTCAAATAATATTGATCACCGTTTACGGCAACAAGACTTTACGGGTAATGATGCTGACTATCACCACCAAAATTGGTCATTAGCGGATATTGAACAAAGTGATGATATCGTTTTAGTTGGCTGTAATATTCGGGCAGAAGAACCGATTATCGCTCACCGCATACGACAAGCTGCGACGGTAAATGGCACAACAGTCACAGATATTAATTTCTTTAAATCTGACTTATTGATGCCTGTTGCTGCGCATATGACGGTGAATATCAAAGATATGTTGGCTTGTCTTTCTGGTGTAGCGAAAGCATTGCTGGCTTTGGGCAGTAAAGAAGATAAAGACTGGGTTGAGTTATTAGCTGATGTCACACCAAAAGCGGCTGCTCAAACAATAGCGATGCGTTTATCTAATGCACGACAAGCGACATTATTTGTCGGGGCTCTAGCTAATAATCATCCACAAGCATCGAAAATAAAAGCATTAACGGCACTGATTGCTCGTTTGAGTAACAGTCAGCTTATTGTATTACCAACGGCAAATTCTACAGCAATGGCGATGGTAGACTCTTTATCCAGTGCTAAAGCTCAAACAACCCATCAGACGACATCAATTGGATTTGATTGTGGGCAGATTTGGCAACAAAAATTACGTGCTTATTTATTATTAGGTGTTGAACCTGAATTAGATTGTGCTAATCCAACCGCCACATTAAATGCCTTACAAAATGCGAGCTTAGTCGTTTCAATCACCAGTTATTTCACGGATACTTTGTTGGCCTATGCCGATGTTATTTTGCCGATGGCGAGCTTTGCTGAAACATCAGGCACCTTTGTCGGTATCGATGGTCAGTGGCAAAGTTTTAACGGCGCAGTTACTGCAAAAGCGGATAGCCGACCTGCTTGGAAAATATTACGTGTACTAGGCAATTTAGTTGATATTCCACATTTTGATTATGTGTCTTCACAAGATGTGCGTGATGAAGTGACTGATCTGTTTAATTTACAATCGCCACCGAGTAAGTCCTCTTATATTCCTGAGGAACTCAGTATTCAAAGTAAATTAATGGCTATTTCTGAAGTGCCAATGTATCAGACTGATGCGGTGGTCAGACGCAGCGATGCTTTACAAAATACACCTGAAAACCAGCGAGCATCATCGGCGAGAATGAATAGTAAAGAAGCTGATAAACATGGGTTGAATGATGCGAAAATGATCAAGGTTAGTCAGGATGACAAGCACTTGAATATTGCATTGGAAGTTGATGAAACAATTGCTGATGGCTGCATTTATCTAGCGGCAGGGATTGCTCAAACTTCTATGCTTGGCGCGAGCTTTGCTGATGTGCAGGTATCTGCTGTTGAACAAGGGGCGACGTCATGATTGACTGGGTTGTTAATAACACCTTGTTATTCACCGTGCTTAAAATCGTCGCGATTATTGCGCCTTTGATGTTAGCGGTTGCTTATTTAACCTTGGCCGAACGTAAAGTGATTGGTTTTATTCAAGCGCGTGTTGGACCAAATCGTGTCGGTCCTTGGGGATTATTACAACCGATTGCTGATGGATTGAAATTAGCGTTAAAAGAGGTGATATTTCCTTCAAAATCAAATCTGTACTTATTCTTAATTGCACCAGTATTAGCAATAGGCCCTGCATTAGCTGCTTGGGCAGTGATGCCGTTTGATGCCACGATGACCTTGGCTAATATTGATGCAGGATTGTTATATGTATTAGCGATTACATCAATGGGGGTTTATGGCATTGTCATCGCAGGATGGGCATCGAATTCTCGTTATGCCTTTTTAGGTGCCTTACGCTCGGCAGCACAAGTTGTCTCTTACGAAATTGCGATGGGTTTTGCTTTAGTCGGTGTACTGGTGGCCGCAGGTAGTTTGAATTTAGGTGAAATTGTAGTGGCGCAACAGGGTGGTATTTTACATTGGTATTGGTTGCCATTATTTCCTCTGTTTGTTGTTTACTTTATCTCAGGCGTAGCAGAAACTAACCGCGCCCCATTTGACGTATCTGAAGGCGAATCAGAGATTGTTGCGGGTTTCCATGTCGAATATTCAGGTATGGCGTTTGCGGTATTTTTTCTTGCTGAATATGCCGATATGATTTTGATTTCAATGCTTGCTGCCGTATTGTTTATGGGCGGTTGGTTATCACCATTTCAAGGTATTCCGGGTCTTGAGGCATTGTTTTCATGGGTGCCAGGTATTGTTTGGTTATTGATGAAAACCTGTTTTTTCTTATTTCTCTATTTGTGGTTTAGAGCTACTTTTCCTCGTTATCGCTACGATCAAATCATGCGTTTGGGCTGGAAAATATTTATTCCCGTTACCTTGTTTTGGCTGATTGTTGTGGCGACCGCACAGGTATTTGATATCGGTCCTTGGTTTACGGAGACGGTTTTATGATGTCTTCAATTCGTCATTTTTTTAAAAGCTTTTTGTTATGGGAATTATTATTAGGTTTGAAGCTAACAGGGAAATATCTGTTTGCTAAAAAAATCACCGTGCAATATCCCGAAGAAAATACGCCTCAATCTCCTCGGTTTAGAGGTTTGCACGCATTGCGTCGTTATCCGAATGGGGAAGAGCGTTGTATTGGATGCAAACTATGTGAAGCCGTGTGTCCTGCTTTGGCCATTACGATAGAAACAGAGCCACGAGATGATGGAACGCGTCGTACAACCAAATATGAAATTGACTTGTTTAAGTGTATTTACTGTGGCTTTTGTGAGGAATCTTGCCCAGTAGATTCCATTGTAGAAACTCGGATCTTTGATTATCACTTTGAGAATCGTGGCGAAAATATTATGAGCAAGGATATGTTGTTAGCCATTGGTGATAAAAATGAGCACCAAATTGCCGCTGACCGTGCTGCCGATGCGAGGTACCGATAATGGAACAATTCATTTTTTATGGCTTTGCCACTATTTTATTAGTAGCTGCATTGATGGTTATCACTGTTCGTAACCCAGTTCGGGCCGCCTTATTTTTGATATTAGCTTTTTTTACCAGCGCAGGAATTTGGTTGTTATTAGAAGCGGAGTTTTTAGCGTTAACACTTGTTCTTGTTTATGTCGGCGCGGTGATGGTGCTATTTCTGTTCGTGGTGATGATGTTAGATATTGATTTAGCACCCTTACAAGAAGGATTTACTAAATACTTACCGCTTGGCATCGTCGTCGCGGCTTTAATTACCATAGAAATGATTGCGGTTTTAGGGGCAAGTCATTTTGGTTTGGACATTGTGCCAGCACCAATCCCGCATCCCGAAGGTTATAGCAACACCAAAGAAATAGGCTTATTGCTCTACACCATTTATGTATATCCGTTTGAAATTGCGTCGGTGATTTTAACGGTAGCGATTGTGACGGCGATTACGCTGACTTTGCGTGAGAAGAAAAGTAAGTCACAAGATATCTCTAAGCAGGTCAAAGTACGTCGTGAAGATCGGGTCAGACTGGTCAAAATGACGGCAGTAAAAAAACCGCAGGAGCTTGAACCATGATTGCGCTATCAGATTTTTTGATTGTGGGCGCGTTGCTGTTCAGCCTGTCGGTGGCGGGCATTTTCATTAACCGTAAAAATATCATCATCTTATTAATGTGTATTGAGTTGATGTTATTGGCGGTCAATCTCAATTTTATTGCCTTTGCACACTTTTCTGGTGATATTGCCGGGCAAATATTTGTATTTTTTATCCTGACAGTTGCGGCGGCAGAAGCGGCTATAGGCTTAGCGATATTAGTCGTGTTATTTCGAAATCTACATACCATTAACGTCGCTGATCTCAGTAAGCTGAAAGGATAGATAATGAATCAAACTCTATTACTCAGCATCGTCCTTGCGCCATTATTAGGCAGTATTATTGCTGGTTTATTTGGCAAAAAAGTAGGTCGAGTTTGGTCGCATCGAGCAGCAGTTTATGGGGTTGCCATTGCATTTGCGTTATCGCTCTGGGTTTTAAAGTTAGTGGTTATTGATGGGGAAACCTATAACCAGCAGGTCTATCAATGGTTACAGGCTGGATCTTTAAGCCTAGAAGTCGGGTTTATGGTCGATGCGTTGACGGCGATGATGATGGTCGTAGTGACATTTGTTTCACTCATGGTTCATATTTATACCATCGGCTATATGCATGATGATGACGGTTATTCCCGTTTTTTCAGTTATATTTCTTTATTTACCTTCTCCATGTTAATGCTGGTAATGGCCAATAACTTCATGCAGTTATTTTTTGGTTGGGAAGCGGTTGGCCTAGTGTCTTATTTATTAATAGGATTTTGGTATAAAAAACCAACGGCAATATTTGCCAATTTAAAAGCCTTTTTAGTTAATCGTGTGGGTGATTTTGGATTTTTGCTAGGGATTGCTGGTGTATTAATGTATGCCGGTAGTTTGGATTATGTTGAGGTGTTTGCTCAAGCACCTGCGATATCAGAACAAAACATAGCTATTTTTTCGGGCTATGATTGGTCTGTCATGTCGCTTATTTGTATTTTGTTATTTATCGGTGCGATGGGTAAGTCAGCTCAAGTTCCGCTTCATGTTTGGTTGCCTGATTCGATGGAAGGTCCAACGCCTATTTCAGCATTGATTCACGCAGCAACGATGGTCACCGCAGGTATATTCATGGTGACGCGGATGTCGCCATTATTCGAATTTTCAGAAACAGCTTTGTCTGTTGTCCTTGTCATTGGTGCTATTACGGCTTTATTCATGGGCTTTTTAGGGCTGATTCAAAATGATATTAAACGTGTTATTGCTTATTCGACCTTATCTCAATTGGGTTATATGACAGTGGCATTGGGCGCGTCAGCTTATGCAGCGGGCGTGTTTCACTTAATGACGCATGCCTTCTTTAAAGCCTTATTATTCTTGGGTGCAGGTTCGGTGATTATGGCGATGCACCATGAACAAGATATTCGTAAGATGGGTGGATTGAAAAAATATATGCCGATCACCTATTGGACGGGGTTAATTGGTTCGTTGGCATTGATTGGTTTTCCAGGTTTTTCGGGCTTCTTTTCTAAAGACTCGATTATTGAAGCGGTACACGCATCGGATATTGCTGGTAGTAGTTTTGCTTATTTTGCTGTTGTGGTTGGCGTATTTGTCACCGCGTTATACAGTTTTCGATTATTTTTCTTAGTCTTCCATGGTAAAGAACGTTTTGAAGTTGATGAGCATCATCGACCTCATGAATCGCCTGCTGTTGTCACCGTTCCACTGATTTTATTAGCAATTCCGTCAGTCATATCTGGTTATTTGATTGGTTCAATGGCATTCGGTGATTTTTTTGGAAATGCAATTGTGGTGCATACAAATCATGATGTATTAGCCGAACATGCCGAAAATTTTCATGGCGTAGTGAATTTTATGGTGCATGGTATGACGGCGTTACCATTTTGGTTAGCGATGACGGGTGTTGCAACGGCTTATTATTTGTACATCATGCGACCTGATATTCCCGCTAAATTACAGCAACGATTCAATTGGCTGTATCGGATACTCGATAATAAATACGGCTTTGATAGTTTTAATCAAACAGTCTTTTCTGGCGGAGCAAGAGCATTGGGCAATTTGTTGTCACAAGTCGGGGATAGATTTTTAATTGATGGTTTAATCGTTAATGGGGCAGCTAAAACCGTTGGATTTACATCCAAAGTTGTCCGCCATGTTCAATCGGGTTATTTGTATCACTATGCTTTTGCAATGATTGTTGGTTTGTATTTATTGCTTGTCTTTTTTGTGGCCTAAGAAATTGAATATGATTATTGATTTTCCTTTATTAAGTCTCCTTATTTGGCTGCCAATTATAGGAGGCGTCGCTGTATTAGTGAATGGCGATAATAATCCTTGGGCGCGACCGTTATCATTATTAGTTTCTTTGCTTACTTTGGTCTTATCACTTGGTTTATATATTGGATTTGATAACACAACGTATGAAATGCAATTTGTTGAGCAGGCGCCATGGATCGCTACATTTGATATCAATTATTTTTTAGGTATTGATGGCTTTTCAATGCCATTAATTATTTTAACGGCCTTTGCTACTGTGATTGTTGTGGTGGCGGGATGGCAAGTCATTCAAATGCGACCCAGCCAATATATGGCCGCATTTTTGATTATGGAAGGGCTGATGATCGCCGTTTTTTCATCATTAGACGCAATTCTGTTCTATGTGTTTTTTGAAGCGATGCTGATCCCACTCTTTTTAGTTATCGGTATTTGGGGTGGACCAAATCGCGTTTATGCCACGATTAAGTTTTTCCTCTACACCTTATTCGGTTCAGTATTTTTACTGTTGGCACTATTGTATTTACACCATGTTGCCGGTAGTTTTTCGATATTGGATTATCATGATGTCGCACTATCAATGGAAGAACAGTTTTGGTTGTTCTTAGCCTTTTTAATTGCTTTTGCCGTTAAAGTGCCTATGTGGCCAGTCCATACTTGGTTGCCAGATGCACACGTTGAAGCACCCACCGGCGGCTCAGTTATTTTAGCGGCTATCACCTTGAAAATTGGTGGTTATGGTTTGATACGTTTTGCCTTGCCAATTACACCTGATGCAAGTTTGGCGCTCGATTGGTTAGTGATTGGTTTATCGTTAACGGCAGTAGTTTATATTGGCTTTGTTGCCTTAGTGCAAAAGGATATGAAAAAGCTCATTGCCTATTCAAGTATTGCCCATATGGGCTTCGTCACTTTAGGTTTGTTTATTGTATTTAGAATTTTTGCCAATTCATCGACCGGAAGCGGGGCAGTGTTAGCAGTAGAAGGGGCGATGGTTCAAATGATTTCTCATGGCTTTATTGCAACAGCCATGTTCCTTTGTGTGGGCGTTTTGTATGACCGCATGCACACCCGTGAAATTAGTGCTTATGGCGGCGTAGCCAATACAATGCCGATCTTTGCTGGTTTTGCCGTATTTTTTGCAATGGCAAATGCAGGATTACCTGGCACTTCAGGCTTTGTTGGTGAGTTTATGGTTATTCTCGCCGCTTTTCAGGCTAACTTCTGGTTTGCCTTTTTTGCTGCAATAACATTGATTTTAGGTGCGGCTTATTCTTTATGGATGGTAAAACGTGTCATATTTGGTGAGGTTAGCAACGATAATGTTGCTCAATTAGAAGATATAAATCGTCGTGAATTTTGGATGCTGGCATCATTAGCGATCATTATTTTGGCTATTGGTTTATGGCCTGCGCCGTTGACTGAAGTGATGCATGCTTCTGTTGAGCATTTATTAACCCAAGTTTCTCAGTCGAAGATTTAAAGGTGGCGACAGACATGATGTTTGAAGTGACAAATATGGCTTTTGCGCTACCAGAAATGTTTATGCTAGCGATGGCCTGTGTGATCTTATTAGTCGTTGCCTTTTTAGGAAAATCATCGGCGGGTCCGGCTTATGTATTAAGCCAATTGACCTTAGCAATAACAATGGTGTTAATTTATTACGCTATGGGTAAAACGGCGGGGCTTACGTTTGACGGCACTTATATAAAAGATGCTTTTAGTGATATTTTAAAACTAGCCATCTGTGCACTGAATATTCTGGTGTTAATTTATTCCAGCAGTTATCTGAAAGATCGCGGCCTGTTTAAAGGCGAATATTATGTGTTGGCGATATTTTCTACGTTAGGCATGATGATTATGGTATCTGCATATCATTTCATCACTTTATATTTAGGCTTAGAGTTAATGTCATTATGCCTTTATGCCATGGTGGCAATGCATAGAGATTCTGTGACGGCGACCGAAGCAGCAATGAAGTATTTTATACTGGGTGCGATTGCATCGGGCATGTTGCTTTATGGCATGTCAATTATTTATGGTGCGACAGGCAGTTTGGCTTTAGCGACGATTGCTGAAACGATTCAAGCGGGTGGTGTTGATAATACTGTGCTGAGTTTTGGTTTAGTATTCTTGATTATCGGCATTGGCTTTAAATTAGGTGCCGTGCCGTTTCATATGTGGCTGCCGGATGTTTATCATGGTGCGCCGACCGCAGTCACCTTATTCATTGCCACAGCACCAAAAATAGCCGCATTTGCAATGGCAATACGCTTGTTAGTCGATGGTTTAGGTTCTGTCCACCAAGATTGGCAAGGGATGATTATCATGTTATCCATATTATCAATGATCATCGGTAATATTGTAGCCATCGCCCAAACCAACTTAAAACGAATGTTGGCCTATTCAACTATTTCACATATCGGTTTTATTTTGCTAGGTATCTTGTCTGGAAGTGCTGAAGGTTATGCGGCCTCAATGTTTTACGCCTTAGTCTATTCGTTAATGAGTTTAGGTGGCTTTGGCATGATCATTTTGATGAGCCGACAAGGTTTTGAAGCCGATACCATTGATGACTTCAAAGGGTTAAGTAGTCGCAATCCTTGGTATGCATTGATGATGTTGATTTTGATGTTTTCAATGGCTGGCATTCCGCCTTTAGTCGGTTTTTATGCCAAGTTAACGGTGATTAAATCGGTTATTGACGTTAATTTAATCTCAGTATCTTTGGTTGCGGTAGTAATGTCGGTCATAGGTGCGTATTATTATTTGCGAATTATCAAGGTCATGTATTTTGATAAAGCGATACAACATGAAAAATTACAAGCCCCTGTCGATATGCGAGTTATATTTAGTGTAAATGCCTTGACGGTATTCGCTTTAGGCATTTTTCCAGGCTCATTATTAGCACTTTGTACGAGTGTTTTCTCTTAAATAATTGATAAAGCTATGTCATCCACAACACTCATTTTACTGTTTTTTATTATTGCTAATTTACCTTGGATTAGTGAACGAGCCTTTCTAGTTATCCGTATAACTAAGGCTAAATCTGCTTGGTTACGATTGTTAGAATTAGTGATTTTTTATTTTGTAAGCTTATTGATTGCGATTGCTGCGGAAATCGAATTTTCAGGTGAAGTTTTTCCTCAGCAGTGGGAATTTTTTGTCACAACATTTTCTGCTTTTTTAGTGTTGGCTGTACCTGGCGTTATATATCGTTACCAATGGCTAACCATGAAACACAAAGATGGGGTGCGAACGAGCAGTAACTAACCACTGCCAATAATGTGTTGTCATGCTGCTGTTTATCCCTAAGCACTGACAGGACAATTTATTTATATAAACCCTAATTTATTGAATTTCGTCGCTTAATCTGTTTTTTTGTGTGCGGTTATTTAAGATTTAGTATAAAATGCTGGGGTTTATTTTCGTGTTTTTAGTAACACATTTTTATTTTCAGAGACGGACACAATGGCTGCAGATTTATCCAAATATCGAAATATTGGTATCTTCGCGCACGTAGATGCGGGTAAGACCACCACCACAGAACGAATTTTAAAACTAACCGGTAAAATTCACAAAGTCGGTGAAGTTCATGATGGCGAATCAACAATGGATTTCATGGAACAAGAAGCTGAGCGTGGAATAACGATTCAATCAGCGGCAACGACTTGCGAATGGGACGGTCACCGTCTTAACGTTATCGATACACCGGGTCACGTTGATTTCACAATTGAAGTATATCGTTCACTTAAAGTATTAGATGGTGGTGTGGGTGTATTCTGTGGTTCAGGTGGTGTAGAGCCACAATCTGAAACAAACTGGCGTTATGCGAATGACTCTGAAGTTTCACGTATTATCTTTGTTAATAAACTAGATCGTATGGGTGCTGATTTCTTCCGTGTTGTTAAACAAGTAAAAGATGTTTTAGGCGCAAACCCTTTAGTGATGGTATTGCCTATTGGTATCGAAGAAGAATTCAAAGGCTGTGTTGATTTGTTAACCCGTAAAGCATGGATATGGGATAACGATGCTGATACAACTCAATTCCGTATCGAAGAGCCACCAGCAGATATGGCTGATAAAGTTGAAGAATATCGTGAGATGTTAATCGAAACAGCTGTTGAGCAAGATGATGATTTGATGGAAAAATATCTTGATGGTGAAGAGCCATCAATTGAAGATATCCAAAGATGTATCCGTAGAGGTACATTGAAAATGGACTTTTTCCCAACATATTGTGGTTCAGCCTTTAAAGATAAAGGCATTCAAATGGTATTGGATGCGGTTGTTGCATATTTACCAGACCCAACTCAAGTTGATCCACAACCTGAAGTTGATTTAGAAGGTGAGCCAACAGGTAAATTTGCGATTGTTGACACAGACATGCCATTCCGTGCGCTTGCATTTAAAATCATGGATGACCGTTTTGGTGCACTAACATTCATCCGCATCTATTCTGGCGTATTAAATAAAGGTGATACGGTACTAAATACATTCACTGGTAAAACAGAACGTGTTGGTCGAATGGTAGAAATGCATGCTGATGATCGTAATGAGATAAGTAGTGCACAAGCGGGTGATATCGTCGCGATCGTTGGTATGAAAGACACACAAACTGGCCATACATTATGTGATCCTAAAAACCCAGCAACATTAGAACCGATGGTTTTCCCTGAACCAGTTATCTCAATTGCGATTGCACCTAAAGATAAAGCGGCATCAGAAAAAATGGGTATCGTTTTAGGTAAAATGATTAAAGAAGATCCTTCATTCCGTGTTGAAACAGATCAAGACAGTGGTGAAACGATCATCAAAGGTATGGGTGAGCTACATTTAGATATCAAAGTTGATATTTTAAAACGTACGCATGGTGTTGAAGTAATTGTTGGTGCGCCACAAGTAGCCTACCGTGAAACAATCACTCAGCGTGTTGAAGATAGTTACACCCACAAAAAACAATCGGGCGGTTCTGGTCAATTTGGTAAAATTGACTACATCATTGAACCGGGTGAAACGGGTAGTGGTTATGTATTTGAATCAGTTGTAACCGGTGGTTCTGTACCTCGTGAATTCTGGCCAGCTGTTGAAACTGGTTTCAAGAAAATGATGAGTCGTGGTGTACTTGCTGGCTATCCATGTTTAGACTTTAAAGTTACCTTGGTTGACGGTAGTTTCCATGCGGTGGATTCATCTGCAATGGCATTTGAATTAGCAGCAATGGGTGCATACCGCCAAACAATGAAAAAAGCTGGCCCACAAATCATGGAACCAATCATGAAGGTGGACGTGTTTACACCTGATGATCATGTCGGTGATGTTATCGGTGACCTTAACCGTCGTCGAGGCATGATTAAATCACAAGATGCAGGTGTGTCAGGTGTACGTATTAAAGCAGATGTACCATTAAGCGAAATGTTTGGTTATATCGGAACACTTCGTACAATGACTTCAGGCCGTGGTCAGTTCTCTATGGAGTTCTTACAGTATAGCCAATGTCCACGTAACATCTCTGAGCAAGTCATTAACGATGCTAAAGAACGTGAAGAAGCTGCTAAGAAATAGTTAGTAGGCTTTGCTTGAACAAAAAAGGGGCTGATTATTAATCAGCCCCTTTTTTTATATCACTACTATAAGAATTTAATTCAATAGCCTTATCAATCGTCGTTTTGATTTTAAACTTATTCCATAACGACGATGATAATTCTTATTTAAATCGTTTATTTTTCGTCGCGATTTAACCTTTGATCTTTAGCGAGTGCCGCTAAAATATTGAGCATGTCATTTGGCATCTCAACCTGCCACGATACTTGTTCACCAGAAGCGGGGTGAATAAAGCCTAATGAGCCAGCATGAAGTGCTTGGCGTCGGAAACCTTGCAATGCCTCACGAAACTCTTCTGTCGAGTTCTTAGGAAGCCTTAATCGTCCACCATAAACGGGATCGCCGAATAATGGATAACGAATATGTGCCATATGAACACGAATCTGATGGGTACGCCCCGTTTCTAACTTACAACGAATATGAGTATGAGCACGATATCGATGCGCCACACGATAATGTGTAATGGCTGTTTTACCTGATGAAGTGACTGCCATACGTTTGCGTTCAACAGGATGACGGCCCATTGGTTGATCAACAGTACCGCCAGCCGTCATGACGCCCATTGCGATCGCTTGATATTCACGTTCTACTGAACGTTCTTGTAACTGATTGACCAGTGAGTTATGAGCTTGTAATGTTTTTGCAATCATCAATAAGCCGGTGGTGCCTTTATCAATACGATGCACAATACCTGCTCGTGGGATGATCTCTAACTCAGGCGCATGACTTAATAATGCGTTGACTAGGGTACCATTATGATTGCCAGCACCGGGATGAACCACCATGCCTGCTTCTTTATTGATAATTAGAATATCTTCATCTTCATAAACAATATCGAGTTTAATATCTTCAGCTATCCAAGTATCATCAACAGCTTCAATTTGAGCATTGATAAGAATATGTTCGCCACCTAGAACTGAATCTCGTGGACGAAATTGCTGTTTATCAACGGTGACAAAGCCGGCCTTAATCCACTTGGTGAGTTGACCCCGTGAATAGTCAGGGAAAAGTTGAGCGAGTGCTTGGTCAAGTCTCATTCCGGCAGATTCGTCGGGAATAAAGTCTTCGAGTAAAAGGGTTTCAGACATGAGGAGTTATTTATATTATGATGAAGCGATTATTATAGCCTAGGCAATGACTATTGGCTGATTTTAAGGAGTAGATAATGCGTTGTAATTTAATTGTTTTATGTTTGTTGGGCTTTGCCGGTACAACGGTACATGCTGAACAAACTAGAAATGTTGAACTACTCGCGTCATCTTGCGCGGCATGTCATGGTACAAATGGCCACAGTGTAGGTGGATTACCAAGTTTAGCAGGCGTAGATAAGCTTTATATTATTGAGCAAATGCAGCAGTTTGTGACTGGAGAACGCAAATCGACCGTTATGAACCAGCATGCCAGCGGTTATACCGCAGAAGAAATCGAGTTAATGGCCGATTTTTTCTCAAAACAGTAAATGTGATGGGTTGTCATTCGAATCAAACGTTATTTAAGCTTCTGGCATGTGGGACAATAAAAAGTAGCGCGCTGTGCCTCTTTGTAATGTTCGATGTTGCTGCCACAGCGAATACACGCTTTTCCTTGTCGACCATAAACACTTAATTCTTGAGCAAAATAGCCTGGTTTACCATCACTTTTTCTGAAATCTTTTAAAGTAGTCCCGCCGGCTTTAATTGCTTGTGCGAGTATATTCTTAATTGAGTTGGTTAATCGTTCGCACTCATCTTCTGTTAACTGATTTACCATAGTCTTTGGATGTATTTGAGCTGAAAACAAGGCTTCATTTGCATAAATATTTCCCACGCCTACGACTATTTTTCCATCCATAATCAGTGTTTTAGTGCTGCAGCGTCGTGTTTTCGACTTAGTAAAAAGATAGGCTGTATTGAAAGATGCGGTAAGTGGTTCAGGGCCTAAATGAGCAAATAGGGGATGTTGGTCAATGGGACTTTCGGTCCATAAAATGGCACCGAAGCGGCGAGGATCGGTGTATCTCAATAAATAACCGTTAGCGACCGTCATATCAAAATGATCGTGTTTTTCAGGAGACATAGTATCACTTGCCTCTAAAACACGAAGCCTGCCTGACATACCAAGATGAATAATTAATGTGCCTGAGTCACATTCTAGTAACAAATATTTTGCTCGACGATATAGGCGGTGAATAGTCTGACCGGTAATAATCTCTGCAAGATGTTGGTCTATTGGCCAACGAAGTGAAAAATGTCGAATTGTAACCTGCGTTATCTTTGTGTTTTTTAAATAAGGTTCAACCCCACGCAGCGTGGTTTCAACTTCGGGTAATTCAGGCATGATATTGGCTACTTTTTGATAGGCTGCAAAGGCAATAGTTGGGCGATTGAGGCCAAGGTAAATTGATAATTAAGCTGTTGCTTAGAATCGGTAATAAATAAGGCATTATCGCTTACTGTTAACTCATATTCAGTAGGTGATGGTTGATTGTTAAACCAGATTTGTACTTTATGAGTCGGCGTTGATGGCGCTGTACTTTCTTTTTGGGGTAACACTTGCAAGGCGTAAGCATGCTGCCAATTTTGAACAAGCGCTGTAAGTTGGTCGGTTTTTATTGCTGATAAATTACTTTGCCAGTGACCATTACTATTCTCAATGGTGACAGATTCGGCTGATATCGTGTTAGCGCTATTAAGCTGAGGTAAAACAAGTTTTGTTATTAGCATGTCTTTGGCAATTAATCTGTTTTCAATAAAACTCGCTGCATTAGCATGCAATAACGGCGTGATGCGATCAGTGATCAAGTGAACTTCATTATTGAGTAAGACATAACGATGTTGGCTAATTGGTTCTATACCACCAAATTTCACGTTTAATTTATCTAAAGTTAAAACGAGATTGGCAGGTGCAAGCTCAAATTGAGTGAGTTCATTAGGCTTGGTGACTATTATTTGGCCATAACTCGGAGTGTTTAAAAAACTAAGCAATAATTCAACACGAATAGTATTAGCAACCGCTTTAATCGGTTGAGTTATTTGCCAACCCACGGTTGATTTTTCTAGGACGATATCTGTGGTATTGGGTCTGGAAATTGTAATGCTGTGGATATCATTACTGTTGAGTCCCGTCAGCTTTGGCATCTCGTTTACCATAGGCTTATCTGTATCAGCAGTATTAAACCAATATAAACCGATGATTAAAGCGAGAAGCAGCAGGTTGGTCAGATAACTTTTTTTCATTGTTTACGACGATGCCACCAAAGCCAGAAACCCATAGCAAGCAGTAATAATGGCAAAACAATTAAAAAGCCTAGACCAATAAATAAAGATTGGGTTTGGTTTAGTTCTAATTGATTATCTATCGTTGTTTTGACAGGGATCTTGATAAGATCATCGTCGCCAGCCAACCAATTCATTAATGCCATGCCTAGTTCAAGATTGCTGCCATTACCTAGATAAGCATTAGATAAAAAATCACCATCACCAATGACTGCAATGCGTTGTTGTTTATTATTTTTACTCTTTGGCAGTGTACGTGAAAGTAAATAAGCAATATTAAGCGGACCTTTAGTGTCTTTATCAGCATCAAAAACAACATCTTGTGTCGCGTTATTTTGGGAGAGAGATGTTTCACTCCAGACATTGGCATGTGTTGTTAATAAGGGTAAATATTGCCAATCATTATGATTAGTAGCCGTTTGTTCTAGGGCTGCGGCTTGTGGAAAGACGGTGACACCAGACGTTGCTTGTCCGATAGGATGATTCGCATAATCCGTAATTAATACAAATCGTGGGTCTTTGAGCCCTAACTGTTTAGCATTTGGATCGATAATCATGCCGGGTATAAAGGTTAGGCCGATTTTTTCAGCTAGCTTTGCTAAAAATTGATGGTTATCTGGTTCGGCTAGCCAAAGCACATGGCCGCCGTTATCAATATAGTGTTTGATGATTTCAATCTCGCCATCGAGCCATGCCGTTTCAGGGCTAGCAATAACAACAGCCGCGGTATTATCTGGGATTTCATTATTATCGACTAAATTGAGTGATAAAAACTTGAACCCTTTTTGTGTAAGCTGATCGCCCCAAACACTCAGATCATAATTAGCTTCACTTAATGGACTGCGTTCACCATGGCCTTCAATAAATACCAGCCATTGTTCTTGCTGTCGTGAAACGGCGATAAGTGCATTGGTTAACGATTGTTCAGAGAGATCAAGAACGTGTTGTTGTTTATCGTCTTGCGACACAACCATTTCGCCTTGTTGTTGAATTTTGAGCTCACGCACCAAATCGGGTGAAAAATCTGGATTAATATAGCTTACATTAAGTTGGGAATTTTGATTTTGATAAAGTGAAAGTAAGGATTCTAATACGGGACGATATTCACTGTTTGGGCTGATGAATACTTGAATAGTGATCTTTTTATCCAATTTCTTTAGAAACTCGGTAGTGGTATCAGAAAGGCTGTAACGGTTGTTTGCGGTCCAATCGCTGTGAATATTTATCTTAAGAGAAAGTTGAGCTAATAGCACAACGACAACAATCATCAATACATAAAAAATGAGGTTTTGTAGCTTAAGTTGACGCCGTATCTTTTGGGTAATATTCATTTTAATTGAGTCGCTCAGCATCAAGTCGGCGAATAGTGAGCGCTAAAAAGGCGACAATAATTATTAAATAATAGGCCACGTCGCTACTATTGACCTCGCCTTGTAATAAAGGCTCGTAATGCCTTAATAACGATAACCAGTTAAACAGGCTGGTCGTCTCAGCCATAATTTGTGTATTGCCCGCCCAATCAATAATCCAAAATAAAAACAAAAAGGCAAAGGTACTGATAGCGGCAATAGTTGGTTGTGCCGTTAATGATGATAAAAATAAACCGATGGCAGTAAAACTAGCGACTAGCAATACTAAACCAAGCAAACCGGACATAATCACACCATAATCTAAGCTAGCACCTAAACTTAGTGATAGTGGCATTAAGCTAATCAAACTAAGCAAAACAATGAAAAAGCTCAGGGTGCCAAGATATTTGCCAAGGACAATTTGTACAACGGATAGTGGAGCAGACAGTAACAACGGCAAGCTATTATTTCGGCGCTCTTCAGCAACAAGTCGCATAGTAATGAGCGGCGCAATTAATAATAAAATCATAGCGGTATTATTCATTAAAGGTACCGCAATCATTTCAGTCACGCCGGGCGCACCAGGAATCGCAGACATTTTGCCTTGGATCTGCATGAAATAATCTATATGGGTTAAAAATAAATAGGCAATAAGAAGCTGACATAAAGCCAAAATAACCCATGCAAGAGGCGACAAAAATAAGCGATAAAGCTCATTGCGAGCAAGTGTAAACATTAGATTATTTGCTCCACCGTTGCTGATTCTTGTTCTTGTTGAATGATGTTCATAAAGACATCTTCTAATGAATGTTGTTCCGGCATCAATTCGGTCAATTGCCAGTTCTGGGTGACTGCAAGATTAAGTAATTCAGCGGTTGGGTTAAGATCTGGTTGATAATGCAAACAAAATTGCGAGGGACTTAATGTTTCGACGGCAGTAACGCCAGAAATTTTCTGCAATGAAGTTACTGACGGCGGTGCAAGTAATGTACATAGCAAATTGAATGCTTGGCGTTGTTTATTTAACCCTGCGATGGTGTCACTAAAAATGAATTTACCATCGTTGATGATTTGTACTCGGTCACACAACATTTGGACTTCAGGCAAAATATGAGTCGATAGAATTACACTATGTTCGGTAGCAATATCGCGAATTAGATGGCGAATTTCTCGGATTTGAATCGGATCGAGTCCTGAAGTAGGTTCATCGAGAATGACAACAGCAGGCGTGTGAATTATCGCTTGTGCAATGCCAACCCGTTGTTGATAACCTTTAGATAAATTACCAATTAGCCTTTTCGTCATATCGCCTAAGCCGCAGCGTTCAAGTACGGTATTAACAGCGAAATTGATATTTTTGCTTGGAATGAGGTTAATTTTGGCACAAAAATATAAAAACTCTTTTACCGTTAGCTCTTTATATAAAGGTGGTTGTTCAGGTAGATACCCAATATGTGCTTTTGCTTGTTTCGGCTGACTTAATAAGTCGTAACCATTAATCATTATTTGGCCCTGCGTGGGCGCCAAATTACCGCTAAGCATTTTCATCGAGGTACTTTTTCCGGCACCATTTGGCCCTAATAAACCTACAACTTCGCCCTTATATATCTCAATATTAATATTATTAACGGCAATCTGCGTCTGCGTACCGTAATGATGGGAGAGTGCTGTGGCAGAAAGAAGGGGGGATAAACTCATGAGATTTTATAAACTTAGTTGGGTTTTTATGGTCCATTCGGTGGCATTAATATACAGCTCTCCGAGCTGTTGAAGCGAGATCTGATTAAGTATTGACGTCATCCCATGAATATTTTTCATAAATAATAAAGGTGTTGAGCGGTTCACCAAAATTTCCTAAATAGCAGAGGTAGCGTCTGTTTGATATCAGAAATGATGATTTTAACAGCTCATTCATAATGATATCCATTATTGAGAATAACGCTATGAAAAATCCTGCTTTAGAGTAAGGTGATTATAATACGCGATTAATACGATCTCTATGAGGATGATGTAAAGATTAGGCATAAAAAAACCCGCATAGGCGGGCTTTAATATTGTATATACAAGTTAAAACTATTTGATTTTAGCTTCTTTATACATAACATGTTTGCGAACAACTGGATCAAATTTTTTCATTTCCAATTTTTCAGGCATAGTACGTTTGTTTTTATCTGTCGTGTAAAAATGACCTGTACCAGCAGATGAAACTAATTTAATTTTATCGCGCATAATATATCCCCTAAACCTTTTCGCCGCGAGCACGGATTTCAGCTAATACAGCGTCAATGCCACGTTTGTCGATAATGCGTAAACCGTGATTACTTACACGTGTTAATTTAACCCAACGGTTTTCTGATTCAACCCAGATGCGGTGTGGGTGAAGGTTTGGAAGAAACCGACGTCTTGTTGTATTGTGGGCGTGAGAAACATTGTTCCCAGCCATTGGGCGCTTACCCGTTACCTGACATACTCGTGCCATATTCAATCGCTCCTGGTGACATACTTACTAATATTGGGAGCCAATTGCGCCCAATTAAAACTACAAAGCCGAACTTTATACCATAAGGCAGAGTTAATGTGAAACAA
>DRHW01000035.1 GCA_011053005.1 Methylophaga sp.
TAACAGCTAATTCATTAAAGCAGTCGGTTATCCCAATACTTGAAGATGCACTGGAAGATACTCAAGACGCCTATCAAAAAGGTCGATATGGATATCTTGATTATGTATCGGCTAGACAAGAGCTGTTAAATGCTCGGCGAACCCTTATTGACGCGGCATCTGCTGCCCTAATTTATGGCGCAGAGATAGAAAAACTAACAAACGAAGCGCTGTCACTCTAAATAAACATCACTTTAAGTTTAATAACAATTTATTGATTCAGTGATTAACTGAATCGTTTAGGAATTCAAAATGAAAAACTATTTACTCGCACTATTGATTTTTATTGGGTATCTATCACCCATTCAAAGTGTTTTCGCTAGTGAAGATGAACATGAAGGCGAAGAAGGCATAAGCAAAATCGACAATAACATGGCAAAAAAGGTTGGTGTTGAAACAGCCTATTTAGCTTCAAAAACGTTGAACCAAACTATCCCTGTATACGGCTCTACGACGATAGGCGCTGAACAATTATTTCAAGTTGGCGCTAGATATAACGGCGTTATAAAGACAATAAACTTCACTGTTGGTGATACGGTAAAAAAAGGCGATCTATTAGCCGTTATTGAATCTAATGAGAGCTTAAATACTTATAAAATAACATCGCCTGTTTCTGGGACTGTTTTACAGCGAAATGGAAATATTGGCGGTATCACGCAAAACACTAGCTTGTTTGAAATCGTCAAATTTGACACCTTGTGGGCTGAATTTAAGGTGTTTACCAGCCAATATAATCAAATCAAAGTCGGTCAGCATGTTGATATTGAGCAAGGTGAACACGCATTCAGTTCAGTCATCACTAATATTATTCCAGCTAAAGATCAGCCTTATATTTTAGCACGGGTACGATTAAACAACACTGAGTTAAAGCTAACGTCAGGTCAATTATTAAAAGGCAACGTAAAGATAAACCAATTTGAGGTGGATTTAGCGGTCGAGAAAGTTGCCATACAAGAGCTAGGTGGACAATTAGGTGTCTTTGTAAAAGAAGATGAAGAGTACGAGTTTGCACCACTTGTCCTTGGTCGTTCAGACAAAAACTATATCGAGGTCATTGATGGCCTCAGTAAAGACGCTGAATATGTAAACAAAAACAGTTATCTGATTAAAGCAGATATCTTGAAATCTGAAGTAGAAGACGACGATTAGGAGACGCAATATGATTGAATCAATTTTGCGTCTTGCAATAAATAGGCGCTATTTAGTATTAAGCTTGCTGATGGTAATCATCGGCGTTGGTATGTGGAGTTATCAAAAACTTCCCATTGATGCTGTTCCAGATATAACAAACGTACAGGTACAAATAAATACCTCTGCCCCCGGTTATTCACCTTTAGAAGCGGAGCAAAGGGTAACTTTTCCAGTAGAAAACGCATTAGCTGGACTACCAAAGCTGTCTCACACCCGCTCTCTTTCAAGATATGGTTTATCCCAGGTGACCGTTATCTTTGAAGAGGGAACCGATATTTATTTCGCACGCAACTTAATCAATGCAAGATTAGCTGCGATAAAAGGCGTTATTCCCTCTGGCTTAGAGCCAGAGATGGGTCCTATTTCCACAGGGCTTGGTGAAATATTTATGTATACCGTACAAGCTTCTCCTGACGCTAAAATGCCTAATGGAGAGCCTTATACCGCTATTGCCTTAAGAGAAATACAAGACTGGATCATTAAACCGCAATTGGCTCAAGTTAAAGGCGTCATTGAGGTCAACAGTATCGGCGGCTATAACAAGCAGTATCATATAACGCCGAAACCCGAAAAATTACTTTTTCATCAGGTAAGCTTTGAAGACGTTTCTGATGCATTACGTAAAAATAATGATAACCGTGGCGCGGGTTATATTGAGCAAAACGGACAACAAGTGTTAGTGCGCTCCATTGGGCAACTTGCGACAATGGATGAAATCCTCAATGTCATCATCAAAAAGAACGATGGTATTCCTGTAAAAATAAGTGATGTTGCCAATGTTGCTATAGGCAAAGAACTTAGAACAGGGGCTGCTACTCGTAATGGCATTGAGACAGTGCTTGGTACAACCATGATGCTGATTGGTGAGAATTCTCGCACCGTTGCTTTAGAAGTGGAACATAAGCTCAGCGAAATACAAAAATCTCTGCCAAAGGGCATTACCGCAGAGCCTGTTTACGACAGAACAACGTTAGTAGATAAAGCGATTGCAACCGTTACCAAAAACCTCGTTGAAGGTGCGCTTTTAGTTATTGTTGTGTTATTTATTCTACTTGGAAATTTACGTGCAGCTCTCATTACCGCTGCTGTTATCCCTATTTCCATGTTAATGACAATCACAGGTATGGTGCAAGCAGGAGTATCTGCCAATTTAATGAGTCTCGGCGCATTGGACTTTGGCTTGATAGTGGACGGGGCTGTAATCATCGTTGAAAACTCTGTCCGTAGGTTAGCACAGGCCCAACACAACGGTCATAGGCAAGACTTAAGAGAACGCCTAAATACCGTTTTTGAAGCCACTTCAGAAGTGATACGTCCAAGCTTGTTTGGTGTGGCAATTATCACTGTTGTTTACATCCCCATTTTCA
>DRHW01000036.1 GCA_011053005.1 Methylophaga sp.
ATTATAGCCATGAACAATAACTTGATTCACCGCTTCTTGTTTAAATTCGTTCGTATATCGGATCCCTGTTCCCATTTTTTTGACCCCTTATGGTTTAAGTTACATTTTTACCATAAAAAGTGTCTACAGTTTTCAGGCCTTACCAAACCTTTATTTTCACGTAGAAAGATTGTAAAAACACTAGCCGTTGCCAGTATGGTCATGACGGTAAACATCGTCAGCTTTAGCTCCGCTATGGCAGCACCAGGTGAACTTGAAAAAGAAGATCTTAAATTTGGTTTTATCAAATTGACGGATATGGCACCGTTAGCGATTGCTTATGAAAAAGGCTTTTTTGAAGACGAAGGGCTTTATGTCACTTTAGAAGCGCAAGCCAACTGGAAAGTGTTGCTAGATGGCGTGATTGGTGGACAGCTTGATGGTGCTCATATGCTGGCGGGTCAACCGCTGGGTGCTACGATTGGTTTTGGTACTAAAGCAGATATTATCACGGCATTTAGTATGGATCTAAATGGGAATGCCATTACTGTTTCAAATGATATTTGGGAGCAGATGAAACCTAATATCCCTATTAAAGATGGCAAACCTGTACATCCCATCAGTGCATCAGCATTAAAACCTGTCGTTGATAAATACAAAAATGAAGGTAAGCCATTCAATATGGGTATGGTTTTCCCCGTCTCAACGCATAACTATGAATTACGCTATTGGTTAGCGGCAGGCGGTATTCACCCTGGATATTATGCACCGCATAAAGGTGACACCAGCGGAATGATTGATGCTGAAGCTAAATTATCTGTTACGCCACCGCCACAAATGCCTTCAACGATGGAGGCAGGCACGATCTATGGCTATTGCGTAGGTGAACCATGGAATCAACAAGCAGTATTTATGGGAATTGGTGTGCCAGTCATCACCGATTATGAAATTTGGAAAAACAATCCTGAGAAAGTCTTTGGTGTGAGCCAAGCGTGGGCCGATGCTAATCCAAATACACATATTGCAGTGGTCAAAGCATTAATTCGAGCAGCACAGTGGTTGGATGCAAATAATAATGGCAATCGTCCAGAAGCGGTGAAAATTCTATCTCAAAGCAATTATGTCGGTGCTGATTATGATGTTATTGCCAACAGCATGACCGGCACGTTTGAGTATGAAAAAGGCGATAAACGTGATGTACCTGATTTCAATACGTTCTTCCGTCACAACGCGACCTATCCTTATTACAGTGATGCAGTTTGGTATTTGAGCCAAATGCGTCGTTGGGGACAAATTGCTGAACCGAAATCTGATGCTTGGTTTATGGAGATGGCTAAAAAAGTCTACCGTCCCGATATCTATGCAATAGCAGCGAAAGAGTTGATTGCAGAAGGCAAAGTCGATGCAAAAGATTTCCCTGATTTTGCTACAGAAACAGGCTACAAAGCACCACAAACGGAGTTCATCGATAATATTGTCTACGATGGCACTAAACCTAATGACTATTTAAAACAGTTTCCAATTGGTTTAAAAGCCGACGACGTTATTAAGTAAGCCTACCTAAAATTCTCATGTCGACTTTCTTGGCGAGATTTAAGGAAAAGGTTCGAGCAAGTCGACTATTAATAGGTTCAGAAGAAGATTATGAAAGATAAAATAATAAATGGTTTAGAACTCACCGGTTTTACTTGGTTTATACCGCTCGTCAAATTGCTTACAGGTGAATCACCAAAACAACAACTGATGGCTTTGGCCAAAATGGTCGGCATTCCATTATTGGCAATGATTATATTTTTAGGATTGTGGCAGGTTGGCGCCGCTAAGGTCGTGACGAGTTTAGGACAAGTACCCGGTCCAGTTGAAGTATGGAAGCAAGCTTCAATTCTGATTGATGAACATTATATCGAACGTGAGAAAGAAGCTAAATTTCATCAAAGACAGGATGAACGAAATGCTAAAAAATTAGCCAAGGATCCTAATGCTGAAATTACAGATAGGCCTTATACGGGAAGACAAACTTATTTGGATCAGATTTTAACGAGTTTATCGACGGTATTTGTTGGGTTTTTGATCGCAAGCATCATTGCGATACCGATTGGTATTGTCAGTGGATTAAGTAATACCCTTTATTCAGCATTAAATCCGCTTATTCAAATTTTTAAACCGATCTCGCCTTTGGCATGGTTGCCGATAGTGACCATGGTAGTGAGTGCGGTGTATGTGTCCGATGATCCGATGTTTTCCAAATCATTTGTCACTTCAGCGATTACTGTCACCTTATGTTCACTATGGCCCACCTTAATTAATACGGCTGTTGGTGTCTCATCGATTGATAGAGACCTGATTAATGTCGGCCGAGTATTGCAACTCAACTATTTCACTACGGTGATGAAAATTGTTATCCCGTCGTCTATTCCCATGATTTTTACCGGGTTACGTATTTCATTAGGTATTGGTTGGATGGTGTTAATCGCCGCTGAAATGTTAGCCCAAAACCCAGGTTTAGGTAAATTTGTGTGGGATCAGTTTCAAAATGGTAGTTCTTCATCACTAGGTAGAATAATGGTTGCAGTACTGACTATAGGTATTCTAGGTTTTCTCTTAGACCGGGTAATGCTGGTGATGCAAAAATTCTTCTCTTATGATAAAAATGCAGTAATTCGCTAGGACATAATTATGGAAAGTTATTTAAATATTGATCATGTAAGTATTGAGTTCCCAACGGCTAATGGGCCATTTAAAGCATTAGATAATGTAAACCTGAAAATCGAAAGAGGAGAGTTTGTCAGTATTATCGGTCATTCTGGTTGTGGGAAATCTACTGTAATGAACATAGTTGGCGGTCTTTATAAAGCAACAGAAGGTGGCGTGATTCTACAAGGTAAAGAAGTAAATGAACCTGGACCTGATCGGGCGATTGTTTTCCAAAATCATTCCTTATTCCCGTGGTTAACCGCTTATGAAAATGTAGAAATTGCGGTAAAGTCTGTGTTTAAAGGTAAGAAGTCGAAATTGGAGATGAAAGACTGGATCAATCATACGATTGAATTAGTTCATATGAGTCATGCCAAAGACAAATTACCTGCAGAATTATCGGGTGGTATGAAACAGCGTATTGGTATTGCGCGCGCTTTAGCAATGGAACCCAAGGTCTTATTAATGGATGAACCTTTCGGTGCTTTAGATGCATTAACACGTGCTCATCTCCAAGATTCATTAATGGATATTCAGTCTGACTTGAATAATACCGTTATCATGATTACGCATGATGTCGATGAAGCGGTATTATTGTCAGACAAAATCGTCATGATGACCAATGGTCCAGCCGCAACGATTGGTGAAGTATTAGATATTAAATTAGATCGACCGAGAAAACGTTTAGATTTGGCAAATGATGCCGAATATAATCATTATCGTTCAGAAGTTATTCACTTTTTGCATGAACGACATGCACGAAAAGTGGCTTAAAAGAATAAAAAATAAAGAAGGTTTTCACCCATGAGTTATGAATTTAAATTAGACGTACAAAATTCTGTAATTGAAGCAGAGTATTTGGGCGTCGTTAATTTTGAGGAACGGATGAAAGCCATTGAAGAGGGTGTGGCAATTTTACAAGACAGGGAATATCCACTCATTTTAATTAATCTTGTTGGCGCTAAGATGGAGTTATCAAAGCGTGAGAAAATCGCTTTGGCAAAATATGTATCTGAGGAACATGCCTTGATCAATGCTAAGACGGCATTTCTGATTCGCTGCGAACAAACCGAGAGAGAAGAAATGGATGAAGCTGTTTCACGTACGGAAGAGTTTGTTTCTAAAGTATTTTATAGTCGATCAGCGGCACTTCAATGGTTATTAGACTAAATGCTAAATAAATGGATCAATACTTATATAGGTGATCATTAACTTGTGCCTTGCTCTACAAATAGAGCAAGTTGTACTTTAATAAATATAGCTATTAAGTTTAGTTTTCGCCAGAGATTTTTTTCGCTTCATGTTTTGTTTCGCAACGGCTATTCAGATTACCTTTCTTTGCTCACGTTTATACAATATTTGCATTGTAGATGACCATTATCATCATTCCTTATGCTATTACTGACTCTATCTTAACTAGTTAGATGGATTTGGACTGGCATGAATAAATATAGATTATTTTTCCGCTAATTATTTTTTTATTTGCAAGGGAGAATTTTCCCTTTTTTTGATTCCAGTGTTTATCTTCTATGTAAATTGTTGATATGTATTAATAATTTTTTGATTATTATTCTTTGTGAAGATAATTTAATATGAAATATAATGTGGATGTATAGATTTAATTTATTTGTTGCGGTAATGTTTAGTCGGGCCTCGGAGTTGGGCTGATTAGGTTCTGAGGAATATGGAAGTAATTCGGAAATGGAGTAGGACGTCATGGAAAAAGCAAAGATAACACATATGTTAGCATTGGCATTGGCATTATCAGTGTCGGCAGGCTGCAGTGGAAGCAGTAGTAAATCAGTAAAAAGCGCAAGTAATAGCAATCCCCCCATATCCGGATCTGGTCCGGAATCTCCAACTGAAGTTAGTAAATCAACCGCTGTAGAAAAAGTAGTGGTCGATACAGCGTCTGTCACCAGTGGTTTAGGTGATACCGTAGTGGCTTTAGGCGGTACAGTAAGACAAATCCCGTTACCTTTAATAGGTGCTATAACGGATGGTTCCGGAAACGTCATCACTAATCTCGGTGAAGGCGTTAATAGCCTATCAAATGGTCTTTCAAATGGTTTGGGTGCTCTAAGTACTAATGATAATGCCATCGGGACAACATTGGCTGGCGTATCTGGTACTGTTTCAGAAACAGGGCAAGCCGTGACATCTCTAGGCGAAACATTAGCGGTGGTTAATACCTTACCTGTATTTGGTCAGCTTGATGAATCAACAGGTTTGTTAACTAAATTGGGTGGAATGGCTGCTACTTTAGGTGGTGTAGTAACAAAAGTAGGTGACAAACTTACTTTCACTTTCACAGATCCTGGTAGTAAAGTGGCCGGGCTAACAACGGAGTTAACAGCAATAGTTCGTCCGTTGGTAACAAAGATTGGTGGTGTCACACAAGTTGCAGGCGATGTATTAGTTATAGGACCAGTTGCAAGTAACTTATTAGAGCGAGTCGGCACAACAGTTGTCATGCTCGGTGATAATTTATCGGATAATGATAATGCAGTTTTGGCAAGTGTAGGTGGAACAGTTGAAGGCGTTGGTCAGCTTGTGGTTGATGCTGGTGGAAATCTTACAGTCGGTCAAGGAAATGCTAGTAACTTATTTGATTTAGCAGGTTTGTTGGGCGGTGATAATGGTCTCAATAGCGGCAATTTATTAAGCTCTAATCCTCTTCTAGGCGGTAATGGTGGCTTGCTTGGTTCGGTTACAAATACCGTTGCAGGTTTAACTGGCGGTGAAGGTGGCCTAGTTGGTTCAGTTACAAATACCGTTGCAGGTTTAACTGGTGGTCAAGGCGGCTTAATTGGTTCAGTGACTAATACTGTTGCAGGCTTAACAGGTGGTGAAGGTGGCCTAGTTGGTTCGGTTACTAATACTGTTAGTGGAATTACAGGTGGCAACTCCGGATTAGTTGGTTCACTTACAAATACCGTTACGGGTTTGACTGGAGGCGCTGGTGTAACAGGTGGGCTTACCGATACAGTTGGCAGTTCAACAGGTGGAAATACAGGAATACTTAGCCCCGTTAAAGGAACTCTCGGTGGTTTGTTAGGCGGGATTATATAAGCGTAAATTGATCGCAGGTGACAAGAGTGCATGTAGCCTGCTTGCTGTAATAGGTGGGTTGAGCATAGTGTTAAAGCTATGCTCAGCACCCATCGGGGATTCTTTATTTTAAGTTTAATTACTAAATGGATTCTTTTCCAACCTAAAAATCTATCATGGAAGATTAAACTCTTATGAAGAAACATTACTTCGTTAAATCTGTTTATTTATTATCTGCCTTATTATTTATTTCAAATTCGTATGCTGTAGAACCCCCTCAAATCGTTGATCAACCTCGCGACGAACTTAATCAAAAGCAAGAGATAAAAGTAGATCTTCCACCACAAAAAAGCCTTAGCACAACAGCATATGATGACAATATCCAGATTAATAGCATTCAGTTTCAAGGTGGCAGTGTTTTTGATATTAATTTACTTGCAGAGAAGGTCAAACCACTTATTGGTCAACGTGTAAGTAAAGAAGAAATAGTTAAGGTATTAAGTTCAATTACAGAAATGTATCAAGAGGCTGGTTACGTTTTATCTTTTGCTTTTTTACCAAAACAAGACGTTAATAAAGGACAGTTAACCATTAGTTTGGTCGAAGGTTACGTCGTCAGAAGTGAAATTGTGACTGACAATGAAGATATTAGAAATCGCATTGAACGTTTTGCTGAAAAAATTAAAAATGAAAAGCCATTAACTAAAGCGACATTTGAACGTTATTTGGCATTAATTGAAAGAACGCCAGGCTATACTTTTAAGGTTAATGTGCCTAAGCCAAAAACGGTGAATGGTGGCACCACGCTTCGTATTGAAGAAGTTAAGTCTAAAAAATATGACGTAAGTGTTGGTCTAGAAGACTCTAAAGAAAATGAACCCAGCATATTGGTTAGTGGGAGCATGCAGTCGATGACTTCTTATGCGGATAGGTTGACCGCTTCTATGTTGATACCTAATGATGTTATTGACTCTTATTACAGCATTAACTATCAACAGGAAATTGGTTCCGAAGGGCTTACATTTGATGTTACAGCCAATCAATTTGAAAATCATAACGATGATCGTATTTTTCTTGAATCGATCCCCGTTGATTATGAAGAAAATAAGAAGCGTGAGAGCTTTAGCATGGGCCTGAAATATCCTATTCTATTAAATAATGAAAAGTCATGGTGGTTAGGCACGAGATTACATCATTTGAATGAAGAAAATCACTATGATCTTACGCGAGTTGATGGCTTAAGTGATCCAGTTGGAATTGATAAAAACATGCGTTATTCAGCGATAGAGATTAATACGCAATGGCAAAATAAAACGCCAAAAAATATAACCGTTCTTAGTAGTAAAGTTAAACAAGGTATTGAAATAGGTAGCAATAAAAATGAATTTATTGATCTTAATGGGACACGGCCAGGTACCGAATCTACATATTTTAATTTAATGGATTTTAATGCCGCTTGGCGTTATTTGATTTCACCTCAATGGCGTTTTCAAACCAAGGGTAATGTTTTTTGGTCAGATGACATCTTACCTTCTTCTGAACAAGTTCGTTATGGTGGGCAACATTTTGGTCGTGGTTATTCTGATAGCCAAGCACCTGGCGATCGGGGTTATGCTGCAGAAGTTGAATTACGTTATGTACAACCTGTAACAACATCACTTATTAAGCGAGTTGAGCCTTATATCGTCTTTGACTCTGCTAAATCTGAACTTCGTTCAAGTGACAATGATTATCACTTGAGTTCAGTGGCGGTAGGTGCAGATATTGGCGATGCAAAGCACTATACAATAGGTTTTGAATATGCAAAACCGTTGGGTGATGTCCGTTTTGAAAGTGGTGACCGTAGTCCTATCTACAATATTCGATTGAGCTGGAATTTTAATTAATTTGGGTGATGTTTCACAACCCTAGTTATGATGAATATGGGACGTTAATTAATGCGTTATTTCTGTGAAAAATCAAGCAATTTTCTACTGTATGAATAAGTTTTTTATCATAAACGTTGTTTATTACTTCACAATTTTCCTACTGAACGCTGCACCATAATGAATAAGCTCATCAATCTGCACTATATTAATGCAGGATTGATGGTTGTTTTTTACAAAATGTATATATCCTTAACCTCATCACATAGAAAAGTCATAGTTAACATGAGCTTGGTCTTTAATTATTTTATTGGCATGAATTCCGCTAGCTAATCGTCATCTTCATGATTAGTAGTAAGGACAAGTGCTTTGGATATTTTATGGACGTTGTTTACCGCCATGCTGGTTTTTGTGATGCAAGCGGGTTTTTTATGTTTAGAAAGTGGTTTAGTACGAAGCAAAAATAGCATTAATGTTGCAGCTAAGAACCTAACTGATTTTGCTATTTCTAGTATTATTTTTTGGATGGTTGGCTTCGCAATGATGTTTGGTGAGAGCGTCTCAGGCCTTATCGGGACGAGTTATTTTTTCTTTGGCGAAGGTGCTAGTCCCTTACTTATAACTACTTTTTTGTTTCAAATGATGTTTTGTGGAACCGCCGCCACACTGGTATCGGGTGCTGTTGCGGAACGGATGAGTTATTTCGGTTATGTCATCGTGACAGTAACAATTACCTTGCTGATTTATCCTATCGTAGGTCATTGGGCATGGGCTGGCATTATTTCAGGCACATCAACAGGCTGGTTAGAAAATATTGGCTTTGTAGATTTTGCAGGTTCAACGGTTGTTCATTCGGTAGGTGGTTGGGTTGCTTTGGCCGCTATTCTTGTTATTGGGCCGCGTATCGGTCGCTATGATACAGACGGACGAAGAATTCCTGGAAGCAATTTACCGATGGCCGTTTTGGGTACGCTATTAATTTGGTTCGGTTGGTTTGGTTTTAATGGTGGTAGTACCTTAGGTTGGTCTGACAACATTCCTTCTATTTTATTAAATACCTGCATAGCCGCAGTGTGTGGCGGCATGGCGGCAACGGCAATAAAACATCTTGTTGATGGTTACATTGATGTCATACAAATTATTAATGGTGTTTTAGGAGGATTAGTTGCCATTACGGCTAACTGCCATGCGGTTAATGTGATTGATGCTGCATGGATAGGCCTTATTGCTGGCGCGATTGTTGTTGGTGGCGAACGATTGTTAGATCACCATAAAATTGATGATGCAGTAGGGGTTATTCCTGTTCATCTTTTTGCTGGAATATGGGGCACACTCGCTGTTGCCTTGTTTGCAGATCCTACTGCATTAGCTACACATTTATCACAATTTGAGCAGTTTAAAGCACAGTCTATTGGCATTGTTATTGTTGGACTTTATAGCTTTGTGATGGCCTATTGCATTTTTCGTTTAATAAACCATTTCTATCCATTACGTGTGAGCAAAGAGGATGAACTAAGCGGTTTAAATGTTACTGAACATCGTGTTACTACTGAATTATTTGATTTGTTATCTGCGATGAATTATCAGCATCAGGCATCTGACTATACGATACGGGTGCCAGTGGAACCTTTTACTGAAGTTGGACAAATTGCCAAAGAATACAATCGTGTAATAGATAAAGTTCATCAAGAAATGGAGCAACGCGATCAGGCATTTATCGCTTTTAAGAAAAGCGAATATCGTAAAGGTGCCATTCTTGATGCGGCAATGGATTGTATTATTTCTATTAATTGTCGTGGTGATATAGTCTCGTTTAATCCTGCCGCTGAACACTGCTTCGGTGTTGGGTTAAATGTAGTAACAGGCAAGAATTTCTTTCGTCTTTTCATGCTTGAAGATATGAAAAAAATCGCTATGCAGAGTTTATCTCAAGGTTTTACTGTTGGTGATGGTTTAGTTCTAAAACGACAAAATATTACTGAGCTAACACGCTATGATAGTGATGTTTTTTCAGCAGAAATTATTGTTACAAAAACGACTGATCCAACTGATGTTCGCGTAGAGTTTACCTTGCATATTCGTGACATAACCAAGCAAGTTAAAATGCAAAATAGGCTTAAATTATTGGCTTACAATGATCCATTAACCGGTTTATATAATCGGACTTACTTCATGCAGAATTTGGAGCAACGAATAACGTATCATTCGACCAGTCCGGGTTTAGTAGCGTTAATGTTTCTTGACTTGGATAAGTTTAAAAAAATTAACGATACATTAGGGCATAAAGCAGGTGATGATTTGCTGTGCGAAGTTGCCAATAGACTGTCTTTGGTAACGCGTGAACTTGATATTGTTGGCCGATGGGGAGGGGATGAGTTCGTCGTGGTCATGTCGGGTGATCTCGAAGAGGATAATATTACTCAAGCAGCACAAAGAATTCTTGAGATAATGCGTGAACCGATTTATATCAGTGAACAAAAGCTCGCGGGCTTATTTAGCATCGGCATTGCTGTTTCAGTTAATGGTGAAATTAACGCTGATAAGCTACTTCAGCATGCAGATCTTGCGATGTATCAAGCTAAGCAAAAAGGTCGTAATCGATATCAATTGTTTAACTATGGGATGGTTCAGGATGCACAGCAGCAGTTTCAAATTGAAACTTCAATACCAGATGCGATCAATCTCAAACAGTTTTTTATTGAATATCAACCTAAAGTTTCTTGTGCGACTGATGACGTTGTCGGATTCGAAGCTTTAATTCGTTGGCAACATCCCGAGCATGGTTTAATTTCTCCAGCAAATTTTATCCCGATGATTGAGGGTACTAAGCTCATTATAGATGTCGGTGAATGGGTGCTAACTGAAGTCATGCAACAATTAGCATTATGGAAACAAAAAGGACTTGCTCTATTACCGATTGCAATCAATATCTCTGGTTATCATTTACATGCTGAATCGCTCGTGCCAACCGTGCAAAAGTTGCTTGATGAATATGATATTAATCCTGAACTTATTGAGATAGAAATTACAGAAAGTTGTCTAACGGGTGATACAGAACAAAGTATTACCGCTTTGTCAGCTTTAAAGTCTACACATATAAAATTAGCCATTGATGATTTTGGTACGGGTTACTCATCACTCAGCTACTTAAAAAAATTCCCTATTGATATTCTAAAAATTGATCGCGCCTTTGTCAGTGAATGTCATTCTAATAAAGAAGATGCTGCAATATGCATCGCGATCATTACTTTAGCTAAAAGTTTAGGCTTGAAAATAGTGGCCGAAGGTGTCGAAACTTATGAACAGCTAGAATTTCTGAAAAAATATAACTGTGAAGTTTACCAAGGATTTTATTTTAGTCGACCAGTAGGTATTGAACAGATTTCGTTGCTGTTACAAGAGGTTTCTGAATCGCCTAGACACTACTGAATAAGCATCTTTCATGGATTAGATACCTTTTTCCTTAGCACTAATATGGTGCGTATTGCGGCAGTGTTGGTGCGTTAAATGGGACGTGATATCTAGAAAGAACAGTAGGTATTTATTAAATAACGATATTTTACCTTGGCGCGATTCCTGCTATAACGCACTTACCAATATCGGTTTGCGTTATAGAGAGTCTTCATGTCAACACAAAAACTAAAGTTGTTATCCTTTAGTGGTAATACTCGGATCCTTCACCTCAGCTGGATGGCTTTTTTTATCAGCTTTGTGGTGTGGTTTAACCATGCTCCATTACTTATTTCAATTCAAGAGTCGCTTGGTCTGACCAACCAACAAATCAAAACGATATTGATTCTAAACGTTGCATTGACGATTCCTGCTCGTATTATTGTGGGAATGTTGGTTGACAAATACGGCCCTAAAATCATGTATTCCTTGTTACTTGGAATATCAAGTTTCATCTGTTTCTTTTTTGCACTCGCTGATACCTTTGAACAATTAGCCGCAGCTCGCTTTATGTTGGGTTTTGTTGGAGCGGGATTTGTTATCGGTATTCGGATGATCTCTGAATGGTATCCAGCTAAACAAGTAGGCCTTGCAGAAGGTATTTACGGTGGTTGGGGTAACTTTGGTTCTGCTTTTGCTGCGATGACATTGCCGACTGTGGCATTGATGTTCGGTGGTGAGGATGGCTGGCGTTATGCGGTAGGATTAACTGGTGCCATTGCATTAGTTTACGCATTTATTTACTACAATAATGTTTCTGATACACCTAAGGGGTCGACATACTTTAAGCCTAAAAAATCAGGTGGCATGGAAGTTACCAGTGTGGGTGATTTCTTTTTATATCTTTTAATGAATATTCCTTTATATGCTGCCTTGGCATTATTAGCATGGAAATTATCTCCTAGCGGTGTGAGTTTATTATCTGCTGGCATTGCAGACGCTATCTATATTGGTTTGGCACTTTTATATTTTTATCAGGCTTATCATATTTACCAAGTGAACAGGTCTGTTTTCACCACACATGTACCAGAAATTCATCGTTATAAATTCAAACAAGTTGCCGTTTTAGATTTAGCTTATCTTGCAACTTTTGGTTCTGAGTTAGCGGTCGTTTCAATGTTACCTTTGTTTTTCCACGATACATTCGATATTACGGCTGTTCAGGCGGGTTTATTAGCATCTGGTTTTGCTTTTATGAATTTAGTGTCACGTCCGATTGGTGGCTTATTCAGTGACCGTTGGGGAAGAAAGCGTACGTTGACAGTTTGTATTTCTGGCTTGGCAGTTGGCTATCTTGTGATGAGCTTGATTACACCTGAGTGGGCAATAGTGTTTGCAGTATTGGCAACCATGGTTTGTTCTTTCTTCGTGCAAGCGGGTGAAGGGGCGGTATTTGCTGTTGTTCCACTTGTTCAACGTCGTTTGACTGGACAAGTCGCTGGTATGGCGGGTGCGTATGGTAATGTTGGTGCGGTCACATTTTTAACCGTATTATCACTTGTTTCTGCACAGACGTTTTTCTTAGTTATAGCGGGAACGGCAGTGGTTACGTTAATTGCAGTCCAGTTTATGGATGAGCCAAAAGGTCAAATGGCAGAAATCCTTCCTGATGGCACTGTTCAAATGATCGATGTTCATTAATTAAAACAACATATTTAAGTTAGACTAGAACAGCTCGTTCTCATTGTTGAGAATGGGCTGTTCTTGTATTTGATAGGATAAAACATGACAGCAAAACTTAAAGTCAGGGTCGGGTCATATTCAGTAGCAGGGCTGAAAGATGAAAACCAAGATTCTTTAGGTCATTTTATTCCTGAAAACTTGAATTTGTTATCAGCTAAAGGTGCTGCCTTTGCACTTGCTGATGGCGTTAGTAGTAGTGCTGAAGCCAAACAAGCAAGCCAGGCTTGCATCACAGGTTTTTTAGAAGATTATTACAGCACGCCTGATTCATGGTCGGTCAAAAAATCAGGCGGAAAAGTACTTACGTCTATAAATACCTGGCTTTATGGTCAAAGTAACCAATTTCGTGATGCATCACGTGGTCTTGCCAGTACCTTTTGTGGATTAGTGATTAAATCTACTACCGCACATATTTTCCATGTTGGGGATTCGCGGATTTATTTGTTGCGAAATAATAATCTTGAACAACTGACGATTGACCATCGTATTCAGATGCCAGGTCAAAAAGAGTATTTAGGCCGCGCAATGGGCGTTGATTATCGTTTAGATATTGATTACAAAACGTTACCTGTTGAATTGGGTGATCTGTTTTTCATTTCAACCGATGGCGTTCATGATTTTGTTGCTGATAAAAAACTTCAACAAATACTGACAAGTCATGATGAAGAGTTAGCAAAGATATGTGAACAGATTGTCGAGTTGTCATTGCAAACGGGTAGTAATGATAATGTGAGTTGCATGCTGTTGCGGGTTGATGAACTGCCTTCACAAGATGTGGACGAGGTATTTGCTAAATTAACAGAGTTGCCGTTTCCCCCAGAATTATATGAAGGCGTTATTTTAGACGGTTACCGGATAACTAGAGAATTACATGCGAGCTCAACCAGTCAGCTTTATATGGCGATTGATACCGATACGGAACAAAAAGTCGTTATCAAAACACCTTCTGTGAATTTTGAAGATGATCCCGCTTATTTGGAGCGTTTTCAACTTGAAGAATGGGCTGGACGACGCATCGATAGTCCGCACGTAATTAGAACAATTGAGCAATTACGACCAAGACGTTTTCTTTATTATGTAATGGAATATATTGAAGGCAAAACCTTAGAACAATGGATAGAAGATAACGCAGGTAAAGAACCTGATCTGACTGTGATTAGAAATATAGTGTCACAAGCGGTGTCGGGACTTCGTGCTTTTCATCGTATGGACATGCTTCATCAAGATATCAAGCCGGGTAATATCATGATTACGCCGGAAGGTTTGGTTAAGATTGTTGATTTTGGATCGACTAACATAGCCGGTATTGCTGATATTTCGACGCCTGTTGAACGTAAAGAATTATTAGGAACCAAAAATTACACGGCGCCTGAATATCTACTCGACAATCCCGGTACGTCACAATCTGATTTATTTGCTCTGGGTTGTATCGCTTATGAAATGATAACGGGCAAGCTACCTTATGGTGATAAATTGTCACGTGCATCTACGTCAGCGGCATTACATCGATTGAAATATATTCCTATCAGCACCTATGTCAGTAATATTCCACATTGGGTTGATAAAGCGATAAGAACAGCAGTTCAAATTGACCCGGCTAATCGTTATGACAAACTATCGGAATTGGAAACGGATCTCCGAAAGCCTAATCCCTTATTTTTAAAGGAACAGCAGCTACCTTTAATAGAACGCTACCCTTTAGGATTTTGGAAAATATTGACAAGTATATTGTTGATTACTAACCTTATCTTGCTCTATTTAATGTTTACTTAGGGATTATAAGCAAAGCTAAGCTTGTTTATTTTTCATTTATTTCGAACATCGTTCGATCAACGCCTACATTACCCGTTTTTTTATCAAATAAATAAACAATTGCCTTATAAAGTCCTGGTGTGGTGAGTGTCGTTTTACCAGTAAAAATGCCTACAGGTCCGGTAAAATCTAAAGTCACCTCATCGACTTTCATGTCATCCTGCATCAAGATTGCTGTTGCTTCATAATCACGAGGATCCCAAGGACCATTTGGCGAAATAGGGCAGCCACAAAGTAATGATGCTTTGGTAAATATCTCAACATGACCCCCTTCTAATACGTTTGTCCAAGCATCAACGATAAAGCCAGACATGTTGAGCGTAATGCCATCACCTAAGATATCTTTACCAGGAATCACCCAGCTTGTGACGGTGGCTTCTTGTAATGATTGACGATATCCATAAGGCCCAATCAATTTAAAGCGAAGTAGACGAGGGCTAGAGATATCAACTTTTGCTAAAAAGCCTGCGGTTGTCTCATTTGTTAAAACTTGACCGCGTGCAATGGGATCAGTGATAAGGCTTTTTGTGCTACCGGTATCGCCTTTAATCCAACCTTGATCGAGTATTTCACCTGTTTCAGCATCTTCGACAACCGCTTTTACACCGCCGACACTGGTTCCAATATATTTAGCATCAACCGCTTTAGCCCGAATCATAATGCTTGTTTCTGTCGCAAAAATGTTCGCACTTAGCATAAGAGCTAGGGCGCTTATACTTAGTTGTGTGATGAATTTCATTGTGCTTCCTCGTCGTAATGGCAGTAAATGCTAAATAATGGAGTCATTTAAACCGGAGTCGCTTGGGCCCAAGTATCATAACCACCTTGCAGTGATTGAACATTCGTATAGCCAAGTTGTTGTAATGTTTGAGTCGCTAACGCTGAACGACCACCACTTTTACAATAAACCACAATAGAAGCGTCTTTATCTTGAAAGTCTGGATGAGTGGCTATTTGAAACTCCAACATGCCGCGAGAAATATGACGAGCATTAGGAATATGATCTGTTGCAAATTCTGCAGACTCACGCACATCGAGAGGAAGCGTGCCTTGTTCGAACAAGCTTTTAGCTTGTCGAGCAGTAACTTCGCTAATGTTCGCTTTTGCTGCTTGAACTAAATCCATTGTTGTTTGTGCCATGGTGTAAACCTCACTTTATAAAAAATTAATTATTGAGATGAGTTATTTTGTTCATCAACAAGCTTAATGTGGCTATATTTTAGCTAAACAAGTCATTTTTTGTAATAAAACAAGCGATGCCTATGATTAGTTGCAATACCAATTATGATTGCCAAGTCGATCACAGGTATCATAGTCATTAATTTGATTGCTGACCACGATGAAATATTAGCAGTTACTAATATGTAAAGACAGCCCTTTTGGAAATACTTGTTTATGTTCGCTTATATCATTAGAAGAGTTTTGTATGCATTTCCGATCCTTATCGGTGTTAATGCGTTGACCTTTGCTTTGTTTTTTATGGTTAATACGCCTGATGATATGGCGAGAATGAATTTAGGCACGAAACATATCACTCAAGATGCTGTTGATTCATGGAAACAAGAGCGAGGTTATGACAAAGCTTTATTATGGAATTCAGATAGCGAAGGGTTAGATAAAGCGACCGATACGATATTTTTTGATAAGTCCTTATCATTATTTATCTTTGAATTCGGCCAAGCTGATGATGGTCGAGATATTGGCCAAGACATTAAAACTAGAATGTGGCCAAGTCTCGCGATAGCCATTCCAATATTCACCATCGGTTTGATGGTCAATATTACATTTGCGTTATTAATGGTATTTTTTCGAGCAAGCTATATCGATCTTGGCGGGGTGATTCTCTGCGTTATCATTATGTCTATTTCTGGACTGTTCTATATTATCGGCGGCCAATTTCTCGTTGGTAAAATTATGCAGTTAGTGCCTATTTCTGGCTATGGCGAGGGATTGAGTGCGATAAAATTTCTGATTTTACCAGTTGCTATCGGCATTGTGTCTGGTATCGGTGCGGGTTCACGTTGGTATCGCACCTTGTTTTTAGAAGAAGTTTCTAAAGATTATGTCCGCACCGCACGTGCAAAAGGATTATCAGAAGTTCGCGTGTTATTTAAACATGTACTCAAAAATGCGATGATTCCTATTCTAACTGGCGCAGTCGTGGTCATTCCTACCTTGTTTATGGGCAGTTTAATTCTCGAATCATTCTTTGGTATTCCCGGCTTAGGCAGTTATACGATTGATGCGATTAATGCTCAAGATTTTGCCATTGTACGTGCGATGGTATTTCTAGGTTCAGTACTCTATATCGTCGGTTTAGTGCTCACCGACTTGTCTTATACCCTTGTTGACCCGCGAGTACGCTTAGATGGATAACTACACCGATTTACGAATAGGCGCTTTAGCTTGCCATACGATTACCGATCAATTAGTTAAAGTTGAACAAACACAACAGCTTTACCATCAATGGCTTGCAGGTGATTTAACACTGACGAATGATGCGTTATTAGTGCCAGATATCGCTGGACATCCTGATAAACCTGAACTCGTAGCAGCACGTGATTTACCTCGTCGACGCAACAGTGCTGATACGGGTGTTGCTACGCTCATTCATGCCGTTACTCATATTGAGTTTAATGCGATTAATTTAGCATTAGATGCCGTAGCACGCTTTGCTGACATGCCTAGACAGTATTACAGTGATTGGTTGCAAGTGGCTTTTGAAGAATCACAGCATTTCACTTTATTGCGTAATCATTTGATAACACTGGGCTATGATTATGGGGATTTTCCTGCACATGGCGGCATGTGGGAAATGGCACAAAAAACACATCATGATGTGTTGATAAGAATGGCCTTAGTACCGCGAGTGCTTGAAGCGAGAGGTTTAGATGTCACGCCTAAAATGATGAATAAACTCAGAGGTAGCGGTGATCATCGGGCAGTTGAAATTTTAGAGATTATTTTAAGTGAAGAAATCGGTCACGTTAAGATAGGAACGCATTGGTTTAACTATCTCTGTGACCTTCGAAATCAAGATTCATTGGCAACATTTAAAGATTTATTGGATAACTACTTTGCAGGTGAATTGCGAGGCCCATTTAATACTGAAGCACGCAAACTGGCTGACTTTACCGATGCTGAAATGGCTTTATTAGAAGGCCGATAGTGAACATAACACGGTCTTTTAACTGACTTAAGTTCAACAAGTAATAGCGACAATAGAGCAGGGTAGACTTAAATCAGCAGAAGTATTGGCCAGTATTTACTTTTCTTCTTCAGCCGCTTTCTTTTTTTGCATTTCTGCTTGTTGACGGCGAGATTCTTTAGGATCTGCAATTAATTTTCGGTAAATTTCCACACGGTCTTTATCACGAAGCGATGCATTAAGTTTGCACATCTTACCGAAGATTCCCACTTTATCGCTATCAAGATCTATTTGGGGAAATGCTTCTAAAATACCTGAGCGTCTGATCGCCTCTTCTACCGTACCATCACTTGCCATTTCTACCTGTAAAATGACTTGTTCATTGGGTAAAGCATAAGATACTTCAACAGTCATTAGCTGGGTAGCTTGTTCACTTGTTGGGGGATTAACGGCCATAGATATCCTGAGCACGTTTACAAAAGGCATCGACTAAAGAGCCTGAAATTTGAGTGAAAATAGGACCTAAAGCCATACTAATGATGCGATTGGAAAACTCAAAATCCATATCCAGTTGAATGCGACAACCTTGATTATCACCAATCATGCCAAATTGCCAATGGCCTTCTAGATGTCGAAAAGGACCATCTATTAACGCAATCTCAATAGATTCTCCGGGTACCAATGTATTTCTGGTTGAAAACACATGATGAATACCACCTTTAGCCAAATCTAAAGTAGCGGTAATCATGGTGTCACTTTTAGTAATAACTTTGCTATTACGGCACCATGGTAAAAACGATGGATAGGCTTCTACATCATTAACTAGGTCAAACATTTGGTCGGGAGTGAATATAACGAGTGAGCTACGTGTAATGGTTGTCATAAGTGAAATAATTTACCCTAAAATACCAATAACGCTCAAGAATACAATAATAATGCCTAAGGGTGTAATGTAGCGTATTAAAATTCGCCATAAAGAGTTGAATAATGGCACTCGAATGCCCAATTCATCCGTCGAATTATTTTTAGACATTATCCAGCCTGCGAAAATAGCGGTTAATAATCCACCTAGCGGTAACATGATATTTGCGGTTATATAGTCTAATAACTCAAACATCGTTTTGCCAAATAACAGCCAGTTTTCACCAATGTTAAATGAGAATACGGTTAGTAAACCTAAAAGCCATATTCCAAACCCCGCAGTGACACTTGCTCTACGACGACTTATCTTTTTATTTTCAACTAGCCAAGAAATAAGCGGCTCGATAATTGAAATGGCTGAACTCCATGCCGCAAAGACCAACAACAAGAAAAATAAACCACCAAACAGCGCGCCGCCCGCCATATGGCCAAAGGCAATAGGCAAGGTTTCAAAAATAAGTCCCGGTCCCATGCTAGGTGTTAACTCATTAGCAAAAACTAACGGGAATATTGCTAAACCTGCGAGTAATGCGACAGTTGTATCTGCAATCGCTATCCACATGGATACTTTGAAAATAGACGTGTTTTTAGATAAATAAGCGCCATAAACCATTATTGCGCCCATTGCCAAACTGAGGGTGAAAAATGCATGACCCATCGCAACTAAAACCGAATTGGTCGTTAATTTTGAAAAGTCAGGTGTGAATAAAAAATGCACACCTTCTGAAAAATAAACACCCGTATTAGCGGCGTAGCCGACGAGCAGCAATAAAATAGCAAAAAGGGCAGGCATGACAAATTTAACAAATTTTTCTATACCGCTTTTAACACCGCGAGCAACGACGACCATCGTCAACACCATAAATACGGTATGCCATGCTAATAAACGCTCTGGATCATGGGTTAATGATAAATATATATGATGGGCACCTTCAGCAGTCACACCTTCAAATACGTTGGCAAATGAGCGAAAGACATAAGCCATCGCTTGACCAGCAATAACGCTGTAGTACGAGAGAATAATAAATCCAGCAACAATCGCAATCCAACCTGCTGCCGCCCATGACGAACTTTTATTTTCTTCTTTTGCCAGCGTACGAAGCGTATTAACAGGATTTTGTCGCCCACGCCGCCCGATCATTATTTCAGCCATCATTAAAGGAAGGCCAATAACCGCAATACATAATAAATAAACTAAAACAAACGCACCGCCACCATTTTCACCAGCAATATATGGAAACTTCCAAATATTGCCTAAACCCACAGCAGAGCCAGTCGCAGCAAGTATAAATGTCCAGCGTGAAGCCCATTGGCCATGAATAGATTCTGTTGGTCTGCTCATAAATGTTTCCGATTTAGTAAAATTAACGTGGTTTTATTAGTCATTCGTCAAAATGCTTGAACCTATATTTAGAATAGCATTATATAATAGCTGCATGGTTACCAAAAAAAATACAAAAAAAACAGATGGCACGAGCAATATTGCCCAAAATCGTCGCGCACGACATGACTACTTTCTCGAAGATAAATTCGAATCAGGTCTCGTCCTAGAAGGGTGGGAAGTCAAAAGCCTACGTGATGGGCGACTACAACTAAACGAAAGTTATATTGCCATTGATAAAAGAGAAGCATGGTTACATGGCGCCCATATTTCGCCGTTGTTATCGGCATCAACGCATATACATCCCGAAAACATTCGTCGTCGTAAATTATTATTAAATCGCGCAGAATTGAACAGATTGATTGCTTCAGTCGATCGCAAAGGTTACACCATTGTACCCGTGGCAATGTATTGGAAAAAAGGCAGAGCAAAACTAGAAATAGCACTGGCTAAAGGTAAGCAACAACACGATAAACGAGCAACCGCCAAAGACCAAGATTGGGCACGCGAAAAAGCCCGTGTTTTTAGAAACAAATAATAATTACCTAGAAGTAACAACGCCACTCATCTATAATGGCCGAATCGTAAAACTTTAGGGGACGACCTGGCTTCGACGTGGGTTACAAAACTTAAGGTGCATGCCGAGTATGTTAATTCTTCTCGTAAAACAGATTAACAAAATATAGTTGCAAACGATAACAACTACTCTCTAGCAGCCTAGGCTTGCTAGCCTCTGACTAAAGCCGTGCTTATGCGTTTAGGTTTCAGGGGTCGATTCTCATAAGACAAGCTTGACGTATGCTTGGTACTGATAGATTGAAATTTCACAAGATCGCTATTTGTTTTCCCTGTTCATCGGGTAGCTTGTAGTTAAACTAATAGATGAAATAAGCATGTAGATCCGAAAGCAGAGGATTTGCGGACGCGGGTTCGATTCCCGCCGTCTCCACCAAACACAGAAACCACCTTCGGGTGGTTTTTTTGTGGCTGAATGGTTAGTGCGTATAGATTTCAAGGCGGTACGTTTTTTTCAAATATTGGCGGTGTGGCAGAGTCAGTTTGTTCAATAATTGGCGATAATTAGCTACTTTACCGCCAATTCACCGCTAATCAATAATGAGATGGGATTAAGTGTTATTTCATCGGTGAAATAGTTGGCAAGCTTACAAGCAAGACTTGCCGCTGATATTCATACTGGAAAGCCTATCAATAAGCTATGGGCGCCATTATATGCCTTCGAAAAGATGGACCTCTTCAAATAGTATTACGAAGATGATGCTGATACGGATACGGGCGAGCTAAGACAAAATCAGTATGAAGAACTCAGTGCTCCGAAAATCTTCGGGATTAAATTCAGGGGTTGCGCTGATTAATACTCGCCCACATACATGGACCGTTTCGAAAGTTTTCGAAGAAAAGCCCGAAAATTCTTCAAGGCTACATTCGGAAAAATTTGAAGCTTTGAAAGGCTAAGCCAAAAACACTTGGAGTTCTGTCAATAACTGTACGAATACAAGAGATATAAACACATAAAAAGTGGTAGTATTTTAGGTGTCGTACTTACAACCAACTTAGAATCAGATATTACAAGGTATATAATGTGAACCAACAGGAGTTAACTGATTTATTTACTTTGAGACCGCAAAATTTTGCGTGGTTTCTTGGAGCAGGAGCATCTCGGTCATCTGGATTGCCTACAGCCGATGATGTTATCTGGTACATGAAGCAACGTTACTATTGCTCACAAGAAAACCAAGAAATTTCTCGCCACGACGTTCAAAATCCTCGCGTCAAAAATATTATTCAGTCATATATGGATTCAAAGGGATTTCCAGAAAAATGGTCTGATGAGGAATACACAACCTATTTTGAAAAAATATTTGGGGATGATAGAGAGAGACAGAGGCGTTTCTTAAACGGAATTTTGAATGAGGAAAATGTGATGCTCTCTGTTGGCAATAGAGTCTTCGGAGCATTGATAGCAATGAAGCAGATCAAAGTCTTATTTACTACAAACTTTGATAGTGTCGTTGAAAAAGCGGTTGCTGAAGTTAGCGGAAAATCGATTGCAGCCTATCATTTGGAAGGATCGAAGTCTATAAATGACGCGTTCAATAATGAAGAGTTCCCGATTTATTGCAAGTTGCATGGAGACTTCAGGTACGAAAGCATTAAAAATCTTAGTACTGACTTAGCTGCACAAAACACTGATTTAGCAAGTTGCTTAATTAATTCTGGTAATCGTTTTGGATTCATAGTTGCTGGTTATAGTGGACGAGATCAAAGTATTATGGATCTCTTTTATAAAGTAATTGAATCTAATAATCCATTTCCAAATGGCCTTTATTGGCTAGGCATAAAAGGAGCTGAGGCACCACCTTCCGTGGAAAGACTACTAACGAAAGCAAAAGAAAAAGGTATTAATGCACACTACATTCAAATTGAAACCTTTGATGCCTTTCTTCTTCGTTTGTGGAGAAATATTGAGAATAAACCTCAAGACATAAACTTAAAAGTACAAAAAACAGATTATTGTACAGTCGATTTGCAACTGCCAGAACCAGGTGAAGGGACTCCCTTATTAAGGTTGAATGCTGGTAAGGCCTGAAAACTGTAGACACTTTTTATGGTAAAAATGTAACTTAAACCATAAGGGGTCAAAAAAATGGGAACAGGGATCCGATATACGAACGAATTTAAACAAGAAGCGGTGAATCAAGTTATTGTTCATGGCTATAA
>DRHW01000037.1 GCA_011053005.1 Methylophaga sp.
AAGAATCGACCTAACGAAAGTACCCACACAAATTACTTGATACTATTTTTTTAAAGAGCGTTTGTTGCCACTACTGCCTGCAACAAAGAAGCGAGAATTATACAGGCTCTCACTAAACTGTCAAACTTTATTTCTTAACCATTTCACCGTGGTGCTGGTTGAATGCCTTAAGAAGTGGTGCATTCTACAGCCTAAAATGACTTCGTCAACAGGAAGTTTTTCCCAACAGTCTTTGAATCTCGCTAAGCAGATGAAGTCATTGTTAATTTTAATTTTCAATTGTCATTATTTTGTAATAAATAATCACTTCAGCTCCTAGTCCAGCTGAAAACATCTCGATTTGCCAGCTATTTATTGCAATTATTTGTGATTGGAGTAATGACTCATTTAAAGTATTTACATGGGGCTTGGGATATCGAATGCTTGAAAAGCTGACTATGCTTTCATTTTTCTTGATCGTTCTGATGAACTACGAACCAGGTCATTGTTAAACTATTATTGTATAGACCCTAAGAAAATATTTAATTCTTTGGTTCATGCCACCGAGATTAATTGGAGAAACTAATCTCGGTGGCATGAAGAACTTTTCTTTATTGACTAGTTATACGTGCGAACCTTCTTTTGCCCACTTGAAAAACAGCTTCAACGCCTCTTTCAATCAATAAGGCTTTATCTTCGACTTTTTCACCATCAATTTTAACCGCGCCTTGTTTAATCATTCGAATGGCTTCTGATGTACTTGCCGTTAAACCTGCTTCTTTAATCACATTGGCTATTGGCATACCTTCAACACCGACATCAATTGTAATGTCCTCAATATCTTCAGGTAACTCACCTTTTTTAAATTGGTTTTCAAAACCATCACGAGCTTGCTGCCCTTCTTCTATACTATGGAAGCGTGAAACGATTTCTTGTGCAAAGTCCTTTTTGATATCGATTGGGTTTTTACCAGCATCAACATCATTACGCCATTGCTGAATATCTTCGATACTTCTGAAACTTAAAAGATCTATATAACGCCACATTAAGTCATCGGATATCGACATTAGTTTGCCAAAAATATCTTTCGGACTATCACTAATACCAATATAGTTGCCTAAAGACTTAGACATCTTTTGAACGCCATCAAGTCCTTCTAAAATCGGCATCGTTAAAATAGACTGTTGTGGTTTGCCATAAGCCTTTTGTAATTCACGGCCCATTAATAGGTTGAACTTTTGATCTGTTCCGCCTAATTCAACATCGGCATTTAATTCAACTGAGTCGTAACCTTGTATTAATGGATACAAAAATTCATGGATAGCGATAGGTTGACCACCTTTATAACGCTTATCAAAATCATCTCGTTCTAACATTCTGGCAACTGTGTGATTTGATGCTAAACGAATCATGTCAGCTGACGACAACGCATTCATCCAATGAGAATTAAAAACAACCGTGGTTTTTTCTGGGTCTAAAATCTTAAAGACTTGTTCTTGATATGACTTTGCATTTTCTTTAACTTGTTCGGGAGTTAGAGGTTTACGAGTCACATTTTTACCCGTCGGGTCACCAATCATGCCAGTGAAGTCTCCAATTAAAAATAATATTTCATGACCGAGATCCTGAAATTGTTTTAATTTATTGAGTAAAACAGTATGACCTAAATGAAGATCAGGTGCTGTAGGATCAAAACCCGCTTTAATGCGAAGTGGACGACCGGTCTCAAGCTTTTCAACTAATTCGCTTTCAACCAAAATCTCTTGTGCGCCTCGACGTATTATCGCTAAGGATTCTTTTACAGAAACCATATTATCTCCATTTAAATTTAATTTTGTCGGCATAATATCATAAAGGCCTATCATTAAGATGGTCATCTCCTACTAATCAGTAGTCAAGATTACAATTCATAACTATAATAGATAGGCTTAATATCTGAATCCAAAAGTATTGGCGATTATCATCAACAAGTGCTATTGTTTTTTTCGATTCATTTCGGAGAGAAATTATTATGTTGGCAAAATTAGAAAAAAATATCATCGAAAACTTTGGCGGAATTATTTTTGCATTTTCAGCTTTTTGGTTTGCACTAATAGCATACGGCTTGTTAAGCCAATAATTCGTTTCAATATCGCCCATAAAAAAACCAGTCATTGACTGGTTTTTTTATGGGCGAAAGCTTTATATTGATCTGCGCATACATTGATCCATGTCAATGCTTCCTCGTATAAAATAAATCATAATTTATCCACACTATTTTTTATATTTCGAGGTGAGCCATGGATAAATTGGAACATTTTATTGTTGAAAACTTTACGTTAATTATTTTTGTAATTGCTTTATCGTGGATTTTTTTAGTCAGTTATGGATTGATTATGTCTTTATCTTAAATAATTGAACTCACACTATTAATTCAAATTTGGTAGTCGCATAACTCACACCGTTGATTAATAATTCAACAAAGTGTGTACCAGCATGATATTGCCGTGTTGTGATAAGTCTGAATGGATGACGTTTTTTTAGCACCAAGCTGGTTTGGCCATGTAATGTAATATTTTTCCATTTGAATACCTTACTACTGGTTGAACCATTCGCTTTGACGTGATGAATTCTATAATCAATAACCAGCTTTTGGGTTTCAATCGAGTCTGATTGCAATAAAGTGTCAATGTCAAGATTGTCACCGAGTAGTATTGTCGTTTTTGCCAGTTGAAAATTCAACAGCACTACTTTAGGACATTCGCTATAACCCAATAAAACGAAGACTTCAGGGTATCCCTGTTTCACTAGACTTCGTAAGGCATGACGAATAAGCCACTTCCGTTCAGTGGAAGCATCAACTAACCAAGACTGGCATAACTTAATCACCAGTTGAGGATGATCTTTGGCAATATCATTGAGATTATTCGCCACTGATCGACGTACATATAAACTTGGATCATCCTTCAAGTTTTCCAATATTGGGAATAGTGGTGCTGGATCTTCACAAAACTGAGTGAGTCTTTTCCCCCAAGGCAATCTTGGTCGACTACCTTCAGATGCTAATCGCCTTACATGCACATCGTCATCACGCGTCCATTTCATAAGAAATGCATATGTAAGATCAGCATGCTGTGCGATAAAAGGTCGAATGGCAAATTCTGCTGAGAATAATGAGGTTAGGTTTTTTAATACATTTAATGCTATTTCAGGATGATTTAAGCCAAACACCGCAACATAGTCAATTAATGGCCAAGCAGTGAAACCTCCCCAACTCTCGCGTGATGTTGTTCCATCAGGCCAATGCTGTTTTACAGCTAATAAAACATCTGCAGCATCAGCAAAGTCAGCCGGCAAATAATCAGCTAAAACGACAATTAAATGTTCAACTCTTTGTTTGAGTTCTAGTTTCTCTAGCCCAACCAATGCCTGATTAATAAATTGCTGTGCAGGAAAATCAGTCAGGCAGAGAGTTAATACCTGACTAATTCTATTGACCGCTTGTTCACCAAGCTGATCTTTCATGAGTTTTTGCTCACTCATGGTTTATATCACTCTATTTTTTAACAAATAAGGCGATAGATTCAACATGTGTTGTGTGAGGAAACATATCCATCACGCCCGTTGAGACTAAAGTATAACCATGATTATTAACCAATTCGCCAGCATCACGAGCCAAAGTAGCAGGATTACACGAAACATAAACTAAACGTTCAGCACCTAATGCGGCCAATTGATGCAACACTTCAAATGCGCCACTACGCGGTGGATCAAGCAAGATTTTATTAAATCCCGCTTTTGCCCAAGGATAATCTTTTAACTCTGTTTTAGTCAGATCCGCAAGTTCAAATGTTGCATTGGCAAGCCCATTTTTAGCTGCATTATCTCGCGCATGTTTGACTAAGGCTGCATCACCTTCAACACCAACGACTTCAGTTACTCGTTTAGCAAGTGGTAAAGTAAAATTCCCTAAGCCACAAAATAAATCAAGAATACGATCTTCGGCAGAAATATCTAATAATTCCATCGTTCGCTGAATCATTTTTTTATTGATTCCAGCATTAACTTGAGTAAAGTCGCCTGGTTCAAATTCAAGGTTTAAACCTTCTTCTGGCGCATAACTTAATTGTGGGTTTTCAGGCCACAAAGGTGTGACGGTATCTGGCCCACCAGATTGTAGATAAATCCATAAATCATTCGCTTGACCATAAGCAATCAAAGCCTGCTGATCTTGATCCGATAAAGGATCGAGGTTCCTAAAAACTAACGCGGTGTGGTCATCATCCATCGCCACTTCAATTTGGGCGATACGATTATGACTTTCTAACTTGGCGATCATTTCACCTAACTCAGCTAAGCGATCGCCCACTCGAGGATCTAACACTTCACAACGATCTAATAGAGCAAGGTAAGGTGTGCCTTTTTCTCTAAAACCTACTAATACTCGGCCTTTTTTCGGCACATCTTTTACACCTAAACGTGCCTTACGACGATAGCCCCACAATGGTCCCCTTAATGGTTCTAGCCATTGTTGTGGCACCACATTTCCAAAATGGTTTAAATGTTCTTCCAAGGTTTTTTGTTTTAAGGCTAATTGTGCTTCTGGCGACATATGCATCAAACTACAACCACCGCATACACCAAAGTGCTGACATTTGGCATCAACCCGATCATTAGCGGCTTGCAATACTTCAATCGTGCGTCCTTCATCATATTTACTGTGCATTTTGCTATAGACGAATTTGACTTGTTCACCCGCTAAAGCGCCATCAATAAATACCGTTTTTCCGTCAATTCTTGCTACGCCACGACCATCGTGGGATAAAGATTCAATATGAGTTTCAACAGGATCTTGTGGGATGCGTTGTCTGCGGTTAGTACGTCTTGCCATGTTTAATCTCTATTCTCTAATCTAAGAAATTTTTACAACTACTGTAAAAATTTCATTCTGAAATAAAAAATCCAGCGATGTCATGACATCGCTGGATTTTAGTCACTTAAATTTATGGGTTATTTTTGCTGCCATTGACCATTTTTTTGATACCACCAACCGGAAGCCGCATTACTAATCCAACGCTCTGCGAAAGTAGCTTGGATGTCTGCCTGCCATTCTGGATGATTATTAGCGCGGGCAATTTCTGCGTACAAAGCAGCACGGTCTTTATTTTCATCAGCAACTAAACCATTAACGGTGTTGCGATCTTTTAGCGACACCGCTTTAGCATCACGTATTGTAATCAAACCATTTTCTGTCAAACCAACCGCACCATTTCCATAATAAGCTTTCAAACTTTCGTGGCGTGTTTTCATTCTATTTTGAATGCTGGTCACGGCAGCCGAATTAATATTTAAATTAGCGTCCGCTGCGGCTGGTGAAATCAACCAATTAAGCACACTCATAGCAACAGGTATATTTGTTGAATTTGCAGGTAAAGCACTAAGAGGTTTGGACTGTTCAGATGGAGCAGGAACCGCGCTTGGTTTGGCCTCTTCACCCCAGACATCACCAATGATTTTATCCGCGGCTTTTTCTGCCGCTGCTTCTGGGAAATAAATATTAATCGTCACGCATGACACTAGCATCAGTCCTGTCACACTGCTTGTTAACCACTTAAATAACGCCATTTTATTTTCCTTTGCTTAAATTACTTTACTGGATTACAGGGCCAGAGCTTTGGCTCACCGCTTTTAAACGTTCAATCAAATCAGGCCAATCTACTTGGCGAGTATAGCCCACTACGTTGATACGTGGAGGTAATCCGCCACCTTTTACTATGTAATAACCTTGTTTAGCTTCGTCTATACCCGACATCACACAGACTTCATTGAGAAGTTTGCAGTTTAGACCTAATTTTTGATACGAAAAGTCCTCAAAAAAGCGTAAAAAACTGCGTGATAAAATGCCGCCTACGCCACCGCCAATTTGCGATAAATTATCAATCGCTCTTTGACTAATACGCCGCCGATTTTTATCATTTTCCGGTGTCGCAAAATGTGCATCAAATTGTACCGGTTGCCAGTTCGACAATCGAAGTCCAGTCAAACGTCCATCTAACTTTCCGGTTATTTTACCAAAGTCGAATGTTTGTGTGAGTATTTCTAAGTCCAAGCCGGTTAAATCAACATTGGCATAAAGCTGTGGCAAGGTGCCAAACGGTTTATCTAAACGCAAATCGCGAATAACCGTTGTGCCATCAAATAGCTTAACCATCAGTGCGCCATCAACTTGCACTTGCTCATTGGCATAACTGACTTTGGGAATAACCCCCGATAACTTGCCATGTAATGACGGCCAATCTAATGCCGCACTGAGTGACTCCATTGAGATTGGCGTGACCAAACCATCAAATGTCCATTCAATTTTGTCATCAAGCGCGTTATTTAAAGTGAAGTCGTTGACTAATAAAGCACCATCTAAAATAGGTAATGACCAAGGTTCTAAAAGTGATAATGAAGAAGAATGAGCGGCAATGTGTAAGGTTGATTCACCAAATGGCACGGCATAAATTGAACCGCCTTGCCACGATAATTTAGATTCCGTGACGGTTTCATTATTAGACCATGCAAGATCGCCATCTAAACCATAAAGTGCAAAGCGACTATTTTGATCATCGACATAAACCTTATTCAAATTGACTGATAATTGATAATTGCCTGCTTGTTGTTTAAATTCCAGTCCAAGCTGCCCAGCTAGTTCGAGTTTATCTGCTGCCGAGCCTAATGCAAAAGGCTGCAACCACACGGGATATAACGTGGCTAAATTAGCTTGTTGAATCGTCACATCCAATGCATCAATCTTTTGCAAGGTACCCGAATAACTGCCATGTGCTTGCATAATATTCTGATGATTGAGGTACGCATCTTTAATCACTAAATATTGTTGTTCGTTTTGCCATTCTCCCGTCGCCTGCAATGACAAAGCAGCATCATCAAAATCGACAAAGACTGGCTGAGCATAGGCTTGCCCTGATTTTAAATTAATATCAGTTTGCCATTGCCATGTTTTATTTTTCAAGGCTAAGTCTAGCAACATGTTCATCACTAAATTTTCAGTGACATATTTGCCCTCTTTGTCGCTTAAATTTAGTGCTGATGTTGTTAAATCCAATTTCAATTGTTCAAGTTGCTGCTGATGACCCGTTAAATTTGCTTGTACAGCAATATCAGAATCATAAGTCCAATTTGATAACTGCGATTTTTGACTGTCATCTAAATAAGGCGAAATATTGTGAACTAATTTGCTTAAAGCCGCTTTGGGCGTTTGAATTGAAGCTTGCCAGTGTTTGTCGTCATAATCTAGCTGTGCGACAAATGTTGCACCGGCAAATTTTAAGTTAGATACCGATACTTGATAATGTGTTTGTTCAGGCATCGCTTTAATTGAAAAGGCAATATTTTGTGTGCCGTATTCTTTATGAATAAACCCGAGTTTTCCAGCAGCACAATTTGTTTGGCCTGACAGCAATACTAATTCGGTGCACTTTAATGTAACTTTATTTAGGATCCCGATCGGCGGAGCTAACTCAATTGAATCGGCACTCGCATTCACTTTCAAACCTTGCTGAGTCAATTGTAAATTAACGGCTAAATTTTGAGCATTAACATTATCAAAAGCCCAATTGGCTATGGATAATTTAAGCTCGTCAGTTGCAAAAGCCATGCTCTGCCAAAGGACTAACATCGCCGCCCAGAAAACCAGCCATGTTGATGTCGTTTTCATTATTCAGCAGGAAATACGCCCGTTGAAAGATAGCGGTCGCCGCGATCACAGACGATACTAACAATCACAGCATTAGAGACTTGCTCTGATAATTTTAATGCCACAGCCACAGCGCCACCCGAAGATACACCACAAAAAATACCTTCTTCAGCAGCCAAGCGACGCATGGTATGTTCTGCGGCCTCTTGTTCTATATCCATAATAGAATCAACACGTGCTGGTTCAAATATTGTCGGCAAATATTCTTTTGGCCAACGACGTATGCCGGGAATACTTGCACCATCAACAGGTTGCACACCGACAATTTGTACCTTTGGATTTTGTTCTTTTAAATAACGTGATGTGCCCATAATTGTGCCGGTTGTGCCCATTGAACTAACAAAATGGGTTATTTCACCATCAGTATCACGCCAAATTTCAGGTCCCGTTGTTTCATAGTGCGCCAAAGGATTATCAAAATTAGCAAACTGATTTAACACTTTACCCTTGCCTTGTTGTTGCATTTCTAAGGCTAAGTCGCGAGCGGATTCCATATTTTCTGTCAAGATAATTTCAGCGCCATAAGCTTTCATAGAAGCACGTCGTTCTACACTCATATTTTTAGGCATCAACAAAATCATTCGATAACCTAAAATAGCCGCGACCATGGCTAGAGCAATACCTGTATTACCACTGGTTGCTTCGATTAAGGTATCACCCGTTTGAATATCGCCGCGCATTTCCGCTTGGCGAATCATTGTCATTACCGGTCGGTCTTTTACTGACCCTGCTGGATTATTACCTTCTAATTTGACCAAAATAATATTCGAAGTATCGCCGGGTAAGCGTTGTAATCTGACTAAAGGTGTGTGGCCAACAAAGGCTTCAATTGTAGGATACTGTTTCATTATTGTCGTTCCATTAAGATCACATAAGCCATGGCATATTCTGATTCATCACTCAAACTTAGCATGCTACGACCGATATTCAATTCATCTAATAGTTCTAAACCACGTTCATAAAACGTCAATTCAGGTTTGCCGTGGTGATTATTGCTCACTTCAATATGACGCAAACTTAATCCATCTCTAAAGCCCGTGCCTAATGCTTTTGCCGTTGCTTCTTTGGCTGCAAATCGTTTGGCCAAAAACGCGGCGGGTTTATGTGCTTGTTGAAAAAGTAAAAATTCATTATCACTCAGAATACGATGAGCAATTTTATCGCCATGTTTAGTTATTAATCCCTGCATCCTCGGAATATGTACTAGATCAGTACCGATACCAAAAATCATCCGCGGCGTGCAATCTGCATGAGTTGTTTCATTTCACGTACGGCAGATTGAAAACCGATAAACATTGATCTTGCCACAATTGCATGACCGATATTTAGTTCGACAATATCAGGAATTTCGGCAATCGCTGCCACGTTATGATAATTCAAACCATGTCCTGCATTAACTTGTAAGCCTAATTTAGCTGCGTATTGTACGGCATTGATGATGATATCTAATTCGTGTTTCATCTCTGCTGGTGTTTCAGCATCGGCATAACGACCTGTATGCAGTTCAATGACAGGTGCACCACATTCTAAAGCTGCATCAATTTGCGCCATATCAGGATCAATAAATAACGAGACGTTCACTTTTGCCGCTGCAAGTCTGTCACACGCCTCTTTGATTTTTGATAACTGCCCAGTGACATTCAAACCACCTTCTGTCGTTAGTTCTTCTCGACGTTCAGGGACAAGACAAGAATCTGCTGGGCGATACAATTCTGCCATGGCCAGCATCTCGTCAGTTACCGCCATTTCGAGATTCATTTTGGTTTGCAAAATATCCGATAGCATCGCGACATCACGTTGTTGAATATGACGACGATCTTCTCGCAGATGAAGCGTTATACCATCTGCTCCAGCCTGTTCAGCTTCAATTGCAGCTTGAATAGGATCAGGATAACGCGTACCACGCGCTTGTCTTATCGTCGCTACATGATCAATGTTAACACCGAGGAGAATCGCCATATTATTGTCTAAACCTTATAAAATTAATTGTTGCTTGCATACTGCTGTAGATCAATGAAAAGCTGTCTACTTTGTAAGGGTTTGCCGCCTAAATAAAAATATATCACGGTTCGCATCACCCGTTTTATTTCTTGAAGACTTTGTTGATCAAAATCTGATTCGGTGATCAGATGACGTAGGCTACGACCAGAAACCATCGGTAAACGAACACCTTCCTGCCAATGTATTAAGCCAACATCAGCTTGATAATAATACTGCCGCTGATCCTCTATTAACTGACCATTTTCAGATTCACTATCAAGTACTAAACCGTACCCTAAATGACCCAACAAATTTTTCTCAAATAAACGAAGAATAATTTCTGTATTGTCTTCTTGATGTAAACCTAACAAGGCGCGTCGATAAGCAATAAAAACATCGGGTTCAGCAACATGAGGACCTAATAACCGGACAATTAACTCATTAATATAAAGACCACATAATGCCGCATCAGCTTGTAAGATATAGCGTGCCGATAAGGCTTCAACCGCGGTTAATGTAAACAAGTCACCATGACCAAACCACGATAATAACAAGGGCTGATACAGTTGTAATAAACCTGCTTTATTACCTCTTTTTTGGTTCAGACCCTTAGCAACAATGCTGACGCGTCCATATTGTTCACTAAATACATCTAATAAAGCGCTGTTTTCACGGTAAGGCCGTTGGTGTAAAACAAATGCGGGCGTTAATTCAACCTTCAAGATTCACCCAACCTGAAAAGCTATTAAAGCTCGTCGTTATAACCTAGATTTTTTAGCATGCGTTCGTTATCACCCCAGCCTTCACGTACTTTAACCCATAGACGTAAAAACACTTTTTTACCAAAGAGGCTTTCCATTTCTAATCGCGCATCTTTACCAACAGATTTCAGCAATTCGCCACCTTTACCGATAACAATCGCTTTCTGGCCGCTACGTTCTACATAAACTACCGCGCCAATTCGGTATAAATTTTCTTCATCATCGAATTGTTCGATTTCGACCGTAATAGAATAAGGTAATTCTTGACCTAAATGACGGAATAATTTTTCACGTACCAATTCAGCCGCTAAGAAACGCGAACTACGATCAGTTAGTTGATCTTCAGGAAAAATTAACTCACCTTCTGGCATTAATTTTTTGATTTCTGATTCTAATTGATCAAGATTCACACCTTTACGAGCTGAAATCGGCAACACATTTGAATAGTTATATTGAGCGGCTAATTTTTCAATATGTGGCAACATCACTTCTTTATCAGCTAGTTTGTCCATCTTATTAATCACTAAAATTACTGGCGCTTCGGCACTTGTTTTTAAGCGTTGTAAAACTTGCTCGTCTTCCTCGGTCCAATTCATGCCATCAACCACAAATAAAATCACATCGACATGATCAATTGACGATGCAGCAGCACGATTCATGTATTTATTCATCGCCCGCTTATCATCAATATGCATACCCGGCGTATCAACATAAATCAACTGGCTATCGTCGGTGGTTTTAATGCCTAAAATGCGATGACGCGTGGTTTGTGGCCGTCGTGATGTAATGCATAACTTTTGTCCTAAAACACGATTAATCAGGGTTGATTTACCTACATTTGGCCGGCCAATAATGGCTACATAACCTGATTTGAACGTACTGTCTGTCATAATTTTTCTTCTATTAGTTTCAATGCTCGCTCAGCAGCTGTTGTTTCAGCTTTACGATGACTACTGCCTTGGGCAATGATAAGTTTTTTTAATATTGCCACTTGGCATGAAGCTTCAAATAAGGGCTCATTATCAGCTCGTTTAACTTCTTTAACACTGTAAAGCGGCAAAGGTTGTTTACGGCTTTGTAATAATTCTTGCAAACGTGTTTTTGCATCTTTAACGACTTCGTTAACATCAATCGCTGACAAACGCTCATCGTATAATCTCAGAATAAGCGCCTTAACAGCCTCAAGTCCGCTATCTTGATATAAGGCACCAAAGATTGCTTCAACCGTGTCCGCTAAAATGGATTCACGTCGATAACCACCGCTTTTTAATTCGCCAGGACCTAGTATCAATACTTCGCCCAAACGTAATTCTCTGCCAATTTCGGCTAAGGTGACGCCTTTAACTAAAGAAGCCCGTAAACGGCTTAACTTGCCTTCTTTCACTTGGGGGAAACGATTGAATAATGCTTCAGCAATCACGAAACTTAAAATAGCATCACCTAGATATTCTAAGCGTTCATTATTGAGTGAAGCCGCACTACGATGTGTCAGAGCTTGTTGCAATAACGTAATGTCAGTAAAGCTTACCTTCAATTGTGTGCATAATGATTTTTGTCCTGCCGTCATCATTGAGCTTGAGGCTCCTCGACATTAATTTCTCTATGGAAATGCCCCACTAAACTAATCTGTGCAATAAAGGGGACTCTCACTTCATAATCCGCCACAACTTTAACGACACTGTGATTATCTCGACCTGTGGAGAAAGTGAGGTTTTCTGGTTTAACACTGCTGATATAGCCAGTATTAAATCGTTTAGCAAACATCAGATTTACTTGTTGTTTAGATAACTTATTGTCTTTCAATTCCGTTTCCATTGATTCCATTATCTGAACTACACTGAAATATTCTTGATACATCGGTAATATACGAATTACAAGCGTCGTGAAAAAGGCAATAAGTCCCAAGACGATGATCCAGCTAATTAATGTCATTCCACGTTGTTTATTCATTTTAATCGCCTTAGCTTAGTTAATTTTATTACCCATGCGTTTCCAGACTATACCGCCGTTATTCCAGTCCCAGCTCATCCAAATAAAGAAAGCTTTACCCACTAAATTGGCTTCCGGAACAGTTCCCCAAAACCGGCTATCGTTACTATTATCGCGGTTATCACCCATCACAAAATATTGACCTTCAGGTACCACCATTTCGCCCTCAATTAAACGACGGCTAGGGTCAAGCAATATTTGATGTGAATGTTCGCCCAAAGTCTCACTGTAAAGCTCGCTATCATCAGGCACGATTCCATCTAAACTTGCTGTTTTTTCTTCTGGTATTTGGGAAATCGCTTCACCATTGATGTAAATTGTTTTATTGAAATAACCAACTTTATCGCCCGGTAAACCGACTAGACGCTTTATATAATCAACTTCTGGATTTTTAGGGTAGCGAAATACAACCACATCACCACGTACCGGTTCAGAGACATCAATAATTTTGGTATTTATAACCGGTAAACGTACACCGTAAGCGAATTTATTCACCAAGATAAAATCACCGACATGTAAAGTCGGCAACATTGACCCTGATGGAATTCTAAAAGGTTCGGCAATAAAAGAACGAATCACCAATACCACTAAAATAATAGGAAAAAACGAACGTGCGTATTCTACAATTAATGGTTCTTTGGTATTTTTAACTCTTTTCGGTGCCCAAAAAATACTATCTATTAGCCAAATAATGCCTGTCACAAAGACAAGGGTAACCATGATTGCAGGGAAGCTCACTAATAATATCCTTTATGATTTTTTAGATAATTGTAAAACAGCTAAAAAGGCCTCTTGTGGAACATCAACCTTACCGATAGATTTCATCCGCTTTTTACCCTTTTTTTGTTTATCTAATAATTTTCGTTTACGTGACACGTCGCCACCATAACATTTCGCAATTACATTTTTACGCATTGCTTTAACGGTCGATCTTGCAATGATATGACCACCAATTGCAGCTTGAATAGCGATATCAAACATTTGCCGCGGGATCAATTCTTTCATTTTCTCTACTAAATCACGACCACGAGAAACACTTTGTTCACGATGTACAATCATCGAGAGAGCATCCACTCGTTCACTATTAATCATTACATCCAGCTTTACTAAGTCAGCTTGTTGGAATCGCACAAAATGATAATCCAAGGACGCATAACCACGGCTCACTGATTTTATCCGGTCAAAGAAATCAATGACCACTTCATTCATCGGTAACTCATAACTCAATGCAACTTGTTTACCCATATACTGCATTGATTTTTGTACGCCACGCTTTTCAATACAGAGTGCGATAACGGCACCAAGATGTTCTTGGGGCACCAAAATATCTGCTATCACGATCGGTTCACGAACTTCATCAATCATATTGGGTTCAGGCAACATTGCAGGATTCTCAATGTTGACGATATCGCCTTTCCCGGTCAGCACTTCAAAGACAACGGTCGGTGCAGTAGTAATAAGGTCAAGGTCATATTCACGTTCTAAACGTTCTTGAATGATCTCCATATGCAATAAACCTAAGAAACCACATCGAAATCCAAAACCTAAGGCTTGCGAGTTTTCTGGTTCAAAAAAAAGTGAAGCATCATTCAACCGTAATTTTCCTAATGCATCACGGAATGATTCAAAGTCATCAGAACTCACTGGAAACAAACCGGCATAGACTTGCGGCGTGGCTGATTTAAAACCAGGTAACATTTCTGTTGCGCCGTGATGAACATGCGTCAAGGTATCACCCACTGGGGCACCATCGATATCTTTCACGCCAGAAATAACATAACCCACTTCGCCACAATACAGTGCCGTTTTAGGCTTACGTTTCGGCGTAAAAATACCGACTTGTTCAATTTGATATTCATGTCCTGTCGACATGACTTTAATTTTGTCACGCGTTTTCATCGAACCTTGCATGATTCTGACTAATGAAATCACACCAACATAACTGTCAAACCACGAATCAATGATCAATGCTTGTAAAGGTCCATCTGGATCGCCTTTAGGTGCAGGAATACGCGCCACTAATGCTTCTAATAGATCTTCAATTCCAAGCCCAGTCTTGGCACTACACTGCACCGCATCCATGGCATCAACACCGATAATATCTTCGATTTCTTGTGCAACACGATCGGGTTCTGCTGAGGGTAAATCAATCTTATTTAATACAGGTACCACTTCAAGACCTAAATCAATCGCGGTATAACAGTTGGCAACACTTTGCGCTTCTACACCTTGTGCGGCATCGACAACCAGCAAAGCACCATCACAGGCTGCTAAAGAGCGAGAAACTTCATAAGAAAAGTCGACGTGGCCTGGTGTATCAATGAAATTTAGATGATATGTTTCACCATTGCGAGCTTTATAGTCCAATGAAACACATTGCGCTTTAATAGTGATACCGCGCTCTTTTTCAATATCCATTGAATCAAGCACTTGGGCTGACATTTCTCGGGCAGTTAAACCACCACAAACTTGAATGAAACGGTCGGCGATCGTAGATTTGCCGTGGTCTATATGGGCAATAATTGAAAAATTTCGGATGTGATCCATGAAGTCAAAATAACCTTTTAAACAGTAAAAAAATCGGCCGGAAGACTGTGTTTCCGACCGATTAATATAATTAACGCTAGATTTTACGGCAAAACATCCCTTCTGTCCTGCTTAGCATTCAGTTCAATGCCCAATCTAACTAGGTCCGTTTATTGTTTGACGTTGTTCAAACTTTAAAATGATCTATTTAATAGCGAATAAACACAAAAACCGATGAGCCTTTAACAAAGCTCATCGGCAATAAGGTTAATTATTTTTATCAATTTTTACAGCTAAGAAGATAGCACCTTCGCCACGCTGGACCAGCACAGGAATCGCTTTATTGACAGGCAATTCTTTCGCAAGATTCAAAAATTGTTTCGCATTTTTAACTTTTTGATTATTAATACTCATGATGATATCACCGGGGCGCATGCCAGAAGCTGATGCTGGGCCTTGTTCAAGATTAGCCACTAAAACACCGCCAGCCTTAATCGAAAACTCATCACGTTGCTTTTCATCTAAATCAGCGACTTCAATGGCAAGACGTTCATCAATCAATCGACCTTGGATACCATTGGTTTTATTAAAATCTTGATCCTCAGGTAATTGCTCAATAACAACATTCATAGAAGTACGTTTATTATTCCGCATCACTTCCACAGGGATCGTTGTACCTATTTTAGATCTTCCGACAATCGGCGGTAAATCCGATGATGAAGGTACGTCTTTACCGTCAAACTTAAGGACCACATCCCCCGCTTCAAAACCTGCTTTGGCTGCTGGACTTTCAGGCAATACTTTTGAAATCAAAGCCCCTTGAGGTTTGTTTAAGCCGAAGGATTCAGCTAGCTCACCCGTCACATCTTGAATAACGACACCTAACCAGCCACGACTCACAAAACCTTGTGACTTAATTTGGTCGACAACATTCATTACAACATCCATCGGTATTGCAAATGATAAGCCCATAAAGCCACCTGTGCGGCTGTATATTTGGGAATTAATACCAATCACTTCGCCATCTAAATTAAATAACGGCCCCCCCGAATTACCCGGATTAATCGCCACATCTGTTTGGATGAATGGGACATAACTATCACTTGGTAAACTACGGCCTAATGCACTCACGATACCCGCAGTAGCTGAATGATCAAATCCGAAAGGAGAACCGATAGCCAATACCCATTCACCTACTTTTAAATTAGTTGAATCGCCTAATTTAACAGCCTCTAAACCAGTTGCTTCAACTTTTAATAAAGCGACATCACTACGTGGATCGCTTCCTAATACTTTCGCTTCAAGTTCATTACGATCACTAAAACGAACAATAATTTCATCAGCATCTTTGATCACGTGATAGTTCGTTAAAATATAGCCATCAGATGACAAAACAAAGCCTGATCCTAATGAATGCGCTTCATATGGTGCCGGATTTTGATTTGGTTGCTCTAAAAAATGTTTAAATAATTCATCGAATGGCGTGCCTTCTGGGATCTCAATACCTGGCGGTAATTGTGGCATTTCACGTTTATTAAGATTGGTTTTGGTATTTTTCATCGTTGTGCTGATGTTCACTACCGCAGCCGCATTATCAGAAACTAACTGAGTGAACTCAGGTAGGTTTCTAGCGTTAACATTAGCAGCGAATAACAACCAAGTAAAAGTGACAGAAAGCAGTGTCAAAATTTTATATTGTTTCATATTATTCCTCTGTAATTCTGGCTTGAAAGCCATCTTTTTTATTCGACAAATTAAGTTTGACCCAATAAAAACCTAACAATAGACCACCCAGTCCAGCAAAAATTTCTATCGTTTCATTAAAATTTAAAGCCCGTGCTCCAGCGGCCATAATAAACATCAAAATTAGGGGTAAGATGTACATCAAAAAAGCACCTTGTAATAAGGTCTCTTCAGGGATCGCTAATTGCACTTGTTGACCAACGCTTACATCGCTTGTTTTAATCACTGCGATGCTCGAAAATCGCTTACCAACATGTTTCGCTAACATACCTGTTCCACAACCTTGTTTAACTTGGCAGCCACTACAGGTTGATTGACGTTCGGCTTCAACCCACACCGTTTTGTCATCAAATTTAACTACTTTAGCTGATTGTTCTATCATCGTTATTCATGCTCAAAATATTGAATTGAATTACCTATTTTTTCGACAGTTCGCTCTGGCACTTCACCAACTATTGTCACGAAATGACGGTTAATAATCGTACCAAAAGCATTGGTTGCCCCCATTTTAGAACCTCCATGTAAGTGGTTATGTTGAGCACGAATTTTTTCCATAAAAATAGAAATCGAATTTAAACCGTCACTGTAGACATGTTGTTCAATAAAGGCGCCATTTTTAGCTTTTAACCGGTTTTGTTGGGCCACTAAAACGAAACCTTCTGGCAACCAATCTATCCGCCAAGCAGAATGAGCTTTATTGGCCTTCGTTTTTGTCGTCATAACATGTTCAGCGCGATTCCAAGTCATTTGATTACCTTGAACCTGAGTTTGAAGTAACGCATCAGGTATATCATGTCGCATTTCTACCGATGAAAAGGCAACACTTTCTAAGATATTATTCTGCTCATCGACCAACTCAGACTGTAATAATAAGTCAGTGACTTTATCAACCCACAAGTGATAACCATATCGATAATTATCGATGGGCTTTACGTTAAGCTCTTGTGCACTATGGCCAGCTATACGATCTTCTTCACCTAAAGAAAGCTGGTAATAAGCCGAAGCTTGATTTAAACGATTAAGAAAGTCACTTGGAAATCCTAGTCCTAATGGGCGGTGGTTAGGCTGCACACTATTACCTTCAGGATAAATGCACGTCATTATTTCATTATTGCGAATCACTTCTCTCGCAACACCATTTAAAGAAATGAGTCGTTCGACTTCACCTTGTGCATCAGCCCGATGAATAATCCGAATAGATTGCGTTTTGTTACCTGACGGATAAGAAAACACACCCTCATAATTAAGTTGCTTGGCTGCATCACCCATACGTTGCAATAGTGTTGTCGGATCTTCAGCATAAGCTGTCAAGCTCATTACCAGTAAACTGCAATTTAAAAAAACATGAAGTAAAAACCGCACGCCTATTGCCCCGCATCATATGAAACAACGCGAGCATAAGAAAAGACATTTGATGCACCCGCATATTCATTATGATTCACTAAATAAGTATTCAAACGATCTTCCACTTCTGGCTCACCGACAGTCCAACGATCACCTGCTTGTGCGACTCTTACTGGCGCGGCTGTAGGTATACTTTCAACTGAAGCCAGTGCATTAACATTTGTAGGTGTTAATTGATTTTGCGACTGATTCATTACCCCTATAACCGCTAATGCACCAACTGAAGCAGCTAGTGCTAACCCTGAAGCTTGCTTCCAGAACTGCGTTGGGAAAGGAATCACAGAGGCTTTATCCTTAGTGGGTAAAGCAAGCGCAGGCTCATCTAATAAGGCATCGGCTATCCGCTGAGTTAAATCTACCGTTCGACTTTTAGTTACGTGTCCATGCAACGCATCACTGATAAGTTGATGTCGCTGGAATTGTACTCGTGCTATGTCATTGGTGCTTAATAGTTGCAAGGCTTGCTGTAATTCTTCGCCCTTGAGTTCACCATCAACTAATGCAGACAATAATTCATTTTGATTGGCTGTCATTATCATTCCTCTTCACTCATTGTGTTGTATATTTGTTTTTCTATCGCTTCACGTGCACGAAAAATTCGTGAGCGTACTGTACCTATTGGACAATCCATCACCTGTGCAATTTCTTCGTAACTCATGCCTTCAAACTCACGTAATCGAATCGCTGTTGCCGTATCTTCTGGCAAGTCCTGAATCGCTTGCTGAATGGTCTGTTCCAATTCGTTACTTATCAAATTACTTTCTGGCGTTTCAAATTCTTTCAATTCTGGTGCATCGTAATAATTGGTAGCATCAAGCGCATCGACATCCATTGCGGGGGGTCTGCGTGCTCGTGCGGTCAAATAGTTTTTAGCCGTATTGATCGCAATTCGATATAACCACGTATAAAAAGCACTATCACCTCGAAAATTGGGAATGGCACGATATGCTTTAATGAATGCCTCCTGAGCGACATCTAAAGCTTCAACCGGATCGTGCACAAAACCTGTAATTACATGCACAATTCGTTGTTGATACTTTAGTATCAACACATCAAATGCTTTTTTATCACCCTGTTGTACTCGCTGTACTAGCTCTAAATCCACATTCATCCTTTGAGCCTGCACGCTCCGAGTTGCCGGCGATTCTGTTTTTTTGTTATATGATTGACCATCATTAGTTAACTTTGTTCCTAGGATTTGTAAATATACTATAAATGCTTCTGCTCATTCAGCTAACAATTATTTAATAAATTGTTATTTACCTCTGCCGTTCAACAATAATCTTTCTCAAAAGTGTTTGTCTCAATCACGTAATCTTGTACTACTGTATCGGGGTTTATAATTTATCCTAACTCACAACTGCCTAGCCATTTAATTACTAATGAATATTCATTTTTTATGCTAAATTTCAGATAATTCAGAGTTTAACCATCTGAGAGATTTCGAAGCTTACGATTACAAAGGCTGCGTTATACTGTTTAATGACATCCCTAAATCATAGATCCCTTTTACCTACGAGAATAATTCGAAGCCCTATTCTCTTTTAAAGCTACAGGCCTTATGACTGCATCTCATCATTTTGACGTTCTTATCATCGGTAGCGGCGCTGCAGGATTAACATTAGCGCTACAACTCGCCGAACACTCCCAAGTCGCTGTCTTAGCAAAAGGTCAGCTTGAAGAAAGCGCCTCGTTGTATGCCCAAGGCGGCATTTCGGTGGTACTCGATCAAACAGATTCATTACAATCACATATCGACGATACCTTACAAGCTGGTGCGGGTTTATGTAATGAGGAAACGGTGCGTTTCACAGTTGAGCATGCCCGCGAAAGTATCGAATGGTTAATTGATCAGGGTGTTTCATTTACCAAAGATGGCACTACATCAGAAACTTACCACCTTACTCAAGAAGGTGGCCATAGTCACCGTAGAATTATTCATGCTGCCGATGCAACCGGACGAGAAGTAGAAACAAGTTTACTGAGTAAAGCTAAAGCACATTCCAATATTCATTTATTTCCATACCATATTGGCATTGATCTTATTACCAGTCGGAAAAACTTGGGCCAACACGAGAATCAATGTATCGGTTGTTATGTCTTAGATATTAAAACCGATACGCCGCTTACTTTCACCGCGCCTATCACCGTTATGGCGACCGGAGGAGCAGGAAAAGTGTATTTATATACCAGTAATCCTGATGTCTCAACGGGCGATGGCATTGCGATGGGCTGGCGAGCAGGTTGTCGCGTCGCTAATATGGAGTTTATTCAATTTCATCCCACCTGTTTGTATCATCCTAAAGCGAAGTCCTTTTTAATTAGTGAAGCGTTACGCGGAGAAGGCGCAAGGCTATTATTAGCCGATGGCACGCCTTTTATGGCACGTTTTCATCCACAAGCAGAACTGGCGCCAAGAGATGTTGTAGCACGCGCCATTGATCATGAAATGAAGCGACTCGGTGATGATTGTGTTTATCTCGATATCAGTCATCAACCAAAAGAATTTATCGAAAGCCACTTTCCTACTATTTATCAACGCTGTTTAGATTTTGGCATCGACATGACCCAAGAACCGATTCCAGTTGTGCCTGCAGCTCATTACACCTGCGGCGGTTTGATTACTAACTTAAATGGCCAAACAGATATTCCAGGCCTCTATGCCATAGGTGAAACGGCATCTACTGGTTTGCATGGCGCAAATAGAATGGCGAGTAATTCACTTTTAGAATGCCTCGTTTTTGCTCGATCAGCCGCCCAGCATATTAAACAAAATCAACCTTTTAAAGATTACAAACCTACTATTCCTGCTTGGGATGCCAGCCGTGTGCAGCCAGCAAAAGAAGCAATATCAATTAGTCATAACTGGGATGAGTTACGCCGTTTTATGTGGGATTATGTCGGTATTGTGCGTAGCAACGAGCGGTTGCACAAAGCACAATTACGCTTACGATTATTGCAGCGAGAAATTGAAGAATATTATAGTCAACATCATATTAGCAGTGATTTGTTAGAGTTACGTAATCTCGCCGACATCGCAGAGTTGATTATTACTTCTGCGTTACATCGCCAAGAAAGTCGTGGCCTACATTACACGCTTGATTACCCTGAGGTCGATGATAGTAAACCAGCAATGGATACCATCATTGCTGGAAAGTTTTAGGTGATTTTAAATAAACACGTAGTTGCCGAAACAATTCGGCATCAACTGCGTCATTTATTATCGTGACCACGTCACTTTGCCAAAAATAACGGCGGTTAAAATAGAGCATTACTAAGTGCGGGGTCACAAAACACCCCATCAATTTGAGCCCCGATTTTTGCCATCCATCTGAATAATTTAATAACCAACCTTTATCAACATCATAATCAATGCTCATCAACGATCTTTTAGATTTCAGCCATTGATGTTGCCGAAGATAATAAATAAGACTGACTAATACTAGTATCGAGGCTAGACCCCAGCACCAACTGATCGCCAGTAAACTCAATAACGTCGTTAACATCACGCTATGAACCACTATCAAATAGATAAGTAGTTTTCTAGAGCGCGTAATCATCAATTTTGTCATCAAACGGATTCCATTCTGTATAAAGACTTAAGTGAGATACAATACGTAAACATTACCTAAACTTGAAGTATATTTATGACATCTAACCAAGACTCGCTTGATCAAGCCTCACTGACCTACTCTTCTTTTATGCCATTGACCCAACTCGGCGTATTACAGATTGAAGGTGAAGATGCTCAAAGTTTGTTACAAAATCTGCTGACCAACGATGTCGCTGCTTTAGCCATTGACCAAGGTCAACTCACAGGCTTGTGTAATCCAAAAGGTCGTTTATTAGCGATATTTTTATTACTTCGTCGTAGTAATGGCTATCAACTCATTTTACCTAAAACAATGTGTACGGGTTTACAGCAGCGACTTAGCATGTATATTTTACGTTCTAAAGTATCTATTAGCGATGCAAGTGAGAACCTAGCATGTATCGGTCTTTCTTTAGCGGCTAATGGCAGCGTTAATGCCCTAAAACTACCCGACACGATCTTTCAAGCCACTGAACATGACGACAACGTGTTAATTAAATACCCCGGTCATCAAACACGATTTTTATCTATTTCTCCATCGAATAAGGCCAGTACATTCACTGCCCAATTAACTGAACAACATTGGCATGCTGCCGACGAGTCAAACTGGGAATTACTCGATATCGCAGCCGGATTACCAATGATCCTGCCAGAAACCAAGGAACAATTTACTACGCAACAAGTCAATCTTGATTTAGTTAATGGCGTAAGCTTCAAAAAAGGCTGTTATCCAGGACAAGAAATTGTCGCTCGTTTGCATTACCTTGGCACACCAAGTCGTAGAATGTTTCAAGCAGAAGTTCAAACAAGTAATGCGATCATTGAAGGAGCTGAAGTCACTTCTAAAAGTGGTGATATTGCTGGACATGTCGTTCGTATTCAACGCAAAAACAATGAAACATTACTTATGCTACTCAGTCTTAAATTAAGCGCGATTGAACAAGATATTTTTATCAACGGTAGTGAGCTCATGACCATTTTTGATAACGAATTAGTCACTAAAGAATAACGATCTATTTATTTCTCTCATGCAGAAATACAGATAGGTTTAATTTAAAGGAAGTTTTTGTGAGATTTATTACTGAATAAGTAATAAATGCCCCGCGATGCCGTTACGAACGAGGTTCTTGAACCAGGAGATTCAAGTGGTGACATCAATAAAATTTCGGGCTTCCCATCTAGTGGGCTTGCACTCCAATCTCATATCAGTCTCCGAGCAATTTGCTTATCGGCACAAGACACGCTGTCGCTATCGAACACCGCAGGGACTTAACTTAATACTACGCTTTTTTTATTCTCAGATCTTAAATTTTTATATTTTTTTATAACTCAAGCTGACGAGTTTCTTCTAAAAAGTCGCTAACTCGCTCTTTCATTTGCAAAATACTTTTATTAATTTCGTCAGCGCCACTACCTTGATTATTTTGAAGTGTAATCAATTCATGCGCTAAATTAAGCGCGGCAATAACAGCAATTCGATCTAAACCAACAATTTTTCCAGAATTGCGAATTTTCTCCATGTTCTTGTGAACCATTTTTGCAGAAGCAACTAGCGCAACTTCTTCATCAGCTGGACACGCAACTTGATATTCTTTACCAAGAATAGAAACCGTAACAGGAGAACTCATAACTCATCATCCATTTCTTTCAGGCGCGTCATCATTTTTTCAATCCGATTTCGCGCAAGGTCTGTTTTTTCAATTAGTTGTGCACGTTCAAGCAACCATGCAGACTGCTGAGATCTTAGTAAAATATTCTCTTCACGTGAACGACGACATATGCGAAGTAGCTCTTCGACCTGACGTTCAAACTGTTGAATTTCGCTCTTTTCCATTAATATGTTCTTAGCCGTGCAAAAATAATGCACTAACTATAGTCGCGCCCTGCCAACGGGGTCAAGCTGGTCATAATAAATCTTTTAACTTTAGGTCCTATCTTTATGTCTGAATTATATTTTCCATCCACATCTTCCGATGAATCTACTAGTGATGGTCCTAGCAGTGCTGCGGAGTTACAAGGCGCATTATGTGGCCTTCTATGCATGGATGCTGAAGCAAACCGCGCAAATTGGCATAAAAAAATATTTATCGACTATGCGCCAAATGAAGATGACTTGTTGGATTTAACCATATTGTTTGATGACACAATTCAATCTTTAAATAGTCTTGATTTTGATTTACAACTTGACCTAGCTGATGACAGCGCCTCCCTTCCTTCGCGATTAGCGTCGATGACTAGCTGGTGCCAAGGACTCATTTTTGGTTTGGGCGTTTCAGGACTCACCGATGAAACGGATTTATCCGCTGAGAGTCAAGAGTATATTGCAGATGTCATTAATATTAGCCAAATTCGTGAAGCTGATCTTGAAGAGAACGAAGAAGACGAAGCCAATTTCGAAGAATTAGTGGAATATCTACGCATGGGCTTGTTTTTATTACACGGGGAACTACAACCCGTCTCACCATCAGAAAATATAACTGAACACTAATAATGAATAAAAAACAATTTGCCAAACATCGCCAGCAACTGATGGACATGATGGGCGAAGATAGTATCGCCGTGTTACCGAATGCGGCCGTAGCTGTTCGTAACCGTGATGTTGATTTTCCTTTTCGTAGCGATAGTAATTTTTATTATCTCAGTGGATTTGAAGAACCTGAATCGGTGATTGTTATCGTTCCCGGCCGTCCACAAGGCGAATATATTTTATTTTGCCGTGAACGTGATCTTGATAAAGAAATTTGGGATGGTTATCGAGCAGGTCAAGAAGGTGCTGTTGAAATTTATGACGCTGATGATTCCTACCCTATTACTGATCTAGATGATATTTTGCCGGGATTGATGGAAGGCAAAGAACAAGTGTTTTACACCATGGGAAATCTACCTAGCTTTGATCAACGCATCGTTGGTTGGATGAATCACCTGCGTAAAGCATCACGCCAAGGCAAACATTCACCGACAGAGATCATTGAATTAGAACATTGCTTAAATGAACTGCGTTTATTCAAAAGTAGTGCCGAGATAAAAGCCATGCGCACTGCGGCAGAAATTTCAGCAAAAGCTCATATTCGTGCTATGAAATTCACCCAAGTAGGCCAATGGGAGTATGAAGTTGAAGCGGAAATCATCCACGAATTCATGAAAAATGATTGTCGTTCTCCAGCTTACCCTTCTATCGTCGGTGGTGGCGAAAATGGTTGTATATTGCATTACATCGAAAACAATCATCGTTTAAAAAATAATGATTTATTGCTTATTGATGCCGGTGCTGAATATAAAAATTATGCTGGTGATATTACACGCACCTTCCCCGTAAATGGCAAATTTACGCCGGATCAAAAGGCGCTGTATAACGTTGTCTTAGATGCACAAAAAGCCGCTATTGCAGAGGTCAAGCCGGGCAATCATTGGAATCAACCCCATGAAGCTGCAGTGCGAGTATTAACCGAAGGTTTATTAAACTTAGGCATACTCAAAGGTGAGCTTAAAACATTAATCGACAATGAAGATTACCGCGAATTTTATATGCACCGTACTGGCCACTGGTTAGGTATGGATGTGCATGACGTTGGCGATTACAAAGTGGGCGGTGAGTGGCGAGTATTAGAACCTGGCATGGTTTTGACAGTTGAGCCCGGTTTATATATTCGCGATTCAGCACATGTCGCTAAAAAATGGCACTTTATCGGCATTAGAATCGAAGATGATGTGCTGGTGACGAAAACAGGTCATGATGTTTTAAGTAAAGATGCACCTAAAGAAGTAGATGAAATAGAAGCTTTAATGGCTGCAGCTGCGCACTAAAGGAAGAACGATGAGCAATGAGACCCATTATGATTTGATTATTGTAGGCGGCGGCATGGTCGGAGCCAGTTTAGCCATCGCATTAAAAAATAGTGGGCTACGGATCGCGGTTATTGAAGCTATTGCGACTAATGCGCCACAACAACCAAGCTATGATGATCGCGGCATTGCACTTGCCTATGGCTCACAACGTATCTTTGAAAGCATGGGTCTTTGGCCGCAGTTTGCTCAACACTGCACGGCAATTAGTGATGTCCATGTGTCTGATCGCGGCCATTTTGGTGTCACCCGTTTATCAGCTAAAGATGAACACGTACCGGCCTTAGGGCAGGTCATTACCGCTCGTGTGATGGGCTCAATATTGAAATCAGCGTTATCTTCGCAAGATAATTTGTCCTACCTATGTCCGATCAAAGTTAAAGCAGTACAGCAATACGACGATTTTGTTGAAGTCGAATTAGACAATAATCAAATGCTCTCAACGCAATTATTGGTTGCAGCTGATGGTGGGCAGTCTACTATTCGTCACTTGCTTAAATTAGGTGCTTTGGAACACGATTACCAACAAACAGCAATCACGGCTAATATCACCACTGAACGTCCTCATAACGGCAAAGCTTTTGAGCGCTTTACTGATAGCGGCCCTATCGCATTGTTACCTATGTCCGATAATCGCAGTAGCTTAGTTTGGACAGTTAAGACAGGCGATGAAACGGCGTTACTTAATGCGACTGAACACGAATTTTTAAACCAACTACAAGCGCGTTTTGGTCATCAGCTGGGTCGTTTTTTACGTGTCGGACAACGTCATCATTATGCTTTAAAGCGCATGCAAACGGATCAACCGGTTCAGCAACGAATTGTTTTAATTGGTAATGCCGCACACAGCCTGCACCCTATCGCCGGTCAAGGGTTTAATCTTGGTTTACGCGATGTTGCCGCTTTAGCCGATGTGCTGGTTAATGCGGATGCAAAGCATGATTGTGGCGATGCACGTTTATTACACGACTACCAACAATGGCGAGTGCAAGATCACGATAAGGTAATCAAAGCAACGGAGCATCTCGTTAATATATTCAGCAATGATAACTTTCTACTCGGTCATTGTCGTGGCGCTGCATTAAGCATGATGGATGCGTTACCGCCTGCTAAACATTGGCTAGCGCAAAAAAGTATGGGGCTTGGTAACAAACAGCCGCGATTAGCACGAGGAATTCCCCTATGAACTCGCATTATGATGTCATCATAGTGGGTGGAGGCATGGTTGGTGCAACACTTGCCGTGGCGTTGACTCAACAATCAAACATCAAGGTCGCTTTAATCGAAGCACATCAAATCACACCAATTGCAGAAACTGATGAACCAGAATTACGCGTCAGCGCTTTAACACGTGCTAGCGAAACATTACTGAAAAATCTAAATATCTGGCCGCTATTAATCCCTAGTAGAATCAGTCCTTTTACTGATATGACCGTGTGGGAAACTGCGAGCAGTACTTTACATTTTGATAGCGCTGAAATTGGCGAGCCTTTATTGGGCCACATTATTGAAAATCGCCATTTGCAACAAGCCTGTCTTGCTCGATGCAATCAAATAACAAATATTGATGTTATTTGCCCAGCAAAACCGATCTCTCGAACTGATAAGACACTAGTTTTAGAAGATGGCACCATCTTAACCGCCGATTTAATTATCGCTGCGGATGGTGCTCAATCGCGTTTACGTGAATGGTCAGGCATTACAACTAAAGGCTGGGATTATCAACAATCGGCAGTGGTATGCACAGTCACGACTGAGCATCCCCATCAAAAAATGGCTAGACAACGTTTTCTTGCTGACGGGCCTTTAGCTTTTTTGCCCTTAGCAGATCCTCATCAATGTTCGATTGTGTGGTCAAATTCGACCGAAGAAGCTGAGTTAATCGGGCAGCTTGATGATGAGCACTTTAAACAGATATTAGGCAAAGCGTTTGATTTCACTTTAGGAGAGATTATTACGGTCAGTCATAGAGCGAGTTTTCCACTCAAGCTTAGCCATGCAAACCATTATGTTGAAGCAGGTTTTGCACTTGTTGGCGATGCAGCGCACACCATTCATCCACTTGCAGGACAGGGTGTCAATATTGGTTTATTAGATGCAGCAACATTAGCTGAAATTGTATTAGATGCAAATAATAAAGGACGAGATATTGGCAGTTTGCATACTCTGAATAAATATCAGCGTCGTCGTAAAGCTGATAATCTAATCATGCAATTGACAATGGATGCGTTCAAGCGTGTATTTGGTAGCGAATTGGCACCCATTCGCTGGGCGAGACGATTTGGCTTACATACGGTTAACAAACATGGCTTATTAAAAACACTGTTTATGCGTCAAGCCGCTGGTCATCGTTTTGCTAATCCAATACTCACTAAACGTTAGCTAATTCAATGAGCTACTTGCTTATTGATTGACTTGTTGCTCAATTGTTTTTTGTCGTTGAATCGCTGCATCATTCAATAACTGCTCAACATTTTTTGCCTTGTCGATCATATCAGTTTGTTGTTTCCAGACATGCTCCTTGTCAACTTTTTTAAGTGTATCTGAGTCATCACAAGCAGAAATAATCAGCATTAGTACCATCATGCACAAAATTTTTGTCACACTATTCTCGCTCATAAGTTTAACAAAAGTTCAAAACCGTATCTGAAAGCCCTGTTCTTTTTTAGCTTCATACATTTTTCTATCAGCTCGCTTAATTAACTCATCGCTAGTAATAAATGCTTTAGGGCCTGTTTCAGCAATACCGATACTTAAGGTGATATTGCCACCATATCTAGCATTGAAGTCATCAATAATATTTTGGGCTAGAAGCTTGCCATTTTTGATATTACAATCTGGTAAAATAACGCAGAATTCATCCCCGCCATAACGACAAGCAAGATCAGTTTCACGCGTACAATTAATTAGACTAAGACCGAGGTTTTTAAGCACTTCATCACCTTCCTGATGACCCTTGGTATCATTAATATTTTTAAAATCATCAACATCCAAATATAGAATACAAATCGCAGTTTGACCTCTATGCGCATTTAACATCGCCATTCTTATCAACTCTTGCATGGCACGTTGATTATAAATATTGGTTAAGGGATCTATTCTGGCTTGTTCTTCAAGCTGCTTAGTGCGCTCAGCCACAGTCTCTTCAAGGCTTTTTGCATAAATTTCAATTTTATTTTTAGCCGTTTGGATTTCATTAACCAAGCTATCAATATAAGTATCAAACACCAAGGTGGTGTCAAAATAAAATAATTTATCTAGCGCTACTAAGCTATCAGATAATATTTCTTGATTTTCGATTTCAGCCGTCAACGTAGCGATAATGATTTGTTTAAGTGTACTTACTGCTGATAAATAAAGTTTGGGTTCGACACCGATACGTTTATGGACCATACCAATGCGTAAGCGGTTATTAACATAGGCTACATCATAAAAACCACCAAACAAATCCAATATATAGGTATGTTGCGCAGCCCGTAAACGTCTTAACGTATCAGCATCTCCAATCAATAAAGCTATTTCCTCAATGGCAGTTTGCTTTTCATAAAACAAATCAACCATTGCCTGAATATGCTTTTCTATTATCGGCTTATGACTTGCTAGCAGTGCTAATGCCTTTGCATCTAGATTAAGTAAGTGCATCCTACCCTTGATTTCAAACTCTGAAATCTGCATTTGTTCCAGCAATGTTCTTTCAATTCTATTAATCAATGACTCACCCTCCTTCTCCTTGTCACCCAATTAATTCTAGATGGGTAAAAAAACCATTGAAGCGGCTGTAACGACAAAGTTTTTAAGTAATCGCCCTGACTTATTCGCCATTATCAGCGCTAAATTATCTTGTGTGGCAATCAACTGACCGATCAGCCGTTGGTAACTTAAATTACGATGCTCCCCTTGCACACTATCACTCAGTAATAGTAATTGACCGTGAACATTTCGATTTTCAGCCAACATCCAGGCTGCAATCTCGATATTTCTAGCACTGTTATACAGTTTTTGTCCATCAATACTGGTTAAATAAAAAAACTCGGTATGGTCTTCGTAAGAAGCCATGATCATCTTTCTTAAACCGACAATCAACGGTAAAACACGATCACTACCTTGATAACTTTCATCTAATGCAATGCGTACAATATCTGTCGCTTTGATTGGTTCCCACTGAGGGTAATAATTATTTGAACGTGAAAAAGTGAGATTGACACTTTCTTCTATTGTTCTCAGCTTAGCATCATGTCGACCTTGAGGATTACGGTGGTATAACTTCACCATCAATGCTTTCAAGTTTTTCATTGCTGCACGTTGATGAACTTCAATTACCTCATCCATATCGCTTTTACCCCAGCGAGCGATACTAGAATCATCGATATTTGCATAAACACCGTTCTGATTGGCTAACATATCCGTGCACGCTGACAGATTTGAACACAGTGCAATAACAATAAAATTAAACAGTTTCATCTAATAAATTTTGTTTGATTTGAAGGTCAGTGGCGGCTACTTGTAAATATTGCTGAACACCCTTTGGTAACTGAACTAGGTTGGTTTGAGATGGCGTTTGTTTATCAGTGTTGATTAAAGATGAAGACGATTCATTGATAGAAAAGAATCGTATGAACTGAGCTTGCTGTTGCTCATTAACCCTAATCGCTGCATCGCTCGTTCTAAACGCTGCAATTTTGGTAGAAGAATCAGCAGTGGAAATACCGTCAAATTCGACATTGGCTTTAACATCTATCGTGACCGGTTTGCGAGCATTATCCTGAGGTTCTAATAACTTCTGAGGAAATACACTCGCAAACTGGCCACTATTAATCTGCATTAATGATGTATCCAATTAGCCATTGTTGGCAGATTTACGTTTAGGTGAGTGGAAACGTTTCGTATTATCACCTTGTTTTTTACGTGGCGGCGGCGATGCTCTTTTTTCTGGTTTTATGGCTGGCTGAGGTTCCTCTAATATTTCATCTGATGCCATCGAAACGGGCAGTTTATGTTTTATATAAGCTTCTATATCAGGCAAAGAAAATACATACTCTTCGCACGCAAAGGTAATGGCAATACCGCTGGCTCCTGCGCGGGCTGTACGACCAATTCGATGCACATAATCTTCTACATCTTGAGGTAAATCATAGTTAAACACATGACTCACTTCAGGAATATGCAACCCACGCGCCGCCACATCAGTAGCGACTAAAAAGGGAAACTCGCCATTTTGGAAGTGCTTGAGGAGACTTTCACGTTTTTTCTGTGGCACATCACCTGATAATAAAGCAGCCTTATAACCGTTACCTTCTAAATAGCCCCACACAGTATCGGCTGCACGTTTTGTATTAACAAAAACGATGCCCCGAGGCGGTGCTAAGCGTTTAATAATCGCTAATAATAAGGGAATTTTTTCTTCATTCGCGGGGTAATACACTGTTTCTTCTATTCGATTACTTTCCACTCTAGCCGCTGTTATTTCAACCTTTTCAGGATTGTTCATATGTTCATAAGCAAGCTCAGTCACCTTGTAACTCAAGGTCGCAGAGAACAACATGCCTAAACGCTCTGAAGGTGCGGGTACTCTTCGTAAAAAATAACGTACGTCTTTAATAAAACCTAAATCAAACATCCGATCCGCTTCATCTAACACTACCGCCTGAATAGATTTCAGGTTAAAAACATGTTGTTTGTGATAATCCAGCAATCGTCCTGGTGTGCCAATTAAAATATCCACGCCGTCAGTAATCGCTGTTTTTTGCTTGTCATAATCTTTGCCGCCATATGCCACTACAATGCGCAAATTGGCTTCTTTGTTCAACAATATGGCATCTTTTGCAATTTGATTTGCCAGCTCCCGGGTAGGTGCTAGAATAAAGGCGCGAGGTTGTTTACCATCCCAATTTTTAGGGGGCTCTTGTGTCAACAGGCGCTGAAAGGTCGCCAACAAAAAAGCAATGGTTTTGCCCGTTCCTGTTTGCGCCTGTCCAGCGACATCTTGTCCAGCTAACAGCAAAGGTAAAGATTGTGCTTGAATCGGCGTGCAAAACTCGAATCCCGCGCTACGTAAGCCACCTTGAAGTGTTTCATGTAAAGCGAAGGACGAAAAAGCCTGTTTTGTTAGATGTGCACTCATATAAATACTTGCATTACCTTTGATGATAGGAAAAAATGTCATTCAATATTGGAATGTGAGTATAGCCTTCCAATACTTTATATACCACTGGAGATAGAACATGAGCGAAAACGTCACCCAAGTGACTGATGGCGATTTTGAAAGCCAAGTACTGCAATCTGACTTACCTGTATTAGTCGATTACTGGGCTGAATGGTGTGGCCCATGCAAAATGATTGCCCCTATTCTGGAAGAAATTGCTGTTGAATACGCTGGTAAATTAAAAGTGTGCAAACTCAACATTGATGAAAATGCAGAAACGCCTCCTCGTTACGGCATCCGCGGTATTCCTACCCTTATGTTATTCAAAGATGGTGAAGTTGAAGCGACTAAAGTGGGCGCATTAACTAAATCACAACTTGCTGCATTTTTAGATAGCAATATCTAAACCTAAGTAATCCCTAATTAAATTAGGGATGCTTAAAATGCTAAATCATTAAAACACTGGTCATGGTCATCATGTCCGGTGTTTTTCTGTTTTATACCTAACCTAAAACTCGCGACAAATAATGCTACAAACACGCTTACTCTTGGCTAGCTAAATAGTGATTAACACCAAGAAGGTGAGTATTGTTGATAACGAGCCTAACGTAGTAAAAAATCTTAATGGATGTTTCTGAATTACTTGACGGCCTGAACAAACCCCAACGTGAAGCGGTCGCCGCACCGCTCGGTCATGCTCGAATATTAGCTGGTGCAGGCAGTGGTAAAACTCGTGTACTCGTTCATCGCATCGCTTGGTTGATTCAAGCTGAAGGCTTATCACCCGCTAATATTCTCGCCGTTACCTTCACCAATAAAGCCGCGAAAGAAATGCGCGGCAAAATTGAAGATAGCCTGGGTTTTCCTATCGGCGGTATGTGGGTCGGTACATTTCATGGTTTAGCCCATCGTTTATTACGCGCTCACTGGCAAGAAGCAGATTTACCACAAAGCTTTCAGATCCTCGATAGTGATGATCAACTTCGTATGTTGAAACGTATTATCCGTGCAATGGAACTTGATGAAACATTATGGCCGCCTAAACAAGCACAATGGTTTATCAATGGCCAAAAAGATGAAGGTTTACGCTCGCAGCATGTCCAAGTTGGCAATGATCCTTATTCTCAAAAAATGTCGGCGATTTATCAGGCTTATGAACAAGCTTGCCAACGTGCTGGCGTGATTGATTTTGGTGAAATATTACTGCGAAGCCATGAGTTATGGTTAAAACGTCCCGATATTCTGGCTAATTATCAGCAACGCTTTCAACAAATTTTAGTCGACGAATTTCAAGATACCAATGCTATTCAATATGCATGGTTACGTCTACTCGCCGGCAATACTGGTCATTTGTTTATTGTGGGAGATGATGATCAATCTATTTACGGTTGGCGTGGTGCAAAAATTGAAAATATTCAAAAATTTCACAAAGATTATGCCGATGCCAGTTCAATTCGACTGGAGCAAAATTATCGTTCTACAGGCAATATTTTAGCCGCAGCGAATGCTGTCATCGCCAATAATAGTGAGCGTTTAGGCAAAGAATTATGGACTGAAGATGCTGATGGCGATCTCATTCAACTTTATAACGCTTATAACGAACGTGACGAAGCAAGCTACTTAGTTCAACAAGTTAAAACATGGGTCGAACAAGGCGGTAAACGCGCTGAAAATGCCGTGTTATATCGCTCTAATGCCCAGTCGCGCATTATTGAAGAAGCGTTAATGCAAGCTAATATGCCCTATCGCGTTTATGGCGGTTTACGTTTCTTTGATCGTGCTGAAATTAAAGACGTCTTATCTTATTTACGTTTAGTCGCAAATCGTAATGATGATGCGGCTTTTGAACGCGTAGTAAATACACCGACACGCGGTATCGGTGCAGCGACACTGACTCAATTACGCCAACATGCTCGTGAAAATAACCAAACCATGTGGCAAGCTGCTGTCGACTTAATCAATGCTAAATTTTTTGCCGCCCGTGCAGGTAATGCCCTACTTGGCTTTTTAACATTGATTGATTCGTTGACGCCTGAAGATCCTGACATGCCGTTACATGAGCTCACTTCTTTAGTCATAGAAGAAGGTGGCTTGAGACTGCATCACGAAAAAGATACCTCTGAAAAAGGCCAAGGTCGAATTGAAAACTTAGATGAGTTAATCAATGCTACCCGCACTTTCGAACCTTCAGATGAAACGGTAGACATGCCATTGCTTGATGCGTTTTTATCACACGCAGCATTAGAAGCAGGTGAAAATCAAGCCGATCAATGGGAAGATTGTGTGCAATTGATGACTTTGCATTCGGCGAAAGGTTTAGAGTTTCCAGTAGTCTTTATGGTCGGCATGGAAGAAGGTTTATTCCCCAGTCAAAAAACCAGTGATGATCCAAGCAGACTCGCCGAAGAACGCAGACTTTGTTATGTCGGCATGACACGCGCAAGAGAAAAATTATATTTATTAAACACCGAATCGCGCTTTTTGTATGGTCAAACGATGATGCCAACGCCATCGCGCTTTTTAAAAGAAATTCCTGTTGAACGCATTGAAGAAGTACGTGCTCGAAAAACAATGATCAGTAGCGGCAGTTCAAGTTTTGCCGCACCGAAACACACTGCAAAAACAAATGAAACGGGGCTTAATCCAGGGCAAGCCGTGCATCATCAAAAATTTGGCCCCGGCATTGTGATAGATACTGAAGGTTCTGGTAAAAGTGCCCGCGTTCAAGTGAACTTCAAACATGCGGGCAGTAAGTGGCTTGTGCTCGCTTATGCTAATTTAGAAATAGTCTAACTCAAGGCAATATCATGATTTACCATTCACTCATTCGTTCGTTATTTTTTGGCACTTTGGCACTAATTTTGACGGCTTGCGGCCCAGAAGATAGTACGAATAATACTGCTGCAGCCGTTGATAATAACAAAATTTATAATTGGAAAATGGTCACAGCCTGGCCGCCCGGCTTTCCCGTGTTACAAGAAGGTGCTGAGCGTTTTGCCAAAAATATTCATGCTATGTCTAATGGCCGACTCAATATTAAAGTGTATGCAGGCGGCGAATTAATCCCTGCTTTACAAACCTTTGATGCAGTATCACAAGGTACCGTTGAAATGGGTCATGGCAGCGCTTATTACTGGGCGGGTAAAGTACCCGAGGCACAGTTTTTCTCAACCGTGCCTTTCGGTATGACGGCACGCGGCATGAATGCCTGGCTTTATCATGGTGGGGGGTTAGAAATATGGCGTGAAGTGTACAAACCCTTTCATGTTATTCCCTTCCCTATCGGCAATACTGGTGTACAAATGGGTGGGTGGTTTAATAAAGAAATTAATTCTTTGGCCGATATTAAAGGTTTGAAGATGCGTATTCCGGGTCTTGGCGGTAAAGTATTTGCTAAAGCAGGTGGTAATCCGGTGTTATTAGCGGGTAGTGAAGTTTATACAGCATTAGAGCGTAATACGATTGATGCAACCGAGTGGGTGGGACCGTTTCATGATCAGCGTTTAGGTTTATATCGTGCGGCTAAACATTATTATTATCCAGGCTGGCATGAGCCGGGAAGCGTGCTAGAACTCACGGTTAATGAACGAGCATGGAATTCATTACCTGCTGACTTACAAGCGATTATTAAAAATGCTGCGATGGCGGAAAATGTACAAATGTTTTCTGAAATCGAAGAAAAAAATCTTTCCGCATTACAAGAACTAAAAGATCGTCCCGGTATTGAACTGCATCGTTTTCCAGATGATGTACTTGCAAAGCTGAAAATGTTAACTGATGAAGCTCTTGCAGAAGAAGCTGCTAATGATCCAAAGTTCAAACACGTATATGATGCTTATCAAGCATTTCGAAAAAATGATGATGCATGGTCTGACGTATCTGAAAAAGCCTATTTAGCTATCGGAAAATAATTATGATCTACCTTATTTTTACCCCAGAAGGCTTTGCTGAAGCACAAGCTGATATTTTAGAAGACAAAGCAGCGTTGTGGATTAATAACAATCTACTGTCACCAGAACAATTAGCGTCATTAAGTGCTCATGATATTAATGTTTCATTTTTACCTAATCTGATTGATGCTCGCGATGAAAAAGCCATTATTGCTGCACTAGAGTATGTGGAGACACAGTCACCTAAAGAAGAAATTCTGGTCGAGTATCCATAACTAACGGCCCCCCAAATGACTTTCTTTACTAAGCATCGTCTTTTAATTCTGCTAAGTTTATTGCTTGCAATAATAGCCTGTGCTTTTGTCGTTTTAACGCATTCTCAAGCTAAATATAACTTACATCAAGAAGAGCAACGACTTGCCGAAAACTATTTTTCAGCCTTTAATATTGCCTATCAATCAAACAAAAACCATCTAAGTAACGAGCATCACTCTGCTGATATTAATGCCTCAACAGACAGTAAATTTTCATTTATATTTAAAAGCCTTGCTTTAGAGTTTGGTGTCAATGCAGCTATTTTATTAAATGAAAACAATATCTCCAACGGATCGTCCTCAAGTGTTATCCAACATAATCAATATAATACGCCAATCATTAATGGTCTAATTGTCGAAGAAACGACCAGTGATCAAATAGAGTATTTGATAGCTGCAAGCGTAGATCACACGCATAGTAATGCTCAAAACACATCAGTTAATGTTGAAGTACGTTCTTTTAATAATCACATCTACCTTTATTCAAGCAGATCATTGCACGATTACATCTCCAGTGAACCAGATACAAGTCAGCTCGTTATTTGGCAGGATATAACGACGCGTTATGACTTGTTAAACAAGCAGTTCAAGATAACGATTTATTATGCAGTTACGTTTTTTTTGTTCATCGCAATATGCGTAATGTTTTTACTCAAACGCCTTTCATATCGCTTTAATAACGTCATAGATCAGCAAACTATCGAGTTACGCTCGCGTAATGAAGTGCTCGAACAACTGCTTGAAGATAAGCCTCTTGGCACTATTTTAGAGTCCATCATACTTGCGATAGAACAAATTGATCCCAGAGCATCGTGTAGTATTTTACTGTTAGATAATGACGGTAAACACCTAATACATGGTGCGGCGCCACATTTGCCAGACTTTTATAATAAACTTGTTAATGGCTTAGCGATTGGTTATGGCGTAGGTAGTTGTGGTACCGCCGCATTTACTCAGGCTCGGGTTGTTGTTGAAGATATTCAATCTCATCCTTACTGGCAAGACTATACAGAAATTGCTCGTAAAGCTAAGTTGGGCGCGTGTTGGTCAGAGCCAATTATCGGCACCGATAACATGTTGTTAGGCACTTTTGCGATCTATCATGCTCAGCCGACTTCACCTTCTGAAGACGCGTTAAAACTTATCGAATCAGCGGCAAGACTAGCCGCGGTCGTTATTCAACATAAAAAAACCCACGATGAACTGCTGTTATCATCACGCGTATTTAATGCTGCCCGTGAAGGAATTATCGTTACAGATCCGCAAAGCAAAATTATTGCGGTTAATCCTATGTTTACTGATATCACGGGTTATAGTTTTGACGAGGTTGTCGGTAAAGATCCTAGTATGCTCAGCTCAGGCAAACACAATGCAGCGTTTTATGAGGCGATGTGGCAATCTGTTATGACTAATGGTCACTGGCAAGGTGAAGTATGGAATCGCAAAAAAAATGGCCAACTATATGCTGAACAACTAACTATCTCATCATTATTAGACGAAGCAGGACAGCCTCGTCATTATCTAAGCTTATTTTCAGATATTACTAATAGCAAAGAACAGCAACAATCGCTTGAGATGATGGCACATTATGATGTGCTCACTCAATTACCTAATCGCGCACTATTTGCCGATCGCTTTGAAAGATCGATTGCCCACAGTAAACGTGATCATACTTTGCTCGCTGTTTGTTTTCTCGATTTAGATGACTTCAAACCCATCAACGATAATTATGGCCATGAAATTGGTGATCTATTATTAATTGAAGTCGCTTCACGTTTAAAACAAGCATTAAGAGAAGAAGATACCGTTTCTCGTCAGGGCGGCGATGAGTTTGCTTTACTGCTTTCTAATTTTGAATCTATCGGTCAATGTGAAACCTTGCTCAGCCGTATTCATCGCTCGCTTGCTCAACCCTATTTAATTGCTAATGAAACACATTATATTAGTGCTTCTAGCGGTACCACGATTTATCCCCTTGATAATGCTGATATCGATACTTTGATTCGCCACGCTGATCAAGCGATGTATCAAGCAAAACTAGCGGGGAAAAATAATTATCGTCTATTTGATGCTGGCAATGATCAAAAAATAATGACACAACACACTCGCTTGCAAGAAATAAAACGTGCTTTAGAAAACAATGAATTTTGTTTGTATTATCAACCTAAAGTCAATATGAAAACGGGTAAGGTTTTTGGTGCTGAAGCATTAATTCGTTGGCTCCACCCTGAAAAAGGACTGATTTCACCATCAGATTTTTTGCCGATCATCAATGGAACAATGCTGGAAATTGAACTGGGCGATTGGGTTATAAATACAGCACTCGCTCAAGCTGAGTTATGGTTAAAACAAGATATAGAACTTGAAATTAGTGTCAATATCGCTTCTTCTCATTTGCAATCTGCTTCTTTCATTACCCAATTGAATGAAGCTCTACTACGCCATCCTAATGTTCAAGCAAAACATCTGCAGCTAGAAATTCTCGAAAGTAGTGATTTAGGTGATATTGAAACCATCCGAAGCATTATTCAAACCTGCCGCGAGTTACTAGATGTAAAAATTGCGCTTGATGATTTTGGCACTGGCTACTCTTCATTGACTCATTTACGTATTTTGCATGTCAATGTCATTAAAATAGACCAAAGCTTTATTCGTGATATGTTGGACGATCCGAATGATTATGCAATTATTGAAGGCGTTATCAGCTTAGCAAGTTCTTTTAATCGAACCGTTATTGCTGAAGGTGTGGAAACAGCTGAACATGGCAATACTTTATTATTAATGGGATGTAATGCTGCTCAAGGTTACGAAATTTCACCACCATTGCCCGGACATGTTTTTCCCAATTGGTTAAAACATTATCAACCGAATAGAGACTGGATCAACCACGGTGCTTTAAAACTCACCTCAAAAGAAACAAAACTAAAACTAATGCTGCTTTCTACTCAGCATTGGTACGACACATTCATTCGTAGACAAAGCGAACCCGCCAAATTAAACACAAAGTGGCCATTAATGAACCCTAAGTTTTGCCAGCATAGTAGTTGGTTAAAGCGTGCTCATGATGAACAGATTTTTGATATGAAATGGTTACAATCATTGGAAGATGCACATGAAGAAATGCATATGATTGCCACTCAAATTATGATTAAACATCAAGATAAACACGCGACGGTTAGCCCAGAAGACCTTAGTCTATTGCATGAGGCCTTCGTATATATGATGCAAATTTTAAATACCGATAATACTAATTAACACACCACAAGAGGCGCCATGAAAATCTATTTATTTTTGCTGATGCAGTTGTTCGCTTTCAATATTTTTGCTGCTGCACCAAGTTATACAGAAATCCAAAGTAATACTGAAATAAAAGTCTACCGCGATCCTGAATGCCAATGCTGTCACAAATGGATAGCTCATTTAGAAGAAAATAAATTCAATGTATTAGATTTGTTAAGGCCTGATATGGCAAGCATCAAAGAAGCGGCACATTTGCCTAAACAAATGACATCCTGTCATACGGCAATGGTGGATGGTTATATTATTGAAGGCCATGTGCCCGCTGCAGATATTCGTCGGCTACTTACAGAAAGGCCCGAGATTGCAGGCTTAGCCGTACCACAAATGCCTGTCGGCGCACCTGGCATGGAAATGGGTGAAGTCAAACATAATTTCACTGTATTTCAATTTAATAAAGACGGCAAATATACTATTTTTACCAGTTATCAACTCGATGAAAACAATAACTACCAAGCACACCCATACACATCTACAGAACAAAAATAAGTGGAACTGTTGGTTGTTTTTGGGCGATTAGTCTTCTCATCATTTTCCAATGTTTTTCAGAAAAAACTAGCTCAACAAGGGTTGCACCCTTTTTTTATTGTAATGGCATCTTATCTGATACTCAGCATAATCTGCTTACCCTTGTTATGGATGTTAAACCCTACTGAGCTTAGTCTTAGCTTTTGGATCAATATATTTTTTGCTGCTTTATTTGATATGGCGGGGACATTATTTCTCGTCATGTCATTATCAAAAACAGATTTATCTGTCTTTGGGCCACTCAATGCCTACAAAGTCGTTATCTCGATGTTTTTAGCGATGATTTTTCTTGGTGAAATACCGAGTCTGCAAGGTTTTATCGGTGTTGGCATTATTGTCTTAGGCAGCTATTTTCTGTTTCCTGTTGCTAGCAATATTAATTCCAATCGATTATTACAATTACTATCCGATAAAGGTGTGCAATACCGTTTTCTCTCCATCGTGCTATTTTCTATTGGCACTTTGCCACTTAAACAAGCTGTTGTTTTAGGTGATGCTTTAGCCACCACTGTATTCTGGTGTTTAATTGGTTTGCCACTAGCGATTATAGCTAACCGACTATTTTTAAAAGATAATTTTAAACATGATATCGCCCTATCCAAAAATAATCTTTCACAGTTTATTTATCTCGGTAGTCTTATCTTTTTAATGCAATATATGACGATGATTGTTTTTTCACAGTTATTCATCGCTTATTCTTTGGCATTATTTCAACTAGCGATGGTGCTGCAGGTTTTTCTTGGCTATCGAATTTTCAATGAAAAACACTTGCTACGACGCCTTGCCGCCAGCGCGGTTATGATCGTTGGTAGCCTGTTAGTGCTTAAAGCCTAATACTTTAACGCTGGTGTTGCTTTGGAAATAGCTCTCAGCCACCTTGCGTATGAGTAATTCAAGCAATCAAATTTGAAGATATAAACCTGATAATCATTCTTGGTTTTGCCCATTCTGGTACTTAGGATAAATTGAGGAAGTCTTCTACCATTTCTTCAAATTGCACTTCACGATTTAATGAACGCATCACAATAAGCGTGCCTTCTAGCATAGCTAATATTTTCATCGCCTTAAAATGACTGATTGCTATGTCATTTACTCCAAAGTGTAACTGCAAAACGTCGGTAAGCCATCTCAGGTTTTCGATAAAAAACTGGCGTGTTGCATCAGCTACTTCATCAGGTAAAGACGTCAATTCAGCACTGAGAATACCGCCTAAACACATACTATCGTTACTTATCAATACGTTTTGAAATTCTTGTATATAGTTTTTCAACAAGTCTTTTGCGTCGGCATTTGGCGAGTTAGGCTCACCTAAGCTTTTAATAAAACTGTCGGTGTAACGTAAAACAACAGCAGCAGCTAAATTTGCTTTAGTTGGAAAATGGTAATGCACGCTAGCACTTTTGATTCCAATTTCATGGGCGATTTCTCTAAAGCTAAAAGCGTTATACCCTTTCTTACAGATATGGCTTTCTGCACTATCTAAAATGCGAGTTATGGTTTCAGATCGAGATGACATGATATTCCAAGATTAAATTGAGCAGTTGATCTTACTAGATAGATCCAATAGTATGCATTTAATCAATCTATCTACTGATAGATAGCTTTGATTCTATTTTTATTTTCTTCAATGAAACGAGGGTATTAATATGTATGATATGGCGAATATAGACAAGCTAGGTAAATTAGGTGAGCTCAGCGGCGATGCAATGAAAGCATTTCAAGCGCTAGATAAAGCAGCACTTGCCGATGGCGCTATCCCTAAAAAATATAAAGAGTTAATGGCTTTAGCCGTTGCTTTAACAACGCAGTGTCCTTATTGTTTAGAGATCCACAAAGCTGAAGCTAAAAAAGCGGGTGCAACAGAGCAAGAATTAGCAGAAACTATTTTTGTAGCGACGGCGTTGCGTGCTGGAGCCGCATTAACGCATGGCACGCATTTACTTTAAGAAAATGATTTATTTATCCCATTTATTAAAGGGGCTTAAAAGCCCCTTTATAAACAATATCGACGGCTAATCAATACATCGCCGGTTAGCTCTGACGAGGAACTTAAGACTTGGCCTATACTGGATAAGCCAAGCGATTTCACCAGTTCAAACTTAAAGTATAACGAGACTAGTTAAAGCAACAATTTAAGGACTTGTTTCAACCAATTTTACCCAGTTAGTCATAATATCCAACTGCCTTGCGGCAAGTTTAAAGCACACTAATAAAGGGACTGCTAATAACACGCCAGCCGGTCCCCACAACCAACCCCAGATCAGTAACCATAAGATTAGTACCAGTGGATTGAGTCGCATGTGAAGCCCTAATACTGTCGGCGTTACAAATTGTGCTTCTATCATGTTTATTCCAAAATAAACGGCCGCTGGTAGCAATGCAATCAGCTCCATCCCGTACTGAGTAACCCCTGCGAGACAAAGTATTATTATGCCAAGAAATGGACCCACATACGGTGCAAAGTTCAGTAAACCAACCACAGCGCCCCACAGTAAAGCATCATCAACACCTAATGCCCAAAATACGCTTGCTGTCACAATACCTAATACGGTATTGATTATGGTGACCGTGACGATATAACGAGATAATTCTTTTTGAAGCTTGCCTACTAATACAACTGGACGACGTTTATTTACTTCTGATGGAAAAATTTCTAAATAGCTCTCATATAAGTGTGAGCCGAAGCTGAGTAGGAATAAAACTAAAATAATAAACGTCATAAACTGAGCTATGACAACGGGTGTTTCACCTAAGATAGAGATTAGTTTTTCGACTCCACCTTGCATAACACGCGCTGACAATGCACTACTATTGTTGGCAGGTGCCTCTTTTTCTTGTGCAATGACAGGAGCTGGTTCATCATGCGTTTTGTTGAACCAGCCAAATACATTAAAGCTTGACTGCTTAGGCTCGACTTTTTTCGGTTTTACCTTTGGCGGTGGAGGTGTATCTGGATTCATTGCCTGGCTAATGTTATCCAGTTCTTCAGTCAAATGTGACGACAATTTAGGAAGTTGCACTAACCACTTTTGAGCAGGTTCTGCCAACTCTATTGCCAATATAGTAATCGGGCCACCAATCATTGTTAAGAGTAAGATTGCCGATACCGTTCGAGGTATATAAAAGCGTCTAAATAACGTCACCAATGGGCTTAATAATAGCGAAAACAGTAGCGCAACGATGATTGGGATTAATAACGTTTTTGCGAAATATAAAGTATACAGAATCGCCAAGGCGAGTAGTCCATAAACAGCAAGGGTTGATATAGGACGCTTGGGTGTTGTTTCGCTGACCACTACTGGCGTTACGGTACTCGAATCCAGACTCATATCACTCATTGCACGTTCTCATCTGGCGATAAACCACTCATTATAAACGGATAAAAACTCAACCCCGTGCCCATTAAACTATAGACCTTTCGCCAGCCCATCCTGTTAGTAATAAATCCTGCTAATAAACCACCGCCGATCAATAAATAAGGATGCAACTGATGAAAAGCTGTTTTGGATTGCTGATGAGTCTGCTGAAATTGCAAGCGATGAATGGTAAGACGTAAATTTACAGCTTGAATTTCACGACATAGAGATTTACGTGTCACTGTTTTTCTTCCCTATGAATTGGCGAATATTTTGTCTAGTAAGCGGCAACGATAAACTTCTTTTATAATAATTACAGCTTATGATGATGCCTACTAACGCTAATAGTTGAATAATACAAAAAGCAAGTAAGCCCTGAGTTACTGACATATTGAATAAATAAATTTGCCATGCAATCAAAGCACTCATGCTGATCCATGTCAGCATGAGCAGCGGCAAAAATAACAGTCCGAGTAAAAATAAACGTTTGCTATCATCAATAGCAAGTCGTAACTCAAGCAGTGCTAATTCAAAAACATCAGCACTGATCGTCTTCGCTTGCTCAAGCCAGCTTGCCCACACCTCTAGTATATCTAACGGTTCGGCTTTTTCCGTCTTATTATCTGGGCCTGCTGTATCTAAGCGATCAATCATTTACGCGAAAATAATTGCGAAAGAAGGTAGCCCGTAGCAAAAGCAATACCTAATGACGCCAATGGCTTTTCCTTAATATAATCAGTTGCTTGTTCTCCTAGCGCTTCTGTTTTAGCACGACCTTTAAGAAGCTGTTCGGTAGCAACACCTTTTAGATCAACCCCCGCCGCTTCTGCTGCTAATTTAAAATGATCTTTAGCTTCTAATAGTTTTTCGTAAGCACTTAACGCCGCTTCTTTACTCGCTGCTAATTCATCTTCTTTTGTCTTAGTGGTATTTGTAGCCATGATGCCTCTCCTTCGATTTAAATCTCAATTGTGAGATCCATACATTACTATAATCTTTTATTTATGTCTTCGTGCTCTATTTTGCTTGTTGATTGATAATTTCAATCAACAATAAGTCCAAGCAAAAGTACGACTTAGATCGATAATTATATAGTCCAATTTTTAGCCGAAATGAGCCCGCAAAATAAAATGAAAAACGCCTAATTTAGTTAGAAAATTAGCTTTAGTCAGTTTACTTAACAGTGCGACTAATCGTTTCTTTATCTTTCTGTATTTCTACTAATTGTGCTTGTAATAAAGTCTCATCGTTATCTAACAGAGCATTTTTTAAGCCTATACCAATATAAATTAAGTTTTCATATACATCAAAAAGTGGTCTTGTGGATGAAGTGGCAAGATAAGCTGAGTTTTGTGCCAATACTGATTGATAATAATCTTTTTGCTTAATATAAGCAGGCGTCCATTTGTTATTTCTAAAGTTAACAAATTCATAGACATGATCATCCCCTTTAGCCTTATTAAAGGACGCCAATAAACTATCACGCTTAGCGTTATAATCTTCAGCCATTTTGATAACGAAGCTTTTTATATTTTCATCGCTCAATGTTGGCACTACTGGTTCTGCTTCGGCCTCTTTTGGATCTTCAGCTCCTTTGTCACAAGCAATAACAAAAATGCTGATGAATAACATCAAAAATACATGTTTAAATATAGATAAGTAATAGTTACCTAGCATAATACTGCTACCTTTTAAAGATAATGGGTGATCAAGACGATTATATATTTAAAATTGTTTAACTTAACAGCATGCTGAGCAACACCAATTTTAATAAGTAAACACTTTACAATATATAAACCAATAATGTATTTCGGTTTTTGTGATGTTTTGTGCTTTATCATGCTAAATCATCAACATGACGGTAAAATAAGGCTGTGTAGTACTTACTGATTAACAGAAGATATAACTATGAAATGGCGTAATAGAAGAACAAGCAGCAATATCGAAGATCTGCGTTCAACATCGGGCAGAAAGACTGGTGGTAAAAAAGGTGGAATCGGTATTATTGCTGTTGCATTAATAGCGATGTATTTTGGTGTTGATCCGCGAATTATAATGAGCCTACTTGATGGCACGCCCATGACACAAACAAGCAGTCAGCCCGATCCTAATTACAAACCAACAGCTGAGCAGCAACAACTTGCTGAGTTTACAGCGGTGGTGTTGGCTGATACTGAAGATACATGGCAAGCATTATTCCAACAAATGGATCGCCGTTATGAAGATCCAAAATTAGTGTTATTTACTGATTCTGTACGTTCAGGTTGTGGCCATGCTGAATCTGCAATGGGTCCATTTTATTGCCCTAGTGATAAAAAGATCTATATTGATTTAGGCTTTTATAAACAACTTAAAGATAGACATAATGCCCCTGGCGACTTTGCCCAAGCTTATGTTATTGCCCATGAAGTCGGTCATCATGTACAAAACTTACTCGGTATTTCTAGGCAAGTACGTCAAGCGCAGCAAGGGCTAAGTGAAGCACAAGCAAATGCTTGGTCGGTAAAGTTAGAACTACAAGCGGATTGTTTCTCTGGTGTTTGGGCGCATCACACCGAACAAGAAAAACATATACTTGAGCAAGGAGACATCGAAGAAGCATTGAATGCAGCCAGCGCTATCGGTGATGATCGTTTACAAAAAGAAGCGCGAGGTTACGCTTCGCCAGAATCATTTACTCATGGCACATCACAACAACGTATCTATTGGTTTAAGAAAGGCTTTGTTGATGGCACAATAGAGAGCTGTAGCACAGTATAAAATTTGTAATTAATAGCTATAACAAGCTGTTCCTATTCTAGTTCTAGGAATAAATAGTCTGAACACTATTTATGCCTTTTTATTTTCCCATCAACAACGATGGATTACTTTTCTTTAAAATTTGGAATTATTTATGTCAGATGAAATTTGGTTCAAAACCGGTGAAGCCACCGTATTTGCTAGTGAAGATCAAGGTACCGATGCGATGCCTGAAATTCTTATTGGTAACGTTAAAGGTCCAGCAGGTCACGCATTTGCTAACTTAATGGGCCAAACTGAAGGTCATACTCGTATGTTCGCTATACGCGCGACCAATCAACAAGTTAAGCCTGCAACGATCATGGTTCCAAAAGTGACCATTAAATCTACAGCTTATGTTGAGTTATTAGGTGGTCCAGTTCAATCAGCAATTGCTGATGCGGTATTAGATAGCGTTATTGCTGGCGTGATTCCAGCCGATCAAGCAAATGACATTTGCATTATCGCAATGATCTGGATTAATCCTGCTTTAGCTAAAGAGCTAAATGTCGATCGCAAAGATTTATACCGCACTAACTATGAAGCGATGAAATTAGCTATTTCTCGTGCGATGAGCAACTCACCGACTATCGAAGAATTGACAGCAAACCGTCATAAAATCGTTCATGAAATGTATGACCCAGAAACTGGCGAATCACAATGGTAAATCTCGTCTAAATACTATTGAATATCTACTGATAAACGGAAATATTCGATATTGTTTTTTTTCATTGTCTTGCCACTCCCACTCTTGTGGGAATGGCAAACAATTTAATAATTCGCCGAACAGTCAAAAAATTAACTGACAATGCTATTTATAGCAACGCCCAATGCCGCAAAATAACTCCCTTCAAATAAATATCAATGCTTTGCTTTCACTGAACCCACCGTCACGGTATGATTATATTTTTTCAAATTCGACCTTAGTACAAAAGGATTTTCATGCTAAAACAATTGCAATCGAAACACTCAACAATAACCACACTGATTTTCAGTTTGCTTTTGTTCTCTTTCCCACAAATTACATTGGCTTCTGAAGATGCTCATTTGATAGATCTAACCACTCATTGGATTGGTTATGCATCATTAGCTATTTTCTTTCTTGCCTATATTTTGGTTATTGCTGAAGAAAAAATTCACATGCGTAAATCTAAATCCGTCATGGTTGCAGCGGGTATTATTTGGGCACTGATTGCCATGATTTACGCACAACAAACTGATCCGGTATTTCATGATACCGCTGAAATAATGATTCGTCACAACCTGCTTGAATATGCAGAACTATTATTATTTTTATTATCAGCCATGACCTATATCAACACCATGGGGGAACGCGGCGTATTTGATGCACTACGCAGTTGGTTAGTCAATCAAGGTTTTTCACTTCGTACTATTTTTTGGCTAACTGGACTTTTGGCTTTCTTTGTTTCACCGATCGCAGATAACTTAACGACTGCATTACTGATGTCAGCAGTTGCAATGGCAGTAGGTGGTAACAATCATAAATTTGTTACCTTAGCGTGTATTAATATTGTTGTCGCTGCTAATGCTGGTGGAGCATTTAGTCCGTTTGGCGATATAACAACCTTAATGGTTTGGCAAAAAGGCGTCATAGAATTCAAAGACTTTTTTGTTTTATTTATACCTTCTTTAGTCAATTGGCTTGTTCCAGCCACTATCATGTCAATGGCCTTAGCCAATGAGAAACCAGCAGCACATAATGAAAAAACTGTTATGAAAAAGGGTGCTTTTGTAGTTATAGGCCTATTTTTATTAACGATCACAATGGCAGTTTGTGCCCATAACTTTTTACATCTCCCCCCTGTAATTGGCATGATGACCGGCTTAGGATTTCTTAAGTTATACGGATACATAATTAAAATGCGTGATAAAAAAGCATTTGCAGTTTTAAACCAAAGCGACAGTTCGTTAGGATTAGAGGGCACGGTACAGCAAGGACAACCGTTTAATATTTTCCAACAATTAGAGCGTGCTGAGTGGGATACATTGATGTTTTTCTACGGCATTATTTTATGCGTCGGGGGGTTAGGTACCATTGGTTATTTATCGCTTGGTTCGCAGTTAATGTACGTTGATTTAGGGCCAACAACGGCTAATATTCTCGTCGGTGTCATTTCCGCTATTATTGATAATATTCCGGTGATGTTTGCAGTTTTATCTATGATGCCGGATATGAATACAGGCCAATGGTTGCTTGTCACTTTAACTGCTGGCGTTGGTGGTTCGTTATTAGCAATTGGTTCCGCTGCTGGCGTTGCCGTGATGGGTCAAGCTCGAGGTATTTATACCTTTGCATCACACTTGAAATGGACATGGGCAATTGCTTTAGGTTATGCCGCGAGTATCCTGGTTCACCTATGGCTTAATGCTGATAAATTTCAGCCTATTTGAAAATAACGACACTATGCATAAAATTATTGCACAGCCTGACTGGCATTTAATCTAGCTCAGGTTGTCGATAAAAACATGTTGTCTACATTTAAATCTTATAGTCCAAAATAAAAACTTCTAAACCGAATTTATAGCCTAGGAGGTTAACCTTTTGGATTGTATTTTCTAAAAGTAAAGTCTTATAACTGTTTCTGCAATACATGCTGGTCTGGTGCTATTTTCAATTTCAATACGCACTTCACGCACAATTTCTAATCCGCGTTTCATAGGTACTAATTTAATGATTCGGCTACGCGCTCTGATACGACGTCCTACTTTAACTGGAAATGGAAAGTGCACATGGTTAAGGCCATAATTCACCACCATTCTTGCCTCAGGATAAACATTTTTTTCAGGATCGACACTGTCAGTCAAAAAAGGAATGAGTGCTAGGGTTAAAAAACCTTGAGCAATGGTAGTTTTGAAGGGTGATTCTTTACTTGCTCGTACAGGATCGGTATGGATCCATTGCTGATCACCAGTAATATTTGCAAACTGCTCAATACACTCCTGCTCAAGAGTAAACCATTCACCAACATACGATTCTTCACCCAGTTCTGTATTTAAACGGCTATATACATTTCTAAGCGGCTCACACTGTTTTAATGACATTTTCTGATCTTGGTATTCATGATCAAAAAAATGTAAATAAGACTCTAAAAATTCAGGGACATTTAAAGTATTAATAAACTTTTTATTAAAGTTGTTGGGCCATTGACGGAGCTGTGATTCCAATTTATTGATTAATTCACCACGCGTTGCTTGGTATTTATCATGATTTTTCTTAATCGATTCAACAATGCCCATCTAAGACTCCTTAATTCTTTAAAATAGTATAGTCCTATACGACTTATTACTAAGTTTAAATTTGCAGATATTGTGCCAAACAATCGTCAAAATTAATTCAGCGCTTGTTAATAGTGACGACCCGTAACCACTATCAAGCATAGTAGAAATGACATTCAGCTAGTATAATGCGCGATTGTAATATTTTCGAGTGCAACCTTTCATGCTATACAACACTGATGATTTGCGTATTACTGGTATGCAGGAAGTTTTACCCCCGATACAACTGCACCAAGAACTACCTATAACTGATCTTGCCTCTGAAACGGTGTTTAACGCTCGCGCAGCCACACAAAAAATTCTTCACAATGAAGATGATCGACTTGTGGTTATTATCGGCCCATGTTCAATTCATGATCCCGATGCTGCACGTGAATATGCAACCCGTTTAAAGCCGCTTATCAGCGAATTAAAAGGCGAATTACAAATCATCATGCGGGTTTACTTTGAAAAGCCGCGTTCTGTCGTTGGCTGGAAAGGCCTCATTAATGATCCGTACTTAGATGGTAGTTTCAAAATTAATGATGGTTTACGCATAGCTCGAAAATTATTACTCGATCTTGCTGAAATGGGTGTCCCTGCTGGCAGTGAATACTTGGATTTAATTAGCCCTCAATATATTGCTGACTTGATTTCTTGGGGTGCCATTGGTGCACGTACGACAGAAAGCCAAGCGCATCGTGAATTAGCTTCTGGCTTATCTTGTCCTGTCGGTTTCAAAAATGCCACTGATGGCGGCTTACAAATTGCCGTTGATGCCTGTTTATCAGCTTCTAGACCGCATCACTTTATGTCGCTGACAAAAGCGGGGCATTCGGCTATATTTTCGACCACCGGTAATCCTGATTGTCATGTTATTTTACGTGGTGGAAAAATGCCCAATTATGATGCAGCAAGTATTAACGAAACTGCAGAAGTGATGGCTAAAACAGGTTTGAAAACGCGCTTCATGGTTGATTGTAGCCATGCTAATAGTGGAAAAAGCCATGAACAACAAGAAGTAGTGTGCCGTGATGTTGCTAATCAAATAGCGAAAGGTGAAGATCGCATAATGGGGTTGATGCTTGAAAGTAACTTAATAGCCGGTCGTCAAAATGTGGAACAAGATGTACCTCTTGTTTATGGACAAAGCATCACTGATGCGTGCATGGCATGGGACAATAGTGAAGTGTTATTACGTGAACTTGCAGCGGCTGTTCGTACTCGTCGTCAAAAATAACTATGTTAAGGTTTTAATATATCGTTATATGAAAACCTGCTAAGCCCTTCATAAGAAACAATTAATATCATTATTAGCACTACGAAATCTGCTATTTATCAGCTATAATACCTGATGAAAATTTGCAGTCATTTTTAACATCACAATTGAAAATGAACAAATCCCGATAAAATCAGTAGGTTATTGCATGACAGATTATGCGCTCATTCTAATTAGCACCATTTTGGTGAACAACATTGTCTTAGTTAAATTTCTAGGACTCTGCCCTTTCATGGGTGTTTCTCGCAAATTAGAAACAGCTATTGGCATGGGGCTGGCCACAACATTTGTATTAACGCTATCATCAATCAGTAGTTATCTAATTAATGAATACTTGCTCGCACCGCTAGGTATTGAATTCCTACGGACGATTAGTTTCATTTTTGTTATTGCTGTGGTGGTGCAATTCACTGAACTCGTTGTACATAAAACTAGTCCTATTTTGTATCAAGTTTTAGGCATATTTTTACCGCTCATTACCACTAACTGCGCTGTATTAGGTGTTGCACTTCTTAATGTTCAACAAGGTCACGGCTTTTTAGAGTCTGCTTTATATGGCTTTGGTGCAGCGATTGGTTTCTCAATGGTCTTAATAATCTTTGCTGCAATGCGCGAACGTATTGCCGTCGCTGATGTGCCTGTAGCCTTTCAAGGTGCAGCCATAGGTCTTATCACAGCGGGCTTGATGTCAATGGCATTTATGGGCTTTGCTGGTCTGGTTCACGTTTAATGTTTACTGCGATTCTTGCCATTACGCTATTAGCGTTAATTCTTGGACTCGTGCTGGGCTTTGCTGCGATTCGATTTAAAGTTGAAGGCGATCCTATTGCCGATCAAATCGATAAGATATTGCCCCAAACGCAATGCGGTCAGTGTAGCTTTGCGGGTTGCCGTCCCTATGCGGAAGCAATAGCCGCAGGTGAAGTGGATATTAACCGTTGCCCTCCAGGCGGTGAAGCGACTATTCACGCTTTAGCGGACTTATTAGAAGTAGAATTCAAACCACTTGATGCTGAGTGCGGCGTTGAAAAACCCAAAGTACTTGCCGTTATTGATGAATCACGTTGCATCGGTTGTACTTTATGTATTCAAGCTTGCCCTGTTGATGCCATCCTTGGTGCAGCGAAGCACATGCATACGGTCATTGCGAGTGAATGTACGGGCTGTGAACTGTGCCTGCCACCTTGCCCAGTAGATTGCATCGATATGGTCGAAACTAAACCTAATCCAAATACTTGGCGTTGGCCCGATCCAGCACATCTTGATTTAAAACTAGGCAGTGATAAGCCATGACACAAAAATTAGGCTCATTTCCTGGCGGCTTAAAATTAAATGGTCAGAAAAAACGTTCTACTCAAGTAGCAATACGTAAAATGCCATTGAGCAATAAGCTCATATTGCCGTTACAACAACATATAGGTGAAGCATCAACACCTATCGTTGCTGTGGGCGATAAAGTACTAAAAGGCCAAAAAATAGCCAACGCCGAAGGTCATGTTTCTGTTCCGTTACATGCGCCAACATCAGGTACGATTATTGCGATAGATGAGCAGCCGATTCCTCATCCATCAGGCTTATCGGCACTTTGCATTAGTATTGAAACAGACGGCAACGATGAATGGATTGAGCGTCATCCTATTAGTGACTATACCAAGCTATCTGCTCATGAAATACGTCAGCTGATCCGTGAAGCCGGTATTGTTGGTCTGGGTGGAGCTGGCTTTCCAAGTTTTATCAAACTCAATCCCAGCGTGCATCATACGGTTGAAACATTAATCATCAATGGCGTGGAATGTGAACCGTATATTACTTGTGATGACATGATCATGCGCGAGCGTGCTGACGGCATACTTGATGGCATTGAAATCATGTGTTTTGCATTACATGTAAAAGACTGTGTGATTGCCATTGAAGATAATAAACCTGAAGCCATTTCAGCGATGGAACTCGCCTTAAGTGCACGGCCACACCTTAAAGATACAAAAGTAGTCTCCATTCCTACGCGCTATCCCACAGGTAGTGAAAAACAACTGATTCAAGTTATCACCGGCAAACAAGTACCGTCGCGTGGCCTACCAATTGATATTGGGGTTGTCAGCCATAATGTGGGGACAACCTATGCTGTTGCACGGGCGATTAAACATGGTGAACCTTTGATATCACGTATTGTGACCGTCACCGGTAGAGAAGTGAAAAATGCGGGTAACTTTGAAACCTTGTTTGGCACACCGATGCATGAGCTATTGTCTTTTTGTGGCACTGAACGTCAGGCTGGAGAACCCTTTATTTTAGGTGGCCCGATGATGGGCTACAATTTATCGGGCGATCATTTACCGGTCACCAAAACGGCAAACTGCATTATAGTTGGCGTTGATGATGGTGCAAAATCATCGACTCCTTTACCGTGTATTCGTTGTGGTGAATGTGCAGTCGCCTGCCCTGTTAGCCTATTACCTCAGCAGCTTTACTGGTACTCGCGCGCCAAAGATCTTGATAAAGCAAGTGAATATAATCTGTTTGATTGTATTGAATGTGGCTGCTGCAGTTATGTTTGCCCAAGTGAAATTCCATTGGTTCATTATTTCCGCTTTGCTAAAACAGAAATCATGACTCAACAGCAAGAAAATGCAAAAGCAGATGTCGCACGTATTCGCCATGAAAATAGGCTTGAGCGTCTAGAACAAGAACAGCAAGAAAAAGAACTTCGCCAGCAACAGCGAAAAGCAGCATTAGCGGCAACACAAGCAGCAAAAGCAAAACAAGCCGCTGAGTCTGAGTCATCTGCTGAACCCACAACTACTGATAGTCAGGAGACACAGTAATGCCATTAAGTCGACTATCATCACCGTTTTTAGCAGGGACTAATCGCGTCACCTTGCAAATGTTGCAATTATTATTCGCGCTTATTCCCGGCGTGATTGCCATTGTGTATTTTTTTGGACCAAGCGTCTTAATCAATATCACCTTAGCCGTTGTTGTTGCATTATTAGCAGAAGCGTTAATGTTATGGCTGCGTAATCGCCCGCTTAAACCTTTTTTAACCGATGGTAGTGCGATTGTTACAGCCGTATTATTAGCTATTGCAATACCGCCTTTAGCACCGTGGTGGTTAACGGTTACGGGCATATTATTTGCCATTATTTTTGCTAAACACCTTTATGGTGGTTTGGGTTACAACCCTTTCAACCCTGCGATGATTGCCTATGTTTTGCTGTTGATTTCATTTCCATTAGAAATGACAACATGGTTACCTGTCAGCAGTTTAAGTGAACAGCCACTTGATCTCAGCTCTGCTTTTCAGTTCATTTTTAATGGTCAATTAACAAACAGTATGGATGCCGTGTCAGGCGCGACACCACTTGATGCGATGAAGACTCAAATAGGTTTACATCAGATACCTGTTCATGTTTTTCAGCAACCCGTGTTTGGTTTATGGGGTGGTAAAGGCTGGGAATGGATTAATATTTGGCTAGCCGTTGGTGGTGCATTTCTTCTTTATCGTCGTGTGATTAGCTGGCATATTCCTGTGGCAATGTTAGCAGGACTTAGTGCTATTAGCTTAATGACTTGGCTTGTGGCTCCTGAAATAACAGGTTCACCCATTTTCCATTTGCTCAGTGGCGGCACAATGTTGGGCGCATTTTTTATCGCGACTGACCCTATTACGGCTTCAACAACGGTTAAAGGTAAGTTAGTTTTTGGGGCCGGTGTTGGTTTATTAACCTATATTATTCGCATCTGGGGTGGTTATCCTGACGGCGTAGCATTTGCCGTATTAATTATGAATATGCTTGTGCCGTTGATTGATTATTACACGCAACCAAAAGTATATGGGGCGGTAAAATAATGAATGTCATTCAAAAACAAATATTGGGTGTTGGCATTATGTTAGCCGTGTTTGCTATCGGTGCGACCAGTTTGGTTGCGATTACTGAATCTTATACTCGCGATAAAATTATCGAAAATGAACGACAATCATTACTCGATGCAATTAATGCTCTGGTAAATCGTAATGAGTATGACAATGATATTTTAACCGATACGATTACTTTGCCAGGTACACCGCAGTTAGCGACCAAAGAAGATACTGTCGTTTATCGTGCTCGTAAAAATGGCGAGCCTGTTGCTGCGGTATTCACCAGTGTTGCACCTAATGGGTACAGCGGTTCAATCAAAATGCTGGTAGGTGTTTATTATGATGGTACTTTAGCGGGTGTTCGCGTTATTAATCATAAAGAAACGCCAGGGCTAGGCGATAAAATTGATGTGAAAAAAACCAATTGGATCTTAGTATTCAAAGGTTTATCACTGGAGAATCCAGATGATTCTCAATGGGCAGTAAAAAAAGATGGCGGTCAATTTGATCAGTTTACAGGCGCAACTATTACGCCTCGCGCTGTGGTCACCGCGGTAAAAAAATCATTGCAATTTTTTGAACAAAATCGTGATGAATTGTTTAAGGAGACTAAGTAATGAATGACGTCTATGGTCCTATTATTCGTGATGGTTTATGGAAAAATAACCCCGCATTAGTGCAATTGCTCGGTTTATGTCCTCTACTCGCGGTAAGTAATACTTTTATTAACGGATTAGGATTAGGTCTGGCCACCACGTTAACCTTGGTTGCTTCTAACGGCATCGTGTCATTGCTCCGCAAGCAGATCCCTGATGAAGCACGCTTGCCAGTATTTGTGATGATTATTGCGTCAATCGTAACCGCAATCGAATTATCGATGAATGCTTGGTTCCATGAGCTTTATTTGATCCTCGGTATTTTTATTCCATTAATCGTGACCAACTGTGCTATTACCGGTCGTGCTGAAGCCTTTGCTGCCAGAAATCCTGTAGGCCCAGCGATAGTCGATGGTCTGATGATGGGAATTGGCTTCACAGCAGTACTCGTCTTGCTTGGGGCAATGCGAGAACTTATCGGTCAAGGTACGATCTTAAGCGAAGCACACTTAATGTTTGGTGAAGGAGCGCGTAATCTTTCGATAGTCTTATTTGAAGATTACCGTGGCTTTTTAATGGTGTTATTGCCGCCAGGTGCTTTTATTGGTTTAGGTTTAATTGTTGCTTTAAAAAATGTGATTGATACACGTCAAAAAGCAAAACAAGCTAAACAGGTCATGACGGATACTGTACCCGCTAGCGCATGAACCAAACACAAAGGCATGAATTTTTCAGCATACTGAAAGCGAATAACCCTGCGCCGACCACTGAACTAAATTCAACCAGTACCTTTGAGTTACTGATCGCGGTTATTTTATCGGCACAGGCTACCGATGTAGGTGTTAATAAGGCGACGGCGAAACTTTATCCCGTCGCCAATACGCCGCAAGCGATTTTAGATTTAGGCGTTGAAGGCTTAAAGCCCTATATCAAAACTATCGGTCTTTTTAACAGCAAAGCCGAAAATGTCATTAAAACCTGTCGTCAATTAATCGAATTACATAATAGCGAGGTGCCTGATGATCGTGTCGCCTTAGAAGCCTTACCGGGTGTAGGTCGTAAAACCGCTAATGTCATTCTCAATACAGCATTTAAACACCCTGTTATTGCTGTCGATACGCATTTATTTCGATTAGGTAATCGCACAGGTTTAGCCAAAGGAAAAACCGTTCGAGCTGTTGAAGATCGCCTGATGAAAGTTATCCCTGATGAGTTCAAACAAGATGCCCATCACTGGCTTATTTTGCATGGTCGATACGTCTGTACCGCCAGAAAACCACATTGTGAAACCTGTCTAGTCTCACATTTATGTGATGAATTTCGCCGTCAACAAAAAACACGTATCTCTATCGTAAAATAATCATTTCGTTTGAGTCTCCCCCGCTTTGCCGTAGAATATAGGGCACTCACAAAAGTGGAGATAACCATGATAGATACCAAAAAATTTGAAGAAGTCGTGCAATCGTTTACCAATGCATTGCCATCTGGCTTCACCAACATTCAGGCTGATGTTGAAAAAAATGTGCGTTCGGCAATGAGTGCCACATTCGCTAAATTAGATTTAGTCACCCGTGAAGAATTTGATATTCAAACCCAAGTGCTACATCGTACCCGTGAAAAATTAGATGCGTTGGCGCAACGTGTCGCTGAACTAGAATCTACATCTAAAAACTAAGAGAACTTTATGTCTGAATTTACCAATGTCACCATCACCCGCGAAGCCAACGTTTATTTTAATGGTAACGTCACCAGCCGTGCCATCACCTTTGCTGATGGTTCAGTCAAAACACTTGGTATTATGATGCCTGGTGATTACACTTTTGGCACAGCCAAAGCAGAATTGATGGAAATCTTAGCGGGTGCATTAACGTATCGTCTAGACGGTACAACTGAATGGCTAACCATTAAAGGCGGCGAAGATTTTAACGTGCCAGCTGATTCATCATTTGATTTGAAAGTGACTGAGTTAGTTGATTATTGCTGTACTTACTTAGACTAAAATTTGGTTTAGACTAGATTTAAACGAGAAAAACTTGCTTGAACATTGATTAATAAAGGGATTTATTTGGACATGGATATCCAATGAGTATCGCAACAGTTTATAGCCGAGCGATTACGGGAATAGATGCGCCCGTCGTCACCATAGAAGTACACATTTCAAACGGTCTACCTAGTTTATCAATAGTGGGAATGCTTGAAACGGCGGTGAAAGAAAGTAAAGATCGGGTGCGTTCTGCTTTATTAAACTCGCAGTTTAATTTCCCGCAGCAGCGAATCACGATTAACTTGGCTCCTGCAGATTTACCTAAGGAAGGCGGTCGTTTTGACTTACCGATTGCCTTAGGTATTTTGGCCGCATCGAATCAATTACCACTTAGCAGTTTAGCGAATAAAGAGTTTATTGGTGAATTAGGTTTAACAGGTGAATTACGTGCGGTACGTGGCGTATTACCAACAATACTCGCTGCATCACAAGCTAATAACGAACTCATCTTACCCTTAGTCAATGCCGATGAAGCCGCGTTAATTGATGACGCAACAAGCTATGGCGCAAGTCATTTGTTAGAGGTCTGTGCACATTTATTTGGTCAACAACGCTTAGCATTGTCGATCAATGACCAGACAAAACCTGAGAATTATTATCCTGATTTAGCTGATGTTCGCGGTCAATCTCATGCACGACGTGCATTAGAAATCGCGGCAGCAGGATCGCATAGTGTTATTTTCAGTGGTCCGCCAGGAACCGGTAAAACCATGTTAGCCAGTCGTTTACCCAGTATCTTAGTTGAAATGACGGAACAAGAAGCAGTAGAAACGGCGACGGTACATTCTATTTCAGCACAAGGTTTTAAAGTTGAACAATGGCGACAGCGCCCTTTTCGTTCACCTCATCACACGGCATCGGCCGTTGCAATGGTGGGCGGCGGCAGTCAACCTCGTCCGGGTGAAATATCCTTGGCACATAATGGCGTATTATTTTTAGATGAGTTGCCGGAGTTTGATCGTAAAGTGTTAGAAGTGCTTCGCGAACCGATTGAGTCAGGTAAAATAACGATTTCGAGAGCGGCTAATCAAGCTGAATTTCCAGCGCGATTTCAACTCATCGCAGCGATGAACCCATGTCCCTGTGGGTATTTAGGAGAAAGTCGCTGTCATTGCACTGAAGATCAAGTACGCCGTTATCGCGCAAAAGTATCGGGACCTTTAATGGATCGTATTGATATGTTGGTTGAAGTACCGCCCGTTGCCAAATCAATGTTACGGCCAACACAAGATAGTGATCAAGAAGAAGATAGTACGACTGTTGCAAAGCGAGTATTACAAGCCCGACAAAAACAAATGGCGCGAGCCGGTAAAACAAACACCATGTTAGAAAACAAAGAATTAGATATTTATTGCACCTTAAGTGATAGCAATTACCAGTTATTGGAACATGCGATTAGCCGATTTAGTTTATCTGCTCGCGCCTATCACCGAATTTTAAAAGTCGCCCGAACCATTGCTGATTTAGCGGGTTCTGAGCAAATTGAAACTGCACATCTTAGTGAAGCAATAGGCTATCGACGCCTCGATACAAGGAATACATAAACTTAATGCATGATCTTAATCCGCCGCAGCGGGAAGCTGCGCGTCATGTAGATGGACCTTTACTTGTATTAGCGGGAGCTGGCAGTGGTAAAACACGTGTTATCACCCGAAAAATAGCCTACTTAATTGAACAATGTGGCATTAATGCCCGAAATATTGCGGCGGTAACATTCACCAATAAAGCTGCGCGTGAAATGAAAAGTCGTGTTGCTGAAATGATGGCTTCGCGTAATGCATCTGCCCGTGGATTAATGGTATCGACCTTTCATACTTTAGGTCTCAATATTCTTCGTAAAGAACACAGTCACCTCGGTTATCGTCCAGGATTTTCGATCTTCGATGCTCAGGATAGTTTGGCAGTATTACGCGATTTAATGGGCCGCGACTTTGCCGCCGATAGTGAACATGCCGAAAAATGTCAGTGGCAAATTTCCGAATGGAAGAACCAACTTATTTTGCCAGATCAGGCAATGAGTATTGCCGAAGATGAGCAACAAGCCTCCGCAGCTAAAGTTTATCAACGTTATGTTGATGCATTAAAAGCCTATAACGCAGTGGATTTTGATGATTTAATCTTAAAGCCAGTATTACTGTTTCGTGAACATGCGGAAGTATTAAAAAAGTGGCAAGCGCGCATTCATTATTTATTAGTTGATGAATATCAAGATACCAATGGTTGCCAATATGAATTAGTCAAACAATTGGTCGGCATTCGTGAAGCACTGACAGTGGTAGGCGATGATGATCAATCAGTTTATTCTTGGCGCGGTGCTCGCCCAGAAAACTTAGTGCAATTACAAAAAGATTTCCCACGTCTGAAACTGATTAAACTTGAACAAAACTACCGTTCGATGGGTCGTATCTTGCGTGCAGCGAATGAGCTCATTAGCCATAATCCACATATTTTTGATAAGAAATTATGGAGCGCAATGGGCGAAGGTGATCCGATTCGCGTTATTGGTTGTCGTGATGATGAACATGAATCTGAAAAAGTGGTGTCCGAACTGCTTTATCACAAATTAAAAAACCAAGCTGACTTTAAAGACTATGCCATTTTATATCGTAGTAATCACCAATCACGGCCAATAGAACGTGTGTTACGCGAACATAATGTGCCCTACTTTCTTTCCGGCGGCACGTCGTTTTTCTCACGCGTAGAAGTGAAAGACATCATGGCTTATCTCAGACTGTTAGCTAATCAAGATGATGACAATGCGTTTTTAAGAGTGATTAACACGCCGCGACGTGGCATAGGTGCCAGCACATTACAAGCGCTAGGTAACTACGCATCTAAACGCAATACCAGCATGTTTGGCGCGTGTTTTGAAATGGGTTTAGCTGAGCAATTATCTGAAAAAGCGATGCATAAACTTGAACATTTCACTAAATGGCTCATTGATATCGCTGATCGTGCAAAACGTGGCAATTTGATGGAAGCCATTCGCGATATGATTGAGGAAATTGATTATCGTGCTTGGTTAGAAGAAGTCACTGGCGATCCTAATCAGGCCACGCGCCGCATGGATAATGTTGAAGAATTATTAACCTGGATTGCTCGCATCATCGATAACGATACCGTCGAACAAAGTATTGGTGACATTGCTTCACGGTTAACGTTGATGGATATTCTTGAACGGCAAGAAGATGAAAACCAAGCTGATGCAGTGCATTTGATGACCTTGCATGCAGCTAAAGGTTTGGAGTTTCCGCATGTCTTTATTATCGGCATGGAAGAAGAAATTCTGCCTCACCGCACCAGTATTGAAGAAGATGGCATCGAAGAAGAACGCCGCTTGGCTTATGTCGGTATTACGCGGGCTCAGCGTAGTTTAGTATTCACCTTGGCAAACTCTCGTAAGCGTTATGGTGAAAAAACAGAATGTGAAGAAAGTCGCTTTTTACGCGAATTACCATCTGAAGATTTAGTGTGGATGAGCGAAAAATCCAAAGTCGATCCAGAAGAACGTAAAGAACGTGGCAAAGCACATTTATCTAATATTCGCGGTATGTTGAAGTAAGGAACAAGCAAGATGATAAAAATATTTACAACAGGTGGCACAATCGATAAAACCTATTTTGACCAAAAAGATCTCTATCAGGTTGGAGAGCCACAAGTTGCTGGCATATTAGAAAGAGCCAATGTTGTTGTTGATTTTGAAGTAAGTTCCCTAATGAAAAAGGACAGTTTAGAACTTGATAATACCGATCGGCAAATACTGAGAGACGCCATTCTATCAGAACAAAGTCGCCATATCATCGTTACTCACGGCACAGATACAATGATTGAAACCGCAGCGTTTCTGCAGAACATTCCCAATAAAACCATTGTATTGACAGGCTCGATGTACCCCGCTCAGTACAGAGATAGCGATGCAATTTTCAACTTAGGTTGCACGTTAATTGCTGCTCAGATTTTAGAATCAGGGGTTTATATTGCGATGAATGGCCGCATATTCGATCCGTTAAACTCAGTGAAAAATATTGCACTTAACCGATTTGAAAACAAATAACACAGCATCGATTAATAGAAACGTGGCAAGCAAAATTTAGCTAGCTTTCAGCCTGTTCGCTTATAGCCAAAACCACCCACCTTCAGCAATCAGTTGGCATAATAAATCAGCAATTTGAGGGTCTTGTTTTAACTGCTGCCAATCTGTAATGGTTAATTCATGTTGTTCGGTTAACCTTGCTAAATGGATGACTCCTTTTAGAGTCACGGGATAAACTTCCCCCGCTAAAAAGAGTTGACCACCCTGTTCATTAGCCGTCCATGCAAAGCGGCAATATACATTTTTTTGTAAAATATCACCTTGCTCGAACAGTAAGTTTACCTCCTCAATTGTCGGCAAATCTGTCAGTGATTCTTCCACTATTGCCGCTAAACTGGCTTTCGTTTCAGTTACAAACTTACCCAGTGCATTGGCTAAAATAGGTTCAGCATTATCAATTGCTTGGTGTAACATCGCTTTCAATCTGGCGATGGCTTGGGCATCAATCTCAGCACTATGTGCTGATAACGTTAAATCCGCATCGTTATATCTTGTTTTTCCTAGGTCTTGTTCCAACATGGCATTGACGACCGCATCTAACATATCGACTTGTGATGGTGCACGAAAACCGATGGAATACGTCATGCAATCATTCATTGCGACACCGTGATGAGCAAAGTGTGGCGGCAGATATAACATATCGCCAACTTGTAAATCCCATGTTTGATCAGGTGTAAATTCGCTTAAAATCTGCACATCCAGACCATCAATAATAGCTGCATCCATAATCGGCATGTCACTGATTTGCCAACGACGCATGCCTAATGCTTGTAGTAAAAACACATCATAGCCATCAGTATGCGGGCCAACAGTGCCATGCTCAGGCGCGTAACTAATCATTAAATCATCTCGTCGCCAATCAGGAATAAAGTGAAAAGGCGCTAATACAGATTCAAATTCAGGCAAATGTTTGTCGACATCTTGGACTAACATTGTCCAATTAGTGGCGGGCAAACGGGCAAAGTCTTCTTCGGAAAATGGGCCTTGTGTCACTTGCCATGGCCCCTCTTCGCCATTTTCTTCAATCAGCCTAGATTCAATTTCCGGCTCACAGGCTAAACCCGCCAAATCTTCAGGGCTGATGGGGGATTCAAAATCGACAAAAGCCTGTCTAATTAATAAGGGCTTTTTTTGCCAATATTCATCTAAAAATTGCTGCTGACTCATGCCAGTATTAAAAAATGATGACATCGTTTTAATTTATAATCTCAACTTGAAAGACCACATTATTGACACTGACAATTTTCACTTTAGTGCCCGCCGGACAATCTTGACCTTCTATTTTCCACGTTGAATCATCTACTTTTACTTTGCCTTGACCATCTTCAATAGGCACTGTTAGCGTAATTACACGACCGATATATTGTTCACTGCGTCGATTAAGTAATGGCTCATCGGAGCTAAGTGGATTATTTTTATAATAAATTTTCCAAGCAATAATGCTAGCAACCGATAATAAGGCAAAAACAAACACCTGATATTCCCACTGCATTTCCGGCATAAAGTACACGGCAAGACCGGTTATAAAAGCAGCGACGCCCATCCATAACGCAAAAAACATAGGCGCTAATATTTCAATGCAAATCAGCACTACTGCAGCAATCCACCAATGCCAAAAATCAGGGGCAAATAATTCCATTGTTAGCTTTCCTTCTTGAAGGCGTCTTTCGCTAACTCCGCAATACCGCCTAAAGAGCCAATGACACTACTAGATTCCAACGGCATAAAAACCACTTTGCTATTGTTGGCTGAGGCCATATCTTTAATCGCTTCAACGTATTTTTGAGCAACGAAGTAGTTAATTGCTTGAATATTACCTTTGGCAATCGCTTCTGATACCACAAATGTTGCACGCGCTTCTGCTTCAGCCGAACGTTCGCGTGCTTCGGCATCACGAAATGCTGCTTCTTTACGACCTTCTGCATCTAACATTATCGATGCTTTTTCACCTTCAGCCTTTAAGATAGCTGATTGGCGAAGTCCCTCTGCTTCAAGAATGTTAGCGCGTTTAACGCGTTCTGCTTTCATTTGACGACCCATCGCCTCAACCAAATCCGCAGGTGGTGCAATATCTTTAATCTCAATACGCGTAACTTTGACGCCCCAAGGTGTTGTCGCATCATCCACAACATGTAATAAACGCGCGTTAATGTCATCACGTTTTGATAACAATTCGTCTAAATCCATCGATCCCATAACGGTACGAATATTAGTTTGCGTCAAATTCAAAATCGCATTGTGCAAATTATTCACTTCATAGGCCGCTTTTGCCGCATCAATGACTTGAAAAAACACGACACCATCAACACGGACCATCGCATTATCTTTGGTAATAATTTCTTGCGATTCAACGTCAAGCACTTGCTCCATCATATTGATTTTTGCGCCGATGCTATCTAAAACCGGAACAATGACATTAAATCCTGGCCGTAAAGTACGTGTATACCTTCCAAAACGTTCTACTGTATATTCACGTCCTTGCCGCACAGCTTTGACGCCCATCAATATAATAATAACGGCGAGCACTAGAAAAAAGAGTACAAACGCTGAAAAACCTACCATGTCGAGTCTCCTGAAATTTTATGACAAAAACGATATGCTTGATGATAACGCATAATGATAATACTTGGACTTTTTCCGTTTAAAGCCTGACAATATGCGCACTACAATTACCGTAATTTGAATCATGAAATCACTTTCTGCTATGCGTTTTATCACTGGATTTATTTTATTGCTTGTCAGCATTCAGTCTTATGCCGATCAGTGGTATCACGTTGAATTAGTTGTCTTTGAGCAACTCAGTAATAATACAGATGAACAATGGCCAGCGATGTCAGGCAATGATATTAGAGCAAGTTTAGCGCCTGGAATGTCGACACCTCAGATCCAACCAGCCAGTAACAATACATTGAATAGTATCGCCTCACGCTTAAGCAGTTCATCACAATATCGCGTCCATTATCACCAATCATGGCAGCAATATATTATGAGAAAAGGTAGCGCTAAGGCCGTAAAGATCTTATCTGCTAATGGCTTAATCGAAGGTACTGTTCGTCTAGATAAGGCCAGTTACCTACACGCTTCTGTGAATTTGTGGTTAAAACAAAATGCTGGCGAAACAAATAACTGGTCTGATGCTTCTGCTACTGGAACAAATATCAGCGCGCCGCACAACCCGCATTTAGTTGAATCTCGTCGCATCCGTAGTAATAAATTAGATTTTTTTGATCACCCAAAAATGGGCGCGTTATTAAAAATCACGCCTATTAGTACACCAGCGGGTGTTGAATAAAGCTGAACCTTATTGCATACGAATGAATTCATCAAGGACCTGCTTGACCTGCGACATGCCGCCCACAAGTGTTTGTTCGATTTGTGTCATCGTAATCAAGCCATCACTTAATCCTGCCGCCCAATTGACCACCAAGGCGCAGCTTGCATAAGCAATATTTAACTCACGTGCCAGTGCTGCTTCTGGCATACCCGTCATTCCTACCATTGCACAGCCATCTTGTGCCATTCGTTTAATTTCTGCTGCACTTTCTAAACGTGGGCCTTGTGTTGCACCATAGGTTCCACCATCAACAATCGTTATCTGTTGATTCAATGCGGCTTGTAATAAATCCTTGCGAAGACGTTCATCATAAGGATAACTAAAATCAATATGATTCTCGGCACAAAAGTCATCGCTATAAAAGCTTTGTTCTCGACCATAGGTATAATCAATAATTTGATCGGGCAACACAAAACTACTCGGTGCTAAGTCTTGCCGTATGCCACCCACTGCAGCGACAGCGATAATATGACTTACACCTAAATGATGCAAAGCCCAGATATTAGCCCGGTAGTTAATTTTATGCGGTGGAATAGTATGTTTGGGTCCATGTCGCGGTAAAAATAATACTGTTTTGCCGTGTAATTCACCTTCTAAAATATCACTAGATGGCAACCCAAAAGGTGTTGAGATCTTATGTTGTTCAACAATATTTAAACCGTTGAGGGCACTTAAACCTGTGCCGCCAATAATGGCTAATTGAGTCATTATTCATCTTCCTTAACAGCGTAAATCCCCGGTGCGTTTCGCCAATAACCACGATAATCCATTCCAAAGCCAAACACGTAACGATTAGGCACGGTTAAGCCCACAAATTCTGGGGGTGTGCCGACTTTATTATCATGTAGTTTTTCAATTAACGTGACACATTTAACTGTTTTAGCACCCGCCCTCTCGCAATACTCTCGCAATGTTTGCAGCGTAATACCTTCATCATAAATGTCTTCAATTAACAGTACATCCCGATCCTGCATCACTGTAAGCGGTTTATGGTGCCATGTTAATTCACCACCGACGGTTTTATCGCCATAACGGCTGGCATGAATGTAATCGAGCTCTAATAAAAAAGGCAGTTTAGGTAACAAATGACCTGCCGTAATCACCGAGCCATTCATGACGCATAACAACAAAGGATTAACGTCGGCATACTGTAGCGTTAATGTTGATGCCATCTGCTCAATAGCCGCATTGATCTCCGTCATTGAATACAAACAATCAGCTGAATCTAAAACGTGCTGTATCTGGTTCATATATTTCTCAAGGTTTCTGGTAGATCGGCTATTATAATGGGATTTTTTGTTTTTAAGGGGCTAAAAAATGCGTCGATTTTGGCCGCTTTTTTTATTTTTACTTGTTTTTATCATCGCTGTGATTGGAGTAAAGTTTCAATCTAACGCCAAACCTGTCATTAATCAGACACCACAACGCATCATAAGTATTGCACCTAGTATTACTGAAACCTTATTTGCATTAGGTTTAGGTGATAAAGTCATCGCCGTGACTGATTATTGTGACTACCCACCACAAGTAAAAGCTTTGCCTACAGTAGGTGGATTTATTAATCCTAATTTTGAAACGATTATTTCGTTGCAGCCTGATTTAGTCGTTTTGCTCGCTAATCAACAACGTGTTGTCGAGCAATTACAAAAGCTTAATGTGAACACCTTACCCGTTTTAAATACCTCACTAGATGATGTTAAGCAGACAATAGCCGTAATCGGCAAGCAAACCCAGCACCAACAACAAGCTGATGAGTTACTTAAAAAAATCAATCAGAAAATAGCTTTTATTGCTGAAAAAACAAAGGGCTTAGATCGACCTACAGTGATGATAACAATGGGCCACAGCATTGATTCTGAACAGATGAAACAAATTTTTATCGCCGGACAGCATGACTTTTATAATGACCTCATCACACTTGCTGGAGGCCAAAATGTCTATCAGTCAAAGCAGCCAAGAGTACCTTCTTTATCGATAGAAGGTATTATGCAGCTGAATCCTCAAGTGATTATTGATGTTTACCCAGAAGCAGAAGATCATAATTCGGATCTGGTCAAAGTATTACAGCAATGGCATAACTTAAAATATGTTGATGCGATAAAAAACGACCGCGTTTATATTATTGAAGAAGATTATGCGACGATTCCTGGCCCACGTATTTTCTTCTTATTAGATCGATTAGCCCGTCTCATTCATCCCGAAGTTGATTGGTAAACCGGCGCACCATGAACGGCATATTAACGGTTAAAAAATTGGGTGTAGAAGTCGCAGGTAAAACGCTACTATCTGATATAAATTTTGAAGTTGATCGAGGTGATTATTTATGTATTTTAGGGCCTAATGGCGCGGGTAAAAGTACTTTATTAAAAGCATTAATGGGTATAAACAAAACAAGCTCGGGCGAAATAACACTTAATCAGCAACCATTATCACAGCTTAGTCAAAAATTACGTGCTCAACATATAAGTTATGTGCCACAAGCCCATGGTCGCCAGCTTAATTTTAGCGTGGCTGACTTTATTAAAATGGGTCGTTTTCCCTATCAATCTGCGTTTTCAGATTGGACATTAGCTGACAAGCAAGCGATGGATCGTGCTATCGAAATCACTAATATCAATGATTTTTTAACACGACAAATGCCCAGTTTGAGTGGTGGCGAGGCGCAACGAGTAATGATTGCAGCCGCGTTATGTCAACAAACCCCGTTATTATTATTAGATGAACCGACCAGTTTTCTTGATCCGCATCACCAAGTAGAAGTGCATCACCTTATTCGTCAACTGAATCAACAGCACAACATCAGTATTATTGAAGTCAGCCATGACTTAAACCATGCTGCACATCATAGTGAGCATATTTTAGCGCTCAAACATGGCAAAACATTATGGTATGGACCATCAGCTGAACTGTTGCAAGCTGACCATCTTCAAGCGCTTTATGATCAGCAATTTGTATTTACTGCACATCCGCAAACTGGTGCAATGGTCGCTTTGCCATGCGAACTTTCAAGTGAGATGTCATGAAACCTTCGCATCGTTTATTACTGATTTTAGTCGTGACTATTGCCGTGCTATTGATCAGTCCTTTTTTAGGACTTAACGGCATCATAAACCCTGAGATTCAGCATCATATTCTCACTCAATTACGTATTCCTCGCATTTTGTTTGCCTTTATTGCCGGAGCTGGATTAGCTGTTTGTGGCATGGTTTTCCAAGCGATGTTTCGCAATCCTTTAGCCACACCTTTTACACTTGGTGTCGCCAGTGGCGCTTCACTCGGCGCAGCACTTTATGTCTTTCTCGGCTTTAGTTTTTCGATAATGAGTATTGATGGCAGCACCTTTGCCGCTTTTTTAGGTTCATTAATCGCAATTAGTTTTGTTTATAGTATTAGCCGATTACGCAGTGGATTTTCATCTGAAACATTATTATTAACCGGCGTCGCGATCAGCTTCTTTTTCTCTAGTCTTATTTTATTCATCCAATATATGAGCAATATCAGCGATTCGTTCCGTATTTTGCGTTGGTTAATGGGCGGATTAACCACCGTAGGTTACAACGATGTATTACAACTATTGCCCTTTGTCAGTATTTGTATCGGTGTCATCTTATGGCTAAGTCGTGAACTTAATTTACTGATGGCAGGTGATGATATTGCCCTTAGCCGTGGTCTTGCCGTTCAAAAAACACGTTATCTCTTGTTCTTTGTGACCTCTTTATGTGTCGGCGCCATCGTTGCTTTGTGTGGGCCGATTGGCTTTATTGGCATGATGGTGCCACATATTTGCCGCTTATTAATTGGCAGCGATCATCAATGGTTAACACCTGCAACATTATTGTTTGGCGGCGCTTTTCTAATCATCTGTGACACTATTGCCAGACTGATTATTGCGCCATCAGAAATTCCAGTTGGCGTTATTACTACCTTGTTAGGTGGGCCTTTCTTTTTATGGCTATTAATCAGGTCAAGAAATACATCATTTTGATTTGAAACCTCAACTATCAGACCGTGACTTTAGAATAATTTAGCCTCAAAAACTGCTATCATTAGTCGAAAATTTCTGTCGGAGAGCCCTTATGAAAAATATTCCTATTCGCTTATTTAGTCTACTAGTCGTGCTGCTACCTGTTTTGGCCTTCGCAGAAGCACCGACTTTAGATCTCGCATGGCAAACTGAAAAGGTATTTCAACAACCAGAATCAGTCGTCTATGATTCACAACGCGATCTACTTTTTGTATCAAATGTAAATGGCGAACCTGATAAGGTCGACGGGAATGGTTATATTTCACAGTTATCGGTTGACGGTAAACTTATTGAACAACATTGGTTAACAGGCTTAGATGCCCCTAAAGGTTTAGCACTTGTTGGTGACACATTGTATGTTGCAGATATCGCTCAGTTAGTCGCCATTGATATAAAACACAAAAAAATCATTAAGCGCTATCCCGTGAGCGATGCAAAGTTTTTAAATGATGTCGCCGCTGATGCGAGTGGCAATATCTACGTTTCTGATATGTTGACCGATACTATTTACCGTTTAGCAAATGGAAAATTTGAAGTTTGGCTGCATGATGCTGCTTTAGAATTTCCTAATGGCTTATTGGTTGAAGGCAATAGCCTGATTGTTGCAAGTTGGGGAAAAATGACTAATGGTTTTGCTACTGATATCGCCGGTCATTTAAAAACAATTGATATTGCCAGCAAAAAAATTCAAAGCTTAGGCAATAAAACACCAGTCGGAAATCTTGACGGCTTAGAATCCGATGGCAAAGGTAACTATTTAGTTACGGATTGGATGATTGGTAAATTGTTCCACATCATGCCAAGTGGCGACAGTACAACGCTGCTTGATCTCGAACCTGGCAGTGCAGATCTCACAGTTTTAACAAAACAAAAACTGGTTATCATTCCGATTATGATGTCTAACGACATTGTTGCCTATCATATTAAATAAGTATCGACATATGACTTTTGATGACCTTTTCCTTGATGATGCTTTATTAAACGCACTCAATAGCCTTGATTTTAAAATACCGACTGCGGTGCAAGAAGCTGCAATTCCTTTTATTTTACAGGGCAAGGACGTATTAGCTGGCGCAGCAACGGGCACCGGAAAAACCGCAGCCTTTGTATTACCTGCCTTACAAATGTTGATTGATACACCTAATCGAGAAAAAGATCGGTTTCCTCGTATTTTGATTTTAGCGCCAACTCGTGAACTCGCTTTTCAAATTCAACATGTCGTTAAACAATTAAGCAAACAACTTGATGTGAATACATCAATTGTGACGGGTGGTTTTTCACAATATAAACAAGCAGAATTTTTACAAAATGCCTGCGACATCATCATCGCCACGCCAGGTCGATTGTTAAACTTAGTCGCCGACGAAGCCATCGACTTATCTGATATCGACATGGTCATTATTGATGAAGCTGACCGTATGCTAGACATGGGTCAAGGTCCTGATGTGATGACCTTACTCGGCACTATCGCCAATGGCTTTCAAGCCTGCTTATTCTCGGCAACACTAGCGGGTTCAGGTGTAAAAATCTTTGCTGAAGAAATATTGACTGACGCGGAAGTTGTGCAAATCAATGCCGCGAATGAAAAATCAGAACAAGTCACCCAACTCGTTTATTTTGCTGATAATAAAGAACATAAACAGGCTTTATTACTTGCCAGTATTAATGAGCCAAGCTGCACCAGTGCCATTGTATTTTGTAATAAAAAAGAACGTGCAGAAGAAATTACTAGCTGGTTGCAATCAAAAAATGTCTCTGCCCAAGTGATGCATGGTGATTTTAATCAAGCCACTCGTTTAGATAAAACACGTAAATTTCGTATAGGCCAAATCAAAGTGATGGTGGCAACTGATGTCGCTTCTCGTGGTTTAGATTTAACCAATATTAGTCATGTCATTAATTATGATCTACCTTTCCGTGGTGATATTTATATACATCGAATTGGTCGAACAGGACGCGCCGCCCAAACGGGTGTTGCCATTAACTTAGTTGAACATAATGATAAAGATCGCCTTGATAGAATCGAATACCATCTTCAATACAAATTGACCGTAGCTAAAATGAAAGGCTTAGCCGCCCAATCTAAAACCGGCAAAAATAAAATCAAAAAGAAAGATGATGATAAACCGCGTTATGTTTCTAAAAAAGATCGCATGGAAACCGCTACAGATAGCGAATAAAGTATGACGGCGCAACAATTACGTTACACATTAGTTGTTGCATCATTCTTACTGTTGGCAGGCTTTATCAGCCCCATAATGACCATTACTCAGTTAGTCTGGATTGATCATTCCTTTTCTATCGTGTCAGGTATTTGGCAATTATGGCAACAAGATCACTTTGTGTTGTTTTTTGTTGTTGCAGGATTCAGCATTATTCTGCCGATTGCTAAAATAATCTTATTATTTAATCTCTTACATTCGAAAACCGAAAACGTTCATCACCGAAAACGCTTATTACAACTCATGCACAACTATGGCCGTTGGGCGATGCTTGATGTGATGGTAGTGGCTATGTTGATTGTCAGCGTCAAACTCGGTGCGATTGCCAGCATACAAATTCACGCAGGTTTATATGTCTTTGGCTTTGCAGTATTGCTGATTATGTTTATTACCCATCATATTGTAAAACTTTATGACATTTAATAACCCTGCCTGAAGCACGTAGAATGGAAAAATACTTCTTTATTGCGTGATCAAAGTCGGAATAAAACCTTGTTCCTGCCCTGTTGCACTATAAGCATTTGCAGTCGCATAACCGACAACCGCGACTAATTGATCATCACAAAACAATAAGGGAATACGATCACGCTGCCAAGTTGGTATCTGCCATTGTTGAAACAAATGTTTAAGACTTTTATGCTGCCCTTGACCTGCTAAAACAATCTGCTCTCCACCACGGCGAAATTGTATTTTAAGACCGCTTGAAATAGCTTTTGATGATAATCCCTTCCCTGCTGTAGGTTTCCAGATTAATCTATCACCAGTGGCTAATTTAACCGGCTCCAAAGTATTACAGTGGATAGTTTCAGCTGCATTATGAAACTTGAGCGGCGACATAAAATAAAGATCATCTTGATAACGTCTTACCTCAACGCCACTCCACGATACTAAGGGTGTTTTATCGGTCCCCGCTAAACAGACTTCATCAATGATTCGTTGTAAATTAATGGTCGAAGGTAAAACAAATTTTTGTAATTCAATGTGATAACGCAATACATTACGTTGTCTTGCTGGCGATATGCTCAGTAAGGATGCTATAGATAGTGTATTTTTGCGAGTCAGTAATAAAGACAAATCTTGCTGAGCAAGTTCTACCATTAACTCATTCGCCTCGGCACAATGTTGAGCAGAACGACTTAATGTTTTAGCAGCGCTAGGCCAGCGTTGTTCAATTAAAGGCCACAGTTGATGTCGAATATAGTTACGATTCCAACGTGTTTCAACATTACTCGGATCTTCAATCCACTGTAGATCATGCTGTTTTGCATAGGCGATAATATCTGCTTGCGCGACGGCCAATAAAGGCCGCATGAGCATTATAGAATCAAGATGAGATTCCACAGCCATTGCTGACAAACCTTTCGGCCCCGCGCCACGTAAGAGTTGTAATAATAATGTTTCAGCTTGGTCGTGTTGATGTTGCGCCGTTAAAACAATATCGGTTGGGCCGACTAAACCAGCAATGGCTGTATAACGCGCTTTGCGTGCTGCAGCTTCTAAACCCAAGTCAGCAATATCAGTTACCGTAACCGTTAAACCATGAAACGGAACCTTTAAAGCAGCACATACTGATGCACAATGTTGTGTCCATTCTGTAGATTTGGCTTGCAAGCCGTGATCAACATGTACTACTTGTAAGTCAACAAGTTCAGCAACATCGCTTGTTGCCAAAATATGCAGTAATACATGTGAATCAACGCCGCCGCTATAAGCTAGCCAGATCTTTTTACCAGAGGAACGTCCTACAATATCGGCAATAACGGATTGTGGATTCAGCATGATTTGAAATGAGTGGTTTAGCCCTCAAATTCACCATAGCTTAATAAACGTGTTTGACGTTTCTCGATCAAACTTTCAATCGACATTTTTTCTAATTCACGCAATTTAACTTCAAGTGCATCTCTGACTCGTTCTGCCATTTCATCAAGATCACGATGAGCGCCACCTAAAGGTTCAGGAATGATGCGGTCAACTAAACCAAATCCTTTAAGCCGTTCAGATGTTACCCCTAATGTTTCGGCAGCATCAGCAGCTCTTTCGGCACTTTTCCACAATATAGAAGCGCAACCTTCTGGTGAAATGACCGAATACACACTGTATTGCAACATCATCAAATGATCGCAAACACCAATAGCTAAGGCACCACCAGAACCACCTTCGCCAATAACGGTACTAATGATCGGCGTTTTAAGTTGTGCCATTTCAAATAAGTTACGTGCAATCGCTTCACTTTGGCCGCGTTCTTCTGCACCAATGCCTGGATATGCGCCTGGCGTATCAATAAAAGTGACAACGGGCATACCAAAACGTTCTGCCAATTTCATCACACGTAAGGCTTTTCGATAACCTTCTGGACGAGGCATCCCGAAGTTACGGGCAATTTTTTCTTTAGTATCACGACCTTTTTGGTGACCAATAACCACAACAGAACGGCCATTTAAACGACCAATACCGGTAATCAATGCGGTATCATCAGCATAAGCACGATCGCCGTGTAATTCTTCAAAGTCAGTAATAATGCGATGAATATAATCTAAGGTATAAGGACGTTGTGGATGACGCGCCATTTGCGTCGTTTGCCACGGTGTAAGCGATGAGAAAATTGACTTGGTCAAGGACTCACTCTTTTCTTTTAACTTTTGAATTTCCTCAGTGATGTTTAAATCACTGTCGTTACTCATATAACGCAGCTCATCAATTTTTGCTTCTAATTCAGCAATAGGTTGTTCGTAGTCTAAGAAATTTACTTGCATTTTTGATACCTTAATTTGAAATCTTCGATGAATTATACACGCTTAATCCTGAGCGTTTTATCCCAATATTAGCTCACTGGTATTATCGTCGCCGACATCACCACTCATACGAATAGCTAAGCTTAAATCATTCTTAGAATCGGCATTACTAATGGCTTCTTCAAGGGTGATTTTATCTTCGCGATATAATTTTAATAATGATTGATCAAATGTCACCATGCCTTCTTCATTACTGTCAGTCATCACGGCTTTTATGTCTCCCACATTACCTTTAGCAATTAACTCTGCAATATAGGGTGTATTTAACATCACCTCGACAGCTGGAACCCGAATTTTATCTGTTTTGGCAATGATCAAACGTTGAGAAATAATGGCGCGAATATTAAGTGAAATATCCATCATTAATTGACGATGGCCCGCTTCAGGGAAGAAGTTCATAATGCGATCTAAAGTCTGATTGGCATTATTAGCATGCAATGTAGCCAAACATAAATGACCTGTTTCTGCATAGGAAATCGCAAACTTCATCGTTTCCATATCACGAATTTCACCAATCAAAATCACATCAGGCGCTTCTCGCAACGCATTTTTCAAAGCATTGCCATACGACAAAGTATCAATGCCGACTTCACGTTGCTGAACGATAGACTTTTCATGGGTATGAATAAATTCTAAGGGATCTTCAATCGTTAAAATATGAGAAGCTGAATGTCGATTACGATGACCGATCATCGCTGCTAACGTTGTTGATTTACCTGAGCCAGTCGCGCCTACAACGAGTACTAAGCCTCTTTTATCCATGATGATATCGCCTAAAATAGGCGGTAAATTCATCTCAGTAAAATTAGGAATATGCGCTTGGATATAACGGATAACAATTGAGACTTCGCCTCGTTGCAGAAAGATATTAACCCTAAAACGACCCACACTTTTCAGTGGAATAGCAAAGTTCATTTCCAGTGTTTCTTCAAACACAATCACTTGCTCTGGCGACATTATTTTATAGGCTAATTCTTTCACCAGTCCCGGAATCATCTTCTCTGAACCAACCGCACGAATCACACCTTCGATTTTGATTTGTGGTTCTGTTCCCGTACAGAAAAATAGATCTGAGGCATTTTTATCCGCCATCAATTTTAAATAAGGTATTATATCCATGCCAAATTCTCTTTTAAATTCAATCTAGTAAGTATAATTAATTATTACCACACAACATATTGGTTAGCGATTAATCATGTATTTCCTGTCTACGTTATCACATCAGTAATTATCGTAAATTAATGCTCAACAATTCCGAACGGATAATGCCGTTTTTGCAGGTTATTCGCTACCGACCACATCTCATTTTAACGACTAATAAGTCATCCTGACCGCACTCACCGCTGGCAAGGCTGATAATTGAGTCATTAACTCATCACTAGGCGACACTTTCCAATCATCGCCTAGACGAATTAGAGTGCGCGCCGCCTGATTGATATATTCTAATTCAACGGTTACCAAACCTGCTTTGAATGGAAATAAAGTTGCTTGTAAAGAATCGGTTAAATTATCGACACCCACCTGATTATCGATGGTAATCAATAAAGATTTGCCACACATCTCACGCGCTCGAGCAATATCATAAACCGTATCTGCCGTTGCCGCTAAACCGCCGGTAAAGTTATCTTGGCCAATTTTACCCTGCATTACGACGAGCTTATCGGGTTGTAATACAGATTGATATTGTTCATAAACCTCAGCAAAAACGCGTACTTCGAGCCGTGCAGTTTGATCATCTAAGGTAATAAAAGCCATTCTGCCGCCGTTTCGACCTTTCATAGTACGAATCGCCACAATCAAACCCGCAGTAATAACGGGGATTTCATTACGCTGATAACCTTTAGCCTCAGGAGCATCTAATTCATTAATTCTTTTCGGGATGAATTTGGCTAATTCATCAATATAACGATCGATAGGATGACCACTTAAATATAAACCGAGGGTTTCTTTTTCAGCGATTAATAACTGTTCTTCCGACCACTCTGGCGCTTCATTTAACGGTTCTTCAATATGCTCTTGTTCATCGGCAATCATCAAACCAAACATGTCATTTTGACCACTATCATTATTACGACGGTGTTGATCAGCAATTTGTAAGGCTTTAGTTAAGCTCGCAGCTAAACTCGCACGATGCCCACCTAATGAATCTAATGCACCAGATTTTACTAAGGAATCCATCACGCGTCGGTTGATTTTTTTCATATCAACACGCTGACAAAAATCAAACAAACTGGTGAAAGGTTTGCCCTTTTCGCGTTCTTCAATAATCCCAGCTAGCGCCGCTTCACCGACACCTTTAATTGCACCTAAACCGTAACGAACAGAAGATTCATCTTCTACCGTAAATTTGATTTTACTGTGATTCACATCAGGCGGTAATACGGTGAGTTTCATATCCCGACATTCATCGATTAAACCGACCACTTTATCGGTATTATCCATATCAGCCGATAATACCGCCGCCATAAAGGCCGCGGGATAATGGGCTTTGAGCCATGCCGTTTGATAAGCAACAAGCGCATATGCCGCGGAGTGAGATTTATTGAAACCATACTCGGCGAATTTTTCCATCAAATCAAAGATCGGTCCTGCCGTCTTTTCATCGATGTCACGTTTTTGTGCACCCTCTAAGAATAAAGCACGTTGTTGTGCCATTTCTTCAGCTTTTTTCTTACCCATCGCGCGGCGCAACATATCCGCACCACCCAAACTATATCCTGCTAATACTTGGGCGATTTGCATTACTTGTTCTTGATAAACAATAACCCCGTAGGTTGGTTTTAATACGGGTTCAAGATCAGGATGTGGATAATCAACTTTCGCGCGACCGTGTTTACGATTCACAAAGTCATCAACCATGCCCGATTGCAAAGGTCCGGGGCGGAACAAGGCCACTAAAGCGACAATATCTTCAAAAGTATCCGGTTGTAAACGCTTGATCAGCTCTTTCATACCACGTGATTCAAGCTGGAAAACGGCGGTGGTTTCAGCACGTTTTAAAAGGTCGTAACTCGCTTTATCATCCAAAGGTAAGTTTGTAATATCGATTTTAGCGGCTTGGTCAGGCGGTAACATCGCCTTCACATTTTTCACCGCCCAATCAATGACAGTCAGCGTTTTTAAACCCAAGAAATCGAATTTAACCAAACCAACGCTTTCAACGTCATCTTTGTCATATTGCGAAACCAAACCAGCGCCATTGTCTTCACAATAAATCGGTGTGTATTCAGTCAATGCTTTGGGCGCAATAACAACACCACCAGCATGTTTACCGACATTACGCGTCAAACCTTCTAGCTGCAAAGCAAGATCAATTAAGGTTTTAACATCTTCTTCTTTTTCGTAACGCTCCTTTAACAAAGGCTCTTGTTCCATCGCCTTAGTCAGGGTCATTTTTATTTCAAACGGCACTAATTTAGCCAGACCATCCACTAAACCATATGGAAAACCTAAAACCCGACCGACATCACGCAATACCGCTTTGGCAGCCATCGTACCGTAGGTGATAATTTGCGATACATGGTCACGACCATAATGCTGTGATACATATTCGATAACGCGATCACGGCCTTCCATACAAAAATCGATATCAAAATCCGGTAGCGATACCCGCTCAGGATTCAAAAATCGTTCAAATAACAAATCGTATTGCAGCGGATCAATATCGGTAATTTTTAAGGCATAAGCCACTAAAGAACCCGCACCTGAACCCCGTCCAGGTCCAACCGGAACTTCGTTGTTTTTAGACCACTTGATGAAATCGGCAACGATTAAGAAATAACCGGGAAAGCCCATTTCATTAATTACGTCTAATTCAACCTGCAAGCGATCTTCGTATTCTTTACGATTATCAGCCAACACATCAGGATCGGGAAATAACACTGGCAAGCGTTCTTCTAAACCTTCAAACGATTCTTGGCTAAAAAATTCGGCAATCGTCATGCCTTCTGGCACAGGGAAATCAGGTAAGAAATGTTCGCCTAACGTCAGTTCAAGATTGCAGCGTTTCGCAATCTCAATGGTATTTTCAATTGCCTCAGGAATATCACTAAACAAGTCGATCATTTCGGCAGGTGTACGTAAATACTGCTCTGGCGAATAATTACGTGGACGACGAGGATCGTCTAATAAACGGCCTTCATTGATACATACTTTTGCTTCATGCGCTTCAAAATTGTCAGTGACTAAAAAGCGTACATCGTTAGTAGCAACCACTGGCAAATCATGTTTTATCGCAAGATCTAACGCTGCATTAATATAACGTTCTTCATCTTCACGACCAGTACGAACGAGTTCTACATATAATCTATCGGGAAATAAGGTTTGCCAATGTGTGGCAATCGCATCCGCTTCATCGGACAGATTATTGAGTAAAGATCGTCCAAAAAGCCCATCACGCGTGCCAGATAAACAGATCAAACCATCACTTTGACCATTCAACCACGCCAAATCCAGCATCGGCACACCGAGATGTTGGCCTTCCATATAAGCACGAGATAACAATCGAGAAAGATTATGGTAACCAACCATATCCTGACAAAGCAGCACACAACGACTGCTTTTTTTAATATCATCAGGATCGCGTAATCGTACATCGGCACCAATAATGGGTTTTAATCCAGCTCGTTGCGCGGCTGTATAAAGCTTCACTGTGGCAAAAAAGTTATGCTGATCCGTAATTGCAATCGCTGGCATGCCAGCATCCGCAACGGCGGCGACTAACGGTTTAATTCGAACTAAACCATCCACCAAAGAATATTCAGTATGCAGATGTAAATGGACAAACTCGGCCGTCATATCGTTTCACTCAAGTTACTATGTAAAAGCTTAAAATCAGACAGATTCATCTGACCAAAGGCACTATCGACAATAACTTCATTTTGCCGTTTGTCAGCCATCAATAACTGACAAATTTTTAACATCCATCTCATGCTAGATTAAGGTTCTTTCCGGATCAGGCGCATATTCCAATATCATATTTGCCGCTTCTTTCCATTCTTCACTGGCGAATAATTCTTCTCGTTCCATGCCATGTCGACCGTGTAAACGCACCAGTCGCATATGTCTCAACGCATCATCTTTTACTTTCAAACCATCAATTACTTGAATGACGCTTTCTGGTTTATTACACACTAAAACCATGTCACAACCTGCATCTAATGCCGCTTCTGCACGTTCTAAAGAATTACCCATTATCGCCGCACCTTCCATGCTGAGATCGTCACTCAATACTGCGCCTTGAAAACCTAAGCGATCGCGTAGTATTTCTTTAATCCAATATGGTGAAAACCCGGCAGGCAAACTATCACATTGTTCATACACAATATGCGCCGGCATAATGCCTGCTAATTCTGTTTTACATAAACGACTAAACGGCAAAATATCGGCTTTAATCATATCTTCAAAATGACGTGAATCAACCGGCAAACCTAAGTGTGAATCAACTTCAACAGCGCCATGACCGGGAAAATGTTTGCCCACGGCTGGCATCCACGCTCGTTTCATACCTTGAATATAGGCATAAGCCATGGATGCTACGGCTTCAGGATCACGATGAAAGGCACGATCACCAATGATTTCACTTACGCCATAATCCAAATCTAAAACCGGTGCAAAACTAAAATCGACGCCAACGGCACGTAATTCCGCCGCCATTAACCAACCCGTTTTTTCGGCATATTCTAATGTTTGTTGAGGATGTTGCTTATAGTGTTTGCCTAATGAACCAATCGGCGGCAAACGAGTAAAACCTGTTCTAAAACGTTGAACTCGCCCGCCTTCATGATCAACTGAAATAATCAGATGTGGTTCACGCAAGGCACGAATACTGGCAGTTAATGCCGCCACTTGTTCAGGAGATTCGTAGTTACGACTAAATAAGATGACACCACCGACCAGTGGATGTCGCAATATGTCACGTTCTTGTTCGCTTAGTTCCAAACCAAGCACATCGACCATTAATGGGCCTAATGTCATATTCCAACCCTTTATTCATGAATATACACACGCGTACCTGGCACAACCAGATCAAATAGCGTCAGCAAATCTTTATTATGCAAACGAATACAACCATGAGACAAAGCCTCGCCCATCGGCAAACTATCAGGGCAACCATGGATGTAGATAAAACGCTGCATTGTATCAACATTTGCCAAACGATTTTTGCCCAATTCGAGTCCACTAAGCCATAAAATTCGTGTCAGGATCCAATCACGCTTGGGAAATTGCCTGCCCAGTTCAGGCGTATATATTTCACCGGTAGGCCTGCGACCTTTAAAGACCGTGTTTTCGGGCAAACCTGCACCAATAAATGCACGAATTTCATGTAAACCTCGCGGCGTGCAACCACTATCTTTTTGTTCACCAGCACCATTTAAAGCAGTAGACACCGGCGCTTCGAATAGCAAATCACCATCGTGAGTTAACATGCAGGTTTGTAGACTAATAGAAATATCGAGAATCATCGTAATAAGTATAACCTCATATTAGGTTGATATCTGTGCGGACAGATTTAATCATCTTATGGTTGATTTATCACTTCAATAAACCATTCGGGCTGCATGTCATCAAAGTCTGTGCGACTATTTGATGATAAATAGTTTGCCGAATCTAGCACAACAGCTTGGCCTTCTACTCGTTTAAACACAACCCAGTGCCAAAAATTTTTATCATCTTGTTGGTGATGTTTAATGGCCAGTAATGCAAGATCAGGTAATGCGCCCCAAGACTTAAAAGGAATTTCATGAGCAGACACGTCAACATGAAATTTCGCCAACATTTTCCTTACATACTGTGTATCAGACCAAAGCGATTTATCATCGGCATAAATACCCATCGCATTGGCTATCGCTTTCATTTCCGAATACGTTTTCCCCAAAATATTCGCAACAGATGCAATTCCGCATCCGGTCGTTTCTTCTTGTATTACAGGCTTTAGCATCTATTTTTCCTAATTTTTTAATCTATGCTGACATGCTAATAGTAGACAAACTCAAGCTATGCGACAGCACATAGCATAAAATCAACTATCGATTTCATCTGCTCATCTATATTAAAGGCTTGTGATTAACTGTCATGATAAAACCAAGCACCTATTTTGCCAACGAACTCACTGAGTTATTAAAGCCATTTAACGGGCAAGCATTAAAATTAATCATTCATGCTGGCACGCCAAAAACCGGCACCACCAGCATTCAATCTTATCTCGATAAAAAACAAAGCAAACTCAGAAGAAAAGGCATTCTTTATCCACATAATCATAAAAGTCTAAACAATCCCAATGCCCCTAAACACCAATGGTTTGAAAAAAACCTAGTCACCACTCATGTCGAAAATTTTCTAGAAAACCTTAGAAATATCATGTCACAAGTTAAACAAGAGACCCACACCATCATTTTGTCATCTGAAGGTATTTATAATTACTGGTGGGATTTTCCTGACGAATCAAAAGACATGTTGGCTGAGCTAGCAAAGCATCTCGACGTTGAAATATGGGCATGGTTTCGTGAACCACTCGACTTTATCGAAAACTATTACAAACAATGTATTCGCAACCCACAAGTTGAAAATAACCCGTGTTATGGCAAAGACTTATCGTTTGCCGAGATGTTAGACATCAAATGGTTTTCTCAACATTTAGACTACCAAGGCTTTATTGATGAATGCCAAATCGTGTTTGGTCAAAACAAGGTTTTAGCTTTTGAATATAAAGGTGATGTCATACAACAAGTCATGGAAAAACTAGGACTACCGACGACGAGCGTGAATGCATATCCAAGATACAATAAAAGCTTAAACACTGCGTCGATAGCCGTACTTAGAACGCTTAATCAATATGATATTAAAGCGAAAGACAAAGAACGCTTGATGCCTTATTTAAGAGAGATCAATAACATTGTTGAAAACTATGCCGAAGAGACATTGATTGATGTAATATCTAGAGCCAGAGTTTTGAAGATGGCTAATACAATTAAATTCTAACTGTCTTGCCACCACTGATTCATAGTTCAATTGAGTCTGACTCATTGATTTCATTTATTTATAAACCACGAGGAATCTTTTCCATGCCGGAAATTAAAAGCATAACAATCGATGAGGTTGATAATTTGGGACTAGACGAACACAACAATCTTTATTGGCTTGGTGAGCGCATACATATAAAGAAAAAAATCGAACTCGAAGGCTACTTGAATACTGCGATTATTTTAGGAGGTTTATCAACTTTGGTTGTGGCAATAATAGAAGTCTTACGATTTTTTGGCTATGGCAAATAAATAATAGAAACAATGCACGAAACAATGAGGTCAGACTTGATTGAAAATGAAATCACATTTGTTTAAGAAATCAAAGGAGTCTGACCACTTCGATTATAGTTCCACTGAAAATCAAGTTATTAATATTAAGGAAGTACAATGCTTATCGCAGAAGGCATAGTAGGAAAAGTAGTTTCTTTTATTGTCAATAAATCTATTGACTCGCTAGTATCTATACCTTTTGACAAGCACCGGAAAGCTTGCCGAGCTCTTACAAAGCTTTATTACTCAGTTCAAGCGCTAGATGATGTTACTGAAAGTTTTATTCAAACACTCAATCATTTTAAACATAGTGGCGATGCAAGCGCCGTAATACATGCTCTGAACAGCCATTCACATGAAGTCGAACTCACCACAAATAGCTTCATAGATTTGGGAAATGAATTGTATGGTGGATTGGAAATTATTGATCCGGTACTAGCTGAATGCTGTCATTCTTTATATAGAGGAAAAGGTGATTTTTTGAGTTTTCTTTCAAACTCAATTGAGTGGGATCGATCGCCCGAATCTTCAAGAGTTTTGCTAAAACGCCCACTCGGTAAAATGCAGGCTGTCGATATGGACTCTATGTATGAGCGAACAAAACTAGCATTGGCATCTGGAGAAAAGCACTATTGGCCAAGTTCTGCTTTTGATGATTTCTCAAGTGATTTCGAAGAAATTTCAATTGGCTGGGAAGATAACAAAGCAGCCAAAGAATTTGAAAGTATGATTATCCAACAAAACCAACTCTTAAAAGAAGCAAAGGAAGGGCTCCGAAAATTATTAAAGGAAAATTTCTCTATCGAAGAAATTCTATTTCAGTCAGATGCTCATCCATACAGATAAATTCTTAACGAGTTCTTCCATAGGACAGCTAATCATCTGTTTCTTTTTAAGGTTGATTTTAACCTAGAACCAACGAGGTAAGACTTAATTAAAGCATTAGACATAAGGCAAAAAATCAAGGGGTCAGCCAACTTGATTTTTATACGCTAAACACCTCAATGTTTAACAACCGAAAATTTGTAGGGATCGGTCAGAAACTGACCCTCTTTTGATTTTTTAACTGGCCGTAAGGGATTGATTTTGAAAATCCTCTAGAAAATTCAGGCTTTGATTGACAAGAGCAGTTATGAGGAAAGTTCTGGTAATGAGGTACTTGCATCACCGAATAACTCTTTTTTAACTTGCTTGTATGTACCCGGCATTTGTCCGAAGTCTATTGCTTGATAACCTTCTAACGCTAAATCATAGGCCATAATTGTTGCGGTTGGCCCGAGCACTAAGAGTATTAAATACTCCTCTTTATTGTAAGCCCGAACCTTTTGAATAATATTGTCATATTCTTCAAATGCATTTTTCGGCGGAGCATATATATAATCTACTGTTTGAACATTATTGAATAACTCCTGCTCAAATGTAAATCGGCTATTTTTACCTACCACAAGTACTATCTTTCGATTTTCCCATAGCTGCTTAATAAGACGTACCCGTGCCACCAAATCTGCTTTTGCGTTTTTAGGCAGGTTGCGAAAGACACCCATAGAGGGATAAGTACGCTTTTCATCCAGCATATTTAAAACAGGCTGACCTATACGAATTATGAACTTCTGCCAAATACGACCTAAACTTTCAAAGTCACGTACAGGATGTATTGCAATTAGAATATTGGAATGGTTACTGTTCAGAACTTCTGCCATGCGATTATTTAATGTGTGATTTACATCTTGGAAGGATTTATGCCTTTCCCCTACCATCAATTTAAATTCACCATCCCCAAAACGGCAGATACTACTTCTATTATCAATTAGGTGCTTTATAGTCTCCTCTTCACTCCACACGCGAGGATACCGATCGATAAAGCCTTGAATATCATTTTTATAGAGGGCAATGATTTTGTGATCAAACCACTCCCTGCACTGTTCTCGATTTTTTTTACCTATGCAAAAAATAGATACGACCTGTGAGAGTCTTCTAAGGCTAAAGCGACAAGCTTTTCTAATTTGTGTATTCAAAAAAAATCCGGATGAAAACGTTATTTAATGTAAGCATGGTAGCGTACATTAAAAAATGTGCAACGGTCCTCGTTCAGAAATCAAAAAATCTAGAACCTAAGCAGTCTTACCCCTTTTGATTTATTCTTAAGTTAGAAATCGTACGCGGCAGTTAAATAAACCCGGCGACGTTCACCGACGAATGATCCATTTGTTTTTGTAAAACCGCTAACAGCATATTCTTTATCAAAGAGATTTTTGATGTTTAGTTGGAGTTTCCAATCCTTATATTGAGTTTGCCAAGATGCGTCATAAATAGCATACGGTTTGACCGTTTGACCTTGACGATTAATCTGATCACCAACGTAATCTGCTCCGAAAGCAATTGATGAATCTATGCTAGGAAAGTCGTAGCGAGTCCAAAGGCCGAGTTGATTGTATGGTGTATTAGCAAAGCGGTCATTGTGCGAGAATTGAATGTCTGCATCGGTAGAATCTTTCACTACTGTATCGTTGTAGGCGTAGCTTAAGTTTGCCACCCAACGAGACGTAATGTCCGCCATTACATCAATTTCAATACCTTGACTACGAACTTTACCGACTGAAATCAGTAAGTCACTGTCATTTGGATCTGTCTGTAAGATGTTTTCACGAATAATGCGGTAAGTGGCAATATTGACATTCAGCTTATTTTCTAGCCAATAAGTACGCAAGCCTGCTTCAATTTGATGACTTTCTTCAGGGTCAAAATAACCTTGACTAGATGACTCTTGGTCAGAAGCGGATTGTGGTACAAATCCTGTCGATATCGATGTATAAGGCTTAATGTGCTGATTAATCTCATACGTTGCGCCGATGCGGGTCGAGTAACCTATATCGTTGTAATTGGTTTCTGTGTCGGAGGTTTTATCGGTGTATTTCTCTTCGTAACGATCAACACGAACGCCGGCAGTTAAGTCCAGCTTGTCAGTGATCGCCCATTGATCTTGTGCAAATATACCAATGCGTTGTAAAACGTTTTCCTCGTCTTTGTAAAGCGGCATTGTATAGTCGCTAACGTTGTCTGTGTATTGAGGATTGCTAAGACTTAAATTTGAAACACCTGAACTTGCATTAGAGCGATAGTAAACGAAGTCACTATACAGATGATAATAATCTGCACCGACTAAAATAGTGTGGTTGCCTTTTTCTGCAATTAGATTACCTGCGATCATCGCTCCTTTTTTATTTCGTACTTGATCACGATATTGGCGCTTCACTTCATCACTATCTGTTGATGATATACCCGTTACTTCATGATATTTCTGTGTCTCAGTATTCTCAAAGTAACGTAAAGTAATATTGCTGGTGAGCCATGAATTAAAATCATGATCTAAGCTAGCTTGAAGAACTTGGGCATCTAATTCTTGATAATCTCTAGATGAATTGGAGTTCCATGAGGTATCGGCTAAAAACTTGCCATCATCGTCAGTGGGAATGCCACGTAATCGAGCGCCAGAAATATGCTGATTAATGTCTGTAAATTGAAGGTTTAAGGTATTGTTACTATCGATATCCCAAGCATAACCAAGGTCAATAATCCGGTTTTCTTCTTCGACGTTATTTCGATAAGAATCTTGTCCATCAGAATACACACCAACACGATAACGTTGTGATGCCTCTTCATTGACAGGACCTGATGATTCAATGCTCCCGCTTAGGAAATCTTTGTTTCCCGTGCTGAATTTTAACGTGTTTTTTTGCTCATACGTCGGCTTTTTAGTCACGTAATTGATGATACCACCAGGTTCACCAGCCCCATATAATGCACCAGCAGGACCTTTTAAAACCTGTACTTGCTCGATAGTGAAAAGCTGTGGGATAGAAAAACCACTGAAAGGGTCGCCACGCATGCCGTCGTATAAAATTTCATCTTGACTAAAACCACGTAATGTCACGTTAGAGACATTGTTTTGAGACATGCCCGAAATTGAGCGATATAAATCGGTGATCTGTCTCGCACCTTGGTCTTCGATAAGCGCTTCTGTCACGACTTGAATAGATTGTGGTGTTTTGTCGATTGGCGTTGCTGTTTTTGTGGCTAAAGTAGCTTCGTCTTCTTTGTAATAAGAAAGTGCGCGACCTTCTACCTGAAGTGTTTCAAGCTCTATATTTGCCCCATCGCTATTTTGCTCGTTTGTGTCATGAAGAGCGTTGTCGTTTGTTATGGTGTTTTCGGCAAGAGTTAAAGTTGAAAAGACAATGGCTCCTAAAGCTTGCATCATTACTAAGGAAGTTTTTAACGTCATCTAGGCCAGCCATATCGAAAAATAAAGCACGTATATTAATGCTTATGAGAATCATTTTCAATTAGTATTTATAAAGGTTTAAAACAGTAATTATGCTAATTAGTCTTTCAGATTAACTAGTTGTTTTGGATGGGGAATGGTAAAAGAAAGATTAAATTACCCACAATATACGTTAGCGTGCCATCGTACTCATGAAAGTGAATCAATGGCGGTCAGTTTCGACAGGTTTATTAAGCCATTAGACATAAAGGAGTATGGATGCGATACCAAGGAAAGATAACAAACTGGAATGATGGTAAAGGCTACGGATTTGTAGAACCTAATGGTGGCGGCGATAAATCATTTGTCCATATTAAATCGTTCGATAGGGCTAATCGAAGACCGGTTAACGGCGATATTATTACTTATGATTTAGTGCAGGAAAAAGATGGTCGATATAAAGCCGCTAAAATTTCGTTTCCTCGGCGAGTAAGTTTAACGAGTAAGGGTAAACGCAATGATAGGAAGCTTGGCACTCTTTTTACTGTAGGATTTTGGATTTTCTTAGTTGCTGTGACTTACTTAGGAAAGCTACCTATTCATGTGTTAGCTATTTATATAGTCACAAGCATAATAGCTTTCGTGGCTTACGCTTTAGATAAAAGTGCTGCAAAAAATGGGCAATGGCGAATACAAGAAAGTACGCTTCATTTATTTGCCATTATTGGCGGTTGGCCTGGTGCGTTTTACGCTCAAAATAAACTGAGGCATAAATCCAGTAAGTCGGAGTTCAAATCGATGTTCTGGTTCACGGTTTTAATAAACGTTGGTGCCCTTTCCTATTTTTTCACTGAAAGTGGTAGCGATTTCGTTAGATCTATCTTGAGTATGCTAAATCTATAATTAATAAAAGTAAACGAGGTAAATGTAGTATGTATATACACTACATTTACCGCTTAACAATTTATATTTTGCTCTATTGAAGACTTAAATTATTTAAAAGTCATACTTCATTGACACCGTTGCACTGCGTGTTGGTGCATAGTAAGACTGTCCATAACCGCCATAAAAACTATTAAAATACTGTTTATTCAATATATTATCGATATTCAATGTTGTTTTTAATTTTGGTGATAACTGATAACTCGCCATCGCGCCCCAAACAGCATATGCACCCTGCTTCACTTCGGTGGCGCTGTCTTCAATTTCAGTTTGCCATTTAACATTTGTTCCTATTTTTAGTTTTGGCATGCTTTGTAGTTGATAAGTCGAGGCTAGTTTAAAACTTTGTTTAGGTAGATATCTTTTTGTGCGTTCTCCATCTGCATCTTCAACTTGTACATAAGTATATCCACCCATTAGTTGAAGCCCTTGAGCTACTTCACCGCTTAAGTCTAGCTCTATACCATTACTGGTTACGCCATCTTCAGCTGAATAATAGTTTTGTAAACTTGAAGTAACGCCCGCTATTTCGGCTACGTTATTCTGCTGGGTTTGAAAGAGGCTCACTGAAGCCAATGCGCGTTTATCATTCAAATCCATTTTAAGACCGATCTCATAAGTCTGACCGTCAGCAGGATCTAATAACTTGTTATTAATATCGGCTTTGCTCTGAGGCTGGAATATTTCAGTGTAGCTAGCATAGGCATTCAAGCTGTCTGTCAACGAATAGACAGCGCCAAAATAAGGGATCCACTCATTTGCGGCACGTTTTTCATCAATACCATAAGTGGTATCTGCCATCTCATAATCAAGAAACCGTGTACCAATAATAAAATTCAAATTATCGGTAAAATTTAGTCTTGCAGAAGAATAAACACTACGCTGTGAAGCATCAATAGCACCTTGATCAACATGTTCACCAAACTGCGGCTTAGCGCGACTACCTGATAATGCTTGATCGAGTGTCACAGCTGATTTAGGTCCAGCTATCCCTGAATAGTCACTATCAGATTTAGCCCACTGGCCCCCAAAAACCAATTCGTGCTCACGGCCTGCTAATGTAAAAGGACCCGATGCATACACATCTGCAATATAACTTGTGGTATCAATATCGTATTCACCCGTACTTGCAAATAAGCCACTGCCTGTTGCTACGTCAGGGTTGCCAGAAATGTAAAATAAGCTACTGCGAGACTGCGTATTAACACGCGATGCTTGTGCGGTAGTTTGCCAGCCGTTGCTGAAATGAGATTGCAACTCAACGAATGTATCGTTGGTGCGATTAGACCAATATGTCCAATCAGGCGAAGTGCTTGCACTTGCTTTGTAATCTACGGAGTTACCATTACTATAAGCTAATGGTAGCGATCCCCAGAGCACAGCATTTGGATTATCCATCTGGTAATTATGGCCAACGGTCAATTTAGTGGAATCAGACAACTGAAAATCAAGCACCCCATAAAACACCTCGCGATCTTTACTGTACCGATCTAAATACGAATTTTTATCTTCATAAGCGGCTACAAACCGACCTCTTACTGTGCCATCTTCATTCAAACTCCCTGAAACATCTGCCTCGCCACGGTAACGATCCCATGATCCTACCGTGCCTTTTACAGAGGCTTGAAAGTCAGTTGTAGGTCGTTTTCTAATATAATTGACCGTAGCAGCAGGGTTACCAGAACCCGCCATAAGTCCATTGGCACCGCGTAGCACCTCAATCCTGTCATATGAAGCCGTATCAACATCACCGGAGACTACTGGATAGTCGAAAGAACTCGGAATCGCCAAGCCATCCACTTGAAAGTTGGTCACACTAAAACCACGAGAGGTGTAATAAGTACGATCTGTTTCGCTTTGCTCAACATTAACTGCTGGCGTTAAGTTCAATGCATCGTTCAATGTAACCAACTCAAAATCATCCATTTGCTGCCTAGTCATCACACTTATTGACTGTGGCGTATCCTTGACCGACATATTCAACTTTGTCGAAGCGCGGCTTTCTGAAATTTTATACTCGCCTGTTTCCTCACTAGATTGTGGTTGAATAAGAGTAGAGTCTTCGACAACAATGCTAGGCAACTGCACTCCTGCACCGTTTTCAGCTGCATATGACGAAGTTGATACGGCCATTAATGCTATTGATATTAAGTGACTTAAGGGCTTTCTTTGTAAAGAATAACGGTTTGCCATGCTGCTTAGAACTCCAAAGTAAATCTAAATGATATTGATTATTATTTAGATCCTAACATAAGCAACATTTTTTTAAAATTTAATTTTAGATATAGCGAATTTTTGTAACAGTTAAATCGAAATAGAATTAAGTTAACGTGGATGGATAAGCGCTTTAATAAATACCCAGTAATTACTGCGTTACTTATGACCAACCTACAGGCACACTTGAAATGGCTTGAAATAAGAAATAATTATCAAGCTCACTCAATACTTTTTAGCCCAGCGAATTAAACATGTACCTAATATTGCACAAGTCAATATTCTTAGTTAGACTTGTCTTATTAACTGTACAACTAATAAAGGAGAGTACGATGAGAATAGTATCTTTTACTGAGGCAAGAAATGGGCTTAAATCTGTACTTGATAATGTCGTCAATGATGCTGACTATACGATAATTACACGTAGAGATTCTGGAAATGCTGTTGTCATGTCAATGGATCATTACAACAGCTTGATGGAAACGGTTCATTTATTAAAATCACCGGCTAACGCAGCTCATTTAACTCGTTCTATTGAACAATTCAAATCAGCACAAGTGATTGAACGTGAAATATTAAATGACTAGATTGTTAGCGTGGACCGATGATTCATGGGCTGATTATCTATACTGGCAAGGGCAAGATAAAAAAACGCTTAAAAGAATTAATAAATTAATCACCGACACTAAGCGCTCACCATTTGAGGGGATCGGTAAACCTGAACCTTTAAGAGAAAATTTATCAGGCTTTTGGTCAAGACGAGTGGATGAATCCAATCGTCTTGTCTATGCCGTTAGTGATAGTCATATCACGGTTATATCCTGTCGTTATCACTATTAGGTATAAACAGTACTTGACATCAAGCCAGCTGGAAATCTTGGTTAACGTGCTTAGAACATTAAGACTGATCGTAGTGCCCGCCAATAGCGAAGATATAAATCGAGTTATCGTCAAATCTATATATCAAACGATCTTTCTGAGATATGCGCTTAGACCAAAGTCCAGCAAGATTATGCTTCAAAGGTTCTGGCTTACCTAAACCTGTAGATAGATCGTCAGAGCGAAGCATTTCTTTCAGAAGTTTACATAGCGCCTTATGCAGTTTTTTGTCTTTTTCCCGCATTTGCTCATATGCCTCCCAAGTACTCCCTTCAAATACTAGTGATCTCATCCATCTGCTCTTTGGTCGGCTTATAACCTTGGCTACGGTTATGAGTTTCGAGAGAAGCTGCAATTTGCTGCATCAGTTCGCCGTTTTGCAAAACAAATAATGTTTCTTGTTCACGTTCCCAATCATCAGCGCTCAATACTACAAAAGCTTCACCCGCTCGTCGAGTAACCTTTAACGGCTGATGCCGACTAACCACCTGTTCTACAACACTTTTAAGATTATCTCGGAATTTGTTTACACTTATCGAATCCATAATCCCTCCAAACGTACGGAAATGTCGTACGACTATATATTAAAGACCTTAAAAAGACCAATAATCAAGGAGACTGGTTCAGTTGAACCAGTCTCCTTGATTAAGAGATTTTAGGTATGCGACTTAAACTGTGCACCTGATTGTTTAAAGTTTTTAGTTTATTTATTGAAATTTGGTGTTGTCCATTACTTGGTAATTTTTTATCACAAAACTGTTTCCATACTAAATGACCGGGTCCATTATAAATTTCTTCAAAATTGCCATCCCCCATGATTAGGATAACGATAACGTATTGTGATTCACTACGAAAAGCCACGGACTTTGATTGAGTAGCTTTTATTTCGATTTTTCTACCATCCCTAGATGTTGCATCATATCCTTTATTTGAAGCAGTCTGAAGTTCAAGTCCATATGCATTGGCCACCAAACATTCACCAATACTCCCAACCATATGACCATCTGGAGTGAAGTGTCGATTCGGAAACATTTCCTCTAACCCTGCAACTACAGAATAGAGTTCGCTTATCAATTTTTTAAATTTTTCGCGATCCATCTATACCTCGCTTCAAGGTGATTTAACAGCACCAACAACTAATCAGAAAGATAATATTCCACCGTCGAAACTACTCTCACCTTCTTGATTTGTGGCGTTGTAGAATCGCGATCTTCGATTGAAAATTGTCCTTGGCTTGCCGATTTTATTTTGCCTAAACGGCTATCCGAATCTTGAGCGAATTTTTCTGCTACTGATCTCGCATTCTTAGTCGCTTCTTCGATCATGCCAGGTTTTAATTCAGTTAATCGGGTAAATAAAAATTGATTAGATCCTTGATTATATTGGTCTCCCGCTATTACAACGCCTAATTTACCGAGCTCTAATGTATTAGACATTGCTTCGCGAACAGCATTCACTTTTTCTGAATGAACCGTCACTACGCCACTTCCGGTGTAACGGAATTTGATGTTCGCCCGATCGCCCCATTGTTGTACATAAAGATCGGTAATATTAGGTGGAGAAAAACTAATGTCAGTTTCAGGCACACCGTGATCCGTTAAGAATTTTTTTATAATCGCCGATTTCGTTTCGATTGTTTTATACACTTCATCAAGATCGTTGCTAGCTACCTGAAAACTAACAGGCCAAGCAGCAATATCTGCCTGAACTTCTCGTTCAGATAATCCTTTAACCGTGACTGAACGTTCTAGTGATTTAACAGACAACGCTGCGTTTCCGACTAGAAAGCCTAAAGATGACAAACCGAGAATTAGACTCATACCAAGTATGAGTGTTGCAGAATTACTTCGTTCTAACATGACTATTTCCTAAGATGATTAACGTGGGTAATTTTAAGTTAGTTGTGTTGAGGATAAAATATTTCATACTTTCTGGTAAGAAGCAATATCCCATAAATTTAGAAAATATTAACATCAAGTAAAGTCAAAATGATTAACGCTCACTCTGGCTCTATTGATTCATTGTACGTCTTACTATTCATCAAACAATCGTTGCGCGCCAGTTCCTTGTTCATGAAGGATATCTTCAGGATTGAGTAAATGACATTTGTTCATACTCAAACATCCACAACCGATACATCCAGTTAAATTATCTTTTAAAGATTGAATTCTATTCATTTTACTATCAAGTTCTTTTTGCCATTTGGTCGCGACTCGCTGCCAATCTTGCTTAGTTGCGTTTTTATTCATGGGTAGGCTAGCTAACTCGTTTGTAATCTCCTCTAGCGTAAATCCAACCGACTGAGCAACTTGAATCAATGCAATCCTTCTTAACATTGAAGCATCGTAACGACGTTGGTTTCCGGTAGTCCTAATGGAAGCAAGTAAATTTTTAGTCTCATAAAATCGTAGCGCAGACTTTGCTACACCACTTCGTTCTGCTAGCTCGCCTACCGTTAAATAAACGGTATTTTTAAATGCCATAAATGATCGCTCTCACATAGTATAAAAACTGAAAAGATCTTCTTGACTTAAAGTTAACTTGAACATTTATACTTCGCTCCATCTTACAACGCAAATCATTTATTGGTATATATCATGAGTAATAACAAACTATCTTTTCACAATCCAGCAGGTTTATTCGACCCATCGACCTACGGTTTTAGCCACACAGTTAAAGCGCCTAGTAATGGTGATCTTATCTATATTTCAGGCCAAAGTGGTGGTGAAGGGAAAGACCATATTTTGAATGAAGACTTTCGTCGTCAGGTACAAATTGTTTTATCAAACTTAAACATCGCACTCAATGCTCATCAATTAACCTTTAGTGATGTTATAAAAATAACTATCTTAATTGTTGACCATAATGCTGAAAAGTTGGCTATTTGGACTGATGAAATGACCCTGTATTGGACAGTAGGAAAACTACCAGCAAGCACTCTTATTCCTGTGGTGGGCTTAGCGCTTAAAGATATGCAAATCGAAGTGGATGCTGTTGCATTCAAACCGGCTCATCTAGATTTAAAATCTTATCATTTCTAATACGTCATTATGGTTAGCTTGCAATGAAACTTAAAAATTACTTAATACTTTTGGCCATTGGAATAATCTGGGGTTCCCAGTTTATCTTCCAAGAAATTGCTTTAACGAGCTTTTCTCCTATTTGGATTGGCGCTGCACGAGCAGTAATTGGTGCTATTACGCTGATTTTAATCTGCAAATCAATGGGGTTAAAAGGTAATAACAATCAATGGTTCCTATTCTCATCAATTGGTTTACTTGATGCAACAATTCCCTTTGTTATCATGCCGTGGGCACAACAAAATCTGAGCAGCTCAATAGCGGCACTACTTATGGGAACACTACCATTTTATGTTCTTTTACTTGCGCCATTTTTTATAACAAATGCAAAAATTACTATTGGTAACCTCATCAGCGTGATGATTGGCTTTAGTGGTCTACTGATTTTATTTTATCCAGAGCTATCTTCGAGAACGGATACGATTAACATACTGAGTTCGTTAGGTATTATTGTTGCCGCTATCTGTTTTGCTATTGCACTATTGCTACTCAATCAAGTGCGGAATGAGCACCCCATCATTGTTGCTCGAAACATTCTTTCAATGGCCGCTATTCAGTTAATAGTTATTGCATTTGTTAGTACGCCGATTAAAATCCAATCGATCTCTCATGCTGGGATGCTAGCACTATTATATTTAGGGGTGATATGTGCCGGTATTGTCTACTATTTGTACATGGTAAGCATTAAAAATGCAGGCGCTGTTTTTACCTCGATGACAAATTATATTGTTCCGACAGCGGGTGTCATTATTGGCGCAACGATGAGCAATGACATCATTCTCTTAAACACATGGCTCGCATTAGCCGTTATTCTTTCTGCACTATTTATGAATCAGCTACTTTCAATAAATGAACAGCAATCTTAAAGCTCACTGACAAGCCTTCACTGCAATATCAATCAGTAAACTTGGCTGAATCAGTCGCGAAGCTAGCAGCATTTTGAACCGCTTTGAGATCATGTTCAATCACCAATGCTTTTTGGGCTCGTTCCAATGCCAAATTGCCATGATATTTAGCAGCATCTCGCATGGCATCATCACCTAACAATGCCAGTGAATGTAAGGCTTTTTGTAGCCTGATACAGACTTCGACCGTGCCTGCACCATCGCGAGCAATCGCTGTAAACGCATCATCAAACATATCTTGCATCTCTATTTCAGGTACGGCAACCCGATCGTATTCAGGTTCTTTACTCTCTTCTTTTTCAGGTTCATTCCATAAAGAAAATAATCTCACCATTGTGCCAATGATCTTAATCGCTGAGCCAGGATCATTAATCGCAGGCGATAAAGCACGACCTGCAATTTCTGAAAGTACGACTAAACCAAAACGTGGATCGTCTGAGAAATAACGATCATCACCAATTTGAAAAGCGTCGATAATGCATGAAAAGTCAGTGTTAGCTAAATCACTAGGGAGAATATCCACATATGCCAGCACTTTCTCAGGTGATACAAATTTACCAGGCAATACTGCTAGCACAACCTGAGCTTTATGATCTTCAGCCCATCCTTGAATTACTGATATATCGATATGTTGCACATAACCAATATCTGATGCGAAGACTTTATGCTGGCCAGTCTGACCTTCTTTTTTGACTATGCCGCCTAAAGTAGGTGAACCACGTCGCCACTTCATTGCATCTGATGTCGCTTTTTCAACCATTTTAATAGTCTGACCTAGCCGACCAAGGCGAGCAATACTATCAACCCAACGGACAAAGGTAATGACAACAATGGCAAATACACCCACTGTTAGCACATAAAGAATAAAGATACCGGCTTTATCAAAATATGCATTTTCAAATGCTGTCAGTGCCACGACGCTAAAAATAAAAGCTCCGACAAAGGTTGATAAGGCATTCTTCGATGAATTATCGGCTGCAACTAAACTAAAAGATCGCGGTGTTGCAGTGCTGCTTGCTGAGGCAAATGCAGATACCATCGAACCCACTGAAAATGTCGCAATAACTAACATGCTACTCGCCATAACTGACAGTAATGTTTCAATAGAATCCGGGGTTATTTCCGGTACGATTTCCTTTAAATGCGTACCATCAGCAAGTTTTGCAGCAAACACAGCAGCAATTGATAACAAACAAACAACTAAGGGCCTCACCCAAAGTCGGTCGCGAAATCGAGTGAGTAAAAATCGGAGACGATCAACCGAAATAAAAGATTCCATACTATGTCCTTTGTCTTGCTTAACGCCCTCATTTTATGGGCGTTAGCACCTACTTTTTGATTTAGATAATATTGCTCATGACTAAATACAGTATCGAGAATCGTTGATATTGTGTATTTAATGTTCTATGTATCGATTGTAGCCTTAGATTGTCAGTGTTTTTGCTATTTTTTGCAAAAATGCTGATGAATACAAGGTTCTACCCATTCAATGCTCAACATTAATATTAATTATGTTTCAATCTGGCTTAATACGATCGATAAAGTGCATCTTAAACTTAGATATAAACATATAAATCAATACATTACGTTAACGGCAACAATTAAGTCATTCCTTGTCATAATTCCTTCATATATGTCCGATATGATGAGTTTTTTTAATTTGTATCTACAATTCAGGAAAACTTAATGAAACTCTTAGCCAAAAGCAAAAAGTCGGTTCTTTTAGTCAGTGTGCTAATGAGTGCAATGTCTCTATCTGTTGCACATGCCGATCTAAAATTAAATGGTTCAGGTGCCAGCTTCCCAGCGCCTATTTATAATAAATGGTTTAAAGACTACAGCAAACAAACAGACGGCGTTCGTATTGACTATCAATCAAAAGGTAGTGGCGCTGGTATTCGTGATTTCATCAATGAAACAGTCGATTTTGCTGCCAGTGATGCGGCGATGAAAGACAGTGAAATTGAGCAAGTAAAAAGAGGCGCGATTCTATTACCGATGACAGCGGGTGAAGTCGTACTTTCTTATAATCTGAAAGGTGTTGAAGACCTGAAACTGCCTCGTGATGTCTATCCTGAAATTTTCTTGGGTAAAATCACAATGTGGAATGACCCTAAAATTCAAGCTGCCAATCCTGGCATTAAACTTCCTGATCAAAAAATCACGGTTGTAGTACGTTCTGATTCAAGTGGTACAAGTTATGTATTTACTAATCACTTATCTGCAATCAATGCTGATTTTAAATCAGCGGTAGGTGGTGCAAAGTCACCAAACTGGCCAGCTGAAAGTCGTATTGTAAAAGCACCTAAAAATGACGGTGTAACAGCAACGATTAAACAAACGCCGGGTGCAATTGGTTACATTGAATACGGCTTTGCAAAATTAACAAAAAGCCCAACAGCAATGCTTGAAAACCAAAAAGGTAAATTCATAGCAGCAGGTTCTGAAGGCGGCGCAGCAGCCTTAGCAACAACCGATTTCCCAACGAATATGTTACCTGGTAGCGATGTACCTGATTTACGTGGCTGGGCAACCGATCCTTCTGGTGAAGCCGCTTACCCAATCGCAACGTTCACTTGGTTACTTGTTTATAAAGATCAAGAAGATGACAAAGCAAAAGCGATGCAAGACTTGATCGAATACATGGTGACAACAGGCCAAAAATCGGCTGAAGAAATGGGTTACATTCCATTGCCAGAAAATGTCGTTGCAAAAGTGAGAAACGCTGCAAAGATGATTAAGTAATCAACATTATTACTTCATTAGAAAAAAATGACGTTGTAGGTGCAAAAGCACCTACAACGTTTTTTACATTTGATTTTACACTTTAATTAACTGGTAAATTTATGGTTTATGATCCATTTAAAGAAGCAAGTAGCGATAGGACATTATCTGCTCCGCCTTCTGCCACTGAATATCTGAAAGATTCGACATTTAGATTTTTTGCCTACTTTTGTGCCTTATTCATCATTCTATTAGTTGCTTATATTATTATAGAATTGGGTAGCCAAGCCCTACCCGCCATACAAAAACATGGTTTAGGTTTTATTACGGGCACCACATGGGATACGAATGAAGGCATTTTTGGCGTGCTTCCTGAAATATGGGGAACCATTTACAGCTCGTTAATTGCCTTATTAATTGGCGGCGTTTTTGGTGTGGGTATTGCCATATTCTTAACGCAAAGTTTTGTTCATGCAAAACTCGAAGTCACCTTTAGAACCATCATTGAATTATTAGCCGCTATCCCTTCCGTTGTTTACGGACTTTGGGGTATTTACGTGCTGATCCCATTATTAAGACCTGGCGCAGATTGGTTACATGAAACCTTCGGCTGGTTCCCTTTATTTGGTACAGAACTCAGTGGACCGGGACTTGCACCCGCTTCGTTAGTACTGGCCATTATGATCTTACCGACTGTTGCCGCAATTTCAGCCGATGCATTTCGCCGCATTCCTTATCGCGTTAAAGAAGCGGCTTACGGTATGGGCGCAACAAAGTGGGAAGTCATTCTAAAAGTTATGTTGCCAACGGCCTCATCAGGCATTCTTGCCGGATTGGTATTAGGTTTTGGTCGTGCATTGGGTGAAACAATGGCCCTTGCAATGTTGATTGGTAATGTGAATAACATTAGCCTTTCTCTTTTTGCCCCTGCTAATACTTTGGCATCGCTACTTGCATCCACCTTCCCTGAAGCCGGCGAATTAGAAGTTGAAGCGCTGATGTATGCCGCTCTAGTTTTATTAGCTATCACCTTTGTCGTTAATGTTGCAGGTTTAGCTGTTCAGCAATACACCATGCGTAAATTTGAGGGTAAAAAATGAGCCAACTCACTTCAAAAGATTTACTACCTAAAATCGTGCTACCAGCTCTTGATAAAGATGTCTTTGAGATGCGAGCAATTAAGAATGCTTTCTTAACCTTGCTGGTATGGGCTATCGGTATTTTAGCGAGTATTCCTTTATTTTCAGTTATTTACATGTTGATTGTTGAAGGTGGCGCTCGACTAGATTATGAAGCGTTAACCGCCATTCCACCAGCAGGCTTTGAGATGGGCGGCGGATTTGGTAACGCAATAATTGGTACGTTGATCATGGTGTTTATTGCATCAGCACTCAGTATTCCAATCGGCATTATGGCGGCGATTTATCTATCGATACTAGAACCACATAGCAAAGTCGCCACCATCTCAAGATTCTTAGCAAAAGTGCTGACAGGCTTCCCTTCTATTTTGGCGGGTGTATTTGTTTATGCCGTCATTGTTATTACAACAGGCACGTATTCGGCATGGGCCGGTGGTGTGGCATTAGCGGTTTTAATGTTACCAACAGTGACATTAGCCGCTGAAGAAGCAATGCGCCAAGTACCACAAAAAATGAAAGATGCTGCTTTTGGCATGGGGTGTACTCGTACTCAAGTTATTTTTAATGTGGTATTGCCTACGGGTTTACCGGGTATTTTAACGGGCGTTATTTTAGCGGTAGCGGGCGCAGCTGGCGAATCGGCTCCCCTACTCTTCACCGCATTATTTAGTAATTATTACATGGGCGAATTGGCTGAACCGACCGCTTCATTATCGATTTTGATTTATAACTTCTCAGGCATGCCTTTTGAGAACCAAATCGAGTTAGCTTGGTCAGCATCTTTAGTACTTGTTTTACTGGTACTTTTTTTCAACATTCTGGCACGTGTTGTCGGACGTTCTAAATTTAGAGAATAAGTGAGGTTACACATGACGACTACATCAACTAATGGCGAATTTATTGCCAAAAAATATGAACCAAAAGGTCCGGTTGTTTTAGATTGCCAAGTAAAAAATATTTTTTACGGTGATTTTAGAGCGGTGAGAGATACCGCTATTCCAATCGAAAAAAACAAAGTAACTGGATTTATCGGCCCATCGGGTTGCGGCAAGAGTACTGTATTAAGAAGTATGAATCGAATGAATGACTTAATTGAATCATTCAAATTCGATGGCAGTATTCATTATCACGAAAGCGATATCTATAATAAAAAAGTCGATCCGGTTATTGTTAGACGCTATATCGGTATGGTTTTCCAACTGCCTAACCCTTTCTCAATGAGTATTTACGATAACGTTGCCTTTGGCCTTCGTTTGAATAGATTTCAAGGTGATGAAGAAGAAATGGTTGTAAAAGCGTTAAAACGCGCAGCGATTTGGGATGACGTAAAAGATAAGCTTAAAAACAGCGGTTTGTCATTATCCGGTGGACAACAACAACGCTTGTGTATTGCAAGAGCCATTGCAACGGAACCTGATGTATTGTTAATGGATGAACCGTGTTCAGCGCTTGATCCCATTGCAACCCGCCAAGTTGAAGAATTAATGGTTGAATTGAAAGAACATTACAGTGTCGCTTTGGTTACCCACAATATGCAACAAGCCTCGCGTGTTGCCGATGTAACGGCATTCTTAGGTGTTGATATCAGCCAAGGTAGTCGCACAGGTTATCTCGTTGAAATGAATGAAACTCAACAGATTTTTGAAAATCCTCAGCAAAAATTGACTCAACAATATGTACGAGGCGAATTCAGTTAAACCGCTGTGACATTGCAGAGGATTAACTAATATTCACGATAATAATGATGAAACGTGATCAACAACTTGGTTTGGTTTGATGGCTAAAATACGACGACTTAATATGGATGCCATTCGATCATCCCTTGAGGTTACTCAGCACAATTTCAAAAAAATTAATTCGACACTCACCATCAAACGAAAACCACCGTCGGATGAGGTTATCGATAATTTACTGGCTGGTTATGCCAAAATTGATGCTTATCTGGAAAATGGAACGGATTTATTTGGCATGGGTAACTCTCATCTTATTTTAGAGCTTAACCATATCGTGCTTTATCATAATTCTGCTATTTCAATCGAGGAAGATAAATCACAATTCAAAGCCACCCAACTACATTTTTATGATGGCAAAGATGGTGGTATCGGACAATTAATGGATTGGTTATCGCTGAATAAGAATACCAAGATCTGGAAAAAAACAGCGGGTGTTTTCACCCATATAATCAGTCAACCACAGCTTTTTTTAGAAGGTAATCATCGTACAGCGTCATTGATTATGAGTTACTTGCTGATCAAGGAAGGTCTTTCTCCATTCGTACTGTCTTATGAAAATGCCAAACATTTTTTTGAGCCAGCAGAGCTTATTAAAAAGCGACGGAAAAAGACCCTGATAGATGAGTACATTCACTTACCTAAGCAAACTCGCTTATTTGCCAAGTTGCTTCAAAATGAACAGACTCAGAAATTCTTTGTAAACGATTAATCTTAATGAGCAAAGTTTATCGGTGGTTTTCCCTTTTGTTCACCACGATTTGATTCAATAATTCTTTCAAACTGTTCGGGATCATTTTTAAGAATGGTCATATATTCCATCACTAAATCATCCCAGCTATTTCCTGCATGAACAGAAAATTTATCTAGTGCAACCATCAATAATTTAGCGGCTACGCGTTGTTCTTTTTTGTCGGCATCGCCATACCAAGCAAGCAATTCATGATATAGAGATTCAATTTTTTCTAGCGGTGTTAATTCATCGGTTAATCTGTCTGTTTTATTCTGACTCATTGCCTCTATCTCAAAGAATTATTTAGTGAATAGGATACCATTACAGCTCGATAATTTTGCAAAAAATAAACGTTATTTTAGATAATATTTACGCTATAAATTTTACTTGTTAAGCATATATTTAATGCCGTTAACTGTAGCGTGGAGCAAACATAATAATTGCCATGCCGACTAAGGTCATGCCTGCACCGACCCAGTCCCAAAATGAAGGTCGAATACCGTCAATTGTCCATAACCAGCCTATCGCTACCGCAACATACACACCACCATAAGCGGCGTAAACACGACCTGCCGCCGCGGGATGTAAAGTAAGTAACCATGCAAATAAAGCTAGCGATATCGCGGCGGGAATAAGTAGCCACGCTGAACCGCCTTGCTTTAACCATAGATAAGGCAAATAACAGCCGATTATCTCAGCGAGTGCCGTTACAAAAAACAAAACCAGTGTTTGAACTACAAACATAACGAAACCTATTAATTGAAAGTTGAACAACCGTTAGCAATGTGGCGAAGAAAAATACAAAAAAAGCAGTCAATCACTGATGTGATCCACTGCTTTTTTGTACGTTTAACGCTGCATGATTTTAAACAAAATATAGTCAGTTAAAAACGAGTCGAAACTATTTAATCCCGAAAAAATCGTACAGGAAAATACAATAAGACAAGGAATAGTAACGCTATTCCAGTAAACCAAGGCGCCCAATCATAGCTTACAACTTGATCCCGCATTTTTACTTTATGCTCCAACGCACTAATCACGGTATTCGGTTTCGATGGCGAAGATACAAAATCAAAATCAAGCATATTCGCTAACTGTTCTAAATGTGACTTTTTCTGAGAAGATAAATGTTCATTACGCGGTTTTGCGGCACGCGTTTCTACCGACTCATTTCGAAGCGAGGCATAAACATCTTCATGCATCACATCATTTTGTTCCCAAACGCCCAGATCAGTTCCGTCAATATCATGCTTTGGAATCGGTAATAATTTCTCACCCCCAATTCCGACAAACACACCCGATACCTCGCCTAACTTACCTTTGAATTTAGGAAAAAGCGTATCACTTAATGGTGGTGCTTCATGCCCATCAGTAATAAAAACAACATCGGGAACGGGTTCCATCAATTTAGCTTGTTCTACGGCAGTAAACGCTGCTTTTGATACCTCACTCGATAATGCCCAGGCCATCGAGCCATTTATCTTCGACAACATTTGCGTCAGATCGTTATAGCTTGAACAAACCTCGACCGGATTAATAAGCACTAAACTACGCGCTTCGGTAAAGGCCGCTAAACCAACATGAGAACCACAAGGTAATTGCTGTAACGTTTGTTTTGTATATTCCGTTGCCCACGTTAAACGGCTTATTTCTTCGCCATTTTGATCAACATCCTTCACATCCATACTTTGTGTGATATCAATAACAAACAATAAATCCATCACCTTAATTGTACGATCAGTACGAGGAAACCACAGCGCCGCCATAATCAATAAAGTCACCAGCAACATGAACAATGCCGATGCCGTTATACGAGATTGATAAGAAAACTTCATGGCAAATCAACTCTGAAACCAACGGCTTTAACGACCACACTTTCTGAACCTTTACGTTTTGCATAAGGTTTTTTATCAGCTGATTCTTCCGGCGCCATGCGCAATGCAAGCTCTAAGTTATAACGCGCATCCCATAACGATGAGTCTATTAACAATGCTGTCCTATAATCCTGTTTGGCTAAACCAATCAGTGCCACTCGTCCGGTATCATCCGCTGCTAATGCCCGTGCATCTTGCAAATGAATATTGCCGCGGTTGAAATAAGCCGCCGCTTCTAAATCTTCATCTTCAGTTGCTACGACCGTTGTTAAACGTTCCATTGCTTCCTTCGCTTTGCCCTGTTCTGCTTCATTATAAGCTTTGGCAAATTGTGCTTTTAAATGCTCAGGTATATTTTCAGAGCTTGCGGGGTTGCTGATAAACGCGTTCACTTTACCTGTCTGCCATAGTGATAAACCTGCTTGGCCTGCAGCGAGTAAACTGAGTACCGCCACAACAACTAATAACCAATGTGCTACATTCAAATATTTATTCATGTGCTTTTCTCACTCCCCATGCGGTATAAAATTGAGCCATCATTAACAACAACATGGTTATCATTGCTACCCAAAAGAAAGGTGCCGTTTTTATTTCACGTGGCATAACCTCATTCACAATTAACGTCTGATCTTGTTGCTTATCGATCGTATCTATCGCTTCAGAAAAGCTTTTCACTGATTCAATTTCAAAAACTCGATATGGCACACCTAAAGATTGAAAGAATTTGTGTAAACGCTTCTCTGGTGTGTTGCCCCATGAATTATCTGTGCCTTCTTCATCTAAACTTAAACCGGCCGTCGAACGCATGTAAATCCAGTACAGTGTTAAATTTTCACGTTTGTATAACGCTGCAATGGTTTGCTTATCTTCATCAGTAAACTCTTGTCCACCATCGGATACCAACAATACGGTTCGCGAACCGTGATACGCCTCTTTACCATACATTTCACCGGCTTTAATTAACGCTTGGGCGATATTGGTTTCAGATAACCCTTTACCTAATGCACTCGCATCAATCGTCGCCCGTATTGAATCTTTGTTATAACTCAAAGGCAACAAATCCAACGCCTTATCACTAAACAATACAAAGCCAAAGCGATCATCTGGACGTTTATCAACAAATTCCAATAAGTACTTTTGAGCAATGCGACGTTTGCTATCGCCCTTTCCTACGGTTCGATTAACCGCTAATGCTTTATCTCGTGTTGAAAACGGATCATCCATACTGCGACTACGATCAACTAACACCACTACTTCAGCACCATTACCCACCCGTTCAACCGTTTGCTCAGGATAATAAGGACCAGCTAGCGATAAAATTAAACCCGCTAACACGAGGGAAGCCAGAAGCTTAAGTGCAAAACCAATCATATTAGATAAGGAATCGACCGGTACAAATTGGCTCCACGCTACTGTCTTATCTTGATTATGGGTAAACCAAGGCAAGAACACTAAAGGCAGCAGCAAAAACATCATCGGTGATGCCCACTGTAAACCTAAAAGTGTCATGCGAGCATCTCCTTAGAACGACATGCCTTAGCCAGTTTTCTTACTGATTCAATATCAGCACCTTGTTCAGCCTTACGAGCAAAAAAGTGTTGTTCTGATTGTGTGTAAAATAATTTAATGTCTTTTTCCAGTGGTGATAACCATGGAAACTGCATCAACAACTTATCTATTTCACCATAGACAACGACCGTGCCTGCTGTGTGATTAAACGCAGTATGCAAAATACGTGACGCATCATCATTCGTCAGTGAACGCTGCCATTTCAAACGTGACAAGTTATGCACGGCTTGAGCAAAGGGTTGGCGGTGTTTTGTTTTCCATCCGAAGTGCCAAAACGCCAAAATCAATCCACAAAGTAACGCAATACCAGCAAATAATTTTAATTGCTGCATTGTTTCAGTGGTTGTAATTAACATCGGCTTCATATCAGGTCTAGCTTTTATATCCGCTAAACCATCATCACCTGATACCGCTAATGCAGGCCCAATAGTTAATGCTGTTTCAGGAATCGTCATCCATTTCTCATCACTGCCTTTTACATCAAACTTAGGCGTAGCAATCGTGGTGTTTTTTAATGGCACATTGACAACTTGATAATGAAAAACCAGTTGTCTAGCTTCAACATCAATCGTTTTTAAATACAGCCACGTTCCATATCGCTTGTTCTCTTGTGGCAAACTGGATTTATCCACTTGAATATCAGTGGTTCCTAAATCAACGTTAACATTGACTTCATCCCCCAGAAATAACCCCCATGTTCGATCAACCGATATGGTTAAAGGCTGCTCTTCTGCCATCGCGGAAGTGATAAACAGCATGTTTACCAAGACCATTAGTATTAGATAATAATTTTTCATATTTATTTTCTACCTAAAAAGTAGTTCGTTAACTGTTCGCCCGTTACCTCACCATCGGTGAATAAAGGTCTCACCCGATGACGCATAAAGCAGTTAGTCAACTGCTCAAAGTGATTATCAATGGTTTGTTTCCAACGTTTTTTAACGCTAGGTCGCATCCAAACACTACGTCGCTCACCCGTTTCCGAATCTCTCATTTCTGTCCAGCCTGCATGTGATGGCAGATGATTGACATCATCGTGCTGCCAAACAATAGGCACAACGGTATAACGTGATAATTGTCTTAACGCCTTATCAATCACGTCAATATCACAACAAAAATCAGATGCTAAAAAGACAACAGCATGCTTACTGGTAATCATATTTGCTGCGTGGAGCATGCCATCAACACCTGCTGATGTTGCAGGTCCGGCATCACGTATCATATCGGCGGCAATCATCGGCATGCTGCGTTGACGGGTAGGCATCATATGTACATCGTGACGTAAACCAGAATCAAAGCCAGCCAGACCAAATCGATCACCTAAACCTATTGCTGAATGGGCGATTAGCTGCGTCAAATTGGCTAATTGTTCATGATTGACATTCGATATTGCCATTGATCGTGACAAATCTGCCATCATCCATAATGTAATAGGTGAACGCTGCTGATAACGTTTAACCAAATAACTTTCTTTACCTGTCGATAAATTATTACGCAGCGAGGCACGCAAATCTAAGCGGCGAGGATCAGGGTAATCAAATAAATCTGAGAATCCAGCAAAACTATCCCCAGTACCTAATGATTTACCTTGATGCACACCCGGCAAGCTACCGTACACCTTGTGAGGATAACGATAACTAAACTCATCTTGTTGTCGTTTATTTTTTTCGCTCATAGTTAACCCTAAATAGTTCAATAAAATGAGGAATACGTGCACTCTTTTTCGTTAGGACAAGATAACAACCATCAATCAAGCATCGCTTACATAAATCACATAGCAACTTGAACAATACTTTTAACTCTGTCGTTACGAAAAAATGAACCGTAGACTCATTTTTTATGGGGCAGAAATATGATCACGTAACGCCGCAATAAACTGTGGCATGATCTGTTCACGACGACCTTCATAAATAGGTGATAAGAAAACACGATGCGTTAAGGTTGCAAACAACACAGTATGTACATCATCCGGCAAAACATGATCGCGGCCTTCTAACCATGCCGCTACTTTAGCGGCACGTACCATCGCAGACATAGCACGAACACTAGCACCCGCTACCACTAAATCTTCCATAAACACATCAGGAATATTAATACCGAATTCATGCGGTTTCCACGTCGCATCCCAGATTCGAATGATGTAATCTTCGATTTCTGGTGACACAAATACAGCCTGTTGAACCTCTTTATCTAAGGCATTTAACTCGGTGTAATCCAGTAAAGGTTCTTTTAAGTCACTTAATAATTCATCGACGTCATGGAACTTAGAATCGAAGATCAATGCTTTACGATCACCTACCGCTTCAGGGTTAGACACCCCGATTTCGAATAAGAAACGATCGCGTGCAGCGGCGCTTAATTCAAAGGTTTCTTCTTTTTCAACACCGTTACGATCAGCAAACACGACCATGTGAGGGAATCTATATTCCTTACCAAATGCTTCAGCACTACGTTCTGCCATCGCACGTAAAAGTAATGATTGAACTTGTGGACGAGCACGATTGATTTCATTAAAGAAAAATACAGCCGTATCATCACCATGAGCAATGAGGGGACCTGGATCAATAACAGGTTTACCTTCACCATCAACCCACGCGCTGTAAAGTAAATCGCTCGGCATTAAATCGACACTACCTTCAATACGACCAAACGAGCCGCCTAATGCTTTAGAAAACGCACGAAGTAAGGTTGTTTTACCCACACCAACGCCACCTTCGAGTAATACGTGTCCACGTGCATGTAAGGCAATCAAAATTAATCGAATTGCTTTTTGCTGGCCAATAACAACCGTATTAACGACTTTCTCTAATGCTAATGCTTTATCACGAGCTGATTGTAAATGTTGCATATCCGTCATGTGTTCCTCTCTTTTTAGTTATCTTAATTATTATAGTGTTGTCTTAAAATTGTTTAGATAATAGACAGTTAACGATCTATTACCCGGCCTTTTTTGATTACGCTTTACTATTATCCAATTACCTTTAATAAAATCTGTTCTAGGGTTTTCTTTTTTTCTTCACTCAATGGTTTTAATGGACGCCGAGCGACACCCGCAGCCAATCCTCTAATCTCTAATCCTGCTTTTACCGTCGATGCTAATCCACCATTAACGATAAATTCTAATAACGGCAATTGGTGCTCAAACAATGTTTTCGCTTTTTCTGGTTCACCATGTTGCACGCTATCAAATAATTGTTTTGCCAAATCACCGATTAAACAAGGCGCCGCTGTACACCAACCGACGGCTCCAGCATGTAATGCATCCAGAGCGATATAGTTACAACCATTAAAAAAAGGTACGCGACCCTGAGATAAACGATGAATCGTACGCATTCTCTGAATATCGCCTGTGCTTTCTTTAATCATCGTCGCATTGTCGATCGTTTCAATCATCGACAACATAAACTCGGGTGACATATCAATACCGCATGTCGCTGGATTGTTGTAGACCATAATCGGTAACGATACGGCATCAGAAATCGCAGCATAATGATCATAGATTTCATCTTCAGATAATCTGTAGTATGAAAAAGGTGACACCATAATTGCATCAGCACCCAGCTTCTGGGCAAACATAGCTCGTGAGATAGCTTTTTTAGTCGTCAATTCAGCAATACCAATGATCACTGGCACTCGACCCTTCACCTGCTTTATCGTTTCAGAAGCTACAAAATGCCACTCATCATCATCAAGATAGACGCCTTCGCCAGCACTACCTAATGCGGCTATTGCATCAACACCAGCATCAATTAACTTATCAATAAGCGCATGTAGTACGTCGATATTAATCTGTTCATCAAGCGTAAAAGGCGTGATGGTATAAGCAATAATGCCTGAAAATACAGTATTAGCCATGATGATAAATCCCGTGCATTTCCCATAAAACCCGTGCATTACCTATCAAATTAGGAGTCACTGGGTTCAACATTGGCTTTAACATTAATCTATTCAACTTGTTCCTCCTTCCTTACTATTTAAATGAATAACACACTTGCAATTGACTCAAACTTAATACTCTCAGAGAATCAATTGAAAGTATAAGTTTTTATAACTATCATATTGATAACTGAAACTAATCAATTACTGAGCGAAAAACGACATGGAACTCCGACATTTACGGTACTTCAAAGTGGTTGCAGAATTACAGCATTTCCATAAAGCGGCTGAAAAATTACACATCACACAACCTGCACTTTCCAGCCAAATAAAACAATTAGAACAAGAACTTAACACCGAACTATTTGTTCGTATTGGCCGCGGTGTCAAACTATCTGAAAACGGCGAGCTGGTATTGATCTCTGCCCAAAAAATACTTAATGAAGTCGCACTTCTAAAAGAATCTGTTTCCGATATCGAAGCAGGTGATGCCGGAACACTCAAAATCGGCGTACTACAATCTATTAATTCTTTATATCTGCGTAGCTTAGTCGCCGAGTTTGATCGCAATAACCCCAATATCTCTTTGCAAATTGAAGAACTCACTAACCACAATATTGAAAAGAAAGTGATTAATGGTGATATTGATATCGGCATCGGTTTCATATTACAAAAAGATTATCCTGATATTAAATTTGAAAAACTATTTGATGAAAAATGGAAGCTCATCATCTCCCCTACTTATGCCAACTTAGCCACTACGATCATGGCCGGTGAAACTCATCCTTTAAAAGCGGTGCTACTTTCTGAATACTTTGAAACCAGAAAAATTGTTGATAAATACTTTGCTGACAATAAAATTAAATACACCAATGTAACTGAAGTAAATAACATTTCTTCTATTCTTGACCTTGTCGAAGGCGGCGCGTCTTTTAGTATTCTCCCCGAAGCTTTTTCTGCCTTAAAAGCTCAATATCGACTGGAAATAGTGGATCTTGATCCTCAGCTGCCTCCTAGAACGATTGGCATTCTTCTCACCAAAAATAGAAACAGAAAAAAGACTGTCGAAAAATTTTGTAGCTTAGTTAGAAGCCAGCTGACTCAGTCGTAATTGTTTCATGTGCTTTTCGAACACCCCATGCGGTATAAAATTGAGCGAGCATTAAAATCAACATCAGCACCAAACCGATGATAAGAAATAAATACGCTTTGTTTTCTTTCGGCAACGTTTCTTCAACAATCATCGTTTGATACTGTTGTTTATCAATCGTATCTATCGCCTCAGAAAAACTTTTCATCGAGCCAATTTCAAATGGTAGATAAGGGATACCGATTGATTTAAAGAAAGTATGTAGCTTCCTTTCTGGGGTTGCTCCCCAACGATCATTCTCACCCGGAGTTTTATCTAAGGTCATGCCGGTTAAAGTACGCATATATAACCAATAAAGTGTTAAGTTTTCTTGCTTATATAATTCTGTAATTTGCGCTTTGTCTTCATCTGAAAATTCTTGACCACCATCAGAAACCAGCACTACGATTCGTGAACCTCGATATGTCTGCCCCTGATACATTTCAGCCGCTTTAATCAATGCTTTAGCTATATTAGTTTCCGATAAACCTTTACCCAAAGCACTGGCATCGACCGTGGCATGAATCGTTTGTTTATTATAGGTAAGCGGCAATAAATCCAATGCCTTGTCACTAAACAATACAAAGCCAAATCGATCATCAGGACGTTTATCAATAAATTCTTGCAAATATTTCTTTGCTACACGGCGCTTACTATCTTCGCCGCCCACTTTCCCCATAATTAATTGGCCTTTAATAGCAAAGGCATCATCCATGCTACGACTGCGATCAACCAACACGACAACCTCGGCTCCTTCACCGACTCGCTCAACTTTTTTCTCTGGTAAATATGGCCCAGCTAATGAAAGTATTAAACACGCTAACACTAGTGAGGCCATGATTTTAAATGTTAAGCCGATCATGTTTGAGATCGGATCAACGGGGACAAACTTATTCCATACAATGGTTTTTTCTAAGCGATGGGTGAACCATGGCAAAGCAATAAGTGGTAATAAATATAAGGCTAAAGGTGATGCCCATTGAAATCCGAATAAAGTCATATTAACTGTTCTTTGCCTTAAGTCATGAGTGAGAAGTTATGTAATGCTTCACAAAGGTATAGCCTATCCATACAAAACCAGTCGTCGTAATTATAAAACTGATGGCAGATAAAACTTTCCAAACTATTTTATCCCCCAAATTGCCATCTAAAGCTGCTACCAGCTATTAATTAAGATATCCATCGTTTTACCTTAGTCTTTCTAACGTTTAAAATTATGTCGATCACACATTATGATAGACATCTTAACCTGAAGTTAGTCGGGCATATTTCCCGCCATGATTCTTAAGTATTTTGGTTAATACTTTCAACGAGTTGATCAATGACATGCTGCCAACCATCTTCGGTATTACCTCTAAAATTACGTCCTTCATGAACCAATACTTTGCCTGTTTCGACATCCCTGACTTCAATGTACATGGTTTGAATCAGCTTACTCATTCTGAAAATCCAGGGCACAACAACGTGTTTGGCACCTAACTTTTTGGCAATGTTCAGTTCACAACCATTACAACGATGCAAATAATGATGTTCAGATTGCTTGTTTATAACGGCTAATGAATGTGGATCATCCAGTACAGTAAAACCGTGTTGCTGATTTAATTGTTGGCGTAAGCTTTTACTAAACTTTGCCATCAATTCACTGTCACCTTGTTGCATACTCTCTACACTGGTATCACCTAATAATTCAATATCTAAAACAATAATAGGAATGGCAGTCCTAGGGTTTTGCGTTAATTCTACCGCTGCGCCTGTGGAAACATAAACCACCATCAATATCGAAAAAATAAACTTAATCCAATCGACCTTGTATGACATAAATAACGCCTTAAATTCACTACGAAATATTTCGTAATAACATTACACGCTATCAAACACTCATCGTCACCTCATATTTGCCCGCAAGAGTCGGGCAAATTTCCTTGCCTATCCGCCATGTCTTTCATTCAATCGCCATAACACCTAAACTGAGTCAACTCTCATTAGGCAATCTGGTTCAATGAATTTAAAAATACATCTGTTTTCTAGAATTCTATTGATCGCACTCATTTGTTTAATATCGAGTGCTTTTTATGTGTTGTATCAAACAGATAAACAGGCTAAACATGAAGCTAACTTCACCGCCAGCCGAATCAGCGATCAAGTCAAAACTCAAATGTTGCAGATGTTTGCTCGTAATGACTTTTCGAGTCCTTTTCCAAATACCGAGTTATGGCCAGATATCAATAATTTATCCGGTTCATGTATTCAGTTTTTATCTCGTTCTAATAAGCGTAGTCGAAACTTGTGCCAGCAAATTACCGAAGCTGAGCGAACTTGGCCGGTTTGGTTTGGCACGTTATACCAACATCTTTTTTCACCCGATTTCGAAGTAAGAAAAGTATTTTCATTTAATGCGATGACTTATGGTTCAATCGTCGTCACCTCAAATACACGCATCGAAACCGCACGTGCTTGGAATAATCTTCGTGCCGTGATTGGCGTATTGTTCGTGAGTATTTTCGCGGTATCTATATTGGTTTACATCACTATTAATCGCATGTTGAATCCCGCAAAAATCATTGTGAATGGCTTAGAAAAAATGCGCGATGGTCGATTAGATACTCGCTTACCTTCCTTTGATATAGATGAATGGAAACGCACCAGCGAAACAATCAACCAACTCGCTAGTAGCCAAGAACAAGTTATTGCAGAGAATCAACAGTTGGCATTGAAGTTACTTAATATTCAAGAAGAAGATCATCGTTATATTGCCCGCGAATTACATGACGAATTTGGCCAATGTTTAGCAGGCATTAATGCCGTCACTGCTTCAATCAAACAAACAGCTAAACAACATAGCCCCGAACTCGTTGAAGAACTCAACACCATCAGTCCGATTACCGCTCATATGATGGATGTATTACGCAGCATGCTGACACGACTTCGTCCTGCTGAGGTCGATGATTTAGGCTTAACAACGAGTTTGAAAAAATTGCTTAACAATTGGAATAATCGTTCAAATGGTTCGACGCGCTATGTCTTAACGATCAACGGCGATATTGATAATTTACCTGATCCTTTACCGGTCAACATCTACCGTATCGTCCAAGAGTGCCTAACCAATATTGCTAAACACGCTCATGCTTCGCTGGCTGATGTCATTATCAATTCGCAGCCTAATCACTATATTCAACTAGAGATCAGTGATGATGGCATTGCTGATGTCGATGAGTTTGATAATACGCTAGGGGTTGGTTTATTAGGGATCCGTGAACGTGTCATGGCTTTAGGCGGCAAAATCATTTTGCTTGCACGTTCGACAGGCGGTTTAACTGTCAACATCACTATTCCTATCGTTTATGAAGAAGGTCAGTATCATGAATAACACGATTAATATCATGCTAGTCGATGACCATGCCATCGTGCGTGAAGGCTATCGATCTTTGCTACAAAAACAAGACAATATGCAAGTCATCGCCGAAGCCAGTGATGGTGCTCAAGCCTATAATTTATATAAATCACATCAACCTGATATCGTCGTTATGGATATTTCGATGCCTGGTCAAGGTGGTTTAGAAGCCATAACGCGCATTAAACAGTTTGATGCTGATGCGAAGATCATCGTGTTCAGCATGCATCAAAACCCAAGTTTTGCCGTGCAAGCAACCCGAGCTGGCGCTTTAGGTTATGTCACAAAAAGTAGTGATCCCGAAGTGTTAATCCGTGCGATCTATGATGTTCAACAAGCGAAATATACCTTAAGTGCTGATATTGCACAGGCGCTTGCTTTAGAAAAACTCGGCACAAACACCGCCGCTTTAGATCAACTAACCGTTCGGGAATTTGAAATTTTACGGATGTTGGTAGAAGCCACGCCGACTCAGGATATTGCCAATATACTCAATATCAGCCCGAAAACAGTCGCTAATGCTCATTATATTATTAAGAAAAAATTGGGCGTGACCAGTGATATAGAACTGACCCATTTGGCGATAAAAATGAATATTCTTGATTTATTAACCCTATCTACCAATGAAAACTAAATTAGATTAATAAAAAGCATTATTCTCCGTTAATCATTGATTTAATTAGATAATTTTCTCACCTTCAGTTTCATAGAAAATAATGAATAAGATTCCAACATTCATTCCATTATTTAAACCAAAAAAAGCCAGCTAAAAGCTGGCTTTCTTATTTAGATATTTAGCACTATCTATTGAACGCTAAACACATTTAAAACACCGCCTAAGTTGGTCCAGCTAGATAAGCCTCTGTAAGCACCAACCGCACCTAGACCATCGGAGTCACCTAAACCAGGGCTAGCCATACCAATACCAGCCCAACCACCAATACCTGATAAAACTGAAATATATTGCTTACCTTTATGCTCATAGGTATTTGCTGCACCGATAATGCCTGATGCAGTTTTAAAGCGCCAAAGTTCACGACCCGTTTGTGCATCAACCGCTTTGAGGTAACCTTCTAATGTGCCATAAAAGACAATATCCGTCGCCGTGGCCAACGCGCCAGACCAAACAGAAAAACGTTCTGTATTATCCCAAACCACTTTGCCTTCACGTGCATCCCACGCAAAGAATCGGCCCATATTTCCACCAGGACCTGGATACATACTTACACTAGAACCCACGTAAGGCTGACCAGAAACATACTCAACTTCAAATGGTTCAAAGTCCATACACACATGATTAGCAGGCACATAGAACAAACCTGTTCGTGGTGAGTAAGCGGCTGGCTCTTGGTTTTTTGCACCCATAGCTGTTGGACAAATTCCCGTTGTATTGACATCTTCACCATTGACTTCAGGTGCATACTTATCATCAACAATAGGACGACCAGATTTCATATCGATCGATTTTGCCCAGTTAATCATTGGATCAAATTTCTCAGCAACTAACAACTCACCCGAGACACGATCCATAGTGTAACCAAAGCCATTACGATCAAAATGCACCGCTGTTTTACGCATTTTTCCTTTGATGTTTTGATCAATTAGAATTGACTCATTGATGCCGTCATAGTCCCATTGATCATGCGGTGTCATTTGGTATATCCATTTTGCAACACCCGTATCTAAATCGCGTGCAAATAAAGACATGGACCATTTATTATCACCAGGGCGTTGTGCTGGATTCCAAGTAGATGGATTACCGGTACCGTAATAAACTAAGTTTAAATCAGGATCATAAGAATACCAGCCCCATGTTGAGCCGCCACCTATTTTCCATTGTTCACCTTTCCACGAATTTAGCGATGAGTCCTTACCAATCGGTTTTAACATAGATGTTGTTTTTTCTGCATCAACCAACATTTCTGCATCAGGGCCAGTGCTATATGCTCGCCAAAGTTTATCGCCATTGAGACTGTAGGCTTGAACATAACCACGAACACCAAACTCACCACCAGAAATACCTACTAACACTTTGTCTTTAAACACAAAAGCTGCACCAGTACTTGTCGCACCCGTTTTTGCATCGTCACGTTTATCTGACCAAACAACTTCACCTGTTTGTGCATTCAATGCCACCAACGTAGTATCCGCTTGGTTTAAAAAGATTTTGCCATCAGCATAAGATAGACCGCGGTTTACCGTGTCACAGCACATAACAGGAACCACTTCGTCATAACTTTGTTTTGGCTCATATTTCCACTTAATCGCACCCTCATTATTTAAATCAAGTGCAAAAGTAATATTTGGGAAAGGGGTATGGACATACATAGTGTCACCAATAACCAGTGAATTACCTTCATGGCCGCGTAAAACCCCCGTTGAAAAAGACCAATCTAGTTTCAGATCATTAATATTGTCTTTATTGATTTCTTTCAATTCGCTATAGCGTGCATTGTCATAGCTGCCGGCAGGCATGACCCATTGTTTGGCATCT
>DRHW01000038.1 GCA_011053005.1 Methylophaga sp.
AGTTGATTTGATAGATAATGGTGGCATCACACCAATAAATCAAATGGAGAGGACCTATTAATACTCTGAGTATTCTCGGTAGCGGCTGGTTAGGTTTAGCATTAGCCAAACACTTTACGTCATATAACTACACCATCAAAGTATCAACACGCCAAGCAGAAAAACAGCAAAAACTTATTGCTCAAGGATTCGACTGTTATCTCGTTGATACTGAAACACCAGCATCAATTAGCGAATTTCTGTCAGCTGATACCTTGATTGTGAATATTACTAATAAAAATTTAGCCGCTTACCAGTATTTAATTGAAAGCATTGAGCAGAGTCCAATCCAGCACGTTTTATTTGTGAGTTCTAGCTCTGTTTATCAAAACATTAATGACTGGGTCACTGAGGATAATAAGCTAGAAGATGAAAATAGTATTCTTTTTCAAATTGAAAATGCATTTAAGGCGAGTTCTGGATTTAAGACCAGCGTAATACGTTTTAGCGGACTTATTGGCCCTAACCGTCACCCAGGTCGTTTCTTTAGGGGCGGAAAACAAGTGAAACAAGGTGATACGCCTGTCAATTTAATTCACTTGGCCGACTGTATTGGCATCATAAATAGCATAATTGAACAGGATACGTGGGGACAAACATTTAATGGTTGTGCTGACACTCATCCAATTAAACGAGACTTCTACCCCTTTGCCAGTGAACAGTTAGGCTATCCTGTTCCTGAGTTTATTGAAGAAGAATCGCTTCACTATAAAATCGTCAACAATGCAAAAGTGAAACAGGTATTGAACTATCGCTTTATTTATCCAGACCTTATGCAGATTCCACAAGAAGCCTATGAATAAGCTTTGTCCATGTTCCAACGATAGACTTTACCAGGATTGCTGCCAACCCTTTCATACCCGTAAATCTGATGCTCAGACAGCCGAGCAATTGATGCGTTCACGTTACTCAGCCTTCGTGCTTGCTGACATTGATTATCTTTTTGATACTTTGCATCCCGCTCAACGCCAGCCCAATGAACGTAGCCAATTAGCTGCCACCATTTATCAGACAGATTGGCTGGGTTTAACCATTCTTGATGCCAAGGAATCAGAGGTTGAATTTGTGGCCTTTTACCAAACAGAGGGAATTCAACAACTGCACGAGCGATCACACTTCGAATATGATGACGGTAAATGGTTTTATGTTGATGGCATGATGATGAAAGCTATCAAACTAGGCAGAAATGAGCCTTGCGTTTGTGGCAGTGGTAAAAAACTGAAGCATTGTCATGGCTAACTATTCACCTAAATAACGTTTGCGCTTAGCAGGCTTTAACTTAGTCATATCCACCATCACTAATCCGTCTATACAATGTCCGAAGTCGGCATCAATATTAAAGTCGATAAAACGCACTCCACCATGTTCACAGACATCTGCATATTGTTTATAAAGGGTTGGAACCGTCACGTTCATATGTGCTAACTGCTCACGCATAGCAATAAAGTCAGCATCTATATCTTGCCTAGTAAAGGTGTTATCAACCTGTGACATCAACTCTTCATTCGCCACAAAAGGAACTCGGGCTTTAGCAAGACCATCTTCATCCTTAAAATACTGTTGATAAAAACTGACAATAACTGATTTAGCAAACTCTGGGTAAGTATTGCTCAAGCTCACAGGGCCGAACAAATACCGAATCTCCGGATACCGTTTCAAATAAGCCCCAATGCCATACCATAAATAATCCAAGCTCCTGCGGCCCCAATATTTTGGGCTCACAAAACTCCTGCCAAGCTCTATGCCCTGCTCAAAAAATGGCTGCATTTTGTTATCATCATAATCAAACAGTTCCTGACTATAGATTCCCCTACTTCCCTCTTGCGCCATTATACGTTTGACCTCACCGATACGATACGCACCGGCAATTTCCAATTCATTTTCATCCCACAAAATTAAATGACGGTAATCACGATCGTAACGATCAAGATCACGGCGCTTCCCTGTTCCCTCGCCCACTTGCCTGAAAGTGAACTCACGTAAACGCCCCACTTCATGCATCACTGCAGAGTCAGGTTTATAGTCAAATAGATAGATTTTTTTATTATCAGCTGTTTCACCGAGTAGTTCGGCTTGTTGCAGTTCACGTTTAATTTCGCGACGATCCTGAGGATGAGCAATCGTTTGTTCCGTTGTGAATAATGGCTTTTTACCTTTCGCTAAACGGTATAAATGTCGACGCAGTAATTTTGCTTTTTCTGCTTTAACGATGGGTAATTGTTCTATTTGTTGATAGGAAATAGCCTCGCCAACACGCATAGAAATATTTTTGGAGTTTTTATTGAACATTTCATGGGCTAACATCATGCCTGATAACGGTTTGTAAACCATTGACGCACTGTAAAACAAGGATGAGTTTCTGGCATCGATGTAGATAGGCAGAATCGGTGAGTTGGTTTTTTTAGCAAAGTTCAGAAATCCACTATTCCATTTACCATCTCTGACACCACTTGGTCGTATTCTTGACACTTCACCGGCGGGGAAAACTATAACTGCCTGTTCTTTATTCAAAGCATCGATAATCTTTGCAATGCTGCTCTTTCGGGTTGTTTTCGACAAGTTATCGACAGGTAAGAATAATGATTCAACAGCTGAGAAGTTCATCAACATATCGTTGGCGATGATTTTAACATCGCGTCGTACTTCGCCGACTAACTTCAATAACGATAATCCATCCAAGGCACCTAATGGATGGTTAGCGACGATTACAACTCGCCCGGTAGCAGGAATATTATGTCGGTGTCGATGATTAATGCTGTAACTAAAATTGAAGTAGTCCAACACTTGCTCAATAAAGTCAAAACCTTGTAAATCTTGGTGTTGTTCTAGAAATCGATTAACTTCTTGTTCATGCGTTATTTTGCGTAAAAAGCCGATAGTCGATTTCTGAATCCAAGGGCTTTTTTGCTGGAAATTAGGAAATTTTTGCTGAACGGCATGTTCAATATTGAGCATATTGAGTCTCTATACATAGCTATAATTCAGCAAGAATAGAGTAAAGCGATGACAGCTTTATAACGGTTTGGTGACAGTTATATGACAGCTACTTATCGTCAGAATGTGAAAAATATAGCGCCAAAGAAATTAAGCCAATGCCTGCGGCTAATGCAAGTAAATCCAGCGGTCCATGAAATTCCATTCTGATAGCGTGCTCAAAAAAAGTGACTATCAGGATCATTAAAATCACGCGTCCCAACCGCGCTTTAAGATCATCAATACTATGGATAGCTAACACTTTTGAGTTTTCACTGTTTTCAGCTTCTTCAATCTTACTAATGAAGAGCTCATAGAGTCCCAGAGAAAAAATAAATAAAACTGTTGCAAGCAAATAACCATCAATCACTTCAACAACGTGAGTCACGGTGTCGGCACGAAAAACTTTTCTCGCTTCACCCACCAAGTCTGACGACATGTATTGGCCTAAATGGGAAACGAGATAATAGACATCAACTGTCGCCATGTAAAACATAGCCAGTGCAGTAATTAAGCTGGAGATAACCGCCATAAGGACCACGAAACGGCTGTTCCATAAGGCTTTCTCAAATAATCTTTCCATGTAATTTAAGCGGCCTGAACAGGAATAGCATGGCGGGTATTGGTAATCTCGTTATTTTCATTTAGGTAAACCAAGGTAGGTTTGAAGGATTCAACTTCCTCCGCATTCAACACGGCAAAGCTGCAAATAATCAATCTATCACCGGGTGAGGCTTTATGAGCGGCGGCACCATTAACTGAAATAACTTTAGAGCCATCTTCTGCACGAATGGCGTAAGTGGTAAAACGTTCACCATTAGCGACATTATATATCTGAATCTGCTCGTATTCATGAATTCCAGCAGCCTCTAGTAATTTACCATCAATGGCACACGAGCCCTCGTAATCTAGCTCAGAGTGAGTAACACAAGCACGATGTAATTTTGCTTTTAATAACGTTAGTTGCATAGCCGAAATATCTTATAAAATTAGCAGGATATTATCGCTTTTATACTAAATTCAGGCAAGGTCACAAGCAATATTATCTATTAACCTCACCTGACCCAACCTAGCTGCTGTTAAAATTCTCAGGTGCGTATCTCGCTGTAAATCGGCTAGCGCTAGATCCTCTGCTCGTCGTACATCAATATACTCAACCTCCATTCCGATAGATTTAAGCGCTAGCTTGAAGGCATCTAGCGCTTGAGATAAATCTAAAGAAGATGAGGTTTCTATTTGGCTTTTCAGTGTAATAAGTTGTTTATACAAATTAGGTGCTAATTCATACTGTGATTTGCTCAATAGACCATTGCGTGAACTCATTGCTAAGCCCGTTTCTTCACGCTCAGTTGCTGACGCGATGATATCAATGGCTAGATTTAAATCTGACACCATTTTTTTTATCAGCATTAATTGCTGATAATCTTTTTCACCGAACACAGCTATATCGGGTTGCACCATATTAAATAGTTTAGTGACGATAGTAGCCACACCATCAAAGTGTCCAGGTCGAGACAGTCCACACAGCTTATCATCCATTCCTGGCACAT
>DRHW01000039.1 GCA_011053005.1 Methylophaga sp.
CGCCTAATTCGAGTACGGAAGACAAAGAAACGCTGGTTTCCAAGGATTTCACGCCACTTAGTTGACCAGTACCGGCCACATTTTCGACCTCGACACCGAGTACATAGGCGGGTTTCAGGTTTGCTGTCTGTTTTTGTGCAGCAAGTTGTTGTTGTCTAATGGGAAACACTTGCAAAGACGGATGTTGCGTCAGAGTTTGCTGCACTGCCTCTGAAAGGCTAAGCATGTCGTTCTTTTGCGCTGCATTAACGGGGGTGATTGACAACAACCACAGTATGGCTAAGGGTACACCGAGCCATGTGAAACGTAATGGCTTGTTCATAACAAGCACACTTTTGAATTGTAGCTTCATGATTTAAATCCTGATTATTCCAGACAAGCAGACGCTTAAAGCGTCCGTGACAGTTTTATCGAGGATTAAATTATGGGAGGGCGGAACGTGTTGGCAGAAAAGCCAGTTTCAGTTGACTGCGAGTGGAGATAGAATAAGCTATCCCTGTAATCGGTCAGACTCAGACTTGATGCGTTAGTCAGACCAACAAAGTGGGCGCAATGACTATGTACACAATGAGAACAATCAATGCCCGACTGTTTATCGTGGGTGTGTGACTGTTGAGCCAATTGCTGATGTTGGTCTTGATGGGTGTCAAAGCCAGTATTTCGTTCCTGGGATTGTGCGAAAGCAAGATCATGAATATCGGCCGCAAGAATTCCTGATTGCATGGCAATCATTAGGATGAGCAAATTGACACAAGACCGAATAGACATTTTAAGATTTTACCATAATTTGCATTTTTTTTATTACTTTTTATGTCCATCAAGAGTAGTAAAAGACATGAATGTTGTGAGCATGTTTATTCCAGCGGCCTAAGTAAGTGATCGACACTTACACGATAAAGTCTCGCACGTTAAACAGCAAGCTTTTTGCTATCGGTTTTGAGGGAATAGCGTATTTCACGCTTGTTCTTGAAATATTTCGGAATGCCTGTGGAATGATAAACCGAAAGTAGAAGGCTCCACAGCGGTTGCGACATATATGATTTGCCATTACGACTCCAAAGTGTAACCACTTGGTGTCACACTATTACAATTGTTATAGCATCGTTTTGCATTAAGTCACTGTTATATACTGACTTATCTTAAATATTGGTACCGAGGGTCGGAATCGAACCGGCACGGCCGCAAAATCGAGGGATTTTAAGTGTCTTGTTACCACAGTACAACACCGATGTGCCCAACAACCTAAGCATAAGATTGTTAAGGTTCAAAGACTATAATTGGCACTTAAGCGACAAATGTAACAAAGGTCGCCTGTCGACCCAAAGCAGACATTTCATCTTAATCTATTGGAATTGAAATAGAGACTGATATACCTTCAGACCGTAAGCGTAATTCCCGATTTTCACGAGATTATTTAAGTACAGGAAATCAGAGTCACGATAAAATATGACCTGCTGCTATCTTGAGTAAACTTAAACAAAAGGGCTATGAAGTGGTAGCTAGTCAAAACCATTGACTATGTTATTAGGGCTTCTAACTTTATAGAAAAAATCCGATTCAGTTACTAAATGAAGTTTTAGTCAAAGTTAGGATTATTCACAATAAAAGACACTTAACGTTCAAGAGCTTTTTAAATTTAAAGGAATTCGTTTACCAGATTTATCAATGATTTTTTCACCATCCTCTTTGGTAAAAGAGCCTTTTTGCGATACTGGCAGAATATCGAGCACCACTTCAGAAGGACGACACAAACGTGTTCCTAATGAAGTCATAACAATAGGACGGTTAATCAAAATGGGATGTTGAAGCATACAGTCAATTAGCTGGTCATCCGTATAAGTGCCTTCTCCAAGCCTAAGTTTTTCATAAGGTTCGACGTTTGTACGTAATAATGCAGATACTGTTATTCCCATGTCGGCTATAAGCCTTACCAACTCATCACGTTCAGGTGGAGCATCGAGATAATAAATCACGGTTGGCTCTTCACCGCAATTACGGATCATCTCCAACGTGTTACGTGAAGTACCGCATGCAGGATTGTGATAAATGGTTATGTTGCTCATATAAAGATCTCATTACAAATTAAAAGAGAGACGTAGCGCCAGTGCTATTAGCGTTACAAATAGTACTGGTAGAGTCATGATAATTCCTGTTCGAAAATAGTAACCCCAGGTAATTGTCATGTTCTTCTGCGAAAGAACATGTAGCCAGAGCAGGGTTGCCAAGCTGCCAATAGGAGTTATTTTAGGTCCAAGGTCGCAACCGATTATATTGGCATAAATCATAGCTTGTTTAATCACTCCACTGGCGTTGCTACTGTCGATGGACAAGGCGCCAATCAGAACCGTTGGCATGTTATTCATGATGGAAGATAAAAACGCCGTCAAGAAACCTGTCCCTATCGTAGCCGCCCAAAGTCCTTGATCAGCGAGTAGGTTAAGAATGCCAGAGAGATATTTCGTTAAACCAGCGTTATGAAGGCCATAGACCACTAAGTACATGCCCAGCGAAAATATGACGATTTGCCAAGGGGCATCACGCAGTACTCTACCTGTATTAATCGTATGTCCTTTTTTTGCGACAGCAAAGAGGACTAATGCTCCAGTAGAGGCGATCACACTCACCGGAATACCCAGTGGATCTAATACAAAAAAACCTACTAACAATATCAACAGTACTACCCAACCGGTTCGGAAGGTCGCTAAATCTTTGATAACACTGGCCGGATTTTTAAGCAGTGTAAGCTCATATACCGGTGGAATATCCTTTCGAAAGAATAGGTGGAGCATAATCAGTGTGGCGATGATTGCAGCGATATCTACTGGTACCATTACAGAGGCATATTCACTAAAACCAAGATTAAAAATGTCAGCAGAAACAATATTCACCAGATTCGAAACGATAAGGGGAAGACTTGCTGTATCAGCAATAAATCCAGCAGCCATTACAAATGCCAATGTACTACGTCTGCTAAAGTCCAGAGCTACAAGTAACGAGATAACAATTGGCGTGAGAATTAGAGCGGCGCCATCGTTAGCAAAGAGTGCCGCCACGACTGCGCCAAATAATATGATCAAAGTGAATAAGAGGTGACCGTTGCCCTGACCCCATTGCGATATATGCAATGCAGCCCATTCAAAAAATCCCGATTCATCAAGCAACAAACTGATAATAATCACCGCAATGAATGTCGCCGTAGCATTCCAGATGATGTTCCAGACAACAGGGATATCATTAAGATGAATGACACCAGTAAGTAATGCCAGCAAAGCGCCAATCGCAGCACTCCAGCCAATATTTAACCCCTTGGGTTGCCAGATAACAAAGACCAGTGTCAGTAAAAAAATTATCCCAGCCAGTAACATATGAGAGTCCATTTATATATCTAAAATTGAATGCATTTTCTTAAGTTTCAGCACTTGGATGAATCACGTTTTTGCAAACGAGTATGTATACCTTCACGTAAATTTTGCCATGTAGTATCAATAATATCGGCTGTCCAAGGCGACAGGAAAGGGGACAATCTATAGTAAATCCATTTACCTTCCCGACGATCCAGAACAAGACCCGACTCACGCAAAATAGCTATGTGCCGAGAAATCTTCGGCTGAGATTGGGAAGTGGCGAGGCAAATGTCACAAACACATAACTCCCCAGCTTCACGAAGTAACATCGTGATCGTGAGGCGAGTGTCATCAGAAAGAATTTTGAAAAGTTGAATAGGTAGTAGCATTTTTATCCTTAATGCATTTAAACTACATATATGATATTACATATATATAGTTTATGTAATTAGTAATATGAAGGAATAACAAACAATGATTGATTTACCCGCTTTAAATATTAGATATTTTGATGATCAAGTCACACAACGACTACATAGCGAAGGTACGCCGCGTATATTGATCCTCTACGGTTCATTACGAAAACGTTCATTCAGCCGCTTTGCAGCAGAGGAGGCTGGACTGCTATTAACAGCAATGGGTGCCGAGGTGAAAACCTTTAATCCATCAGGATTACCTCTACCTGATGATGCACCAGAAACGCATTCCAAAGTTATGGAACTGCGTGAATTAGTTAGATGGTGTGATGGCATGATCTGGAGCTCACCAGAACGGCATGGAGCAATGAGTTCTGTAATGAAAGCTCAGATTGACTGGATCCCTTTGAGTGAAGGAGCTGTTCGTCCATCCCAAGGGAAAACGCTTGCAATAATGCAAGTATGTGGCGGCTCTCAGTCCTTTAATGCAGTTAATCAGATGAGGATCCTTGGCCGCTGGATGCGAATGTTTACTATACCTAATCAATCATCAGTTGCAAAAGCATGGCAGGAGTTTAATGATGATGGACGAATGAAGCCTTCACCGTACTACGATAGAATTGTCGATGTTGTAGAAGAACTTTTTAAAATTACATTAATTATGAAAAATCATTCTGAGTACCTGTCTGATCGTTATAGTGAAAGAAAAGAAAATCACCAAGCGCTATCTGCTCGGGTTAATCAGGCAAAAATATAACTATAATTTTGGTCTGACGACGAATACCTAAATATTTCTATCAAAAAGCCTAACAAATAAATTTATGACCATTATCTTGTTTTTTTTATCAGAAGATGTAAATGATAAGAATGCCGAAATAAAATCAATGGTATCTGATTAACACAATGATGGAAGCGATGATTCACGAACATGTACATTTTCCAGATGCACATCACAGACATGATCATTAAAATAATTAATTCCCGATAGAGCTACACCAAAAGTGTAGAGAGGCGAGAGGGTTAAAAAATAACTACTACACGCACATTAATAGCAGTCATTTCAAATAGAGTTGTTGTAATAACAAGCTTAATCCAAAACAAAGAATAATTAGATGATCAAATTACTAATAAAAATGCACTGAAAAATAAAGGTGGCGTATAATTTACTGATGCGCACTATAAGTCTTATATTTCTTTGTATTACAGTTGCTTTCGCAAATGTGAGTTATGCGCATGCCTATAACCCCCCTTGTCCTATGAAACAAAGCGCTTATATGAATGGGATGGATGACTGTTGTAATGATGCAGAGACTGCAAAAACAACCGGCAATCCCTGTAAGACTAATCAAAACTGTAGCGCGTATTCTCCAGTAGTTGTTGTCTTTTTTTCTTCATCATCCTTGAGACACATTCCTACCGATGAAAGCGCTAGTTTAAGGAGCTTTTTTCCACTTCCTAGCTCAATACCCGTTAGCGTCTGGCGTCCACCCACTATTAGCTGATTTTTCCGTAGCGTTTCAGGTTACTGATAATTTTTTGTACCTGAAATTTATGAAGTGTTGTTACAACACGATTAACTTCATCGGATTCAGCTTATGTCGACATTATTAGCAAGAGCCTCTGTGCTCCAAACATATGTATTAGAGTTTTGGCGTATTAAAAAGCCATTAATCTTTGCTTTACTTACAGCAAGTTTTGCAACTGGCGCTTTAGCGCAACCACAACTTCCATCTCAGCCGCTTAGTTTGGAAACGGCTTTGCATATTGCAGAGCAACGATCCCAAGCTATTCTGGCGCAAGAGGCTTCAGCACTTGCCTCACAAGAAATGGCCGTTAGAGCCAAAGAACTTCCCGACCCCATTTTACAATTATCTCTGAATAATCTTCCTGTGAATGGATCTATGGCCTATAGTATTTCGGAAGATTTCATGACGATGCGTACTCTAGGGATTTCTCAGACTTTCACTGGTGAAAATAAACGCCAAGCACGTGCAAATGTCTTCGAACGTAAAGTCCATACCGCTCAGATAGCTAAAGAACTTACTATCAGCCAGCTCCGTCGAGAAACAGCATTAGCTTGGTTTGATCGATTTTATCAACAACAGATGGTAGCGCTGCTCGAAGAGCAGCAGAAAGAGGCTAAATTACAAGTGAATGCCTCTGAGGCATCTTATCGGTCTGGTCAGGGTCGCCAGTCTGACATATTTCTGGCCAAAACGACGGTAGCAGAAATCCAAGATCGCATACTTCAGGCTCAAGCGAGTCTTAAAAACGCGACCACTACTCTAACGCGTTGGATCGGAGATACTGCTTACACTTCATTAGTACAACCGCCCGACATCACACAGTCTCCCATCGACAAACTCCATTTAACTCACCAAATAAATGAGCATCCCGATATAGCGGTCATGGTCGCTCAGGAGTCTGTTGCAAGAGCCGAGGCCGAGGTGGCTCGTCAGGAAAAGCGTGTCGACTGGACTTGGTCGTTGATGTATAGCGAGCGTAGTTCTGCATTTTCAGACATGGTTTCAATCGGTGTCAACGTACCTTTGCAATGGAATCAAGAAAACCGACAGGATCGAGTTGTGGCCGCAGAACTAGCAAAAATTGAACAATTGCGCTCAGAACGCGAAGAAATGATTCGTCAACATATCGCTGAAACGCAGCGTTGGCTTGACACTTGGAATAGTAATTTAATCCGTCTTTCAGACTATCAAGAGACTCTGATCCCACTTGCCAGCCAACGCACTCAAGCAACCTTGGCTCAGTATAGTGGCGGCAATGGAGAATTGAGTGAAGTACTCGATGCCCGAAAAATAGAGATTGTCACACGAATCGAAAGACTGCGAATTGAAATGGAAACCGCAGCTATCTGGGTTGCTTTGGAATATTTAGCATCACACAATGCTGCGATTGAATATGACGCTACGACTCAACAATCCCACTTTTTGGAGACCAAATAATGAATCGTAAACAAATCACTTTTTTGTTATTGGCTATCGGAGTTGTGCTTGTTGCCATTTTTGCTGCTTATCAGTGGGGTATTCGTCAAGGTATGGATATGCCTCCAGTAGAATCAGACAAAATTCCTAGTGCTAAAGCTATTATAAACCCTTCAAATTGGGGGATCTCTGAAGGGGAAAAAGCCACACGACGACATATCGATACTGGGCTTAAAGCAGGCGAGATAGATCCAGTGACTGGCCGTAAAATTCTTTACTATCAAGATCCAATGGTACCAGGCAACCAATTTGAGGCGCCTGGTAAGTCTCCGTTTATGGATATGATGTTAGTGCCCGTTTATACGACAAGCACAGGTGAGGACACTTCTGAAACCGAGGAGCAAGGCGTTAGTATCAGTTCACGTATACAGCAAAACATTGGTATTCGTACTGCGCTGGTTACAAAAGGAAGCATTGCTAAGCAGGTGATTACCGTAGGCAGTATTGCTTGGAATGAACGAGATCAGGTCAATGTTCAAGCCCGAGCATTGGGTTACGTAGAAAAACTATATGCTAGTGCAACCTTGGACCGCGTCAAAAAAGGGCAACCATTACTCACACTCTATGTCCCAGAATGGGTAGCAATACAAGAAGATTTTTTTGCACTTAAAAGCATGCATGGCAATGGCATTCAACAACTTATAGAAGCATCCATCGCTCGAATGCGCCAAGCAGGAATGAACGAAACACAAATTCGTCAAATAAAAAGCACTGGTCAACTGCAAACACAGATTACCATTGTCGCCCCGATCAATGGTGTGGTCACTGAGCTAGTGGCTCGTGAAGGAATGACAATAACACCAGGTTCGACGCTGATGCGCATCAACGGTCTGGAAACGGTCTGGGCCAATGCTGAGATTCCTGAAAGCCAGATTGAATTACTCAATATAGGTGATCCTGTTATAGCTAGCAGTTCAGCTTTTCCCAGCATCAACTTTAAAGGCGAAATTCAGGCATTGTTGCCGGAAGTGAACCCCATTACTCGTACACTCAAGGCTCGCATTGAACTAGCGAACCCTGAAGGTAGGCTCGTACCAGGCATGTTTGTGAACATGCAGTTAGCAGGTGGACAAAGTGAGAATACACTACTTGTGCCGAGTGAAGCACTTATCCGAACAGGTAAACGCACATTAGTGATGCTCGCGGATGACAAAGGGAGTTTTCGTCCGGTTGAGGTCACTATTGGTATAGAAGCAGATGATCAAACCCAAATCAAACAGGGCCTGAAAGAAGGCGATCGAATTGTGTCATCAGGCCAGTTCTTGGTAGATTCTGAGGCTAGCCTTAAAGGCATTGAAGCACGACTAAGCAACAAATCTTTATCTCAAAGTAACGACAAAACCATGTCTAAGATGGATATGGACAGTCATAAAACACAAGCTAGGATCGAGTCCATAAATGGGCAACGCCTGACGCTGACCCATCCTGATATTCCGAGCCTGCAATGGCCAGGAATGACTATGGAATTTGAGCTTTCGTCATCATTGAAACCTGAGGGATTGACCGTTGGTAAACAAATAGAAGTTCAGTTTCATTTACAGGAGAACTCAGCACCTCTAATTACCGACATTCACCTATTATCTTCAGCCAGCCAAGCGGATGGTGCACAATGATTGCGAACATAATACGTTGGTCTATTACTAATCGATTTTTAGTGTTGCTGCTCACTCTGATACTAGTTGGTTGGAGCTTAATATCGGTATCACGCACGCCCCTCGATGCATTACCTGATCTTTCAGATGTTCAGGTGATCATTAAAACCACTTGGCCGGGTCAAGCTCCACAGTTGATGGAGGATCAGGTTACTTATCCATTGACATCTACCATGCTCTCGGTACCGGGTGCCAAGGTGGTACGTGGCCTGTCATTTTTTGGCGACAGCTATGTATATATATTGTTTGATGAGGGAACAGATCTTTATTGGGCTCGCAGTCGGGTGCTTGAATACCTCAATCAAGCACAATCACTATTACCTCCGGCGGCAAGGTCGTCAATTGGTCCTGATGCTACAGGTGTTGGCTGGATCTATCAGTATGCTTTGGTAGACAAATCAGGTACCCAAGATATTTCTCAACTTCGTACTCTGCAAGATTGGTTCCTCAAATTTGAGCTCAAAACGGTACCCAATGTGGCTGAGGTTGCAACTGTCGGAGGGATGGTGCGTCAGTACCAAGTAGTCGTTGATCCTTACAAACTGGCAGCTTATCGTATTCCTCTCAGTCAAGTTATTGAAGCTATTGGCGCCGGAAATCAAGAATCTGGAGGCTCCGTTCTAGAAATGGGGGAAGCAGAATATATGGTGCGAGCATCGGGGTATCTGCAAAGCTTAGATGATTTTCGAGCCATACCATTGCTGACCACTGATGAGGGTGTTTCAGTCAAACTGGGAGATGTAGCACATATTCAGGTTGGCCCCGAAATTCGGCGTGTTATAGGTGAACTGGATGGCATAGGAGAGGCTGTGGGGGGCGTAATTGTAATGCGTTCAGGCAAAAATGCGCTTTCTACTATCGAGGCGGTAAAAGAAAAGCTTAATAATCTACAAAAGAGTTTACCAGAGGGCGTGGAAATTGTGCCTGTGTATGATCGCTCAGGCTTAATTAAACGTGCTGTCAATAATCTTAGCGAAAAGCTTGTTGAAGAATTTATTGTCGTGGCATTAGTCTGTATTGCTTTCCTTTTCCATCTGCGTTCAGCTTTGGTAGCCATCGTCACCTTACCGCTAGGTATATTAATGGCTTTTATTGTCATGCACTGGCAAGGAATTAACGCTAACATCATGTCTCTTGGTGGAATTGCTATCGCTGTGGGGGCTATGGTCGATGCTGCTGTAGTGATGATCGAAAATGCTCACAAACATTTAGAGCGCTGGAATGAAAAACATCCCGGCGAGCAACTTCTGGGTGAAACCCGCTGGAAAGTGATCGGTGATTCTGCCGTGGAAGTCGGGCCTGCCCTGTTCTTCTCTTTATTGATTATTACATTATCTTTCATTCCTATTTTTACCTTAGAAGCACAAGAAGGTCGTATGTTCTCGCCTTTGGCGTTTACAAAAACCTATGCGATGGCCGCTGCCGCTGGGCTAGCGGTGACTCTAATCCCGGTACTGATGGGCTATTTTATCCGAGGAAAAATACCTGCTGAACAGGCTAATCCCCTCAACCGTTTTTTAATTGCCTGTTATCGTCCCTTGCTGGAAGGCGTACTACGTTTCCCAAAGACGACATTAGTCGTGGCAGGTGTTTTGTTGTTTACAAGTCTGTGGCCCTTACAACATATAGGTAGCGAATTTATGCCTCCTCTGGACGAAGGCGACTTGTTATACATGCCGAGCGCGCTACCTAGTCTTTCTGCGGGTAAGGTTGCAGAATTATTGCAGCAGACTAATCGTTTAATTAAAACCGTGCCAGAGGTTAAAACCGTATATGGCAAAGCTGGGCGAGCAGATACGGCAACCGATCCGGCACCGCTGGTCATGTTTGAGACCACCATTCAATTCAAACCTCGCGAAGAGTGGCGACAAGGTATGACTCAGGAAAAGTTGATTGCTGAGTTGGACCGAACGGTCCGTGTTCCCGGGTTAACTAATATTTGGGTTCCGCCTATCCGTAATCGACTTGACATGCTAGCCACCGGTATTAAAAGCCCGGTGGGCGTGAAAGTGTTGGGGGAAGACTTAGCGGTTATCGATAGACTCACCGGTGAAATTGAAAAAGTGCTTAAAGATGTACCGGGCGTGACCAGTGTTTTTGCCGAGCGCCTCACTGGTGGTCGTTACGTCGATGTCGATATTAATCGTACTGCAGCGGCTCGCTATGGCCTTAATATTGATGATGTTCAGTTAATTATTAGCTCGGCCGTTGGGGGCATGAATATTGGTGAAACGGTAGAAGGCCTTCAGCGCTTTCCAATAAATGTGAGGTATCCTCGAGAAATACGCGATTCCCTGACCGCCTTAAGATCACTGCCAATCGTCACTATCCGAGGCCAGCAATTGTTACTCTCAGACATTGCTGAAATTAGTATCAACAACGGTCCACCGATGATCCGTAGTGAAAACTCGCGATTAGCAGGGTTTGTATATATCGATATTCGGGATCGCGATCTGGGTTCGGCGGTAGCGGAGATGCAACAGAGGGTGACCGAACACATTAGCCTGCCCACAGGCTATTCAATAACATGGTCAGGGCAGTTTGAGTTTCTTGAACGTGCAACTGCCAAACTCAAGCTGGTTGTACCCTTCACTTTGCTGATTATCTTCGTACTGTTCTACCTCACTTTTAAGAGTTTCGAAGAAGCGCTACTGCTTATGGTGACTTTACCATTTTCACTAGTGGGCAGTATCTGGTTACTGTACCTACTGGGTCACAACTTATCGGTGGCGAGCGTAGTTGGTTTTATAGCGCTAGCCGGTGTGGCAGCCGAATTTGGTGTGATCATGCTGCTTTATCTTAAGCAGGCTTGGCGACTACGGTTAGATGAAGATAAATCAACTGAGGATGATCTGCTTGATGCCATTCGAGAAGGTGCTGTGCTTCGAGTCAGGCCCAAGGCCATGACGGTGGCAGTCATCCTTGCAGGTCTGCTACCCGTCATGTTTGGCACAGGTACCGGCAGTGAAGTAATGCAACGGATCGCTGCGCCCATGGTAGGAGGCATGATTACAGCCCCCATTCTATCAATGCTGGTGATGCCAGTGGTTTATTTACTTATTCGCAAACCGAAAAAAGGGGAACAGAAGCAAAAGGCCAGTAACACCCATCACGAAGAAATGAGATGAAACAAATACTCTGGGTTCGTAGTGAGTACAACCCGGAGCTTTATTTTTAAACTACTAGAGATATTCAAATGAATAAATTATTAATGTGTTCTTTCACAATCATTTTGTCTTGCACGACGACTTCAATTTTAGCCCAGCAGAACATGAATGATCACGACATGAAGAACATGACGCCAAAAACAGAGACATCGGAACAAAAGACGGTGCACATTGCTACAGGCATCGTCACCAAGCTTGATGTCAGCATTAAAAAGGTAACCCTATCCCATGAACCGATCGAAAGTCTGAACTGGCCAGCCATGAGTATGGGGTTTTCGGTCAAAGATGAGAGCTTGCTAAATAAGCTTAGCGTTGGCAAAACGGTTAAGTTCGAGTTTATTAAAGCTGATAATGATTATGTCATCACAGCAGTCAACTAGATAAAAGTATTAGGACTGGCGTAAAGCCAGTCCTACGTCTTACACCATAATTAATGATCTTATATGATAGCAATATCAAAACTTAAAGCTTCATTCGTTTAAGTCTCAGAGCATTACTAATTACCGACACGGAACTAAAACTCATCGCGGCGGCGGCAATCATAGGCGAAAGCAGCAAACCAAAGACGGGATAAAGCACTCCAGCAGCAATGGGTACGCCAGCTGCGTTATAAATAAAAGCAAAGAATAAATTTTGACGAATGTTTCGCATGGTCGCTCTAGACAGGCGTATTGCCCGAACAATGCCTCGCAAGTCACCTTTGACCAAAGTAACCCCGGCACTTTCCATTGCAACATCGGTGCCCGTACCCATAGCAATACCCACATGAGCCTGAGCCAATGCAGGTGCATCATTTATCCCATCACCTGCCATTGCCACTATTCGACCTTCAGCCTGAAGCTTCTTCACCATTTCAGCCTTCTGTTCTGGCAACACTTCTGCATGCACTTGATCAATGTTAAGTTTTGCTGCCACTGCATCAGCCGTTTTTTGACTATCGCCAGTTAACATTACTACCTGTATTCCTTCTTCGTGCAAATTACGAATTGCTTCTTCAGTGCTGTCTTTTATCGGATCAGCAACACCGATTAACCCAGCAGCTTTACCATCGATTGCTAACAACATGACCGTTTGACCTTCAGCACGTTGACTATCAGCTTGTTGAGGTAAATTACCCGCATCTATATCCAAGCTTTCAAACAATTTAAGGTTACCCAATACAACTTGATGGCCATCAACACTACCTGTGACACCTTTACCAGTTACCGACTGAAAATTCTCTGCTTGACTCAAGGTAAGCTTCTTCTCTTCAGCACCCTTTACAATAGCTTCAGCCAAAGGATGTTCACTAGCACGCTCTAGGCTAGCAGCTAAACGAAGGTTGTCATTTTCGTCAAACCCCTCAGCAGCCATTACTGCAACTAATTTAGGTTTACCTTCAGTCAATGTGCCGGTTTTATCAACCACTAAAGTATCGACTTTTTCGAGGAGCTCCAATGCTTCGGCATTTTTAATTAACACACCCATCACTGCCCCTTTACCCGTTCCCACCATAATGGACATCGGTGTGGCTAAACCCAAGGCGCAAGGACAAGCAATAATTAAAACGGCTACAGCATTAATGACTGCATAAGCAATTGCGGGTTCTGGACCCCATAAACTCCAGACGATGAATGTAAGCAACGAAGCGATGAGAACGGAAGGTACGAAATAGCCCGCCACAACATCCACTATTTTTTGAATCGGGGCGCGTGAACGTTGAGCATCAGCGACCATATGAACAATTTGAGATAATAAAGTGTCAGCGCCTACCTTTTCAGCGCGCATCAATAATCCACCAGTGCCATTCACTGTCGCACCAATTAACTTCTCACCAGTGATCTTTGTAACAGGAATAGGTTCACCCGTCACCATCGATTCATCGACATTACTTTCACCATCGATGACTTCGCCATCCACGGGCACTTTTTCACCAGGGCGAACACGCAATTGATCGCCTGGTTGTACCTGCTCAAGTGGAATATCTTCTTCGGTACCATCCTCACGAACAATACGTGCTGTTTTGGGAGCAAGACCCAGTAGTAATTTAATTGCAGCATTAGTCTGACTTCTAGCGCGTAGCTCCATGACCTGTCCAAGTAAAACAAGTGCGGTAATGACGGCAGCGGCTTCAAAATAAACAGGTACGATTCCCGCGTCACTAAACACCGCAGCAGGAAAAATACCGGGCATGACGACTGCTATAAAGCTATAAATCCAAGCAATTCCAACGCCAATTGCAATTAAAGTAAACATATTTAAATGTCGCGATACTATCGATTGCCAACCTCGTTGAAAAAATACCCAACCAGCCCACCATACTACGGGTGCAGATAGAATAAGTTCCAACCATTGTCGCTCTACAGGTGAAATCAAACCATTAATAACATTGGGCCAAAATTCAGCAGCCATGGCACTGAAAAATACTGGTATAGCCAAGATGGCACTTAACCATAAACGGCGAGTCATAAAGTCTAATTCAGTAGTATCTTCTTTTGCATCTACTGTCTGTAGTTCTAGAGCCATGCCACATTTTGGGCAACTACCTGGATGGTCTTGAACAATCTCAGGATGCATCGGACAGGTATATTCAGTCTTTGTATCTGAAACTGGAATCGTTTTCAGCTCCAGTGCCATTCCACATTTAGGACAGCTACCCGGATGATCTTGAATTACTTCTGGATGCATCGGGCAGGTGTACTCTTTTATTACTCCTGACTTCGAGACACTTGCTATATTTTTATCTTCCGGCTGATGGCTGTCTTTAGGTGTTCCCCCACAGCAACTATCAGATTGTGTTTTATCTTCAAGCTGTTCTTGCTTTGATCCGCCGCAACAACCGCTAGATTCATCAGCAGAATTTTGCTCTGTGGCTTTTTTCTCACCACAGCCACAACCGCTGGCTGCTTTAGGTTTTTTATCATTCAGGTATTGGTTGGGTGAGGCGGAAAATTTGTCTAAACAGTGCTTACTACAAAAGTAATACAATTTAGACATATGATTTATATGATACTCAGAATTTTCCGTCACCGTCATTCCACATACTGGATCAATATTCATTTAATATCTCCCTTCCTGTTTTTTGTACGCATCTCTTTCGATTGGATAGAGAAAGTACAACATCAAATTAGTGTTCATTTTCACTAGGAAAAATAGGACTTCACGTAATAGATTCAATTAGATGGCAGATTGCTTTGCCATCAGGCATGCCATTCGGCATTGAGTCCCATTTTTGTACTGCAGCTTCCATTCGCAGTTGCAATTTATTTAATTCAGCAAGATGAATACGGTTGTCATCAATATGCTGTTGAATCATGTTTCGTACTGTTAAACACGGTGTTTCTCCGGCATCGCTATGTTCAAGAATCGTTCTTATATCTTGTAAGGTGAAACCAAGTGATTTGGCTTTGCCGATAAATTTGGCTTTTTTAATATCTTCACGACTAAAAAGCTTATAACCATTAAGTGGATCGCGAGAGGGTACGAGTAAACCAATACGAACATAATGCCGCACTGCATCTGTCGTCATCTCGACCTCTTTTGATAACTCACTTACCGTTAGCATATTTTCTCCTCATCTCAGCAATGGTTACATCTTGTGCACAAGTGTAAATGCTAGGTGCTACACGCAGGTCAAGTCTTATTTTAATAATGTTTAAATACAGTCGTGTTATCTGTTTTATCGAACGTTAAAACATCATACCCCCTAGGCTTTTGTTCAGAAGCTTGCATGCCGGGTGAATATTTTGGCATTCCAGGTGCTGTCAGTCCGATGATCTTAGGCTTATCTTGTAATAATTTGATGATGTCAACGGCAGGAACATGTCCTTCAATAACATAACCACTCACAAGTGCGGTATGGCAGGATGCCAAACCTGGTTTCACACCAAAAGTGGCTTTAATGCTATCCATATCTTCTCTATCATAAGCTGTAACTTTAAATCCCTCTTGCTCTAAATGTGTTATCCAAGCACGACAACAACTACAGCTAGCAGATTTATAAACCGTTATTTCTGGAAGTGCATTCTCAACAACTGAAGTCGATACAGTGGGCGCATTTGGAACAATAGACCACATTATTGTAGCTATAATAAAACTTACTGCTATAAAGAGAATGAAACATCTAATCATTGAAGCCTTTAGCCAATTCAGTACGTTACTAGCCGCTGTTTTTTCCATCACGTTCTCTTTTCTATTTTGGAGGATAAAATAACTGCACCATCTCTATGCTTTTCTGATTTAGGTACTGAATATTTCAGGATTTAGATGTGAGACGACTGTAATAATTAATAGGTGAAGTCATAACACATTCTCAGCATGTGTCGCTAATGATCCACGTCATTTAATCTCTACGAATACCTGCAGGTATTTGGTATTTTGGCGTTATTCCATTGCTCAATATTCAGTGTTCATTGGAACTATCTCCGCGGGCAGTAAGGACTTGATATTGCTCAGGAGATAGTTTTGGCAAACTATTAATGAATGCGACCATATCCCAAATACGTTGATCATCATGACTAGGTCCCCATGCAGGCATACCTGATGCCTTGATACCGTGTTTGATGATCCAAAAATGACGTTGTTGGGAGTAAAGCTCATCACCGTGGTTAGCATGACCAACCTCATCCCTCGCCAGTGATAGATTAGGCGGTGAGGGATAAAGACCTAATGTGAAGTCGCTTTGTTTTTTATTTGGTGCTAGATGGCAACTGGCACACATATCATTATAATCGGCGCCGCCTCTGAGTAAACGTGCTGAAGTATTCATGTCATTAGGTACTTCAATCTTACTCGCTACGCGTTCTATCGATCGTTCTCGCAACGTTTCCAGTCCCCAGTAGGTGAGGGCATTGTGTGGTACATCCGCTCCCATAGGGTATAGTCCAGAATACAGAAACGCCACGCCTCCCACGATAGCGATACCTACTGTTATCAGCAAACATTTACCACACGATAGAAATTTTCTTGCAGACATAACACACGTCCCCTTTTATTATTTTAGTTGAGGCAGACAGCTTGACCGCCCATCCTATTACTTAGTGTGTGTGTTCTGTAGATTCATCAGCATGAGATTGGCTTTCATTTTCATCTTCGGCTTTTTCATCCATATCCATATCCATCGTGTCCATACACTGTTTCATCATGGCTTGTGTAATGGGATCTTGCATATCCATTTTGCTCTTGTCCATTTTTTCCATGGCCGTGCAGTCTGGCTTTTCTGCATTTTTCATATGTTCTTTAGGATCGTGTGCTTGGGCTGATAAAGTAAAGACAGCAGTAGAAAGCGCCATAATAAAAGTGATTATTTTAGTGTTCATTAGCATGTTCCTTAGTGGATGAATAAAGTGTTTTTTTAAAATTACTTGTTAAAACATAAATCTTAAACCGGTAACAAACTGCGTATCACTCACATTTTGTCCGGCAGCGTGTCGATAATCAGCGGTGTTACCATAAGCATCTGTCCATTCCACACCAATATACGGTGCAAACTGGCGTGTTATTTCATAGCGTAGACGAAGACCAAGAGATACATCAGATAATCCACTGCCTAAGTTATTATTGATATCATCCTCACCATAAAATGTGGCTGTCGCACGCGGTTGTAAGATCAGTTTTTGTGTGAAAAGCAGTTCGTATTCCGCTTCAATAGCCAATGCTGTTCGCCCGCTGTCACCGAGGTAGCCTGTGACATCCAGTTCAAACCAATACGGGGCCAAACCTTGAACCCCGAATGCGAGCCATTGACGATCATCGCCTTCATCGTATTGATCTAATCTCACACCGAGTTGGGTGTCAAAATAAGTAGTAATAGCATGACCCCAAAGTAAGTCGGTCTGACTTTCTTCCAAGCGACTATCGACGATATCGCCTTCAGCTTTGACGACAAAACGATCGTAGGTTGTGCCATACCAGCCTTGTAAATCAAATACCGCACTGTCACTTGGCCCGTTATACTCTAGGCGATTTCCAAGTACTGACCAGAAGGCATGTTCATCGGCCATTTTTAGTTGCCGAGGTCCTGATTGTGAATATGGGCCTTGCGTAAGGGTATAACCATCGGAATAAGCATCAGGATCACGGGCATCATCTGGCGCAGTACCCCCTTGCATTTGCATCTCTCCTTGAGCCATGTCGCCATGCTGCATTTCTGCTAATAGAGTAGGCGTATAAAGGCCGCTGACAATAACCATTAGACTAATAAGTGGATTTCTGTTTTTGTTACTCATGACACCACCACCTCGCGGAACATACCCGCATCCATATGAAAGAGCAGATGACAATGCCAAGCCCAGCGGCCTACATCATGAGGGGTCGTTAAAAAACTAATGCGCTGAGCAGGCTGCACTGGAATAGTATGTCGACGAACTAGCAGCTCACCTTGATCACTTTCTAAATCGCTCCACATACCATGCAGATGCATCGGGTGCGTCATCATCGTGTCATTTTGCAAGATGATTCGGACACGTTCACCCTGTCGTAGTGATACGGGCGTGCTCTTACCAAACTCCAATCCGTCAAATGACCAGCTGTAACGTTCCATATTGCCCGTTAGATGAAACTCAAGCTCTTTTGTGGGAGGACGGCGGTCATTCAATACACCATCGATGGATCTTAAATCTGCAAGGGTCAATACTCGACGACCATTTTTGCGAAGTCCAATTCCCGGATCATCAAGGCTAGTACGCGGCGTATCCACTCGCATATCCACCGACGGGCCGTATTCAGTTCGCGCATGATTGACCTTTTTAGAGGGGATAGCCAGTGGATTTGATGCGCCGTGTTGCATGCCGTGCATACTGTGATCCATACTTTCCATGCCAGCCATACCTTGCATGCCGTCCATACCTTGCATGTTGTCCATACCTTTCATGCCAGCCATACCCTTCATATCGCCCATCATGTCTGCCATGGTTAGCCACTCGATAGGATCGAGAGCCGGTACTGGTGCAGAGAGTCCTTGTCGTACGGCTAATGTGCCACAGACATAACCACTGCGTTCTATACTCTGAGCAAAAACAGTATAAGCATCGTCCTTGGGTTCAACTAAAATATCATATGTCTCACCAGGACCAAATCGAAATTCATCGACAGAAATAGGCTCTACATCTTGGCCGTCAGACTGTACTACCGTCAGTTTTAAACCCGGAATGCGTACATCGTAAAATGTATTACTGGAACCATTAATAAAGCGCAGTCGCACGCGGTCACCATTTTGAAATAATCCCGTCCAGTTGCCTGCGGGTGTTGTACCGTTCATCAGGTAAGTCATTGTAGCTGCTGACACATCGCTCAAATCAGTAGGGCTCATGCGCATCTTATTCCACATCTTGCGTTTGTCTAATGCGGCTTGTAATCCTATCGCTGAAACATCATCTGTGAAATCAAAAAAAGTCGGCTGATTAACATTATAAATATCACTTTGCATTTTCAATTTGCTAAAGACATGCATAGGATCATCATCGCTCCAATCAGAGAGCTGCATAACGTAATCCTTGTCTGCTTTAATGCGCTCGCCACCGCGCGGTTCAATGATTAATGCGCCATACATACCAGTCATTTCTTGAAAGGCACTGTGGGAGTGGTACCAAAAGGTGCCACTTTGTTGTAGTTTAAAACGATAGGTAAAGGTTTCTCCCGGGGCAATGCCCTTATAGCTAATACCTGGAACACCATCCATTTGATAAGGTAAGATAATGCCATGCCAGTGAATCGAAGTAGAGACGGTAAGATTGTTCGTGACACGAATGGTGACTTCGTCACCTTCGCGTAGATGCAAAGTGGGCGCAGGTATTGACCCATTAATCGTCGTTGCCATACGTGTTACGCCGGTAAAATTAACCGGCAATGAGCCAATAATCAGATCAATTTCAGGGCCTTTGAGTGCCGGCGTTGAGTTGAACGCTGTTTGGCGACTCATCGCGGCTTGTAACCACGTCGGAGTCATCCCTAAAACGCCACCTGCCGCTAAGCCTTGTACAAAACGACGACGACTGAGGCGTAAGGCTTGCGCTTGTTCTGGCACTGATTGCGTCACGGGCATGTTCTCCTTAAATTGAAGTTACTGAATTTTCGACTATCCTAGGCTACAGACTCTGTCACACAGATGACTGAAAGATTACAAAGTTGTAATCTTTCAGTCATCTGTGTGACGGCAAACATTTATTAAACTGTTTTGGACATCGGCAAAAAATTAGGCAGAGCAAAGAGATTAAAAATTTATGCGGCTATTAGTAGTGGAAGACGAAATAAAAACGGGTGATTATATACGTCAAGGTCTCACTGAGGCTGGCTTTATGGTGACATTGGCACGTAACGGACTGGATGGCCATCACCTTGCGATGACCGAAAGCTTTGACTTGGTACTGTTAGACGTGATGCTTCCTGATATTGATGGATTTCGTATTTTACAGTCTTTACGTGAAGCGGGCCGACAGACAGCGGTGTTGTTTCTCACCGCTCGAGACAGTGTAGATGATCGTGTCAAAGGTTTAGAACTCGGTGCTGATGACTATCTTGTCAAGCCTTTTGCTTTTTCTGAGCTGTTGGCTCGGGTGCGAACCTTATTGCGTCGAAGTGTAGTGCCAGTATTCACGGAATATCTCACTGTGTCTGATCTCACTTTAGATCTGCCGCGCCGTCGAGCTACACGCGCAGAACGTAAAATCAATCTTAGTCATAAAGAGTTTTGTCTATTAGAATTGTTAGTGCGAAGACAAGGAGAAGTACTTCCACGGACACTCATTGCATCTCAGGTCTGGGACATGAACTTCGATTCCGATACTAATGTAATTGACGTTGCCATCCGGCGCTTACGTGCAAAAATCGATGATAATTTTCCTACCAAACTAATTCACACCGTACGAGGTATGGGTTACAAGTTGGAGGTCGAAGATGAAACTACGTAAGCTTAACCGACAAAGCGTGCATCCTTTGTCGTTAACGACACGAGTGATGGCATTCGTAGCAATAGCCTTTGGTCTTAGTCTGCTACTCATTAGTCATTTGGTGCAAAACGCTGTTGAACACCATTTTGCCGAGCAGGACGCCGATGAGCTGAAAGTGATCACAAAGTCTGTCGAACAAGCGTTACGAAATGCTGCTGGAGATACATCTCGCGTCACAGAAATGCTATCTCATGCTGTTTCAGGGCATCATGGTGTTTATTTTCAAGTTTGGGATGAACAAGGCAGACTTATTTTTGGGCCTAGTGATCTTAAGCTAACTCAAGCTGTCAATGATTATGCGTCTGTAGCCCTTATTCGAGCTGATAATTTATACCGTTGGCAGGCGGATGATATAACCTATCGAGGTAGCATCACGCAAACCCTGATTGCTGGCGAAAAATTCCGTATCGTTGCCGCTATCGATATGGATTTTCATATCCACTTTTTGAATAATTTCCGTCATAGTTTATGGCTGATTATGATATTAGCAGGCGCTTTCACGCTGCTTGCCGCTTGGTATGGTGTACATCAGGGTCACGCGCCATTGCGTGGTTTGAGCGAGATAATGAGTGACGTAAAGGCCGATCGTCTTCATGTGCGTCTTGATCCTGATGGTGTGCCCGATGAGTTGAAAGTATTAGTGAACTCTTTCAACCACATGATAGGGCGATTGGATGAAAGCTTCACTCGGCTTTCCCATTTTTCGGCCGACATTGCTCACGAACTTCGCACGCCTATTACCAATCTGATAACCCAAACTCAAGTTGCCTTGGGCAAACCTAGAAGCCTAGAAGAGTACCAAGAAGTACTTTACTCAAATCTGGAGGAGCAAGAACGCTTGGCTAAAATGGTCAATGATATGCTGTGGTTAGCACAAAGTGAGCACGGTCTAGTTAAATTAAAAAGAGAATTATTAGATCTAAAACAAGAAGTGCTGGAGCTATTTGAGTTTTTCGAAGCATTAGCAGAAGAAAAGCAGATTGAATTAGTGTTACAAAGTACTGGGCCAACTCCAATGATCTATGGAGATCGAGGCATGTTACGTCGGGCAATCTCTAATCTATTATCTAATGGATTACGATACGCACCCACAGGGAAAAAAATAACAGTTAAGATAGATCAGATGGCAACAAGCTATGTCGAGGTTAGTGTCGAAAATACAGGTCTGATAATCCCTGCTGAACATTTATCAAAACTATTCGACCGCTTCTATCAAGTTGATCCTTCACGCCATCGTCTTAGTGGCGGAGCAGGTTTGGGTTTAGCAATCACTAAATCTATAATTGAAGCTCACGATGGAAATATCGTTGCCTACTCAAATCATGATGTGACACGTTTTATCTTTAGCTTACCCTCACGATTGAATGAAGGTGTATAAAAAGTCACATTACGCTAGTAGAAAATGGTTGTATGTTGCACCACGTACACATTAATAGTGAAGAATCCTTCATGACTAGTGGCACGTTAATGACAACTAGTTCAAAGACTTCTATAAACTAACAGCAAGTCGGCCAGCATATTTTCCGTTATAGACATCTCTAGAAATCATTCAAAGAATTTATTACCGTAAAAAATACTAAAGGATATATTAGTTTATTAAATATTAGTGTTATCTATGACTAGGATAGATATCGCAGCTCTTGGAGAAAAAAATATGAACTCTACTGAAGACCAAAAAACGCAGTATCGTAAAAATAGTCTGACATTAGTCGGCGCTGTTGCACTTGGTACAGGGGTGATGATTGGAGCAGGCATATTTGCTCTAACGGGTCAGATGGCTGAGATGACCGGAAATCTTTTTCCACTGGCTTTTCTTTCTGCCGCATTAATTGTTTCATTTAGCGCTTACTCCTATATCAAATTGTCGAATGCTTACCCTTCAGCAGGAGGAATAGCGATGTACTTGGAAAAAGCTTACGGCACTACGCTAACAACGGCTTTTTATTCGCTTTTAATGTATTTTTCCATGGTGATTGCACAAAGTTTTTTGGCTCGCACATTCGGATCTTATACCTTACAGTTATTTGAAATTGATGATGCTAGTCTATTGGTCCCTACATTAGGCGTCGGACTGTTAGTTGTGGCTTTTCTGATCAATTTATCAGCTAACAAAATGATTGAGAATGTGTCGTCAGTGCTCGGGCTTATTAAAATAAGCGGTATCGTTCTATTTGGTATCGTCGGGATCACGATGGCAGATTCGTCGGAGGTGAATTTTTCAGCACAAAATTTTGATACATCATTGGCTGGATTCCTAGGCGCAACGGCCCTTGGCATTTTAGCTTTTAAGGGTTTTACCACCATTACTAACAGTGGATCGGAACTAAAAGATCCGCACCGGAATGTGGGCAGAGCTATCATAATATCTATCGCACTTTGTGTTGTTATTTATGCGTTGGTTGGGTTTGCCGTCGCGAGTAATTTATCTCTTCAGGAAATCATCGAAACAAAAGATTACTCGCTGGCTGCTGCGGCTAGACCGGCTTTAGGCGAATACGCTGTGTGGTTTACAGTTGTCCTAGCTATGTTGGCTACAGCAGGTGGAGTTATCGCTAGTATTTTCGCTGTCTCTCGAATGTTGGCAATGCTGACAGAGATGAAGCTTGTTCCTCACAGTGATTTTGGAATGCCTGGCAGTGTTCAAAAGCATACGTTAGTTTACACCGTAGTCTTCGGATTGCTTTTGACGGCTTTTTTTGATCTGTCACGAATTGCAGCAATGGGTATCATATTTTATCTTATAATGGACATTGCGATTCATTGGGGCATTTTGCGTCACCTCAGAAAAGAAATTGGTGCTCGCAGCACAATTCTTATTGGTGCGATAATTCTTGATCTAATCGTTCTTACTGGTTTTCTCTGGATTAAGATCTCCAGTGATATATTAGTGGTCGGCGTGGCCTGCGTTGCAATGCTGTCTATTCTGATTGTCGAAGCTGTGTTCTTAAGACAAAATCCTATTAAACACACATGAAAATAAACTCATCCAAGGCCGATATTAATAAAATAATTAAGCTGGTCGTAGTTAAGTCTATGATTGCTATTGGCACATTATCGACGAATCGTTCAAAGGTCGCAATTCGACCCACAGTGTAAATCGCATCACAATCTATTGTGACTAGATCTGGAAGATAAGTAAGTAAGCCAACCTACCATCATTCCTGCATTTGACTTGATTATTTGATTACTGGGAGCTATATTCAATATATCTATAAGAATTACTGGTACTTCCTTTTCTCGTTAAGAAAAAGTCAGCGGACTTTCCTCACGCGTCAATAAAAGACGATTTTTTGAGTATCGACAAAACTACTACTGGAGAACCCATTATCATGGAAAATAATAAAGGCATGCACGGGAGTTATAAGAAGTTCTTTGCGATGATCGGAACCTCAATGGTCGCAATGTTCTTCTTAATGTATTTGAATTCCTACGATATACTTGGCCATGCATGGTTCAGTGAAACGCGGCTGTTCATGACGCTAATTATGGGTGCCGCGATGATAATGATAATGCTGGCATTCATGCTGGGGATGTACAAGAACAGCAAGGTCAATATAGCAATCTTCCTCGGCGCCGTTTTAATGCTACTGTCTGCGGTGTGGCTGGTACGTAGCCAGATTACGGTTACCGCAGTGGACTACATGGAAGGTATGATTCCGCATCACTCGATCGCTATCCTGACCAGCGAACGCGCGAGGATTGATGACTCGCGTGTGCGTAAGCTTGCGGACGAGATAATTAAGGCGCAGCGCAGAGAAATCAAGGAGATGGAATGGCTGATCGCGGATATCAGAACCAATGGGGTGGCTAGTACCCAGGCTGAGGCGGACAAGAGACCGGTGCCGGCTTTCTCCGACACACCGGAATAGTACGTTGACGCACTACATTGCATCTCCAAGTTGAATGCAAAGAGTTCCACTTCGGTTTCAATATGTAACGTTAAAATGGCATTAACAAAGTACTGCATCTGATCGCCTACAGCGTCCGCTCAGCTGCCGGCAGCAGGTTAGCGTCAGCGTTTAGACATCAAAAGATACTGATTTCAGCAAACCCTCAGCAGACATATTTTCACATCTCACAATGCTTACAAAAACAAACCATAAAATGCCTAGCGTTGTATTATATTTATCCTGATAATAAAAGAGAATTATTTCATAAAAATAGTCACTTTATTGGTGATGGAACGCCGATTGCTAAGTTGTTTTTAGATACGGTTGATCCTTCTTGGTAAGTGAATGAAACGTTTATTAAATTAGTTTTAAAAAAGGCACAGACTTATATAATTTAACCAAGGTAATCTCCAAAATAAGCATAATGAGCCTCCTGTTGTTAATTCATTTGTGTTACTTACTGCTACTGCACTGAACACCAACACCTTTAATTGATTCCAATGCGCTTCTGTTGGTGCGATTTCAACATCAATTTCATGCGCTGCGTTAAAGTCCAGCCTAACTTCGGCATCGAATACCAACCAACTACAGATCTCATTAACAATAGTTACCGGTTGGGAACATACCAGTCGACTAACATGAAACGACGACCAGCAAAGTTTGGCGCAGTAGACTCGCAACGAAAGAGCACAAGGTAGAAATCATGTTCGAGTGGAATTACAGCGTCTTCTTCTATTTAAAACAATCGGGTTTCATGTTGTACAACCGATTCGTGCTAGGTTGTACAACTTTTTTCATTAGGGTCAATTTGCCCTTCGTAGACAGGTGCAAAGCCGCCACCAAGGGTACGAAAATTTGTAGTCTGGCCCTGATACAAGCGTGCAGCGACCCATTGCACCTTGTCGTCGTAGGTGTAGTTGCGCAAATCAAATTTGAGAACTTGTGCCGGTTCGTCATCCGAAATAATTCTACTACCAGGTGTCACCAAAGCCTGTGCTATATAACCGCCTGCGAGGATTTCCGTCCACACACGCTTAGTTAACTTGTCACCACGGTAGGCAGCTTTACCGCCAAACCCAGCGAAAGGCTTAAAAAAAAGTTCTCGGCGCTTTTGCCAAAGGTACTCTGCGTTCTCGGGCAGCACAATTTCAGTGTGGGGGATCGCGGCAAGCAAAATGTCTTGTGTGGCCTTTGGCACCCCTAATGCCTGTAGCCTTACAGGATCAGTAAGCAACACTAGATTACGTTTGTCAGCAAACAGAGCGTGCGCCTGCGGATTGGGCGTGAGCACTATAGCGTTTTGAAGATAAGCCTCACGCAATGTAGCGCTGGCAGGCTCACTAAGTGAAAAATCTGTCAGTCGGTTGTATACCAAGTCAATATTCATCTTGTCGTGTTTAAGCACACCTTCATGCAAGGTGAACTCACTGGGATCTGCAATAACAACCTCTAATCCGTGCCTTTTAAACAGTTGCTGAAAGAGCAAAAATTCTGGATACAGGTACTGTTCTGTGGGGTTCTCATCGACTATAGCTATGCTACGCAATGCTCGTTTATGACCTGAAAGAGACCATTCTTGGAAGAACATCGCTACAATATTATCTTCAAGGGCGCTGGACTTGTTTTGTGCTGCCAACATTTTATCTATTCCCGGACAGCATGCTTGGTGCGCCCTTGCCAATACTGCGTTGAGCATGGCTCCACCCGCATTGGTGTTTATCTCGATCAGTCCAAAGCCGCCTTCAGTGACATGAAAGTCGTAGCCGAAAAATACACCCTTAGCGCCCCCTGGGTTATGGCTTGCAATGTGCGGCGAATCACTTAGAATTTCTTCGCGATAGGCCGTCAATGCCACAACTGACTCGATAGCATGAATTACTCGCTCCATGCGAGCCAGATTGGCCTTGGAGACAAAAACGGGACGCGTAGCGAACAAATAAGGGCAACGCTGCTGAATTAAATCAAATAGACCAGGTTGGCCGATTTCAGACTCCAACGCTTGTTTTAGCGATTTGGTATCAAGGCTAATGCAAAAACATTCACTGTTGAGTATTTCAATCGAATCAGGTCCTGAGGGTATGGTAGCCGCAATAGAAAGACTTGGCATTTTATCCGTCATAATAAATTTCCCTCAATCAAAGCCTAGAAATTACCCCCTAACTTAGATAGTTGGCCGGTAGAGCAGAAATATCGGCACCAATCAAAAAGACACTGATATTCCAGCATAATAGCATAACGATTTAAGTAAGGGCCCGAGGTAAGCCCGTCCTATTGACCTTTGCGAACGAATTAATTTACTTGCATGGTTAATAACACACAAATTCAACCTCCAATATTTAATCAATACTTCCTAAAGTGATACTTAAGCAAGCTTTGTCGTTTATTCGGATCATGTGTTTATGAAAATCATCTATTTGTGATCGCATTTTTGCAAGCTCTCACACTTCATTGGCATATTTAATATAAACATGCTTTGACCGTGGTATGTGTCATAAATTGTGCGTATCTAGATTAAAACATCTTTACTGAATGAAAAATGGCTAGGAGTGTTCAATTGAATGACTTACTGGTCGAAGAGCCTCCGTCACAGTCACCAGTCAACCTCTAAGCAAATCGAACACTCTAATTGTCTAATATAAGTGAAGTTATTTATAGTCAGAATCGATGCGGTACACCCATAAAGACGAGATACTTAAATGTGTTGTGTTTATAGAAAAACACTCATATACCTACCACTGAAAACTATAAAGCTGCAGTAGAATGACTGACCGCTGTTGGCACGTAACCGACGAATACTTCAAAGTCGATTGTCGACCCAAAGCTGACACTGATTAATCGTTGATAAACGAAGATTATTGAAACTCTAGATATAAAATATAGTCAGTGTAAGCTGGGATCTACTGTTTCGATGACTGAGTACTAATTTCAAATTATCGTAAACTAAAAAGCCGTAATGAACTGAATCACTACGGCTTAAATATTTTCAACAATCTAGAATTTAAGCTACTTTATTTTGAGTTTTACGACGTAACCCCATAAAACCTAGTAATGCGGGAGCAAATAAGAATGCAGCCGCTGGGATTGGAACTTCTGATACGCCTGAGTCATACGTTCTGTAATTACTTAACCCACCGCCTTTTGTTGCTGTGACACCCGTAATATTGAATGCGGTATTTGCAGGATAAAGTGTCGAGAAGTGAAAGAAAACTTCATAACCACCAAAATGAACCGCTAGATAATCATAAGCCATGTCACTAATTATAGAAGTAGATTTCCCACTAATATCACCAGAATTTCCAACAGTAAAAGTATCTGCTGGAAGACTAAATGTAGTCTCTATAGCATCACCGACCGCGTTATAGCTTTGATTTGATAATTCATTTTGGTCTAACACAACAATGGTGTCTACAACATTATTTCCAGAATAGTTGAAATTTAATGTTCCTTTGTCAACCGTTGCTGAAATAGAACCACTCGCTGCGTTCGGCGTTAGCGTAACGGTAGCGGCATTGACTAGAGGTGTACACAAAGTGATTATAGTAATCGTTGAAGCGATAATAAATTTATTCATAACATTTTCCTTCGCTGAAAAATGCAGCCCAGCAGCCCAGCCATCTTCAATTAAACTTAATAAAGATCTGAGGTTTTCCGTAGCTTGGTTCACACCAAGGTTGGCTATTATTAAATTATAGACTGGAAATCCAATCTAAACATGATTTTAAAGTCTTCACTATTAATGATCAACAGTTTTGTGGAGCAGGTAAATAATAATTTTAAACGTTATTAGGAAATGGGATATTTTCAGTCTGAATTTTTGTATTAAGCCAGCATTGATAATCGTAACAACCTGCTTAACAAGATAAATAGCTGTGTTCTTATGTCAGAGCCTACTACTTGCGATTAAAATCATTATCATCAACATTCATTGATGCTACTATAAAAGCAGATTAATTATTAAATATCGAGGCTCACTATTATGAAAACACACTATTTTCTTACGGCTTTTGCATTAGCTTTTGCAATCAATGCGAATGCTGAAGACTCTTCTACTCTTGATGCTGCAATTGGCGGCGGAATTGGTGGCGCTGTAGGAGCAGCCATTGGCAATGAAGTGGGTGGTCGTGATGCAGCCATTATTGGTGGTGGTATCGGCGGTGCAGTAGGTACTGCAATTAATACAGATGATGGTCATACATCAAACGAAGATCATAAGTCGGTAGAGCAACATAAGCACTACGAACGATATGACCATAACGATGGTCACTTTTGTCCACCCGGACAAGCTAAAAAGGGTCGTTGCTAACACCGTTATTAATCAGTGTAATACTCTTAAACAGTAAGCCAGCAGAGATATTGCTGGTTTTGTTGTATTAATTCACAGTGAGATAGTTTTTTAGATCCAGTCGCTTCTATTATGCGACTATTTTCTACAATATCTGTAGTTCGCAAAGAGTAAACGAATGAGTGAATGTGGCATGCTAACGACAAATTGTTCAAAGTTCGCTATTCGCTCAAAAGGCAAACAGCGAACTAAAATCAAAATCTTATCTAAAAATTCAACTAGGCTTGATCATCGACTGTTGCGTCAGGAGCATTGTTCTTCACTGACTCAATACCATTATCTCTACCTGAAGCAGTTGTGTAAGATTGACTTGTACCAATTATTTGATGATTACCTGCTTTTAAATTGAACATGAATTTTCCTGCAACAGTCTCTTTTTTTTCATAAAGACTATCATTTGGAGAATTTTTTCTAACTGATGCTATTCCATTTTCACAACTAGCTTTAGTTGTATAGCCTTCACTTGCAAGGATGTTTTCACCATTTCCAGCTTTAAGTCTAAAGCGAAATTCACCAGCATTATCTTTATAAAGTTCAAATTTTCCAGCCATCTATAAATCTCCCCAAATAATAAAATTCACATACGTCAAGTGATATGTACGGAGATATGAGTCTATCAAACTTTTGTTTTTATAGCGAAAGACTATTAACTCGTATTGGCATATTAGCGACCACGGCTAAGTGATCGCTAATTTCCTGTCGCTTTAGACCTCTGTTTGTTCGGCCATTTCTAAAGCATCATCAACCTCAATACCGAGATAACGCACAGTACTTTCAAGTTTTGTGTGACCTAGTAACAATTGTATAGCTCGTAAGTTTTTAGTTCGTTGATAAATCAGCGTTACTTTAGTTCTTCTCATTGTGTGAGTTCCATAAAGTGTGGAATCAAGCCCAATCATATCTACCCACTTATGTACGATCCTCGCGTATTGACGAGTTGAGATATGACCTGAATCATGTAAACGACTTGAAAACAAATAATCACTTGAAGAAAGCCTTTTTAATGCAATCCACTTTGATAAAGCATCACGAGTTTGTTCTGTGATCTCAAATTGAACTGGCTTTTTTGTTTTTTGTTGTAGGATCATGGCACGGTGTAATATTTTATTACCGCTAGTAATATCTCTTACCTTAAGTGTTACTAAATCACAGCTTCTTAATTTACTGTCGATAGCTAGGTTAAATAAGGCTACTTCTTTGACTCTATGTTCCAATTGAAGTTGAATCCGTATCGCCCATATTTCACGTAGCTTAAGTGGTGGCTTTTGACCTATGAGCTTATCTTTATTCCACGGTTCCTGTGGCTTTCTCAATAATGGTAAATAAAGCATGATATAACCCTCCTTCTGAGATAGGCTATAAGTATGAGCGTTTGTAACGTTGGTCGCTATTCGACCCACAGCGGACATGGGAACTATTCTTAAGCAAATAATGCGTCTAGTAAAATCCTGTCATACCATAAACGCCTCTTTTTGAAGTTATATTGTAACTATTAAAGTGTTTAGTGAAGGCTGGGAAGTCCACAAAGATCATATCTGAGTCTGGCTCACCACCCATTAACACACCTTTTCAGTATTAATTTATAATGTCAGCAAACAATGTAGCCTCAAATATGGCGATTTTAAGCTCTTCTGAGTAATCATCCTCGTATAAAATTGAATAGATGATTTGGTGCAGCAGTTCTTTGTCAATAACATTGTCAGCAACCCATACCGCAATATTTTCCATCTTTTGAATAAATGGTTGAACGATATAATCAAAACCATTTAACTCTAGAAAATACGCTCCTAAAGCCAACGAAGATCGTTTGTTTCCATCATGAAATGCATGAGCTTTATTAATCGAAAAAACAAGGTGCGTTATCTTGTCTTCCATTTCAGGGTAATACAAGTCGTTTTGAATATGCTCTAATGGGCCTTGAAGAAGACCAATATTTTTCGTTCCAGCTAATCCCCCTGAATGCTCTATAATCCAATCGTGTGCTCTGATTGCGTGCGAAACATCAAAGTAAAAAAAGGTTGACTGTAGCTCCTTGGACACATCAACGATCCTTTAAACGTTTAAATACAGACAAGGTTTCAGGATCACTAAGCTGCTGCTCAAGCGACTTGCTCTTTTCGCCTAAAAAACGTTCAAAATCTGCTTTGGGAACCGATTGAATATAAGCTTCTAATTTCTCATGCAGCGCATCTCTAAAACATAAGTCTCGGCTGGCCATTTTTGTTCGTGCATCAAGAATAAGTGGTCTAAACAACGGGTGTTGTTCAAAGTTAGAAAACAAGATTTCAGCCTCTTTTTGAGTAAGCTTCGCACCGTTTTGCTTACTTGCTGTTTCTAGCTCATGAGCAATACCTGATTCAAAACTGGCGATAAGATTAATTACCTCGGAATACATTGTTTCACGTATTTTTTCTTTGGCAGCAAGATTCAATACTTTTTTATAGTCAGCTGCATTTTCGTGAAAAATACTTTTATAAATCAAATTAGTAAACTTAGCATATTTCCAATGATTACCTTCTACGTAACAATCTAAAGCATCGGTAAATTGTTGACGATAGTTTTCTTCCTGGAAAGCCGAAAGTAGATAATTTTCATCGCGCTGGTTTATAAACTTAGTCTGACCTCCGGCACGTTCAGCCATCACATCGAGTACAATATCTAATACACGCGAACGCAAAAGACGTGCGGGTTCACTTTCAGTCAGTAACATTCCAAGATTGAGCACTGCCCTAAAAGAGAAAATACCTAGCACACTGGTTTTGGTACCCTCATTAATGAGGGTACCATAGGTTATATCTTTGAATTCACTTAGGTTTCCGCCCCTTAAAAGCTGGTACCCATTACTCTTTAGCTCATCCCCATAAGTGGTAAGGTAGCGCTCTATAGTTGCATCACTCACATCAAATAGCGATGTAACCTGTTGTTTTGTAAAGACACGCTCTTCCTTAAACACTGCGCCACCCAATGCTAAATGCAGCTCGGCCTGTTGAATAGCATAATGGTTGTTGAGAATATTCTGTCGATCATGCAAAGATTCGGTTAGGTCTTTCGCCATATCATAGCCTCCTTGAGTTTATTTTTTTAACTGTAGCTTGGCTATTGATTAACATTGGGAGGAGCCAATTACCAAGATTAATTAGGTCCTATTCTCGTTATTAATGAAACAACTTTATGTCTCAGAGTGAACAATCTATGTCATCATTTTCATTATCAGGACTTAATTCTATTTTAAAGATTTCTGAGAAAATATTAGTACCAAAACTCCATCTTGTACATTTTTATAACCAAGCATTCATAGCGGAAGCCACTAAATGAAAGATAATTGAATTTTTAACCGTGAGTCTTCGTTTAACCTCATGATAGTCCTTTCATCAATATTATGGTGCTTTGTACTGGTAAGGCCTGAAAACTGTAGACACTTTTTATGGTAAAAATGTAACTTAAACCATAAGGGGTCAAAAAAATGGGAACAGGGATCCGATATACGAACGAATTTAAACAAGAAGCGGTGAATCAAGTTATTGTTCATGGCTATAA
>DRHW01000040.1 GCA_011053005.1 Methylophaga sp.
CGCCTAATTCGAGTACGGAAGACAAAGAAACGCTGGTTTCCAAGGATTTCACGCCACTTAGTTGACCAGTACCGGCCACATTTTCGACCTCGACACCGAGTACATAGGCGGGTTTCAGGTTTGCTGTCTGTTTTTGTGCAGCAAGCTGTTGTTGTCTAATGGGAAACACTTGCAAAGACGGATGTTGCGTCAGAGTTTGCTGCACTGCCTCTGAAAGGCTAAGCATGTTGTCATTTTGTGCTGCATTAACGGGTGTGATTGACAACAACCACAGTATGGCTAAGGGGGCACCGAGCCATGTGAGACGTAATGGCTTGTTTATAACAAGCACATCTTTGAATTGTAGGTTCATGATTTAAATCCTGATTGTTCCAGACAAGCAGACGCTTAAAGCGTCCGTGACAGTTTTATCGAGGATTAAGTTATGGGAGGGCGGAACATGTTGGCTGAAAAGCCAGTTTCAGTTGACTTCGAGTAGGGATAGAATAAGCTATCCCTGTAATCGGCCAGACTCAGACTTGATGTGTTAATCAGACCAACAAAGTGGGCGCAATGACTATGTACACAATGAGAACAATCAATGCCCGACTGTTTATCGTGAGTGTGTGACTGTTGAGCCAATTGCTGATGTTGGTCTTGATGGGTGTCAAAGCCAGTGTTTTGTTCTTGGGATTGTGCGAAAGCAAGATCATGGGTATCGGCCGCCAGAATACCTGATTGCATGGCAATCATTAGGATGAGCAAATAGACACAAGACCGAATAGACATTTTAAAATTATACCATGACTTTCATTTCTTTTATTACTTTTTATGTCCATCAAAAGTAGTAAAAAAATAAATATTGTGAGCATGTTTATTCCATCAACCTTATGTTCCAGCTGCCTAAGTAAGTGATCGACACGTACAGATTAAAGTCACGAACGTTGAACAGCAAGCTTTTTGCTATCAGTTTTAAGAGAATGGCGTATTTAACGCTTGTTCCTGAAATATTTGCAGAATGCCAGTGGAATGATAAACCGAAAGTAGAAGGTTCCATAGCGGTTGCGACATATATGATTTGCCATTACGACTCTAAAGTGTAACCACTTGGTGTCACACTATCAGCATTGTTTTGCATTAAGCTACTGTTATATAATGACTTATCTTAAATATTGGTACTGAGGGTCGGAATCGAACCGGCACGGCCGCAAAACCGGGGAATTTTAGGTGTCTTGTTACCACAGTAAAACACAGATGTGTCCAACAACCAAAACTTAAAGCTGTTGTCAAACGAATGGCCGTTATTGGCACTTAGCAGCCTGCCAGCCTGTATTCATGTCTAGCTTTTAAATGCATCAAAGTAAGTCCGAATCACATCATGTATTTCTCTCAATTTTCTTGCTACGTAAAATTAAGATGCCTTTATTTATCCTCATACTTCCCCCGACAAAATAATGATGCATTAACGTAGTGAAATGCCCTCATTATTTTGTAGCATTAACGCATCGCATAAATGGGGAAGTATGTGGGGGTGTTCGATTTATCGACGAAGCACCGTAGCCGTAGGCGAAGTGTGCGAAGAACCCCGAAGTTATCTTCATTAAATAGTCAGCTATCCTGCTAAAAAATAGTTCGCTTTCTATCCATCAGACGCCACCACCATTAAAGAAAACATCGCAACTATTACAGCAGGCTTATCCTTATCTTCAAGCGTTCATACCTATTGAAGCCCTCCCCTATTTTTAAGGTTACTGTTAGCTGTAAAGCCAGCTTTCTCTAAAGTCGACTATATTTCGAACAGCCACTCTGCTCGAAAAGGTATAGGCAACTTTTCATTTGGGTAGCTCACTTGATTGCTCACTAAACGACAGTTGCCTATTTTGACATCTATATTTGAGTGCGTGCGTCCGTATATCCATGCGTCCGCTTTAGCTACCAGATTATCGCAATTAGAGAAAAAGCCAGCGGCAATTTCATCGTCATCACAAAATGTGATGATGACAGCATAAGCTTGGACCATGGTGTGTCACAACTACGGCCTTGCCATCGAATGATTCGGCAAACTTAGCGTTCAGCCATGCTTTTGATTTCAGATGTATCATCAGAGCATCATTTGTTTTGAACGCTTTATTATCTTTTTTAATGAGCCTGTGATCGGGAAAAATTGCTGAAGCTCGGCCATGTTTCTCATTTTATTTGTCGTGCCATTACCCCGATAATCAGTCCCAAAGGTCGTACCTGAAACCGAACGCCATCGAGCATAAGCTCATCACATTCCAGAAAATGAACCTTTTCGTGATGTTCCGATATGGCTCTTATTTCATCTAACAGAACAACATAATCATGATGATAAAATTCATGATTGCCTGCGATATAAATAACAGGTTTATCGTGTAATTGGCTTTGATGGGCAGCAAATGAAAATGGATTAATCCTAAAAAATCGCATTTTTATTTCATAGCGACCAGCATATCCCCTAATTTCAAAACTGAAATCTCTTTAATACTCACTAACCAGTACATCGATGCCGAGTAATATGTCATTCAAAAAATAAAACGATTGATCTTATTTTTTATTTTCTCTATATTTTCTTCTTAATATATTCTCATCGAGTGTTAAGGAGAAATCATGACTACGCTAAACGAACTTCTCATACATCATTTAATTGTTCAGGCTCATACTGCGTCAGTTTTACCTCTTGTTGTTTACGATTTAGCACGACCATCACAAAGCGCAATGTCTATGCGTACTTGTAACCAATGACATCGCAGCAAGCATGGCCAAAAGTTATTATCTTAGTCGATATGAACTGCTTCTTTGCACAGATAGAGCAGCAAGATAATCCTTTCTGGCGTAATAGACCGGTCGCAGTGACCAATGGCGGCCAAGGTACAACCATTATCACCTCAAGTTATGAAGCACGGGCCTATGGGGTGAAAACCGGTATGCGACTCAAAGAAGCCCGCATGCTCTGTCCCGACCTTATTCAAGCCGCATCACGGCCACATCGTTATGCTGAAATCTCAACGAACATCATGACCTCACTGCAAAGCATCACCCCTGATTTAGAAGTCTACTCCGTCGATGAGGCCTTCCTTGATGTAACACATTGTCAGAGTTTATTAGGCGCGCCCTTACAAATAGCCCAATTAGTGAAAGATACGGTTAGTAACGTATCGGGACTCACGTGTTCTGTTGGTGTAAGCGGTGACAAAACAACGGCTAAATATGCAGCCAAACTCAATAAGCCTGATGGCTTGACGCAAATATTACCGTGGGATGCAGAAGCAACACTAGCCCCACTTCATGTCACTGAACTCAGCGGCATTAATACTGGCACGGCTAATTTTCTTAAACAATACGGCGTCGTCCTGTGTGGTGATATGAAAAAAATCCCCATCAGTATCCCTGCTCAACGCTTTGGGAATTTAGGTCGACGACTTTGGCTCATGGCACAAGGTAAAGATCCCGAAACGATTAATACCACAGTTAACGATCCCAAAACTATCGGCCATGGCAAAGTGATGCCACCACAGACACATGATTTACCGACCATTCTGACTTACTTTCAACACATGAGTGAAAAAGTGGGCAGTCGATTGAGAAAGCATCACTTCAAAGCCAGTCACTTTTATGTAGGATTAAAAACAGAGCAAGGTTGGTTACAAAGCCGAATAAAACTCAAACAAGCAACGGATGATGGACAAGCAATATTCACTCAATGCCGTCAGTTCGTTATCCAGCACTGGCAAGGGCAAGGCGTATGGCAAGTACAAGTCACCGCCCTTAATCCTCACCATGAACAACAAGGTGATTTGTTTGCCGATAATCAACTATCTGAAAAACGACAACAGCTTAATAATGCTATCGACCAAATCAACCAACGTTATGGTGAATTTACTGTCGCACCCAGTAGGCTTATCGATCGCAGCGCCATGCCTAATGTTATTGCGCCGTCGTGGAAACCTTCCGGCCATAGGAAAACCATCTAATGTGTGGCGGCGTGTATTTTAAGCACAGTGATGCCATCTTACGCATGTACTTTCCCAATCCCAAAGCGGTACTGCCCGTACAGCAAAAAGATGGCGGTATTATTTTATTACCTTGGGGAAGACGATACAGCCAAACCGGTAACCTACCTATGGGTGGTTGGGCACAACTGGATTCAATCTATGGGGGTAAATGGGATAAGTTTTTTCCTAAACCGCTCAAATTACCCGTATTAAGTTTTATGGAAAAAGACTTTGAAGGTCAGTCTCACTGGTACGATCTCAATAAAGGGCAATTTTTACAAGGCTTATTGGCCAGGGACAATAACGAACAGCGAATTTATGTCGTCACTATCGAACCTGAAATTGAAGATGCCCAAATTCACAGTCGATGGCCAAGGGTAGTGCAAAATGGTGAAAGGATGCGGTCATGAAATAATTCGCGATAGTAATGATACTTTCAGTTCAATGCCCTTTTGGCAAAGATCTACTACCTATCAATACCCAGCGCCTCAAATTCAAGCGTCAGTCTTTTTAACAAGGATCCTATGGTTTCATCACCCGATTGAGCATAAGTCAGCATAAGTAGCGTCAGTGGATCGACGTCCATTGCTTTTGCGATAACGGTTACCTTTTCAATCGTTGGACTTTTCAAGCCTCGCTCTAAAGTACTGATATACGTTCTGCTTGAGACGTCTGAAAAGTCTTCTTGGCTCATATTTCTTAGTTGCCGTATACGCTTTAAAGACGCACCAAAAGCATCGTTAATGGTCATTACTATTCCTAAACATCTATGTAATAAGAAGACAATTAGGCCTTATTGACTATTATAGAGCTACAACCTATAGTGTTCATTTTATATGTTTAACGGGATAATCAAACAATGATAACGGCAATACAATACGGACACGCTATATGGTTTTCGGTGATAATAGACAATCGCAGTAAGCATGCGCCCGGTTCTATTTTGCATGTAGATACGGTGGAAGAGTTAATAACGTTAGACGAAAATACAAACTTCAACATAGCAGAAGTGTTTTTAGTGACGCCACGTCGAATAAATAGGAATGCTACCTTGCAAATGAATCAAATTTGTTCCGTTTTTAAGGGAACCGATCCCTTATTCAGGAAGACGGTTTACGCCTATGCCGTAGAACCCGCCTTTAAACTTTTAGATGCAATCTCAGGTTCCGTACTCGATGAAATCGACGATCTGGAAGAAATATGTTCTTTTACTTATCCCTATAACTAGCCGACGTCGTTAGTTTAATATTAAAGATACTGACCTAAGGATAATCGTATGATGAATGAAACCAGTCAATTAATAGAGGCGTTTCTTTTTGCCGCACAAGCACACAAAGAGCAGCGTCGAAAAGGCAATGGCGGCGCCCCTTATATTAATCATTTGATTGAGGTTGTTTCATTATTATCGTCAACGGCAAAGGTGGATGATACAGATATTCTTATTGCGGCTGCCTTGCACGATATTTTGGAAGATACGCCTATCACTGTCACTGAAATAACGAAGCGATATGGCAGTAATGTGCTTTCTTATGTGCAAGCCGTGTCTGATGATAAAGCGTTAACGCTTATTGAGCGGCGAGCGAAACAACTAAAATCAATGAATGAGTCAAGTGATCCAATAAAATACATCAAGCTTGCTGATCACTGCAGTAATATTGCTAGCTTACCGCCTACTTGGGATAAACAGCGCTTAAAAGAATATATTGGATGGTCACAAAGTGTCGCGGAAAAATGTTTTGATGTGTCCGAACCTTTAGCAGTTGAATATCGAAAACGCTACCTTGTGGCACTGCGTCATATTGAATAGAAAATGAGGATAAGCCCTATGTAGCTTTTCCAACTCACAACTCGCCCTACTTTTCCGGATAAAATCAATCAACGTTTAAGATTAAAGATGTAACTCATTTGGCACTTTGTCGGGTAAACCACAAATCACACACTTTAATAGCGCTAAGCTTGATCTAATACTTATCAAATAGCCGCGCCGACATGAATGAAAAAACTAAACAAGACTATCTAAAGCTGGCTCAATATTTTTTACAGCACCGCTTAATCGACAATCAAATTCCTCTAACACCTAAAAATATCAGACAGGCGCTCACTGCTTGTGCAAAGGAATACCGCCCTGCGTATTGGCTACGTCTTCGTTGTGCCTTAGTCACTCAACAACGTGAAACAGGCTTTTCAAAACAAGCAGAACTTATAAAAGCAGTGCGTAACCCCATCACGTTGGCTGATGCATCTGAACAAACTAAAGCGCTCAAGAAGCCCAAACAAAAACGTATCAAAACGGTTACAAAAGATCAGCACCAATTAATTTATCGTACAGTTAAACAAAATAATGACAAGGCGTTGCTGGCCATGATTGAAATTGCTCGAATTCTGGGCTGTCGCCCCATTGAAATGCTATCGCTTCAATTAGGCAGAAATAATGAAGTGTTTATTGATGGAGCCAAGAAAACAGAGAACGGTCTACGAGGTTTAAACAGAACCGTCATACTCACGGACCATCAATATGACATCATCGAACGCTGCCATAGCGTATTGCACGAAGAACTACACACTCGCAGACTCAATAAATCACAATTTATCAAACGGCTCCAACGTCGTTTAGACACGGTGACCAAAAAAATATGGCTGCGGAGAAAGCACCGAATAACACTTTATTCATATCGCCATTTAATGGGATCTGATTTAAAAGCCTCTGGCAAAAGTAGAGTAGAAATAGCCACTATCATGGGACATCAATCAGTCGATAGCATTGATGTATATGGTAATAAAAGTACCAGCACGCGTAGACCAACGCTTAGGGGATCTCAAGACTCAATGGAGCGTGTGAGAAAGACAGTCCTAAAATCCTCAGACCATCTTAAAACCAACCAAGTGGAAAATACATAAAGTTCATTCGAAATTTATCGTCGATTAAATAAGACCTAAAGCGACACGTACGAGAGAAAAGTAGCAGCAAGCTAACGTTTTCTGTCGCAATTCTGCACTTTAAATAGAAAATAACCCTTCCCACTTTAAAAATAAATGCAACTTTATTCAGAAAGTTAACGATTTATAAAAAAACTTATGTTGTTGAAAATAAAGAGTATCACGACCATTACAAAACATATTATACAACATTAAACTCAAAATGTCAAGCGCAAGACATTGATTTTATTGATAATAATATTGACATGTACTTTTTATTCAGATAATGTGCGCCGCAGATGAGATGCTCTCATCAATAATAATAATAATAAATAAGGAGCATATTTTATGTATTCATTAATGATCACGATTGAAAGTATTGCGCTTGCAGCAGGACTTAAAACACTATCTGCAATACTCGCTGTAAAAATATATCAACAAGCTAATACTGCCACATTAGAGCCTGATGACGATTATTCGATACCGTCATTGATCTGGCCCCCGCCTAATATGACCAACGTGCCACTGCATGATGACCTTCTCTTAGGAGGTGTTGCACGTGCTTAATACCTCTATCAGTTCTCAACTCCCTTCTAATACAGCAACAATGTTGCTACCTCGCTTTATCCGTTTTCGAGATTGCCCACACTATTTAGGCATGGACAAGAACCGCTTTAATCGCGAAGTAAGGCCCTATCTGATTCACATCCCTATTGGTACACAAGGCATTGCATTTGACAGGCTTGATCTTGATGAATGGGCCTGTCAGTATAAAGCTCGCAACGGGCACCGCATATCAAACCGAGAGGAAGGATGATATGAGGAAAAATACAATACCCGGGCTCTTTAAAATTATGGGAATATGGCATGTTGATAAAAGAGTCAACGGTCGAAGAATCAATAAGAGTACTGGCACCCGTAACTTTATTGAAGCTCAACAGATCATGTCTCGCTTAATTGATGAAGCGAGACAAGCCGATATTTTTGGCGTTAGAAAAAAACGCTATTTCTCGGAGGCAATTAAACGATACGTTGAAGAGAATAAACATTTAGCGAGTCTTAATGACAATGAGTCACACCTTAATTTAATAATGGACGTATTAGGGGATCTATTCCTTCATGAAATTCATGATGAGGTGCTTAAACCTTTTATAAAATCACGAAAAGAGCAAGGTCGCAAATCTAAGACGGTGAATGCTGCATTAAGTGTACTTAGAAGAGTGCTTCGCTTGGCATATGGACAATGGCGTGATCACAATGGCCTTACGTGGCTTGGGTCTTTTCCCATGATTGTGGATGTAAAATGGAACGATGCACGTAAACCATTTACTTTATCGTATGATGATCAGGAAAAGTTATTTGGCGTCATGCCACCCCACCTTCAATTAATGTGTTTATTTAAAGTTAATACGGGGTGTCGAGAGCAAGAAGTGTGTCAACTTAGATGGGACTGGGAGTATGAACTTGTTGGTAGTGAACATAGCATTTTTATATTACCTGACTGGCTAACCAAAAATGCCGAAGAGAGGATCGTTGTCGTTAACAAGGAAGCACGTAAAGCAATTGAAATGGCAAGAGGACAACATCCTGAGTTTGTTTTTACTTACAAAGGAAATCCGGTTACCAAGATCAACAATACTGCGTGGAAAAATTCACGTAAAAAAGCAGCACTTCCATTGGCACGTGTTCACGATCTCAAACATACGTTTGGTCGGAGACTTCGCGCTGCGGATGTGAGTTTTGAAGATAGGCAAGATCTGTTGGGTCATAAGAATGGCAATATTACGACTCATTATTCTGAAGCCGAAATTAGAAATTTAATTACGGCGAGTAATAAGATCTGTATCGAAGATGTGAATTCACGAAAAATTCACGAAGCAATAGTTTTAAAAAGAAAAAAGGGCTAACTGAATAATCAGTTAACCCTATGATCTATATACTAAAGTATATGGTGCGCCCGGCACGATTCGAACGTGCGACCGCCTGGTTCGTAGCCAGGTACTCTATCCAGCTGAGCTACGGGCGCTTAATCTATCAATTATACAGAATAACTTAGATTATTCAATATAAATTTTAATGGCGGAGAGCGAGGGATTCGAACCCTCGATAGGGGTAAACCTATACACCCTTAGCAGGGGCGCGCCTTCAGCCACTCGGCCAGCTCTCCATCTTAAGCCGACTATTATATAACAGTCGGCTCGGTATTGCCTAGTAAAATTTTACTTTTATGCGATATTTTCTTGATCTTTTTCAGCTTGAATTCGATCATAGATTTCTTCGCGGTGAACTGATACTTCTTTTGGTGCATCAACACCGATTCTTACTTGGTTTCCTTTTACACCTAGTACATTAACGACTACATCGTCACCAATAATAAGTGATTCACCTACACGCCGTGTGAGTATTAACATGGTATTCCCCTTACTCTCAAAAAATTTACTGTATTAGCGCGAACATAGAAAGGGGATTGATTCCTTTCAATATCATTAATCCTGCGCTACTCATCCTAAATGGTACCTAAATTATCTCGGTGCCTTGATGTGTGGGTTATATCAAAAGAAATCATCAATTTATTTGATATATATCACAACATTTTTTATTCATATACATAGTTTATCAGTAATCATTTAGCTTATCGATAAAATGTCTTAGCAAATAGACTGCTTACAATCCGTTTTGTTCCAACTGAAATGCTTTATGAAGAGAACGTACACCTAGTTCAAGGTACTTTTCGTCTATCACTACGGAAATTTTAATTTCAGATGTAGAAATCATCGAGATATTAATAGATTCTTTAGCTAAGCATTCGAACATCGTACTTGCGATACCTGCATGCGAACGCATGCCAACTCCGACTACAGATATTTTAGCAATATGTTCATCGCCGATGACTTCTCTTGCACCGAGTGAATCTGCAGTTTTTTGTAGTATCTCACGAGCAGCTTTATAATCATTTCGATGAATCGTAAATGTAAAGTCTGTTGATCCATCATATCCTGTGTTTTGGATAATCATATCCACTTCAATATTATTTTTAGCGATAGGTCCCAAGATTTGTGATGCAATGCCAGGATGATCAGGTACACCAAGTACCGTTAATTTTGCTTCATCTCTATTAAAGGCAATTCCTGAGATTAGTGCTTGTTCCATTTTTGGGTCCTCAACGGAAATAAGTGTGCCGCCACCTTCAGTGAAGGAGGAAAGTACACGTAGGGGTACATTATATTTACTAGCAAATTCTACTGAGCGGATCTGTAAAACTTTCGCGCCAAGACTCGCCATTTCTAGCATTTCTTCGAAGGTAATATGATCAAGACGACGTGCTTCAGACACAACACGTGGATCGGTAGTATAAACACCATCGACATCTGTATAGATCTGACATTCGTCAGCTTTTAAAGCAGCAGCAAGGGCGACGGCAGTTGTATCAGAACCACCACGACCTAGTGTCGTTATGTTGCCCTCTTCATCACACCCTTGGAATCCTGCAACAATAACGATATGTCCAGCATCTAAGTCTTTACGAATTTTTTCATCATCAATTTCCATAATACGCGCTTTATTATGGGTATTATCCGTCAAAATTTTAACCTGACTGCCGGTGTAAGAAACAGCGTGTACACCTTGTTGCTCAAGCGCCAGACATAAAAGCGCAATGGTTACTTGCTCGCCCGTAGATAAAAGTACATCAAGTTCTCGGCCGCGAGGATTGTCATTCAATTCATTAGCTAATGCCAATAATCGATTGGTCTCTCCGCTCATCGCTGACAAGACAACGACTAATTCATTGCCTTCTTTTTGGAATTTAATCAGCTTTTTAGCGACTTCTTGAATACGTTCAACTGACCCAACAGAAGTTCCACCAAATTTTTGTACAATTAATGACATTTTAACTTTCCAACTTTGAATTAACCCAGCCAACAACTGAGTCTAAAGCAGCACTTAAATTTTCTGGTTGATTACCGCCACCTTGTGCCATATCAGGACGACCACCGCCTTTACCACCTACTTGCGCAGCAACATGTCCAACTAGATCACCCGCTTTAATTTTATCGGTAACATCTTTAGAAACACCTGCGATTAAAGTAATTTTATCTTCTTCTATCGATGCCAAAATGACCGCGGCTGAGCCCAATTTATTTTTTAATTGATCAACCGTATCTCGTAGCGTTTTAGTATCAGCGCCATCAAGTTTCGCAGCCAATACTTTAATACCTGAGATATCTTGAGCGGTGCTAGCAAGATCATTTCCCGCACTACTCGCCAACTTACTTTTCAGCGCATCCAATTCTTTTTCAAGTTGTCGACTACGTTGAACAAGTTGTGCTGTTTTCTCAGTCACGGTTTCAGCGTTTGCTTTAACTAACCCTGCTATTTCTTGCATGCGAGATTCAGTCATATCGATATAATCAAGCGCCATTTCACCCGTGACGGCTTCAATTCGACGAACCCCTGATGCTGTTCCCGCTTCAGATGTAATTTTGATCAAACCAATATCACCAGTACGCAAAGCATGAGTTCCACCGCAAAGCTCAGTAGAAAAATCGCCCATATTTAAAACACGGACATCTTCTTCATATTTCTCGCCAAATAAGGCCATAGCACCACTTTGCTTGGCATCATCTAATGACATGATATTGGTTTCAATAGCGTGGTTTAATCTGATTTGTTGATTTACTAAGCGCTCAATTTCATGCAGTTGCGTAGCTGAGACAGGTTCAAAGTGAGAAAAATCAAACCGTAAACGCTGTGCATTTACTAATGAGCCTTTTTGGGCAACATGTTCGCCTAATACTTTTTGCAGCGCGGCGTGTAATAAATGAGTTGCTGAATGATTCAGTGCTGTTGCAGTTCGACTTGATTCATTTATGTGTGCAACAATTTTATCGCCCACTTTAAAACTACCGTTTTCACATAGACCAATATGAGTAAATGCCTTGCCTTGTTTACGCGTATCGGTAACATCAAAATTAGCGGTATCAGTAGATATTTGACCCAAATCACCTGCTTGACCACCTGATTCAGCATAAAACGGGCTATTATCTAAAACGATAATGCCGTGCTGTCCAGCATGTAATTGTTCAACATGTTCACCATCAATCAAGATGCTGGTAATCGTCGCATCATCAAATGTTTTGTCATAACCTGAAAAAGAGGTGATGCCATCAATATCAACATTTTCGGATAAGCTGCCTGCAAATTGGCTAGCAGATCTTGCTCTCGTACGTTGGGCTTCCATTGCCCTTTCAAAGCCAGCAATATCAATTGTCAATTCGCGTTCGCGCGCAATATCTGCGGTCAAATCAATAGGAAAACCATAGGTATCGTAAAGTTGGAATACGATTTCGCCAGGGATTTCTTTATCAGATAAATGCTCAATCGCATTTTCAAGGATCTTCAAACCATTATCTAAAGTATCGGCAAACCGTGCTTCTTCTTGTTTTAAAGCACGCTCAACAATAGCCTGTGCTTTAGCTAACTCAGGGAAAGCTTCACCCATTTCAGCAACAAGTGGCGCAACTAATTTATAGAAGAAATCCTCTGTCATGCCCAATTTATGACCATGACGAATAGCGCGACGGATAATGCGACGCAACACATAACCGCGACCTTCATTTGAAGGCTGTACGCCATCAGTAATCATAAAAGCACACGAGCGAATATGATCAGCAATAACTCGTAATGACGTATTGCTTGCGTCCTTCGTACCTGATAATTTTTGTATCGCTTGGATTAGACGTTGAAATAAATCAATATCGTAATTGTTATGCACATGTTGCAATACAGCAGCAAGTCGCTCCAAACCCATGCCTGTATCAACAGATGGTTTTGGTAATGGCGTTAGCGTGCCATCAACGGCACGATCAAACTGCATGAAAACAAGGTTCCAGATTTCGATATAACGATCGCCATCTTCTTCAGGTGTTCCAGGCGGACCACCAGCAACTTCTTCCCCATGATCATAGAATATTTCTGAACATGGACCGCAAGGACCTGTATCGCCCATTGACCAGAAATTATCTTTAGCACCAATGCGAGAAAGACGCGCAGGATCAACGCCCATTTCTTTTATCCAAATATCAGCAGCTTCATCATCTTCATCAAAGACAGTGACCCATAATTTTTCAGGTGGCAATGCCAAGGTAACGGTTAGAAACTCCCACGCATACTGAATCGCTTCACGCTTAAAGTAATCACCAAAACTGAAGTTACCTAACATTTCAAAAAATGTGTGATGACGAGCAGTATACCCAACGTTTTCTAAATCATTATGTTTACCACCAGCACGCACACAACGCTGAGACGTCACCGCCTTGGTGTATTTGCGTACTTCTTGGCCTAGAAAGAGTTCTTTAAATTGAACCATGCCAGCATTGGTAAACAGTAAAGTGGGATCATTCGCTGGAACAAGCGGACTGCTTGCTACAATTTCATGGCCTTTCTTTTCAAAAAAATCCAAAAAGAGATGTCGAATTTCTGCGCTACTTTTCATAATAGTTATTAAAGCTTTCAGTTATTTGTTCATGAGTAAAACCGCGATATTGTAAAAAACGTTGCTGTTTTGCACGTTCTTTAAAATCTTCCGGCTGTTGCTCGCCAAAACGTTTACAGCGGGCATCTGCTGCAAGCGCAAACCAATCAATATCAGACTCTGCTAATGTCTCGCTGATTAGCTCAGCATTAACACCGCGTTCTTTTAATTCTTGCCTAATCTTTTGAAATCCAAACCCACGTTGTGAACGATAACGTAGATAATTTTCTGCAAACCGCTCGTCACTTTGTAGATTCCTTTCTGTCAACTTACTGATGGCAATAATAATGTCATCATATTCAAAGTCGGCACTTAACTTTTTTACTAGCTCGGCAACACTATGTTCACGCCGAGCCAGTAAATTCATCGCACGTTCATTAAGCGACAGTTTTCTCACGCTTCAGAAAATTCACTCTCATCTTCATCTACATCCACCGGTGCTGTCACTGCAACTTTTCCTTTTGGAGGCAATAAAGCAGTACGAATTTTAGCTTCAATTTCATCAGCCATTTCAGGGTGTTCTTTTAAATAAGCACGAACATTATCTTTACCTTGGCCAATTCTAGTACCTGCGTAGCTATACCAAGCACCGGCTTTTTCAACGATATTTTCTTGAACACCTAGGTCAATTAATTCGCCTTCATGAGAAATACCTTCGCCATAAAGAATATCGAATTGAACTTGTTTAAACGGCGGTGCAACTTTGTTTTTGACTACTTTTACGCGGGTTTCATTACCTAAAATTTCATCACCTTTTTTGATAGCGCCAATACGACGAATATCAAGACGAACCGATGCGTAGAATTTTAATGCATTACCGCCAGTCGTTGTTTCAGGGCTACCAAACATGACACCAATTTTCATACGGATTTGGTTGATGAAAATAACTAACGTATTTGAACGTTTGATATTAGCCGTCAATTTACGTAACGCTTGTGACATCAATCGTGCTTGCAGACCCATATGGCTATCGCCCATATCGCCTTCAATTTCAGCTTTCGGTGTTAATGCCGCTACCGAGTCAACGACCACTACATCAACGGCGCCAGAACGCACTAACATATCGACGATCTCTAACGCTTGCTCACCCGTATCAGGTTGCGAAACTAATAAATCATCGATATTTACGCCCAATTTTTGAGCATATAAAGGATCAAGTGCATGTTCCGCATCAACAAAGGCTGCTGTGCCGCCTAGCTTTTGCATTTCAGCAATCGCATGCAATGTCAGTGTTGTTTTACCTGAAGATTCTGGGCCATAGATTTCAACAACGCGTCCACGCGGTAAACCGCCTATGCCTAGTGCCACGTCAAGACCAATTGAACCTGTTGATACTGCATCAATATCACGAGAAGCAGCCGAGTCACCTAAACGCATTACAGCGCCTTTACCAAATTGTTTTTCTATTTGGCCTAGTGCTACGCCCAATGCTTTTTTCTTGTCGTCGTCCATTTTAGTCGCCATCGTTGAATCCAGATATGAGTAAACGTGCGATTATCCCATAGATGGCAATCAGTCTCTAGCGTTTTTCACGATTCCTTGTAATGCAATTTTGACTGCTTGGCGTCTAATCGACTCTCGGTCACCTTGCAAAAGATAAACGGCTGTTTGAATAGGGGAATATTTTGTTGCCCACGCGAAACAAACTGTGCCAACGGGCTTATCAATCGTACCGCCATCAGGCCCTGCAATACCGGTAATAGCGACACTAATATCAGCTACAGATCCAGCCAATGCACCTTGCGCCATTTCAGTTGCCGTTTGTTCACTGACTGCGCCAAATTGTTCTAATGTTGCGTTACTCACATGCAAACAGTCTTGTTTTGCTTGGTTACTGTAAGTAATAAATCCACGATCAAACCAGTTCGAGCTGCCTGCAAGATCGGTACAACACTTGCCTAGCCAACCACCGGTACATGATTCTGCGACGGATAAACGCCAATTAACCTCAAGTAGACATTGAGCCACTTGAGATGTCAGTTGATGAAGCTCTGCGTCAGTGATCGTATTCATATTTTATGATGCAGGCTTTAAATCAAAAGCAATACAAATCCGCTCTTCATTTGATGAAAATGGAATCGTGCGATGAAATACCGAAGAAGGAAACATCACGATATCACCCACTGCTGGCGCTATTGTTTTAGTTGGAAAATCATCATGTTTTTTCGGATAGTCATCACCGTGAGTGCTGAGTTCTATACTGCCTTCATCTTGGTGTTTTTTATCGGTCGGTAATGACAAATACAAGGCGCCACTCACCCAGCCATCTTCATGAATATGAGAGGTTAAATGGCCGCCTTGTTGCATCCGTACAAACCATGAACTCGCAAACTCCGTCTTTTTGGGAAACGATTTTACAAACTCACATTTTTCACCGGCAAATGTTTGTCGATAACGGTCAATCGCTTGTTCGATGAGTTGACCTATCGCTCTAAATGATGCTTCTTCACGCTTAAATAAATTTCCCGACGATTGATCGCCATTAATGAGTCGACCCTGTATTTTCTTTTCAACATCAGCGAGTTTGATATCTTTTAATAACTCAGCCAGCAATTCACTATTATCAACCTTAAGTTCTTTCACCTCGGTATGAAATACAAAATCGAGCGGATTTTTACAAAAATTGTAATCATTTTCGGTCGCAAAATTTTCAGCATAATGACCCGTTAAGGTTGCTAAAAATGGCGACAAATGTTTTTTTGTTTTAAGTGCATCAAGCCCTTGTTTAAATTCATCAAACCGACCGGTTTTGTACAAACAATATAATGAACGCTCTTGCCAATCAGCATAATCAGAACGCTGGAAATGGGTTAACGCACCTGCTAAATCACCACTATCGTAAAGATAAACCGCATAACTATAATTAGCGACCGGCAAGCTTGGATCTAATGCTAAAGCTTGTTTATAAAATTGAACTGACTCGTCATAACGACCTTGATCTCGCAATACTTCACCCATGTTGCTATGCACTTCAGCATAATTAGGGTTGAGCGCCAAAGCATCGTTATAACTTTCTACCGCATCGCCTAATCTGCCTTCATTTTTTAATGCGGTGCCCATGTTGAAATACACTTTGGCATCTTGTTGAATAGTCAATGCACGACGATAGACATCAATTGCTTCTGCCAATTTGCTTTGTTCTTGTAATACCACACCAAGATTCACCAAAGCTTCAAAAAAACCAGGTTCCAAAGCAATGGCTTTTTGATAACTTAGCGCCGCTTGCTCAAACTTGTTTTGAGATTGTAATGCAGCGCCCAAATTGTAATGAGCATCAGTTAAATTAGGTTTTAAATTAACGGCTTTTTTATAGCTGGTGATCGCTTCATCGGTGCGGTTTAAACTAGTTAATAAAGTACCTAAATTAAAATGCAACTCACCGACTGTCGGGTCGATATCTAGTGCTTTACGAAAAGCGGCCACGGCTTCTGGAAATTTATTTTGACCAGCCAGTGTGTTGCCGTAAAGGTTATACAATACAAATGCTTTAGGAAACGTCTTAAGCAATGTCTTCGCCGTCGTTTCAGCGATCGCTAACTGCCCACTATTCAGTGCATTCAAGATCGGTTGAATTTCTGCCTGTGTGGGCTGTCTCATTTGTACTGGTTGTTTCATTATTACCTACCTAATAAAGCTATTCAGCCCATAACTATACTTAAAATATGGTTTTTTTACCTGCATTAACTGCGTTATAGTTCGGTCAATTAGTCTGAATTAAAACGTCTTTAGATATGAAAAATATTCGGTCATCAACGTTTTATCTCAGCTGCTGTCAATAAAATTTATTCATTAAGGCGCTCTCGTGGCAAAACAAACATCACTATCAACATTAAGTTTCGACAATCGTTTTGTGGAAAATTTACCTGCCGATACTGAAACAGATAATCATCGTCGGCAAGTTATGTCCGCCTGTTACTCTTTTGTCGATCCGACCAAAGTCGCCGCACCTAAATTGGTCGCCTTTTCATCTGAAGTTGCTTCATTATTAGATTTATCAGAAGAAGCGTGCTTATCAGATGACTTCACACAAGTCTTTGCTGGCAACCAACTATTAGCAGGCATGCGTCCTCATGCACAATGTTACGGCGGTCATCAATTTGGCAACTGGGCTGGACAATTAGGCGATGGTCGAGCAATCAATTTAGGCGAAGTCGTTAATCAACAAGGTGATCATTACGCCTTGCAATTAAAAGGCTCCGGCGCTACACCCTACTCTCGTACTGCCGATGGTTTAGCTGTATTACGTTCATCAGTGCGTGAATTTTTATGCAGTGAAGCGATGTTTCATCTAGGTGTTCCGACGACCCGTGCTTTGAGCTTAGTGACAACGGGTGAAAAAGTAGTACGCGATATGTTTTACGATGGTCGTCCGCAAGCTGAACAAGGTGCAATTGTATGTCGAGTTGCGCCGTCTTTTTTGCGATTTGGTAGTTATGAAATTCATGCTGCTCGTGGTGATGTTGGAACCTTACGCACTTTAGTTGATTTTACGATTACTACTGAGTTTCCACATCTTGGTACGCCGAGTGTTGATGTCTATTTAAACTGGTTTGCTGAAGTCTGTGAACGCACCGCTGATATGATTGTGCATTGGATGCGCGTCGGTTTTGTTCATGGCGTAATGAACACTGACAATATGTCGATATTAGGGCTGACGATTGATTATGGTCCGTATGGCTGGTTAGAAGATTACGATCCAAATTGGACACCGAATACCACCGATGCCAGCGGTCGACGCTATCGTTTTGGCCATCAGGGACAAGTTGCCCAGTGGAATTTATTTCAATTAGCTAATGCGATTTATCCTTTGATTGAACAAGCGGAACCTTTACGCAAAATCCTCAATGATTACGCTGAATTATATGAACAAAAATGGCAAACCATGCGTACGAAAAAGCTCGGGTTCAACTCGTATAATGCCGTAACAGATGATGCTTTAAATACCGAGTTGCATGAAGTCTTACAACTAGTTGAAACCGATATGACGATTTTTTATCGTAAGTTAGCCGATGTTGACTGTGAAAATCTCCACCTATCAGATGCAGAACTACTCGCGCCATTGATGGATGCTTATTACGCACCAGATGCCTTAAGCACAGCAGATAAAACGCGAACCTGTAATTGGTTACGTCAATATCAACAACGAGTTGCTGACGATGGTACATCAAACCTTATACGCCGCCAGAGAATGAATGAGATTAATCCCAAATATGTCTTACGCAACTATATGGCGCAACTAGCAATTGATAAGGCGGAATTGGATGATTTTAGCTTAGTAAATGAGTTACTTGAGTTATTACGCAAGCCTTACGACGAGCAAGTTGATATGGCGCACTTTGCAGTTAAACGTCCTGATTGGGCTAGGGATCGTGCGGGTTGTTCAATGTTATCGTGCAGCTCATAAATAATTAGGAATCATAGTATGAAATTCATTATCAGTTTATTAGCGCTCTTGCTATTTTATCAGCCCGTTTTCGGCACACAGACTGTGACAACAGAAACGCTGGCAAAGGGATTGGGCGTGCCGTGGGGTATGGCCGTCATGCCGGACAACACCTTACTGATTACACAACGCGAAGGTCAGCTTTCACAGCTAAATCTAAAAACCGGTTCATTGACCAGCATTACGGGGTTACCTGCGATTAAAGTATCAGGTCAAGGCGGTTTATTTGATGTTGCCTTGTCGCCTGATTATGCCAACAGCCAGTGGATATATTTCACCTATAGCAAAGACGTATCTGGCCAAGCGGCCACCACATTGGCACGCGCTAAACTGGTTGATAAGCATCTAGTTGATTGGCAAGATATCTTAGTCACCAAATCAACAACGGATACCAATTATCACTTCGGCGGAAGAATAGCTTTTGATAATAATAAGCATATTTTTGTCTCCGTAGGCGAAAGAGGATTTCGTCCTAATGCCCAAGATCTGAGCACTCATGCTGGTGCAATTTTACGGTTGAATTTAGATGGTAGCGTGCCAACGGATAATCCATTTGTCGGCAACAAAAATGCGTTACCAGAAATTTGGAGTTATGGTCACCGAAATCCACAAGGTTTGTTTTTCAATAAAGTGACCAATCAATTGTGGGAAAGCGAACACGGTCCTCGTGGCGGTGATGAAATTAACTTAATTGAAGCGGGTAAAAATTACGGTTGGCCAATTATTTCTTATGGTAAGGAATATTACACGCCATTTTCCGTGGGCGAAGCGACAGAAAAAGCAGGAATGGAACAGCCAGTAAAAGTCTATATCCCGTCTATTGCGACCAGTAGTTTGATCCAGTATATGGGCAATGCTTTCCCGAATTGGCATAATAATTTATTAATCGGGGCACTAAAATCGGAACATCTTAACCGCATTGTTTTGGATCAAAACGATCATGCAATTTCTGAAACACGGCTATTACGCAATGTAGAAGGCAGAATTAGAAATATCATTGAAAGCCCCGAAGGCTGGTTATATGTTGCTACAGACGATGGTCGGATTTTGAAAATCAGTCCTGCGCTTGCTGATAGCGAATAGCCATTACAAAATAGTGTTTAACGCCAGTGGGTAAGGTAATAATAGCTTAATCGTCAACTTGTTTGCCGCATAATGCTAATGCTAATGCTAAAGGCGAATCCATGCTGATATTATCTTTTTGATGATCAATTTCATCAGGACCGACGATTCGATATTCAATGTGGTCACCTTGTTCATTTTCTAAAGTAACCCACGCTGCAAAAAATATTTTATCCTGATCATCCGGTGCAGCAGGAACCACACGTAAATCAGGCATTATTTTTTGCAAATAATGATAATACGCAGCCACAATTAACTAAGATTACAAATATCAGAGAGTTTTTATATAGACATGAAATCATCATTCATTACAGCAAAAGGCTTTCAAAAACTACAAGATGAGTTAAATTTCCTGTGGAAAACTCATCGCCCAGAAATAACTAAAAAAGTTGCGTGGGCAGCCAGTCTCGGCGATCGAAGTGAAAATGCAGACTATCAATACAATAAGAAACTGCTTCGAGAAATTGATCGAAGAATACGTTATTTACAGAAACGTTTACCTGACCTCAAAGTTGTAAAATACAGTGAAGAACAAGAAGGTAGAGTATTTTTTGGTGCCACTGTTGAAATTGAAAATGACAACGGAGAATCTAAATCTTTCAAGATAGTGGGCTACGATGAAATTTTTGATCAGAAAAACGTCATTTCCTTAGATTCACCAATGGCTCGTGCATTGCTAGGAAGAGAAGTTGATGACGAAATAAATGTCCAAACTCCGACAGGGAAAATGAGTTGGTATATTGTTGATATTTCTTATTAATTTCTTAATAAGAAATATTATCTGGTTTCGAATGCAATTTATCCGTATTGGTTCAAACTCAATCTAACACGCTTAAAAGCAAGACAGTCTGACTTGTACCAAAAGCGGTCTTTCATTTAACGCTTTGCTCACCGCTAAATTGGGAGCTCAGCGAGTAATTCATCAGTGTGCAGCTAATTGTTATATTTTTAGAGGCTGAGGTAGTGAAAACAGTCTCGAACACCTACATTAAATTTTATATGCACGAATAAACTACGCCAATTACTCATTGATGGTAAAGTCAATTGGGTCGCCAATAACGCTTTTCGATATTCTTTGGTTGAACATCGGGGCTTAAGTATCTTTCTTCTTTTGTGGAGACCTCTAGTTTCCTATGAAAAAGCCCAACATAGTCTAAGTCGTTTAAAAGATCATCACCTAGCTCCGCATTAATTTTCTCAGCTACTTTTAACGTGGCTCCGCCCGTTGAAAGAACAGGAATAATGTCTTTTCCAACTTGAAGTTGTGCGAAGAGCTCAAATTCATCGATAATCCCAGCCATCCCACCAACAAAAATAGCGGCTTTAAAATTATTATCAGAAAACATCCGTTCTCTCATGTGACGCAAACTTTTATCGCGGTCATTTTCTATATTCTCTGTGTATATAACATTTCCGAATTTCTCGTTATCTTGAGGAAACTGATCTTTAAAATAGAGTGATTGATAAAGCTTAACCCACTCGCCGTAATCAAGTCCCATTTCTTCCGCGACAACTTTTATCATCGGGGTGATAGCTGGATGCCCTCCCCAAACAAGTACTCTGCGCCCTAAAGTAACATGCACTAACGCTCTGACCGCGGAAGTGATCGCAACTGAATTAGACGTTTCTGCAAACTCGGGGGCACGCTTGGGATCAGGAACACTAGCTGATAAAAAAATTGAATCTTCCATTCTTATACCTCCCAGGCGGCAAGCATCCACCCTGCCTGAGTTATCTTAAGCCCACGAACAGCTTGAATATTATCTTCTAACCATTGCAAGTGTGCAGACCAAGTTTCTCTAATTCCAATATCATCGTACACAAGTACGGGGATTTCTCTCTGATTAGCTACACGAGCCTTATTTGCAATATCATTTAAAGTCTCTGCTGTAGGCACTCCAACTACTGGATATGCCCAAATAGTTCTATCATCAATAAGCTTTATGGCAATTGCCCGATGAGCACCAATTCCTTTGAAACTCGCACCAATTCTCTCAACATCCGCCCGAAGACGACCTGTAATAGACATATACCTAGCTGCAATGCTCCGACTTCGAACACTCTCCACTTTTAATACTATTTCATCCATTTTTTTGGACACAACTGGTCCGCAGTCTTTTTCTAGATCTTCCTTCTTTAAGTAAATTGTCTCAGCCAAGTCAGTCATTTTGTTTGGCTCATGATCAGGCCAAACGACTCGTAACACATGAATTTCTTTGGCACGAGCTCGACCGATTTCTTCACGGGTCCACCTACTTTCAAAATAGGTTGGTGTATCTAGCATCACTAGCACATCGGAGTCACATAGCCTGTGCCAAAGAACATCCTGAAAAGGATCTCCGGGCCGGATGTCATGCGTATCCAGAAAGACATCAAACCCTCTTGAAGTAAGAAGGTCGTGCATCTGCAAAGCAGCTTCGCGTGACTCCGTTCGGCGATAGCTTACAAATACCCGCCTCTGACGACGTAAAAGCCCAACACATTCAAGCATGATCGTCGCCAATTCTTCCATTTCTGGATCTTCTTTTTTGAGACAGTATCCATTTGTAGCCCGCAAAAAGTCAGGAACAGAAGCAGAAAACTGTTCTAGACTTTCGACCACAGGAATTACCGGAACGCTCTCTGTAAATACCGATGAAGCGGCTTCTAAGTCGGTAGTGACGGCTCCGCCAAAGTAAACTGCTGCAAAAGCGGACGCTCTATTTCGACCAGCCAATGTTTCGGCATCATAGATAATAACTTCGGCACCTATTGTAAGGCCGAATTCGGATATCATTTCACCAATAGTGTTAGTCAAGCGTTGCCGCTGTTCAGACGAAACATTACCTAGAATAGCAAACTCGTAAATACACATCGCATTATCGACCTGCTGCCTTCGCAGCTTTTTCTATCCAAGAAGAAAGATTCTTGTATCCATCGTCATTTACCCAGTCGTAGGTTTCATACATCTCGGAGAAATATACTTTACGACCGTTCTTTTTTATGGACCAATAGTCCAGTGGGTTTTTGCCCTGAACATCAGAACCTTTTTGTGGATCTTTAATGCGATGAATATCTATTGCCAGCATGCCTTTTTTTAGCTCATAGCTTCGCTCTATTTCATGGCGTACCCATTTTCTGTCATAGGTTTCAGCTCCAAAGAGGATGACAGTAACAGATGTTCCTTTGAGCTGTTGTTCAATCCACTCTTCAATACCACCAGCACGCCTCTTGGCTTCTTCAAACTCAGCTTTGTCGTAGAAAGGCTGCGCTTCTCCCTCTGGTCTGACAACCCAAGAATTCCGCACCTGAACGATTCGTCTAACGTCGCGTTCATAATGAAAACTAAAGAAAACTTTCCTAGCCATATATTCTTCTCCTACCCTTTTTAGGTTTAGACTGCTATCTAACAGCCTGTCTGAATCAATTTCTTAATGACACCCTGATGCAAGAAATATAACGCCCTGTTAACAGTCAATAAAATAGTTGGCTAAAATTAGCGACGAAGGAGCAAAAGCCAACTGTTTTTTGTCCTTGTTTAATAGCTTGTTAGGCATTTATTCTTTAGGCTTAAGACCCATAACTAAGGAGTTTTCAGGAACATCAACATCCTCAGTTACAGGTAACCACTCATTTCTTAGATTGTCATAATAATAAGCGACACCTTCTTCAGGAGGAAGTCTCCAGTCTTTTAATTCTCTCTCTTTTCCAGTAATAGTGCGAATTCTAATTCTAGTAACGCTAAGATCACTTTTATGGCGACGGTTTCCGTCAAAAAAAGCCATTTCTTTTGGTACCATATTTTCTTGGCACCATAACCAAATTAAAGAAGCACCTATAGCCATTGATACCATACCAGCTAATGCTTCTATAGAGGTTGTAAGTCTGTAATCAGGTAGAGGTTGAAAATCACCGTAACCAAGAGTTGTAAACGTTGTTAAGCTGAAGTAAATCGAGTCATAAAAGCTGGGAGTAAATACCCCAGTGGAATTAAGTAAACCTGTCGACTGATAGTGCAATGCAAAAGAAATGATGGTAATAGTTATGTGAACAAACAGAAAACAAACAATTAACAAGAAAAATGAACGGCTTAAATTTAGTAATAAAGGTAGTAGTGAAATAATTACAAAAAAACCAGCCAATAAAAATAGAGCCGTGAATATTGAATACCAATTGAAATATCCACTAACCAAGCTTAAAAGCATAGTGATAGCAAAAATGATTACACTAAATAAAGCGGCTCCTAAAGCCGCCTGCCATGGTACTCCATGCTGTAACATCAAAACTCCTTAAATGCATAACACTAAAAATGTCCGCTAAATATTAGCGTTTTAAAAATCAGGTTTTATTCAATATATTTCAATAAGTTATAAAAACTGTTATATTTTTTAGCGGACACTTTTAGAACGTTTACCCAAAGAAAGAATATTATGGATACGAGACAGCCACCCAAATTACTTGATCAAGTAAGAAATAAAATTCGTTAACTTCATTATTCATTAAAGACTTAAAAATCTTACCTTCAGTGGATCCGTCGATATATTATTTTTCATAATAAACGACATCCAAAAGAGATGGGTGGCTTTCAATTATGCATATACCAATATCAACTGACTTTTTGCATTAAGGCATCAATATCGGTCAATTTATTCATATCAAAAAACAAACAATCTGGTGTGTCAGGACGTGCATAAATGCCATCTATAACATGATCTATTTTACTAATTAAGGCCATGCCACCACTCCGGCTGGATTGAAAATTAGCGAGGGTATAATTCAACACATCATTAATTTCATCAATCAATAATGCGTAGCGAGGTGTTTTACCATCAGTAGTTATGAACAATAAAACTTGGCGCATACCACTTTGGATCTGATCACGCGTACGTTTAAATAAAGCAGATATACGACGTAGGGTTGTTAGTCGGGCTTGTGCCAACTGCTCTAGTGCTTCGTCTTGTTTATCTACATCTCGTAATTTAATTAGATCTACTGCTAAGGCGTGTAGGTTTTCATGTGGTTCGGCAAAACTTTCTAGCAACTCTTTCAAGGTTTCATCACGCGTTTCAAATGTACGCTGCCATTGACCAAAAGAACATTCATTAGCCGTCATGGCTTTAGTAAATGCTGCGCCAGTTTTAATGGTGTTTTCTAATGCATTGAGCCATTCGATATGTTCATTCTCACGCTCAGTCAAAATACCTAATAAGGCTGATTTACTTTCCATACCAGAAGGAATACCGATGCGATGAGCAAAGTCCAATACGGGCACGATTGAACCTTGAAATTTAGTCACACCACAAAAACCACGTTCTTCAACGGGTAGTCGCTGAATATCGCTCACTTCTTGGCTTAACATAAGCACATTCTCAACATTTAGGCCGAACATCATATCTTCGACAAAAAAGGTAAATATTTGCCGACGCTGATCAATTTGACCGCTATTGTTGGTATTTGCTTCGTGGTTAAGCGCCATCTTGCACACCTCTATTTAAGTGACTATAAATAAGGGCTCAGGCCCTATTTCCATTTTACTTTTTGACTTAACATTGTGGCAATAAAGCTACCCACACAATGAACACAGCAAGAGATAAGCCAGCTTTAATCCTTAATAAATAAACCTGCCAGATCAAATAAAACCTTATTTATGCAACACTTGTTGGAGTTTTTGTTCATCAATATTAGCACCTAAAAATCCAGCCACTAAGCGCATATCAAGCTCTGCATTTTCCAAGCAACTTGTCGCACCTGGCGAAGGTGTCATATTAAAAATGATGCCATTACCTGGATTAATTTTCGCTTCACCTAGCATAAGGACTGATTTTTTCTTATCAATAAGTTGTGGGCGAACACCACCAAAACCTTTCGCAAAACTAATGTCTTTCAATTGCAATGAAGGCACTATTTTTCGCACATCTTTTAAAAATAACCAACGGCGTAAGCCTGGCACTTCAAACAAAAAGTTCTTTAAAATATAGTTGCGAATATCACTGACTTTGAATAAATCCCAAAATACTTTTAAGACATGGCGATCTAACTTAAGCACCTTTAAAAACTCAAAAAACGTACTGATATTGTAGCGTTCTAATAAAGGTAATAATAAGGCGGTCGGCCCAAACCGAGTTTTTCCATCAATGAGTACATCAGGATCACCGTGAACGGCTGCAAACGGTAATTTATCATTTTGGACAGTGTAAACCTTACCATTCAACACTTTTGGGGTGAAATAAAAACTACCCGCAACCGGTAAACATGAGAACTCTAAACCATGACCCATTTGTTGTGCTAGCAACAGACTATGTCCGCCAGCAGATACAACAACGGTTTTAGCTTTGATGCTTTGGTCTTGGGTATTAATGTGAAACACGCCATCAATATGAAGAATTTCTGCGACATGACTATTCATTTTAATATCAATTGTCGTCGTCGTACTTTTACTGGCTTCGCTAATAAAAGATTCTGCTAGCTTATTAAAATCAACCGCAGAATATTCATCTAAGACGGCTAAGGCGACGCAAGGTTCTGGTCGATATTGACCATTTTGCATCACAACAACGCTAGGTTCTATGCGAGCAATGTCTTCTTTTTCTAATAATTGCATCGAGGTGAAATGATCACGAAAAATCGTAAAGCGTTCGCGTAATTGGCGGCATTCTTTTTCACCAACACCGATAACCATTTTAGGAAATTTAAAAATGATGTTGTCACGATTGGCTAGCGTTGCTGTGTAATTGACCACCATTTCTGCCGCCGCTTTAACTTTAGACGCTTTTTCTAATGTGTAATTAGTTTCAATATCGCCACAATGCAGGGTTTGACTATTATTGCGTCCATGCGAATTTACCTTAGCAACATTGCCATATTTTTCGATTAATACGATGTCATTAATATCGCTGTATTCTGCTAATAAATATAATAACGCGGTACCGCAGACCCCACCGCCGATGATGGCGACTTGATGAATTTGTTCTGACATTTCTAATCCTATAATTGCTTGCCGTAGATTCTAACAAATAGTGCATTATCACGAGCAAAAAAATGCCATTAGGTCTTAATCAAAATAATTTTATTTTCTATATTACGTCTTTTTATTCATTTGCGTGAACGAAGGAATATTCGACAAAATTGACTGCAACTCGTCTTGATTAGATGACGCTTTTTGTAGTCTATTATCCTGTTCGGGCGTTGTGTCTTTTGGCTCTAATGCTCTTATTTCAGCCATCATTTCTTCAATTTCCATCTCAGAAGGTAAAGGCTCAGCAGTGAGATCCATCATCATGTCTTCCAGAGCATGATCAGCATCAACAAGAGCTGGTTCTGGTTCTGGTTCTGGTTCTGGTTCTGGTTCTGGTTCTGGTTCTGGTTCTGGTTCTGGTTCTGGTTCTGGTTCTGGTTCTGGTTCTGGTTCTGGTTCTGGTTCTGGTTCTGGTTCAACAATATTATCTAAGCCCTGCTCTTTTAATTCAGCCTCTAAATGCCATACATCAGTTAATAATTCATCCAAAGCATCTTCATCTGGCAATGGAAGTTGTGGCGAATCAACATCAAATTCAGAACCTGGATCAGTTGCTAGTTCTGGCTCAGCTTCAACTTCTGGATCAGAGGTTAATTCGGACTGTATTGGAGTGTCTTCAGGTGCTGTCGATTGCATCATCATTGCCGTCAACATCGCTTCTTCTGTATCAAACTGCATATCAGAGTTTTGCATATCAGCTGACTCCAGATCTGCTGCAACCTCTGGTTCAGCTACAACTTCTGGTTCAGCTACAACTTCTGGTTCAACTGCAACTTCTGGTTCAACTGCAACTTCTGGTTCAACTGCAAGTTCTGGTTCAACTGCAAGTTCTGGATCAACTGCAACTTCTGGTTCAACTGCAAGTTCTGGATCAACTGCAACCTCTAGTTCTGCTTGAACTTCTGGCTCAACTGCAAGTTCTGGTTCAACTGCAACTTCTGGTTCAACTGCAACTTCTGGTTCGACTGCAACTTCTGGTTTAGCTTCAACTTCTGGTTCAGCTTCAATCTCTGGTTCAGCTTGAACTTCTGGTTCAGCTTCAACTTCTGTTTCAACTGCAACTTCTGGTTCAACTGCAAGTTCTGGTTCAACTGCAATTTCTGGTTCAACTGCAACTTCTGGTTCAACTGCAACTTCTGGTTCAACTGCAACTTCTGGTTCAACTGCAAGTTCTGGTTCAACTGCAAGTTCTGGATCAACTGCAACCTCTAGTTCTGCTTGAACTTCTGGCTCAACTGCAAGTTCTGGTTCAACTGCAACTTCTGGTTCAACTGCAACTTCTGGTTCGACTGCAACTTCTGGTTTAGCTTCAA
>DRHW01000041.1 GCA_011053005.1 Methylophaga sp.
ATACGCTGAATCCTTATTTTTTATTTGATAAGCGACAAATTATGACCGACAAAGAAAAGCTTTTTTTTGACCGCAGCGATCGTTTTATTCATCTCGCGAATGAACAAATCAATGAAGGTATTAAAGCGGGACAAGTCAGCACTGCATTTATGTATGGTCTTGCCAGATATACAGCTTGGTTTACTGCCTCAGGTTGGACCACAGCTAAAGATATGGCTGATGCCAAGGCTGAGACTATCGACTTTTTTGTGACAGAATATCGCCAAATGTTAGAGCTAAATATGGATGATTACATCAATCAGTTTGATGAATATATTCAGACATCAGAGAAAATCCAGCAACAACGATAAGATAAAAAACCCTGACATAGATGGTCCGAAGCGGATAGCATACATCTGATAACTCAGAGGGAAACATTATGACTATCGCTATCAAACACTTCATCCACCTATTTCTGCTGAGTAGTATTGTTCTTATCAATACTGGCTGTGCAACACGTTTACTGATGGAAGGTGATCGCTATGAGCCTGACGTTGAAAAACAACAAAGCTTGATATATTCATACACACACGGCCCTGTTTATCCTCGATGATATTACTCCCCCTCCTCTGTTCCACCAGCACTCAAGTTGACTCAAAATCCAGCCGCTAGAAAAAGTTTGGAAAGCAAGACAACATATTTTTTGTTTTCTTAGGTACTATCTACATCGTCATACAAGGTGGATATCTGCTTTTTAAGCAACTTACTAGAACATGTCAAAGCATGTTTAGAAAACAGTAATTCATGTGTGGCTAGTTTTTTAATGGAGAAGAACTATGCAACATTCGGTAAAAAAATTAGTTTGTTACGGGCTAACACTTGCACAAGATATTGGCTTAATTTTAGTGGCATTGGCAACGATGGTAGCTATAGGTATCGAAGTTAATATCATGATCGAAAATAGCACCGTGACATTAACTGACTTATTGTTAATGTTTATTTATTTAGAAGTCTTGACCATGGTGGCTGTTTACTACGAGTCAGGAGAGTTGCCGATAAAAATACCGCTCTATATTGCCATTGTGGCACTTGCGCGTTATTTGATTTTGGATATGAAAAATATCGATACATGGAGAATCGTGGGAATTGCTTCATCGATTTTATTAATCGGCGCGGCGATTATTGTGATTTATTACTGTAAAAAAGTTCTACAGGAAAAAGTTGAAGGCTGATCATAAATAACGCGATGAACAGCTTCTTTAGGCAGATATGGCAACATATCTGCCTTTTTTTTGTTCATCCGATTACGGACCAAGTATGATAGCTATTTTGTATATTGAATAAAGAAGTGCTATGCCATCCATAAGTGCATTTTTTCTACTAGTCAGCCTTAGCCTTATCACTGGTATCGCCCAAGCTGAACAAGTGTTAATTGCCGTTGCATCAAACTTTCACTCAACGATGAAGCAACTCGTCGTGGCGTTTGAAAAACAGACAGCTTACAAAGTGATAGTGACACCAGGAGCTACAGGAAAGATATATGCCCAGATACAACATGGCGCTCCCTATGATCTTTTTTTTGCCGCTGATAAAAAACGACCTGAGTTACTTGAAAAAAATAACACGATTGTTCCAGGTACTCGTCAAACCTATGCCAAAGGTAAATTAGTGTTATGGAGCCCCGACAAGGCCAGTATTCAAAACCAAGCTGACGTATTGACCACATCCAATTTCAACCATTTGGCTATTGCTAATCCTAAACTAGCGCCATATGGACTTGCCGCTCAACAGGTACTAGAGCATCTCAACTTATGGGATACGCTGCAAAACAAACTCGTTCGAGGAGAAAACATCGGTCAAACCTATCAATTTGTTGCTTCTGGTAGTGCCGAATTAGGGTTTGTTGCATTGTCTCAAGTAAAACAACCCAATGAAACCATACCTGGTAGCGTATGGATGATTCCAGGGGATTTATACCAACCGATTGAACAACAAGCAGTCCAATTAAATAACACAGCAGCAGCAACGGCTTTTATGTCTTTTCTTAACACATCTAAAGCTAAAAAAATTATTGAAAGCTATGGTTATGAGCTTCCTTGAAACGTAACTGCACTATGACTTCTTTTATCAATGTTCCATGCCATGCATCCTGATTTAACAGCACTATTTATCACGCTAAAACTCGCTGCCATTACCACGCTGATACTGCTGATTATTGGCACCCCTTTAGCTTGGTGGTTAGCCAAAAGTCAGTGGCGCTTTAAATTCATCATCGAAACGATAATTGCTTTACCTTTAGTGCTGCCTCCCACAGTGTTAGGTTTTTATTTATTGATTATGTTGGGGCCCAATGGTCCTATAGGTGGACTGGCGGAATCATTGGGTGGAAAATCATTGGCCTTCACCTTTACCGGACTAATAATTGGCTCAGTTATCTACTCATTACCCTTCGTTGTACAGCCATTACAGAATATTTTTACCACGATTGGTGACAATGTGATGCATCAAGCCGCCACCATGCGTGCCGGTCCAATTGATCGTTTTTTCAGCGTGATGGTGCCGCTAGCTAAACCTGGATTTCTCACCGCAGCCGTGCTGGGGTTTGCGCATACTATCGGCGAGTTTGGCGTGGTATTAATGATCGGAGGTAATATTCCTGGCTCGACAAAAGTCATCTCAATTGCTATTTATGATCATGTTGAGTCATTAGAATATGCTCAAGCTCACCTTCTTTCAGCAGGTTTACTGGCCTTATCTTTCTTATTATTAATGGCAGTTTACGGTCTGAACCGTCGTTTTAGTGTGTTAAGAACATGAGTTTTAAAGCCTCTTTACAAATCTCAAGGCCTCAGTTTGATATTCATGTCAAGATTGCGGCATCAGCAGGCGAAGTAACAGCCATATTTGGACCTTCCGGATGTGGAAAAACCAGTTTATTACGAGCTGTAGCAGGCTTGGATAGTAAAGCCACAGGGACTGTCGAGATGAACGGCGAGATCTGGCAGAACCACACAATGTTTAGACCTACTCACCAGCGTGATATTGGATTTGTGTTTCAAGAAGCCAGTCTATTGCCACACTTGAACGTAATGCAAAATATTGAATATGCAAGTAAGCGACAAGCCAAACACAAAAAACGTATTTCATTGGAACACGTGATTAATTTACTTGAGTTATCACCATTACTAAAGCAGTCAGTAGAAAACTTATCAGGGGGAGAAAAACAACGCGTATGCTTAGCAAGAGCCATTGCCACCTCTCCTGCATTACTGTTATTGGATGAACCACTTGCCGCTGTAGACACTGTGCATAAACAAGAAATATTGCATTACATTCAATCGCTAAAGAATGATTTTAATATCCCAATGCTGTACGTGAGTCATGCGATAAATGAAGTCGCACAATTGAGTGATCGTCTTTTGCTGATGGAAAAAGGACAGGTTCGAGCTGAAGGTTTAACGGCAGACTTATTATCGCAAACTAATCTGCCTTTTGTAGCGCAACAAGATGCGGCAGCGGTGTTCGATACCGTGGTCAGAAAACAAGAAGCGCATTA
>DRHW01000042.1 GCA_011053005.1 Methylophaga sp.
AATTTCATTTAATTATTAAGCCACCAACAAATGGAGACTCTTGTTACGGAGATGTTGGTGGTGAATTACTAGAAGTAGCTGGGCCAGAGGGGGGGGTGCAGACAGTTGACGGTGGAGCATATAGTCCTACCAATCCTGGTGTTGTTGATGGTACTCCCACGGCTGTGCTCACTGACAATACGATTGATCAAATTACTGACGGGGCTTCACTTCAGTTTAATTGGAACACTGAAAAGCATAAATTTATGATCGGTGTGTCAGTTGATAGGCCAACGGCAGAATATAGTAGTACTCAGCAGCTTGGGTTATTAACAGCCGACCGTGAGTTTTACTATGCCCCAGATGAGCTCAGGGATCAGTATGTGGCTGCAGATGTTCCTATCAGTAATAATAATTTTGATGGTGAGCAACTTACTAAGAGCTTGTATCTAAGTGAGACATGGAGCCCTGTTGAAACTTGGCATTTCAATGCTTCAGCACGATATAACGATACACATGGTAAAAACAGGATGAGGACAAGAACTTATGGAAACTATGTACCTTCACTAGCGGAGTTAGAAGCTTTTCCTGATTATTTTGCCGTTTGTCCAAAAGGAATGAACTGTCCAACTGGATATTATATTCCAGAATCATTAGATCTCTTGAACGAAGAAGAATCAGAAAATTTTAGTTATTACTCACTCAACCCTTCATTTGGTGTAGCTTGGCAGGCAAATCCTGAATTAAATATCTATGCTAATTTTTCACAAGGGGTGCGAGTTCCTTCTGTTATCGAATTAGGTTGTGCCTTAGATAAAACGCCAGTTTCAATAGGCAACGATCCTAGTACTGGTAAAGAAGCATTTATATATAAGAGTCTGAAAGAAAACCGTAGCTGTTCTTTACCGTCGACGTTATCAGGCGATCCTTATTTACCACAAATCAAAGCACAAACTTATGAAATAGGCGTTCGAGGTGTTATTGATAATAATATTGAATGGAACTTATCCGCTTACCAAACCAATATTGATGATGATCTCTATTTAGTTGCCTACCCAGGTAATCGTAATTTCTTTGACAGTATTGGTTCAACCAGTCGTCAAGGCATTGAAGCTGGATTGTCTGGTCAGAAAGGTAAGTGGGGCTTTAGTGTCAATTACGCTCTGACGGAGGCTACTTTTGAGGATAAATTTAGCATTTCTGGTAATGATAATAGTAGTTCGTATGAACAGTACGCTGGTAATTTTAACTACAGTCGATTAATTGATGTTGAACCTGGTTCACGTATGCCCGGTGTTTCTTTGCATAATTTAAATACTACTATCAATTACCTAGTTACACCAAAGTGGACTGTCGGACTAACGGCTATTGCCCATTCATCTAGCTATGTTCGAGGTAATGAAAATAATAAACACCAGGCAGGTAAGGTCGTTTATGAAACAGTTGATATTGCTGGATCACCAACACTTGTTGCCAGAAAGTCCACCAATAATCCAGGCAAAGTACCCGGTTATATGACCTTTAATCTTCAAAGTCAGTATCAGTTTACCAAAAACTTTAGCGTCAATTTGTTGGTGAATAATATTTTGGATACAGAGTATTACAGTGCTGGCACATTAGGACGCAATCCATTTTCAGAAGGTACTTACGGAGCTAGAGGACCGGATGGTTATAACCATAACTCTTTGGAATGGGAGAGTACCAACTTTGTTGCACCTGGTGCACCGAGAGCGGCTTGGGTCAGCATGAGATTGTTATTTGATTAGGCAATTTATGTAATGAGGCAGTGCAAGTGTGACTGCCTCATAAAATATTCACTTTATGTAAGTTTAAGCCACAGATTAAGGTTGAAGTGCGTGCTTAATCTCTTTTATAAATAACACCTGTTAGCCATGACAAGGATGTCAGTGGTGCTGGAATTACATTATCCAGCATCACTTTTTATATTCAACACAACAAAATATTAAAAAATAATTGTCACTTTTGACTTTTCAATTGGCATATGAATAAGAGCGTTACAAATAGGTTGGGCTCATGACGCTGTTCAATGACTTACTTATTTTGTTCACTACGATTTAATTTATCAACATTAAGGAAAACGTTTTATGGATGCAGTCCCAGATATTGTCGATGCGGTACTTATTTTTCTCGCATTTTTATCGGTCCTGATTTGGGCCATCAGTATTACTAAATTTGTGGTGCTTTATCGTAACGCAGCTTATGACCGCGAGTTTTTGAAGATGTTTTCCGAAGCAAAATATATTAGTGATGTGAAAAGCTTTATGCCATCGACACACGGTCGTTTATCACGTGTTTGCAGGGCGGGTTTGGATGAGTTAACCACTTGGTATGATTTGACGATTAATATTTCATCAGCCGAGAAACGAGAAATATTATTGCATGCGCTTAGACAGCAAGCCCATGCTGAGCAAACGCGTATGGAAAATGGTCTTTCTGTGTTGGCAAGTGTGGGTTCAACATCACCATTCATAGGTTTATTCGGAACCGTTTGGGGCATTATGCATGCACTTAAAGCGATTTCGGCAAGTGGTTCGGCAAGCCTTGATGTTGTAGCTGGACCGATTGGTGAAGCATTGATTGCAACCGCTGTTGGTATTGCTACGGCGGTGCCTGCTGTACTGGCTTTTAACTATTTTTTACGAAGAGTACGTTTGTCAGCAGCAACGATGGATAATTTTTCATCTGCATTTCATTTATTAGTCCTTAAATCTGGCGTTAAACACGACTAAGTCGTTGACGATTTAACTAAGTAAGTTAGCAGTATAAAAAGGCTGCTGACTTTATCTGCCTTGACGCATTAGTGCGGTGGTGGATTAATTCACAAGGAACAAGATATGGCGATGAATACTGGCGGCGATGACAATGTGATGAGCGAGATTAATGTGACGCCTTTGGTGGATGTTATGTTGGTGTTGTTGACTATTTTTATTGTAACTGCACCTTTATTAACCAATGCCGTGGCGGTTAATTTGCCTAAAGCAACATCTGATCTTTCATTGGCTCAGCAAGAGTCAATCAATATTAGTGTGACGGATGATGGGACAATTTATTTCGATAAGGAAGTGGTTACTCAGGAAAATCTTGAGTTTCGTTTGGGTGTTGCTGCAAAAGATGCAGAAACCAGTGTTGAAATTTTTGCCGATGAAAAAGCGGAATACGGCACGGTTGCTAAAATTATGGCGGCAATCCAACGTGCTGGTATCAGTAAGTTCACCTTTGTAATGCAACCTGAGAAAGCAGGTTAAGCATGTTGGTTTTGCAAATTAAGTATGTGAATTATTGATATGACGGCAATGGTACCTGATTTTTCATCAATGCAAAGTGGTGGTTATAAACAGATTCTGCCAGCCTTTTTAGTTGCATTGTTCATACATATTGGCTTGTATTTGCTGTTTATACCGGTTATTGAATATTCTCCGCCGGCGCCACCAATGCGTATTGCTGTGCAAGTGACTCAGCTTCGCGAAGAAGTGGAACCTGAACCTATACCGCAACCTGTTGTGCCTAAACCTAAGGAACCAGTCATAACAAAAGAAGTGTTGACGGCAAAAAATGATACGCCGCCTGAACCTGAAGATATGTTTGTCCTTGAACAGCCGCCTGAGGTTGAAGAGATTGAACCTGAAATATTACCCGAACCACCAAAGCCTGAACCGGAACCCATTAAGGTTGAACCGAAAAAGCCTGAGCCTAAAAAAATTGAAAAAATAAAGCCGAAACCTAAACCAAAGCCAAAACCTGAAAAACCCAAGAAGGTGATCAAGCCAAAAGAAGCTGAACCGGTTGTTAAACCAAAAGTTGCTGAAGTCGTTGAGCCTGCAACGGAATCATCGGTAGAAGTTATTGAGGGTGTAAAGGAAATGCCGACGGCCGAATTATCTAATAAACCTTCTGGTAATACATCGTCATCAACAAGTATCTCAGATAATGCATCAGCGAATGGTGAAGCAGAAAATAGCCGCGGTAGTGCCAATGAAGTAACTAAAAATGAAGCTTGGAAAGGTTACGGGCAATTGCTTTATGCGATGGTATCTAAAAACAAAACATATCCTCAGTTAGCCATTCGCCGTCATTTAGAAGGGAGAACAATGGTCAGTGTGCGTTTTGAGAAAGGTAAAATGGTTGAAATTAACGTGTTAGGAAACGGTAGCGGTCATACTGTTTTAGACAAAACGGCACGTGAGATGGTTGAAAAAGCGATAAAATCGTTGCCTGTACGCGGCGATTTAGCTAAAAAGTCCTTTTCTGTTGTTGTGCCTGTTGATTTTCGTTTAACAAATTAGTTCTCGTTATATTTCGTAACGCATAAGTTTGCTAATAAAATATCGTGTCATTGAGATGTTATGTCTTGCCTAGATCTTTGAAGTAGCTCAGCAATATTTAGCATTTATAGCCGCAGATTTCTTTTGCATTGCTTTGGAAGCAAGTAAAAAGCGTGTAATATAATACGCTGCCAGAATCAGCGTATTGAAATCTGGTATGAAATTAAATATAAATCAATGAATTAACATGGAACATTGAGATAATAAGTTAGACAATAATCACATGTTTGACACAAATAATACTTTTATCAATTTGGCTATTTAAGGGTTTCTTTATCAAATGCAGAATCAAGGGAAGATACGACGCTTTGACTCAAAAATTAATGCTATCTCACGACTGGTTGATAGCGGGATCATTGTATTAACCTTTTTAGCATCGATTGATATATTTCAAATTGTTTGGCAACCCGTTTATGTATGGACGTTGTTGTTTTCGATTATTTTGTTTAACTTTTTTGCTGAGTCACAAGATGCCTATCGCTCATGGCGTGGTACCAGTATAAAAGATGAGATAACGACGATTCTTTTTTCATGGTTCACGGCGATTTTTGTGTTGATCATCCTTGATAAATTGGCTGTCAAAGAACAAGTTTATAATGATTTATTTATTATCGTTTGGATAGTACTGACACCAATAGAGTTGCTTTCATGGCATGTTATTGTGCGTATGGGATTGGCATTTTTGAGATCTCGCGGCTATAACACACGACGAGTGGCGATTATTGGTGCAACTGCCTTGGGCTCACGATTAGAAAATGCGTTTATTGGCATGGAGTGGAGTGGTTATCGACTTGTTGGCTATTATGACGATAGGGTTGATGCACCTGAGACACGCAGATTAAATAACCATCAAGTTAATGTGATTGGCGATATCAATAAATTGATTGAAGATACTAAAAGCGGTTTAGTCGATACGATTTATATAACATTGGCGATGTCAGCAGAGCATAGAATTAAAGCAATTACCGAAAGATTAGCGGATAGCACTGCTTCGGTTTATTTAGTGCCCGATATGTTCACTTTTAATCTGCTGAATTCTCGCTGGGTTGATTATCAAGGCATTACAGCGATCAGCATTTACGAGACACCTTTTGCAGGCTTAGATAGTTTCATTAAACGATTGGAAGACATCGTGTTGAGTATGATGATTTTATGTTTGATAGCTATTCCAATGATATTTATAGCCATTGGGATTAAATTAACATCAAAAGGAGCAGTATTCTTTAAACAAAATCGCTATGGAATGGATGGCGAAAAAATACTCGTTTGGAAGTTTAGATCCATGACGGTAAGTGAAGATGGTGACAAGGTTACGCAAGCGACTCAAAATGATGTGCGAATAACGCCTTTTGGTGCCTTTTTGAGACGAACCTCTCTAGATGAGCTTCCTCAATTCTTTAATTCATTAACGGGCAGTATGTCAATTGTGGGGCCACGACCTCATGCCGTTGCGCACAATGAAGAGTATCGACAGCAGATACAAGGCTATATGTTACGACACAAAGTAAAACCTGGAATAACTGGTCTTGCGCAAATCAATGGTTTTCGAGGAGAAACGGATACGCTGGATAAAATGGAAGGGCGTATTCGCTATGATTTGAAATATATCCAGACATGGTCATTATTGCTAGATCTAAAGATTATTTTGTTAACTGTATTTAAAGGTTTTAGGAATAAAAACGCCTATTGAACGCCAGAAAAACAGGTGGTTTAATCAAAAGTTTAGTAAGATATGGCGGCCGACTTTATAGACTTAGGTTAGCTGTTAAATTAGCCTAGTACCAAAGTACAATACCTATTAGGTTTGGGCTTAGGTATCTTAAAGACTGTTTATTTTATTGAATAGACAAACAAGTTTATCCCTGTATTTTGCAGTGATAATATTATTTCAAAGCCAAACTTGGCGCGAGCCAAGGTCGGAAAGCTTCAGGCCTTTAACGACTCATCTCTAAAGGTGGCTGGGTTGCATTGCTTCATAAAAATTAAAGGAAAAAATTATGAAAAAAGTAATGCTTTTTATTGTTAGTATGTTATTCGCGGTCGGTGCTAATGCAGCATCTTTGAACTTAACTACATTTGAAAATGATGTTTCAACTAATGCTGTAAATAACTTTATATCTACTAGTCCATCAGGTGCAGCATCGTTCAATACGGTTTCTGCTGCAGGCGTGTTTAGCTTAGGCCACACGGTTGTTTCCGCAGTTGATCAAATGGTAAATATAGAGTGGACTTTTAATAAACAGTCAAACTTAGTATCTGGTGATATTTCAAAGGGTGGTGATTTTGATCTAATTCAAGCTGTAACAGGGCTTGGTTACAACTTCAACATCATGTTACTAGCTGGACAAACATATTTCTTTGATATCATGGGCATTTCTAAGGGTAACCCTTTGACTGCTACATTATCTGTTAGTGCTGTACCTGTACCTGCTGCATTGTTCTTATTTGCACCAGCATTGTTAGGTTTATTAGGTTTACGTCGTAAATCAGCTTCAACATCAGTTGTAGCGGCATAAGTTTAAAAAACTATACAATTTAGTACATTAAGTTCGAAAGGTTGAGGGGGCTTCTAGCCCCCTTAATTTGATAAGATTTTGATTAGTTTCAGTCTTGACTAAAGTTTGAGCGAAGGAAATCTATAAGGTATGAATCAGCGAGCCAAGTAAATAGTGAGCTGAATTGAAGTTGTTCAAAAAAGATTTAGTGTTTTTGACAAAAATTATGTTACAACATCCATTGCGTATATATTCAAGGCTTTTAAAGAAAGTGGGATTTTATCGTCTATTTTTTCTTTAGATTTTTTAGTATTTTAGTGCAATATCAATATTTACGAAGGGTTTTACATCATGACTTTATTGCGACAATATTTTTTATTAGTTTTACTTTTTTCTGTCAGCACTGTTGTCAATGCATCGGAACGTTATTTATTGAACGCCGGTGATGTTCTTGATATTTCTGTTTGGAACGAGGAGGCATTACAAAAGCAGGTTGTTATCTTGCCTGATGGCATGATTGCCTTTCCCCTTGCAGGAGAACTGATGGCACAAGGTAAAACGGTGACTGAACTACAAGCAAAGTTAAAAGAAAATCTATCTGAATATTTGTCTGAACCTGTTGTGACAGTATCAGTGACAAATGTAAGTGGTAATACAGTCCATGTGATGGGTAAAGTGACTCAGCCAGGTTCTTTTGCAATGAGCCAACCGCTTAATGTAATGCAGGCATTGAGTTTATCTGGTGGTTTATCGCCTTATGCTGAAGAAGACAATATTATTGTCCTCAGACAAAATGATGGTAAAGAACAAGTGATCCCTGTTCATTATTCTGCTATTAAAAAAGGTAAAGAAAAAATAGACGATAAAATCCCACTTTCTTTAAAAGCCTTGAATATATACGCAATGGATGTTGT
>DRHW01000043.1 GCA_011053005.1 Methylophaga sp.
CGGGGATGGTGTCACTGACCAGCGCCTCAGTAGAGGTCCAGTACGGCGCGTCTTTCAAGCCAGTGATGGATGGAACGGCCGCACTGGCACCAGTGGCAATTAGGCAGCGGTCGAATGCCACGGCGCGCTCACCGCCGTCGTTCATGCGCACGATGAGACTCTGGCCGTCCTTGAAGAGGGCCTCTCCGTGCAGCACGGTGATGGCCGGGGTGCCGTCCAGGATGCCTTCATACTTGGCATGGCGCAGTTCCTCGACGCGTGCCTGCTGCTGCGCCAGCAACGCCGGGCGGTCAATGACGGGTACGCTTGCAGTGATGCCGCCATCAAAGGGACTGCATTGGCGCAAATGCGCAATATGAGCCGCGCGGATGAATATTTTGGAGGGCACGCAGCCGACGTTGACACAGGTGCCGCCGATGGTGCCGCGCTCGATCAGCGTGACCTGGGCGCCGAGTTCGGCCGCCTTCAGTGCTGCGGCCATAGCGCCACCGCCGCTGCCGATGACGGCAATATGCAAGTGGCTTCCATTCCTGTCAGTGGCAGTCATCCCACCAGAGCCGCGTTTGGAAGCACCTTTCTCGAAAGCGCCTCGGTAGCCCAGCGCTGCGATAGCGGCCAGCATCTGGTCGCGACTGGCGCCAGCGTCCGCTATTACCTGTGCTCGGCTCTCGAGATAGGAAACTGAGGCAGTTTTTACGCCGGAAATTTTTTCCAAGACGTCTTTGACATGTGTGGCACAAGATGTACAGGTCATGCCGTCTACGGTTATTTCAATCATTTTTTTCTCCAGTACGGGATGGCGGGCAGCAAGCATCAGCCTTTTGTTTGCGCCAGACAGCGTAAATGGTCAAGCCGATGAATGCGATAAGCGCGGGTATCAGCACGTAGTCCAGATACCCGGTGAGCGCGCCAAGCCCGACCGCGCCAAGCAGGATGAGCAGAATGGGCGTGAAGCAGCACAGGGCCACAAGGATGGTTCCGCCAATACCCATCTTGAGTAGCGTTGAGTTGTTTTTATCCATGTGTTACTGCTTGACGCTAGACGGATAGCCCGCGTTCGTGGTGGCTTGGGTCAGTTTTTGAACACTGGTTTTGGCATTGTCGAAGGTGACGACGGCTTCGCGCGGTTCGAACGTGACCTCGGTTTTGCTTACGCCCTCGACTTTGCTTAGGGCGTTCTTGACGGTGATTGGGCAAGCGGCGCAAGTCATGCCGGGCACGGACAGCTTGACAGTCTGCGTGGCGGCCCAGGCAGGGATAACGGCAGGGGCAGCAAGGGCAACAAATGCGAGAGAAGCAAACAACTTTTTCATGGTGAACTCCTGATTAGTAAAAAAATGGCATGACATAGGGGAAACCGAGCGCGACCAAGACCAACACGGCTACGATCCAGAAAATGAGCTTGTAGGCGGTTTGCACCTGCTGGATCGCGCAGACCTCGCCCGGCCTGCATTTCTGTACTGGCCGGAAAATGCGTCGCCAGGCGAAGAACATCGCCACCAATGCCGCACCGATGAAGATCGGGCGGTACGGTTCCAACGCCGTTAAATTGCCGATCCAGGCCCCGCTGAACCCCAAGGCGACCAGAACCAGCGGCCCCAGGCAGCAAGTGGAGGCAAGGATGGCGGCCAGCCCGCCAGCAATAAGGGTACCGCGTCCATCTTGTGGCCCAGACATGTGTTTTTTCCTTTCGAATCCCGAGTGGATAGCTTAAGCTTACTTCCGTAGTCATGTACGGAGTCAAGCAATATGGAAAACGATCTCGAAAATCTGACAATCGGTGCATTTGCCAAGGCCGCCGGGGTCAATGTGGAGACCATCCGGTTCTACCAACGAAAGGGCTTATTGTCGGAGCCGGACAAGCCTTACGGCAGCATTCGCCGGTATGGCGAGGTGGATGTGACGCGGGTGCGGTTTGTGAAGTCGGCCCAGCGGCTGGGCTTTAGCTTGGACGAAATCGCCGAATTGCTCAGATTGGAGGATGGCACCCACTGCGACGAAGCCAGCAGCCTGGCCGAGCACAAGCTCCAGGACGTGCGCGAAAAGATGGCCGACCTGGCGCGCATGGAAGCCGTGCTGTCTGAGCTTGTGTGCGCCTGCCACGCACGGAAGGGGAATGTTTATTGCCCGCTGATTGTATCGCTCCAAGGCGAGAAGAAACTTCCAACTCCGGAGCGGCGTAGTCGAGGAACAAGCGGGCCTTAGCGTGCTTTATTTTCCGTTTTCTGAGGCGACCACTACTAGGCTACCGTATGGCCTACGCGCAGCGAGTGCTGGAAACGACGCAACCGATCGAGGATATTGCGCAGCATGTGGGCTTGGGCAGCGCCGTATCTCCGCGTCAACAATTCAATCGGGCGTATCAAACCCCACCCAGCGCATATCTGACGCTATTTGCGTAGCGTTGAACGCGCCGTTGCGACCGCTGCGGCTGGCTTAGCGTACGATTTTTTCCGTTTCGTGAGCTGACCCCAAGTATTAAGTGAGCTGCGAAAGGCTAAGAATGCCGTCCCTATCATTATCATTACTGCTCGAGATGCTGTAGAGGACCGTATCAAAGGCTTAGATTATGGTGCCGATGATTATTTAGTAAAACCTTTTTTGATTAATGAGTTGCAAGCTAGAATTCGAGCCGTTGTGCGTCGTAATCAAGGCGTGGCAGATCCAATATTATCAAATGAAAACCTAGAACTTAACCCTGTCACACGTGAAGTAAAGATAAACAACCAAACCCACCTTTTATCTGCAAGAGAATACGCGGTATTACATGCCTTGATGTTACGTCCTGGTACGATTCTTTCACGGGATGAACTAGAAGACCGAATCTATGGATGGAATGAAGAGGTCGCCAGCAATGCGATAGAATTCATCATTCATGGCTTACGCAAAAAAATGGGTAAAGAAGCAATCAAAAACGTAAGGGGGTTAGGATGGATGGTCGGCAAATAAAGCATACCCATTCTCTGCAACGAAAACTTAATCATTGGATAACATTTACCACGCTTATTTTTGTCACCATTGCAGGTATATTATCTGGCGGTATTGCTTTTTATGAGGCTCGTGATTTACAGGACAATATCTTACAAGAAGTAGCTCGCTTAGTTCGCATCAACCAACTAACTGAAAATAAGATTCATAATGATGATAATGAAGAAGAATCAATCATTATTCAGCGTCTAGGAAGTCAATTAGCTTCACAATTACAAATTCCTAACACCCTAGAAGATGGCTTACAGACCCTGAGAATCAATGACGAAGACTGGCGTGTTTTGATATTAACGCAACCATCATCAACACAGAGATTTCTTGTTGCACAGCAAACTGAACTACGAGATGAAATAGCATGGAACAGTAGCCTTAATGTCTTTTTCCCCATCTTATTACTCGCCATTATTACTTTAATAATCATTAACTTGATTATTAGAAGTGCGTTCAAACCATTAAAGAAATTAGCCGCCAATCTGGATAAGCGAGATGGTACAAAACTTAATCCGCTACCAGAAACTAATATGTTAGAAGAAGTGGCTCCTTTTCTACTATCAATTAATGGTTTATTGGCTAGAACACAACAAAATATACAAAAACAACAACGATTTATTGCAGATGCTGCCCATGAACTACGTACGCCGGTAGCTGCACTTTCGATACTGTCAGAAAATATTCAAAATGCATCGACAGAAGAAGATCGTAAACAACGCCAACGCCTATTACAGCAAGGACTTGAACGCTTACGATTATTAGTGGCTCAGCTACTCGACCTTGCTCGCCTACAAAGTGACTACACGGGTCCTAAAGAAATGGTTTCATTTAACAAAATTGTGCAAGATGCCATCACCGAGCTCTATTCATTGGCTGAAGCCAAGCAGATCGATCTCGGCATATCCCATCAAGAACAATTAAGTGTGCTCAACCAAGGTAATGGTCTAAGCCAATTGGTAAATAACGCTATTGATAATGCTATTCGTTACACACCGAATGGGGGCACCATAAATGTAAGTCTATACGCTGAAGAAGGTAATGCGATATTTAGAGTGGAAGATACCGGTAGTGGAGTTCCTGAAGAAGAATTAGAGCTTATTTTTGAGCCCTTTTATCGTACACAAGGCAACTCACAACCAGGTAACGGATTAGGACTAGCTATAAGCCTAGAAATTGCACGCAATTTGGGCGGCCATATTACCTTGTTAAACCGTGACAATGGCGGGATACAATTCCAGTATTTACAGTCACAAAATATCTCGCAAAATTTATCTACAAGACCGTTATCAAGTGCCGTAAACAACCTTAACTGATCGCTTGAGTCTTTTTAGCTGTTATTTTACTTGTGAGGTTAATACGTGATATCAAAGCTTAGAATTCAAGAAAAACTTAAAGAATTAGTATTGTAATTAAAGAATAAATCTAAACCAAAACAGAGGCTTTTCATCAAAACATGAAAAAAATTAATCCCATAACGCTGATAATCATTGCGACGATTTTCTTTATCGTCTTTGGCAACATCACATTTTTTCAAGAAGTACTAAAAATTTATCCAATAGTTGGGTTTCAGAGTGCTTTATTCATAGCCTCACTGGCTCTGGTCTTTACCTGCGTCAATATCATCATATTATCCATGCTTTGTTATAAGTACACGATTAAACCCGTCTTAATTACTCTTATGCTACTTTCCGCTTCGTGCGCCTATTTTATGGATAGTTATCATGTAATTATTGATACTGTAATGATTGATAATATTATCAAAACAGATACTGGTGAAGCATTCGATTTATTCAGTATCAAACAGTTTTTATATATATTATTTTTAGGTGTCTTACCTGCAATCTGGATATATAAAGTACCTATTGCTGAGCAGACATTCAAAAAAGCTGTTTTGTCTAAACTATCAGTCATCACCATTTCATTGATTATTGGCGTAGTTACAATATTATCCTTAGGTGATTTTTACGCATCCTTTCTACGTGAACATAAATCGCTTAGAAATTACGCGAACCCTTCTTATTATATTTATTCCATTGGCAACTATATTGGCGGTCTTTATCGAGCGGAAAATAATGTCTTCACGCCAATAGGTTTAGATGCGAAAATTTCACATGAAGTACCAGATCGAGAATTAATTATTTTAGTTGTAGGTGAAACTGTACGTGCAGATCACTTTTCACTCAATGGTTATGGGCAAAAAACAAACCCTAGACTAGAGAAAGAAAATATCATTAATTTTAGTAATGTTTGGTCATGCGGGACTTCAACGGCTGTCTCAGTACCGTGCCTGTTTGGTCTGGCAGGAAAATCAGACTATGACCATAGCAAAGCTAAATCCATAGGGAATGTATTAGATATTGCACAGCATGCCAGTGTTAATGTGCTATGGCTGGATAATAATTCTAGCTCTAAAGGTGTAGCTGATAGGGTTGAATATCAGAGTTATAAATCACCTGATATAAACCCCGTGTGTGATATTGAATGTCGTGATGTCGGTATGCTGGCTCATCTCCAAACTTATATAGATAGTCATCCAACCGGTGATATTCTTATTATCTTGCATCAAATGGGTAATCACGGACCTGCTTATTACAAACGCTACCCTGATGAATTCGAACACTTCAAGCCAACCTGTAAAACCAACCAATTAGAAAAGTGTAGTTCAGAAGAAATTAATAACGCCTACGATAATGCCATTTTATATACAGATTTCTTTTTATCAGAGACTATCAACTTATTGAAGAACAATGATCCCAATTTTGAATCGGTCCTTATGTATGTGAGCGATCATGGTGAATCATTAGGTGAAAATGGCATTTATTTACACGGACTACCTTATATGTTGGCTCCAGATGCCCAAAAGCATGTCCCAATGTTGCTGTGGTTTGGGGAAAATATTGATACAGAAGAAATCAATGTTGAAAAAATAAAACTAAAAAGCGACCAAGAATTATCACATGATAATGTTTTTCATAGCATTTTAGGTTTATTAGAAATTGATACAGAAGTATATGAGGCTGATTTGGACATAATCAATAATTAACATGTAGTTAAAAATGTCTCGCCTATATGAGCGTACCGTTTCAAGGTGATTCATCGATCGGTTGAATCCACAACCAAAAGAGGTCATTGGTTTTACATTGTCCGTTTGTATAATCCATAAATGTATGGTCTTGGATCCCCATTGGGATTGATGTATGTATGCTTGAACGATGTTATTAACTTAAATGATGAACTCAATCTTTCTGATAGTTCCTCAATACTATACCGATGCACTGTTAACCCGGCACATTTGGATGCACCTGTTTTAGAAAATTCAGCAAATATGGCATAGCTACCGACTTTTAATTTTGATTCAAGGTTATTGAAATATCCTTTTATATCTTCTTCACGTGTAAGAAAATGTAAAACAGCTCTATCAATCCAAATATCTACATTTGGTATAGTATCTGTAATGGGTTTGGATATATCTTGGCAGAGCCAATAAATTTTATCGCAATCAACTAGCAGCCTTCCCTTGACCTTATTTAAAGCCTCTATACTAATATCATTGAGGGCTAATTTTGCACCTTTAGAAATAAGCTGCTCTATTAAAATTGAAGTTCCCGCACCAGGTAAGAATACAGTGAGCTCTTTCAAGTTTGGAACTTGATTTAGTAATTCAAATGTTTTTGCCGCATCCTTTTCATACCAGCCTAGTTTCGAATCTTCTGCACCTGAAAAAATTAAATTCCAATGTTTACTGCTTGATTTCATAGCTTCTCAGTTTTAATTATTATGATCGACAGAATGTTTAATGGTTGACTCTTCGGGTCATTAAGCGTTCTAAGTGTGATTAGTGCAAACTTATTTTTAACTACTACAGCTCATAGCATTACCACATTCCATTGGCTTATAGAAAAAATAAATAGAAGCTGTATCGGTTTATCATTTAGTGATACTTAGTTTATATTCCCATCTTTAATCAATTTAAAATAGATGAGTCTAGAATTTTGTATCACATAAACGACTGACCGCTATGGTTTGACGAACGACCTTTGAAAAATTCGTCATTAATGTGCCAAAATCAGTCATTTTTTAACTCCCTCACATCAGTGCGGCCTAGCTCTGCCTGAAATCAATTACTTTAATTCTATTGGTTTTAATATATCAAATACTTGTTCTGCCTAAGCCTAAATATTATAGTTAATCCAAGTATTTTTAATGATCGTGTCTATGATGTACATCTGGAAAATGTACATGTGTGTGGGTCATGGGCTTATGAGCGTGTAAATGAGGCTGCTTTGCATCTGGCTTGATTGGATGATTATGTGAAGGTCCATGATGTTCGTCATGAATATGTTCATGTGAGTGAATCATCGCTTCATGTGTATGGCTATGTTGATGTTGTTCGGTGAGGTGTAACCATATACCTATTGCCATCAAGATTGCAGCGATAATTAAGGGAGTGGTGACTGGCTCTCCCATCAGCAATGCAAGTGTAGCGCCGAAAAAAGGCGCAATAGAGAAATATGCACTTGTGCGTGCTGTACCAAGATGACGAAGCCCAACAACAAAAAGCGTTAAACTTACTCCATAGGCAAGGAATCCAACTAACATTGAACCAGCTATGTTTGGCAGGGAAGGAAGTGACGCACCAAGTATGTAAGCTAGCGTTAAGTTAACAGTGCCGGAACTCCATCCTTTTACAGATGCGATCCATGTAGCATCTGTAAGCGACACCTTGCGAGTCAAATTATTATCTAGCCCCCAAGCGAAGCAGGCGCTAAGAATGAATAGCGTTGGCAATAGTGCAGTGAAGAGCATCTCACTCGGAACACTTAATATTATCGCACCCGCTAAAATAGCAACCATACCCAATGCAATTCGTTTATCAAAATTTTCTTTGAAAGCAAACCATGCCAGCAAGGCGGTGAACATACTTTCCGTGTTTAATAGGAGAGATACCCCAGATGCTGGCATGGCTGTTAACCCAAACATAAATAGCACAGGAGCAATAATTCCTCCTGACATAATTGCTCCAGCAAACCAGAGCGTTTCGTTTTTAGGAAGCCGAACAGATGGGGCTTTCTTTATAAATCGGTAGAAGGTTAATCCCAGCCCTGAGCCTAGATAAAATAATCCTGCCAGCATCCATGGATCGACCGCATCTAAAAACAACTTGGCAATCGGTGTCCCAGCACCAAATAACACGGCCGCGCCAAGAGCAGATAGCACGCCAGGTTGACGAAACCCTTCTATTAAAGTCATATTTTTATCACTCATAAAGTAACTATTTTGATGAAATTATTCTTTTTCATTATCTGGATAAACATAATACAACTCTAGGCATTATATAGTGTGGTTTTGTAAACATTGTGAGACGTGACAAAAATTGGATGTGTAGGAGTCAGCTTCGTTGGGCGATGGGTTGATGTCTAACTTGAAAAAATACAGTCACATGATTGTGGCAAAATATATCAAGATAAAAAGTCTGCACGACTGTAGATAGACCCGACTTAAAACAATGCATTAATTACGTCCGAGACGGGGTGTACTGGTCAATTTTTATTGGAGTATAGCGGCTTCTATCGGGGTTACTGTTCTATGTTACTGGTTGATGATTTCAATATTGAATTATTTTGGGGTTAAATTGTAATTTTATAGCAAATGGTTGAGTAATTTATTGAAAAGTTTGCGAGAAACTCAGCCTAATTCCACTCCCTATTGGTTAAATTTTGTTTATTATTTCAATTACCGACCTGAAAAGACAATACCAGGTTCTAATTTTAATACCGGTCTTGTACTAATCATTGCCGCAGTTAGGCTGACGATTAAAACGCCTAAAATACCAAACAACGGCGTAAACCACATTAATCTAAAAGGAAACGCTATAGTAGAAACTATCTCTCCGATAATGGCACATAAACCAACCCCCATACCTGCCCCCAAAAAAGCACTAGTACCTGCTTGTATAAACACCATTTTCAGTAGCATAGCATTTGAAGCCCCCATTGCTTTTAGTACCGCATACTGTTTAAGATTTTCATAGGTAAACATATAAAGCATCACACCCGTAACACCAAACCCTACAGTCATGGCTAAAATCAACATAGCCCCCATATCTCCGACATCTTCAGAGTTTATAAGAAACCAGCGTACGGTATCTTCTTTAAAATCGGCAGATGTTCTTGCTCGCAAGTGGGTTTGTTGTTCAATACGTATGGCTAATTGATCGGCAGAAACACCTGTTTGTGCTGAAACCATAATAAAGGTCAATAGCTTATTTTCAGAGGGTAACAGGCGTTTTGTATTTGAGTAAGTTGTATAAATTAAGGGGTGGGGAGGGAACCTTGGTATCGTATTTGATACACCTGCAATAACGACTCGTTTATCATGAATTAAAAGTTCATCACCAAAATGTAACTTCCTTGTAGGTGCATCTAAATGTACACCATCAAAAGACCATTTATCCTCTTCATGAATAGGTGTTTGTAGCTTATCTGTTGTTCCACCTGCATCAACGATGACGCTATCTGGTTTATAAAGTATTTTAGGCGTAATGCCAGCTTTTAAGAAAGGCGCACCTGATAAACTTATATCATCTACTCCTATCATTTGAAACGTTTGAAAACGACCATTTGGAAAGCGTGCAACAACATCATTTAATGACAGAGGAACAGCATTGGCAACGCCTTTAACACCTCGCACTTGAGACAGGGCGGATGACGGCATATTTATGGTCATTTCAGTAGAGTTAACGGCAGGATCCATTACCCAAACATCAACAGAATTATTTTCTGAAATAAGTGCAAACCCTGACGTCATAAAACCTGCAAAATAAGCAAGCGCGAACGTTACTAAAAATGCAGTAAAAGTAATACCTGATAGTAAACCGATATATTTTGCCTTATCTCCTATCAGCATTTGCAATGCAATCCGGAACATTATTAGGAATCCTTTGCTGGCACTTCTATGAAAACATCTAATTGTTGTCCAACATATATAGGGAAGAGGGGTCTATCAAGATGATAAAGGACTTGTAATACGCGCAAATCTGTACGTTCAGTACTTGACCCAGTTAAAGCAGTTTTAGGCACAATAGAAGGTTCTGTATATTGATAATCTAGTGGTATTTTTAGTTCTGGTTGATTGCGAATAAAGGCCATTGCCTGTGCTTTTGTCCTTAACCGTAATAAATCATTCTCATTTATATCAACACGCAAATTTAATTGATTACTACCAACAACAATTGATTTTGAGGTAGTACAACAACTATCAATATATTCACCTACCCTTATTTTGGATTGCAAAACTTTACCTGTTATTGGCGAATAAACAGTGTGTCGCTCTAATTCTTTTTCAAGAGCTATTAATTTAGCTTTAGTCAAAGCCAAATTGGCGTTGGCTATAGCTAAATCATCAACCGAAGAAAGATATACTTTTTGGCTCATAACTTTGGGAGCTTGATCATGAAGTGCTTTGTTAATTTGATATTGGTGCAGTGTCTTTGTTAGTGTGACATCAGCTACTTTAATTTCGGCCATTGCGAGCTTTATTTTTTCCTGAGTATCACGTGGATCTATACTTAATAGCGCATCACCAATATTAATCTCTTGACCTACTTGAACAAAAAGTTTTGTCACAATGCCAGGGACAGCTGTTCCAATGGGGATGTTAGTACTTTCTGTTTCTACGACACCAGTGGCATAAATAAAAGATGGGTAAGGAGCCTGTACTTTTACCATGGGCGTGATTTTAACGGAACCAGTTTGACGGTCATTAATAATATAATAGGCAGCAAGAATGAGCCCTAAAAAAGATAACAAAATCAATTTAGAAAAGGTCTTCATTTAAAATCCCTGTTACTTGATTCAATTTTAATTATCCTGCCATCATCCATATAAGCCATGCGATCTGCAAAACGAAATATTCGATTATCGTGAGTAACAACAACAAGGGTTTTATTTTCTTGTTTTACCAAACTACGAAGAAGTTCCATAATCTGCTGTCCAGTTTCATGATCGAGACTGCTGGTAGGTTCGTCGCATACAATTAATTGGACTTCCCCCGCTTTAGTAGACATAACATAATGTCAAAACTTAAATGGGGAAATGAAAATGAAAGGTATTCGATATACGGATGAATTTAAATCCGAAGCAGTCAAGCAAATCACTGAGCGAGGCTATGACGTAGCAGACGTTGCCAAACGATTAGGCGTATCAGTCAAAAGCCTCTATAAATGGCGACGCGAGTCAGAGCAGAAAAATAATCCTGCTGATAGTGACGTAGCTACCTTGAAACTAGAAGTAGCTAAACTCAATGCCGCGTTAAAACGGACGACGGAAGAGAGAGACATATTAAAAAAGGCCGCCGTGTACTTTGCCAGTCAGTCAGGGTGAAGTACACATTTATGGATCTCCATCGGCACGAGTTCAGGCTGAGTAGCATGTGCCGAGTCCTTAAGATTCATCGTAGTGGATTTTATGCCTGGAAAACATCACCGCTTTCAAAACGTGCGATAGCAGATGAAAAATTACTGACTGATATCAAACGCTCATACAACGATAGCTACGGAATTTATGGCAGTCCACGTATTCACCGTGATTTACGCGAGGCTGGTTACCATTGTGGTGTGAAACGTGTTGCACGTTTAATGTTGCAGGCTAAGCTTAAATCCCTGCGCGGTTATCGTAAACCACGCTATAAATCAGGCAAACCTGCGGTTGCAGCGCCTAATAGATTAAACAGACAGTTTGCCGTCGAACAGCCTGATAATGCGTGGGTGACCGATATTACCTACATCCGTACCTATGAAGGATGGCTGTACTTAACTGTTGTCATCGATCTATTTTCTCGTGGTGTCGTTGGTTGGTCAATGAAGCCAACGATGGCAACAGACAGTGTGTTGGATGCATTGATGATGGCTGTATGGCGACGTAAACCTAAGAATGAAGTCATTATTCACTCTGATCAAGGCAGCCAATTTTCTAGCGATGACTTTGCACGCTGGTGTAAAGAACATCAATTATTGCCAAGTATGAGTAGACGAGGAAACTGTTATGACAATGCCGTGGCAGAATCTTTTTTCAGTAGTTTAAAAAAGGAACAAGTCAAACAGAAAATCTATACGACAAGGGCAGAAGCCAAATCAGAAATATTCGAATACATCGAAGTGTTTTATAATCGAAAACGCCGTCATAGCTATCTGAACCAGATGAGTCCGATGGCGTTCGAAAAGTTACAAATAGGAACTTAATAGACGTCTACTAAAACGGGGGAAGTCCAAATTTTGGTTTATGAATTAATGCTCTGGCAATAGCGACTCTTTGTTTTTCCCCTCCACTGAGCTCCCCCGATAACGCATGAATACGTGAACCCAAGCCAACAGTGTTAAGCATCGTTTTTGCTTCCTTAATCGCTGTTGTGCGTTTTACCCCTTGAATTAACAAAGGAACAGCAACATTTTCTAGGGCAGTTAAAGCGGGTAATAAATTAAAAGATTGAAAAACAAAACCAATAGAGTAACTTCTAAAGTAATTTTTTTCCTCAGTACTCAATTTATTTAGCTCTTTTCCTAAGACAAGACATTCCCCACTATCGGCTTTGAGCATAGCGCTAATAATAGAAACAAACGTTGTTTTTCCACAGCCAGATGGCCCAACTAACATCAGTAATTCGTTCTCGAAAACATCTAGGTCGATATTGCGTAACGCAAAAACCCTTGCATCACTTTTGCCATAGGTTTTTTTGATATTGTGACAACTAATAACGGTGTTTTTATTATGTTCAGAGTTTATGATGGTTTTCAAAAGCTAACAGCTACCTACAACAAGAATTATAATTTCTTATACTGCCATATATTAATAAATTAAACCGAAAATAAGTCTTTATAACTTTACCACTACAAATCTCCTGAATTTTAAGCTTAATATTATGTCTGAAGTAATTAAAGTCGTCGGCCTAGTTGTTGGTCCATGTAGTGGTCTAATGATCCTGTAGGAATTTATAACCTATAATTTATGAAATTTAATAATCTGACTGTCCGTTGTGGGTCGACAACAGCCACACGGCAAACGTCTGTTTGGGGGCGAAAGCTGACCATGCAATTAAATTTTAAGCGTAAAACGCTGTAGACAGATATGTTTTGTGAGCAAAGGAAATATGTTCCAAATTTGTACCGTTTTTGTACCGTGCACAGTACAAACAGGGCAGTTTAAGGCAGGTTTTGATAGTTGGCGAGCGTTGTAAGTGTTTGATATTTATAGGAACTATGTTTTCGGTTCCCGACTTAAAATCCCTTGCTCTCTTTACGAGAAACATTGGTATACGAAGCACTAATTATAAGAAATAACATACGTAAGTTTTGCGTAGATCAGTTGTGCATTGTGATGATATTAGCGCAACGGGGGTCACGGTAATTATCATTTAAAACAATTAGTTGTATTTATTTTATTGAGCTTAAAATACCAAGGTTTCATGACCTGTTCTTGAAATGTTTTGCAATAGTATTTGAAGGCTTGCTTGATAAGGGGGGATTATAAAAAGGCGCGTAAATTTATATTAAATTCCCATATACTCGAAGATATTATCTGGTCCATAAGTAATAGGTGTAATCTTTCCCTGTACATATTGATACCATTGACTACGTTTATGGTCAGGTGAATAGCCACTAGATTCATTCTCATCGCGATTAGCGCCTGAATCAGCTGAAAACACGACACCGTAGTGTGCACCTGAGATAGCCATCAGCATGATTAATTGTGTATTAACATGAGCTTCACTGTATTGCTGAGATTGCATTGCAATCATAAAAACAGAACCATCCTCGTTATACACCACCAAATGAGCACGATGCTCCGTGTTTCCCAACTTGAGCATCACATTCGTCTCAACGCGTTTATCAGGGAAAAAAGTCGTGAACTGTGTTGCCCGATATTTCAGTGCAATATCCAATAAGCCACGAGGTCTGTCTTTTTCAACGGTGACGATATCACCTTTTTCAAGCCTTCCTTCTTCTAATCCTAATGCCTTCTCAACTTTTCGAGCTAAGGCATTGGTAAAGTTCATTGATGTAGCAGGGGAGAAGGCTTGTGATAAATAGCTATAACTCATGTTTAAATCGAGGGCTAATTTTTTTAATTGACCACGACGAATAATGGATTGGATAGCGTGTTTACGTTGCTTGGAACTCATGAAGAGTATGGCCTTTATATAACTATTTAACACATAATATCAAAAATATATTGACATATCAATCTAAATTTGTTAATGTTTTTTGAAAAATAGGCGTTAGAATCGTAAATCTGTCATGAGGTAGGCAGCATAAAAGAATACGACCGCGTCGCTAGTAGTGATGATAATAATGTTGTGACTACTTTTACTAAGCAGCTAAGGCTGCCAGTAAAAATAACGATAAGGAAATATAGACATGCATGTTAGTAATAAATCTACACGCGGCTCGACACTCACTCAATCAACCTTTAACCAATGCGTTGATGACATGACCGCACATCATATAACGCCTACGTTGCTGAATATTCGCCAACAAATAGGCGGCTCCCAAGATACCCTTTCTAAATTTTTAGAACACTGGAAAAAGCAGCATCCACTGCAAGACAATCCCTTTCCATAAACGCCACCCTTAGAACGATTTGATGCTGACGCTATCGGCCACGTTTTGCCGACTAAAAATCATGAAAACACCCATGCTGGGCTTGAGTTAACGCATCCTAAATCAACTACATACCAAGATAAATGAACTGATTTTATTCGTTTCAAGTAGCGTCAAGTAGCAATATCACTACTTGGCACTACTTGAAAACGAATAACACCTAAATGCTAAGGAGTATGGAAATGAGAGAAGTGATAAATACTAAGGACAAAAGACCAGCTATTACTGAAGAACAATTATTCGATACCTGTGATACATACGTTGAGCAGTATGGTAAGGAGCCATCGCAACAAGCGATTAAAGCACTCATCGGCGGCTCAGCAGGCACTATCGGGCCTTTATTACGAGCGTGGAAAGAGAAGAAGGCAAACGATGAGCAAGCAGTATTAGCAATGCCTGAGCATATACGTGATGGTGGTATGACCATTATCGCCACGTGGTGGCAAAGTATTCAGCCTACTATTAATGACATGATAACCGCGGCTCAAAAACTGGCTGATGAAAAGGTCTATAAAGCAGAGATAATACGTCAAGACACCATCGCTGAATTAGCGGAACAAGAACAGGAAAATGACAGGTTAATGCTACAGATAGAAGAGGTGAACGCTGAATCTCAAAAAGAGATAGACGCACTAAAGCTTCAATTGTCGAAAAGTCAGTCAGCGTATAAGAAAGAACGCACTGAAAAAGAGGAGGTTAAGCTCAAGCTTGCAAGAGTTGAAGGCGAGTGCGCCAGCTTAAATAAGCAGATTTCACAGCATACAACAACGAGTAAGGCTGACAATACGCTCAAAGAGTAAGTGAGTGCAAGATGATAGTGATGCAATGCCGAGTATTAAGCGATATTGAGTCGTTTGTGCTCGGCAAGCTCAACTAACGCAGTGACAGATGCAAAGCAATCCATTATCGATATGGAATAAAATAACTAAGGAACGTCATGCAAAATGTAATACATAAATCAGCAATACCCGCACGAGCAGATATTGAAACGCCTTTACCTTTATGTCGTTACCTTACCGATTTAATATTATCGGTAATGACACCTAAAGTTATTTTAGATCCGAGTGCAGGTAATGATAATCTGACACATTATTTTTCAGATCAAAAGATTATCCGATTTGAAATTAAAGACGGCTTAGATTTTTTTGATGCCAAGCAGATAGCATGTGATTTAGTTGTCTGCAATCCACCTTTTAATGGAATGGGCGGCGGCAAACTTTTTCCAGAAGAATTTCTCAAGCATATAATCAACGTTGTACCACCTAACACACCGATTGTTTTAATCACGCCGCATGGTCTTCGCCATAATGTTAGAAAGAAAAGTCCCAGGCTCAGCTTTCTCGATACATTGAATATCACTTCACTCATCACATTGCCGCTAGATGTATTCGACGGGGTTTTATTTCATACTGAAGTACTAATTTTGAATTTACCACGCTTGAAAAGTCACTATACTTATCTGCCGACTAAGGATGATAAAACAACCGTTATAAACTTAAAAAGTGTTAACTGTAAACTTAACAGGTTTATAACGATAGACAAGACCTTACTCAATCTTTGTCAGACATTAGCGTTTACGCATGGACTTCAGTCAATGGCGGGTAATTTATTAGCAGCATTAATTTATAGCACAGATGATGAAGGCTATATTGCTATTAATGAATTCGTTAGAGACGCATTAGCTGTTCGAATGGACTCAACAAAGCAAGTCGTCGTTAATCAGCTGAAAGCATTATCAGATGTAAATCTGCTAACTAAAGTAAAGCGAGGTCATTATTTTTTTGAACCGATTTCAGCTGAAGACTGCCGAAAGATACAAGAGGGCGTATACCAAACATTATCGTTAGACTTTCGTTACCAAAATACGCAGCTTTTACCAGGCTATAACATTATGGTTGAGTAAGTCTAACTAGTTAATGAATATGTGGGGATGTAAAGGTGACCAGATGCATTCATTATCAGGACAACTATGATTCAGAGAAGCTCTTACGTGATTTTATCGACAAGGTCGTAACTTAGAAATGTCGTCGATATAGTAAAACCCACCATTGAACAAAGTGCCGCTATAATCAGAAATAATGTGGGGTAGAAGAGCCGAAATCGTACGGGATCTAGTTAGTTATCACTTGGCTTATCGATAAACCTAATCAGATTCTCAGCATATATCAGGGATGTTCAACGTAAATTATGGATAAATTAACGGCTAGTTTTTATACCAATAATGCAGAAACTATTTTCGAACGCTACGAATCTGTCAAATCTAATGTTGTTCAGTATATTCAATCAAGCTTTTTATCAGGTGCCTGTATTCTAGATATAGGTGCTGGTTCAGGGCGTGATTTACGCAAACTACTTAGTCTTGGTTATGATGCCTACGGAGCAGAACCCTGTGATGAATTAAGAACAAAAGCACTTTTAAAATCACCTGAATTAAATAGTCGTTTTTTCTCAGGCACACTACCTGGGCTTGAAAGTAATATGACCTATGATGGCATATTGTGCTCTGCTGTTTTCATGCATATTCCAGAAAGTGAACACCTTGATGCCCTTATTAATATCAGAGCCTTACTTACACCCAATGGACGTTTATTAATATCTATTCCTAATGCCCGTCCAGATCTAGATCAACAGCAACGTGATCAACAAGGCAGATTGTTTGAACATATTGCACCAGACAAACTAAAGTTACTTTGTGCTCGACTTGGATTGGAATGTATTGCTGAATATAATAACGAAGACTCATTGGGTCGGACTGCTCATGACTGGGTAACGTTATTGTTCCAAAAACGCATGGCACTAGGCAGGCCTCTCGATCGAATAGAAACTGTCCTACGAAATGATAAAAAAACAGCGACCTATAAATTGGCCTTATTACGTGCATTTTGTGATTTAGCAGAACAAGATGAAAATGGATTGGATTGGCGAGCTAATAAACAAGTCGCACTACCACTAAGAAGAATTGCAGAATGTTGGCTACTTTACTACTGGCCTTTAATCGCAAGCCCACAACTACTGCCACAAAATAACAGTATCGCCAGTGGCGGTAGACCAATGGCATTTCGCCAGCCGCTGGAAAAGCTTATCCAGTTAGCACAGCAACATTATAAAGCTGACCGAGACAGCTTATTTAGCCTGTTCATTTTAAACTGGAAGAAAGGCACATTGTCTGTCGACCTAACTAAGCAATTACAGCAGTGCCTGCAAAAAATACAAACTACTATTGTTAGTGGTCCTATTAAATATGCTGAACAAGGGCAAATGTTTGGATACGAAGCACGTTCCAAGTCAGTGTTAATTGATGCTGAACTGTGGACCGAACTGTGTTTAACGGGATATTGGATTAAGGATTCACTATTGCTACGTTGGGCAGAACTCTCTGAACAATTTAGTCGCAAACATTTGCCGACAGTCACTAAAGGCCTTGTACTTGACGTGCTAATGACCGTTCCTAATGTTGGGCGTGAACAACTATTAGCAAGGAAGCATTATTTAAACTTAGCAGCTCTAAAATGCGTATGGACTGATAAGAAAATCACATCAAGCACACTGGCTGTTGATCATGCCTTGCCATATTCACTGTGGCATAACAATCAATTATGGAATTTGCTGCCGGCACATAAAACAATTAATCAACAAAAAAGTGATCATACTCCATCGCCAGCACTTTTGAAGAAAAGACGAGATGCCATTGTTTATAGTTGGGATTATTTACATGACAATGAGTCAGCTATTTTTCAATATGAAGTTGAGCGTACATTGGGTTTATTCAATCCAGATAAGTGGCATGGGCAATTATTTAATCACATGAAAAGTAAGGCTGAACAAGGGATATACATGCGTGGTGCGTTGGAATGGATTGCGGTGAATCAGTGATTAAATATTAATTTTGTTAAATAGGGTACAAGACTTTCTGTTTTGAAGAAAGAAGAGAATAGGACGTTATTCCAGTCCCCAGCTAAAAGGATTATCAGATGTGAACCTGCTAACAAAAGTAAAGCGAGGTCATTACTTTTATGAGCCCATTTCAGCTTAAGACTGCCGCAAGGTAAAAGGGGGCGTATACCGGACCTTATCGTTAGAATTTCGTTACCAAAATACATGATTTTGCCTGGTTATAATATTATGGTCGAGTGAGACTGCTAACTGATAAATAAACTGGAATGTATAAAGGCATTATCAGCATCAGCACAATTTTGTAAGAGAAAATCTTACGATAATTTTATCCAGAGGACTGTAAATACGAGATAAGGTATTTTACTACTAGCCTGAAAAACGTTGTATACACTCAATACATGCACCTCTTTCGGTCAACTTGTTACCACATATAACGCATTCACCATATTTTTCAGATATATTGTCATCTCGTGTTTCTTTCTTGGCTGATTGTAGTACTCCTATTTGATTCAGCGCTGCTTCAACTGCATTAGTAGCCTCTGCCACTGAGCAGCAAAAAACTTCTCCAAATGGTGCTTGCCTATCTAAATGCTCTGATAAAATTTCGTGTGATAGTAATTCAACGTGTTCTGCATATTCCGTGTAAAAAGCAGTACTGAATTGCCATATTCCTATTGGCTGAACATAATGCCGATAAAGTTCTATTCGTTTTTCAAAGTTACTTATTTTTCTTGTAACTGAGCCTTTCTCGCTACCAGAAAGTTTATTAAGGTTTTGTCTTAAATACTTTAAACGTGACTCAGCAATTACAATATCTTTTTCCAGAGGTAGCTCGTTTCCACCAGGGCAATCTCTACCGCTTTCTGTATGTTGGGGGCATGAGAGTGCCTTTTATTGCTAAACGCCGACCTCCACATATTTGGCACGTGACTTTCATGCTTAACCACTTGCCATTGACATCTCTTAGACGATCGACAACGTTATTAATGGTCGTGCCAACTTTCACTCGCTTTGCTTTGACATTTTCTAATATATATACAGCACCGTAGAGGTAGCGAAATTCAGCCATTCGACGTTTACCTATTGTTAGTGATATTCGAAATGAATTGGTAAGGCCTGAGTTTACTAGACACTTTTCTGATTCTGAAAATACAGTCGTTCATACTCATTAGGTGATATTCGTCCATTACTGGTATGACGGCGTTTTGGATTGTAAAACATTTCAATATAATGAAACATGGCTTGTTTGGCATGTTCTCTGGTTTTATATTTCATTCGCCTGATTTGTTCCTTCTTAAGATTACTGAAAAAGCTTTCTGCGACGGCATTATCCTAACAGTTACCCCGACGACTCATGCTTGGTTCAATATTTAATTTACTTAATAACTTTTTGAAGTTACGACTAGCGTATTGAGAGCCTTGATCTGAATGAAACTTTAATGATTCTGTCGGTTTGCGGCGCCAATAAGCCATTGTCAATGCATCGAGTACCACGTCATGGGTCATTCTATCGCTCATCGACCAACCCACAATATTCCGAGCATATAAATCCATGACGACGGCCAAAAACAAAAAGCCTTCATGCGTGTGAATATAGGTAATATCACTGACCCACCATTGGTTGGGTGAGCTCACGCCAAATTCACGCTTTAAAACATTTGGCGCTGCATTGTCTGGCTTGCCTGAGTAATACCCCTTAGGTGTTTTATAACCACGTTCAGCTTTGATATTTGCTTGCTGCATCAGTCGCAACACGCGGTCTCGCCCACACTTAATCTTCGCTTCTTTTAAATCCAAATAGATATTGCGGTAACCGTAATGACCACCACTTTCCAGCCAATACTGCTTGATATAGGCTAATAAGTGTTTATCCTCCCGTTCACGATGACTAACTGGATGTTTCAACCAGGTATAGTAGCCACTAGGATGAATATCAACGGCTGCACACAATAAGCGAACAGGATAATCTTGACGGCGGCTTCCTTTAGGATGTCACGCTCTTTTTGTGTCCGTTTTAGTTCACGTTTGAGACGGGCAGCTTCTGCCTGAAGATCGTGTTGTTCCTCACGCTTTTTGGCTGGTTTTGCAAATTCTTTCTGCCATTTGTACAAGCTTTTGGTCTGACACCTAAACGTTTAGCAACTTCGGATACATCATAGCCATGAACACTAACTTGATTCACCGCTTCTTGTTTAAATTCGTTCGTATATCGGATCCCTGTTCCCATTTTTTGACCCCTTATGGTTTAAGTTACATTTTTACCATAAAAAGTGTCTACAGTTCTCAGGCCTCACCATAGTATCAGCATAAATATAACAATTTCATTTCAATAGTGGTAATTCACATATAAATTAAGTTTTAAATTAGTTATGACACTGGAAGGGAAGTTTTTAGGTTAGAATTTTATAAAAATTAATAAACACTAGTTAAGGATTAACAAGTACATGGAAAGTATCTTCTGCATAAGCGCTGGTCAACTAATCGTAAAAAAACAAAATCATAAGATAAACAAACAAAATAAGTACCTAAATTACGGTCTTCTCTCATTGGCTACCATTCTAAAGACAAAAGGCTGGAGTCCTGTTCAGCTTCACGGTCACTTTGATCATCCTACAGTTATTATTGCAGAATGTTTAAAACTTGGTCTTAGTAAATTGAGCATCTATCCAATACTAATATCCATACCTAGTTTTTATGCTATTTCATGGGTTAATGAGTTCATTGACCTCGTAAAAAATATAAACTCAAAAATCAAGGTTATCATTGGTGGAAGGTGGGTCATCGCAGATAGACCAGATTTAATGAGTAACCTCGTCCCTAGAGCAGATAAGATAGTAAGTGGAGTTGCAGAGTCGAAAATTGAGGAATTAATTTATTCAATGACACAAACAATTTCTAAAACTGATTCTCGAGAAAAGGTACTGTCAACCTCTCATTCCAAACTCGATTATTCCTTACTACTAAAAAGAGAAATTTATCAGCCAAGTCTCGAAGTTTCACGTGGCTGTGGAATGGGATGCTCATTCTGCCAAGAACGAGATGAAAAACTGTTACCTTTAAAACCGGCCTCGTTGGTTATAAATGAAGTTAAAGATATTCTACTTGAAGATGATCTGAACAAAATGAATTTTTACTTTGAATCATCTATGTTCATACCCAACATAAAATGGATTGAGCAACTCCATCGAAGTATCCAAGAGAGTGGGATACTCTTTTCTTGGCGTACCGAGAGTAGGGTCGACACCATACAAGCGAAACACATACCTGACTTGGCAAAAGCAGGGCTAAAAGTGATTGATTTAGGTTTAGAAAGTGCCTCTCCGGTACAACTCATAACAATGAAAAAAACATCTAACCCAAAAAGTTACCTTGAAAAAGCATCTCGCTTGATCAAAACATGTTATGAACATGGAGTAGTAGTTAAAGTGAACTTATTACTGACTGCAGGTGAGACAATGTCGACGATTACTCAAACTCTTGATTGGCTTGATAATCACAAGACATACATAAGAGGCCTGTCTGTAGGTCCTGTGATAGTTTTTGGATGGGATGCTGATAACGAGAATTATTTGAATGAGTTATGCGCTGCCGGGGCTTCTTTTAGTCATAGCCCGACAACTGGAATAAAGCATCTCAATCTCAGCAAAGAGATAAGCTATGAGAAATCAATCTCGCTATCGAATGAAATAAGTCGTGATTTCATGCGTGCTGAAGACTACTTCTACCTGAAATCATTTTCCTATTTCTCAAGGTATTATTCCTTTGAGGACTTTATTCAGGATGTTAAAGCAGAGAAGAGAGATTATAGCTTTTCTGTTATTTAAAGCTGATTGTTAAAGAAAATCTCTCATAGAGCTGTTTTCTACTTTGATTTAGTGACCCACCTAAAATATTAACTGCTTAAGCCATAATGCAAGGAAGCGACTAATGAATAAAAAAAAAGCAGAAACCACTATCCCATCTGATTATGACTTGATCAATTCAGTCTCTGAGGAACTAGGTGCTACATATAAACGCGCAGTTTCAATGTATGTAACTGATTGTTTTAGTGACTCTCTAGTTCACTATAGAAGTTGTCTATCTATACTTCTTAAGCTTCTAGGATTTGAAATTTCGAAAGAAAAGAGTCTGATAGAACTGATAGATTGTTTAAATGACTCAAAAAAGTTCGTTTTAATGATTGCAAAGCTGATGCATGAAATACGTAAAGCAGGAAATAAAGGCAGTCATGCTGAGGAATATACTGACGAAAACTATCAAGCTCTATGTAAAAAAACCAACAGCAATTTTTTTCAGTTGATAACACTATTGTATCCATCACTATGCTCGGGCTCAGAACTTCCTGATTTTGATTTTAGCTTAGAACAAGAATTGAATATTTATGCATTATCTTCTAAGGCTCTATTTGAGGGGGACAGTGTTGCTCAATATCTCACAGCGAAGAAACTCTATTCAAATGCGCAACATAGACTTCTTAACACCTACATGGGACATGCCAGTAAGGAAACTATCATTGAGCTCGAAAATGGGGAGAGAGTAACACGCTATCATGACCAAAAAACTGCTGTAGACACAGCCATCGCCGTGCAACTCTTTGATGCCTCGCAGTATTACATTCCAGAAGCATCATATGAATATGGAAAACTCCTTCTGACAGATGGTCATTGGTTGAACTTGCATTCTACCGAAAAGCTCAATCATGAATATGGAGTTGGCAGAATTCACTTTGCGGCGTTGCATGATGCGCCAGATGCTCTTTATTTGTATGGCTTCATCAAACTGCATGGACTATATGGTCAGGAAATTGACGTTGAGTATGCGCTGGAGTGTTTAGAAGCTGCAGCTGAATTAAACCAACCAAAGGCCATATTTGAATTAGCAGAATATTACTTCAAACAAAATAATCTTGAGTGTGCAAGAGACCACTATCTCTCTGCAGTTCAGCTTGGTTCACCCAAAGCTCAATATAAATTGGCTAAATGCTACATGGATGATAGCTTTGCATGTGAAAATAGGGTGGTAATTAGTGAGTTATTAGAAGAAGCAACTAATGCCGGAGTTACTGAAGCAAAATTATTGAGAGCGAGGTTTTTAGCTGATGGGACAAGCCATCAATTTGATCCTATAGTTCCAAACCTTTACGAGGAATACATCAATACCGTTCCTAGTGCTGACATTATGTTTGAATATGCACAATATTTAATATCTCATGATGAATCTTCTGATGTTGCCATGTACATGTTGCACAACGTAATTAACTATGCCGGAGAAGAAGGAAATAAAAAATTAGAAGGTTTTGCAGCTTTCATAATTTCAAAGACAAAATTATGGAATGAATCTGGAAAGTTAGAAATTCAATTCCCTCCTGAGGCATTGCTTACATTGGAAAATGTCGTACTCAAAAAATCTACATCTCAACACAGATCTCATGTGCAAACTAATCCAACAACTCTTCCGCCAGGGAAAAAAATTGGACGTAATGACCAATGCTATTGTGGATCTGGTGAGAAATACAAGAATTGCTGCCTTCATTGATTAAAATACGCATAGGAATTTATTGCTGACCTCTTTCGACCCCCAACAGACATTGCACATCAATCTATTGGACTGAGTAATATATACTCTGAAAGCAAGGGAATTAAGCTGATGGACTGTAATCGTCAAAACGAAAATTATAATCGAATTTAAATAAAGTAGCATGGAGAGGAATATAGATATGGAATTTATAGCATTTATCGGTATAGGAATAACAGTTCTAGGGGGGATTGGTTTTCTCATCGCAGCTTTTAAAGAAAGTGTGTGGTGGTTAATTGCATGTATTCTTATATCTCCAATTTCATTGTTGTTCTTGGTGCTTCATTGGCCAGAAGCAAAAAATCCCTTTTTTCTACAGTTAGTAGGACTGGTTGTGATATTTATATCAGCTTACTTTGGTGCTGTAGTAGAGATATAAATAAATGCATAAGACGTGACTATGGCGTTGAGTTTCTTAAACCAATAACCGCCTCTGGCACGTAAACGTCGGATTGTTAAAAGTCAGCTTCCGACCCACAGCGGACATAGTATCTCAAACTATTGGACTAAGTAATATATACTCTGGAAGTCAGGGTGATACACATATAGATCATAATTCCCGCTTTTGGTTTGATTGTTTAATTACAGGGAGTTTTATTCCCGTTATTGCCGACAGCCGTTAGCTATAGAAAACCAGAGGGGTTCAATGGAAGCTGTAGATAGAAGATTTGTATTGGTTGCCGACAATGGAGATAGACTGTACCCGTATAAAAAAGCTCAAAGGGAAACGGGGCGTTACGGCTTCGCTCTCACAAAGCCTGGCGAACAAGATCGTAGCTGATGGTTTGTGAGTAATGATCTGAAATATTTATAGCAGAACAGTTAATAAGTTACACCTTTATTAGACCACTAGACTCGCCCCCATCTGATACTATAAGCATTTTAACTAGTAAATAATGCTGATAATAATGAAATCATTTAAGTGGGTAGCTAACTTTATTAACAGGAATTTTATCAATTAATGAGCAGCACAAAGAATTAGTCGATCTAATGAATAACATGGGCACCCATTGTGGAATACCTAGAACAACTCACCAGAAGTAATGGGCAGGACAAGGCAAGATTGGTTTTAGAATGAGTCTCAACGGAATTTTTATGCCTTTTCCTCAGCCCCAATGCGAAGCAGTTTTTTTGCAAAGACCTCAGCGTTTTTTGGCGGAAATGAGTTTCCCCGACGGAACAAAAGAACTCGTCTACTGTGCTAATTCTGGTGCTATGGCTGGCTTTATTTTGCCTGGCAGTAAGACACTCCTTTGGGAAAGCTCTGATCGTAAAAGAAAGCGACGTTATACATGGAGAGCAGTAGAATATGAAGGAAACTGGATTGGCACAGACACTCATCTTTCAAATCATCTTGTAGAAGAAGCCTTAAGACGAAAGATTGTTCCTGGGCTTGAAAATTATGACACCCTAGTTCGAGAACATGCTGTCGAGGCTGGTTTTCGAGTTGATTTTAAACTCTCGGACTCTGACGGTGATTGTTTCGTAGAGGTGAAGACCTCAACTGTTGTAGAAAATGGTGTGGCTCGTTACCCTGACTCTAAGACACCTAGGGGTGTGAAGCATCTAAAAGCTCTAGCTCGCCTAGCGATGGAAGGGAATCGCGTAGTTCTTCTTTTTTTAGTTCAAAGAGCAGATGCAGAGAGCTTCAGTGTAAGTAATTTGACTGACACCGCTTATGCAGAAGCTTTCGAACAAGCCCTCACTGTTGGGCTCGAAGTTATAGTTCTTGAAGTGCCAGTTTATCCTGAGGGTTTTGGGGCTCCAAGGCTACTTCCTTATAAAAAATTGATAGTCAATCTGTGATTTATGAAATATGAGTGTGTTAATTAGTCAACCTAAAAATATAAAAAAAGAGTTAATTAAATCTCTAGAATCGGGCTCTCTTAGGGCAAGCAATTTGATTTTATTGGCCGTGAAAGAAACTGAGTACCAGTTGCTTGCCACGCAAGATAATTCTAATAACATTATAAATTTATCTAAAGACATCGCTGGAAAACTTTTGGGAATGTCAAACAAGGAAAGAAAAGATAATGTTCCGAAGTTATTGGCTAGCTTAGTGGAAGAGTGTGAGGGTATTTGTTGGTTAAACCGCATTGCATTGTTATTTGAAGAGAGCCTTGAAATAGATCCATTAAAACTTTTGAAAAAAGCAGCAAGAAAAAAGCCTCTAGTAGTATTTTGGTCAGGTGACATCGATGCGTTTTCTTTGAGCTACTCAAAGCCAGGACGACCAGATTACAAAAGTTATAATTTAAGTGAGTTACAAGACGTACAAGTAATAACAACATACATACAAGGAGTTAATGAATGAAGAAATATGGTGAGTTGATTCAGTTTGAGCCTGTCATTTCAAATATTGAACTGGAAGATTCTGAAGATTATGATAAGGCAAAAAGCTTAGTTTCGTCGTATGTTATCTCAGAAAAAATGTCTCAAAAACTGAGCAATATTATTATTGAACAGCTTCAATATGAAGAATTTGTTGATAATAAAGCACTGTGGATCGTTGGTAACTATGGTTCAGGAAAATCTCATCTAATGTCAGTTTTATCTGCAATAGCAGAATTTCCCGATCTCGCTGAAAGTATTACCAATAAAGAGGTTAGGGAAAGTGCAAAACGAATTGCGGGCAAGTTTAAGGTAATTCGGTTTGAAATTGGGGCTACAACAATGGCTCTCACAGATATTATTACAGCAAACCTGACAGAAGGTTTAGCTAAAATGGGTATTGATTTTCAGTTTCCTCCTATGTCAGAAATAACGTCCAATCATAAGACCTATTTTGAAAAAATGATGGCGGTATTTCATAAGAAATATCCTGAGCAAGGATTATTGTTTGTCTGTGATGAAATGCTAGATTATTTTCGTTCACGTAATGAACAACAATTACCTCTTGATATAGCAATTTTGCGAGTAATTGGAGAGGTGATTGGTGATACCCGCTTCCGTTTCGTTGCTGGTGTACAGGAAGCAATATTCGACAGTACTAAACTGGAATTTCTTTCAAAAGAAGTTAGGCGCATTCGAGATCGGGCGGAGCAAGTATTGATTGCTCGTGAAGATATCAAATTTGTAATAGCTGAACGTTTATTGAAAAAAGATGCCCAGCAACAAGCTTGGGTTCGACAATACTTGCAAAAGTTCACCCCCTATTATGAAAAAATGAATGAACGATTAGATGAGTTTGTTCGTTTATTCCCAGTACACCCTGACTACATTAATACGTTCGAGAATATTAGAATGGCGGGGTTAGAGCAAAGACAAGTATTAAGAAGCCTTTCACGTCAAATGAAAGCATTAATGGATCAAGACGTACCTGAAGATATTCCTGGCATCTTTTCTTATGATACCTACTGGGAAGAACTGAGAACCGAACCCTCAATGAGAACCAACCCTGAAGTAGGGCAGGTTATAGATACGGCTGAGACATTAATCGATCGAGTTGAACAAGCTTATCCCGTGGCAGGTGAAAAAGAATTTGCAAAGCGTTTAGTTGCTGGCCTTGCTATTCATCGTATGGCTGTTGGTGATATTTATTCAGAAATAGGTGCAACGGCTACAGAGTTGAGAGATTCCTTGTGTCTCTACTTAAAAAATATCGAAATACTTCCAGGTGATAAAAGTAAAAACCTTGAAACTCAAATAGTCTCAGTGTTAGGGAAAATTCGAAATACTGTGAATGGACAATATTTTTCTAAAAATAGAACCAATGATCAGTTTTATTTAGACTTAAAAAAGACAGAAGATTTTGATGCACATATCGAACAAAAAGCATCAACACTCGCCGATGACAGTATCAATAGTGCTTATCGTGCAGCAATGTTGGAAATATTGGAACAAACAGATACCCAGCAATCTCATACTGCAATGTGGCAGCACGAGCTTAAATGGATAGAAAAAAACATTAATCGACCAGGATGGTTGTTTTTAGGCTCACCTAATGAGCGTGAAACTGCCAAACCGCCATTAGATTATTACATGTATTTTATTCAGCCAGAAAA
>DRHW01000044.1 GCA_011053005.1 Methylophaga sp.
CAGTGAAATGTGATCACGTTGAATATCAAATACACCATCCATTCGTGTCGAATTCGAAAATGTCGGGGGATCAAGAAAAATAAGACCGTAGCGCTGTGCTGATTGCTCAGCCGTTTTTAACCATTCTAAACAATTAGCACGAATGAACTGATGTTGCTCGCCCATAAAACTATTTAATGCCAAATTATCTTGCGCCCATTCTAAATAGGTATTCGACATATCAACAGTTGTTGTTGATTTAGCATGACCCGCTGCCGCATAAACAGTAGCAGAACCAGTGTAAGAAAATAGATTCAAGAAATCCTTACCAGCAGCTTGTTCGGCAATCATTTGTCTTGTAATTCGGTGATCTAAAAATAAACCGGTATCAAGATAATCGGTTAGATTTATCCAAAAAGATAAGCCAAACTCACTAACTTTTAAGCGTTGTTTTTGTGAACCGTGAGATTCATATTGCTGGGTGCCACGTTGTTTTTGTCTTAATTTAAGCACAATGTGTGATGCAGGTAATGACAAGACATGCGGAATGGCTGCCATTACATCATTCAATCGCTGAACGGCTTTTTCAGGATCAACAGATTTAGGCGGAGCATATTCTTGCACATGAACATAATCACCATAAACATCCACCGCTACCGCGTATTCTGGTAAATCAGCATCATAAAGACGATAACATTCTATTTGATTCTTTTTTGCCCATTTACCAAGATGTTTTAGATTCTTTTTCAAACGATTGGCGAACATCGCTGCATGTTCAGAAGGTTCATAAGTTGATTCAACTTGCCCTTCTTCTTCGTCAACATCAATTTGTTTAACGACGTGTTCTTCACGCTGTGAATGCAGTGATACTGGTCGTGGCGCGCGATAACACAAGACTTGGCAAGCAATCGGTCCATTATCAAATGGAAATTGTTCGAAGATCGTTAAACCAGTAAATTTACCTAGTTTGTCATTATCCGTGATCAGCGTAGTACGCCATGCCGGAAATGACTCGCTGACGATATTACCTAAACTTTCATAAAGATGATGTAATTCAGAAACATTACCCATACGTTCACCATAGGGTGGATTACACACCACCATACCGCTGACAGGTAATGATTTAGCTTGTGACGGCCAATCTAATAAATCACGTTGTTCAACGCTAATTCGATCAGATAACCCGATTTCTGCAATATTAGCCCGAGTCGCTTCAACAGCTTTAATATCCGCATCGCCACCGGTAATATGAGGTAATCGTGCAAGACCGCTATGACGTCGACGTTCGGCTTCTGCTTTTAAACGTTTCCATGCTGCTTGGTCATGTTGTTTCCAATAGATAAAACCAAAATAATCACGCAAATAACCTGGCGCAATATCAGCTGCCATCATCGCAGCTTCAATTAAAAATGTACCAGAACCACACATTGGATCAATCAAACCCCAGCCTTGTTTAGCAAGACGTGGCCATTCGGCTGATAATAAAATAGCGGCAGCTAAATGTTCTTTTAATGGTGCAGGCGTATTTTGTACGCGATAACCACGTTTATGGAGACTTTCACCCGATAAATCAATACTGACAATCGCTTGATTATTTTTAAGATAAACATTGATCCGAAGATCGGGTTGTAATAATTCAACCGAAGGCCGCTCCCCCGTTTTTTCACGAAAGCGATCTACAATGCCGTCTTTTACGCGCTGAGCGCCGTATTGTGTATGATGTATTTTAGAACGAAAGCTATTAAATTCAACCGCAATCGTACTGCCTTCTGCATCAATATGATCTTCCCACGGTAACTCATAAATGCCTTGATATAACGCATCGGTCGTTGTTGCTGAGAAATGAGCAATCGGCATCAATACGCGAATAGCCACCCGAGACCATAAACAAACACGGTATGCATCTTCCAAACTGCCGATAAAACGTATATTACCCTGCTCTTGTTTGGTCTCTTTTATGCCCATTTCTGCTAATTCTTTAGCTAATAAAGGCAGCATGCCGCGTGCGGCGGTGACGGTAAACTTATGTGTCATATTTTATCCTGATATAATTCCAAGCTATTTTAATACAGGTAACAATATTCATGGCTATTAATGACAAACAAAAGCTTTATCTAAAGGGCTTATCACATCCACTTAAACCTGTTGTTATGATTGGTAACAAGGGTTTAACTGAGACTGTGCTTGCCGAGATTGAAAATGCTCTCGCCCATCACGAATTAATTAAAGTGCGTGTTAGCGGACAAGAAAAGGCAGAACAAGCTGAAATGATTCAAACGATTGCGCTCAAAACCAGCTCAAATTTAGTAATGGTGATTGGTCATATTGGTGCTTTCTACCGCGCAGCAAAAGAACCTAAAATCCAATTACCCAAAAAATAAGTCTTACACTTAAGGATGTCCTGATGATTGAAAAACCTGCTGATACCGAACAAAAGATCGAAAAGATTCTAGCTGAACGTTGGAGTGGTCGCGCTTATGATCCAACAACACCAGTAAGCAATGAACAAGTTACTGCGATCTGTGAAGCGGCACGTTGGGCACCTTCTTGTTTTGGTGATGCGCCATGGCGTTATATTGTTTGGAATCGCCATGAAGATGAAGCTAGCTGGCAAAAAGCCCTTGAATGTTTAGTGCCAGGTAACCAAGCTTGGGCAAAAAATGCCTCTGTATTAATTTTAGCCGCTTCAGTTCAATCATTTAGCCACAATGATAAACCTAATAATTGGAATGGTTACGATACCGGCGCAGCCAGTGTTAGTTTGTGTGTGCAAGCATCAGCAATGGGGTTAATGAGCCATCAAATGGGTGGTTTTGAGGCGGATAAACTTAAAACAACATTTGCGATTCCTGACAACATAAACTTATGGTCAATGATTGCTATCGGGCATCCTGCTGCTCTGGATACATTAGATGAAGAACAATTAACGCAGGAACTTAAAGCACGTGAACGTCGTCCTTTAGTTAGCCAGTTTTATGCTAATGATTGGAATATTCCGCTTAATTGAGGAGAATGAAAATGAAACCAGTGTTACTAATTGCCAGTTTACTTACTGCGGTGCCGGCTTTTGCAGCCGAGCAACTTTATTTAGATCGATTAGCAGATACCAATATTTGTCATCACTGCAATTTAACTGATGCTGATCTACAAGGAAAAGACTTGAACAGCGCTGATCTTAGCGAGGCATTACTAAAAGGTATCAACCTTAGTAAGGCACAATTAGTTGGCGCGTGGTTTACCCATTCAAGAGTTCAAAATGCACACTTTGATAATGCTGATTTATCGACTGCTTTAATGGACAATGCCGACTTCACTGGCGCTAGTTTTAAAGGAGCCAATCTTACGAATGCCAAGCTAAACTTCTCAGATTTAACCAATGTTGATCTAAGCGATGCGATACTGGTTGATACTGAGCTGCGTGGCGTCACTTTTTGTAATACCACGATGTCAGACGGCAAGATTAATAATGAAGGATGTTCGGCCTCTGAACCCGCATCTAAATAACGATCTTCACCTGTAATATCTCTACGCACTTCAATAGCCGCTTACGATACAATAAGCGGCTATTTTGCTTCTAATCGTTTGATACTATTTTGAAAGACACACTACAACAGCTCGAAAAAATACTTGATACAGCGATGTTATCGGATCAATTTCCGCTGCGTCGTAGACTGCAGAATTTGCGTAAACAGACTGATATTAAGCCAGAACAGCTCGACAGATTGCAATCGCAAATTAATGCATCAGTAGAACGCCGAGCATTACGCCAAAAAAATATTCCTAAACCTGAGTTTGAAGAAGGTTTGCCGGTCATAGAGCGCCGTGAAGAAATAGCTAAAGCGATAATGGACAATCAGGTCATTATTCTCAGTGGTGAAACGGGTTCAGGTAAAACCACCCAATTACCTAAAATATGTCTTGAATTAGGCCGTGGTGTTGCAGGAATGATAGGTCATACCCAACCGCGTCGAATTGCTGCCAGAACCGTCGCCACGCGTATTGCTGAAGAGTTAAAAAGTGAACTCGGTGACATCGTCGGTTATAAAGTACGTTTTCATGATCAAGTGAAAGCCGATCGCAGTTACGTTAAGTTAATGACCGATGGTATTTTGCTGGCTGAAACTCAAAACGACAAATTTCTCAATCAATACGACACCATTATTATTGATGAGGCGCATGAACGCAGTCTTAACATCGATTTTTTATTAGGTTATCTCAAACAATTATTGCCTAAACGCCCAGACCTAAAGGTTATTATCACTTCAGCAACCATTGATACCGCCCGCTTTTCCGAACATTTTAATAATGCCCCCGTCATCGAAGTCAGCGGCCGTACCTTCCCTGTTGAAATTCGTTATCGTCCACCGATGGGTGATGATGACGAACAACGTGGTTACGACATGGTACATGGCATTGTTGAAGCCGTTGATGAGTTATGCCGCGAAGGTCAAGGCGACATTTTGGTATTTTTGTCCGGCGAACGTGATATTCGTGATGTATCTGAAGCGTTGCGCAAACATCATCCGCCTAAAACAGAAATTTTGCCTTTACTCGCTCGTCAATCTGCCGTTGAACAAAATCGTGTCTTTAAAACCGGTGGTCATCGTCGTATTGTTTTAGCCACCAATGTTGCTGAAACATCGTTAACCGTGCCGGGTATTCGTTACGTCGTTGATCCGGGTTACGCCCGAATTAGCAGATATAGTGTGCGTAATAAAGTTCAACGTTTACCGATTGAAAAAGTATCACAATCAAGTGCTAACCAACGCTCAGGTCGTTGTGGTCGTGTTGCCGCCGGTGTTGCCATTCGCTTATATGATGAAGATGACTTTAAAAACCGCCCTGCTTTTACCGACCCCGAAGTATTAAGAACCAATCTAGCTTCTGTTATTTTGCAAATGTCGTCATTGAACTTGGGCGAGCCAGCTAAATTCCCTTTTATCAATCCGCCGCCGGACAAGATGATCAATGACGGCTTTCGTCTACTAGAAGAATTAGACGCCGTTGATAGAAGCCGAAAACTAACGGCAACGGGAAGACAGCTTGCTCAATTACCGATTGATCCACGTATGGCCAGAATGTTATTGGCGGCTCAAAAACTCAACTGTGTCACCGAATTATTAATTATTGCCAGCGCTTTGAGCATTCAAGATCCACGTGAACGCCCGATGGATAAACAACAAGCTGCGGATGAGGCTCATAACAAGTATAAAGATGAACGCTCAGACTTTTTAGCGTTTATTAAGTTGTGGGAGCTTTATCATGATAAGAAGAAACATCTCAGCCAGAACAAATTAAGACAATATTGTAAAGAACACTTTTTGTCGTTTTTGCGCTTACGTGAATGGCATGATATTCATCAACAATTACACGTACAAGTCAGCCAAATGGGCATCAAACCCAATCAAGTGCCGGCAGATTATAAAGAAATACATCAAGCCTTGTTGTCTGGATTACTGAGTAATATCGCGGTTAAAAGCGATAATAAAGAATACACCGGTACACGAAATCTAAAACTCCATATTTTCCCTGGTTCTGCCTTACATAAAAAAGGCCCTAAGTGGATTATGGCAGCAGAATTAGTCGAAACTGGTCGTTTATACGCCCGTATTGCCGCCAAAATTGAACCTGAATGGATAGAACCTGTTGCTGGTGATTTAGTGCGAAGACAATACTCTGATCCGCATTGGGAAAAGAAACCCGCACAAGTTGTCGCCTTTGAACAAGTGTCGTTATATGGTTTACCGATTGTACCGCGACGTCGCGTTCATTTCGGGCCGATTGATCCAGTTATGTCGAATGAAATCTTTATTCGCGATGCCTTAGTGCAAGGCGATTGGTTTTGCCGTGCTCCCTTCTTTCAACATAATCTCGACTTGATTGAAAACATTGAATTACTCGAACAAAAGTCACGACGTCGTGATGTATTGGTTGATGACAATGTGTTGTTTGAATTTTATAAAACTCGTATTCCTGCTCATATTACTAATGGTGCTGGTTTTGAAAAATGGCGTAAAAAAGCCGAACACGACAATTCCAAACTGCTGTTTTTAACGCGCGAAGACTTGATGCAACATCAAGCGGATCACGTTACTGCTGATAGTTTTCCCGATCAGATCTTGGTTAATCGTGTGCCTTTAGCTTTGGAATATCATTTTGAACCGGGAAAAATGCATGATGGCATCACCCAAACCATTCCATTATCGTTACTTAATCAAACCAACCCAGATCGATATGAATGGTTAGTACCCGGTTTATTACGCGATAAGGTGATGTTTTTACTGAAGAGTTTGCCAAAAACACAGCGTCGTCATTTTATTCCTGTACCTAAATATGCAGATGATTGTTTACGGAGTATGTCACCCGATTCAGGGGCGTTATTACCTGCATTAAGTGAACAATTGCGTAAATTAACCGGCGTAGAAATTCCGCTTTCGGCATGGAATATCAGTGACTTACCGTTATATTTACAAATGAATTTTCGGTTGATTGATGAAGCAGGAAAACTCATTGCTGAAGGTCGTGATTTAGATGCACTTAAACAAACTTGGGCTAAACAAGCCGCAGCGAGTTTCCGCCAAATTCCAGATAGTGATTATGAACAACAAGGTTTAACACGTTGGTCATTTGGCAGATTACCTGAACAGATCACCTTGCAGCAAAATGATCTAGAGATGACCGCTTATCCTGCTTTGGTTGATAAAGGTGACGCCGTTGATTTAACGCTGATGGATACGCTTGCTCAGGCCCAAACCCAAACTAAGAAAGGCTTACGTCGTTTGTTTATGTTGGCTCAAGCTGATGCGATTAAATACCTTCACAAACATCTGCCTGATATCAAACAAATGTGTCTGCATTATGTAAATGTTCCGCCCGCACCTTTTGCAAATGTGGAAAGTGATACCAAACAAACACCATCTGAACAGCTTAAAATGGATCTGATTCATGTTGCCTTTGATCGCTGTTTTTTATTGGCCCAACCAGCGATTGTCAGCCAACAAGATTTTGAACATCGCTTAGAGAATAAACGCGGTCAACTGATCAATATAGCTGTTGAACTTGCCCAACAAATTGCTCATCCTCTTACTGAATATCATGCCATTGCCAAGCGCTTGTCAGGCAAAATGCCACTGACTGCCATCAATGCAGTGAAAGATATACGCGAACAGCTTAATCACCTGCTTTATCAAGGTTTTGTCCATAATACCGCTGATGAGGCATTAAAGCGTCTCCCCGCTTATTTTCAAGCTATAGGCCAACGTTTAGATAAACTAACAAGTGATCCAACACGAGATAAACAGTGGACAATCGATATTGCACCGCATTGGCAACGTTATCTTAATAATGTTGGTAAACGAAATTCAGATGAGTTTGAACTTTATCGTTGGATGCTGGAGGAATATCGTATTTCTTTATTTGCTCAAGGCATTAAAACCGCTTATCCAATCTCGGCTAAGCGACTCGAAAAACAATGGACGTTGTGCTGAGTCATTAATACTTTAATTTAGCTAAAACAGCTCACAAAAAAACCTCTCATCGTGATGCAATGAGAGGTTTTTTTAAGACAATAATAACGAACTAAAATTACCGTAATAAGAAATAGTTACTATCACCATCCAATAACATTTGCGTGGTGAAACTACCAAACATAAAGCCATGAATTTTACCATGACTAAAAGCGCCCATCATTGTTAAATCAATATGATGTTCTTGTTGATACTGACTTAATTTCTCAAGCGGATCACCCGTTAGTGCCGTCGTTTTAACGATACATTTCGATGAAGACAATGCCGTTTCAACTTCATTGACTAGCTGTTGTGCATCTTCGTTATTTTTCTGAACACTTACAATATGGATATTTAATGACTGAGTAGAAAACATGTCTTTATTGATAATGTCTATCGCTTTTTTAGATAACGGGCTGCCGTTATAGGCCAGCATTAAATGACGGGGAGCAACAAATGACTTTTTCACAATCATCAATGGTCTCTGAGTAGATCTAATAGCGTGTTCTAATTGTGAGCCTAATCCCTTTTTATCATCTTGATGATCTTCACCTGTAGCGCCTAAAACGATCATTTCGATGTCCATATCAAGATCAAGTAAAGCTTGTGAAACACTACCGTGACGCTGTTTTATGTTGATATTAGTAACGTTAGCTTGCTCAGCTCGCTGTTCGGCTTTACTTAAGATTATTTTACCTTCAGCAATCAACCGTTTACTTTCAAGTCGCTCTTCATCTGTCAGATCATGCAACAAATTTTCAGTCATATTGGGCGTGAAATTGCCTTCATGATCAGGGTGTTCACTAACGTGAGAGTGCTCAATCGTATGCAAAAATGTAATCGGCAGCTGACTATTATTGGCAAGCCAAATCGCATGCTCAACTACTGAGCTACTCAATGGCGAACCATCAATACATGCCAGAATGTATTTCTTATCTGTAGTCATTATTAATGCCCTCCCATGATTTTTTCGATTTGTTCAGGTTTGTCATGCACCGCAAACTTATCTAATAAGGTCTCACTCGCTTCATTTAAGCCAATAATACTGACATCAGCACCTTCACGACGTAACTTAATAACCACCTTATCTAAAGCAGCCACCGCGGTAATATCCCAAAAATGAGCACGATGAACATCAATCACCACATTATCAACCGCTTCTTTATAATCAAATAAATTAATGAACTTATCTGAAGAATTAAAGAAAATCTGCCCTACTACGTTATAGCTACGAGTATTTGTCGTCTCATCATAATTAGATTCGATATACATAAATTGGCTTAGACGCTGCGCCATAAATAGCGCGCCAATCAATATTCCCGTAAAGACTCCGAACGCTAAATTGTGTGTCCATACGACAACAATAACAGTCGCAATCATGACTACAGAAGCACTTTTAGGGTTTGTTCTAAGCTCTTTCAATGATGTCCAGTTAAATGTACCAATAGAGACCATGATCATCACAGCAACTAAGGCAGCCATAGGCACAATCTTCAGTATGTCACTTAAAAATACCACTAGAATTAATAACACTACACCAGCTGTCATTGTCGATAATCGACCGCGACCACCTGATTTCACATTGATAATAGATTGTCCAATCATCGCACAACCAGCCATTCCTCCAATCATGCCAGAGCCAATGTTAGCGATGCCTTGGCCCTTACATTCACGTTTTTTATCACTTGTCGTATCAGTAAGCTCATCAATTACGTTAGCGGTCATTAAAGATTCCAATAATCCAACCACGGCAATTGATAATGAATACGGTAAAACAATCGCTAATGTTTCGAAGTTCAACGGGACATCCGGCCATAAGAAAATAGGTAAGGTATCGGGTAAATCCCCCATATCACCTATCGTACGCACATCAATTCCTAAAAAATAAACCAATGCGGTCAATGCAATAATATTAACTAACGGTGATGGCAATATTTTTCCGATCACTGGCAAATAAGGGAAAAGATAAATAATCCCGAGACCCGCTGCTGTTAATGCATATACATGCCATGTCACATTAAGTAATTCAGGTAGTTGTGCCATAAAGATCAGAATAGCCAAGGCATTTAAAAAACCTGTCATTACCGACTTAGAGACAAAGCTCATAAATTTATGTAGGTTTAGGTAACCGGCAACAATCTGCAAAATCCCAGCTAGGATAGTCGCGACTAGAAGATATTGCAGTCCGAAGTCTTTGACAAGCGTAACCATTAATAGCGCTGTTGCTGCTGTTGCAGCTGAAATCATTCCTGCTCGGCCTCCCACAATCGAGATAATCAACGCAATCGCAAACGAGGCGTAAAGACCTATTTTAGGATCAACACCTGCAATAATTGAAAATGCAATGGCTTCAGGGATGAGTGCAATGGCTACGACAATTCCGGCGAGAATATCGCCACGAACATTGCCCAACCAGTCTTTTTTAGCCGATAACAGCATTATTTATTCCTTAAAAATTATATTGGATTATTGGGCGACGTTAAGTTGATACACAGCGACGCTAATAATGCTCGAAGTATCTATCTTTGATGAAATAGAAAAATTGAAAGTGTGCATGGCATTATCATTTTTATTACGCCAAATAGTCGCAAAATTATACAGGAAAATGATATCTTTTTTTGATTTGCATACAGTCTGACTGTACATAGTAAGCATGCATGCTATATTAATTGTCGAATTTGTAACGTTAACATTTACGGAGAAAAAATTTGAATAATAATCAATTTAAATCTAAAGGTAATACTGGCCTTTTATTCCTAGCAGGAATTGTTACGATTGTTTTAGCTGGTTCTTATTTTTATCTTGATTATCAAGTAGATTCTCGCGCCAATGAAAGTATGTTATCCCTTGTTGATGAGGCTCATGCTCAGGGCGTTTTGCTGAGTTATTCTTCGATTGAAGCTTCACCACTCAATCAAACAGTTGAAATTGTAGATCTCACTGTTATAGGAAATGAACTAGAACCAGATGTCCAACTTGGTAAGGTCGTCATGAAAGGCTTCCGCTGGCAAGATTTAACTAATGAGCAAAACAAGTTTCCTTTAGCAATGAGTATTGATATCTATAATGGTGAACTTCACCTTAAAAAAAGTATGATCGATACTAACCCAAACTTGCAAGCATTGGCTCGTATTTTAGGTGACACTATCCCGTTCACTACGAATATCATGTATAAATTTAATCCGGAACTAAACCTGTTAAACGTATCATTGAAACAAGCTGTTGAAGATAATTTTTCATTTGATGGCAAAGTTTTATTAGGCAATATGGCTTGGCTGACAACGCTTGATCAACAACAAGCACAAATACCGGCTAAAACAATGTCAGCGGCAATGAATTCGACTTTAAATAAGTTTTCTATGACCTATCAAAATAAAGGAATAATTGAAAAAATAAGAGCCGATATTAGTAGTCAAACTGGACAATCGACAGAACAATTAACCCAAAACAGCATCGCTCAATTAGAACAATTACAACTTTCATCCGCACAGCACTGGGGTCCGGTCTTTACACCATTCATTGATGAAATGATTAAGTTCAGCAATGATCCAGAACAATTAAAGCTCGACATCTCACCGCTTAAACCGTTAACGAGCCAAGATTTACTGCTTGGTTTTCTGGGTGGTGAAGCTAATCTTATTAAGCTTATAGAAGATGCCCATCTCGCTCTTGAAGCTAATTGAACAATTTTAAAACATCATTAAACATATTTTAACGTGAGTTATTCACTTCATTTTTTAGGTAACGGCCATGTCACTGTCTAAACAATTATTACTGTTAATTAGTCTTATCTTTTTCATCGTCTTTTCAGTTAATTTTGTGCTTAGCATGAGCAACATTAAAAGTTACCTAGAAGTAGAATCAGAAATTCATGTTCAAGATACCGCGACCTCTTTAGGCCTATCCCTAAGCCCTTATATGTCGAATGAAGACGACCCAATCATTCGCACCATGATGAATGCTATTTTTGATATGGGCTACTATAAGGAAATGACCTTAGTCGATGTCGATGGCAAAAATTTAGTCACTTTAACAAGCGGTGAAGAGGTAGCTGGCGTGCCATCATGGCTCGTTTCTCTAGTGCCGATGAAGGTGGCTACGGCCGTCTCAGAAATCAGTTCTGGCTGGAACATTAGCGGCACTATATCCGTTAGTACTAATCCTGCTTATGGCTATTTGAAATTATATGAGCAAGGCAAAAATACGCTTAAATTCTCCTTGATTATTTTCTTGATTGCGATTGGTCTATTAGCGTTAACACTACGCTTTACTTTACGTCCTCTGAGGGCAATTGAAAAACAAGCTAATGATATTTCAGCAGGTAATTTTACCGTTATTGAAAACTTACCCTGGACCCTTGAAGTAAAAAATGTAGCTCAATCAATGAACAGTATGTCGCTTAAGATTGGCGCTATGATCGGTAGGCTCAATAGCAAACTGGCCTCATTAAGTGAAAATTTAAAACGTGACCCACTGACTCAATTGCTTAATCAATCGACTTTTTATGTAAATTTAAAAGAAATGCTGTCAGCAGGACAATCGGGTTATGCAGCTATTATTAAATTTGATGACCTAGCGGCTATTGCCAAAAATAAAGGCAATGAAGCCGTCAATCAGCTATTAATAAGCTTTGCAAATATATTAGAAAGTGCCCAACAATTAGAGCCTCGTTCAAGTGTTTATCGACTTTATGGTTCAGAGTTTGCTCTACTCTGCCCAAGCTTAAATAAACCAGAAATGACTGCACTCGCTGACACATTAAAAATAGATATCGCCGATCTTGGTGAGCAATATGATATTGATGACCTCGTCCATATGGGCATCATCCGCTTTGAACGCAGTAGTGACTTTAAAAAATTATCACCCGCCATGATTGAAGCCTATGAACAAGCCAGAAAAATTGGTCATAACGCATATTACATTCAAGAACAAAGTATGAGTTCAATGAGTGAGTTAGACTGGAAAGCCACCATTAATAATGTCATTGAAAATGACATGCCAGAAATAATGTTCACATCTATTGCCTATAATCATGATAACGAAATACCGGTTAAAGTGATGGAAGAAGCCTTTACTGTAGTCAAAGATTCTGTCGGCAACTCGCTCTCTATTGGTACCTTCTTTTCGATGGCGCAAGAGTTCGGCTTAGAAGAAGAATTAGATAAATGTATCGTTAATAAAATCATTCTATTAATGGAAGAAACTAAGCAATCTGTTCCTGTAACGATAAATCTTTCAATGACGGCGATATCCTCCCCTTCTTTCAACGCTTGGCTGCAAGAAAGAATTGAGCGCTCGACGTTAAATCACGGTCTGTTAGTATTTAGTGTTACCGCTTATTCTGCTGCGAAAAACCTGCCTGCTTTCGCGAACTTTAACTTATTCATTAAAACCTTAGGTGCAAAAACCTTACTTAAACGTTATTCATCCGATATTATCGCAATCAATCTATTAAAAGAATTACATATTGACTATATCCGACTAGCTCGTAATTTAACGCAGAATATACAAGCTGACAGCAATAAATCCAATCACCTAGAAATCATGCATGAGGTATCTAACTTATTAGATATTCATATTATTGCCGAAGATGTATCACAAGAAAACGATTTTGAATTCCTAGTAAAATCAGGGATTTATGGTATCGGTCGCTGATCCGTCTTTGATGATTGTGATGAAAAAATGGTTTCGGCCCCCTAACAATGTCATGGTATGTCTTGTTATTGCATTATGCCTGACGCCATCTTACACATTGATTGCCAAGGGAGAAATTACCGAAGCAGTGTTGATAAAAATTGAGAAAAAATATAATAAGTTTGCTCGTGAACGGGTTGAAGCATGGCAAAAACTAATTATGACATCTCAAAACTTGTCTGATCTTGAAAAATTGATCGTCGTAAATCGTTTTTTCAATAGCAATATGATCTTTATTGATGACATAGCTTTATGGGGGAAAGAGGATTACTGGGCAACACCGCTTGAAGCGTTATCTATTGGAGCTGGCGATTGTGAAGACTACTCAATCGCGAAGTATTTCACTTTAAAACAGCTTGATGTTGATGAAGAGAAGCTTCGGATAACATATGTTAAAGCGGTAAATATAGGGCAAGCTCATATGGTTTTAACCTATTTTGAAAATAAACGTGCGACTCCCTTGGTTTTAGATAATCTTGATATTGAGATTAAACCTGCAAATTTACGAACAGATTTAGTGCCTGTTTATAGTTTTAATGGTGATGGTTTGTGGCTAGCGAAATCTCGTGGTGAAGGAAAACGTGTAGGCAATGCATCACGCCTTTCCTTATGGGAAGATCTTGCAAAAAGAATGGAAGCAGATCAATAAGTTTTTACCCAAAATATAGTAAGATTTTTTGCAATAATTATCAGGAAATAATTCCTGATAAAAAGGGATTTTTCTCTTAGCGATTATTAAAGTCCACGCTGTATTCTATTCGGCATAACTTCCTACGCTGACGGGTCTATAAATGAAAAAATCCCTAGCTTTAATACTCTTTAGTACATTTTTCTCAATGAGTGGCTACGCAGGACAACCTAAACTTGAATTACTTGCAGGAATTGAAGCTGGCATAGATTCTGATACGGCAATGACGGTGAGTGACTTATTAAGAACGCAGGAAATTTTATCTTCTGAAAGAACCGGAACGGTAAAAACTTGGTATAACGTTGACTCGACAACGCTTTATGATGTCAAAGTAGGTAAACACTACACCGCAAATCAGCGTCCATGTATTGCTTATACCTTAACAACAAAACACAACTCAAAAACTGAAAGCCAACAACTTAATGCCTGCATGAATCATGATGGCCAATGGATTTCTATCGACTTAAATTCTTTAGCTTTGTAATAGTCGATCGTTCGTTTTAACTAGACTATATAGCTTAAAAGGCAAAGTATCATTTAAATACTATGCCCTTTTTATGGCGCCGTTGCGATAAATATGGCTCTGATAGGCGCCGGATGACCTTCAATGGTTTTGCTATGATCATCAGGATCAAGAAAATCTGCTAAGGATTCAAACGTCATCCATGCCGTCGGTCTTTGTTCTTCAATCGTTGTCTTATTCACATCAACACAACGAACATCTTTAAAACCACAGCGGCGCAACCATAATTCCATAGTTGGAATAGTCGGGAAAAACCACACATTTCTCATTTTGGCATAACGACCTTCCGGCATTAATGTCACGCCCTCTTCGCCTTCAATGACTAACGTTTCTAATACCAACTCGCCACCTGATCGCAAACACGCCCGTAATTCATATAAATGATCTAAGGGCGAACGGCGATGATACAAAACACCCATTGAAAATACGGTGTCAAAACACGCTAATTTTTCAGGCAAATCTTCAATACCAACCGGTAATACATAGTGATTACTTTCACCTATATAACGCTGCATAACATGATATTGCATGACGAATACTAATGTCGGATCAATACCGAGCACTAATTGGGCACCTTCGCCCAACATCCGCCAACCGTGATAACCATTACCACCGCCAATATCAAGCACTTTTCTATTGGCTAAATGTTGAATATGCGGTAATAGGCGATCCCATTTCCAATCAGAATGCCATTCCGTATTCAGCTCAAGACCCAATAAATCATAAGGCCCTTTTCGCCACGGGTGAAAGGCTTTTAAATTCGCGACAAAGGCATCTTTATCATGATCAGCAAAATCATCAGCAGAACCAATTTGTACCCGATCTTTTAAGTTTATTGATGTCGGTAAGATATTGGGTAATGCGGCAAGCGCTGTCTGCCAGCCAGTCATTTTGCCATGACCATCTTCAGATAATTTCGCTGGTATCGTTTGACGTAATTGCTGTGACCATTGTTCGAGGCCAATGGCATCCAACTTAGGGTAGAGTGATTGATAAACGCTCATTTAATTGCCACTAATGAAATAAAGTTAAAACATTGAAACCATAATTCACTGAACTCAAAACCTGCTAATTTAAGTCGTTGCTGATGATTTGCTAATGTTTCAGGAATTAATACTTTTTCTAGTGCACTGCGTTTTTGACTAATTTCTAAATCGCTGTAACCATTAGCACGTTTAAAATCGTGATGTACATCGATATGAAACTCATGTTTTTCTGGTTCAGAAAAAGCAATTTTCTCTGAAAGAATTAAAATACCTCCGGGTTTTAGGCCTTGGTAGATTCGTTCGATGAGCAATAATCGATCTTCTACCGGAATAAATTGCAAAGTAAAATTAAGCACCACTACCGATGCATTTTCAATATCAACATCCTGTAGATTGGCACATACCATCGAAACTGGAACGGTTGATGATTGATCTGAGGCTAATAATTGTTGACCACGTTCGATCATCGCGACCGAGTTATCAATCGCAATAATATCGCAGTTTTCTTGAGTAATACGCTGGCGCATAGATAATGTAACAGCCCCCAGTGAGCAGCCCAAATCATAACAATGACTGTCTGCTTGAGCATATCTAGCCGCTAATACACCAATGGTTGAAATCATCGTGCCATAACCCGGCACCGAGCGTTGAATCATATCTGGAAAGACATCAACTACGCGTTCATCAAACCGAAAGTCGATCATTTCATCTAAAGGTGAAGCATAAATAGCATCTTGGTTTTTAGCCATTATTGCTCACCTTTTTTCTTAGCGACGTTATTTCTTAAATAAACAGGCATCGCTTGATCGGCGGGCAATACACGACCTGCCAAAGCTTCAATTTGTGCTAATTTAACAATGCTTGCCGCTCTTGGATAATGTTCGGTGCTCACTTGCGTTAACTGATTGTTAAAGCTTTCACGCAATATCGCATCATATTCTCGCCAGCCGGTACCAATACCCGCCCATGCAGACGAAGAAGGATCAGCTAAAAAATCTTGTGGTGGACACACACGTTCATGATCAACTAATTTCACTAAGCCGTTTTCTAGTTGATAACTCGCACAATAAATCTCACCCATTCGGGCATCCATAGCGACGGCTAAATGATCAATATCTAATTGATCTGCCGCGCCTTGGGCAACCGCAGCAAGTGATGACACTGGAACCACGGGGATATCTCTGGCAAAGGCAATACCTTGCGCTACGCCAACACCGACACGGACGCCAGTAAATGATCCAGGTCCACGTCCAAAGGCCAAAACATCAATAGCAGACATGCCGATTCCAGCTTGAGTAAGTACTTTGTCCAACATGCCCAAAATCAGCTCAGAATGCCCGCGTTGCGTCATTTCAACATACTCAAACAATTCACCTTGATATAACAAGGCGGCGGAACAAGACTCGGTGCAGGTATCTAAAGCAATAATATTCATAGGATCGTTAAAAGTGTCATTTGGCTGTAATAAGCGCTAATTATAATTCAAACAACATCTTTAATTTGTCTTAAATAACGCTCAAATCCAATTCAATTTTAATACGGAGTAATTCTATGTCTTATTTGATCGACGCTGTCATGGTGACACGCGAAGTGTTTCTTTTAGGCTATGTCGTCATCACTTCGCCGATGGGGCTTATTGCTGGCGCATTGTTATTGGGCAGTTCAGAATATTAACCAAATCAAACTAAAGCGCTCGGTAAACAGCGCTCAGATCGAGTACCATATCTCACATATTTAAATTTAAGTGGGATGAAAAACATGAAAGTCTGTGGTGTTGAATTAAAAGGCAATGATGCCATTATTTGCCTGATGTCATTAAAAGATGGTTTGTATGCATTACATGAATGTCGCGTGAAAAAGCTGACCATTAATGATGACCGAGATAACGAGCAGTTACGAAAATTTCAGTTTGATTTTGCTAAGTTAATGCAAGATTATCAGGTTGAGCATGTAGTCATTCGTGAACGGATGACAAAAGGTAAATTTATTGGTGGTTCGACAGGTTTTAAACTTGAAGCCGCATTGCAATTAGCTGATGACATCAGCGTTTCATTGATTGCTCCTTCCAAAATAAAAGATATCGTAAAACGCAGCGAAGTGGTGATGAATTTTAGTGACACTGGCTTAAAACAATTTCAAGAACCTGCTTTTACGACTGCTTTTGCTTATCTTGAAAATCTTTAATTAATTTTTATCGGCAAAAAAAGCCGCTACATCATCCATTTTTTGAGTAATAGGCATCGCAGGCAAGCTACGTAAAAACAGCTTGCCATAAGGCTTGGTTAAAAACCGTGGATCACATAATACTAAAACACCAAAGTCTTTCGGATCACGAATTAAGCGACCAATTCCTTGTTTAAGTTGAATTACTGCCGCAGGAATTTGGATAGAAGCAAAAGGATTTCCACCTCGTTGTCGTAAAGCGTCAATACGGGCTTGCAAAATCGGATCACCTGGCGAAGCAAACGGTATTTTGTCGATGATCACACACGATAAGGCTTCGCCGCGTACATCAACCCCTTCCCAAAAGCTATTAGTGCCCAATAATACGGCATTACCATGACTTCTAAATTCATCTAATAAAGTTGATTTGGCAGCGCTGCCTTGAACCATTAAAGGATAATCAATCTCTTTTAACGCATCAGCAACAATATTCATCGCACGATAACTGGTAAAAAGAATAAACGTACGGCCTTGGCTGTGGTTGATCACATCTTTAGCTAATTCAATAATATGCGTGGTGTAATCATCATGACTAGGTTCAACCGGAATATGCGGCATATATAATAAGCTTTGACGCGCATAATCAAATGGGCTTGGCCAAATCATGGTTTCAGCATCATCAATGCCTAGTTGATGACTAAAATTATTAAACTTACCAGCAACAGTTAATGTCGCCGATGTAAAGACCCAAGCCGTCGGTTTGTCATCAATCCACTTTTGGAAATACTGGCTGACATCGTGGGGTGTCGCGTGTAATACAACCCCAGTTGAACGAATGTCTACCCATAAAATCATATTATCGTCTTGATGCTCTTGCTCAAAGAACTCAAGCGTGGTTATAAGCTCGTTAGAGCGTTGATAACATTGCTCTAAACCTTTGCCCCGCTCTGCTGCTAATTCAAGCTGTTCAGCAAGATCATTAAGGCTTTCTACTAAATCAGTGAGTTTCTTTTTAACACCTAACTTTTCTAAAACGGTCAGCCACGGCGTACGATTATCCGTTTCACCGAGACTGATTCTAAAACCATGTAATGAAGCATCAAGCTTGTCAGCATAATCACGAATGCTCGCCATATCGCTGGCATCCTGCTCCATTTCTCTAATGCTATCTCGACATAATTCTTGGATCTGATGACTACTAATCCGGTTGCCCAAAAACTGCGTCGCTATTTCGGGTAATTGGTGGGCTTCATCAATAATATAGGCATCTGCACTCGGTAAAATCTCACCCCGTCCCGAGGCTTTTAGTGCCATATCAGACATTAATAAATGATGATTAATCACCACAATATCGGCTTCTTGGGCTTTGCGTCTTGCTTCAGCAATAAAACAATCGCTATAACTAGGGCATTCTTGGCCTAAACAATTATCAATCGTTGAGGTTACTTTGGGCCATAACGATGAATTATCTTCCAGCAAATCACTTTCGCTTAAATCACCCGTTTTTGTTTTTCCTGCCCAAACTGTTAATTCATGTAAGATTTCTTGATGGCGCTTTTGTAATGGATCGCTTTGTGCCATTTCCAAACGATAATGACAGAGATAATTACTGCGACCTTTTAATAATGCTGCACGAAATGGCACAGCGAGCGCCTTACGTAATGTCGGCAAATCACGGCTAAACAATTGATCTTGTAAGTTTTTTGTACCGGTTGAAATAAAGACTTTTTGTCCAGATAAAATTGCTGGTGCTAAATAGGCATAGGTTTTACCCGTTCCCGTTCCTGCTTCGGCAATTAAAATCGTACTATCTTCTAATGTCGTTTGGATTTTTTCCGCCATTTCTAACTGCTGCTGGCGCGGTGCATAACCTTTAATGTGTTGCGATAACAAACCACCTTCGCCAAACACTTGCTGCATTTGTTCAGACATTTATAAACCTAACCTAATATTTATTGCCCAAACTAAGAGACAACCGCTGATAAAAAATCCTAGTAAACACTGCATGGTTTGCCACTTATAATATTTGATCAATTTTTCTTCTGATACGGTTGATAATATAAAAACTTGGTCGCGATGATGGCTTTGTTTTAACACATTCAATTGCTCTTGTTTTTCCTGTTCGCCGTGTTGCCGTTTTACGTGTTGCTCGGCGGCTAATTGAACTCGCTGCCATTCTTCTATGCTTAATTCGCCATCACGATTCAAATCAAACTCATCAAGTAAGCGATTAGGATCGCGTTTCCAATGACGTAATAATTGGCTGATCTGCTCTCTTAATTTTTGCCGTTCAATATTTGCAATTGTTTTAAATAGGCCAATGGCATACAAAGGTTCATGTTCTGTAATCAATTCTTCGGTGTAACGTCTAGGTGCTACGCTAGTATTTTTATGCCATGTTCGTTTATTGCTGACAATCACATCAGCATCATCAGGATCGATAATACAACGTCCGGTATCATCTTCTAACAAAAAGAGTTCACCACTGGTTTCTTCTTTAACGACTCGCCAATAACTCACTGATTTACCATCAGCTTGCTGGCATTCAGACTTTTCTTCTATCTTATAACGATACCAAACACAGGATTTTCCTGATAATGGCGATACGATTACAGGCCCATCCATTATCCGAGTCTGACCATTGAGTTCAACATAACCTTGTACTGCAGATCTAATTTTCGCAGTCGGTGTATTTTCAATCAATCTTGCTTGATGTAATCCTCGCGTCATCCGATAAAATGCAACGACGCAAAGTATCATTATAATAGTCCAGCCGCCCCAAAAAACCACAGGATCGAACTGAATAATATTGCGCTCCGAAGAGGCAATAAGCTGTTTCAGCATTGTTTATTTAAACAAATGACCGATATTGACATCGGTTTTTTCTTCGTCGACAAATTCTAATAGGCTATGTGCTTGAAAATTAAACATCCGAGCGATAAAAACATCGGGCACTTGTTCAATTCGTACATTATTCACATTGACACTTTCATTATAAAATTCACGACGATCAGCAATGGCATTTTCTAATCCGGTGATCCGAGCTTGTAAATGTTGGAATGTTTGATCAGCTTTTAATTCAGGATAGGCTTCTGCAACGGCAAATAAACTACCTAGTCCCATACGCAATGCACCTTCTGCTTGACCAAGCGCGGGAATATTACCTTGCTGCTGCGCGGTTGCAACGGAAGTACGTGCTTTCATAACTTTTTCAAGGGTTTCTTGCTCATACTTCATGTATTGTTTACATGTTTCGACAAGTTTAGGTAGTTCATCATGACGCTGTTTTAGCAATACATCGATGTTCGCCCATGCCTTACTTACATTATGTTTTAACGTAACTAGCCCGTTATAAATCGCAATCAGGTAAATGATGATAACCGCCACTAAACCTAAAAAAATAAACCCTGTAACACTCATAACCATTACTCCAAATCACACTAAAGTTAACCGTTATGATTATCCCATATTTCAGGCGATAGCCCATCCTCGCGTGACCAAACTAGACGACCTATAATTTTAAATTGTGACACCGACATAGCGCCACGTTTTTTATTAGCGCTTTCTGACTTGGTATTTAAAGCAGCTTCAATATCTTCACTGCTCGCCTCATGCATTTCGACAGGCAAATAATCGTCATCAAATAACACCATAATCACACGGTCCCAACGACCATCTGATTTAATTTGACCAATTCGCGGGCTTGAGCGGCTATCTTCAAAAATAACCCGCCCTTTAATTAAGATCCGTAAATCTTTACGGACATCTCGACCAATCGCATCGTAACCTAAAGTTAGATCATCAATAAGCTGCAAATTTAATGCTTTAGCAACATCAAACCGCGAAATTTCGCCCGTTACAGGCAATGTGCTGCCTGTCGCTTTACGGTACTTAGCCGCTAACTGACGTGTTTCATGCATTAATTTGTCAATGGAATAAAGATCCATATTAGCTTCTGCTGGATTATTCATTATAAGTATCGTCAATTTCTCAAAAAAAACGGCCTAACCGTGGTATCGGATAGGCCGTTGATTTCTTGATTTAAAGACTAATTAACTCTTCTTAGCATCTAAACCTTTTTGATAATATTTATGAACTAATTTATCTTGATTTTCTAATAAGAAATCAATGGTTGGTTCATGATTCATCGCTTTTTCGATAGCACGGCGTGTCGCTTCACGGTGAATATTAAATAACGCTTCATGATCTAAGTCTTCAACCGTTTCAACGCCTGGTGATAACCATACTGAAACGATAATACCTAAATCATTTACTTTGTCTTTAGGAATAGTGCCATTACGTACAGCGTCTAATACACCATTCGAAATTGCGCCTTGAACCGTACCCATTAAGATTGACGTATAAGCCGTTTTCTTAACGGTTACTTTGCTGACCATTATTGTCGCAGGTCTTACCATCATATCTGTGTTCATTAACGCAAGTACGCGTGAATGACCTTGCACTTGGTCGCCTAATAAATTAGCAAATGCAGAACCAAATGGACCGTCAAATTCACCGATAATTACTTCTGGCTCTGCCGCTGTGAATGGTGGACCACCGGCTACTAAACATTCGCCAGTACGCATAATAATTCTTTCGCTCATGAGATTCTTCCCGTTATGATTGATATTAAGACTCACCAATTATCCTTGTCTAAAGACGATGTCGCAACCTTACATCACTTTATAGCTTTCCCAAACAGCGTTAAACTTGGGCTAATTTTCTTGATTGAGTCAGATAATGTCCGAACTTAAAACACCTTATGAACGCATCGGTGGCGAAGTCGCCGTTCGCAAGCTATGCCAGACTTTTTATCAAATCATGTGTAATACTGAACAAACAAGCATAATCCGCGCATTGCACCCTAGTAATATTCAGATCAGTGAAGAGAAATTATTTCTATTTCTAACGGGCTGGTTGGGCGGCCCGCCTCTTTATACTGATCTTTATGGTCACCCCAGATTAAGAGCCAGACACTTGCCGTTCTCCATTGGCGTTGAAGAGCGCGATCAATGGTTATATTGCATGGCTCAAGCATTAAAAACGATGGATATAGACGAATTATTTGCTCAACAATTAATGGCTTCTTTTGTTCAAACGGCTGATTTTATGAGAAATAGACCTGAAGCCTAAACATCAAACCAAAATAACAGCATCATTAAGTTAATTAGGATAAATAGCAATATGAATATCGGCGCTTTAATTATTGGTGATGAATTACTTTCTGGCAAACGACAAGATCGTCATTTTAATCACCTTCAATCCGTTTTAGCTGCACGTGGTTTAGAACTCAGCTGGACCATTATTGTGGGGGATGATCCCATACAATTAGAGCGATTTTTAGCATTTAGCTTAGCCAGTAATGATTTGGTATTTAGCTTTGGCGGCATCGGTGCCACGCCAGATGATCGTACTAGACAATCTGTTGCTCATGCGGCGCAAGTACCACTTATTCGCCATCCTGAAGCAGTGTTTGAAATAGAACAAAAATACGGTGACGCTGCTTACCCTAATCGCATTTTAATGGCAGAACTCCCCGAAGGCAGTCTGATCATTCCCAACTCGATTAATCGCGTCCCAGGATTTTCATTGAACAATCACCACTTTATGCCAGGATTTCCTGAAATGTCATGGCCAATGCTAATGTGGATATTGGATACACATTATCCACATTTAAAAAATACTGTACCGCTTAATGAGCAAACGATTTATGTATTCAAAGGTCGTGAGTCAGATCTTTTACATGCGATGAATGAGGTACTTGAACGCTATCCTGAATTACGTTTATCTAGCTTGCCACACTTGAGTGATACACCGCATATTGAACTTAGTTTACGGGGTGATAAAGCGCAAATTACCGATGCAATGTTTATCCTAAAAACGGCTATCGAACAAGCAGGATTTAGTTGGGCAAATCAACTGACCGAGAGCCAGTGAAACCATAAAGGTAAAGTCACTAAACTACAAATAGTGGTTAAGGTCACCGCCGCCGCATAAAGCTCGCTATCCAATCCATAACGCTCACAAATAACAATACCAAATACCATTGTTGGCATCGCCGATATTAAGGCGACGGGAATAATTAACTCTGTAGTTAACCCTATTACTTGGCTTAAACCAAAGATACAAAATGGGGTTAACACTAAAGTTATAAGTGCTACAGGTAATAATAAGCCCATAAACCGCAGTCGTAGACTATGCCATCGAATGCTCATACCTAAAACAATAAGCATTAAAGGCACAACGCCGCCTGCCAACATTGATAATCCCGAGTCTAAAATTTCAGGCTGCGGAATTCCAGCAAGATTTAAGCTTATTCCAACAGTCACCGCCCACAGTGGTGGAATTTTTAAAAGTGCATGCAGCGGATGTACTGCTGATTTATTATCGCCAAAGTGTTGAGCTAACAGCATGCCAAAGGACAGTAATATTGGTGTACACGCAAATAAGTCATATTGCAGTACTATTACACGAGAATGTGGACCTAATACTTGATTCAATACTGGCAAACCAAGATAAGTCGCATTTGGAAATGCCGCGGCGAGTAATAAAGCCCCTGTTTGTTGCCTGCTCGCTTTCAGCCATTTCAATACCAACCACATTGTCGTCATGCCAATTAAAATTCCGCAAGCTGCCAGAAAAGAAATCTGTAATGAAGAATGATCTAAAGGTGCAGACCAAATAACATTCAACACCAGTGCTGGAAGTAGAATATAAAATACTAAATCAGTCAGGGCTCGTCGATGTGCTGAAGCTGAAATATGCGCAGGCGCAAAAGTCTTCCAAAAAGTGCCACAGGCAATGAGCAATGACATTTGAGCCAACACAGCAAGCATAAAGTGATATCCGTAGAGGGTAGGAATCTCATATCGTATCAATGCTAATAGTCTTGGTAAATTAATTAGCTACAGAACGTTCAACATGAGATTTGTATTTTAGATTGTGATTACCTTGAAAAAAATCATCAATTGTCACTGTTTTAACGAGATAGCATCGTAAATAATCATTTCATTCAGTTTGCATTCAGTTTGCTTTTGATAATCTTTAATACAGAGGCTTCCTAATAGTAATGGGAAAATACTTCGTCTCCTATTTTTTATCAACATCCTGCATTGATATTAAGATAAATCAAACATCAATATTTAAAAATTTAAAAGGAAATAAAATGAAATTAAAAAATAAAGTTCCGATGCTCATTAGTGCGGCAGCCTTAAGTATTGGACTGTTTGCAATGCCTTCATATGCTGATGAAGCACCCTATACGGTTACTAATGGCAATGAATTGGATGCAACAAGTTATAAAGGTTTCAAACTTTTTCGTAACTGGTGTGCTCGCTGTCACGGTACTTATGGCCAAGGCATGGTCGGCCCAAACCTAGCTGATAGTTTGAAGGTAATTTCTAAAGAACAATTTTACGACACCGTCGAGAACGGTAAAAGTGGCTCTATTGGCAGTATGCCAGCGTGGAAAGCGAATCCTCAAGTAATGGAAAATCGCGATCAACTTTACGCGTATCTAAAAGCACGTTCAGATGGTGCGATTGGCGTTGAAAAACCTAAAAAAGCCAAATAATAATTGTTGCAAGCCCTACTTTTTATTTGTAGGGCTTGCAGTCTGAGTTAATTCAGTTAAAAATACACGTAAAATTAGAAAGGTTTATTGATGGTTTTATTACGATCGTTACTCACAATTATATTGCTAGCCATATCTATATCATCGTTTGCTAAACGTTTAGCCGATGATATAGAGCCAGGTGATGGTGTAAACGATATTCAATTACCACTTACTAAGGAATCGGCCGCAGAGCTGATTAAAATGGAGACAAAAGGGAAAATACTTTCTGTTGAAAAAACACCATACAAAGAATCTTTTATATTTAAAATCAAAGTATTACATGACAATGGGAAAATAAAAGTTTATCGTCTTGATCCCTTCACTGCCCATCAACCTTCTTGATTAATCGATGCGTATTTTAATTATTGAAGATGAACATCATTTACGCCAGCAAATTAGCGAGCAATTACAAAAGCAAAATTTAACGATAGATGCGGCTGCAGACGGTAAAGAAGGTCTCTATTTCGGTTTAGAATATGCCTATGATATTGCGATTATTGATTTAGGATTGCCTAAAATATCGGGTATCGAAGTTATACAACAACTTCGTAGTGCTGGAAAAGACTTTCCTATTCTTATTTTAACGGCAAGGGGTCGTTGGCAAGATAAAGTAGCAGGATTAGAAGCTGGTGCAGATGATTACCTCGTTAAACCCTTCCATTTTGAAGAACTATCAGCACGTATCAATGCGTTGGCAAGACGCGCATCAGGTTGGGCAAATGCTGTTTTACGTTGTGGCCCAATCACTCTCAATCCAACCAGCCAAGAAGTAACTTCTGACAACAATAATATCGATCTTACTGCTTATGAATATCGCCTACTTCATTACCTAATGTTGCATGCCGGCGAAGTGATATCAAAAACCGAATTAGTCGATCATATTTATGAACAAGATAATGATCGCGACAGCAATGTCATTGAAGTGTTTATAAAACGCCTACGCAACAAGCTTGATCCAGATAAATCATTGAATGCAATAGAAACCTTACGAGGCCGCGGTTACCGGCTAACGCTAACACGTGCACATTAAACACCTTTCTCTTAGCAACCGCTTACTGATTGTTATCAGTTTCGTTCTAACGGCCTTTTTAGGGCTCTCAGCCTTCAGTCTTAATAATGCTTTTCAGGCGAGCACTGACAGTGCGCAACACAAACGTTTAAAAAACTATGTTTATACTTTGCTGGCATCGGCTGATTTTGGTGAGCAAGGCTGGGTAACAATGCCTGACAATCTTGCTGAACCTAATTTTGCTACTCCCAATTCAGGTTTGTATGCACAAATCACCACAGGCCAAGAAATTGTCTGGCAATCAAGGTCATCGCTGGGTTTATTTATTGCACTTCCAAAACATCCTGGCCCATCAAATGAACACCTTTCTATTATCCAACTCAACAATCAGGTTAAATTAATCAACTTGGCCTATGGTTTTGTGTGGGAAAATGATCAAGGTAAACATTTTGAATACACTATTAATGTCTCTGAAGATCTGAATGCTGTAAGCCAACAAAAAGCAAAGTTCCAACGTAATTTATGGTATTGGTTAGGTGGCACAGGACTGATGTTATTAATCGCCCAAGCCTTAATTTTAAGATGGGGGTTACGCCCACTATATGATGTTGCAGATGATCTTCATGCAATTGAAAGAGGTGATCGTAAACGTTTATTAAAAAACTACCCAACTGAATTGAATCAGCTCACACAAAATATAAATAACTTGCTTGATCACGAAGAGTCTCGCCGTAAACGTTATAAAAACTCACTGGCAGATCTAGCTCATAGCCTAAAAACACCGCTCGCTGTTTTTCGTGGCGAATTGGAAAATAGTATAGATATTAATCAAGTAAAACATATCGGTAACGAGCAGCTCGATCGAATAAGTGCCTTAGTAGACTATCAATTACAAAGAGCTTCAACTGAGGGTTCTAACAGTTTACAAGCACCGGTATCATTAGGAGATATTATCAATAAGATTCTGATCTCTTTAGATAAAGTGTATCAAGCAAAATCGATTCGTCGTCAATTTGAAATTGAGCGAGATGTTTTCATTCATGCTGATGAAGGGGATATGTACGAGCTACTGGGTAACTTATTAGAAAATGCTTATAAGTACTGCAATAGACGAGTCAATGTTTTAGTCGTTTCGCGACTTGATACTATTGATATTCATATAGAAGACGATGGCAATGGCATTCCAGAACAGGCTCATAAAGAAATCATCAAACGTGGGAAACGTATTGATACTCAAATCGAAGGCCAAGGACTCGGTCTATCCATCGCCAGCGATATTGTCGCAGCCTACCAAGGTGAGATTAAGTTAAAAGACAGTCACCTTGGCGGTGCTAATTTTATTATTTGCTTGCCCAAGCAATAAGACATCAAGTTGACCTAGTTCAACTAATATTGCTCTTCTTGGCACTCTCTTAAATACTTGAAGATTAAGCGCGCTGACTTTGGCGGTTTATTTTCGGTTGTTTCTTTATTGGCATTTCTGACTAACTGTCGTACATGTTGCATATCAAAATTATCAAATTGATTGCGTAAAACAGACATCACTTCGTTATCACCAGCAAGTAACAGATCTCGCCACTCTTCGAGTTGCTGAAACTGTTTGGTATCACCATTGTGTGCTTGGCGAATTTTATCTAAATGTAGTTTAATTTCTTGGTGCTCTTCATCGACCATAATCCCGCCGATAAAACCAATTTGACGCTTTAACGCACCTAATTTCATGCCCTGTGCTTTTATGACTTGGTCATAAAGACGTTCTGATAAATTCAATTTATCGAGATCTTTAATAGGTAACTCGACTAATTCCTTACCTAACTCTCTCAGTTCTTGTAACTCACGTTTGATTTCAGACTTACTGACATAGTCTTCCTCATCGTCATACGTCGCTTTTTCACCAAACTTCATCATATTAATGCCTTAACTATCAATTTTTAATACCGCTATTTTACTCGAATAACTACGCATGATGAAAATAATGTCATTCAAGATTTTGACGAACTAGCATAACCTGCAATTACGATGGTTTACAGATATTAAAAAACCCCGTTTTAAAAACTTAACACCGCTTATTTAGGTTTTCTAAAACGTAACGTCATCCGATCACTTTCACCAATTGCTTGATAACGCACTTTATCTTGCTCACCTAAGCGCAATGTTGGCGGCAAAGTCCAAACACCTTTTGTATAATCTTTCGTATCTTGTGAATTAGCATTAATTTCTGATGTTGCTTCTAATACAAAACCTGCTTTTTCTGCTTGTTTAATAACAAAGTCTTGCTCAAGATAACCAGAGCTTTTCATAGTTGCTAGATCAGTACCCAAAGTAGCACGATGATCCGTCACGCCTAAAATACCACCGGGTTTTAATACCTGATAAAACGCATTAAACATTTCATTATCATAATTCCCTTTTATCCAGTTATGGACGTTTCTAAAGGTTAAAACGGCATCAACGCTGTTATCTGCTCCTAACGTCCAATATGTTGGTGGACCTAACTCAACCACTTTTACCTTGTCATACATTTTAGGCATTGTTGCTAACCAGTTCTGATAGTCAGCTTGCATCTCTTGTCGCCATAGAGGGCCGTCATGTTGAGGAAAGCCAGCGGCAATAAATTGTCCACCGCCATTTTTTAAATACGGTGCTAAAATTTCTGTATACCAACCTTTTCCAGGCCAAACTTCTACCACCGTCATCTCAGGTTTAATCTGAAAGAAATTGAGTGTTTGTAGTGGATGACGATAAACATCACGTTGTTTATTGTCTTCTGAACGATGATTACTATTAATAATATCTAGCAATTTGGATGATTCAGCGGCTTGGACTAAAGCTGAATTTGAGAAACTCATCATTAATAACGAACATAGAACGGCAGTTTTACGATTGAATAACGGCATCACTTCACCTCAAATTTAGATAATTAACTTAACAACATAGACTGCATTTAAATGAGAACGTTACACGCTGAATTATTTTATTAGCGATTCACTTAAACACACTAACATGAAAACTCGCATAAATTGTCTTATATAAACTGTAAATATTGATAATAAAACAGACTTTTGTAATCGTCTAACTATTCATCACTTTTGTTTTGAGCAAGTAATCGATTTTTTCGTACTCGCGAGATAATGGTTGTAATAAATGCTAATACGCCAATCAAAACAAACGATAGGATGACTTCGCCAGTAAATAACTCTTCCATAGAATTAACGGTAGAAAGTGATTGTCCCAAATTAACTAAAACAAAACTAACAGGCCACATACCAAAATAGGTTCCGATTGCATATTCCCGCGTTTTGATTGGACTAAATGCAAAGATCATATTCACAAACCAAAATGGAAATAATGGTACGGCACGCATAAAAATCAGGTAACCAAAAACATCGCCATGAAGTTTTGCCATAACTCTCTTGGTGGATTCCATATTTTCTAATCTAGCTCTGGCCCAATCAGCAAATAAATAACGGGCTAACCAAAAGACTAAAACCGCACCAATCGTAGATGCAAAACTGGCTAGTAAGACGCCATACCAACGGCCAAAAATAAAACCAATTGCTAACGACATAATCGCTGCGCCCGGCAGATTGAGCACGGCAGAAAGTATATAGATACCACCTGTTATAAAAAACGCTTGCCAGAAATTGGCATCCGCATAAGCTAGCAGGTCTTCTTTATGCTGTTTCAGGGTATCAAAGCTTAAATAATCTTGACCGCCATTAAGAAAAAATACGCCAACGAAACTGATTAATACGGCAAAAATCAATATTTTTTTTATCATCAAAAATACTTCACAAAGTAGATAATATTTTATCTCGCATTTTAATTTGCTTTACCTAAGGACTTAGTCCATGTTTTAGCTCGAATATTCCAAATAAACCAACACATTAACCAACATATCAACGCAGAGGTTATATCATGGCTAACAAAATGAGCGCCACGAATTTGTTGATCTAAGCCAAAGACCAGTCCCATGATGATAACCAAAACTAAGATCAAAGTTGATTGTTTTGGCCAATAATGACGACTAAAAAAATAAACACCAAAAAACATATAAGCCGAACTTGCATGACCGGCAGGAAAGCAATGCCCTGCTCCGGCTATCGGCGACCATAAACTATGTAACCATGTTTGATAAGCTTGATGCCCGCCAAAATCAATCACAGACCATGGGCAATCTACCGCAATCATCCGTTTGAATAGTGACACGGTTAATGTTGCAACAGGTAAGCTCAGTGATAAATAGGCTAATCCTGATTTATATTTAGCTAAAAATTGCGATTTGAATGACACTAAATACAAAATCAATACCATGACATAAAGCCCAACAGCAAGATCATGCGCGTCATCATGTAATATTTTTTGGGTCAGCCAAGCTGACTTAAGCGCCCATTGCCCGCCTTCCAGTTGGTACCAAAAATGTGCAAAATGCCAATCAATATCAAACAAAATAATGGGCGTAATAACGGCGATATATAGGCTAATCGGCAGCCATAGTGTTTTTTGTTTTAACATTGAATTAAGCTTTGTTATCCATGTTGGTTATACCGTTATAAAAACTATTAAATACAGGTTTATAACGTTAAAGCGATAAGATATCTTACAAGTTAAAGGCCATCCTGATACAAAACTTATAGCCAAAAATACACACTTTAATCTATGAACTTTGGAATAGTTATAATTTATATGATCCTCATTAATCAGTACACATCATAAGTAATATAGTATCGAATCCATTTATTCATCTAGCTGGATAATATTAAGTAACAAGATAAATTGGTAATTAGTACTACTTAACGACTTTTATACATCATATTGAATCGATAATAATGTTGAGATCTAACATGTCATACGCTGTAAAAAACAATTTCAGTGAGCAGTATTTTAGATAGCTATATCCAAATCTATAATTTACATAACAGGATAAAACAGCTGACTTAACGAATACTTAAGATGTATTTAAAATTCAAATTCAGCCAGAAAGCGCCATGTATTGTCAGGAGTGGTCGAATCTAGTCCTAGAATATTACCCACTTCCCAATGTAGCTTTTTACCTGCACTAAATTTCATATCGCCCATTATTGCAGGGCCAATACCGCGTGTATTTTGGCCACTGTAGAATTCTAATGCAGGTTCAAAATAGCGTGAATAACGATAGCGAACTTGTAGTGCTAACGCAGATTCGATGTCGGATTGAATGGTGTCACCCCATTCATAAATGGCCCAAAGATTCGCAGAACCTGTCCAAGTTCCCCATTCTTTCTCCATTAGCAGGCCCGATGCCAACTCCCAGTTGTTATCGTATCGATCTTTCTCTAACTCAACGATTACCCCCCAATCGACAGCATATTCACCTTGTTCTGTCAGTTGCCATTTGGCCTCTGCTTCGTAGGCATCAATGCTACTTTCATTGTTACTTACAATGAGATAACCTTCAACAAACAACCGTTCAGACAGTGACTGACCTATGCCAAGACGATGTTTTTGCTCACCATCAGCAGAAATCATTCGCCATTCGACTTCTCTTTCCAAAGGTTGTACATAGGGATGATAAACTTTATCTATTGCTAAGCCATCCGCATGAATTATTGGTGACAAACAATAGCTACACAAGACAAATAAAGAAGTTAATTTATAATTATGTCTCACTTCTGTAACCTGCGATTGTAATTCCAAGAATAGCCTGAAAGTAAGATGATAAATAATAATGCTAATAAATAAGCTGTTACTTGGATGGCAGTCGGTGTTGCCTCATAGCCAATGACGGCATAGAGTAATTGTCCAGTAACCGAATGTTCACTAATCCAAGTTGATGTATCCCATAGCGGGTACTGGCTAACAATCCAATCAGCCTGAGTAAGTTGTTGTACTGTTTGTGAAATCATACTACCTGCTAACAACACAATAAGTAGATAACCGACTTTAGCACTGATTTTAACCGGCATATTGATAAGTAGATAATAGATACATATTCCAATACTAACGCCTATTCCAGCTCCAATTGCACTACCTAACAATACCGATTCTAGTAAATCGGGCACCGTCACAAAGCCATGAATATAAATAATAATTTCTGAACCTTCGCGTACTGCAGCAAACACGACACCGATTATCATCATTATTGTAATTAAGATGCTATCAAATGCTGTCAGTGGTCGTCGCATCGCCGTCATTAGAAAAACCAGCAAAACTAAATAAATGATTATCTGTATGCCGGCGTTCGTGAGTTCTTGGCCCACACCATCGAACGATTGTGATAACTGTTCAATATTAAATGCGTATATTGCCGCACCGATCAATCCTAACAAGAATGTATTGAGTAACCATGGGCGACCGTGGTTAAATCTCTGGCTAAAAGCAAGAAATAAACTAATGATAAGCGACGCCTCGATCACTTCTCGTAATACAATTATGACTGCATTTAAAAGCACGATATCACCTATTTAACGATTATTTTACCTTGAGCAGTTTTTGGAAAAAACTCCCCAAAAAATGGATATTCACCGACTTCTAATGGCCCAATGAACAGCACGCCTTGGCTATTACCAGGAATCACTTTTTCACGATTCAATTCATAGCTTTCAATTTCTTCGGCCGTATTGTCCCGATTAAAAAAAATTAGCTTTACTTTAGTATCCGCTGGGATTTCTATTTCGGCGGGATAAAACAAATGATCACGAATATCAATTTCAATTATTGGCATCGCTATCACCGATAGACTCAAACTTGAAAATAGCATAAGTAAAAAATAACGCAGTGCTAGATTCATTATTTACCTCGTTGATTTAATTGGGAAATCTATCACAACTTTTAGCCCGCCTAATTGTGTTGAAGACTGTAATGTTATTTTAGCTCTATGTAAGTTTACGATATGTTTAACTATCGCTAAACCCAAGCCACAGCCTAATATACCCGAGTCATGTCTATCACCATCCACACGATAAAATCGTTCAAATACTCGCTCATATTGTTCTTTGGGGATCCCTGGCCCGGAATCTTCAACAATTAATCTAATTCCGGTTGTGATATGTTTCGACGTGACCAGTATTTCTCCATATTCAGGAGTATATTTACTGGCATTGCTAATAAGGTTTTGCACTAAAGTTTCAATTGCAAATTGATTGGCTCGAATTAAACAGACTTCTCCGCCTGACAGACTAATGATCTGTTGTTTCAGGGCAATATGCTCATAATCTTTAGCGATAATATTCTGTACGATTGAGCTCAGGTCTACATCAGACTGTTTGATTGATCCTGGCTCTGGTGAGTAACGATATAACGATAATATTTGCTCAATAACCGATCCCATGCGTTCAATCCCACTAGCAAGGGGTAATAAAGCGGCTTCGCTAACCTGCTCATTATTTTGAAGATTATGCAACTGAACTTTTAGAATACTAATAGGGGTCCGAAGCTCATGTGCCGCATCAGCGGCAAACTGTTGCTCCCTGATAAAAGCATCATTCAATCGACGTAATAAGGCATTCGTAGTTGCCACTAATGATGTCAATTCCACTGGCGTATTAGTCATTAAAATAGGACTGAGATCGTCAGGTTTCTTGTGACTTAATTGACCACCGAGTTCTCTTAACGGCTTGAGTCCTACACCAATTGCAATCCATATAATAAAAGCTGCTACAGGTATCGCTAATACGATAGGAATAATCGAGGCCGTCACTACACTTTCAGCTAGGTTATATCGAATATCCGAGCGTTCTCCAGTAATAACCCAACGGTTTAACGCATCATCTTTTAATATGTAAACTCGCCACCGATATCCGTTGAAATTGATATCTTTAAACCCCGATGATACAACCTCATTTTCTGGAGTTAATAAAGGTGTAAGAGCATTATTTGATCGCGCTAACAATGAAAAATCATCTGTTAATATCTGAAAAAAAACAGTTGGAGATAAGTTTTCATTCGCTGCTTCATGGGGAATAAGCGCTTGATTAGCGTTCGATATCATCGCCGCCATACTTTGTAGGCGGTCGTCAAATAACCGTTGCGCTTTAGCAATGCTGGCTTGATAACCTTGTAATAAAGATACAAATATCACCAGCGTAATGATTGCGATTAAAGCGAGTAATAAGTATGTTCTAATTGACTTCATGCAGGCTTAACAATATAGCCAATACCACGAAGCGTTTGTATAAAATTATCAGGCAATTTTTTTCGCAAATGATGAATATGGACTTCAATGGTATTACTCGCCACCTCTTCGCCCCAACTGTAGAGCTTAGACTCAAGACTGTCACGTGTCTGTACTCTACCGGCATTTTCCATTAACGCTTTAAGCAACATAAATTCACGTCGTGATAAGTCTATCTGTTCACCTTTTACCATTACTTGATGACTTGTACTGTCAATGCTGACAATACCGATACTTAAACCAGCATGTTTTAATGAACTAGCACGGCGTTCAAAGACACGTAATCTCGCCATCAACTCGGCAACCTCAAACGGCTTTGCCAAATAATCATCAGCACCTAAATCGAGTCCATTGACCTTATCTTCCAGCGATGTACGAGCCGTTAAAACCAATACAGGTAAGTCAGCACTTTCTCGCCTAATCAATTTTAATACTTCAGTACCATCCATATCCGGCAATCCCAAATCAAGAATAACAATATCTGGAAGCTCCGTTTTTATCGACGCTATAGCTTGCTTGCCATGGGCAAGATGATTAACAGCAAACCCTTTATTCTTAAGTGTTTGTATTAATGCTTCGGCTAAGGCGATATCATCTTCTATCAGTAAAACTTGCATTATGCTTATCTTGGTTTTTGTCTTTTAACTGCAATTTAATATTATGTAAGGCCATAGCAATCTCGGCTTGGCGGCCTTTATCTGCGATAGGTCGATTAAGGCGTGGCGGAGAATGTTGTGCTTTCAATAGATATCTCTCTGCGTCCTCATAGAGGTGTTGATCAATAAGATAATCAGCATAGAAATAGTTATTTTCAATTCCAATAGAATCGATTGCAAGTGCCTTTTCTAGGTATATTTTTGCTTTGTCGTCATCACCAAAACTGAGCGGCCAGCCAGGAACTTTATAATACAAGACCCCTAGATTTGTATATGACGCGCCTGATAAAGCCTTGTCATCCATAGTTAATGCCTTTTCAAAATCAGCCTTAGCCGACTTGACGAAGGAAAGCGCATCTAAACCACCTTTAGCACCAGCCAAGCTAGCTTTAATCACACCTCGCCATATTAACAATTCTACGGAATCAGCATTAGCCGTCACCGCTTTATCTGCTTGTTGAACTAATGTTTCAAAAGCCGTTATTTGTGGCTTATCTTTTAACGTGTAATTTGCGACTGCCCAAGCTTTTTGTAATTGAAGAACCTGCTCCTGTGGATTAGCAAACACATTTGCTGACATTGCTAAAGTTACCAATCCTATAGCTAAAAATTTAATGATATTCATTGTCATGCCCCAGCTAAATAACGCTTAATTATTGGCAGTTTTTTAATTAGTGAGCTATCAACTAAGCTTGGTAATAGACTGTTTATTAAAATAAATATTTTTTCAGGCCATCCTAAATATTTGCTGAAGTCATCTGTTTTCAAAAATGAGGTAAGTTCAATAGCAACGCGTTCAGCACTGTCCATTTTTGTACCTAACTCATTATTCATCGCCACCACTTTATCGGTATTGATCGCAGTATTTGTTGCTCGCGGAGCGAAAAAGCGAACAGAAATACTCGTATCCATTAACTCACGGTGCAATGCTTCTGTAAAGCCTCGTAAACCAAATTTACTTGCACAATAAACCGTCGACCCTGGATAGCCAATACTGCCTAATATTGAACCGATATTAACAATCTGTGCATGCGGTCGCGTTAACAATAGAGGCAAAAGTGATTGTGTTAATAAAATAGTACTGCTTAGATTAATATTTATAATTGCTGAAATCTGGTTTTCATCCATATCCTCAAACAAAGAGAACTGGCCAATCCCTGCATTATTTATAACGATATCAATGCCATATTTGAGCTGTTGGCAGAAGCTAACAATGGATTGTCGACCATCAAAACTCGTAATATCTGCTTGGATAGAATGATGCTGGCCACCAAGTTGTTGATTAAGTTGGTGCAACCCTACTTCATTAAGCCCAACCAATACTAGCATTGCCCCCTGAGAAGATAATTGTTTGGCAACTTCAGATCCAATCCCTCCATTAGCACCTGTTAATACAATCGTTTTATTTGTGAACATAGTATTGCCTAGTGACGCGTTACGCTACGAAAAACATCGCCATATAGTCGATAGACCATCTTGGCACAATGAATAATTAAATCTTGTTCTTTTTTATCCTCAATTTTATTCATCAAGCCTTCAAAAAACTTAACATGATCTTGGTCAAGTGCACCATGTGATCGTAAATAACTGAATGCTGTGTTTGGTAAACCTAATGCTTTTTGTACACCATCGGCTGCTGAATCTGCTGTTGCGATGCTTGTACCTTCTAAAACATGGACCATTCCAAAAAAACCAAGTGGATTAATACGATTTATCGTGTCGTAACCAAATGCAACCATCAACTCTGTTTCTGGAGCAGGTTGGCTGTTACGGATAGATGCTTTATCAACACCACAAGCAGCAAGATCATTTAAGATCCATTCTTGGTGTCCTAATTCTTCTTCAATGTATTCCGCTACCGCATTACGTAACCATTCTTTTTCTTCTGGCAAACGCGAGCCTACAGCCATAAGCATCGGTGTAGTGTGTTTTACATGATGATAAGCTTGCGTTAAAAAGCCGATGTATTCTTGTAAAGTAATATTTTGACTTAACGCTTTCTCAATAAGTGGAGCGGTATATAAATGATGCCTAGCATCTTCTGTTTCAGTTTTAAGACGGTCAAAAAAGTTCATTAAAAATCCTCAGCATAAAGTTGTTCTAAAGGTCTGGCGTAGTGGTGGATTATTTTATCTCTAACTGGACGACCATTCGATGTGAGCAAGCCATTAGAAAATGACATCGCCTCAGTTAATTTCGTCCATTGTTTAATCTGGGCGTAACTAGGTAATTGACGGTTAACCGTGTCGATCCATAACTGAATCAACGCATCTTTCGTATTGGTGTTTCGAGGATAAACTAAAGCAACACAATAGGGTTTAGCATCACCAAATACGACACTTTGCTGTAATAAGCCACTGCTTAATAACTCACTTTCAATCCATTCTGGATTTATGTTACGGCCAAAACTGGAAATCAATAAATTCTTCTTTCGGCCATCAATATGTAAATAGTTTTTATCGTCAAAATAACCTAAGTCACCAGTAAAAACTTCTTCTTTATACCAACTTTCTGGCTCGTTGATATAACCAAGAAAAGTATTTCCAGCAACGACAATTTCGCCTTGCTGAATAGTGACGTTGACGTGAGGTATAACCTTGCCAATAGTGCCTAATTCCATATTACTAGGTGAATTAACGCTGACTACAGACCCACATTCAGATAGACCATATCCTTCGTAAACAGGCAAACCTAAACCATGAGCTTGCTCAAGTAAGTTTGGTGAAACTTTACTTCCCCCTACTGCGATAAATTTTAGTGTAGATGGCGGTAGCCAACCTTTACCTGTGGCTGCAACAAGCGCCATCAATAGCTCAGGTAATAAAATCATGCTATTAGGTTGATATTTAGTTATTGTGGCCAGCAAGTCGCTCAATTCAAAACCATTACTACCATTAAAGCCCAATGATGATGCAGGCAGAGCAATGATTGTTCCACCAGATAACAAGGGAGCATAAATGCCTCCTATATTTTCTAGTAAAGTACTAAAAGGTAAAATACTCAAATGCGTTGGAGCAATGAGCTCTGTCGCGGATAATAGAGACTGTGCAACCTGTAATTGCTGATCATTACTCAAACATACACCTTTAGGCTGACCTGTTGAGCCTGACGTGAAGGTGATCTTAGCCGTCGCTTTTGGTAATAATACTAACGGCTGCTCGATAGTATGAAGAATTAAATCTAAAGGTGAGTATGTTATTGAGTGCTCATCATTCAGCGAAAATAATGTACTTAGCCTATCACCATAAGGATGCAATATCCCTGAAGCTCCAGCTTGGTTGATTGCATGTTTTAACTGTTGATCAGAAAAAAAGGTGGGTAATGGTAATAATGTCACATCTGCCATTTGACACGCTAAATCAACGATGACCCAAGCCGGACTATTATCAGCATAAAATGCGATTGTTTTAGATGATTCACGATGTAATTGTTGAGCAACGTCAATTGTTAATTTATATAACTCAAGCCAAGAATATGTTTTATCTAGCCCGACAATAGCAGCTTGTTTTGCTTGGGTACTGGCGTATCGCTCAATTTTTTTCCACAACTCTGACATTATCGTGTCATTTTCTTAGCAATATTCACAATCGTTTTTTGGTAATTTTTTAATATAAAGCCAATAACATCATGTTGTTTTAACAATGTTATTGCATCGGTTAAATTACCAATTAATACATTAGGTCTGTCGTCGTAATAACGTCCCCATGATTGCTTGCCATCAATCAAATTATCTGGATTTGCTTCACAGACCGTGATTGTGACTAAGTTTAATCTGGCTAGTAAATGCTGTACTTGTTTGGTTGCTGTAAACACCGACCATTCAAAGCCCGCTTGGTGCAAAATGGCAATCGTTAACACAAAAAGTAACTGGCTAGTGCCTCTATGTATAGAGGTTAAATTACCGACCTCTGCTATTTTATGCCTGTCTACAACTTGGTTTGTTAGGCGACTAATTTCTGCTTCAATTGATGACGTTAGATATTGTTCAAGAAATAAGGCGTGAAGAGAATCTGCTGGCTTAAATCCGATCGCTGCGGTTATGTATTCATTTGTTTCTGTCGAGATCAAATAGGGCAGAAAATTCGTAATATTTGCCTGATAGTGGTGACGAAAACGATCAGCAACAAACGTCTCAACAACATGTTTATGAGGTGAGTCAGCGTGATCAAACCGTATCGGCATATGTGCTAATAATACTCGGCTAGACCTCGCGACTAGACGACTATTTTTATTTAAGGTTGATTGCTCAACATTAACTGCTTCCATCTCATTCAACCCCTTACAATGGCTAATATGGAAGCAATATTAAAGTTATAAACTTAAGGAAGTATTAAGACTATAAAGTAACACCCAAAGCTTGATTAATCATGGCGATGGTATGTTGAATATCAATTTCTAATGCACGTTTACGATTATGAGCTTCGCTTGCCAATGATTGACTGCGAATCAAACTCACTAAATCAAGGTCACCTAAATCAAAGGCACGTTGTTGCAACTCTAAATACTGCTCTGTCGTTTCATTTTGATCATTAACCAATGCCAATTGTGATCGCTTGGTTTCTAAATCATGCAGATAAGTATATAAGGTGATATTGAGCTCTCGTTCTAACTGTTGGCGAGCAATCTCAGCATCCGCTAACGCTTTCCCCGCATTGGCAATCGCAGGGCCACGATAGACGTCATCATCAAACGCAAAATTAATTCCTACGCCCATGCTATCGCTAAAACGTTCGTCATTATTATCACGTTCGCGACGAATGCCTACCGACAAACTCGGATTAATTGCACCATCAAACCGAGCAATATCTTGTTCTGATCTTAGTGTACTTATGCGTTGATCAAGCATTCTCAAATCCGGATGATCTTGATCAATTTCTCTTTTATTAACAAGTACTTCAACATATCTTGCTGGCAAAGATTGCGCTTTAGTGATCGCCCGGTAAATAGTGAATGCTTGACCTAAATCAGAATTTTTAACCATATATTGATTTTGCATTTCAAGTGCATTCGTCGTGGCTAATAATCCTTCAGTGCCTGCCAACTCACCCGCTTTTACTCGTGCTGAAACGTCTTTTTGTAATTTCTGTGCAGATTGCCATATTTCATAAGCTTCTGAAGCGGCGGTATTTGCTAATACAACATCCCACACTAATTTACGTACTTCTGCAGAAGCCGCTAACCTGATCTGTTGCTTATAAGCGGGTAATTCTGCAGAAAGTTTTTCTGATAATGATAATTGCTGTTGTTTTTGTCCTGGCAACCATAACGGCATTTCAACAACGCCTTCCCATTCTTGTAAACCATCACCGCTACCGACGACATCATTTTGATGAGAAAAACTAATACTTTTAGCATCAGCAAACGTAGCGCTGGCTAAACTGTTGTTAGCATTAATTTGTTGTCTCTGAGCCGCTTCACTATGGCGAGCGGGATGTAACTCATAAACCTGTTGAGTAATTGAAGATAAAGTTACTGCACTTGATTGTTCTAGCCGTATTCCTTCCGCTAATGCTAGCTGCGACATGCTTACGCCAGCGGCAATATACAACAACACTAATTGAGTTCGAAACAACATAACAACAACCTTTTCAATAACAGTATTTTAAAAATTATCGTTCATAATATCGCATCAGTCTTCAAATGCGGCTATCTTTATAAAACGCGATATTAGCGAACTGAACTTAGAGCAAGTAATTACACATTCATTGATGTAAAAAATCTAATCAATAATAACGTTATATTATTCGATAAATACGACTATAAATGCTAAAGTCATCGGTAAATACGAGTAGTTAAGGAAGGCTGTTGGTCAATTATAAACATCTCCATTATTTCTGGATGGTTGCTAAAGAAGGCGGCGTAGCACGTGCAAGCGAACGACTGGCCGTCACACCCCAAACTATTAGCGGACAACTGACGCTTTTAGAAGCTCATTACCGCGCCGCTTTATTTCACAAAGTCGGTCGCCATTTAGAACTCACCGAAACGGGTCGTTTAGTATTGAGCTTTGCCGATGAAATATTTTCACTCGGTAATGAGCTGGAACAAGTCATGCATCATTTGCCTGATAATCGACCTGAACAATTTAAGGTTGGTGTGGTTGATGTACTTTCAAAAACCATTGCCCATCGAATTTTATTACCCGCTTTACACATGCCAGGCTCGGTACGAATGCACTGTCGCGAGGCTGATCTTGATACCTTACTGGCAGAATTAGCCGTTCATCGACTAGATCTTGTTTTAGCCGATCGCCCTATTCCTGAAACAGTCAGCACGCGGGGCTATAGTCATAAACTAGGTGAAAGTTCGATAAGTTTTTTTGCCACGCAAAAATTACAGAAGCAATTAAGCGGTGCTTTTCCTGATTGTCTCAATGGTGCACCGATCTTATTACCGAGCAGTGGTAATCAGCTTCGCTCAAACATAGACCAATGGTTAGATAAAAATCGTCTTCATCCGCATATCATTGCTGAATTTGACGATAGTGCGCTAATGAAAGCCTTTGGCAAAGAAGGCGTAGGTATATTTCTCGCGCCACAAGCTATCGAACAAAAAGTAATGCAGCAATACAATGTCAGTGCAATAGGTCATACCGATGAGGTTACCGAATCGTTTTATGCCATATCGGTTGAACGACGCATCATTAATCCCATCGCATCGACTATAATAAAATCTGCCAATAACTCGCTATTTGTAAAGGAAACTAATATATGAGCGATCACAACAATACCAGCCGCGATAATGACCCAGGTGTGTACAGCGCACCTTGGGAAAAGAGCTTTGAAAAATTCATCGGTCCGATTGAAGAGTTTATTCATCGTCAAACGACCAGTGGCCTGCTTTTAATGAGTTCGGCAATTCTCGCTTTGATTTTAGCCAATGGTCCATTTGCAGAAGCCTATTTACACATCTTACATACACCAATCAGCGTAGGTGTAGCGAATTGGGCGGTACAAATGTCACTTCATCATTGGATAAATGATGGTCTGATGGCGTTGTTTTTCTTTGTGGTCGGACTCGAATTAAAGCGTGAAATATTAGTCGGTGAACTCGCTAAAATACGTAATGCAATCTTGCCGATTGCAGCGGCAATTGGTGGCATGGTTGTGCCAGCATTAATCTATTTTGCCATTAACCCAGAAGGTGATGCCGCCAAGGGTTGGGGAATACCTATGGCAACGGATATTGCATTTGCCGTAGGTGCTTTAGCACTTCTGGCCAGTCGTGTTCCTAAAGCACTCATTACCTTTTTAGTCGCCTTAGCTATTGTCGATGACTTAGGTGCTGTATTAGTTATCGCATTGTTTTACACCGAAACAATCGTGATCACACCATTATTCATTGCTGGCGGACTCTTTGTCTTATTACTGGCATTTAATATGTTAGGGATCCGCAGAACCTTACCGTATTTTGCGGTCGCTGTTGCCCTTTGGTATGCCTTATTATTATCTGGTGTGCATCCCACTTTGGCGGGCATACTCGGTGCGATGTCTGTACCAGCTATGCCAAAATATGACCCTAAACTTTTCAGCGAACACGTTAAAGAATTAATGGAAAAATTTGATGCAAGTCATCAACCCGGTCAAAGCATTATGACCAATGATCGTTTGCGTTCTGTCGTACAGAATTTAGAAAATAGTGTGATTAGTGTGGGCGTACCTTTAAAACGACTTGAGCGTACTTGGCACAGTCCAGTGGCTTATGTGATTATTCCTATTTTCGCCTTAGCTAATGCGGGTATTCCATTAGAGTTTGGTTCATTAACTGAAACGATGACCCATCCTGTTATGTTAGGCGTGTCACTCGGTTTGATCTTAGGTAAGTTTATTGGGATCGCTGGAGTGAGTTGGTTAGTGCTTAAATTTGGCGTTGCCGAGTTGCCAAAAGATACTCGTTTTACTCAAATTGCAGGTGTTTCATTATTAGCGGGTATCGGCTTTACTATGTCGATATTTGTGGCACAACTTGGCTTTGCCAACAATGAGGAACTACTTTTAATGGCAAAAACAGGAATCTTGGGTGCATCATTATTAGCCGGTGTTGCAGGTTATGTCTGGTTATATGTTGTCAGCAAACCAACGACAATCCCTAGCTAATTTAGATCCCTTAGCCAACTTAGACAAAAAAAGCCTACGATAATGTAGGCTTTTTTTTTCATTAAATACTGTTGTATTGACTACTGACTAGGCTAATATTTTTTAGTGAGCTAATCATCCTACACCTATGCAAACACAAGCACTTTAAAACCTTCCCGCTTATTCCTTAGGTAATCTAATCGTATTATTGTCAACTGATACCGCCACTTTTTGACGGCTAAATCTACCAACCACACTTTCATGTACTGATAATAAGGCAGGAATAACCAACAACACTAAAACGGTTGCAAACATCAAACCAAATGAAATCGACACCGCCATTGGAATTAAAAACTGCGCTTGTACTGACGTTTCAAATAATAAAGGTGTCAGACCCGCGATGGTGGTTAATGATGTCAGTAATACCGCACGTAAACGTTGTGTAGCCGCATTAACAATCGCTTCTGTTGTTTCAACACCTGCTTCGCGTTGATGTTTGAAAAAGGTCACTAATATGATCGAATCATTCACCACAATGCCAGACAAACCAAAAATCCCGAACAATGACAAAATAGTTAAATCTATTCCCATCACCCAATGGCCAAATAAAGCACCAATCAAACCAAATGGAATCGCCATCATCACGACTAATGGCCAACCATAAGATGAAAATACCCATGCTAAAATAAGGTAAATCAAGGTAAAGGCAAGAAGCAGCCCTTGTTGCATATCGCCGATTGTTTCGGCTTGTTCTTCTGCTCGTCCTTCAAAACCAATGGTCACACCATAACGCGATGTAAGATCGGGGATTAAATTTTTATCTAAGGTTGCTAATATTTCGTTGCTATTATTGACCGAAGCATCTACGGTTGCGGTCACATGAATAGCCAATTTACTATCGGTATGACGCAATACATCAAAGCCTCGTCGCGCTTCAAATTCGACCACGCTAGATAACGGTGCACTGCCACCTTGTGGCAAGCGAACCATAAAGTTTTCTAATGTCGCCATCGTGTCACGTTCAGCATCAGGTAACATCACACGCACTTCGACTTCATCATCGCCATCTTGGAATATTTGCACTAATTGACCATCAAATGCAGCACGTAATTGTCGTCCCACATTATCAACTGTCAGTCCAAGCACTTCACCTTGTCCTTTAATTCGGTAGATCAATTGCTCTTGACCATACGGCATATCATCTTCTATCGCACTAACGCCGGTAAATTGTTTTAAAGCTTCAGCAAGCTCATGCCCCGCCTCCTTTAAAGTTTCTGCAGAGGCACCACTTAAGCGAATATCAAGATCACTACCTGGCGGACCAGTTCTTCGTTCTGAAATAGTGAAACTTTCAACACCCGCAGGTAAAACAACTTTTTTTCGCCATGTATCGATAAACTCTTTATTACGCACTGAGCGATGATCAGGCGAAATCAATTCAAGCTGAATAGAGCCAAACCGTTCACCTGTTTGATCGGAACTGCCACCTGCACTGCTTGCCGTGCCTAAACGCGTTATCGCCATAGCGACCAGATCAGAACCCAATTCTTGTGTGGTTATATCTAATTTTTGATTTAATTCTTCTAAAAACTCAGATACTTTTTGTGGCGGTGTACCTGCTGTAAAGCGAGCATTTGCAGTAATACTGGTCCCTTCGGGTGAAGGGAAAAAAGTAAAATGCAAACGGCCACCGGCTAATAAGCCAATACAAACAATAAATAAACCAAATGTTGCGCTGATCGTTAACCAACGATATTTAACCACGGCTATCACTACAGGCTTAAATAAATCATCGCGTAGGTAATTAAACTTATTATCAAGCCACAAACGAAATGGCGGCGGCTTTGCATGATGAATTTGATGAAAAGCGTGACGTAAATGACCCGGTAAAATCAAAAAGCTTTCAAACAATGAGGCAATGATAACGCAGATAACAACAAAAGGTATATCAAACAATATATTACCCATTGTTCCACCAATCATCATTAAGGGAAGAAAAGACGCTATCGTCGTCAATGATGATGAAATAACGGGCGCTAACATACGCCGTGCGCCACCTTCTGCTGCGGTGAGTGAATTCTCGCCGCTTTGATAATGTGACAACGCATCTTCGCCGACCACAATGGCATCATCAACAATGATCCCTAGTGCCATAATCAAGCCAAATAGACTGATCATATTAATGCTGCCACCAAACAAATACATGATCATTAAGGTCGCCATAAATGACACGGGAATGCCCACGGCAACCCAAAAGGCAACACGACCTTGTAGGAATAAAAATAATATCGCAATAACCAACACTAAACCGCCGAGACCGTTATTGACTAATAAGTCCATCCGTTCTTTAATCAATTCCCAACTCGCGTCGTAGATTTTTACGCTGACACCTTTTGGCAATTGCGATTCATTATCAGCCAACCATTTATCGAGAATTTTGGCAGAAGCTAATGAGTCGCCATTTTCTGTACGTTGTAATGCAATTTCGACCGCTGTTTTGCCCTGATAAAACACACTGACTTGTTTGCGTCTTGGTCTGCGTTCAACCTCAGCCACGTCATCTAATAATAATAAACGTCCGCTATAATCGGTTTGAATAGGCAATTGAGAAAAGCCTTGAGCATCACGTCGCTTATCTAAGCTGCGTAATTGTTTAGCCGTGTCATCATTGCCTATTTCACCCGCCGGTAAATCTCGGCTTAATTCGCTGACCCTTTGCCCCACATCATCCAAACTCATTCCCATTGATTCTAGCTGCTTAGTAGTCAGCTGAATGGCGATTTCTTCTTCTGGTAAGCCGGTAATGCTAATTCGAGAAATACCGCGATCTAATAAGTCATGTTCGATTTCATGAACTAAATAACGTAATTCTTCTAACCTGCCGTCTGTTGTCACCATGAGACTGGCAACATTTTCATAATGCGTGACTAGACTGACTTTAGGTATTTCAGAATCGCTTGGTAAGTTGCGCAGTTGGTCAACTTGATCTTTTACCTGATCAAGCGCTCTGCCCATGTCAGTGCCTTCAACAAATTCAAGTGTCACTACCGACATGCCATACGCTGAGGTAGAAGTCATTTTATCCACGTAATCAACCGCGCGTAATTCTTGTTCGATACGACTAGTGATTGAATCTTCAACGTCTTCAGCACTAGCACCACGCCATTCAATAGAAATAGTGACAACATCTAAAGCAAAGGTGGGGAAAAACTGGGTGTTCAATCTCGATAGCGATACCAAGCCAGCAATAATCATGATGATCATTAACAAATTGGCCGCCACCTTATGCTGGGCGAATATTCCTATAAAATCACGCGGCGGATTATTCACCTAATGCCTCAACTCTTAATCCGCTAATCGCATTGGGTAATTGTGTACTGACAATCTGATCGCCTTGTTTTAAATCAGGACTGCGTAATAGAAGTAGTGTCTGACCTTTATCATTGGTGGTTTCACCGACTCTTTCTATATCTACCGACTGTAAATAGCCATCCTTAATACGATAAACATGATCAAGGCCGTATAAAGCATTAAAAGGCAAAGCAATGACATCATCTTGCTGAGCAAGTTTTAGTTTAAGTTCAAGAAAACTACCTAAAGCAATAGCATAACGATTGCCTTTAATACTAAACAAGCCATCAATACCACCACTATCTGCCTTTACTTCACCTGACATACGTTCTAATTCAAATGTCAGTGGCTGCTGATTGAGCGTTGCTTGTGCTTGTAAGCCTTGTTTATTGTTCAGCATATCAAGTACCTGATTCATATAACGACCCGGTATCTGTGCTCTCACTTCTAAATTATTAAGATCATAAAGCGATATTAAGGGGTCGCCAGCACGCACGCGATCGCCTATCGAAACATCAAGCTTAGAAATACGACCTGCAAAAGGAGCAGTAATTTTGGTACGTTCAAGATCAACCTCAGCTTGCTGTAATAAAGCCTGAGCACGTTTAGATTGAGCTTGTAATTGTGCCACTCTTGCTGGATGTTCAGCGATATCAAAGTTCAAACCTTTCAGTGTCACCATTTGACGTTGCTTGGTGGCTTGAACATCATCAATGTTCGCTTGTGATGCTAGATTTGATTTCTCCAGTTTTTTAAAGCGGTTCACCGCATTATCAGCAAGTTTTAATAAACTGGTTTGTTGTTCTAAGAGGCTTTTATCTCGCTTAAAACGCTGATTTTCGCTCAGCATTAAAGCATCTGTTTCCGCTACATCTGCTTGACGTTGTGAGACTAACAATTGCATATCAGTGTCGTCTAATGTCATCAGTAATTGACCAGCAGTCACCTCTGAACCTTCCAATACATTAATCGATAAAACATCTGCAACGAGCGCTGATTTTAATACCGAATTTCTCGGTGTCTCTACACGACCATAAAGTGTTATTTGAGGTGAGACCTGCTGAATATTGACGGCAACAGTCTCTACTCGCCAAATCTTCTCAGGCTTTTCAATCACTATTTTTTCTGGCTTAGTTTGCTTCAACGCTATAAATGCCGCGATAGCGACTAAAATAATAAGCAGCGGGTACACGACACGTTTTAGCACTGAGTTCTCCTAGAGCACGAGCTAATAAAAGCAATATTGGTTAATGCAATTAAAAAATTTCAATTTGAAAAATGACTATTTAGCCATATTTTTATTTAGTATTCTTAGCGCCATTATGCCTTTTAAACTTTCGTTCAAAAGGCATAATGTTTTAGTCATAGATTATCTTCAACTCAAACATGTCTCGCTAAGCTAATTTTCTCTGGCTCACTTATTTTTTGTGTCTGTTGGTCACAATTCTTGCGCTTAATCTTGGAAACGCACTAATGATAGAAAGACACAATGCCGAGAAATAAGGTAACGATTGTACCAATAACACCATGATCCATAACATCATATCCCATGTATCAATCGGTGCACTGATGTAGATAACAGCAGCAGCAAGCCACAACGCAATCATGAACAAGGTTTCTTCAGAAGCTGAAGCAATCGCTTTAAATAAAGCAACAGATTGTTCCATTTTTGGCGTACGTACAAAAGGTCGGCCATCGGTAAATAAACCTAACCACATCGCTTTAGCAATCGTGTGTGATAACGCTAGCCCCGATAATGCAGCAGCAAATGTTTCCCTAAAACCACCGACAATTTTAATACCATGATAAAGATAAATCACTTTAGCAATTTTAAAGATAAAAAGACTCAGCGGTAAAATTGAAAAGATCACCAACGGAGGATCAAATTGTTGAGGCAGCGTAATCATTGCAATCGACCACGCTAAGGCAGCAAAGTTAAATATGATATTAATACCATCAGCCATCCAAGGTAACCAACCCGCTACGAAATGATAACGTTGGCCGGTGGTTAATTTAGTCGATTTACCTGTAAACAAGCTTTTTGCATGATTGCGTAAAATTTGCATCGCGCCATAAGCCCAGCGAAAACGCTGATTTTTATAATCTAAAAAGCTATCAGGCATTAACCCCTTACCATAGCTTTTAGACGTATAAATCGCTTGGTATCCCGCCGAGAAAATCATCAAGCCTAATTCCGCATCTTCGGTAATTGTTTTTTCACTCCAACCACCCACTTCTTCTAACGACGATCTTCGCACCATCGTCATCGTGCCATGTTGAATAATGGCATTACGCTCATTTCGCGTCACCATACCAATATGGAAAAAGCCTCGATACTCAGCAAAACAAATGGCTTTGAAAACGTTCTCAGACGCGTCACTATAATCTTGAGGTGCTTGAACAATCGCAACGTTTGGATGATTAAATTGTGGAACCAAATGACGTAACCAAGTCGGTTCTACGCAATAGTCGCTATCAATTACCGCAACAATGGATGCATCCGCAGCTGTTTCAGACAACGCAAAGTTAAGCGCGCCCGCTTTAAATCCAGCTAATGGTGCTTTGTGGAAAAAGCGAAATTTATCACCTAATAAAGCACAATGCGCTTCAACAGGCCGCCATACGGTTTCATCTTTTGTATTGTTGTCAATGACGATGACTTCATAGCGTGGATAATCCAACGCTGCCAAGGCATCTAAAGTAGCCATTAACATTTCAGGTGGTTCGTTATATGCCGGAACATGAATCGATACCATTGGCACCTCATCATCATCCATATCAATCAATATTAAGTCACGACGACGGCCTTTAACCCAGATTGTTTCTGCCCATTCATGTGCTTCTATTAATAGCACCATGATTACGCCGAACATCGCAAAGAGCATTAATACGCCGACCATGATTGATTCTGTGGTCATATACTGGCGAGAATAATCATAAATTATCCATACCACCGAGGTGGTTAAGATAAAGGCCACTAAGGCCAAAAAGCTACGTCCACGATGATTTAAGCTACCTGAATCACGCAGTAATAATGAAAAAATAATCGCGGCAATAACGACTGACAGTATGGCTAATGTTTGCCATTCTGGTAAGCCAATAATTGGATCTACAAACTCAAATTTAGCATTTCGTTGAGCATCATAAACGCCCCAATAAGCACCGACAGAGCCTTCATTCGTGCGTTTCCAAGGCTGATCGAAAGCCTCCATCACGTAATAAGTGTATTTTTTTTCTACAGCTCGCTCTAAAAAGCGGCGTAAAAATTTTGCTTGTTCTGCTTCATCAGCGGTTGCAGCTTTACGTGTTCGTCCATTACTTGGCCAGCCAACTTCAGCAATAACAATGTGTTTTTTAGGAAATAAATTCTTTAATATTTCCATGTGTTCATCAATATAATCTACCGCTTTATCATTCGCGATGCCTTCCCAGTATGGCAACATATGCACCGCAATAAAGTCGACATGCTCCGCTAACTCAGGATGCTTAACCCAGATATGCCAAGGTTCTGCCGTACTCACAGGCATTCCCACTTCAGAGCGAACATGATCTAAATACTTTATCAATTGACCAATAGGAATATCGTTTCGTAGTAACACTTCGTTACCGACGATGACACGTACTACATTGTCACGGTTTTTATCAGCAATTGAAATTAGATGATTGATTTCAATTGTATTTTGTTCTAACCGATCATCTATCCAGCCACCTAACGCAACATTAAGACCGTATTTTTTTGCAGCAGCAGGCACAGATGCTAGCGGGCCATCTACCGTATAAGTACGAATCGCATGCGTTTTACCTGCAAGCAACGCGACATCTTCTGCAATTTGCTCTTCTGTAGGTAATAAGTTTTTGGTGGGATCATTTTCTTCTCGCATAGGAGAAAATGAAAACCCTTGAATAATATCAGGCCACATTGGTTCAACTTCAGGCCGATTAACATACGCCCATAAGCCATAAGTAACGGCCGCGACAACCACTGCAATGGAAATATTGATTCTCAACATTTAATTTTGTAACTCCATCTAGGTATGGTTTTAGAAAACATACCTGTCAAAATATTTATGTATTTAACGATGACGACTCTTTGTACATCGTTAATGGCGCGCAGCTCGAAAGAGTTCAAAATATGTGTCCATTAGCCCTGAGTGACGATGGCTACACGAACAGCATCCAAACTAAGTTGTGCCGATTGCAAATAGTCTACTAATAACTGTTGAGATTGCTCGATATAAGCGATTTCTTCAGGGCGGATACTTGAATTCACAGCAGCCAACGCGGTTAATCTATCTTGCTCTGGCTGAAGCGAACGATGCATTGTACTGATTGCTTGATCAATAATCTGCTGTTGTTTTGTAACGGCTAATTGTTGGGCTTGTGTAATCAGTTCAGAAATTTTAGGACGGGCGTGACGAACCAGTTCTTGGGCCGTTACGCGAGGGATTCGACCCGCCGCCTCATTGAATGAAGATTCGGTTAACACGTCATTAAAATCTCGACCCTGTTCATCTGCGACAATCCGAAGATACGAATGGTTAAGATAACGTCCCACTTGCAATGCGCGTGGCGCAGGACATTTCATTATAAATATAGCTTCTAGCAGTAATGTTCCAGCTGGCAAGTCATCACGTTCAAGCGTACAAAAAGCACTATTACCAAAATCACTATTTATGATCATATCCATGCTGCCTAGCACCATTGGATGTTCCCAACTCAAAAACGCCATATCTTCACGAACTAATGCCCGATGACGTTTATAAGTTGCTGTTAAACCATCTTCCGGCAAACCTGGAAATTGATGTTCAACCATGTGATTGCCCGGTTCAAGAATGATGCTATCGGCACTGTGCATTTGTTGATCAACGCCGTATTCATCAAAGATTTTGTCCATGTAGGAAGCTAGTTCAAGCGTATTACTGGCTTCATGTAGGTCAGCAACTAAGTCATTGGCAACGGGTAAATCACATGAATTTAACTCTAATAAACGGTCTCTTCCTTGCTGAAGTATATTTAAGGTTTCAGCTGTAAGCTTTTGAGTTTCTTCAATAAGCAATGAAATAGATTTTTCATCATCAGCATGAAGTAAACAATATTGTAAAGACTCATTAACTGCTTGCTTAATCGCCCCACCAGCAGAAAATACTTGTTCAAATGCATTCAAACCTTGGTGATACCATTTCAATAAAACGTCTTGTGCTGAATGTTCGTAATACGGCACGTGAATTTGCACATTATGATGTTGACCAATCCGATCTAAACGACCAATTCGTTGTTCTAATAAATCAGGATTCAATGGCAAATCAAACAACACTAAATGATGTGAAAATTGGAAGTTACGACCTTCACTACCAATTTCAGAGCAGATCATGACTTGAGCGCCCTCTTCTTCATCAGCAAAATAAGCAGCTGCTCGATCACGATGAACCAGACTTAAACCTTCGTGAAATACGGAGCTACGTAAGCCTTTATTAACACGTAAATAAAGTTCTAAAGTCTGTGCCGTTTCTGCTTGGGCGCAGATGACTAAAACTTTATCTGATTTATATTCACTCAACCATTCAGCAAGCCATGTGACTCGACTATCCGTGTCCAGCCAATCATCAGAATCCTGCAAAATACGTTCTGCTTGAATTCTAGCCAACACATCGGCGTCTGCTTGCCCATCAATATATTCAGCAGGCGCTGTTAATGGATAGGCGTGCAAATGACGTTCAGGAAATCCTTCAACCACATCACGGGTATTTCTGAATAAAATTCGACCTGTACCGTGGCGATCTAATAAATCTCTAATCGCAAGATCTCTCGCCGTTACAAAGTTTTCTGCATTTTCTAATGCTAAATAACCATCTTGACCGAGATATTGCTCGATGATCGTTTGTTGCTTGCTCAATGTTTGTTGTGCATCATCAGCTAATAATTGATTCACTAACTCACTAACCGGTTGATATTCAGCTTCTTGCTGACGAAATTTAGCTAAGTCAAAATAACGATCAGGATCAAGTAAACGCAAACGCGCAAAGTGACTTTCAATACCTAATTGTTCTGGCGTTGCAGTTAACAATAATAAACCAGCCACTTCTCGTGCTAGCCCTTCAATACATTGATATTCGCTACTTGCTTGTTCTTCATTCCACTGTAAATGGTGCGCCTCATCAACAATCATCATGTCCCAAGATGCCAGTAATGCATCTTCGTACATCGCTTCATTTAGTGTTAAAGAAGAAAGGCTACACAAAACCAGCTGAGCACTTTCGAACGGATTGCCTTCATCCGCTTCCACAATAGCGGCATAACGCTCATCATCCATAATGGTGAATGCCAAATTAAAGCGACGTAACATCTCTACTAACCATTGATGCACCAAACTATCAGGTACAACAATTAAAGCGCGTTGAGTACGGCCAGTAATCAATTGTTGATGCAAGATAAGCCCTGCTTCAATCGTTTTACCTAAACCTACTTCATCGGCTAGCAATACCCGCGGTGCATGGCGCATGGAAACTTGATGAGCAATGTAAATTTGATGAGGCAATAACTGAGCACGTGCCCCCATCAAGCCAAATACGGCGGTTTGTTGTAATTGATGTTGATGGGCTAAGGTTTCAATCCGTAATTCAAATTGACGATTTTTATCAATTTGACCAGCAAACAAGCGATCTTGTGGTTGGCTAAATTGCACAAAGCTATTCAAATCCATTTCATGAATGCTGATCTCATTGCCAAGGTCATCATCGCCTTGATAAATGTAACAGCCATTAATGTCATGTCGAGCCGAGATGATAAAGCTCACTTCTTCATCTGTTTTAACCCGATCGCCAACCGGATAAACAACACGGCTTAACGGCGCATTTTCGGTTGCATAAGTACGTTGTTCTCCGGCAGCGGGAAAACTTACTTCTATACGACGACCTGAATTACTTTTAATAATACCTAAGCCAAGTTCAGCTTCTCCGTTGCTGACCCAACGTTGTCCAATTGCATATTCTGTTACTGCCAAAATCTAAACCTCTTAACGAACAATAATTTATTAATATTTAAATAGAGCCTGGCGCTAGCATTGTATTCTGTTGATGACAACAATCCATAGAATGCTTTTACCAGCTCAATATTTATTTAACTTTACGGGCTCTTACCGAGCGGCCTTTGATCTTGCCATCTGCTAAAAAGCTAAGTGCTTGACGTGCCGCATCACGTTCAACGGCGACATAACTCGACATATCAAATATATCAATTTTGCCAATTTGTGAGCCAGATAAACCCGCATCACCGGTCAATGCACCTAAGATATCGCCAGGACGAATTTTACTCTTGCGTCCGCCATCTAATTGAATGGTCACCATCGGTGGTACTAACGTAAAACGAGGATCACGATCAAGTGATGCGAGTACATCGGAAACACAAGGCTTTTTCTGATATTTTTCGATTGCATTCAAACGCATCACATCGGACGGCGTATAAATACTCAACGCTAAACCCGTTTCGCCAGCGCGTCCTGTACGACCAATTCGATGAATAAAGACTTCAGGATCACGTGGTAATTCATAATTGATAACGGCTTCTAGTGCTTTAATATCTAAGCCTCGCGCTGCAACATCAGTCGCTACTAATACCGAGCAACTATTATTAGAAAAACGCACTAATACTTTGTCGCGTTCGCGCTGATCGAGATCGCCGTGAATGGCTAATGCTTCAATTTTATTATCACGTAGCATGCTAGCCACTTCATCGCATTGCACTTTGGTATGACAAAACACGATAGTCGTTTCTGGCTTGTAGTGCTCAAATAAGGCGAGTAATGTGATATCACGCTCATTTTTTTTGACTTCATAAAATAATTGCTCAATAACACTTTCTTTGTGTTCAGACTCAACCGTCACCGTCACTGGATCACGTTGAATAGTACGGCTCATCTGTTTAATCGTATCAGGATACGTCGCTGAAAATAACATCGTTTGGCGAGATTTAGGTGTGTAGGAAATAATATCTTCCATCACATCAGCAAAGCCCATATCTAACATCCGATCTGCTTCATCTAAGACAAGCGCTTTTAAGCCATCAAGTTTCAAGGTGCCTTTAGTCAGATGATCTTGCAAGCGACCCGGTGTACCAACAACAATATGAGCACCATGTTCAAGTGAACCAATTTGTGGACCTAAAGGTTTACCACCACACAATAAGACTAATTTAATATTGGGTACAGCACGCGCTAATCTGCGGATTTCTTTACCGACTTGATCGGCCAATTCACGCGTTGGACAAATAACCAATGCTTGCACGCCAAAAAAACGAGGGTTGATATGATTGATGATACCAATACCAAAAGCAGCGGTTTTACCACTACCCGTTTTAGCCTTAGCAATCAAATCCTTACCTTTAAGTACATGCGGTAAGCTTTGCGCTTGGATAGGTGTCATTTTTTTATAACCAAGTGAATCTAAGTTGGCTATCTGTTCGGCTGATATTGAAAGTGAAGAAAAGCTGTCGCTAGCCATGAGTAAATACCGTTATAAAAACTGTTTATCATACCAGAGCATGTTCACATCTAAATAATAGAATTTAGATAGTTTAAATCTGGTATTCAAATTAGCTTAGATATTAAGTTTGTGGCTATTTATGAATATTTTAAATAAAGCCTATTTCAGCCCTTAACCTTAATAAAACCGCGTAAACTACCGCTTATATTTTAATGATTAGACGATCCTAAATAATGAAATCATCACCACTGTCATTACAATCACTTCTATTTCTTTTAGCCGGTTTAACCGCTTTAGCGCCTCTTGCTATTGATGCTTATTTACCTGCTATTCCATCAATGGCGACGAGCCTCAACACATCTGTTCATCATGTCGAATTATCGCTCAGTCTTTTTTTAGCTGGCTTTGCTATCGGTCAATTAGTAGGAGGACCGTTTTCCGATCATTTTGGTCGACGATTAACGGTATTTGTTGGTTTGTTTGTTTTTGCTTGTGGCACGCTCGGCATCATATTGAGTTCGACACTCAACGGTTTATTACTATTTCGAGTTGTTGAAGCCTTAGGTGGCGGAATGGCGATTGTCAATTCTGGTGCCATTATTCGCGATATTAGCAGTGGTCGAGATAGCGCACGCAACCTGTCTCAAATGGCACTGATTATGATGATGGCGCCACTGCTTGCACCTGTTGTAGGCATGGGACTTTTGCATATTACCGGCTGGCATGGCATTTTTGTGTTTCTACTGATTTATACCCTAATAATTTGGTTTTTCATCTATAAAAATATCCCTGAAACACGAGCAAAAAATGAACAACACCCCAGTGCACTACAACGTTATTTATTAGTGCTTAAACATCGCCATGCCGTCGGTTATTTATTTGCACTTTGTTTTGCTTATGGCGGCATGTTTGCTTTTATCACTGGTTCGCCGTCTGTATACATGGGCTATTTTAATATTAGCGAAACGGTTTACCCGCTGTTCTTTGGTGCCAACATTGTGACAATGGTGCTAGCAAATAGAATAAATGTATGGCTATTACGCTACCATAATCCAAGCAGATTATTATCTATGGGCCAAGCGATTCAATTGGTTACCGGTATTTCATTACTCGGTTATGTCTCTATTGTTGATTTACCTGAGTTAGCCGTTGTAGTCGGTTTGATTATGTTATTTGTTGGTTCTCAAAGTTTTATTGCATCTAATGCAACCTCTAGCACAATTGAGTTCTTTCCAACGAATAGTGGTACCGCCTCAGCATTAATGGGCGCTAGCGGTTTTGCGACGGGTGCACTCTCAGGCACTTTAGTGGGTTTATTAGGTGATGGTACGCCAGTGCCGATGGCATTAGTCATGACAAGCTGCATTATCATGGGCATCGCCTTACGTTATATGATGCAACGACCTCAGTAATTCAAAATTTAGTTCTAAATTAATAGTTTCAAATACTTACAATGTCCATGCTAAATTAATCGCGCCTGATGAAACGACCTAAAATTAACTTATAAGCTATTGCGATAAATAACAGCGGTATCAAAATAAACACCAAGACAAATTCAGCCAAAATATAAACCGCAGCGGTTACCGCATTATCCGTTTTAGCTTTAATTGAAGTAAAAATATCGGTGAGTTTTAATTTAGCCGTTAAATTTTGAAACCAACCTGCATCCTGATCGCTTGCAGTGGTTTGATTAAGTACGCGTACATCATTTTCCGTTGACACTAAGACTGCAATAGATTGTTGTCGTTCTGATTCCAACCATGTCTGCATTAGATTTGATGTGAGCACCATCGTGGGTACAACAAGCCGCAGGAGTGTTAATACAACGATAAGTCGGATGACGCTTTTCTGTTTGCTCGCTGAAATTGATTTAATGGCAACAAACAAAATAGCAAAAATCGAAATTGCTGCTAGCACCCAACGCAGTAACTCAATATCACTCAGGTTTAAAATAATTTTTTGAATGCCTATCGAGGCTGATGCGATTAATAACACGCTCGATACTTGTTCGATCATATCGTTCAATGGATCTAAAAGTTCGCCAGGTGCGAGCGTTACACCAATGCCCATCGGTTCAATCGCAAGTTCAGTGCCTTGCGCCATTGAAATAACGGCATTTAAACCACGTAATACAGCGTAAACAGACAGTGTGACCGTTAACATGCTGGTCAGTTGTTGACCAATATTCGACTCTAAAGGCATCCACAGTAAAACACTGCACGCCACCAATAATATGACATAGCCAATTCGTAATTTGGTTGTCACACCTGAGACTCTGTTTGTTTCTTTTTAAGCTTATTGATAATGCCTTCAACTAAAACGGCCACACCAAAAGGTGGTTTTCTATTTACTATAATAGGCCGGCTTTGTTTGATTGCTTCTTGACCAAGCCGTGAAACATAAATACTGACACCAATACCTTGAGCCACACTGCCCGCCACCATTCCTGTCAAGCCTGTTGATGTTTTTTCTATCATTGAGCTGATCGCGGCTTCAGTGCCCGCTGCTAATAATGTCATTTTAATAATCTTGAAGAATACTTGCCATTGCCCAATACGGGTCAGCGATAAGCCATAGATTTTATTAATTTGATTCACCAGTTTAAATGAGCGCCATAAGGCGACTAATGCATCTATTACAGCCAATGGACTCAGCGCAATCAACACACCGATATTGACACTTTCATTTTGAATTAAGCGATAAGCTTGCTTATCCAGTTCTGCAACGAAATGTTCTGATAAATAATCAATTACTTCGGCATCATTCAAATAATCAGGTTGGTTTTTTAGACACGTTTGTAACAACTCTCCTTGTGCCGTATTTTGATAAAGCGATGTTAACTCACTGATAAATGCATCTGACTTGCCATGACTACGCTCACGAATAAATAAGGCAGCTTGTTCTCTTAGTTGTTCTGCTTTAGCTAATTGTCGCTGACCTTTTATAAATCGAAAGATTTCAACCGCGATAACGACAGCAAAAAAAGCGAGCAAAACGGCAAAAGCTATTCCCAAAATTACATTTGAAATCAATAAACCAATTAAGGTGACGTAACACTGCCAACTAAATATGGCAACAATCACCATCAATAACAATATCACTGCTTTTTTACCCCAGGATGTTGCAGGTTTGTCTGTTATGGGTTGTTCACTAAGAAGCGGCATAGAATCATCACCAGAAATGGTTTCTGGCACGCCCCAATCACTATCGTCTTCAATCGTTCTAAAATACGGATCACGTTCAGCCACTAGAATTTATCTCCTAATAAAAAGGTCAATACTTTATCCATTCGGATCGACGGCAATCTTGCACCATTAACTAACCCATCAATTTCAGGTGGTTGCAACACTTCAGGGATCCAATACGGTAACGCCGCCCATTCCGCTTCTGTAGGAATGTGATCAGGAATCAAAATAGGATCGACGACCCCACGCTTGCCTTCTGCATTGGTCACGCGTAATAAGTCGTTAACCTCTTGAGTACACCGAATTGAACACGCAGACTCGGTATCAATGCGAATCGAATTTCTCAGTTTTTGTGAACAGGTGCGAATGATGATGTCATTGACTAAGCTACGTAGATTTTCATGTTGACTTGCTAATACACGGTCGGGTTTCGAGGCAATAAACAAAATACGTTCAATTTTAGTCGTGAACAATTTCTGTAACGCATTCAATGAACCATATTTATAACAATCCATTACACGGCTTTGTGCCAGCATCATGTCATCAAAATTATCTTTGCCACCGCTGATCACTTTAAGCGCATCAATCAATACCACTTGCCGATCAATATCGTCAAAAAAGTGTTTATTAAACGGTTTAACAAGTACATCTATATAGTCTTGGTAACGCTGCGACATGACTTTATAAATACTCTTGTCATTTGCATTAGCCAACGCATCTTTATCGTAATTATGTAATCCAAGCAGAGGAAAAAAAGGAACAGCTTGATGATGCTTATCTTCTAGCAACATTCTACCCGGTTGAATCAACGTCAAGCCCTGCTCTTTGGACTGTTTTAAAAAGAATTTAAATCGTTGATAGAGCTGATCTATTTGTGATTCATCCATCACATCAAATGGATTGATTGCATGCAAATGCTGAAACAGATCACCTAGTAGCTGTTTCCGTACAGCTTGTTTCGTTAAATCAGTTTGGTCGAAACACCAATTAAGATAGTTTTGCCCAATCAACGGCAAGTCCAACAACCACTCCCCAGGATAATCTCTAATTTCAATATTAAACGTGCTTGTTTCACCTAACACGCGTTTAAACGCCGAGTTACGCTTATAGACAATTTGGACAATGGCACTACTCAATGATTGTGTAGGTTGTGGCCATTGTGGTGGTTTAGATGATAAGGCGGTGATGCCTGCTTGATAATCAAATAAATCAAACCCTTGGGAGGAAAGTAAATTAACTTCCAATATACGCTGGTCTCTCGCGGCTAAAAAACTAGCTAAACCCGCTTCATTTGAATAGCGTAATTGATGAATTAAGCTGGTAATAAACGTCGATTTACCACTGCCACTAAAACCTGTCACACCAATACAAATATGTTTATCAAATGCACGGTCAACCACTCTACTTGCATCATCGATCAGGCTATGAGTAGTTTGCTTTACATCGGTGGTCAGTTTGTTAAGTTTGCTTGTTAAATTATCGAGCACGCTCAATCCTTATAGTTCAACTCAATTGATTCTAGTCAAGTGAGCCCTTTAAATGATAGTTTGTATCTATATAGTCAGTTTACGACATCTATAACTTAAGGTCATTTAATCAAAATGACTAGCAATTGATAGGTTTCTATATAAAACGTTAAAATTAAAGCAGACACTTGTATTTCGTAATTAGTCTGTCATAAATGGAATTAATTTATTACAAGGACATAATCCATTACTGATGTTGAGTGAGAATAGATAAAAATTATGTTTAAAACCATCTTTATCAACCGCTTTCAAATCAATACGACTTCATATACATGGTTCATCATTGTTGTTGTCACGTTAACACTCTGTGGACTTGTCGTCAGTATCATGAGCTTGATCTTTAATGGTGCAGTGACTGTTGACTATCTCATTACAGGTCTCGTTATTTCAATACTGCTGATTCCTGTCATTGGCAATATCAAACTATTTTTTCATAACAAGCTATCTGATGCTAGCCTTAAAAACGAGCTTACACTCACTCAAACTATTCTTGATAAAAGCAAAACAGCCTTTTTTAGAATAAGTCGAACCGGCGAAGTACTCTACGTAAATGACTACGCCTGCCACTCATTAGGATATAGTAAAGATGAATTAATTGGCATGTATCCTTGGCAGTTTGATCCTGATTTTAAAGCAAGCGATTGGCCTGCAGTGTGGGACACTATCATTCAAGATGGAATAATCAATATTGAAACACGGCATCGCCGTAAAGACGGCAGTATTTTTGATGTCGATGTAACGGGACATTACATTTCAGTCAACGATGAAGAATTTAGTTTTACATTAGTACAGGACATTTCAGAACGAAAACAAGCGGAAACCTTATTGCGCCAAAAAGAAGGTTATCAACGTGCATTGCTGGATAATTTTTCTTTTAATGTTTGGTTTAAAGATACTGAAAGTCGATTTCTTGCAGTCAATCAGACACTTGCAGATACGCTAGGCTACCCAGACAAAGACAGCTTAATAGGTAAAAATGACTTTGATATTGCAACACCTGAATTGGCTGAACATTACCGTAAAGATGATCTGGAGGTGATGACATCTAGAAACCAAAAAACCGTTCAAGAATCATTTAAAGGTACATCTCGTGA